>CAVWLZ010000017.1:0-131466 GCA_963755955.1 uncultured Solirubrobacterales bacterium
GGTGCGGAGAATCGAGCCGAACAGGCCGCCGCGGGTGCGCGAGTGGCGGCCGATCATGACGTTCTCGAGCGCGCTCATCGCGCCGAACAGGCGGATGTTCTGGAACGTCCGGGCGACGCCGTGGCCGGTGATGATGTCAGGGCGCGTCCGGGTGACGTTGTGGCCGTCGAAGATGATCTGGCCGCCCGACGGCCGGTAGAGGCCGGTGAGCATGTTGAAGAACGTCGTCTTGCCGGCCCCGTTGGGACCGATGATCGACACGATCGTCAGTGGCTCGATCACGAACGAGACGCTGTTGACGGCGACGAGGCCGCCGAATTCCTTGGTCACGCCGTCGGCCCACAGAAGCGTGTTGGCGCCCGGGGAGTCCTCGGCGGGGGCGCCGGCCTCCGGTGACACGGTTCCCGATCCGTCCGTCATGCCTGGGAGCCCTCGACGTCGCGGCCGCTCGGGCCCATCGGCTCGGAGAGGTCGGTCTCACCGACGCCGATGCCCTCGACGAACTCGAGTCTGCGTCTTCGCTCGGGCAGCAGACCCTGCGGTCTGAGGATCATCACAAGCACGAGCAGGAACCCGTAGACGCCCAGGCCGATGTCGGTGAGGCTGAAGTTGAGTCCCAGCGACGACGGCACGCCGTTGAGCACGTCGGGAATGATGTATTGGTTGATGTAGGACAACAGCAGCGCGCCGAGCAGCACGCCCCACACCGATCCGAGACCTCCGACGATCACCATCGAGAGAATGAAGATCGAGAACGAGAAGCGGAACTGGTCGGAGCTCACATCGGGGACGAAGGTGGCGAGGAACACCCCGGACATGCCGCCGAAGGCTGCCCCGACCGCGTAGGCCATGAGCTTGGTGCGGACGAGCGGAATCCCGGTCGACACGGCGGCCACCTCGTCCTCACGGAGCGCGATCCAGGCCCGGCCGAGCCGCGAGTCGCGGAGCCTCACGTTGACGAACAGCACGAGCATGAGGATCGCGAAGATGACCCAGTACCAGGGTCTTAGGTGTAACTCGTCGAACGTGCCGAGGCCCGGGAAGTAGAACGGGTCGATCGAGCTGATGCCGATGCTGCCGCCGGTCAGCGTCTGGCCGCCGCCGAGGTGCACGCTCTGGCCGTTGACGGCGACGCGGTCGATGATCTCGCCGAAGGCGAGCGTCACGATCGCGATGTAGTCGCCGCGCAACCGCAGCGTGGGCAGGCCGATGATCGCGCCGAAGCTCGCCGTGATCACGACCGCGCAGACGAGGATGAGGACGAAGTTGAAGTGGATCCCGATCAGGTGGCTGGCGGCCGGTGAGGAGAGGATGTGGATGTGCTCGTTGAAGAAGAACTCCGAGCCGAACCAGCCCGCGGTGTAGGCGCCGAGGGCGTAGAAGGCGACGTAGCCGAGGTCGAGTAGACCGGCGAAGCCGACGACGACGTTGAGCCCGAGGGCCATCACCGCGTAGGCGAGCGCGGTGATCGTCGCGCTGAGGAAGCCGCTTGCCGAGCTGAAGAAGAACGGGAAGATGATCCCGATGAAGATGAGCACCGCGGCCAGCGCGCGGCTCGTCCACGGCGGCAGGCGACGCGCGATCGCGTGGCGGCGCGCGGCCCACGCCTCGCGCCACTCCCGCAGCTGGGCGAGCAGCTCGTTCATCCGGCCTCGCGCGTCTCCTCGCCGAGCAGACCCTGCGGGCGGAGCACCATGATCATGATCAGGAACCCGAATACGACGACCGGCGTCCACTGCGGACCGAAGCGGGCGTCGGACAGCTGCTGAATGCAGCCGATGATGATCCCGCCGAGCACGGCGCCGCGGACGTTGCCGATCCCGCCCATGACCGCGGCGGTGAAGGCGATCAGGCCGGCCTCGAAGCCCTGGAAGTACCAGATCGTCGTTTCGTACAGGGCATAGGCGAGGCCGGCGGCACCGGCGAGCATCCCGCCGATCAGGAAGGTGATCGAGATCGTCGTGTTGACGTTGATCCCCATCAGCCGGGCGGCCTCGGGATCCTGCGCCGTCGCCCGCATCGCCCGGCCCTGGCGGGTGCGGGAGATGAACCAGGTGAGCAGCAGGACGAGCGGAATGGTGATGCCGACGGCGAACACGTCGGCCCGCCGCACGATGACCCCCGAGATCTGGAACACGGTGGCGTTCTCGTGGATGAGGTCGCTGACGCCCGCGGGCGAGCCGCCGAGCCAGAGCAGACCGACGTTCTGCAAGATGAACGAGAAGCCGACCGCGGTGATCAGCGGAGCGAGCTTGGGCGCGTTGCGCAACGGCCGGTAGGCGACCCGCTCGATCAGCACGTTGAGACTGCCGCAGGTGATCATCGAGACGATCAGGGTGAGGAGCAGCCCGAGCGCGACGCCGAGCGGTCCAGTGGACAGACCGAGGCCGATCGTGGCCCAGAAGCCCGCGGCGGTGAAGGATCCGATCATGAACACGTCGCCGTGGGCGAAGTTGATGAGCTCGATGATGCCGTAGACGAGCGTGTAGCCGATCGCGATCAGCGCCCAGATCGAGCCGTTGGAGATGCCCTGGACGAGGTTGTTGCCCAGGTAGGTGAGGTCGTGGTTCGTGATCGAGTGGCCGTGCGCGTACCCCGGATAGCCGCTCGTCAGGTCATGGATGGCGTAGATGACCGGCAGCGCGAGCAGCGCCAGGATGAGGCCCCAGCGGCCGAAGAAGCGCCGCACCGGGGCCAGCCTTGAGTTGACTGCCGCCAGCGGCGAGGAACGCGACGCGAGAGTGTTGGCTTCCACGATGGAGCAGAACTGTAAAGCGGGGCCGCACGAGACGGCCCCGCTTCACGTCACTGTCAGGTCGAGGTCGGGGTGACCGTCTTCTCGAACAGCGGATTCCCGTCGCTGCCGACCTTGTAGAGGCCGTACGAGCTCAGGGTGGTGTCCCCGTTGGCATCGAACCCGAAGGTCCCGATCACCGAAGCCACCTTGTTGGCGAACAGCGCCGCGAGCACCGAGGCCTTGTCGTTGCCCTTGGAGCCAAGCCCGGCGATCGTCTTCAACGCCGTCTGCATGGCCACGTAGCCGTAGATCGCGTACGGGTCCGGACTGCTGGTTCCGTACGCCTTCTTATACGCCGCAAGGAAGGCCTTGCCGCCCGGATAGGCGTTGAGGTCCTGGGTGGCAACCGTGCACTGGATCTTCGGATCGATGCTCGCCGGCACGCCGTGCTGCGAGGCGTTGGTGTACGAGCTCGTGCAGATGCCGTCGCCGCCGTAGATCTTGGCGTTCGGCAGCGCCGCGTTGACGTCCTTGGTGATCTGCACCGCGCCGTTGGAGACGATCCCGGCGAAGTAGAAGCAGTCAGCTCCCTGGCTCTTGATCGTCTGGGCGTAGGAACGGAAGTTCGGCGCCGTCGGATCGATGCCGGTGTTGCTGACGACGTTGACGCCGTACTTGCCCTTCTCGGAGACGAGCAGCGAGGCGAGGCCGGTGCCGTAGGCCTCCTTGTCGTTGGCGATCGCGACCTTCGTGCACCCGTCGCTCTTCATCGTCTGAAGGCCGGCGGCCGCCTGAATCGTGTCGCGAGGCACGATCCGGACATAGGTGCGCTTGCCGGTCGGGTAGTACTTCTGCGGCTCGCCCGGCGAGCTGCCCGGCTCGTTCGTCGTGAGACCGACGTACGTGTTGGCTGGGCTGAGCTGCGGGATGTTCGCCTGGTTGAGGATCGGGATCGAGACCTCGCTCGCGCCCGAGTTGAACTCGCCGATGTAGAACACGGCCTTCGGGTCGGTCGCCACCTTGCGGGCGTTGGCCGCCGTCTGGGTCGGATCCCACTTACCCGCCTGAGCGGTGGAGTCGTCGAGCGAGGTGTAGTTGATGGTGAACGAACCCGCCTTGCCGCCCGCTTGGGACAGCGCGAGCTTCATCCCATTGACCAACGGGTCGGTCTGCGCGGTCGAGGCGCCCTGGAGGGGAAGGCTCGAATAGATGTCGATCGTGTTGGAGCCGCCGCTGCTCGAGCTGCTCCCACCGCTGCTACTGCTACTGCTACTGCTGCTGCCGCAGGCCGCTAGCACCACCACCGATGACGCTAGTACGCAGCCCGCCAGGGCTTTGCGAAGAAAACGCATGCTCCTCCTCTATCTGTCGATGCCCCGCACTGGGATGCGGGCAGACTAATCGCGGCGTCGGACCGCAGCAAGCCCCACACCGTTGCCTCCTAACGAAACCGAAACCGGAAGGGCGGCTCAGCGGCGTACAACCGTCCAGAAGGACAACTGTCCGGCGGAAATCCTGTACACGCCGAATTGACGCAGGGTCATGTCACCGGTTGAGGTGATGCCGTAGGTCCCGACAACGCTGCGAAGACGCCGGGTGTGGAACAGCGCGGCGACGACCTGCGAGCGGCGGGCCGGCCGGCGGCCGTCGTGGGTGGCGCGGCTGATCGAGTCGAGCATCAGGCTCATCGCCTCGTAGCCGAGGATCGCGTATGGGCCGGCCGGGCCGAACACCCGCCGGTAAGCGGTGAAGAACGCGCGGGCCGCCGGCGGGTAGGCGCTCTCCCCCAGCGCCGGCACGGTGAGCAGGACGCGACCGTCGAGCGCGAGCGGCAGCCCGCCCTGACGGGGATCGAAGTAGGAGGGATCGGCGAGCCCGGCCGTGCCGAAGATCGGAGCACGCGGCATCGCCGCCGCGAGCTGGCGGGTGAGCAGCACCGGACTCGGCCCCGCGATAGCGGCGATGAGCACGCAGTCGGCCCCGCTCTGGGCGACGCTCGTCGCCAGCGGCGTGTAGTCGACGCCGCCGGGCTGGAATCCCTGGACTCCCGCGACCGTCAACCCGGACTGCTGGGCTGCGACCTCGAAACTCGTCGCCGCTGCCTCGCCATCGAACTCCCCGTCGTCGAGGACATAGGTGTTGCGGCACCCCGCGCTGCGCTGGATCTGCACCTGTGCGGAGGCCTGGAGGGCGTCGGTCGAGAGCACCCGCGCGAAGGTGCGGATCCCCGTCGGGTAGTACTTCTCAGGCTCTCCGGGCGCGGCGTCAGGGCCGGCGTTGGTCAACCCGACAGCGGTGCTGCCGGAGGTGATCTGCGGGATCCCGACGCGATTGAGGAGCGGGATCGACACGGCGCTGGCCCCGGAGTTGAAATCGCCGAGATAGCCGATTGTCGAGGTGTCGCGCACGACGAGCCGGGCATTCTCGGTCGTCTGCCCGGGATCCCACTCGGCGGTCTGGGGCGTGGCGTCGTCGAGCGGGCGCAGGAGGACCCGGTAGCGCCCGACGCGCCCACCGGCCTGCGCGAGCGCGAGCTCCGCGCCCTGAAGCACCGAACGGCCCTCGACGCGCGAGCTGCCCTCGATCGGGGCGCTGAGATACAGCGTCAGGGTGTCGCCGGAGATCCGGTCGCCGGCAAGCGCCCGCGATCCCCCGCCGGAGCTGAGTGCGACGATCGCGATGACGAGGACGACGACCACGCCCCCCGCCAGGACTGACGTTCTCAGCCGCACGTCCCTCGAGGGCGCCGGCTCACCCCTGAGCCTGGAGGAACCTGAACGGGACGAGCGTTCCGGCCTGCAGGCGCGAGAACACGAACGGGGCGATGCTCGTGTCCCCGTTCGCGTTGATCGAGTAGGTGCCGACGGCCGAGGGCCGGTTCTTGATCGCGAAGAAGTCGTGGACGACCGTGCTGCGATTGTTCGCCGCGGCACCCGCCTGCTTGAGGATGTCCATCACTGCGCTCATCGCCTCGTAGCCGAACACCGCCTCGGGGGCCGGCTTGTGGTGGTAGGTGGTGAGGAAAGCGCTGGCGAACGCCTGACCCTGGGCGTTGAGCGTCGAGGGGAGAAAGCCGGGCTGGGACACGAACAGCGTGGCCTTCGGCGAGCTGATCGCGCTCGGCAGGTCGGTCCCGATCATCGAGGAGGGGGCGAACAGCTTGACCCGTGGGTTGGTGGTGAGCGCGCGGTTGAACGCGCTCGCCGCCGCGGCGGCGTTGTCAGGGGCGGCGGCGTAGAAGACGGCGTCGGCGTCGCCGAGGCTCGTGGTGACCGTGACCGATGGAGCAGCGGCATCCTTGACGGCGAGCGCCATCGCCTGACCGTAGGGGCTGGCGTCGCTGCCGACGTACAGACGGCTGACGCGCAGCGACTGCATCTCCTGGATCGTCGCCCGGGCCTCGGCCGCGGTCGTCGGCGTGACCCGCGCAAAGGTGCGGCCGTAGGTCTTCACCGACTCGTAGTACTTGCCTGGCGACCCGGGGACCGCGCTGCTGGACTGGGTGAGCTCGACGGCGGTGTCGCTCGGCGTCACCTGGAGCAGGTCCTGAGCGTTGGTGATCCCGAGGGTGTCGGCCGAGTCTCCGGGCGCGATCTCGCCGACGTAGGCGATCGCGCTCGTGTCCTGGATCGCCGTGCGCGCACGATCGGAGAGCCGCGGGCTGTCGACGATCTTGAGCTTCACGCTGACGGCGCTGAGCTCACTCGACTTCTGCGAGAAGGCGAGCTGCTCGGCGTCGAGGACGTCCTGCCCGGCCTTCCCCGCGGTCACCGGCGAGGCGCTCACGTACACGGTGAGGTCCTTGCCGGTCGCGGTGACGCTGCTGTTGCCGGATCCGGCGCTCGTACAGCCGCCGAGGCCGACGGCGAGCAGGCCGACCGACAGCGCGACGCGGGCCGGGCGACCGACCCGGCCCCGGAGGCGGGCTCGTGCAGACGACCGCGTGCGGCTCATGGCGAGCGCGTCAAGGTGCATGGGTGCCTCCGCTAGTCCTGCCGGCCGGGCAGGTACGGGAGGACCTGGCGGACGGCGAGCGCGACCAGCATCATGAGGACGGCGATCAGAATCGCGTCGAATCCGGAGACCCCGATCGCCCAGAGGACAATCCAGATCATGAGCCCGGCCGTCGCGGTGAGAATCAGACCCATCGGCGGGCAATGCTAGCCGAGTGACGGGTTTCGAAGCGCGTCGGAAAACTCCGCCACCAGCCCGCGGACCGCGCCGACGGGATCGTCGGCCTCCTGCGCCGCGCGCACAAGGCGGCTGCCGATGATGACGCCGTCGGCGCCCGCGGCCGCCGCGGCTGCCGCCTGCTCAGGGGTCGAGATGCCGAAGCCGAGCGCGACCGGCACCGGTGCGCTCGCCGCCGCCCGGGCGACGACCGTGCCGACCGAGCCGTCGACCCCGGTCCGCTCGCCGGTCGTGCCGGTGAGCGACACGGTGTAGACGAAACCCCGGGCGCGACGGCCGATCCGGGCCAGACGCTCGTCGGGCGTCGTCGGCGCGACGAGCGGCACGAGCGCGAGCCCACGGGCGTCGCAGGCCTCGAGCACCGCCTCGGCCTCCTCCATCGGCAGGTCGGGCACGATCAGGCCGCTCACCCCGGCCGCGAGCGCAGCGTCGAGGAAGCGCTCCGTCCCGCGGACGACGATCAGGTTGGCGTAGCACATGATCACGACCGGGACGCGCGCGGCGACGGTGGTGGCGACGTCGAGCACGTCGGGCAGGGTGACGCCCGCCGCGAGCGCCGCGGTGGCGGCGGCATGGATCACCGGGCCGTCGGCGAGCGGGTCGGAGAAGGGCACGCCGAGCTCGATCACATCCGCTCCCGCCTCGGCATAGGCGAGCCCGATGTGCCGTGAGGTCTCGAGGTCCGGGAATCCGCCCATCATGTAGGGCATGAGCGCAGCGGTGCGGCCGTCGGCTCGCGCCGAGGCGAACGCCTCGGCGATCCGTTCGATCCCGGTCATCGGCGTCCGAGCTGTTGCAGTGCCTCGGCGAGATCCTTATCGCCGCGGCCCGACAGGCAGACGAGATCGAGTTCGCTCGGGCCCGCAGCGAGGGTCCAGGCGATCGCGTGGGAGCTTTCGAGCGCAGGGATGATCCCCTCGAGCCGGGAGGTCCGAGCAAACGCCGCGAGCGCGTCGGCATCAGTGACCGCCTCGTACCGGGCCCGGCCCGAGTCCCGCAGCCAGGCGTGCTCGGGGCCGGTCCCAGGGTAATCGAGGCCCGCCGAGATCGAATGGGCCTCGAGGATCTGGCCGTCCTCGTCCTGCATGACCGCCGAGAACGCGCCGTGGAGGATGCCGGGAATGCCCGCGGCGGTGAGCGGCGCGCCGTGGCGGCCGGTGTCGATCCCCTCCCCCGCCGCCTCGACCCCGATCAGCTCGACCTCGGCGTCGTCGAGAAACCCGGCGAACATGCCGATCGAGTTCGAGCCGCCCCCGACGCACGCGATGACGCGTTCGGGGAGGCGGCCGGCCTGGGCGAGCACCTGGGCGCGGGCTTCGTCGCCGATCACCCGCTGAAGGTCGCGGACGAGCGCCGGGTAGGGAGCCGGGCCGACGCATGAGCCGATGATGTAGTGCGTCGACTCGACGTTCGTCACCCAGTCGCGGATCGCGGCCGAGACCGCCTCCTTGAGCGTCCGGGCGCCCGCCTCCACCGGGGCGACCGTCGCCCCGAGCAGCCCCATCCGCTCGACGTTGGGGCGCTGGCGGCGCATGTCCTCGGTGCCCATGTAGACGACGCACTCGAGGTCGAGCAGCGCGCAGGCGGTGGCCGACGCGACGCCGTGCTGGCCGGCGCCCGTCTCGGCGATCACCCGGCGCTTGCCCATCCGGCGGGCGAGCAGCGCCTGGCCCAGGGCGTTGTTGATCTTGTGGGCCCCGGTGTGGTTGAGATCCTCCCGCTTGAGCCACACGGGATGGCCGGACGCCTCGCTGAGCCGGGTGGCGTGGTAGAGGGGCGAGGGGCGCCCGACGTAGTCGCGCAGCAGCGCGTCGAGCTCACCGCGGAAACCGCGATCCTCACGAGCCTGGATCCAGGCCGACTCGAGCTCGGCGAGGGCCGGCATCAGCGTCTCGGGAACGTACTGACCCCCGTAGGGGCCGAAACGGTGCTCGATCGTGCTCATGCGACGTCGGTGGCGAGTGCCGTGGTCCGGACCGCGGCGGCGAAGGCCTCGAGCCTAGCCGGGTCCTTGATCCCGGGCGCCGACTCGATGCCGCTGGCGACGTCGACGGCGAAAGGCCCAACCGTGGCGATCGCCTCGCCGACGTTCTCCGGGGTCAGGCCACCGGAGAGGATGACGGGGACGCGGCCTCGATGGCTGCCGGCGAGGTCCCAGGCAAACGTCTCGCCGGTGCCGCCCGGTACGCCGGAGATGTAACTGTCGAGCAGGTGGAAGTCGGTGTGGAAGGAGCTGAGCGCCTGGATATCGGCTCCGCTGCGGATGCGAGCGGCCTTGATCACCTTGCACCCGGTTCGGCGGGCCGCCTCGGAGCAGAACGCGGGACCCTCGTCGCCGTGGAGTTGGACGATCGTCAGCCCGATCGCCTCGCTGGCGGCCGACAGCTCGTCGAGGGTGGGATTGACGAACACGCCTACGACCTCGACGCGCCGGCGCAGAACGGCCCCGATCTCGGCGGCCGCCTGGGGCGAGGCATGGCGCGGGGAGTGTGGCCACAGGATGAGGCCGATCGCCCACGCGCCGGCCGCGACCGCCAGCTCGGCGTCCCCGACCTGGGTGATCCCGCAGAACTTGATCTTGGGGGCGTCGCCGCTCATCCCCCACATCGTAGGGCGGCCGGACTACTCCGGCGGCCGGGCTACCGCGGCGGCTCGGCCACGCGGCTGCCGAGCCGCACGGTGAAGCGGAGCGGGCGCCGATGGCGGAGCAGGTCGACCGACATCGGGTGGCCGGGCGCCTGAGCGCCGACGATCCGCTCGGTCGCCGTCATCGAGCTGACGCGCTCGCCGGCCACGGCGGTGATGACGTCGCCGCGCCGCAGGCCCGCATCGGCCGCCGGTCCGCCCGGGTCGACGTTCTGGACGGCGACGCCGGCGCCAGCCGGCACGCCGTTCGCGCCGAGGTAGGCGACCCGGGCTGGGACGGCGCCGCGGTCGAGCCGCGGCAGGAACTCCTTGGCGGTGTCGATCGGGACGGCGAACGCGATCCCGACGCTGCCGTTGCCGTCGCCGCCCGCCGTCTCGATCTGCGAGTTGATGCCGATGACGCGACCGGTGGCGTCGATCAGCGGACCTCCCGAGTTGCCCGGGTTGATCGGGGCGTCGGTCTGGATGACGTTGTCGATGCTGAAGCCGTTCGGGGCCTCGATCTGCCGTTGGAGCGCCGAGACGATCCCGCTCGTCAGCGTACGGTCGAGGCCGAACGGGTTGCCGATGGCCAGGGTCGGGTCGCCGACGCGGACGGTGGTCGAGTCCCCGAGCGCGAGCGGCATGACCGGCGGGAGGCCGGTCATGTCGATCCTGAGCAGCGCGAGGTCGTTGCCCGGTTCGACGGCGACGACGGCGGCCTTCCGGACGATGTTGTCCTCGAACTCGACGACGACGCCCGTATTGCGGTCGGCGCCCTCGATGACGTGGTAGTTGGTGAGCAGGTAGCCGCGGGAGTCGATCAGGAAGCCGGACCCGGTCGAGGTGCTCTGCTCGCGCTCGGGGAAGAGATTGAAGGGATCGGTGACCTGCTGGACGACGAGCGCCTTGACGAACACGACCCCCGGGGCATCACGCACATAGATCGCATGGGGAGTGAGCTCGGAGCTCTGCGAGGCCGGCGACGCCGCCACGGGCGCCTGCTCGACGATCGTGCGCGTCGTCCGCCGCCCGGTGATGCCGAGGGCGAGGAACGTGCCGGCCACAACGAGGCCGCCGACCACCGACGCGAAGAGCTGCGAACGGATCAGCTTCATCAGGCTGAGTGTGTCGGCGGCGCTGAAGTGAGCTTAAAAAGCGGTGAGCGCCCGGCACGCGCGCTCGATGTCCGGCGAGCGCATCAGCGCCTCGCCGATGAGCACCGCGTCGACCCCGGCGGCGGCGAGCTCGGAGAGCTGCTCGGGCCGGGAGAAACCGGATTCGGCCACGACGGTCGCCCCCGCCGGCATCGCCGGAAGCAGCTCGTAGGTGCGACGGGTGTCGACCTCGAGCGTCGTGAGGTCGCGGTTGTTGATCCCGATCAGCTCGGCGCCGGCCGCGGCGGCGAGCTCGAGCTCGCGGCGGTCATGGACCTCGACGAGAACGTCGAGGCCGAGCCCCCGGGCCCTGGCGAGCAGCCCGGCGAGCTCGGCCGCCGGCAGCGCCGCGACGATGAGCAGCACCGCGTCGGCCCCGCAGGCCGCGGCCTCGAGCAGCTGATACTCGTCGACGACGAAGTCCTTGCGCAGCAGAGGCAGGGTGGCCGCCGTGCGCGCGGCCTCGAGATCGGCGAGCGAGCCGCCGAAGTTGGGGCCCTCGGTGAGGACCGAGAGGGCTGCCGAGCCTGCCCGCTCATAGGCGCGCACGACGTCGGCGAGCTCGAGTCCCTCGCGGATCAGCCCCGCGGAGGGCGAGCGGCGCTTGTGCTCGGCGATCACCGACAGGCCGGGCTCGCGGAGCGCGGCGAGCAGCTCCCGGCGGTCGCCGGCCTCCCGCCTCCGGGCGGCCAGGCGCTCGAGCTCGGCTTCAGGTCGCTCACGGCGGCGCCGGTCGAGCTCGGACCGGGTCGTGGCGAGGATCGGGTCAAGGTGGTTCACCGCCCGGCGAGCTCCTGGGTTCGGGCGACGAAGCGCTGCAGAGCGGCGTCGGCCGCTCCCGAGTCGACCGCTCGCTGGGCGCCGAGCACGCCCTCGGCGAGCGAGTCGGCCCCACCGCCGGCGTAGATCGCAGCGCCGGCGTTGAGGATCGCGAGGTCCCGGGCCGGACCGGGCTCGCCGGCGAAGATCTGCCGGGTGATCTGGGCGTTGTGCTCAGGATCGCCGCCGGGGACGCGGTCGGGTTCGGCGCGCTGGAGCCCGACCTCCTCCGGGGCGAGGCTGTAGCGCGACAGCTCGCCGTCCTTGACTTCGACGACCCGCGTCGGCGCCGAGATGCTCAGCTCGTCGATGCCGTCCTCGCTTGAGACGAGGAGCGCGTGCTCGGTGCCGAGCGCCGCGAGCGCCCCGGCCATGATCTCGAGGTAGCTGGGGTCCGAGACCCCGATCAGCTGCCGGGTCGCCCCGGCCGGATTGGTGAGTGGGCCGAGGAAGTTGAAGATCGTCCGCACCGCGAGCTCGCGGCGGACGGGCATGACGAAGCGGGTGGCCTGGTGGTGCGCGGGGGCGAACATGAAACCGAAGCCGACGTCCTCGATGCAGTGGGCGACGTCCTGTGGCCGCAGGTCGATCCGGGCGCCGAGCGCCTCGAGTACGTCGGCTGAGCCTGAGAGCCCGGTGGCCGAGCGGTTGCCGTGCTTGGCCACCGTGCAGCCGGCGCCGGCCGCGATCAGCGCCGCCGTCGTCGAGACGTTGAACGTGCGCCGGCCGCCGCCCGTGCCCGCGGTGTCGAGCAGCGCACCGCGGGTCACGGTCACGCGCGTGGCGAGCGCGCGCATCGCCTCGGCGAGCCCGGCAAGCTCCTCGACCGTCTCCCCCTTCGTGCGCAGGGCGATGAGGAAGCCGGCGATCTGGATCTCCGAGGCGTTGCCGGCCATGATCTCCGAGAGCACGGCGGCGGTCTGCTCACGCGATAGCGAGTGCCCCGAGGCGACCGCATCGATCGAGCGCGTGAGCAGGTCAGGTCCGGAGCTCATCGGGTGCGCGTGAGGAAGTTGTCGAGCAGCTCCCGGCCCTGCTCGGTGAGCACCGACTCGGGATGGAACTGGACGCCCTCCAGCGGCAGCTCGCGGTGTCGGACCGCCATCACCACGCCGCCGCCCTCGGCGCTCTGCTCGAGCACGTCGGGCAGCTCGGGATCGACGACGAGCGAGTGGTAGCGCCCGACCTCGAGCTGGTGGTTGAGGCCGTGGAAGATCGTACGGCCGTCATGGACGATCCTCGTCGTCTTGCCGTGGACCGGCTCGTGCTGGATGACCCGTCCGCCCCAGGCCTGGACGAGGGCTTGATGGCCGAGGCAGACGCCGAGGGTCGGAATCCTCGCGAGCGGGAAGCGCCGGACCGCCTCGAGCGAGATCCCGGCCTCGTTCGGCGTGCACGGCCCGGGCGAGATGACCAGCCGGTCGTAGCCGCGGATGAGCAGCTCCTCGACGGTCGCGTGGTCGTTGCGCACGACCTCGAGCTCGGCGCCAAGCTCGCCCAGGTACTGGACGAGGTTGTAGGTGAAGCTGTCGTAGTTGTCGAGGACGAGGACGCGCACGGCGGGGCTAGGGCCATTCCGGCTGGTCGACGGCGAGCTCGATGGCCCGCAGCACGGCCTGAGCCTTGGCCTCGGACTCGCGGAACTCATAGGCGGGCTTGGCGTCAGCCACGGTGCCGCCGCCGGCCTGGACATGGGCGACGCCGTCCTTGACCACGACGGTGCGGATGTGGATGCAGGTGTCGAGGTCGCCGGTGTAGCTCGCGTACCCGATCGCGCCGCCGTAGCCCCCGCGCTTGACCGGCTCGAGCTCGTCGATGATCTGCATCGCTCGGACCTTGGGTGCGCCGGACAGGGTGCCGGCGGGCAGCACTGAGCGCAGCGCGTCGAGAGCGCCGACTTCTTCCCGCATGCGACCGGACACGCTCGAGACGATGTGCATGACGTGGCTGTAGTTCTCGACGGTCATGAAGTTCTCGACCTCGACGCTGCCGAACTCGCACACCCGGCCGAGATCGTTGCGGCCGAGGTCGACGAGCATCACGTGCTCGGCGCGCTCCTTGGGATCGGCGAGCAGATCCTCGGCGATCTCGCGATCCTCCTCGGGAGTCGCCCCGCGCGGCCGGGTGCCGGCGATCGGCCGCGTCGAGACCGACCGCCCGCTCACCGTGATCAGCGGCTCCGGACTCGCGCCGGCGAGCTCGAAGTCGCCGAAGTCGAGGAAGTACATGTACGGGCTCGGGTTGACCGCGCGCAGACCGCGGTAGATCGAGAAGGCCTCGACCGGTGCCGGCGCCGACCAGCGCTGGGAGGGCACGACCTGGAAGGCGTCGCCGGCATGGATGTACTTGATGATCCGCGAGACCATGGCCTCGAACTGCTCGCGGGTGACGTTCGACGTGAAGCTCGGTGGCCGCCGGTCGCTCGCGGGCCGCCGGGCGGGTCGCGGCACCGGTCCCTCGAGCCGCCAGCGGACCTCGGCGATCGTCTCCTGGGCCCGCCGGTAGGACTGCTCGAGGTCTTCCTCGGCATAGACGTTGGCGAGCACGCTGACGGTGCGCTTGAGATGGTCGAAGACGACGAGCGCGTCGGTGAGCATGAGCGCGAGGTCGGGCAGCCCGAGCGGGTCGGGATTCGGCGGCCCGAGCGGCTCGACCGTGCGCACGAGGTCGTAGGCGAACATCCCCACCGCTCCGCCGGCGAACGGGGGTAGGCCGTCGACCGGAGCGACTCGGAAACGGCCAAGCTCGGCCGTGGCGAGGGCGTAGGGATCGCCGGGATCGCCGAGCGACCAGCGCAGCACCGACCGGGGGCGAAAGCCGATGAACGAGTAGCGACCGACGCGCCCCTGGTCGGCCGACTCGAGCAGAAACGCCGGCCCCTGCTCGCGAAGCTTGAGGAACGCCGAGACCGGCGTCTGGAGATCGTCGATGAACGTCTCCTGGAGCGGAATCAGGTTGTAGTCACGGGCGAGCACCCGCGCCGCCTCGAGTGAGGGCGTGGCTCCGGCGGCCTCAGCGCCGGCGACGGCCATCGAGCACCCGCTCGGCGTCGGCGAGGGATAGGCCGCGGCCGGCGAGCAGCACGGTGAGGTGGTAGAGGACGTCGGCGGCCTCCTCGCTCACGCGCTCGTCGCTCTCCTCGCGCGCGGCCCGGACCACCTCCTCGGCCTCCTCCTGCACCTTCGCGCCGATCCGGGCCGGGTCGGCGAGCAGGGACGCGGTGTAGGAGCCCTCCGGACGGCTCGCGGCCCGCGCGGCCACCGTCCGCTCGAGCTCAGGCAGCACCTCGTGGGGAGCGGCGGGCCGGAGCTCACCGCGGTGAAAGCAGGTGCGCTCGCCGGTGTGGCAGGCGGGCCCGTCGGGCTCGACGAGGGCGAGCAGCGCGTCGCCGTCGCAGTCGTAGCGGATGCTCCGCACGTGCTGCGTGTTGCCCGACGTCGCCCCCTTGTGCCACAGCTCCTGGCGCGAGCGGCTGAAGAAGTGGATCTCGCCGGTCTCCCGCGTCAGTCGCAGCGCCTCGGCGTTCATGTAGGCGAGCGTGAGGACCTCGCCGGTGCGCCAGTCCTGAACCACGCAGGGCACGAGCCCGCGCGCGTCGAAAGCGATCTGTGAGTCGTCCACGGCTTGACGATTCTAAGAGGTCGCCTCAGGACCGACGTGGCGGGGGGCGTGACGCACCGCACGTCCAGCGTCGGCACACTTCCCTGATGCCCTCCGACGCCTCGGAGCCGGCCCCGACGCCGGCGATCCCCGTCTTCGACGGCCACAACGACGCGATCACCCGCAAGGACAGGGACCGGATCGCCGGCGGCCGGGACGGCGGACATCTCGACCTTCCACGGATGCGTGCCGGTGGGATGCGCGGCGCGATCTTCGCCGTCTTCTCGCCCTCCCCGGGTGACGACGACCACGAGGAGCGGCTCGTCCCCCGTGACGACGGCGTGATCGAGTTCGAGTACGCGGCCCCGCTCGCCTTCGCCGAGGCAGCGGCCCATGCGTCGGCGGCCGCCGGCGCTCTGCTTGCCCTCGCGCGGGCCAAGGCGGTCACGCTCGCGCGGACCACGCGCGATCTCGACGCCGTGCATGCCGATCCCGACGCGCCACCGGCCGCCGTGCTTCACCTCGAGGGCGCCGAGGCGATCGAGCCCGGCCTCGAGCCGCTCGAGCTGTGGTACGCGGCCGGCCTGCGCTCGCTCGGGCCGGTCTGGAGCCGGGCCAACGCGTTCGCTCACGGTGTGCCCTTCGTCTCCCCCTCCTCGCCGGACACCGGTCCGGGGCTCACCCCCGCCGGCGTCGCGCTCGTCAGGCGCTGCTCCGAGCTCGGCATTCTCATCGACCTCAGCCACCTCAACGAGGCCGGGTTCTGGGATGTGGCCAAGCTCGATGCCGGGCCGCTCGTCGCCTCGCACTCGGCGGCGCACGCGCTGTGCCCGACGTCGCGCAACCTCACCGACGCCCAGCTCGACGCGGTCGCACGGTCCGGCGGCCTGGTCGGGATCGTCTTCGCCTGCCCGTTCCTGCGGGCCGACTTCAGCGAGGACCCCGACACTCCGGTGCGCCTCATCGCCGATCACGCGAGCTATATCGCCGAGCGGATCGGCAGCGAGCACGTCGCGCTCGGGTCGGATTTCGACGGCGCCCCGATCCCCGCCGGCGTCGGCGACGCCGCCGGGATGCCCGCCGTGCTCGAAGCGCTCGCTCAGGCGGGCTTCGCCGAGGACGAGCTGCGGGCGATCGCCTGGGGCAACTGGCGCCGGGTGCTCGGCGAGTGGTGGAAGGCCTGAGGGCGGCTCGCCCGTGCCGGACGGCCTGCGGAAGGCCGGGCCGGGCTACTCGATCCCGAGCCGGTCGAGCAGCCGATCATCGCCGCGCCAGTGGCGCCGCACGCGGACCGAGAGCTCGAGGTGGACGCGCTCATCGAGCTCGCGCTCGATCGCCTGCCGGGCCGCGATTCCGATCGACTTGATCATCCGCCCACCGGCGCCGATGAGGATGCCCTTCTGCGAGTCGGTCTCGACGAGGATCACCGCTTCGATCCGCGCGAGGTCGGCGCGGCGGCGATCGACCCCCTCGATCTCGACCTCGACGGCGTGGGGCACCTCCTCGCGCGTGCGGGCGAGCACCTGCTCGCGGACGAGCTCGGCGAGCCGCACCGACTCGGGCTGATCGGAGTGCTCCCGCGCGGAGAAGTAGAACGGTCCGGGGCGCAGCAGCGAGACGAGGTGGTCGATCAGCGGCTGCATGCCTGAGCCCTTGCGGGCCGAGATGGGAAACACCTCTTCAGCGACGCCGAGATCGGCGGCCGCCTGGAGGCTCGCCGCCGTCCGGGCGCGGTCGGCCCGGTCGATCTTGTTGACCGCGACGACGACGGGCACCGGGGCGGCCCTGAGCAGACCGGCGATGAACCGGTCGCCGGGACCGATCCCCTGCTCGGCGTTGATCACGAACACGCAGCCGTCGGCGTCCTCGAGCTCGCGCTCGACCCGGCGCTGCATCCGCTCGGTGAGCGCGTCGCGAGGGCGCTGGACGCCGGGGAGATCGACGAGCACGAGCTGCCAGTCAGGTCCGGTCGCGACGCCGCGGATCGCTCTGCGCGTCGTCTGTGGCTTGTCCGAGACGATCGCCACCTTGGCCCCGACGATCGCGTTGGCGAGCGTGGACTTGCCGACATTCGGCCGCCCGGCGAGGGCGATGAAGCCTGAGCGGGTCGGCGCCGGTGCGCGTCCGCTCATCGGATCCACCGCATCAGCTCGGCCTGGAGGGCGAGCATCTCGCCGTCATCGGTCTCGTGATCCATGCCGGTGAGGTGCAGGGCGCCGTGGACGACCGCCTCACGCAGATCCTCGGTGTGGGCGGGACAGATGACGATGTCGCCAAGCTCACGGGGGCCTGCGCTCGCGCCGTCCTCGTCGACCCCGAAGGAGAGGACGTCCGTCGGCGAGTCGATCTGGCGGTATTCGCGGTTGAGCTCCGTGATCCGGTCCTCGTCGACAAACTCGATCGCGACGTGACCGTTGTCGATCGCCGCCGAGGAGAACGCGAGCATGCACAGCTCCTCGACCTCGACGGCGGTCGGTCCGGCCGGCCCGAGCGCCTCGACGCCGATCACCTCGATATCGAGCACGCGACCCGGATCACGCTCGCTTGCGGGGGCGCAGCTCCGGCGCCTGCCGCTGAGCGTGCTCGGTGTAGGCCGCAACGATCCTGCGCACGAGCTTGTGACGGACGACATCCTCTTCCCCGAAGCGGACGAAATCGATGCCCTCGACGCCGTCGAGGATCTCGGAGACGACGATCAGACCGGAGTCTTGCTCTCGCGCCAGGTCGATCTGGGTGACGTCGCCGGTGACGACCATCTTGGAGTTGAAGCCGAGCCGGGTGAGGAACATCTTCATCTGCTCAGGGCTCGTGTTCTGGGCCTCGTCGAGGATGATGAAGCTGTCGTTGAGCGTGCGGCCGCGCATGAACGCGAGTGGCGCGACCTCGATCGCCCCCCGCTCGAGGTACTGCGCGACCCGCTCGGGTTCGAGCATGTCGTGGAGCGCGTCGAAGAGCGGCCTCAGGTAGGGATCGACCTTCGCCATGAGGTCGCCGGGCAGGAAGCCGAGCCGTTCGCCGGCCTCGACCGCGGGGCGGGTGAGGATGATGCGGTTGACCTCCCGACGGCTGAGCGCCGAGGCGGCGAGGGCGACGGCGAGGAACGTCTTGCCGGTGCCCGCCGGGCCGATCCCGAAAGTGATCGTCTGGTGGCGGATCGAATCGACATAGCGCTTCTGGTTGACCGTCTTGGGCGCGACCTTGGTGGCCCGGTGGCGCCAGACGACGTCCTCGAGGATCTCGGCCGGGGACGCGTGTTGGTCGAGCGCGCGGGCGACGGCCTCGATCGTGCCGGGCGCGATCTCGTGGCCCTGGGCGATCAGCTCGGAGAGCTCGCGCACGACGGCGCCGGCGGCCTCGACCGCGCCTTCGTCGCCGTCGAGCGTCAGCAGGTTGCCGCGGAGATGGACATCACAGTCGAGATGCCCCTCGAGCGTGCGCAGGATCGTGTCCTGGGCGCCGGCGAGATCGGCGGCGACGACGTTCTCGAGCTCGATCTGGCGACGCACCGTGTGGTCAGGCTCCCAGCGCCTCGCGCACGCGCGCCGATGCGCGTGTGCCGTCGATCCGGCCGCCGGCTTTGGCCATCACGGCCTTCATCACCTGGCCCATGTCCTTCGGGCCACCCGCGCCGGTCTGCGAGATCGCCTCGCCGACGATCCGATCGAGCTCCGCGTCGTCAAGGTCGGCGGGGAGGTAGGACTCGATCATCCGGGCCTCGGACTCCTCCTGCTCGGCGAGCTCGGGGCGGCCGCCGTCGCGGAACTGAGCGGCGGCCTCGAGCCGGCGCTTGCGCTCGCGGCGCAGTACGCCGACCTCATCCTGGCGCCCCTCCTTCGCATCCTTCTGCAGCTCGGAGAGCACCAGCCGCAGCGCGCCGACGCGGTCGCGTTCGCCCGCTTTCATTGCGCTGGTCATGTCCGATCGCACCTGATCGATGACGGTCACTTGCCGATAAGGATAGCTGGGGGATCCCCCGGAACCCGCTGGGCTGTCAGGCAACCATGCAGCGGATGCCGTCGGCGTGCAGCTCCTCGCAGACGACGTCGACGAGCCCGCCGCGGTCAGCCGCTCCCGCCGGCAGATAGCACCGGGTGTAGTCCTCGGTGTATCCCGAGCACTGACTGTCGGCGACCTTGTCGACGAGCACCTGCTCGCGGCGACCGAGCTTGGCGTTGCGGTGGTGGCGCGAGCGAACCTCGGAGTGGCCGCGCAGCGCCCGGGATCGGCGCTTCTTCTCCTCCGCCGCCACGCGGTCGCCGAGTTCGGCCGCCACCGTGCCCGGGCGGGGCGAGTACGAGAAGGCATGGACGCGGGTGATCTCGGCGTCGTCGAGCAGCGCGAGCGTCCGCCTGAAGGCGGCGTCGTCCTCGAGCGGGAAGCCGACGATCACGTCCGTCGTGAGGTTGACCTCGGGGACCTCGGCGCGGAGCGCGCGCACGTGGGCGAGGTACTCGTCGGCGGTGTAGTGGCGGCCCATCGCGGCGAGCACCCGGTCATCGCCCGACTGCATCGGGATGTGGAGATGCGGGCAGATGCTAGGCTCGCGGCGCAGCGCCTGCACGAGCGAGTGCGTGACGTGGATGACCTCGACGCTCGAGAGCCGCACCCGCTGCACGCCGGGTACGCGCGCCACCTCCTCCATCAGCTCGCCGAGCTCGAGTCCGCTGTCGGGGTCGCGGTAGTCGCCGACGCTGATCCCGGTCATGACCATCTCCGGTTGCCCCTCCCCCACGCGCCGGTGGACCTCGTCGAGCACCGCCGTCGCCGGGCGCGAGCGGGCTGATCCACGCACGGAGGGGATGATGCAGTACGCGCAGTGACCGTCGCAGCCGTCCTGAACCTTGACGAATCCGCGGGTCCGGGCGGCCTGGGCTCGGTCGCGGACGAGCAGGTCGTGCTCGAGGTCGGCGCAC
This sequence comes from uncultured Solirubrobacterales bacterium, assembly GCA_963755955.1. Taxonomy (GTDB): domain Bacteria; phylum Actinomycetota; class Thermoleophilia; order Solirubrobacterales; family Solirubrobacteraceae; genus Palsa-465. The sequence goes on from CAVWLZ010000017.1 coordinate 20,043, forward strand.
GCCCCGACGGCACCGGCGATGTCGGCGGCGACGTCATCCGCGGTGCCGACGAACGCGCGCACCCGGGCGTTGATGTCCGTGAACCGGCCGCGATCAAGGTTGACCGCGCATCCGGCGACGTACACCTCACCGGCGCTGCGCAGTGAGCGCCGCACCGATTGGCGAGACTTGGCCTCGGCCTCCGCGGTGATGCAGCACGTGTTGACGACATGCAGCTCGGCCTCGTCCTCGGTGACCTCGGTATGGCCGGCGGCGAGCAACGCTGAGCGCGCGAGCATCGCGTCGGCCTGGGACACCTTGCAGCCGAGAAACTTGACGGCAAACGAGGTCATCGTGGCCGGACCCTAGCGCCTCGTGGCCGGCGGCCGGCCCTCAACGGTGTAGCGCCTTCCCGACCGGCGGCCGGCCCCCAACCAGGACCGGCCGCCGGCGGGCTCCCCAGCCCAGAGGAAGGCGTCTATGGGGATAGGCCGCCCGCCACGGGCGTTCCGTCGTGCTGCTGGGCACGTGCTGCGGGGCGCGGTGTCCTCGAGACGGCGCGCGACGAGAGGAGAGATGACGCCGATGCAATTCCAGCCCGAGGCTTGGGCCGCGGCGCAACGATGTCCAGCAACAGGCCACCGAGGGTGACGCCGATCGCGAGCGGGTTAGGCAATGTGATTCACCTCCTTGGACGAGATCCCGATTCGCAAGCTGGGCGAATGATGCGGGCTCGCCGGCCCGCGGTCACCGTCCGCGTGGCCAAGATTCGCGGTGCGCTCGTTATCCAGTCGCACCCGGCGCGCCGGGGCGCTCGAGCAGCAGCGCCGCCCAGTCCCCGCTCGTGCGCCGGGCGCGTTCCTCGAAGCCCAGCGCCGCGAACGCCGCGGTGACGTTGTCACCCTCGCGGCTCAGCAAGCCGCTGGCGACGATGCGCTCCGGGCGGGTCGGGATGGTGGCGAGCCGCTGGGCCCACGTGCGGAGCAGCGGGCCGAGCAGATTGGCCACCACGGTCGGCCCGAGCGCCGGCGGATCGGAGCGCAGGTCGTGGCGGCCAACGGTGAGCGCCACGCCGTTGGCCCGTGCGTTGTCCTCGGTGGCGGCGACCGCCGCCGGATCGTTGTCGAGCGCGCGCACCGGGGCCCAGCCGAGCTTCGCGGCGGCGATCGCCAGGACCCCGGAGCCGCAGCCGAGGTCGAGCAGCTCGCCGCCGGGTCGCAGCTCGAGCAGCAGCTCGAGGCACAGCCGCGTGGTGGCGTGGGCGCCGGTGCCGAACGCCTGGCCGGGATCGATCACCACCTCGACGGGCGTGTCGGCCGGAGGCTCCCACGGCGGCCGCACGGTGAGGCGGTCCTCGAGGACGAGCGGCCGGTGGAACTCGCGCCAGCGGTCGGCCCAGTCGTCGGCCACCTCGCTCGTGCTGATCTCGACGAGCGCCCCACCCGCGGCGGCCTCGAGATCGGGCAGCGTCGGCAGCTCGCCCGGTGCGCCGTAGACCGCGTACTCGATCACCGCCCCTCCGCGGTCGACCTCCTCAACGCCGCTCGGCGCGAGCTCGAGGAGCTCGGCGAGCACGAGCTCGGCCTGGTCGCGGGTCACACGGACGGCGAGTCGGATCACCCTGACCCCTGGCTGCCGCGGCGCTCAGTCGTGGTGGAAGGCGCGCCGCAGCTTCGCGAACACGCCCTCATCGGTCCGCAGGTTGTGGTCGGTCATCGAGTCGGCGAGCTCCTGCATGAGCTTGCGCTGCTCGCGGCCGAGGTGACGCGGAACGACGACGTTGATGACGACGCGCAGATCGCCGGTCCTGCGGCCACGCAGTGACGGCATGCCCTCGCCGCGAACCCGGAGCGTCTCGTGCGGCTGGGTGCCCGCCGGGACCTCGAGATCGACCGAGCCGTCGACCGTGGGCACCGCGACCGTCGTCCCGAGGGCGGCGAGCGGTGCGGCGACGTCGACCGCGGTGACGAGGTCGTCTCCGTCACGGACGAAGCGCGGGTCCTCGCGGATGCTGATGAGGACATAGAGGTCGCCAGGCGGTCCGCCACGCTCGCCCGCGTGCCCGCGGCCGGCGATGCGGATGCGCTGGCCGTCGGCGATCCCGGCGGGGACGTCGACGGCGATCTTCGCCGGAGCGATCAGCCGCCCACGTCCCCGGCAGGTGTGGCACGGGTCGCGGGCGACGCGGCCGTCGCCTTGACAGACGTCGCACGCCGTCGCGCGGACGACCTGCCCGAACGGCGTGCGCGACACCGCGCGCAGCTGGCCGGTGCCCTGGCAGCGGGGGCACGTCTCGATCGGCGTGCCCGGCTCCGCGCCGTTGCCATGGCAGTGCTCGCACAGCGCGACCGCCTCGTACTCGAGCTCGAGCGTCGTGCCGCGCGCCGCGTCGACGAGGTCGATCTCGGCGTTGACGCCGACGTCCGCGCCCTGCGCTGGACCCGTCGGGCTGCCGCCTCCGAACGCGCCGCCGAAGGCGCCCCCACCGCCCCCGAAGAAGGCCTCGAAGATGTCCGAGATCGAGCCGAAGGAGTCGAAGTTCGGTGCGTATCCGCCGCTGCGCAGGCCTTCGCGCCCGTACCGGTCATAGGTCGCCCGGCGCTCGGGGTCGGACAGCACCTCGTAGGCCTCGGCGGCCTCCTTGAATTTCTCCTCGGCCCGTGGGTCGTCGCTGTTGACGTCCGGGTGAAGCTCGCGCGCGAGGCGGCGGAAGGCCTTCTTGATCTCCGCCTCGCCGGCATCTCGGCCGACCCCGAGAACCTCGTAGTAGTCGCGTGGCATGTCTCTAGCGCTCGTCATACACGTCCACGATGAAGCTCGATAGCTGGGCTGCGGCCTCCTTGACGGCGCGGATCGCACGTCCATAGTCCATCCGCAGCGGCCCGATCACCGACACCGCGCCGAGGCTGCGCTGCGGCAGGCCATAGCTCGCGGCGACGAGCGCGAGCGAACGCAGCGCGGGGGCGTCGTTCTCGGCGCCGATGCGGACGAGCACGTCGCGCTCGGCGAGGGTGGAGCGCAGCACCCCGAGCAGCGTCACCCGGCGCTCGAGCATGTCCATCAGCGCGTTGAGCTCGGTGATGTCGCCGAACCGCTCACGGTTGAGCAGGCGCGCAGCGCCCTCGACGTAGAGGATGTCCGAGGCCCCCTCGACGTCGAGGGCGGTGAACACCGGTGCGAGCGCCGCGAGAAAGGCGATCTCGGTGGCGGAGAGGCTCGGGTCGTGCAGCCGTTGGTGGAGCATGCGCGCCCCGAGCCCGAGTCCGACGAGGCGCTCGTTGAGGTAGCTCGCCGCCCAGTCGGTGAGGCCCGGATCGACCGGCCGGGCGAACGTGAACATCCGCTTGGTCACTCCGCCGGTCGAGGTGATCACGACGACCATCATCACCTGCGGCTGCAGGAGCAGGACCTCGATGTGACGGATCGTCGAGGTGTCGATCGGCGGCGCGGTGACGATGGCCAGCAGGTTGGTGACCTGGGAGAGGGTCTCACTCGTGACGCGCATCGCCTCGTCGAGCTCGTGACGCACGAGCGACAGCGACAGCGACGGGGCGCCCTGCTGCGCCGGGAGGAGCCGGTCGACGAAATAGCGGTAGCCGGCCTCGGTCGGCACCCGGCCGGCCGAGGTGTGGGGATGGGCGAGCAGCCCCAGCTCCTCGAGATTGGCCAGCTCGTGGCGAATCGTCGACGGTCCCCACGCGACCTCGGCGGAGAGCACCTTCGAGCCCACGGGCGCACCGGCCTCGAGGTACTCCTCGACGACCTTGCGCAGCACGAGTTCCTGCCGATCGGTCAGCACGGTGGGGATTGTAGGTCGGGCGGTGACCCTGACTTGGGGTTGTGACGATCCCGTTTCCGTCCCCCGGTCGCGGTTGCCGGTCACTGCGGGCGGGAAACCTGCCGCCGCGGGGGGCCGAGCCAGATGATGCGGAGTCAAAGGGAGGGTGGGATGGGCACTGACGTGACGCGCCGTGAGCTTCTGGCCGCGGGCGCCCTCGGCACCGCGGCGCTCGGGACCTCGGCGCTGCTGTCGAACGCGCTGATCGCCCGGGCGCTCGCCAACCCGCCCGCCTGCGGCGGCCTCCGCGACATCGAGCACGTGGTGATCCTCATTCAGGAGAACCGCTCGTTCGACCACTACTTCGGCTCCTACCGCGGGGTCACCGGCTTCGCCGACCCCGCCGTCCTGCCACTCGGCGACGGCAGCGGCCTGAGCGTGTTCGCCCAGCCGGGGTACCCGGGCGGCCACCTCTACCTGTTCCACCTCGACTCGTTCCACAACGGCGAGTGCACCAACGACATCGATCACAGCTGGGGCCCGCAGCACACGTACTGGGACACGGGGAAGATGGACGGCTTCGTGACCGGCCACGACGCCGCGGACGGGCCGGCGAACGGACCCCTGACGATGGGCTATTACACCCGGCAGGACCTCTCGTTCTACTACGCGCTCGCCGACGCCTTCACGATCTGCGACCACTATCACTGCTCGGTGATCGGCCCGACCGACCCAACCGGCTCTACACCTTCTCCGCCAACCTCGACCCGGCGGGAACGGCCGGCAGCCCGATCCTCTCCACGAGCTCGACGCGGATCGAGCGCTACGGGACGCTGAGCTGGACGACGATGCCCGAGCAGCTCCAGGCCCGTGGCGTGAGCTGGAAGGTGTACGGCAGCCCCGATGGCGATTACGGCGACAACGTGCTGCCGTACTTCCGGCAGTACCAGACCAATCCGACGCTCACCGCGGGCGGCTGGCGCCGACCTACCCGAGCGATTTTCAGGCCGACGTCGCGGCCGGCACCATGCCTCAGGTGTCCTGGGTGCTCGCGCCGCTCATCTCGAGCGAGCATCCGCCGGCGCCCCCGGCCGGCACCGCCGGCGAGCACCTCACTCGACCTGGCCACCGACTCGACGAACAGCCTGAAGGCGATCGAGGAGACGGTCGTGCTCCCTACCCGGTGACGGTCAACAGCGGCCCCCGCCCCAGGAGCGGGGCAGCGCGCCGGCCCCGAGCGGGCCCGTGCCCTGCACGCGCTGACGTCAGTCGAGGCGCACGCGGGCGACCGCGTTGCGGATGATCCGGTGACCGGCCTGCACGGCCTCGGAGTCGACCGTGGCGATCCCGTCCTGCACCTCCCGGACGGTGCCGTGGACGACGATCTCCTCGCCGAGCTGACCCATGCCCCGGAACTGCACCGAGAGCTCGGTGAGCGCCGCGGGGCCGCCGGCCGCCTCCGTGTGGGCACGGGCGACCTGCGCCATCGTCCACAGACCGTGGAGGATGCGGCCGGGAAGCCCAACACTCTGGGCGAACTCCTCGTCGATGTGGATCGGGTTGAAGTCGCCCGAGGCGCCCGCGTAGCGGATCGTCAGATACGGATCGGGCGTGACCCTGAGCTCGATCTCCTGTCCCGGGACGAGCGTCACGAGGCGCTCCTGACGATGTTCGTCCAGGTGCCGACGCAGACGGTCTCCTCGCGCTGATTACGGGAGACCGATTCGAACACGTAGAACTCCATCCCCGGCCGTTCCTTGATGTCCTTGATCGCGGCCACCGTGCTGATCTCGTCCCCGGCGACGACGAGCGGGCCCCAGCGGAACTCCTGGGAGCCGTGGACCATCATCGCGAAGTTCATCCCCACCTCGGGGTCGAACAGCGCCGGGATCACCGACCTGCCCGCGTAGACGACGGCGAACATCGGGGGCGCGACGAGGTCGGCGTGCCCCGCGGCGCGCGCGGCCTCGAGGTCGAGGTGCAGAGCATTGGTCTCGCCGACGGCGACGGCGTACTCGCGGATCTTCTCGCGGCCGACGGCGTACAGAACCGGGTCATAGCTCTTCCCGATGACGTCGGCGTTGATCGACACGCGGCGGCAGTCTAGTGCCCCGGGTCGCGCCTTCGGCGGGCCGGCCGCCGAGGCCGCCGGTCAGCCGTGCTCGACGCCGTGCTCGAGCGCCCAGCGGATCGCCCCGGCCCGGTTGCTCACGCCGAGCTTGCGGTAGATGACGTCTGGGCACTTTCCCCCAATGATCTAAAAATCTGATTCATGCGAGACGTGCCGTCAATGACCGAACGACGCAGCTCCTCCGCATGGCTCAGCGCAGCGCCACTAGTAACGGACAGGACGCGGCGTCCGATGAACGATCTTCGCAGGGAAGACTTGTGACCCGCCCGGCGGCGCGGCGGGGTGCGCGGAGCCTCGGATGTGATCCTCGCGGCGACGACCGTCGAGCGTTCGGTCGTCGATCTCGAGACCGGCCTGCGCGGCTACCTGATCGCGCGCAGCCGGACCTTCCTCGCTCCCTACGACGAGGCCCGCACCCGCCGTCCGGGCTGAATTCTCCCTTCTCTCCCGGGACGAGCTCGGCCCGTTCGAGACGCAGCGCGCGCATGCCGACGCCCTCACGCGCCGCACCGTGACCACGGCCGCATTCGGGCTCGTCGCCTCGGTGCTGCTGCTCACCGCCCTCGGCGCGTATCTCGTGACCCGATTCCTCCGACCGGCCCGGGCGGTTGCCGCCGCGGCAGACCGGCTCGCCGCCGGCGAGCTCGATGCCCGCGTACCCGAGGTCGGCCGGGGGGAGATCGTCCCGCTCGGACGCTCGTTCGATGCGATGGCCACAAGGCTTCAGCAGCGCGAGCGCGAGCTGGCCCGCACCCACCATGCGCTCGCGGAGGCCGCCGAGGCCGCCGAGGAGGCCTCAACCCTGAAATCGAACTTCCTCGCCAACATGAGCCACGAGATCCGCACCCCGGTCCCCGCGGAGGCGCTCCGCGGACTGCGGGTGCTGATCGTCGACGACAACGCGACCAACCGGCGGATCTTCGAGGCCTATGTTGGGTGCGACGCGGGCGACCATCGTGGCGATCACGGCCAACGCGATGCCAGGTGACCGGGAGCACTGCCTCGCCGCCGGCATGGACGACTACCTGCCCAAGCCGATCACGAGCGCGGCGCTCGACGAGATGCTCGCCCGGTGGTTGCCCGCCCACGGCGACGACGGCAGCCCGATCGTCGAACAGCGGCGCCTCGACGAGCTCGAGGCGCTGTTCTCCGGAGAGAAGACGGCGATCCTCGTCGGCCAGCTGAGGTCCGAGGTCGCCCGGCAGCTCGACCGGCTCGCCGAGGCCATCGACGACGGCGACGCGACCGACCTGCGCAGCGCGGCGCACCGCGTCGTCGGCACCGCTCGCATGCTCGGCGCCGGCACCCTCGCCGATGCCGCGACGGCGCTTCAGGCGGTCGATGTCGCCGGGCCCGAGGAGGCGCGTCGGCTCCAGACCGTCCTGCGCGCGCGCTGGCTGGCGGTGAGCGACCACCTCGAGGCCTGGCTCACGCGCTTTCCCCAGCTGCCCCCGGGGGCGTGATCCCCCCGCGGGAGGGCGTCAGATGATCACCGGCACGGCCCCGCCGTCGACCGACCAGGCCGCGCCGGCGACATACGAGGCGCGCTCCGAGCACAGGAAAGTGATCACGGCGGCGATCTCGCCCTCGGTCCCCATCCGGCCGACGGGGACGCGGGCGGCGGTCGCCTCGAGCATCTCCTCGCGGCTGACCCCACGCGCCGCCGCTCCCTGATCGGCCATGCCCCCAGGCGCGAGCCACAGCTCGCTGCCGACGGGCCCGGGCGCGATCGCGTTGACGAGCACGCCGGTGCTCGCATAGTGGTCGGCGAACGCCCGGGAGAGCGAGAGCTCCGCCGCCTTCGTCACCGAGTAGGCGGCGTTCGTCGACGACGGCCGCTTGCCCGACGAGGAGCACACGTTGACGATCCGCCCCCAACCGCGTTCGGCCATGGCCGGCGCCGCGGCCCGCATCAGGCGCAGCGGGGCCATGACGTGCAGGGCCCACTGGTCCTGCCAGTCGTCGTCGGTGAGGTCGGCGAGCGCCTTGATCTCCGATGTGCCCGCGTTGTTGACGAGCACATCGAGGGACCCGAATCGCTCTCGGCAGGCGGCGAGCACGACCTCGCCGGCATCGGGCTCGGTCACGTCCTTGACAAGCGCCTCGGCATGCCCGCCGGCCGCGCGGCACTCCTCGGCGACCGCGGCCAGTCTGTCCAGGCTCCGACCGACGAGCATCACGCCGGCACCCTCCGCGGCGAGCGCGAGCGCAGTGGCCCGGCCGATCCCGCGTGAGGCGCCGGTGACGGCGCAGGCGCGGTCGCGGAGCCCGAGGTTCACGCCGGCGATTCTCACAGGTCCCGGTAGCCGGCAAGGCGGATTGAGACCGGCGGCGGGGCGCGCTACGCTTCGGCGGGGATTGGACAGTGCGCTCCGGCACCGAAGAAGGAGCATCAGGAGATGGCGAAGCGAGCCAGCATCAGAGCGTCGGACGCGGACCGGGAGCGGGTCGCAGACCACCTCCGTCGAGCCGCGGCCGAGGGGCGGATCCTCACCGAGGAGCTCGAGCAGCGGCTGTCGGCTGCGTTCTCCGCGCGCACGTATGGCGAGCTCGATCCGCTCGTCTCCGATCTCCCCGCGGGCCGCTCGAGGACCCCGGCCCGCCGCCGTCCAACCGCGGTGACGCTTGCCGCCTACAGCGCCGCGGCCGTCCTCGCCGTCCTCGCCGTGTTCGTCGTCGTGATGATCGCCGTTGGGCTGCTCGCCTTCGGAGCGGTGTGGCTCGTCCTGGGCTGGGCCCTGTTCGGCCGCCACCGGGCGGCGCTCGCGCGGGGCCGGCATCGCGGCTCGGTCGCCTGGGGAAGCGGCTGCACGCATCGCCGCGTCGAGCCTGGCCGCTCGGCGTACCGGCTCTAGCGGAGCCGCTCAGCTCTTCTCGCCGAGCTCGAGCACGGCGAGGAACGCCTCCTGGGGCACCTCGATCCGCCCGACCTGCTTCATCCGCTGCTTGCCCTTCTTCTGCTGCTCGAGCAGCTTGCGCTTGCGGCTGATGTCGCCGCCGTAGCACTTGGCGGTCACGTCCTTGCGGAAGGCCTTGATCGTCTCGCGCGCGACGATCCGCGAGCCGATCGCCGCCTGGATCGGGACGTCGTACTGCTGGCGTGGGATCTTCTCCCGCAGCTTCTCGGTCAGCATTCGACCGGCGTCGTAGGCCTTGGACTTGTGCACGAGCATCGACAGGGCGTCGATCGGGTCGCCGGCGAGCAGGATGTCGAGCTTGACGAGCTCTGATTCGCGCAGGCCGATCGGCTCGTAGTCGAGCGAGGCGTAGCCGCGCGTGCGGGACTTCAGCTGATCGAAGAAGTCGAGCACGATCTCGGCCAGCGGCAGGTCATACGTGAGCTGGAGGCGCTCGGCCGACAGGTAGTGCATCCCGGCGTGCTCCCCGCGCCGGTCCTGGCAGAGCTCCATGATCTGGCCGACGAACTCCTTCGGCGTGAGGATCGACGCTCGGATGTAGGGCTCCCGGATCTCGGCCACGCGGGCGGGATCGGGCATGTCGTTCGGCGAGTGGATGGGGATGACCTCGCCATCGGTGAGCGTGACCTCGTACTCGACGCTCGGCATCGTGGCCAGCAGCTCGAGGTCGTATTCCCGCTCGAGTCGCTCGCGGACGATGTCCATGTGCAGGAGCCCGAGGAAGCCGCAGCGGAAGCCAAAGCCGAGCGCATCGCTCGTCTCCGGCTCCCACGAGAGGGCGGCGTCGTTGAGGGTCAGCTTCTCGAGCGCGTCGCGCAGGTCCGGGTAGTCGTCGGAGTCGATCGGGAACAGGCCGCAGAACACCATCGGCTTGACCTCGCGGTAGCCGGGCAGCGGCTCGGTGGCGGGGGTGGCCTTGGCGGTCAGCGTGTCGCCGACGCGGAGCTTGGTCACGTCCTTGATCCCGGTGATGAGGTAGCCGACCTCCCCGGCGTGCAGGGCCCCGGCGGAGACCATCTGCGGAGTGAAGAAGCCGATGTCGTCGATGTCGGCCTCGGTCCCGGCCTGCATGGCGACGATCGCGTCGTTCTTGGTGAAGGTGCCATCGACGACGCGGATGTACGCGATCACGCCGCGGTACTGGTCGAACTCGGAATCGAAGATGAGCGCCCGCGGCGGCTTGTCGGGGTCGCCCTCCGGCGGCGGCACCTTGGCGATCAGCTCATCGAGCACGTCGGTCACGCCTTCGCCGGTCTTCGCGCTGATCCGCCGCACCTGCCCGGCCGGCTCGCCGAGCAGCTCGGCGACCTCGGCGGCGACGCGCTCGGGCTCGGCGCCCGGCAGGTCGACCTTGTTGAGGCAGGGGATGAGCTCGAGCCCCGATTCGACCGCGAGGTAGGTGTTCGCCACCGTCTGGGCCTCGACGCCCTGAGAGGCGTCGACGACGAGCAGGGCCCCCTCACAGGCGGCGAGCGAGCGCGAGACCTCGTAGGTGAAGTCGACGTGCCCGGGCGTGTCGATGAGGTGCAGCTGGTAGGTCTCGCCGTCGTGGGGCGACTCGTAGAAGACGCGTACCGCCTGCGCCTTGATCGTGATCCCGCGCTCGCGCTCGAGGTCCATCGAGTCGAGCAGCTGGGCGCGCATCGCCCGCGGATCGACGGTGTGGGTGAGCTCGAGGATCCGGTCGGCCAGGGTCGATTTGCCGTGGTCGATGTGGGCGATGATCGAGAAGTTGCGGATGTGCGCCTGGTCGGCCATGTCCCTCAAGGGTATTTGGGGGACGTCGGCTTGGCCCGGCGGTCGCCCTGAGAGGTCGCCTCAGCAGCCCCTGCGCCGTCCGGCGCGGAGGTCCGAGACGGTCGGTCGCTCGGTCAGCGGATCCGGAACCCGCGTGAGGACGCGTGGCCGAGAGCCGGACTGATCGCCGCGGTGACGGTCAGGCCCGACAGGATCGTGCTCGCGGCGGTGACGTGAAGGACGCGGGGGCCGCTCGGCCCACGGCCACCACGGCCGCGCCTCAACGAGTCGGCGAGCGCGATCATAACGGCGGGTCCGGCGTCTTCTATCCGGCCGACCGCCCGCGCAGGCGGCTCATCAGGAGCACCTCGATCTGGCGCGCCTCGGGAATCCGCATCGCGAGCACGAGCCGTGCGTAGATGAACAGCCCGACGGCGATCGCGCCGCCGACCGACACGATCTGCGCCGGCAGCGAAGTCCCGAGGACGTTCTCGAGCCCTTTCCACAGCCCCCACGAGACGGCGGCGAGAATCACCGACGCGACGAACACCCGGACGGTGATCATCGTCGTCAGCCCGCCCTCGAGGTGCCCGTTGAACCCGGCTCTCAGCCGCCTCACCTGGAGCGCTGTCATGACGATGTTCGCGACCGCGGTGCCGATCACCAGCCCGGCGATCCCGAGTGGCCGGTAGAGGCCGACGCTGACGATGATGTCGACGATCATGTTGATCGCCGCCAGCCCGGTCGGGATCCACGGTCGCTGGACGGCGAAGAACGTCCGCGTGAGGAGCAGATTCACCCCGCCGAAGGGCAGGCTGAAGGCGAACCAGAACAGCGCGATCGAGACGAGATGGGTCGAATGCGCGGTGAAGTGGCCGCGCTGGAAGACGAGGCGGGTGATCGGGGTGGCGAGCGCCATCATCAGACCGGCCGCCGGAATCAGGAGCAGGTTGATCTGGCGCATGCCGTTGCCGACCGCGCGGCGCATCCCGCCCACGTCGCGGCGGGCGGCCTGACGGCTGAGCGTCGGGAACAGGACGGTGGCCACCGCGACGCTGAACATGCCCTGGGGAAGCATGTAGATCCGGAACGCGTTGTCGATCGCTCGCGGCGCCTGGGGCGAGACGAGCGTGCCGAACACCGAGTTGAGCAGCTGGTCGAGGTTGACGATGCCCAGCCCGATCGTCACCGGCAGCATCAGCGTGAGCACCTGCTTGACGCGCGGATCCCGCCAGTCGATCGAGAACTGCAGGCGGAAGTCGATCTTCCGCAGGGCAGAGGCGACCATCAACATCTGCACGACCGTCGCCACCAGCCAGGCCACCGCGTAGGCGTAGATGTGCTTGCCGATCGGGAAGCGCGGATACAGGACGATCAGCAGTACGAGGATGACGATGTTCCAGACCGCGGGAGCGATCGCGGGGATCGTGAACTCGTCGTAGGACTGCAAGATCCCGACCAGCAGGCCGGTGAGCCCGAGCAGCAGGACGACCGGGAAGAGCACCTGGGCCAGACCCGCGGTGAGCGCGTCGAGCGAGGGCGTGAACGTGCTGCCGGTGAACAGCGGCATGATCGTTCCCGCGAGCAGGATGCCGGCGACGGTCAGCGCTCCGAGCGCGATCAGGATGATCCAGAACAGCGTCGAGGCGAGCTTGAACGCCTCGCGCCGGCGCCCCTGCTGGAGCAGGTCGGTGAATACCGGCACGAACGCGGCCGACAACGCGGCCTGCGCGAACAGGTTCGACATGAGGTTCGGGATCTGCGAGGCGATCGTGAACGCCGACGCCGCTCCGCTCGTCCCGAAGTAGCTCGCCGCGACGATCTCCCGCGCGAGACCGGCGATGCGGGAAAACCCAGTGCCGATGGCGAAGATCGCCGTGTTGACGCTCAGACGGCGACGCGGCGGAGACGCACCCGTCGCGATGGTCTCCTCTGTCACCTGGGCACCACGGCCCGCTATAGTACGGACGCGCCGCGGCGAACCGTCGTGGCTTTCCGTCTGCCCTCCCTTATGGCCAACATTCACTCTCAGAAGAAGCGAATCCTCCGCGCCGAGCGCGAGCGCCTGGAGAACCGCCGCTACACCTCGAAGATCAGGACTTACTTCCGCCGTCTTGAGCGCGCCGTCGCCGGTGGCGACGCTGACGCCGCCGAGGCGGAGCATCTCGTTTTGGTGCAGACGATCGACAAGGCCGTGAAGCGCGGCGCGATCCATCGCAACAATGGGGCGCGCAAGAAATCTCGCGCGTCCCGCCTTCGTCGCGGCGAAACCGCCTAGGTCGGCCAGGAAGCGGGTACCCCCGCCGAAATGGCACAGGCGACCCCGATCATTCCACCCGGACGGGCGTCGATCGCCTTCGAGCTCGAGGGTTTCGCGCACGCCGGTGATCGCCTCGAGCTGAGCGGGCGCTGGCTCGGCGTGCGCGGGCGCCGATTCGTCCGCCCGACGATTACCATGCAGGGTCCCGACGGCGAGTTCCGCTCGCTGGCCGACCTCGAGCACAAGCCGTGGGCGGCCGAGGACGGAGAGATGTGGTTGGCGGCCTTCCCCTCCCCCGCCGGCGTCGACGACGTCGACGAGGTCGAGCTGTCGGTCGCCCCCGACATCACCCTCACCCTTCCCCCGCCCGGCGGCGGCGCGAAGCCCCGCCGCGCGCGCCCCCCGCGTCCGCGCATCTCTTCGGAGGGGCGCCGCCCCTCGGTCAAGCAGCCGCACGCCGACGAGCGCGATGCCCTTCGCCGGGAGATCGCCTCCCTGCGGGCGACCCGCGACGAGCAGCGCCATCGGATATCTCGCCTCGAGGAGGCGCTGAGCGAGGCTCGCGAGGCCGGCGTCGAGACGAACGCCGCCCTGGCGCGCCGTGACGCCGCCGTCGAGAAGCTCGATGCGCTGCTGGCCGAGCACGACACCGTGCTCGCGGCCCGCGGCGAGCTCGCGGCCGAGCGCGACGGGCTGATCGCCGAGCGCGACGGGTTGCTCACCGAGCGCGACGCTGCGATCGAGGCCCGGGACGCCATCGCCGCTGAGCGCGACGCCCTGCGTCGGGAGCGCGACACCGCCGCTGAGCGCAACGCCCTGCGTCGGGAGCGCGAGCATGCCGAGCACGAGACGACCGCGCCGATCGTCGCGGCCGCCGAACAGCAGCTCGAGGCCGCCCGCCGGCAGCTCGACGCGGTCCAGGCCGCGCTCGAGCAGTCCTATCGCGACCGCGACGCCGCCATGACCGACGCCGCCGCCGCGCGGCGCGAGCGTGACGACATCCTCAACTCCCCGGCGAACATGCCGCTGCCGACGCCCCCGGTGCTCGTGCGCTCGTCCCTCCGTCGCAGCCGCCTTGGCTCCGGAGCCGCTCCCGCCGGTGATGGCACCTCGTTGACCCGCGCGATCGCGATCGCTGTGTTCGTGATCGTGGTGCTCGCGGTGCTGATCGTTCTGCGCGGCTTCTAGGCCCGCCTACGCGGCGATCCGCTGGATCGCGCGCAGCGCGGTGGTGTCCTCGCCGGCGCCACCTGGCCCCCCGCCGCGTGAGGCGAGTTCGAGGTCGGCGAGTTCCACGATCGCACGGCGAAGCTTCTCGGACCCGCTGCTTCGAGCATCGGCGATCAGGCGGTCGGCGGCGCGCGAGGGCATCCGCAGCCCGCGCTTGATCTGAGCGGCCGGCTGTCCGGCGTCGAGCGCGCGCGCGATGTCGTGCGCGGCACGGATGCGCTGGCCCATCCAGTAGAGAAGCCCGGGGAGACGCTCCCCCTGAGCGCGCAGTGAGAGATACAGGCGGGTGGCCGCCTCAGCCTCGCCCGCGACGAGCGCGTCGGCCAGCGACCAGGCCCGGCGCTCGGCCGAGCCCGCGGTTCGCTCCTGCACCTCGGCGGCGTCGAGGTGCGCACCCGGCTCGGCCTCGAGCGCGAGCTTCTCGAGCTCACGCATCAGCCGCTGCTGGCGCTCGCCGACGTGCTGGACGAGTGCTCGCGCCGCCTCGGGGTCGAGATCGAGCTGGAGCTCGCGGGCGCGGGCGATCACCCATTTCGGCAGCTCCCACGCCTTGACGCTCTGCTCGGCATCGCTGATCCCCCCGGCCTTGCGCACAGCCGCGTGGAGGCGGTCGGGGGTCTTCGTCCGGCCCTCCTCGCGGGCGAAGAACGCGACCGTCGTGTCCGGTGGGAGATGGGCGAGCGCGTCCTCGAGCGGCTCGAGCTCCTTCTCCTTGAAGCGCTCGGCGCCCTCGACGATGATGAAGCGGCGGCCGAGGGCAAAGGTCATTGCGTTGAGCGCCTGCGCAACGCTCTCCGGGGTGGCGGCGTCACCTTCGATCACCTCGACGCCCTGCGCGCCGCTCTCCTGCTCGGCGAGGGCGCGCAGCCGGCTGCGGCGCTCGCCGATCCGCCCGTGATCGTCGCCGTGGATGAGGTACGCCGGCTTGAAGGTGGCCATCGGTGGCCAAGTCTAGGCGGCGGCTCAGTCGCCGCGAGTGGCGGCGGCGAGTGCGCGGGCGGCGGCCTCGACCGGCGAGTCGACCGCCTCGACCCCATCGATCGCCCAGGTGCCGAGGCCGAGCACGGGCGTCCCCGCGGAGAGCGCCAGCGCGACCTCCGACAGTGTGCCGTACGCCCCTCCGACGGCCACGAGCGCGTCGGCGGCGCGGACGAGCAGGCCGTTGCGCAGCTCGCCAAGACCGGTCGGGATCGCCACCGACACCCACTCGTTGGCCTCGCCGCGGTCGTGGCCGGGTAGCAGGCCAACGGTCAGCCCGCCCGCCTCAGCGGCCCCCCGCGAGGCGGCCGCCATCACGCCCCCGCGGCCGCCGGTGAGCACGATCGCGCCGCCCACGGCGAGCGCTCGGCCGACCTCCTCGGCGCGCTCGAGCTCGGTGACCGAGGCGTCGCTCCCGCCGACGACAGCGACGTACGGAGCGGCGGCGGACATCGCTCAGCGCGCGACGACGTTCACGAGCTTGTCCGGCACGACGACGACCTTGACGATCGTCTGGCCGTCGACGTGCGACCGGACGCCGTCCGTGGCCAGCGCGAGCTGCTCGAGCTCCTCCCGCGAGGCGCCGGTCGGCGCCGCGACGCGGTCGCGCACCTTGCCGTTGACCTGGCACACGAGCTCGAAGGTGTCGGCCTGGAGCATCGCCGGGTCGGCGGCGGGCCACGGCTCCTCCCACACGCGGCGGCCGGTCAGCTGCTCGTAGACCTCGGCGCCGAGGTGGGGGGCGAACGGGAACAGCAGCGAGGCGGCCGTCGCGGTCGCGTAGAGCCGGGCCTCGGGCGTCGGATGCAGGGCCGGGTTGTAGACCTCGTTGACCAGCTCCATGATCGCCGCGATCGCGGTGTTGAAGGCGAACCGTCCAGTCATGTCGCGGGTGACCTTGTCGATCGCCCAATTCGCCTTGCGCACGAGCGTGAGCGAGTCGCCATCGGGGTCGACCGGCTGCTCGGCGTCCGAGGGCGGGTCGCCCGCGAACTCCTGGCCGAGCCGCCACAGCCGCGCGAGGAACTTGTGGACGCCGGCCAGCGACGTCTCCGACCAGGCGGCGTCCTGGTCGGGCGGCCCGACGAACAGGATGTAGCAGCGGGCGGAGTCGGCGCCGAAGCGCTCGACGATCGGCATCGGACTGACGACGTTGCCGCGGGACTTCGACATCTTCTGGCCGTCGGGCCCGAGGATCATGCCCTGGGTGAACAGGGCCAGGAACGGTTCCTGCACGTCGAGCAGGTGCATGTCCGCCAGCGCCTTGACGAAGAAGCGGGCGTACATGAGGTGCAGGATCGCGTGTTCGACCCCGCCGATGTACTGGTCGACCGCCATCCACTGTCCGAGGACACGACGGTCCCACGCCGCCTCGTCGTTGCGCGCGTCGCAGTAGCGCAGGAAGTACCAGCTCGAGTCGACGAACGTGTCCATCGTGTCGGTTTCACGCCGGGCCGGTTTGCCGCACCGCGGGCACGTGGTGTTGACCCAGTCCTCAGCGGTGGCCAGCGGCGAGCGGCCCCGGGGCTGATAGTCCTCGACGTCCGGCAGCCGTACGGGCAGATCGGACTCCGGCACCGCCACGATCCCGCAGTCCTCGCAGTAGACGATCGGTATCGGGCAGCCCCAGTAGCGCTGGCGGGAGACGAGCCAGTCGCGCAAGCGGAAGCTGACGGCGGAGAAACCTCGGCCCTGACGATCGAGCCAGTCGACGATCCGCTCGGAGGCCGCCCGGTTGGGCAGCCCGTTGAACTCACCCGAGTTGACGATCGGGCCGTCGCCGGTGTAGGGCAGCTCGTCCTCGCTGCCGATCACGCGCCGGATCGGCAGCTCGTAGGCGACCGCGAACGCGTGGTCGCGCTCGTCGTGGGCGGGCACGGCCATGATCGCGCCGGTGCCGTACTCCATGAGGACGTAGTCGGCGACGAACATCGGGATCGGCTCGCCGTTGACCGGATTGGTGACGGTACGCCCGAGGGGCACGCCCGTCTTCGGCTTCTCGGCCGCGCCCCGCTCCTGCACCGACTCGTTCAGCGCCCGGTTGACGTAGCGGTGGACAGCCTGCTCGTGCTCGGTGCCCGCGGCGAGCCGGAACACGTCAGGGTGCTCGGGAGCCATGACGAAGAAGGTCGCGCCGAACAGCGTGTCCGGCCGTGTCGTGAACACCGGGTAGTCGATCCCCAGCTCCTCGCAGCGGAACACCACCTCGGCGCCGCTGCTGCGGCCGATCCAGTTGCGCTGCATCGACTTGACGTGCTCGGGCCAGCGAATGTCCTCGAGGTCGTCGAGTAGCCGGTCGGCGTAGTCGGTGATGCGGAAGAACCACTGCTCGAGCTGGCGCAGCTCGACCTCGTGGCCGCAGCGCTCGCAGCGCCCGTCGATGACCTGCTCGTTGGCGAGCACGGTCGCGTCGTTGGGACACCACTTGACCGCCGCCTCCTTGCGGTAGGCAAGGCCGCGCTCGAACAGCTTGAGGAAGATCCACTGCGTCCAGCGGTAGTAGCTCGGCTCGTGGGTGGCGAGCTCACGCGACCAGTCGATCGAGATCCCCCACGAGCGGAACGCCCGCTGGAAGGCGGCGATCGACTCGTCGGTGGACTGGCGCGGGTGCACCCCGGTCTTGATCGCGTAGTTCTCGGCCGGCAGCCCGAAGGCGTCGTACCCCATCGGGTGGAGCACCTCGCGCCCGGTGCGCCGATGGAAGTGCGCGATCGCGTCGCCGAGCGCGTAGTTCTTCAGATGCCCGATGTGCGGTTCGCCGCTCGGGTAGGGCAGCATCTCGAGCACGTAGGACTTCTCACGGCCCCCCGAGTCCCGGCCGCCCGGCGCGTTCGGCCGGTTCGGCACCTCCCACGTGCGCTCGCGCGCCCACACCTCCTGCCACTTGGGCTCGATCTGGCTGGGGTCGTAACGGGGGCTCGCCATGGGTCCGTATGAGGTTACTTTGGCCGCCGCCGCGCCGATTTGCGGTGGCTTTATTGCGGATCGCGGTCCCGTGCGCATCTACGATGCGCGCGTGGCCGACCAGCGGCAACCACCTTCCGGGCCCGCTTCGGCGGCCGCCGGCCCGGGGCAGCCCGCCTCCGGGGCCGCGTCGGCGGCCGACCAGGTCGCTTCGATCGTCGCCGCCGCCGAGCGGACCGCCGACCGGCTGCGCGACGAGGCCGAGCAGCGCCTGCGCGACCGGATCGCCGAGGCCGACCGCGCGGCTGACAACCGCGTCCGCGCCGCCGAGGAGGAGGCGGCCGAGCTCGTCCGCGAGGCGGAGGCCGAGGCCGCTCGAGTGCGCGACGCCGGGCGCAACGAGGGCGAGGCGGCCAAGACCGCGGCGACGAGCGAGGCCCTGACGATCGTCGCCCGCGCCCAGGAGAACGCCGCCCAGACCGTTGCCGAGGCGACCGCCGAGGCGACCAAGGTCCGCGACGAGGCCGAGCAGAAGGCGCGCGACCTGCTCCGAGAGGCGCGCATCGCGGCCAACGACGTGCACACCGAGGGCCTCGAGATCGTCGGCAACCTCCGTGAGATGGGCGACGCGCTGCGCGCCAACTCCGAGCGCCTGCTGCGCGACGTGCAGTCGATCCACTCGCGCATGGTGGCCGAGATCGACCGCATCGACCGGGCGGTCGGGAGCGACACCCGGCGCGGGCCGGTGGGCGCCGACGGTGGGTCGCGGGGCCGCACGGGCGGACGGTCCGGCGGGTCGGGATCGCGGTCCGGGTCGGGGTCGCGATCCGGGTCGGGTTCGGGGACGCGGTCCGGAGACGATCTCGACGTGCCCGAGTTCATCCCGCCTGGCTAGGCCGGGTAGCCCGAAGTCCCACCGGGTCCCTCAGCGGGTCTCGCAGGACCACCATCCGAGCCTGGGCAGCTGAGCGACGCGTGGCGTCGTTTTCCCGCCCACCCTCGTAACGGACAACGAGCTTGTACTAACCTTGCTCGCCACTACGAACTTCCCGGGGCTATAGCTCAGTTGGGAGAGCGCGTGACTGGCAGTCACGAGGTCGCCGGTTCGAGCCCGGCTAGCTCCACTTCATCCTTGGGTCGTCCGCCGGCGGTGGTCAGCTGCCACGCCTTTCGTGACCGCTTCGGCGACTGGATCGACCGCGCCGCCCGCGGCGAGGAGGTGATCGTCACGCGCCACGGCCGACCGCACGTGCGGCTCAGCGCGCCGCCGACCTGCGAGGCATGATCGGACGTCGCTGAAGGCTCGGGTCGCTCCCTGACGGTTCAGATCGCTCCCTCGGGGCAGGCCATCCGACCCTGGCCCACAGGACGCGGCCCGCATCAGCTCTCAGCCCGTCGGGCCCGCCTGTTTTGCCGCCTCGAGCGCCGCCGGGGGGTCGAGGGCGGGCCGCTCGCGTGCGAGCTCGAGGGCGCGGTCGGCGAGCTCGGCCGCATCCGCGCCGGTGATGCTCTCGTCCCGCAGGGCGAGGGCAAGCAGGACCTCGCGCATCAGCTCGGGGTTCTGGGTGTCCGGTGGCGGGCCGGCCGGCGGGAGGGCGCGGGTCGCGGCGACCAGGCCCGAGACATTGACCCCGCCACCGAACAGCCGGCCGGGATGCTTCTCGGGGATGGTCGCGACGATGCCGCCCGTGGCCGGATTGACCACCGCGATCTTGGAGCGCAGGCCGGCGCGCTCGAGCGCGAGGCGGTAACCCGACAGACGCAGGTAGCCGAGCTGCGCCGCGAGCTGCGTGTATGCGACGGCCTCGGTCTCCTCACGCAGCTTGCCCTGATGGAGGGAGATCTGGGTGCCCGCGTCGGGCAGGGTCGGGTCGGGCTCGGGCGCGACGAGGAGAAACGCCTGGGGACCCAGTCGCCCGGCCCCGACGCCGGCCACGTCAGCGAGCAGCTGGTAGCCGCCGAGGCCGAGCGCGCCGACGATGCCCGACGGCAGCGGGTGGGTCGAGAGGTATCCCGGTTCGAACGCCATCGTCGCGCCTCGCTAGTTGTTGAGCAGGCCGCCGACGATGCCGCCGAGCGTGCCGCCGGTGTCGCTCTGGGCGTTGCTGCCGGAGCCCTCCTGCGGCGGGTGGTAGTAGGCGCTCTGCAGGCACACGCGACCGGGGCCGGTGAAGCGGTTGAACACGAGGTTGCCGCCGCCGCTGAGGAAACCGGTCTTGAACCCGTAGACCTCCTGGGTCATCTGAACCGAGTGGTCGCGGTAGACCCAGCCGCCGGGTTCGATGTCGATCGTCTCGCCGGGCTCGAGCACCTTCTCGAACAGGTTGCCGTAGCCGTGGATCCAGACGACGCCCTCGTGATCCCCGGCGAAGAAGTGGTCGACCCAGAAGCCGCCGCCGAACATCATGTTCGAGAACCCCTTGATCCGGGCGTAGTCGTACTGCACCCCGCCGGTTGCGACGAGGAACTGATGCTCGCGGACGACGATGCCCTCCCCGCCCTGGAGATGGATCGCCGCGATGTGCCCCGGGGCGTCACGGCTGAAGGCGATCTCACCGGCCGACTGCGCCTCGAGGAGCAGCAGCGGCATCCCGCCGAACATCCGGCGCTTCAGGCCCTTCTTCAGCGGGTGCAGGCCAATCTGCATGGCCGGGTACTTCCACAGCAGCACGTGGTGCTCGAAGTAGACCGGCACCTGGCCGTCGAGGGCCAGATGGAGCGCGGGGACGAGCTCGCCCTCGAGCCGGTAGCGGACGCCCGGGGCGGAGCCCTCCAGGACGCTCGTCGGGAGTATCTGTGGCGCGGTCGGCACGGCGTCTCCGTTTCCTGGCTGGTTGCAGTGCACCTAAGCCCCGGGCCCGCCGCGGTCCGGTGCCCCATTCAAATCGGCACGGTATCGCGTGAACGTGAGCTTTGCGCGGGCCGCACGACCATCGCCAGCCCACCCTCGGGGCTGAGGGTCGGCAGCTTCCCGACTGTCAGCTCGTAGCCGGGCGCGAGCTCGCATGCGAAGCGCTGGAGCAGCCCGGTGACCACCGCCTTGACGACAAGCTGGCCGAAACGCTTGCCGATGCAGATCCGCTGTCCGCCGCCGAACGGGATGTAGGCGCCGGGCGGTAGCTTGCGGCGGTTCTCGGGCGTGAAGCGCTCAGGGATGAACGCCTCGGGGTTGGGGAACACCTCGGACAGCCGGTGGCTCACCCAGGAGGAGTGGATGATGTGCACCCCGGCCGGGACTCGGTGGCCGGCGAACTCGAACGGCCGCACGCTCATCCGCGGGCCGAACCACACCGGCGGGTAGAGGCGGAGCGTCTCGTCGACCGCCATCGATAGATACGGCAGCTCCTCCATCAGCTCCTGCGCGGTCGGCGGCCGGCCGCCGAGCACACGCTCCTCCTCCTCGCGCAGACGCTCGAGCGCGGCCGGGTTGCGGGCGAGCTCGTAGAGCAGGAACGACAGCGTCGAGGACGTCGTGTCGTGCCCGCCGAACAGGAGGTGCATGATCTGGTCGCGCAGCTCGGCCGGCGTGAAGCCCTCGCCGTCCTCGTCGCGGGCTTCGAGCAGCATCGAGAGCACGTCGTCACCGCCGTCGGCGGTGTGCTCGCACCGGCGGCGCGCGATCTCGTCGAGGATGACCTCGTCGAGACGACGGCGGGACTCCTGAAGGCGGGCCCACGGAGACCCAGGTCCGCGCAGGAACATCTTCCAGCTCTCGGTGTCGTAGAACGACAGCGCCTCCTCGAACCGGGAGGCGGCCTCGTGCCCGCGGCCACCTCCATGCGGGTCGAGCCCGAGCAGCGCCCGCATCGCGATGCTCATCGCCAGGTCGCGGCCCCACTCGTAGACGTCGACGCGGTCACCCGGCTGCCAGTCCCGCAGCGCGATGTCGGTCTCGGCGACCATCACCTCGACCGCGCGATCAAGCCGGCGGCGGTGGAAGGCGGGCATCATGATCCGCCGCGCGCGGTCGTGATAGGGACCGTCGGTGGTGATCAGGCCGTCCCCGATGAGCGGAGTGAGCTGTTCGCCGAACATGCCCTTGCGCCAGCTGAAGTTCGCCGCTCCCGAGACGGTGACGAAGTGGTTGGCCTCGGGGCCGATCATCCCGACGATCCGCCGATGGAGAGAGCGGAAGCTGAACACGGGTCCGTAGCGGTCGTGGTACTCGAGCAGCATCTGCAGCGTCTGGCGCTGGAAGCGATGCGTGCGCCGGAGGCTGAAGCCGAGCTCGCCCGGCGGGAGCGGGTCGCGGATGCGGGCCTCTTCCCGGACGTCGAGCAGGACACGAAGCAGATCGGGGGGTCGCTCCGGTGGCGGCGCGCGCACGGGCGCAACCATAGGCACCCGCGACGAGCGCTGTCAACGATAATCGGAGCCGTGCCACCGATCTACGTCAGCGGACACCGCAACCCGGACACCGACTCGATCGCCGCGTCGATCGGTTACGCCGAGCTCAAGGGGCGGCTCGACATCGCCAACAGCTACGTGCCGGTGCGTCTCGGCGAGCTCAACGCCCAGACCCGTTGGGTGCTCGAGCGCAGCGGCGCCCCCGAGCCCCGGTTCCTCCCCCACATCATGCTCCGGGCTCGCGACGTCATGCAGCGGGAGTTTCCGGTCATGGAGCACGAGAATCCGATCCGCGAGGCCGGCATGGCGATGGCCCACGCCGGTCTCGATGTCGTGCCGATCGTCGATCCCGACGGCCTGCTCACCGGCGTCGTCACCGAACGCGCGCTCGCTCGGCGCTTCATCCGCGAGAGCCGGCAGACCTCGACGCTCGAGGAGACCGCGACCCAGATCAGCGCGATCGTCGAGGTGCTCGAGGGCGAGCTCGTCACCGGCGCCGATCGCGAGCTCGCCGGCCGCGTGTGGGTGCACTCCATGGACGTCCGCAGCCACAGCGGGATCTCCGACGGCGACGTCGTCGTCGTCGGCAACCGTGCCGAGGCCCAGCAGCTCGCGCTCGAGCGCGGCGCGGCGCTCGTCGTCATCTCCAACGGCGCCCGCCCGACCCCGGAGATCGTCGCGCTCGCGCAGGAGCGGGGCGCGGCGATCGTCGTCTCGTCGCTCGACAGCTACGTGTCCGGCCGCATGATCTCCCTCGCGGTGCCCTGCCACGCGTTCATGGAGCAGGACCCGCTGACGATCAGCCCCGAGTACCTGATCGACGACGCCTCCGAGCAGATCAAGGAGATCCACTACGGCGCCGCGATCGTCGTCGACGCCAATCGCCGGCCGGTCGGCCTCGTGACGCGGTCGGACCTCGTCGCGCCCAGGCGCCGCCGGGTGATGCTCGTCGATCATGCCGAGCAGGCGCAGAGCGTGCCCGGCATCGAGCAGGCCGAGATCGTCGAGATCCTCGACCACCACCACATCGGCTCGATCGAGACCCGGATCCCGGTCACCGCCACCTTCGACCCGGTGGGCTCGACGGCGACGCTCGTCGTCGAACGCTTCCGCAGCAACGGGATGGAGCCGAGCCGACCGGCGGCGACGATGTTGCTCGGCGCGGTCCTCTCGGACACGGTGATCCTCAACTCGCCGACGACGACCGATCGCGACCACGCCGTCGTGGAGTACCTCGAGCGGGCGCTCGGCCTCGACGCCCAGCAGTTCGGGCGCGAGATGTTCGAGTCGACCTCCGACGTCTCGGATGTCAGCGCCGAGGACATCGTCCGACGCGACGCCAAGCAGTACGAGATCTCGAGCGGGCAGACGATCTGCATCGCCCAGATCGAGGTGGTCGGCCGCGGCCTGCTCGAGCGCAAGGCGGAACTGCTCGAGGCGATGCGCAAGGAGCGTGAGCGGCGCGACCTGCACCTCTACGCGCTGATGGTCACCGACATCCTCACGAAGGGCACGGACCTGCTCGTGGCCGGCGACGTGCCCGCGGTCGCCCGGTGCTTCGACGCCGCCCCGCAGGACAGCATGATCGAGCTGCCCGGGGTGATGAGCCGCAAGAAGGAAGTCGCGCCGAAGCTGCTCGCGCAGCTCTAGCTCGCGGCGATGTCCAGCTCCCGGGTCGGCGCCTCGCCCCAGAGCTGCTCGAGCCGGTAGTACTCGCGCGTCTCCGGCGTGAACACGTGGACGACGACGTCGAGGTAGTCCATGAGGATCCAGCGACCGTGGGTCAACCCCTCGACGCGGCGTGGGAGCAGACCGTGCTCGTTCTTCATCCCGACGTGGATCGCGTCATGGATCGCCTTGGTCTGCCGGTCGGTGTTACCGCTGCAGATGACGAAATAGTCGGTGTAGCCGATCATCCCGCGCAGGTCGAGCTCGACGATGTCCTGCGCTTTGCGATCGGCAGCGTATTCGAGGATCGCCTCGGCGATCTCTTCGGGTGTCATGTTTGGGTCAGACCTCCGTACAACCCGTGCTCATTTATGTAGTCAGCCACTGCGTCGGGGACGATGTACCGGATCGGCTGCCCGGCGCCGGTGCGCGTGCGCACCATTGTCGAGGACACGCCGATCCGCGGCATGCGGAAGAACGCCGCGCGCTCTCCGCCCCGCAGCCGCTCAAGGGCCGCTTCGACCGCGGAGCGGGACGTCCCGCGGCGTTTAGCCACCGCGAGCCGCGCCAACGCCAGCACCCGCTCCGGATCGCGCCATCTTGGCAGACCAGCCGCCACGTCGCCGCCGACGATCAGGAACAACTCGGAGTCTGGCGTTTGAGAATGCAGCTCTTCAAGGGTATCGACCGTGTACGACGGCCCGTCGCGGCGCATCTCCAGGTCCGAGACCGCGAAGCGCTGATCGCCGGCCACGGCGCGACGGCAGAGCTCGAGCCGGTGCTCGGGACCCGGCTCCGCCGCGACCGCCTTATGCGGTGGGATCCGGGCCGGCATCAGCAGGACGAGATCGAGCCCCAGCTGCGTATACGCCTCCTGGGCGCAGATGAGATGACCGAGATGGGGCGGGTTGAACGTCCCGCCGAGAATGCCGATGCGCACCGGCGGTCAGCCGCGGCCGTCGCTCACGGACGGACGTGTCCGTCGCCCTCGACCAGGTACTTGAACGTGCACAGCTCGCGCAGGCCGATCGGGCCGCGGGCGTGGAGCTTCTGGGTCGAGTTGCCGATCTCCGCCCCCATGCCGAACTCACCGCCGTCGGTGAATCGCGTCGAGGCGTTGACGTACACGCAGGCGGCGTCGACCTGGAGCTGGAAGGCCCGCGTCGAGACGGTGTCGCGCGTGACGATCGCCTCGGAGTGCCCGCTGCCGTAGCGGTTGACGTGTGCGATCGCCGCCGAGGTCGAGTCGACCACGCCGACGGCCAGCTCGAGGGCGAGATACTCGGTCGCGAAGTCCTGGTCGTCGGCCGGCGCCATCGTCACGGCGGGCGCCGCGGCCCGTGCCCGCTCGTCGCCGTGGAGCGCGACACCGGCGTCGGCGAGCGCGCCGAGCACCCCGGGGAGGAATGCTGGCGCGACGTCCTCGTGGACGAGCAGTGTCTCGGCGGCGTTGCAGACGCCAGGACGCTGGAGCTTGGCGTTGAGCACGATCGCCTGCGCGGCATCGAGGTCGGCGCTCGCATCGACGTAGATGTGGCAGTTGCCCGAGGCGGCGTAGATCACCGGCACCGTGGCCACCCCCTTGAGCGCACGCTTGAGTCCCTCCCCGCCGCGGGGGATGATGAGGTCGACGACGCCGGTCTGGGTCGCGAGCTCGGCGAGCTCCTCGCGGCCGCCACCGGCGACGAGCGACAGGGCGCCGGCGGGCATTCCGGCGGCGGTCGCGGCCTCGGCGGCGACGGCGGCCAGGACGGCGTTGGAGTGGACGGCCGAGCTCGAGCCTCGCAGCACGATCGCATTGCCCGACTTCAGGCACAGCGCCGCGGCGTCGATCGTCACGTTCGGCCGCGCCTCGTAGACGACGGCGATGACGCCGAGCGGCACGCGAACCTTCCGGACATCGAGACCGTTGGGAAGGCGGTAGCCGTCGATCACCTCGCCGACCGGGTCGGGCAGGGACGCGATCGTGCGCACGCCGGTGGCCATCGCCGCCACGCGCCGCCTGTCGAGCGCGAGCCGGTCCATCAACGCCGTGCTCAGCCCTGACTCCCGACCCGCCTCGAGATCGCGGGCGTTGGCCTCGAGGATCTCGGGCGTGCGCTCGGTCAGCGCCGCCGCGATCGCCTCGAGCGCGCGGTCCTTGAGCTCGGAGTCGAGCGTGGCGAGCGCGCGGGCGGCGGACTGCGCGGTCAGACAGAGCTCGCGGACGGATGTCGCCGTGGTCGCCATCTGCATTACAGGTTACGCAAGCACGAAGTAGTCGCGGTGGACGGCTTCATCGCTCGCTCGCGGGAGCCGTCGCCGCACCTCGGCCGATTGGAGACCGAGAACGCCGCGCAGCTCGCCCGCGGCGTAGTTGGAGATGCCCTTGCCCACGGGCGCGCCGTCGTGGATGACCTCGACCGCGTCGCCGGCGTCGAACTCGCCGCCGACCTCGACGATCCCGACCGGCAGCAGGCTCGTCCCGTCCTCGCGCAGCGCGCGGGCCGCCCCGGCGTCGACGTGAACGCGGCCACGGACCGGCTTGGCGTATTTCAGCCACAGCTTGAAGCTCGAGAAGCGACCCTCGCGCGGAGCGAAGCGCGTGCCGACGGGCTGCCCGGACGCGGCGTCGAGGATCGCCCGGGGCCGCAGGCCGCCGGCGATGACGGTGGCGATCCCGGCCGCGGTGGCCATCTCGGCCGCGACGACCTTCGAGCGCATGCCGCCGGAGCCGAGCGGCGAGGTCGCGTGGCCGATGTCGAGCTGTTCGAGGTCCTCGAACGCCTCCACTTCGCTGACGAGCTCCGCCGCGGGGTCGTGGCGCGGATCCGCGGTGAACACGCCCTCGGCATCGGTGAGGAGGAGCAGGAGCTCGGCACCGAGGAGGATCGCGACCTGAGCGGCGAGGAAGTCGTTGTTGCCGAACGAGATCTCGTCGGTCGTCGTCGTGTCATTCTCGTTGATGACCGGCACCACGCGCCACTCGAGCAGCTTGCGCAGCGTCTGGCGCGCGTTGAGGTAGTGGGTGCGCGCGCTCATGTCGAAGAAGGTGAGCAGGACCTGGGCGGTCGGTACCCCGCGCGCACGCAGCAGGTCGTCGTAGACCTGGTAGAGCTTGCCCTGACCGACGGCGCTGGCGGCCTGCAACTCGTCCATCGACCGGGGTCGCAGCGGGATCGCCATGACCCCCATCCCCCGGGCGATCGCGCCGCTGGTGACGACGATCACCGGCCGCCCGGCGCCGTGCAGCTCCGCGAGCTCGTCACAGATCCGGCCGAGCACGTCGGCCCGCACCTCGCCGCGGTCATCGGCGACGATGCTCGAACCGAGCTTGACGACCAGAGGGTTCATCGCCGCCAGAGGTTAGGGCGGCACGCAATCGGTGGGGTTCCGGCGTCCGCGCTGTGCACCTGCAGAAAGTTCGAACAATTCGAACCAACTGCAGGTTTGTGGAATGGGGCGCCGCCGTGAACGGCGACGCCCCGTCCCCTATTTGCCTAGGCCCTGCTGTCGTGACGCCGGCTCTTGCGAGCCGGGCACCACGGATTGGCAGGCACGCCGGCGCACGGATTGGGCATCGACTTCAGCCCACGTGGCAGCGGGTGCATGACCACGCGCGTCTGGCGCGGGTACTGCCCGCTCGGGCAGCTCGGCGGCCCGGAGGTGAGGGAGATCTGCGCGTCGCAGAGAACCTCGGTGAGGAACTGCGGATTCGTCGTCGAGGGCGCGGTCGGCGTGCCGTTGCAGTACGGATGCGCCGTCTGCGCCGCCTTGGCGTCCGCGCTCAGCCCGGCGGGGTTCTTGTTCCCGCGGTAGCAGTCGGTCGGATGCCCTGCCTCGAGGTTGACCTGGCCGAACTCGCCGTTGCTCGGATGGCCAAAGAAGCCGTCGTGCACGAACGTGTTGCCAATGATCGCGTCGCCCCACTCGTCGAACAGGCAGTCGCCGAACGGAGTGCCCCGCGTCCCGCCCGTGCAGGGCGGTCCGCTGTCGGTGTACGGCACGAGGATGACGCCCCACGCTCCGTTGTTGGCGAAGGTGTTGTTCATGATCGTGTCGTTGCGGGCGCCGGAGACCGACATGCCGGTACCGACCGGTCCCGCCGCGGCCGAGCCGGCCGCCGGGACGTTGGGGTTGTTGTTGTCGTGGACGTAGTTGTCCATGAACACCCAGCACGAATGGGTGTGGGTGATCGGGCTGATCCCGTTATGCGCGCAGGTCCCGTTCTGCGGCGGCGGGTTGTCGCCGTTCTGGCTGTTGGTGTCGAACCCGTCCTGGTTGTGGTCGAACTCGGAGTTCTTGATGATCAGCGTGCCGCCCGAGTTCGAGCCCGAGTACCCGAGCACGCTGTACTGCGAATGGGCGTGATTGAGGACCTGGTTGCACTGCTGCTGGCAGGCGCCGATGTAGTAGCCCGAATCGTTGAAGTTGCTCGTGTAGGTCTGGTCCCACGTGCCGCCGTCCCAGTTGCTGGAGAAGATCCCGTACTGGGCCGCGGTCGCCTCACCGTTGAAGAAGGTGCTCGTGGCGTTGAGGTAGGACCCGAGGTAGCCCCAGCCGCCGATCTGGCCACTGCCGTCACCGCCGTTCCACCAGATCTCGTTGCCGGTACTGCCGGACCCGTGCAGGTAGTTGCACGCCGTCAGGTTCTGCACCCAAACGTTCGTCGCCTTCCACACCATGATCCCGTTGAGGCCGAGTGGCGAGGCGCCCGCCGTCAGACCCGCCGGGCCGAACTCCTGGGCACTCGGAGCGTTGCTGCACGGCTTCGTACCCGGCTTCGTGCCGTCGACGATCACCGTGTTGCGGTTCATGCCCCGGATCCGCAGCCGCGACGTGGTGACGAGCACGCCGGCGGGATGATCGGCGGCGCCGGCCGGGGTGCGGCCGGAATGCTCCTTGTAGTCGCCCGGGCCGACGAGGATCCAGTCCCCGGGGTGGGCGGCGTTGACCGCGGCCTGGATCGAGTGAAACTGGCCCCGCTTGCCGTGATATGTGCCGACCCGCAGCACCCTCGCGCTCGCGGTCGACGCGACTGCGGCGATCAGCACCAAGGCGATCGCCAGTCCAACACGACGCATGCAGAACTCCTCTCTCGTTGCTCGTCCGGCCTCCTGCCGACGGCCTCCCTCCTTCGGCGGCGGCAATCCTACACGCCCGGGTCAAGGTCGAACACGATGCCCGCGATCTCGACCTCGTTCCCGGGCTCAAAACCCGCTTCCTCGAGCGCCCGGATGACCCCGATCCCGCGCAGTCGCCGCTCGAGGTGCCCGAGTGCGTCGTCGTTGTCGAGGTCGTAGCGCAGCAGCAGCCGCTCGATCCCCGGACCGGTGACCTGGAAGCTCCCCTCCCCCACGCGCCGCACCGAGAACCCACGCTCGGCGGAGGGCCGGAACACACGGTGCTCGGCGAGATCCTCGAGCCCCGGACCCGGCGCCTCGTCCTCCTCGGACACCGCGCCCTGCACCGGCACCCGGCGGACGAGCTCGACGGCGAGCTCCTCGAGGCCCTCCCGGGTGACCGAGGAGGTGAGGATGACCGGGACCCCGGGTCCGAGCCGCTCGCGCCACTCAGCGGCGGCCTCCGCCGCCCGCTCGGGCGCGACGAGGTCGACCTTGGAGAGGGCGAGGATGCGCGGCAGCGCGGCCAGGCGCGGGTCGTGGAGCGCGAGCTCGCGATCGACCGTGGTGTGATTGGCCACCGGGTCCGAACCGTCGAGCGGGCTGACATCGAGGACGTGCACGAGCAACCGCGTGCGCTCGACATGGGCGAGGAACTCGTGGCCGAGCCCAGCGCCACCGCTCGCCCCCTCGATCAGCCCGGGGATGTCCGCGATCACGAGCTGGCGGTCGTCGAGCTGGAGCGTTCCGAGCACCGGGGACAGCGTCGTGAACGGGTAGTTGGCGACCTTCGGCTGAGCGCGGGTGATGCGGGACAGGAGCGAGGACTTGCCAGCGTTCGGAATGCCGATGAGGCCGACGTCGGCGAGCAGCTTGAGCTGCAGCGTGAGCCAGCTCTCCTCGCCGGGCAGGCCGCGCTCGGCGAAGCGGGGCGTCTGGTGGGTCGGCCCGGCGAAGCGCTTGTTGCCGCGGCCGCCGCTGCCGCCTCCCGCGACGACTGCCTGCTGGCCGGGACGGACGAGGTCGTGATGGGTGCCGTCGCGCTCGACAAGCACCTCGGTCCCGGGCGGCACGGCGATCTCGAGCCGATCGCCGTCGGCACCGTGCCGCAGCGAGCCCTGGCCGTGCCCGCCGCGCTTGGCCTTGAAGTGGGAGCGACGGCGGAAGCTCTCGAGGTCACGCAGCGAGTCGTCGCAGACGAGCACGACATCGCCGCCGCGGCCGCCGTCGCCGCCGTCGGGTCCGCCCTTGGGCACGTGGGCCTCGCGACGGAAGCTGAGACAGCCGTCGCCGCCGCCACCGGCGAGGACGTGGATGCGGGCTCGATCGTGCACCTGAGATGATCGTGCCATGTCTGAGCCCGTCTTTCTCATCACAGGCGCGTCGAGCGGTATCGGCGCGGCCACCGCTCGCCACGCCGCCGACGCCGGCTACCGGCTCGTGCTCGCCGCCCGGTCGGCCGATCGCCTCACCGATCTCGCCGAGGAACTCGGCGGCGAGGGACGGGCGATCGCGGTCGCCTGCGACGTCACCGAGTGGGAGCAGCAACAGGAGCTGGCTGCCGCCGCGCTCGAGCATTTCGGCCGGATCGACGTCGCGTTCGCCAATGCCGGCTTCGGGGCGTCGCGGGGCTTTCTCAACGAGTCACCCGAGCACTGGCGGGCGATGGTGCTCACGAATGTCTACGGCGCCGCGCTGACGATCCGCGCAACGCTGTCGGCGCTCAAGGAGACGCGGGGGCACCTGCTCCTCACCGGGTCGGTCGCGGGCCGCCGGGCACTGCCCGGGTCGCTCTACTCGGCGACGAAATGGGCCGTCACGGCGATGGGCGAGGCCGCGCGCCAGGAGGTCAACGGCACCGGCGTCCGGGTCACGCTGATCGAGCCTGGCGCTGTCGACACGCCGTTCTTCGACAACCCGGTGAGCGACGCGCTCCACCCCGACGATGTCGCTCGAGCGGTGATCTTCGCCGTCAGCCAGCCGCCGCACGTCGACGTCAACGAGATCCTCGTCCGCCCGACGGCCCAGGAGGGGTAACGACCCGACGACGTGGACGGGTCCCGCATCACGACGTGAAGGGGCGCGCATGCCTGCGGACCCCTTCACATTGGAGAGTGGATGAGGGGCCCGCCACAGAGTGGGCACAGGGACGGGCCCCTCGATCCGCATGCGTGGTGCTACGGAAGCGTCACGCTGACCTGGGTGACCGAATTGGACACCGCGATCCTCACGACCCGGTTGCTGGCAATCGTGACCGTGACGGTCTTCACGCGCCTGACGGTCCGCGTGTGACGCCGACCATGAGAGCGGTAGACCACCCGGGCGACCACGGTCTCCCGCAGTCGGATCCGGACCGTGCTGCTCGAGGAGTTGACGCGGAGCACCACAAAGTGGCGGCCGTTCAGCCCCTTGGACAGGCGCGCCAAGGCGATCTCGGTCTTGATCGTGTGCGCCTTCTGCGGCACGAGGGCCGGCGCCACCTTCTTCAGGACGGTGATCGTCGGCGGGTCCGTGCCGTTGCCCGATGTCGTTGTCTGGGTACCCGTCTGGGTCCCAGTCCCGTTGTTCTGGTTCGACCCCGCCGTCGTGAAGTCGACGTCGAGGCTCCGGAGGATGCCCTCGTTGGTGAAATCGCCGATCACGTTGACGTGGACCGACTTGCTCTCGAAGACCTCGACAGCGGCGTTGCCGTTGCGGTCGGTCTCCACGCAGAGCCGATTTCCACCCTTGGGATCAGACGCGAGGCTCGTTCCCCCGAGGTTGATCCCGTTGACCGTCCCGTCGAACCAGGTCATGCTCTCCGCGTCTGAGGAGAAGCAGATGACCTCACCGGCGAACGGGGTCCCGTCGATGTCCTGCGCGTGCGCCACGACGATGCGCGCGTTCCCGTTGGCGCTGCCGGCGCCCTTGGGGAAGTAGGACAGTGTCTTGCTCCACAGCGAGCGCACGTCCTTGTGCACCGTGTTGGAGGTCATCGATGGGAAGTCGACCGGCTTGTACGGGTAACGCGCCACCGCAGTGATGTCCGCGGTGCCGAGCAGCCCGACGTTCTGCAGGTCACAGCCGCCGTTGGCGTTCGGGATCGCCGCTCCGCTGTTCAGCAGGCTGTTGAAATAGAACCCGGTACCTGGCAGGTACCGCACCTGAGCCTCGCCATGCTCGTCGGTGTAGACGGCAATGCTCGTGGCTCCGGACGGCAACTGGTAGTAGTCGCCCGGATTCGCGACCGGCGAGTCCGCCTGCGGATTGTCCGAGAGGCGCATGCAGTTCGTCGGTCCGCCCGCGTTGGATGCGAACGTGTACGCAGGATCCCAGAAGTGGTACAGCGGGTCGCTGTTCAGGAAGCCGGGGAAGTCATTCCCGGTTGCCGGACCATCGATCCCGGAGGCCGCGTCGAAGGGAGCCGCGGTTGCGGGGATGTACGCGTCGTAGAACGGCGCATACAGGTTGTGCGCGGTGGGAGCGCCGGTGAAGTCCCGCGAGTACGAGATCTCCTTGGGCGCCCCGGCCAGCGAGCCGGCACCACTGATGTCGGTCGGGCCGCCGCTGTTCTGAGCGATGCTCACGTCGATCCGCGCGGCCGGCATCGGCGCGTCACCCGCGTCGAGCTTGCCGTCGCTGAGCAGCGTGTCGTTCGGCCGCAGCGGGTCGAACGGACCGATCGAGCTGTTGCTCGACAGGCCCCAGATGGTCGAGAACGGCCCGGTGGCACCGCCACCGGTGCAGTTGTCGACGGCATCGATGCTGATTGCCGACGTGATCGGACACCCGGATCCCGGGGTATGCCCCTCGGTCGCCAGGTCGTCGTCGTGGATGTCCCAGCGCATCGCCGGATTGGCATCGGCAGGATTGGAATCCGTCGCCAGCGCATTCGCCAACGTGGCCCAATCGCCCGGTAGCGTGACGCTGGACTTGCCGACCAAGGCCGCCCAGGTGCCGTTCATCGGCATCGAGCCGGTGACCGTGACGCTGAGGAGCCCGTACTTGCTGCCGGCCGTGAAGTGGCCGTCGCCTGCCGGATCTCCCAGCGTCGCCGCCGCGTTGGCCTGCGCGGTGCTGGCGAAGTTCGCCGCTCCGAGCTCGGTCAGCGACGGATCGTTGAGGGTCATCCATCCGGTGAGGAACTGGTGCTTGAGCACCGGGTTGGCGGGGTCTCTGCCCGGCAACCCGAGGATGCCCGCGTTGTCGGTGACGTCGAGCTCGATGCGGGCCATGCCCGGGTCGAGGGAGATGGCGTCACCCTGCGCGCAGACCTGCTCGCGATCGCTCGACCAGAACAGCTTGACCGTCGGGTCCTCGATCTGTGGCTTGAAGTTCGGATCTCCGCTCCAGTCCTCCACGAGGAACTCTGCCCGATCCTGCGAGAGCAGGCCTGGCAGTTGCGTCATGTCGGACAGCGGTGCGAGGTCGAAGCACTTGACCATCCGGATCTGCTCACCGGCCCACCCCAGATACGGGACGTTGGTTGTCTGCGGGTCCGGCGACGCCGTTGCCGACGCGACGGGAAGCACCATGAACCCGAAGGCCACGGCCAATGTGGCAACGACAGAGCGAGGCCCTGCCCGGCCTGTGAATTTCCTTCGCATCGAAGAAAACCCCCTGATGTGATCCTGCGTTCGGCGCCCCTCTCCAAATGCCCCTGGAGCGAGCACCCTTACCCCGCCAACCTACGAGGATTCCGAGTGTTGGCACAACGGCCGTCGGGGTGGTCTTCAACCACCCCCGGGGGCAGCTCCCTCCCACCCGTTCATGCCGCCTCCACCGCCCTGACTGGCGGGAGAAGGGCGCCGCGCGACGGCGACGGCGGTACCGATGCGTCGGCGACGGCGCTACCCACGCGCCGGCGACGGGCACTAAGGGGGTGGGCAACGGGAGGTGACAGGCGCGGGGCGGAGGCCCTCAGCGGCGCGGGGGGGTGGCCTGGTTCGTGGTCATCAGACACCGGGCCGCGGCCATTCGGTTGTGGACTCCGAGGCGAGAGTAGATCGAGCGAACGTGGAATTTGACCGTGTTGACGCTGATGAACAGGCGGGCGGCGATCTCCTCGTATGAACAGCCCGCGACGACGAGCTGGAGCACCTCACGCTGGCGGCCGCTGAGCAGACCGACAGGGTCCTCCGTGTCGTCGCTGAGCGCACGCCGCCAACCGGCGGGGAGAACCGCGTGCCCGTGCACAACCTGGTCGAGGCAACCCGCGATCTCGGACATCGAGGCGTGGCTGGCAAGGAGCCCGACGACACCCTGATCGAGGGCGAAGCGGACGACAGCCGGCTCGACGACATCGACGATCATCACGATCTCGACGTCGGGAGCCGTACGCCGCACGCCGCACACGAGCTCGAGTCCATCGGCGGGCTCCGCCGCGACGCCGACGACAGCGAGCGCGGGACGCTCGGCCAGGCCTGTGGGGAGCGCGCTCTCCATCGTCGCCACCGCGGCCACGCTGAAGCCGTCCATCCGGCTGATCAGCATCGCCAACGCGTCGGCGATCAACCGGCGCGCGTCGGCGACCACGACGCTGGTCGTGTGTGGTGTCGCTTCGTCAGCAGCCGGCCGCACGGCACGGCGTGCCCTTCCATTCCCTGCAAGCAAACCCGCCCCCGAGCAGCTGTTCTCAAATCGACCCTCATTAAAGCTTTGTGAAAGCTTAGAAAACCTCCGGCAGCGAATGCTGCCGTGCAAACTACGGATTTCGGTCAACCGGCTCCACTGACCGGCAGCGATGGAATCCCTGCAAAGTGCGGGCATCGGCGGCATCGGGCCTCATCCGTAGTTTCTACGGTTCGCGGAACTGGACCGCGGTCTACAGCGCCTGGTAGGTGCGGCAGGGCTCGCCGCGCAGGCCCGGACATGGGGGCAGCGCCGACGGCGGGTGCACCGAGGGCACGACCGGAAGGACGAGCCGCGAGGGCATCGAGGCGGAATGGGCGAGTGTGACCGTCGCGGTGCCCACCGGCACGGTGTCGGCAAAGGCCCAGATCGGTTGATCGCCGCCGGGGGCGGAGATGATGATCCGGATCCGCGAGCCGGCGCGATACACGTGGCCCTCGTAGTAGAGCGGCACGGTGACGAGGGCGAAGCGGCCCTTGGGCATCGCCCTCACGTCACGCCGGGCGAAGGTCGGGACCGGGGCGAGCAGCGTGCTCGCCGAGGACAGCTTGCGCTCGCTCGCCCGGAGCCAGCCGCCCTGCACGAAGGTCTCCTTGCCGTCCGGCCGCACCTCGGTGATCGTCACCTGAAGGTCGACGTCCGGCGTCGAGGACTTGACCCAGAGCTGCGCCGCACCGGCGCCGACGACGGTCGTCTGGCTGCCCAGCGGAGCGCTCAGGTACGCGAGCGCGGTCCCGGCCGGATTCTGGGTCCAGTGGTATGGCGGGGAGGCGCTCCACAGACCGCCCGGACCGCCGCCGGTGTTGCCGGTGAAGTTCGTGGAGGGGCGTGCGTGGGGGTTGGCGGTGAAGGCGTCAGTGCCGCCGTGGCCGGCGGTTGAACCGAGCGCGCCGCCGGCTCCGAGGTACCACGACACGGCGTGAGTGCCGGGGAGCGGGAAGCTCGGGAAGGAACGCTCGAACGACGGCACGGGGTTCCCGGACGTCGAGGAGCCGGCGCCGTTGTCGAACAGGATCCGTACCGGCGGGATCCGCTCGAACGCGGTGAGGGCGGCGCTGTAGCCGCCGGCCGACTGGATCGGGTCTGTCGGCAGCCCGACCCCGTCGACCCCGAAGACGGTGTTGAACAGCAGTGGCGCCTCGGCGCGGACCAGTGGCGAGAGGTGCGGCGCGGTGCGGGCGACGAACAGCTCGAGGAAGTCGTACCAGCGCGTGAACGTGGCCGGGTCGAGCGAGTCGGTATGGACGCCGTTGGTGAAGGTGAACCACTTCCGCGCAGTGCCGGTGAAGTGCGGGACGAGCGCGGGGCAATGACCGCCGGTCTGCTCGTCGGTCCATTGGCACGCGAGATACGTCGGCACCGTGATCCGGTTGACGAACGTGATCGGGTCGATCGGGTCGGCGACCGAGGGGACGTAGTACCGGTTGGCGTTCGTCTTGGCGAGCAGGTTGACCGCCTCGTCGTGAAGCGCCTGGTTGGCCGCGCAGGTGGTGTCGCCCTGCTCGATCCGCTTCAACGCCCACGCCTGACCGCCGGTGCTCGAGGCCGGCTTGGCGTCGTGGACGCGGTCCTTGGCCCACGACAGGGCGAAGCCGGTGTTGAGGATGCCGCCAGGGTACAGCGTCGTCATCGTGCTGTCGATCACCGACAGCGGCGTGATCGCGGACAGGCTCGGAGGACGGGTCGCGGCGACGAACAGCTGGCTGATTCCGCCGTAGGAGATCCCGATCATGCCGACCTTGTGGTGCATGACCCAGGGCTGGCGGGCGACGGTCTCGATCACGTCGTAGCCGTCGAGCCCTTGGAGCGGCTCAAAGTAGTCAAACGCACCGCCCGAGCAACCGGTCCCGCGCATGTTCACGTCGACGACCGCGAAGCCGAGCAGATTGGCGACCTGGCTGATGCCGCTCTGGGCGCCGGCCGGATCGGCGTAGCCGTAGCCGGAGTATTCGATCAGCGTCGGGTAGGGGCCCGTGCCGCCGGGCGTCCGCACATCGATCGCGAGCCGGGTGCCGTCACGGGTGGTGAGGTAGCCGTAGCCCGAGCTCGTGATGTGCTGGGAGTAGATCCGCGTGCTCGGCGGCGCCGAGCGGTCGGCAAGGACGGTGAAGCGCCCGGAGGTCGCGCCCTGGCCGCGAACGCGGTAGGCGCTTCCCGGGGCGACGTTGCGGAACAGGAGCGCGCCGAGGGGATCGACGCGCCTCGCGGCGAGCGACCGGCCGCGGGCGTTCAGCAGGTGCACAAGCGCGCCCGGCTGGGCGCCGGTGATGTCGACCTGCTCGACGCTGCCGCGCACGGTGAACGGCGTCCGCGCCTGGGCAGCAGCCGGCAGCGCCGCGCACACCAGGCACGCGACGACGGCGCACCATGCCTTGGCAAGCCCCGGTCGTCTCACGGGTGGGAACCGTACTCGACTCTCAGCTCTCGGCGCCGGGCACGACGGAGATGACCCGTCCGCGCCGGCCACGGCTGAACTCGACGGTGCCCGCCGAGCGGGCGTAGATCGTGTCGTCCTTGCCGATGCCGACGCCGTCGCCCGGCTTGAAGCGCGTTCCGCGCTGGCGGACGATGATCTCGCCGCCAGTCACCGACTGACCCGCGAACACCTTGACGCCGAGACGCTGGGCGTTCGAGTCGCGGCCGTTGCGGGAGGAACCGAGTCCTTTCTTATGCGCCATTTCCTGCCTCCGAGGTCTCGTTGCCGGCGGCGGGCGCCTCGGCAGCAACGGGAGCCGGCCCCGTGGACTTCGCGCTCTTGCGGCCCTTCCCGCTCGCGAGCCCCATCGAGGTCACCTCGATCCGCGTGAGCTCCTGGCGATGGCCGGTGCGGCGCTTGTAGCCGCGCTTGGGCTTGAATTTGACGATGCGGAGCTTGGGGCCGCGCTCGTGGCTGAGCACGCGCGCCTCGACGGTCACTCCGTCGGCGCCGTCGACGATGGTGTCGCCGTCGACGTAGAGCAGCGGCTGCAGGCTGACGGTGCTGCCGTCCTCCGCGGGCAAGCGCTCGACGAGCAGGGACTGACCCTCCTGCACCCGATATTGCTTTCCGCCTGTTTTGACGATTGCGTACATGATTTCTACTCCGAAGAGGTTCCGGTCGAAGCCGACTCGGCCTTGGCACCGGAACGGCGCCGTCCGCCTCTGCGGCCACGGCGCCGAGGCTTTGATTCTAGGGCATCGTCGTTCGTATCTGCCGACGAGTCGCCTTCGGCCTCCTCATCGCCGTTGCTCACGACGTCTACCAGGGTAGCGGTGGCCTCCGTGCGTCCCACCTCTTCGATCCTCACGAGCCGCTTTTCGCCCACGTAACGAGTCGCGCCGCGCACCGAGATGATGTAGCCGTCGACCTTGGCGACGGCGTCACCCGGGCTGTACATGTGCGGCTCGATGATCTCGACGTGGACCTCCTCGCCCTCGCGGAACGGAAGGGCGCGCTCGAGCACCTGCTCGCGGTCGGCCTCGAGCAGGACGGCGAAATGCTCGATCGGCAGTCCCTCGGAGCCCTCGAAGTGGAACCATTTCCCGGTGTCCTCCTCGATCGCTCGCAGTGCGCGGGCGTCGTTCCCGGTGAATTCCTGGCTCACCCGGGGGTTCATCTGGATGAGGATCGCGTCGGCGCTCGTGTCCTTGGCCAGGTCGCGCATCCGCCGCTCGAACTCGATGGCGATCGTCTCCTCGGACTTGATGACCCCCTCGCCGTCGCACGTCGGGCAGGGCCGGGTCATGATCTCCCGGACGCCGTCGGTGACGTTCTGCCGGGTCATCTCGACGAGTCCGAGCGGAGAGATCTCGACGACGAAGGTCTTCGTGCGGTCCTCGTCGAGCGCTTTGCGCAGGGTCTTGAGCACGGCGTCACGGTTGCGCGCCCGCGCCATGTCGATGAAGTCGATGACGATGATCCCGCCGATGTCGCGCAGCCGGAGCTGGCGGACGACCTCGTCGGCGGCCTCGAGATTCGTCTTGGTGATCGTGTCCTCGAGCCGGGCACCCTTACCGCGGCCGATGAAGCTGCCCGAGTTGACGTCGATGACCGTCAACGCCTCGGCGTAGTCGATCATCAGGTAGCCGCCGCTCGGGAGATCGACACGGCGCGAGAGCGTCGACGCGAGCACCTGCTCGACCCCGAAGGCCTCGAACAGCGGCTTGTCGCCGTCCCACAGCTCGACGTGCTCGACGAGGTCGGGCGCGGTGCGGCTGAAGAAGGAGACGAGCCGGTGGTGCTGCTTGGGGTCGTCGACGATCGCGCGCTCGAACTCGGCCGAGTAGATGTCGCGGACGACGCGGACCGACAGGTCGGCCTCCTGGAAGACGAGCGCCGGGGCGGGCGTCTCCTCGACGCGCTTCTGGAGCACCTCACCGAGCTTGAACAGATAGAGCAGCTCGCGCTCGAGGTCGGCGCGCTTGGCACCCTGGGCGGCCGTGCGAATGATCGCGCCCGAGCCCTTGAGATCGAGCTTGGCGGCCTCCTTGCGCAGACGATCGCGCTCCTTGTCGTCGAGCCGTCGTGAGACACCGACACCCTCGCCGAACGGCGCGAGCACCATGTAGCGGCCGGCGATGGTGAGATCCATCGACAGGCGCGCGCCCTTGGTCTTCAGGGGGTCCTTGACGACCTGCACGACGATCTCCTGGCCCGGCTTGAGCATGTCGGTGATCTGTCGCGAGTCACGTCCGCTGCCACGCCCGCGCCGCGGGGCCTCGACCCCGGGCAGCACGATCTCGTCGACGTGGAGGAAGCCGTTCTTCTCGAGGCCGATGTCGACGAACGCCGCCTCGAGGCCGGCGAGCACGTTGTCGACGCGGCCCTTGTAGATGTTGCCGACGATCGACCGCGCGCCGCGCCGCTCGAGATAGAGCTCGGCGACCTGATATCCGGCGGCGGGGTTCGCTGACTTACGCCGGCGTCGGGAGTTGCCCGACCCGGGCTTGCGTTCGGCGACCGTTCCGGTCGTTTCGAGCATCGCCACGCGGGTCTCGCCACGATCGACGCTGACCAATACTTGCTTCTTCAATGGGGTTCAGTCCTTTGCTGATTGGCGCCCGACCGCAGAGCCGCTGGCGGGGCGAAGTGAGATGTCTCGCCGCGCCACGGTGGGCGGTCGAGGCAAAGGCGGAGGCGAGACGGCGCGCGTGACGGTGCTCGGGCATCAGGAGATCAATGCCCGTCCCTTCGCGGCCGATGCCGTTCGTGCCTGGATGTAAATCGATTGCAGCAGTCCGAGGGCGATGAACGTGACGAGCACGGACGAGCCGCCGTAGCTCATCAGGGGTAAGGGCACCCCGGTGATCGGCATGATGCCGATGGTCATGCCCACGTTGACGAACACCTGGAACATGAGCATGGCCAGGATGCCCGCGGCAATCAAGGTCCCGTAGAGGTTCTTCGCCATGGTGAGAATGCGTAAGGCCCGCCAGATGAGCAGCGCATAGAGCGAGAGCACCAGCGCTGCGCCGGCGAAGCCGTACGTCTCCCCGACCACGGCGAAGATGAAGTCCGTCTGATTCTCGGGGAGAAAGTGCAAGGTTGTCTGGGTCGCGTTCGCCGTGCCCCGCCCGGTCTTCTGACCCGAGCCGATGGCGATCTCCGACTGGAGGATGTTGTAGGTCTGGTTCTGGGGGTCGCGCGACGGGTTGAGGAACCCGGTCAGGCGCTGGACCTGGTAGGGCTTGAGCACGTGCACGCCGAGCGCAGGGGCGCCGGCCAGGACGATCGTAACTGCGATGGCGAACATCGCGACGAGGGCGGTGAGCTGCTTCCACGACGTTCCGGCGAACACGAGGATCATGAACGCGACGACGACGTACACCATGCCGGTGCCGAGGTCGGGCTGGGCGATGACGATCATCGCCGGCAGCAGCGCGAGCAGCATGATCCGGGCCGTCGTGCTCCACTCATGCAGCCGCCGCGAGCGATCGACGGCATAGGCCGCGAGCGAGACGATGAGCAGCACCTTGCCGAACTCCGAGGGCTGGACCTGGAAGAACGGGAACGGGATCCATCGGTGGGCGCCGAGGATCGCCGGCGTGCCGAACACGACGATGTTCATCGCGATGATCAGCCCGTAGAAGCCGTGCTTGTACTCGCGCAGTCGCGAGTAGTCGAGGCGCGTGAGCAGGAGCGCGATCGCGAGCCCGATCGCCACATAGATCCCCTGGCGCTCGACGTAGTACATCGGCTGGCCCGGCTTGGAGTTGCTGGTCGCGCCACGGAGCGTGACGAGCGAGCACGCCACGAGGCCGAAGGTGGCGAGCATGAGCAGCGGGTCGAAGCGCACCGCGAGCCTCGGCCGTGCCACGGCCTTCGGCTGCTCGACGGATTGGATCGGGGTGACGCTCATAGGGTCTTGGACTGGCCGACGACGAACTGGCCACGCTTGCCGAAGAACCACTGCGAGAGGATCTGCCGCGCGGCGGGCGCGGCCGCGGCTGCGCCGAAGCCGCCCTGCTCGACGGTGACCACGACGACGATCGGGCGGTGCGGGTCGGGCACGAAGCACACGTACCACGACTGGTCGGCCTGGTTGTTGTGCTGTGCGGTTCCGGTCTTGCCGTACACCGGGTATTGGTTCTGCGGCCACCCCGCGAACACGTCGGCCGAGGTGCCTCCCGCCTGCGATGCGGCGAGGTGCAGGCCGGTGCGGATCGCGTCGAGGTTGAGCGGATTGATCGAGACGTGACGGGCCGGGGCGGGGTCGATCCGCTGCAGCGTGGTGCCGTCCGGCGACTCGACCTCGAGCCCGACGTGCGGACGCACGACGGTCCCCCCGTTCTCGATCGCCGAGTAGGCGACACCGAGCTGGAGCGGGGTTGCCTCGAGATCGCCCTGGCCGACGGCGAGGTTCTCGTTGTCGCCGACCGACCACGGCCGGCCGTCGGCGATCCCGCAGTTGGGGATGCGGCGCTTGCGCTCGCACTGGAGCTCGAGCTGGTCGCGCTGGGTGCGCCAGCTCGGCGAGGGCAGGATGCCGCCGTTCTCGCCACCGAGGTCGATACCCGTCGGGTGGCCCATGCCGTAGGCGCGGGCCCACTGCTGTAGCGCGCCTCCCTGCGGGCGGCTGCTGTTCATGAGGCGGCCGAGGTTGTAGAAGAAGTTGTCCGAGGAGACCTGGATGGCGTGGGTGAGATCAAGGACGCCGTAGGCCGCATGGCCGGCGTTGTGACGCTGATCGCCCGGACCGTTGGAGTAGACCCCAGTGTCGTCGTAGGTCTGGCCGAGGCTCCAGGCGCCGCTCTGCAGCGCGGCGGTGGCGGTGATGCCCTTGAACGTCGAGCCGGTCGGGTACGAGCTCTGGATCGCCCGGTTGAACAGCGGATAGCCGCTGCTGGCGTTGTTGAGCTGCGCGTAGACGCTCTGCGACACGGGCTTGGTGA
This sequence comes from uncultured Solirubrobacterales bacterium, assembly GCA_963755955.1. Taxonomy (GTDB): domain Bacteria; phylum Actinomycetota; class Thermoleophilia; order Solirubrobacterales; family Solirubrobacteraceae; genus Palsa-465. Next base: position 62,056 of record CAVWLZ010000017.1, read on the forward strand.
AGATGCTCGGGTTGAACGTCGGGTTCGAGCCCATGGCGAGGACGTCGCCGTTCGTCGGGTTGAGCGCGACGAACGCGCCGGCGGTGGCCGGCGGGTTGTTGGCGATCGCCTCCGCGAGCGCCTGCTCGCCGGCCTTCTGCAGCCCGAGGTCGAGGGAGAGCTTGAGCGTGTGGCCGGCGACCGGCGGCTTCTCGGCAAGATCGCCGGTGAAGTGGCCGAGGGCGTTGACCTGGACGCGGTCCGCCCCGTCCTGCCCGCGCAGGTAGCGGTCGTAGTACCACTCGAGCCCGGACTGCCCGACGATCGCGTTCTGGGAGACCCCGCGGTAGCGGGCCGCGTGGACCTCGGAGGCGTTGATCGGGCCGACGGTGCCGAACAGCTGCGCAGCCGTGTCGCCGAGCGGATAGGAGCGCAACCACACCTGATCGACGTTGACCCCGGGGAACGCGTCGGCGCGCTCGGCGAGGTAGTAGTGGATGAACGGCGAGACGTCGGTCTTGAGCGTGACGCCCGCGTAGGGGAGCAGCGCCTGCTGCTGGGCGACGTCGCAGTCGATCGTGGCCAGCCGCAGGGCGCCCTGTCCGGCGACGAGGCAGCGCTTGGGCTTGAGGCTGAGGCCAAGGATCGCGCTCAGCCGGCGGTACATGGCCTCGCGCTGGGTCGGATCCTTGGGGAGATCGGGCGGCGAGAGCTGCACGGCGACAGCCGGCTTGCTGTCGACGAGGATGTCGCCGTTGCGGTCGACGATCTGGCCACGCGGGGCCGGGACCGCGATGTCGCGCACCCGGTTGACGCTTGCCTGGGCGAGGTACTGGTCGCCGGAGAGGACCTGAAGGAACCAGAGCCGGAAGAAGATGATCGCGAACATCGCCAGGGCGACGGTGCCCACGACGGCCACGCGCAGCGCGAGCTGCGGCGTCAGGGGCGGTCGGCGGTCTTCGGGCAGCTGGATCATCGCGAGGCCGAACGGGGGATCTGTCCGAGACGCTCAGACGGTCGTGAGAGCGGGCTGAGGCCCCCGGTCGTATAGGCCCGGCGACGACGGCGGCGCGGGTCCTCGGGCAGGGCGGGGCGGACGATCCGGCGGACGACGGCGTAGACGGGCAGCGCGATCAGCGTGTTGACGAGCACGGTGACGAAGATCTGCTGGAGAAGCAACCAGGACACCGGCGAGTCGACGCCGAGCAGAAACTGGATGAGCGTCATCCCGATCCCCGCGAACGCGGTGACCGCGGCGCCCATCGCGAGCGGCACGAGGCCGTGCGAGGGGTCGCGCAGCTCACGCAGACGGCCTGACCAGTAGCCGATGGCGATGTAGAGCAGCGAGGTCACGCCGAGCGTCTGGACGAACACCATGTCGACGAGCAGGCCGATGCCGAAGCCGGTGATCGCGCCGAGCATCGAGCCTGTGAGGAGCCCGACCGCCATGACGACGAGCGGCGTCAGGTCGGCGGTCACGCCGAAGATCGAGATCTGCGAGACCGCGGCCGCCTGTACGACCACAGTGCCGAAGGCCAGCAGGACAAGCCGGAGGGGAAGGCGCAGGTTCTCGTTCATCCGGTGCCAACCTGGGCTCGCTGGCTGCCGGGGTGCGGCCGGGTGAGGATCTGCACCGGATCGACGTGGCGGAGATCGGCCGCGGGATCGACCTGCACTTGGCCGTTGTTGATCAGGTCGTTCTGGGAGGCGCTCGAGACCTGGCCGACCGGGATGCCGGGCGGGAACAGCGAATCGAGCGCGCCGGACTTCCAGCCGGCGGTGACGACCTGCTGCCCGACCGAGATCGGCGCGTGGCGCGGCAGGTATTGGAGAAGCAGCTGGTTGGGATTTCCGACCGCGGGGACGAGCACGCCGGTGTCGCCGTACTGGTCCTGGACCTGGGCGGTGACCGCCGAGGAGTGGTCGGTGATCAGGGTGACGATGGCGAAGGTCGGGCCGACGGTCGACACCCGGCCGACGAGCGCGCCGTCGCCGATCACCGGGTCGTTGACGTGCACGCCGTCGTCGGCGCCCTTGTCGACCTCGATCGTCGCGTACCAGAGGATCGGGTCACGTGAGATCACGTGGGCGGCGACCGGCTGGTAGGCGCTGACACCGATGCTGTTGTCGAGCCCCACCTCCTTGGTGAGCTGGGCGTCGTTGATCGCCTTGGCCTGGGCTTGGGCGAGCTCGACCCGGAGGGTCTGGACCTCCTTACGCAACTGGTCGCGCTGCGACTTGGCGTGGAAGGTGTCCGAGAACCAGCCCGCGATGTCCCGCACCGGCTTGAGCGCCTTGCTGGCGCCCTCCTGGACCGGCGAGAGGACCTCGACGATCCCGCGCTGCACGCTGTGCAGCGGGCTGTTCACGGACTCGCCGAAGTAGGCGGTCAGCAGAATCAGGGAGACGACGACGAGCAGTGCGAGGACTGCGCGCCGGCGCCGGACTTGCTTGTCATGCACGGTGTGCCTGTCTCCAAGTTTTTACTGCGCATCCGGTGCCCCAATCGCACGAAGCTAATAGCGGCGGCGCCGGTTGCGTGAATTCTTGCTCGAACGGTGGATCGCCTCGAATTCCTCCAGCGACCTCCCCGACCCCACCGCGACGCACGTTAGCGGCGACTCGGCGAGGTGGGCCGGCATCTGCGTCTCGTGACGCAGACGCTCCTCGATGCCCTGTAGCAGCGAACCGCCTCCGGCCAACATGATGCCACGATCCATGATGTCGGAGGCTAGTTCGGGCGGAGTGCGGTCGAGGGTCTCCTTCACCGCGTCGATGATCTGCGACACGGGCTCCTCGAGCGCGCCGCGGATCTCCTCGCTGGTCAGGACGACGGTCTTCGGCAGGCCGGACACCATGTCCCGGCCGCGGATCTCGGCCTGCACCTCCTCGGGGAGCGGGTAGGCCGAGCCGATCTCCAGCTTGACCTCCTCCGCCGTCTGCTGGCCGATGAGCAGCTTGTACTCCCGCTTGACGTAGTTGATGATCGCCTCGTCGAGCTCGTCGCCCCCGACGCGGATCGACTGCGAGACGACGATCCCGCCGAGCGAGATGACCGCGACCTCGCTGGTGCCGCCGCCGATGTCGACGACCATCGAGCCGGTCGGCTCGCCGACGGGCAGGCCGGCGCCGATCGCGGCCGCCATCGGCTCCTCGATCAGGTAGGCCTGGCGGGCGCCGGCGCTGAGGCAGGCCTCCTCGACGGCGCGCTTCTCGACGCCGGTGACCCCGGAGGGGACGCAGACGACGACCCGAGGATGCGCCCAGCGGTTCTGATGCACCTTCTGGATGAAGTGCCGCAGCATCTCCTCGGTGACCTCGAAGTCGGCGATCACGCCGTCCTTGAGCGGCCGGATCGCCGAGATCGTCCCGGGGGTGCGGCCGAGCATGCGCTTGGCCTCGATCCCGACCGCGTGGACCTCGCCGGTCCGCGAGTCGACGGCGACGACGCTCGGCTCAGAGAGCACGATGCCACGCCCCCGAACGTAGACGAGGGTGTTGGCGGTCCCGAGGTCGACCGCCATGTCGCGGCCACCGAAGCCGGTCAGGTACGTGAAGAAACCCATTCGATGAGAGGTACTGCGAAAGCGTGGAGCGAGAACTGCGAAGCGTGAAGCGGGGGTACGGCGAAAGCGTGAACCGGGGCGGCCACCAACGAAAGGCCGCGCCGATGCTGCCTGTTCCGCCCACGGCTGAGTGTATCGAACGTCCGTGCGCCTGACGTCCCCGGATTGGGCCCTCCGACGGGAAAAAACGCTGGAAACGAGCTAAATGGTGAATAAATAGAGCCCTGCAATCCCGGTTTCACGGGGGATCGCGGTGATCGCGCCCTACGCCCCGAACCCGAGTAACCCCGGCTCGAGCTCGAGCAGGGCGGTCACGGGCAACCCTACGACGTTGAGGTAGTCCCCCTCGATCGCGCAGACGAGCGCGGCGCCGCGGCCCTGGATGGCATAGCCGCCCGCCCGTTCCCGCCACTCGCCGCTGTCGAGATACCACGCGACGAGCTGATCCGACAGCGCGCGGAACCGGACGGCCGTGCTCGCGGTCGCGGTCCGCTCACGGCCGTCCCCGATCAGGCACAGCCCGCTGATCACGGTGTGACGGACGCCGGAGAGCGCGACCAGGGTCGCGTGCGCCTCCTCGCGCGTCTCGGGCTTGCCGTACAGCCGATCCGCGCACCACACGACGGTGTCGACCCCGAGGACGACGGCGTCGGGCCGGCGGTCGGCGATCGTCCGCGCCTTGACCCGGGCGTTGTCGAGGGCGACCTCGGCGGGCGGTCCGCTCTCGCGCTCGGCCACCTCGGGCACGGCGATCGTGAACGCCACGCCAAGCTGCTCGAGGATCGCCTTGCGCTGCGGCGAGCGCGAGGCGAGGACCAGCCGCCCCGGCGGGTCGGTCAACCGCTCAGCCCAGCCGTGGGAAGAACAGCGCGACCTCGCGGGCGGCCGACTCGGGCGAGTCAGAGCCGTGGACCATGTTCTGGCCGACCTCGGTGGCGAAGTCGCCGCGAATCGAGCCGGTGTTCGCCTCGAGCGGCTTCGTCGCGCCAATCACCTGACGGGCGGCCTCGATCGCGTGGTCGCCCTCGAGCACCATTGCGACGAGCGGACCCGAGGTGATGAACTCGACGAGCTCACCGAAGAACGGCTTGCCCTCGTGCTCGCCATAGTGCTCCTGGGCGATCTCGACCGTCATCGTCATCAGGTTGAGCGCCGCGAGGCGCAGGCCCTTGCGCTCGAAGCGGGCGATGATCTCGCCGGTGAGGTTGCGCGCGAAGGCGTCGGGCTTGACAAGGATGAGCGTGCGCTCCACGGGAGCCTCCGTTCAGGTTCAGGTTTTCTCGGCCGTCAGGGAGCTGACGGACCGGCTTCGCCGGAGTAGCCGGCGATCGGCTGCTCAGACGCGCTCTCGCGGCGACGGCGCGTGCGACGCGCTGCCGTGGGCACCGCGCCGACCTCAGCCTCGCAGTACGGGCAGATCTTCCAGGACGGATCCAGCGGGCGACCACACGACTTGCACGGGTCCTTGAGCTTGCGCATGCAGTTCGGGCAGCGCAGGAAGTCTCGCTCGACCTCGAAGTCGCAGTGCGGACAGAGGTGGTAGCCGACCTCGGCCAGCCTCGCCTCGGCCGCCTGCATCTCGAGTTCGCGCTCGCGCACGTCGTCGAGGTACTCGGGCGGTCGCACGATCATGTAGACGATCGTGCCCACGTAGGGAAACAGCGAGGCCGCGGTGGCGCAGCCGACGAGCATCGGATCGCCGATCCGCCGCCGTGCGTCGGCATAGGTCCAATAGACGAGCGCCAGCCAGATGACGACGAGGAACAGGACGACCAGGGACACGACAAGGCTGATCGTGCTGTTCTTGATCCCGAATACGCCGAGTTCAAAGAGCATTGAGGTGGCGAGTGTAGTGGGCGGCGATGTCGGACTGCGCTAGAGAAAGAGTCGGCCAAACAAATAGCCGATACCAAAAAACACCAAAATGACCATGGCGACGCCGAGCGCCACCAGGCCGATCATCTTGAGAAAGCTCGGTTCGTCCTGGTCGTTCATAGCATCGATGCCCGCCGGCGCCCCTCCGGCGCGAGCAGATCGGCGACGAGGTAGATCGACCCGGTGGCCAGCACGAGGCCGGACGGCCCGGCCAGCTCTCGCCCACGGGCGAGCGCTGCGTGCGGCTCGCGCACGATCTCCGACGGCGGCCCGTCGAGCTGGCCGGCGAGCGACTGGAGCGTCGGTGGTGGCAATGCGCGCGGGTTCTGACTGGAGGTGAGGATGAGCCGGTCGCAGCACGGCATCAGCGCCGCGAGCATTCCGGCGGCGTCCTTGTCGTCGAGCACCGAGACGACCGCGACGACCCGATCGTGGCTGCGCGCGAGTGCGGGGAGCGATTCGGCGAGCGCGGCCATGCCGTCGGGGTTGTGGGCGCCGTCGAGCAGGGTCAGCGGCTCCTCGCCGACGACCTGGAGCCGGCCGGGAACGCGGACCTCGGCGGCGGCATCCTGGACCGCCGTCGGATCGAGCTCGCCGAGGTAGGCAGCTGCGGCCGCGCGCGCGAGCGCGAAGTTGCGGCGCTGGAAGATACCGAGCGCGCCGACCGGTACGCTCGGATCATCGGGGGCACGAATGATCTGCGTTCCTCGCTCCGCGGCCACCTGACGAGCGACGGCGTCCGCATCGGGATGCAGCCCCGCCGCGAGCACGAGCGTCGCCCCCGGCTGGGTCACGTCGAGTTTCTCGGCGGCGATGTCGGCCACCGTCGGACCCAGCCAGCGCGTGTGCTCGAGGCCGACGCCCGTCAGCACCTGAACCGTCGAGGGGATCACGTTGGTGGCGTCGTAGCGGCCGCCGAGCCCGGCCTCGATCACCGCGACCTCGACGTCGCAGGCGGCGAGCTCGGAATAGGCGGCCGCGGTCAGGGCCTCGAACTGGGTCACCTTGTCCTCGCCGCCGAGCGAGTGGTCGACGAGCTCGGCCGCCCGGGCCGCCCGGGCGACGGCGCCCGCGAACGCATTGGGGTCGAGGTCACGGTCACCGATCCGGATCCGCTCGGCGAAGGACACGAGGTGCGGGGAGAGGTAGGCGCCGGTCCGCAGGCCATGGTGGGCGAGGATCGCAGCGATCATCCGCACCGTCGAGGACTTGCCGTTGGTGCCGACGACGTGGATCGAGTCGAACTGGCGCTCGGGATGACCGAGTGCGGTCATCAGCCGGCGCATGCGGTCGAGACCGAACCGCATGCCGAACAGCTCGAGCGAGAGCAGATAGGCCTCTGCCTCCTCAGGGGTCACATCGCCTCCAGCTCGGAGCGCAGGCGAGCGAGCTTCCCGCGCTCGGCCTCGACGACGGCGGCGGGCGCCTTGGCGACGAAGCCCTGGTTGGCGAGCTTGCGCTCGGCGCGGTCGATCTCGGCCGCGAGCTTGGCCCGCGCCCCCTCACGCCGGGACTCGGCCGCATCGACGTCGAGCGCGTCGCTGGCCAGGATCTCGACCGCGCCGCCGGGCACGGGGACGGTCGCCACCGGGGCGCCCCCGTCGTGCGTGAACGAGAGCCGTGCGAGGCGGGCGATCTGCTCCTCGGTCTCGTCGAAGCCGCTCGCGCTGAGACGAGCGGGAAGGTTCGCGCCGGCCTTCACGCCTGCCGTGCTCCGCCAGGCCCGCAGGGCCTGAATCGCCTCGATTGTGCGGCCGAGCGCCTCCTCGGCGTGACGGTCCTCGCCGCCGGCGCCGCCGGCCGTGGACGGGCTCACGCGCTCGGCGAGCAGGCCACTGGCACCGGGGACGAACGAATAGATCTCCTCGGTGACGAACGGGATGATCGGGTGAGCGAGCGCGAGCGTCTCGGTGAGCACGTGCAGCAGCGTCGCCGCAAGCCCGGGATCGCCGTCGCGCAACCTCGGCTTGATCAGCTCGAGGTACCAATCGCAGAGCTCGCCGTAGACGAACTCGTAGAGGCCGAGCGCGGCGCGCGAGAACTCGAAGCGGTCGAGCCGCTCGGCGAACTCGCGGCGGGCGCGAGCGAGCCGCGCGAGGATCCAGCGGTCCTCGACCGTCTGCGGCGAGATCGCCGCCCGCGCCTCCTCGCCGACCCCGAGCAGGATCAGGCGTGAGGCGTTCCAGAGCTTGTTGGTCAGCTGCTGGCCCTGAGAGACCTTGTCCTCGGCGAACTTCACGTCCTGGCCCGAGGACATGGCCAGCAGGCCCCAGCGCACGGCGTCGGCGCCATAGGGCGGGAAGTCGCCGGCATCCTCGCCGAACACGGGCGGGCGCGGACCACCGTCGATGAGGTCGAGCGGGTCGATGCCGGTGCCGAGCGATTTCGACATCCGGCGACCATCGGGGGCCTGGATGATCGAGTGCACGTAGACGTCCGAGAACGGAGGCTGGCCGGTGAACTCGATGCCCATCATCACCATCCGCGCCACCCACAGGAAGATGATGTCCCGCGCCGTCGAGAGGACGTCGGTGGGGTAGAACGCCCGCAGCTCGGGAGTGTCGCCCGGCCAGCCGAGCGTCGCGAACGGCCACAGCGCGCTCGAGAACCACGTGTCGAGCACGTCGGGGTCGCGTTCCCAGCCCTCGCCGTCCGGCGCCGAGGTGCCGACGTACGTCTCGTCGCCGCGATACCAGACGGGGATCTGGTGGCCCCACCACAGCTGGCGGGAGATGCACCAGGGGCGGATGTTCTCGAGCCAGTCGAGGTAGCGGCGACGCTCGGAGTCGGGGTGGATCCGCACACGGCCCTCGGCGACCGCGGCCATCGCCGGCCCGGCGAGCTGGTCCATCCGCATGAACCACTGCAGCGAGACGAGTGGCTCGATGCGGCGACCGGAGCGGTGAGAGAACGGCACCGTGTGGGTGAACGACTCGGTCTGGGCGAGGAGCCCCAGCTCTCGGAGCTCGGCGACGATCGCCTTTTGGGCGTCCTCGACCGAGAGCCCGACGAAGCGCTCCGGCGCCTCGTCGCTCATGCAGCCATCCTCGCCGATGACGCTCAGCTCCTGGAGACCGTGCCGGCGGCCGATCTCGAAGTCGTTGGGATCGTGGCCGGGGGTGATCTTGAGGGCGCCGGTGCCGAACTCCGGTTTGACGTACTCGTCGGCGATGATCTTCAGCTTGCGGCCGACGATCGGTAGCACCGCGAACTCGCCGATCAGCCGCCGGTAGCGGTCGTCCTCGGGGTGAACGGCGATCGCCGTGTCCGCGAGCATCGTCTCCGGGCGGACGGTGGCGACCGTGATCGCGCCGCTGCCCGAGGCGAGCGGATAGTCGATGTAGTAGAGGGTGTCGGTGACCTCTTGGTCCTCGACCTCGAGGTCAGAGATCGCCGAGCGGCTGCCCGGGTCCCAGTTGACGAGATAGCGGTCGCGGTAGATGTAGCCCTTGCGGTAGAGCGAGACGAACACCTCGAGGACGGCGGCCGCATAGGCATCGTCGAGCGTGAAGCGCTCCTGCTCGTAGTCGCAGGAGGCACCGAGCCGCTTGAGCTGGTCGATGATCGCGCCGCCGTATTGCTCGCGCCACTCCCAGACGCGCTCGATGAACGCCGTGCGCCCGATCGCCTCGCGGCTCGACCCCTCCTGGACGAGCAGCCGCTCGACCTGGGTCTGCGTGGCGATCCCGGCGTGGTCGGTGCCGAGGATCCACTTGGTCCGCCGGCCGAGCATCCGGTGGTAGCGGATCAGGCAGTCCTGGACGGAGTCGTTGAGCGCGTGCCCCATGTGCAGCCGACCGGTGACGTTCGGCGGCGGGATGGCGATCGAGTAGTTCTCCTCGGGGCTCCCGTCGGGCTCGGGATGGACGAGCCCGGACTCGAACCACCGCTCGGTGATCCGGGGCTCGACCTCGGCTGGGTCGTATCGCGTGGTGGACTGCAGGTCAGCCATGGAAGTCTGAGTCTAGGGGCGATGTTGGCACGCTGACCGCACCGGTTTGCCGTCGCCGTCCGCGTGGGTATTCGGCGGTTGGTCCAGCTCGGAGAACGCAGCTGCTACGTCGGCCTGCGCGGGCGAGATGGGCTTCTGTCGGGGAGGATCATGAGCCGCCCCAACAGTCACTGACGGCTCGAAAGGCCACGCTCGCCGGGGTCTTTCGAGTGTCTTCCCCGGTGTCGCCGCCGACCCCGAGGGGCCGCCCGGAACCTAGGCGGCGGCCTCGCCCTCTTCTTCGGGAGCGGCCACCGTCACGAGCGTCGGCGGCGTGCCCTTGTCGATCGTGTCGCGGGTGACGACGCACTTCTCGACGTCGCGGCGGGAAGGCAGCTCGAACTGCACCTCGAGCAGGACCTCCTCGATGATCGACCGCAGGCCGCGGGCCCCGGTCTCCCGCTCGAGCGCCTTGTCGGCGATCGAGGAGAGCGCCTCGTCGGCGAACACGAGCTCGATGCCGTCGAAGTGGAAGAAGCGCTGGAACTGCTTGACGAGCGCGTTGCGCGGCTCGGTGAGGATCTGCATGAGTTCGTCGCGAGAGAGCTGATGGATCGCCGACATGACCGGCAGGCGCCCGATGAACTCGGGGATGAGCCCGTACTGGATGAGATCCTCGGGCAGGCAGTGCTGGAAGATCTCGCCGGTGTCGCGCTGCTCCTTGGACTGGATCGCCGCGCCGAAGCCGACGCCCTGATGGCCGATCCGGCGCTCGATCACCCGGTCGAGGTTGGCGAAGGCACCGCCGCAGATGAACAGCACATTCGTCGTGTCGATCGACAGGAACTCCTGGTGGGGATGCTTGCGGCCGCCCTGGGGCGGAACCGAGGCGGTCGTTCCCTCGAGGATCTTCAGCAGCGCCTGCTGCACGCCCTCGCCGGAGACGTCGCGGGTTATCGACGGGTTGTCGGCCTTGCGGGCGATCTTGTCGACCTCGTCGATGTAGATGATTCCCGTTTCGGCCTTCTTGACGTCGTAGTCGGCGGCCTGGATGAGCTTGAGGAGGATGTTCTCGACGTCCTCACCGACGTACCCGGCCTCGGTGAGCGCGGTGGCATCGGCGATCGCGAACGGGACGTTGAGGATCTTGGCCAGCGTCTGGGCGAGCAGCGTCTTGCCGCAGCCGGTCGGCCCGAGCAGCAGGATGTTCGACTTCTGCAGCTCGATGTCGTTCTCATCGGACTGCATCATCTGGACGCGCTTGTAATGGTTGTAGACGGCGACCGACAGCGAGCGCTTGGCCTGCTCCTGGCCGACGACGTACTCGTTGAGCACGTCGTAGATCTCACGCGGCTTGGGGAGATTCTCGATGTCGAAGCTGGGCGGAGCGGTCAGCTCCTCGTCGATGATCTCGTTGCAGAGATCGATGCACTCGTCGCAGATGTAGACGCCCGGACCGGCGATCAGCTTCTTGACCTGCCGCTGTGATTTGCCGCAGAAGCTGCAGAGAAGCTGTTCGTTGGAGTCGGTGGGACGTGCCATGCGATTCCTCTCTCCCCAGTCCGGCCTAGCGCCCGAGCACGAAGTCTAACCCTTCAATGCTCGGAGATGACGCGGTCGATGATTCCGTAGTCCCTGGCCTCATCGGAGCTCATGAAATAGTCACGCTCGGTGTCCGCGCGCACCTTCTCGAGGTCCTGTCCGGTGTGGAGAGCGATGATCTCATCAAGTCGTCGGCGCACGTCGATGATCTCTTTAGCGTGGATCTCGATGTCGGTGGCCTGACCCTGGAAACTCGACGACACCTGATGGATGAGGATCTTCGCGTTCGGTAGCGCCATGCGCTTGCCCTTCGCGCCGCCGGCCAGCAGCAGCGCGCCCATCGACATCGCGATGCCGACGCAGATCGTCTGGACGTCGGGCTTGATGAACTGCATCGTGTCGTAGATGGCGAGGCCGGCATAGACCGAGCCGCCCGGCGAGTTGACGTAGATCGAGATGTCCTTGTCCGGATCCTCGGACTCGAGATGCAGGAGCTGCGCGACGATCAGGTTGGCGACCTGATCGTCCACGGGCGTGCCCAGGAAGATGATGCGCTCGTTGAGCAGGCGGCTGTAGATGTCAAACGCGCGCTCCCCGCGGGAGGTCTGCTCAACGACCATCGGTACCAATGGGCTCATGGTCCTCGCTTCTTTTGCTTGCACGCCCGGATTCCTGCCGAATGTAGCAACCACTCAGACCCGGCCGTTCCGAACGAACTACGGCCGCGTGCGTGGGTCAAGGACGGCGCGATGCTGCGGGCTAACCACCGTCCGGCCCGGTTGCGACGCGGATCTGGGGAGGTCAGGAACCCGGGGTCCAGAGCTGCCCGGCACCCTCGCCGGACTCTTCGCGGCCAGGCGTCCAGAGCTTCTTGCGGGCTTTCGCCTGCTCGACGGTGATCGTGTTCGCCTCGCCGACGAGCAGCTCGACCGCCTGCCGCGTGGCGACATCCTCGCGGAGCCGGTCGAGGCGGCCGCTCTTCTCGAGCTCCTCGTAGAGCTCGCGGGCGGTCGTGCCCCGGTTCTCGGCGAGCGGCTCGAGCGCCGCGACGAGCTCGTCCTCGGTCGGCTCGATGCCCTCGGCCTCGACGATCGCGGCGAGCACGGCCTCGCGCCGCAGCGCGGCAGCGGCGTCCGGCTCGGCGTCATGGGCGAGGGTCTCCTCGTCCTTGCCGGAGATCTGGAGGTAGGCCTCCTTGGAGATCCCCTGACGGGCGAGCGCCGACATCGTCTGCTCGAGCAGCTCATGGGCGCGCGCGTGGACGAGCTGGTCGGGCAGCTCAATCTTCGCCTCGCTCGTCGCCGCCTCGAGCACCGCCTCCTCGAACTCGCGCTCGATCGCCTTCGTGTCGGCCTCGGCGAGCCGGGTGGCGATGTCCTCGCGCAGCTCGGCGAGACTGTCGAACCCGGCCGACTCAGCGGCGAACTCGTCGTCGAGCTCGGGCAGGCGCTTGGCCTTGACCTCCTTGACGCTGACGTCGAAGACCGCGTCCTTGCCGCCGAGCTCGCCCGGATAGTCGTCGGGGAAGGTGACCTCCACGGCGCGCTCGTCGCCGGCGCCGGCGCCGACGAGCTGCTCCTCGAAACCGGGGATGAGCCGGCCAGAGCCGAGCTCGAGAAGCTGGTCGCGTCCCTCGCCCCCCTCGAAGGCCTCGCCGTCGATCCGGCCGATGTAGTCGATCACGACGTGGTTGCCGCTCTCGGCCGGCTGCTCGACGGTCTCGAGCGTCGCAAAGCGATCCCGGAGGCGCTCGAGCTCGCTGTCGACCGCGGAGTCCTCGACCTGCGGCTCGCGCCGGCCGACCTCGAGGCCCTTGTAGCTGCCGAGCTCGGCCGTGGGCCGCACGCCGATCTCGATCGTGAAGGCCAGCGGCTGGCCCTCGGCGGGCAGGTCACCGACGTCGAGCTGCGGCTCGCCGACCGGGGCGATTCCGGACTGATCGATCGCGTCGACGTACCAGCTGCCGAGCGAGTTGCGCAGCGCCTCGTCGAGGACGGCGTCCCGCCCGAGACGGCGGATGACCACCGGCGGCGGGACCTTGCCCTTGCGAAAGCCGGGAATGCGGAGCTGGCGTCCGAGCGCGCGAGCAGCCTGCTGGACGCGGCGCTCGACCTCCTCGGAGGGGACCTCGGCGTCGACGCGGACGCGCGATTCCGCCAGCTCGGTGACGCTCGTCTTGACGGTGGCGGGCGATGCCATGGCGCAGACGATAGCTTCCGGGCATGTTCTGGCGGATTCCCGCGCGCCTGGTGACCGGCCCGCTGGCCTTCCTCGCAGCCGGCACGATCGACATCGTCCTGTTCGGCTCGGCGGCGCTCGGGGAGGCACTGCGCCGGCGCCTGCGGTCCGCGCGGAGCTGAGCGGGCCCGCGGAGCCGAGGTCGTGGAGCCGAGGTCGTGAAGCCGACCGCGGTTCAGGAGCGCACGAGGTTGCGCACCTCACGCAGCGCGACGGGCAGCGTCGTCGTGTCGTAGATCCGCGACGAGCGGACATCGGCGAGCATCCCGAGGCAGCGTTCGATCTGGGCGCCGTTGCGCTCCGACCAGGCGTCGAGGGCCGCCGTGGCGCTTGCGTGCGCGGGGGCGGCGAGCAGGATCTCCTGGGTGAGCGCGCGGTGCAGCGTGCCGAGGTCGTCGCGCAGCGCCGCGCGCGCAAGTGCCTGCCAGCGGTTGGCCCGGGGCAGCGCGATGATCCGGTCGCGCAGCCAGTTGAGCTCGAGCCGCGACCCGAGTCGGAAATACAGTCGCATCACCGTCTCCGGCGGACGGTCGCACTCGCGGGCGACATCGATGATGTCGAACGTCGCGAGCAGCGCGGGCAGACCCGCGACGCGACGGGCGAGCGGTTCCGGGACGCCCGCATCGAGCAGCTCCGCAATGCGCTGATCGTGATGGTCGCGATGCTCGCCGTCGAGGATCTCCGGCTGCGCGCCGGCGACCATCCGGGCGCCGTCAGCGAAACGGCTCGTGCTCTGCGCGATGTCGATCGACGTCGGGCTGGCCCGCACGAGCCAACGGGTCGCCCGCTCCATCAGCCGCCGCCCCTCGATCAGCATGTCGAGCTGAGCGTGGGCGTCGACCACGTTGTCGAGCCCCTCGACATCGGCCCAGAACGAGCCCATGTCGAGCACGTCCCGGGCGACGGCATAGCCCCGGGCGAGGATCGGCACGTGTCCTCCGGTCTCCTCATACAGACGGAAGGCGAACGTCGTTCCGGCCCGGTCGACGAGCTGGTTGGCCACGACGGTGGCGATGATCTCGCGCCGCAGCCGGTGGCTGTGCATCTGCCGGCTGAAGCCCTCGGGGAGCGGTGAGGGGAAGTAGCGTTCGAGGTCCTGTGCGAGATGCGGATCCTCGGGCAGGTCGGACTCGAGGAGCTGGGCGTAGAGATGGATCTTGCAGTAGGCCATGACGACGGCCAGCTCCGGCGAGCAGAGGCCCTGATGCTCGCCCCGGCGCTCGGCGAGGGCCTCTTCGCCGGGCAGGAACTCGAGCTCGCGGTTGAGGCTCGCCACCTGCTCGAGGTAGCGGATCAGCCGCCCGTGGACGTCGATCATCTGCGTCGCCTGGGCGAGCGCGAGGCTCAGCGCCTGAGTCTGGGTGTAGCTCGCATAGAGCACGCTGTCGGCGACCGCGTCGGTCATCTCGAGCAGCAGCTCGTTGCGCTGTTTGGCGGTCATGTCGCCGGCCTCGACCTCGGCGTCGAGCAGGATCTTGATGTTCACCTCGTGATCGGAGCAGTTGACCCCGGCGACGTTGTCGATCGCGTCGGTGTTGATCCGGCCGCCGCCGAGCGCGAACTCGATCCGGCCACGCTGGGTCAAGCCGAGGTTCCCGCCCTCTCCCACGACCTTGCACCGCAGCTGGTTGCCGTCGATCCGGACCTGGTCGTTGCCCTTGTCGCCGGCATCGGCGTGGCTCTCGGACGCCGCCTTGACGTAGGTGCCGATGCCGCCGTTCCACAGCAGGTCCACCGGCGCCCGGAGGATGACGCGGATGAGCTCGTTCGGCGCGAGCTTCTCGCTGTCGGTCCCGAGCGCGAGTCGCGCCTGCGGCGACAGGGTGATCGACTTGGCGGTGCGGGGGTACACCCCACCGCCCTCGGAGACGACCCCGAGGTCATAGTCGGCCCACGTCGAGCGGTCCTCGTGAAAGAGCCGCCGGCGCTCCTCGAAGCTGCGCTCCGGATCCGGGTCGGGATCGATGAACACATGCAGGTGGTTGAACGCGGCGACGAGCTTCGTGTGGCGGGAGCGCAGCAGCCCGTTGCCGAACACGTCGCCCGACATGTCGCCGATGCCGACGGCGGTGAAGTCGGTGCTCTGCACGTCGGTCCCGAGCTCGCGGAAGTGGCGCTTGACCGACTCCCACGCCCCGCGCGCGGTGATCCCCATCTGCTTGTGGTCGTAGCCGCGCGAGCCGCCGGAGGCGAAGGCGTCGCCGAGCCAGAAGCCGTATTGCGCCGAGACCTCGTTGGCGATGTCCGAGAACGAGGCGGTCCCCTTGTCGGCCGCGACGACGAGGTAGGGGTCGTCCTCGTCGTAGCGCACGACCCGCGCGGGTGGCTGCACCTCGCCGCCGACGATGTTGTCGGTGAGGTCGAGCAGCCCGGAGAGGAACGTCCGGTAGCAGGCGATGCCCTCGCGGGTGAGCGCCTCGCGGCCGCCGTCGACGGGTGGCCGCTTGAGCACGAACCCGCCCTTGGAGCCGACCGGGACGATCAGCGCGTTCTTGACCATCTGAGCCTTCATCAGGCCGAGGACCTCCGTGCGGAAGTCCTCGGGCCGGTCGGACCAGCGCAGACCACCGCGCGCGACGCGCCCCCCGCGCAGGTGCACGCCCTCGACGCGCGGGGAGTAGACGAAGATCTCGAATCGCGGTCGCGGTAGGGGGAGCACCGGGACGAGCGCGGGATCGAGCTTGAAGGCAAGCTGTGGCGGCGGATCACCCGAGGGCAGCCGGCGGAAGTAGTTGACCCGGAGCATCGCGCTGACGACGGTGAGGAAGCTGCGCAGGATGCGGTCCTCGTCGAGGCTCTCGACCGCGTCGATCGCCCGCTCGATCTCGCCGACGAGCCGCTCGGCCTCCTCGTGGTCGCGACGGTCGGGATCGAAGCGGGCCTTGAACAGCGCGACGAGCAGCCCGACGACGTCCGGATGCGCGAGCAGCGTGCGCTGCATGTAGCTGTAGGAGAAGGGGATGCCGCCCTGGCGCAGGTACTTCGCAACCGCCCGGACGATCGTGATCTCGCGGCCGTCGAGCCCGGCGCGGAGCACCAGGCCGTTGAGGCGGTCGTCTTCGAGCGTGCCGCGCCGGACGTCGAGGAATGCCTGCTGGAAGCGCTCGCGCACACGGTCGGCGTCCTCGGCGGAGCACTGGAGGCCGAAGTCGTAGATCCACACCGGCTCGCGGTCGGACGGCGTGATCTCGTAGGGCCGCTCGTCGACGACCTTGGCCCCCATGTGCTCGAAGGTCGGGAGCACGTCGGAGAGCAGGACGTCATCGACGCTGTAGAGCTTGCAGCGGACCGTCCCCGCCGAGGCCTCGAGCGGCTGGTAGAGGCTCATGATCGGCTCGCGCCGGGTGGCGATGAGCTCGAGCTTGGCGATGTCCGCGACCGCGGCACGGGCGACCCAGTCGTCCCGGTAGGCCGGCGGGAAGGCATTCTCGTACCGGCGGAACCAGCTGCTCGCCCGTTGCTCGTCGTGCTCGTCGGCGAGCGCCTCACGCAGGTCGTCCCGCCAGGCCCGGATCGCCCGGACCATCGTCTCCTCGATCTCGGCGACGTCGAACTCGTCCGGAGGGGTCTCGTCGCAGTGGACGATGTAATGCACGCGCGCGAGCAGCGACTCGGAGAGCTGCAGCGTCCAGTCGACGTGCGTCCCGCCGAAGGCCTCGACGAGGATCCGGGCGACCCGCTCGCGGTTGTCGGTGTTGAAGCGATCGCGCGGGATGCACACCAGGCAGTCCATGAAGCGGTCGAGCGGGTCGCGGCGGACGAACACCCGCAGACGCTGGCGCTCGCCGAGGCTGAGGATGCCGGTGGCGATGTCGAACAGGTCGTCGGCGGTGATCTGCAACAGGGAGTCCCGCGGGTAGGACTCGATCACCTCGGCCAGCGCCTTGGCGTCATGGCTGTCCGGCTCGAACCCGGCCCGGCCGAGCACCCGCCGCAGCTTCCCGCGCAGCAGCGGGATGTCCCGGATGCTCGCGCGGTACGCAGAGGTCGTGTACAGGCCGAGAAAGCGCAGCTCGCCGGTGACGGCGCCGCCGGGCCCGAACGTCTTGACCCCGACGTAGTCGAGGTAGGACGGCCGGTGGACTGTCGAGCGGGAGTTGGCCTTGGTGAGCACGAGCGGGTGCGGCGACCGGGCGAGTGCCTCGGCCTTCGCGACCAGCGGCGTGTACGGCGTGGCCGGCGCGCCGCGGAGCAGTCCCAGACCGGTATGGGGGATCGCCCGCAGGCCGGTTTCGCCGTCCTCGCTGACAAGCTCGTACTCGCGGTAGCCGAGGAAGGTGAAGTGGTCGTCTGCCAGCCACTGGAGGAAGGCCTGGCTCTCCTTCGTCTCGTCGGCCTCGGCCGGCGGCGGATGGCGATCGAGGGCAGCCGCGGCGGCGAGGCAGCGCTCGCGCATCGGCTGCCAGTCAGCGACGGCGATCGCCACCTCGTGCAGCACGCGCTCGAGGTCGGCCGTGAGCTGGCCGAGGGCGACCTCGCTCGACTCGCGGGTGACCTCGGCGTGGATGATCGACTCGCCGACGGCGCTCGGATCGTGGACCCCGGGCTCGAGCACGTCGATCAGCGCCCCGTGCTCGTCGCGCCGCATATGCATCACGGGATGGATGACGAGATCGATCGTGCGCCCGTCCCGGGCGAGCGCCATCGTCACCGAGTCGACGAGGAACGGCATGTCGTCGGTCACCAACTCGATGACCGTGTGCGAGGACTGCCAGCCGTGGCGGTCGAACTCGGGGTTGTAGACCCGGAGCTTGACCTCGCCGGGCCGCCGCGTCTGGGCTAACTTCCACTGAGCGAGGGCGGCCCCGTAGAGATCGAGCGGGCGGCGCCGGGCGAGATCGTCGGGCGCGACCCACTGGTAGTACTGGCGGACGAAGCGCTCGCACTGCGCGGCCTGGATGTCGGGCAGCCGTTCGCGCACCCGCGCGCAGACGGCCGCGATCCGTTCGACCTCGAGGTCCGCCGCCTTCACCGCCATCTTGGGACTTGCCGCCTCTCCTCGCGTCGTGCTTCGGCGCTCGGCTTGAGCGATTCGCAGCCTACTACCCGACCGCGGCGGCGACCGTGGCATGGAGGTCTGCACGACGGCGTGCAACGGGGCGTCGTGCGGCGCCGCGGCGGCGGATCCGTCCGCGTTCGATGCGAACATATGTTCGTGACGAGCGACGGCAATCCCTACGCGCGATTCAAGCGGGCTCTCGAGACCGGGAACTCCGCGCTGGTCACCGCGGCCGCCCTCGAGCTGCCGCGAATCGCCCTCGACGACGCCCTGCGGATCTGCCTGGTGATGCGCAGCGGCGACCCGACCCGCTACGACCGGGCGGCGGTGCGCTGGCTTGGCCGGTTCGCGCTCGAGGCCCGCAACGCGACGATCGACGATCTGCGATGCGCGGCGGATGCACTCGACGCCCTCCCCCAGCACCCGTCGGAGGCGATGGAGCGGCTCCAGCAGCTGTGCGTCAGCCGGGGGGTGGGCTGAGGCTCAAACCGCCAACCTCGGATCGCGCAGGCGCCGCCAGGCGCGGTGCGGGCCACCGCTCAGACCGCGATCGCGAGGGCGGACGCGTGGACGCGTGAGTGCTGCAGGATCAGCTTGGTGATCAGCTGCGGGTTGTCCCAGGTGGGGATATGACCGCAGTCCGGCAGCATGCTGCTCTGCCAGTGGCAGGCGGACAGCCGCACGGGCCGGATCAGGCGGTCGCGCTCGCCGAACGCGAGCATCACCGGCACGCCGATCTCGTCGCAGTGGTCGAAGTAGCGCTCTCGGACCGCGGCGCGGGTTGCGTCGCAGGCCGACGGCCGGCCGTGGGAGCGGATCATCCGCCACGCTGCGTCGGCCGGGATGCGGTCCGGGTGGGCGGCGAACGGCCCGAGTGCCATCCGTTGCGCCCGGGGGTTGAGCTGCGACATCCGCGGCAGCACGCCGAGCCGGTGGACGAGGCGGTGGGCGGTGGCGCGGCTCGCCGCGCTGGGATCGAGCACCGGCGCCGCCCACAGTCCCGCCGGGCACAGCCCGAGGATCGACTCGGCGCGTCCGGCCCGGGCGAGCTCGAGTGCCACCCAGGCCCCGAGTGAGTTGCCGACGAGGTGGGCGCGGTCGATGCCGATCTCGGTCAGCAGCGCGCCGACGGCATCGGCGAGCGCCGCCGGCGTCGGCGGAACGTCGGTGAGCGCGGGCGAGGCGCCGAAGCCCGGAAGGTCCACGGCCACGGTGTCACGCATTCGCGCGAGCGGCTCGAGCATCGGCTCCCAGACCCCGAGCTCGCCGCCGATGCCGTGCAGGAGAACGACCGGCTCTCCGCTGCCGTGTCGCTCGAAGTTCAGCCCGACGCCATCCACTGGCCGCGCCATTACCCGCCGGCGGAGGCTTTACACCTGTCGTCTCGCCTACGCCGGTGCGCTGAGCACGCCGGGCGGCGCGGGCGCGGGCTCCCCGGCGACCGTCATCACCCAACCCGGCTCGACGCGCCACCACCCCGTCGTGGCCGGGGTGTCATCGGGCCAGTCGACCCGCAGCGGTCGCCAGTAGTCGGTCGCGGGGCCGCCGACGCCGCTCGTGCTGACGACGGCGTGTCGGACATCGAGCCGGAGGCCCTCGTGGCGGACCTTGGCCGCGGCCTCCTTCGCCGTCCAGATGAGGTTGGCGAGGAGCGCCCGCTCCCCCGCCGGCCGGTTCCAGATTCGCCGCTGCTCAGACGGCGCGAGCCATTCGCGGATGAACGCGTCGCTGCGCGTCTCGATCACCTCGAGGTCGCAGCCGGCGCTCCGCGCGCCGCCGGTCACGACGGCGAGCCCGCGGCCCTCGCGATGGCTGATCGACACCGACACCGGCAGGCGCTCGCCCCTCATACCAGGCTTCCGGCGCGCCGTCGTCCCCGGCGAGGATCTCGATCGACCGCGGCGCCGCGTCAGGTACCAGAAACCCGGCGCCGCGTCCGCTCGTGCTCGGCACGGAGCCAGGCGCCGATCGCGGCCTTCGCCGTCCACCGGCCGAGCCGCCAGTCCACGCGCCGGCGCTCGAAGCGCAGCCGCGCGAGCACCCGGCGCTCCTCGGCGCCGAGCCACGATTCGCCGGCCGGGACCTCAGCGCGGGACTGGATGAGCCAGCCGACCGTGTCCATCGCTCTCGTCAGTGGCGTTCGCCGAGGGGTCGCAAGCGGCCGATGCCGCGCTCGACCGCGTCGATGAGGAATCCGCGCATCGAGTGCGGGCTGATGATCCGGCTGACCGATCCGACCTCGACGGCGCGCTCAACGCTGTGGATGGCGTCGAATCGCTCGGCGAACGCGCCGCGCTCCTGGGCGAGGACCTCGTTCCAGGCGCGGTTGCGCTCGGCGCGGAGCTGTTGCCGCTCGGATCCCTCGGCCGCGCCGATCCGCTCGTCGAGCGCGGTGATCCGCTCGTTCTCGCGGGCGGCCTTCTCAACCTCGCGCGCGAACACGACCGCTGCCGCCGGCCCACCGCCGATGACCGAGGCGCGCGTGCCCTCGAGCGCGATCGTCTCGAGGTTGGGGTTGAGCTTCTGCGAGAACACGACGAACGCCCCGCCGTGGTAGCGCGAGACGACACAGAAGACAATCGGTCCATCGAAGTTGACGACGGCGCGTCCGATCTCGGCACCGAACTCGAGCTGCCACTCGCGCATCGACTCGGGCGAGGCGTCGAAGCCCGCGAGGTTGGCGAGGACCACCACGGGCCTGCGGCCGGCCGCCGCATTGATCGCCCGCGCGATCTTCTTGGACGAACGCGGGAACAGCGTGCCGGACGTCCAAGAGTCCGGGCCATCGGCCGGGATCGGGCCGTGCCTGGGCAGCGGGCGGGACTCGATCCCGATGACGCACACCGGACCAGCCGCCGAGGTGCGCGTCCCAGACCACGGCGTTCTCCGCGGGGCGCATCCCCGACCAACGCTCCAGCGGCGGAAGGTCGCGGTCGATCACTGCGTGCATCACCGAGCGGATGTCGAACGGCTGCTTGCGTCCCGGGTTCGTGGCATCGGAGAACACATCCGCCACGCGCGTGAGACTCGAGCCCGGAGCGACGTGCTCGGACTCGCCGACGTCGCGCCCAGCCGGATCGGCGGTGATCGCCTGGCGCGGGAACCGCTCGCCCGGCGCGACGTAGGTGTGCTCGTAGTACTCGAGCAGCACGTGGCATGCTCCCGCCAGGTCCTGGGCCCAGTACTGGGCCTCGCCGTTGGGCCCCATGATCCGGTGATATCCGCCGATTCCGAAGTTGTCCTCGGCCGAGACGCCGCCCGAGTAGTCGATCGCCTGCTTGCCCGTGAGCACCATCGCACTCTCGGGTGTCATGATCAGCGCGCCGCGGGTGTGCATCAGCATCGTCGCCTCGGCGTTCCAGTACGGCTGGGCGCCGACGTTGATGCCGGCGACGATGATGTTGAGCTCACCGCCCCCCTGCGTGAACAGGACGATTCGGCGCAGCACCTCCGCGATCCAGTCCATTGCCTCGGTCCCGCTGTCCATGGCGATCTTCGCTCCCGCCGAGAGCGCGAACCACTCGAGCGGTACACCGAGCTGCTCGGCGAGGTCGATTGCCGCGATGATCCTCCGGCACTCGGGCTCGGACAGGGAGCCGAGCGCGCGCGTCGGATCGCCGAGCAGGATCACGCGCAGCATGCCCTCGGGGTAGCGCTCGGTGAAGTTGCGGATCACCCCAACGACGATGCCGGTCGGATTGGTCGCAGGTGGACGGTTGACCGGCACGAGCCGCCCGTCCTCGGCCAGCTCGTGCTCGACGAACGTCCCCGCAGGCTGATCGGCGCTCGTTTGCACGGGGGCCAGTAGCCTCACCACTTCGGCGGGGTGGAGGGTCCCGCGCCGGCGCGCCGAGATGAGCCGTTGCGCTCCCTCGTCGAGCGGGTGCAGCGGCTCGGTCGGCGGATCGTCGACCTCGACTGCGATGTCGTGTCCGGTTGGTGTGAAGAAGCGCAGGCGGCGGTCTCGCACCACGCCGTCCGCCTCGCGGATGCGTCCCTCAAGCGTCAGCATCTCGAGCCCGAGGCCGGTGGTCAACGGCACCAGGCGCGCCATCAGCCTGCGGATCTCCTCGGGTTCCGGCTCCATCACCGGCCAGAGATGAAGCCGCACGCGGTTCCACATCAGCCGCCGACTCAGTGGGCGGCGCGCTTGGTAGCCGCGGATCGCCTGAAACACCTGGACAAGCATCTGCTCGAGCTCCGGCAACGCGATCACGCGTCCTTGTTCATCGTGTACGCGGGTGAGGTCGCGGACCTCGGCGACCGCGAACAGTCGCTCGTCCTTCGGATTGGTGCGCGCGACGCCGCGGAACAGGTAGATGTCCTCAGGCGATGGCAGCCGCTCCAGCTTGAACTCCCGGAAGCGCCAGAGCTTCAGCCGCTCGCCCATCATCGGGTGCAGTCCTCGCACGATCACGTGCTCCGAGAGTCCCTCCGGGCTCGGGCGGAACGTGAACAGGTCAATCGCCGACATCCCGCGGCCCCGTCGCGGCTCGGCGACGGCGAAGATTATCCGATGCAGGGCGGGCGGCGTGGGGACCGCGCTGAGCGCAGCGCGCAGCTGCTCCGCCATTTCCTCGTGCGAGGGCACCACGTCGCGGTGCTCCGCGTAGAGGTCGACGTTCGCAAGTTCGCTGTCGGGCAGCTTGGCCACTTGCTCGACCAACGCGCTTGCCGCTTGCGCCAGGTCCTCCAGCTCGACATGGGCGACGAACAGATGCCGTTGCTGGCCTCCCAGCTCATAGTGCGACCGCAGCACCTCGTAGCCGCCGAGCTGCGTGGACTCGAACGCTTCGAGCGAGCGAACCCGGTAGTAGCGGCGCGCCATCGCCTCGACCAGGATCTTTCGGGCTTGCGGTGGCGCGCTGCCCATCGAGGATGTGAGCAGCGCCGCCAGCGGCCGGGGACAGTCCACGATGGCCCTCATGAGCTCGTCCCGGTCCGGGCGCGTCGGGTTGCTGATCAGCGCTGCGATGTGCTCCCCCATCTCGGCGTACACCGCCTCGCGGGCGGCGGCGACGACCGGCTCGTCGAAGTAGCGGAAGCGGACCTCGCGCGCCAGATCCGTGAGGATCGCATCGCTTCCCTCGAGCGCTGTCACCAGCTGGTCAAGGACTTCGCGAAACTCATCGCCGACGTGTCCGACGAGCTCGTCGGCCGCCTCTAGGCGGCGGTCCAGGATCGCCAGGATCGCGGCGCGCGCTGTCCCCGCTCGCTGCTTGGACAGAAACAGGCGATGGCAGGCTTCCTCGAGCGCCGGCGTGCGCTCGAGGCCGTCGATCCCATAGTGCGCGAGCGCGCGCTCCAACTGCGCAACAAAACGTGGCGGCAGCCCCTCGGCTTCGGCGTCCAGCGAGCGCAGCCATGCGAAGAGGAGCTCCTGCGGGCTCTGCAGAAGCTCTGACTCGCCCTCCTCATCGTCACTGCGAGAACGGGACACGGCGGCTAGGTCGGCGAACACCCCGATCAGACGATGCTCGCCTGGAATCAGCGTCGGGTCACAGCTGAGCGGGTCAGCACACGCGCCATGCAGGTCGGCGATCGTACGCTCGACGTCGATGGCATCGATGTCGTACCCGAGCAGCAGCCATTGCATCCGGCGCAGGTTGTCGTGACAGCGTTGCGGCACTTCCGCCTGTTGGTCTTCGAGGTCGAACGACACCCGCTCGCCTGCGGCCGTCGCGGACGCAGCGGCGTCCATCGGCTCGAGCGCGAGGAGCGGCGCCTGGGCCGCGACATGCACGTTCTCGCCGACGAGGACCTCCCTGACGCGACCATGGAACGGCGCGGTCAGCGACGACTCCATCTTCATGGCCTCGACGACTGCAACCACGTCCCCCGCGCTCGACGATATCGCCGACCGCGACCGGGATTGAGACGACGACCGCCGGAGACAGGTTTCGCACCGTGCCCGCGTCGCCGCGGGAGATCCGATGCGGCACGCCGTCGACCTCGATCAACAGATCCTCTCCCTGCCACGAGGTGAGCGTCCGATGGGTCCGCCCACGCAGCGACAGGCGTCGCTCGTGTGGCCCGAGCCGGTGCGTGCTCAGCTCGAGCACCCGGCCGTCGACGTTGACGCGGTAGTGATCCGGTCCGATCTGCGACACGGCCATCCTGTAGGAGTGCCCGCGGTGATTGAGGTCATACGTGCGCGATAGCCCGGTCGCCGCCTCCGGTCGACCGCGCCGCGCGAACGCGTAGAAATGGGCGCGGTCGGCGGCGGTGTCCTGATCGGCGAGCGCGATCGCCGCCTGCAGGAGCGCGATGTCACCGTGACGCAGCGGCACCGCCTCGCCGCTCAAGTACAAGCGGTCGAGCCAGGTGGTGTCGACCTCCCCCGTGCGGACCTCCGGACGGTCGAGCAGCTCAAGCAGGAAGCCCTGGTTGGTGGTGCCACCCTCGACGATAGCCACGGTGTCGGCGACTGCCCGGCGCAAGCGGGCCAGTGCCTCGTCACGGTCCTGACCCCACGCGATCACCTTGCCGATCATCGAGTCGAACTCCTCGGGAATCACATCGCCTTCGGCGACCCCGGTGTCGACCCGGACGCCGGGGCCCATAGGTAGCCGCAGCAGTGCGAGGCGGCCGGGGGCCGGCGCGAACCCAAGCGCCGGATCCTCGGCGTTGAGCCGTGCCTCGATCGCGTGGCCCAGGGGAGCGGGCGGCTCACCCTCGAGTCGGCCGCCCGCCGCCACGTGCAGCTGGAGCTTGACGAGGTCAAGTCCGGTGACGGCCTCAGTCACGGGATGCTCGACCTGCAGACGCGTGTTGACCTCCATGAACGAGAACTTGCGCTCCGCCGGCTCGTAGAGAAATTCGACCGTGCCCGCGTTTCTGTAGGCGGCGCGCAGCGCGAGCCGTCGCGCGGCGGCCATGAGGTCCTGCTCCTGCTCGAGTGTGAGCGCCGGGCTGGAGGACTCCTCGATGACCTTCTGGTTGCGACGCTGGAAGGAACAGTCGCGCACACCCACCGCCCAGGCTTGCCCCTGGCCGTCGGCGATGATCTGCACCTCGATGTGGCGCGCCGGAGCGATGACCTTCTCCATCAGCAAGGTTCCATCCCCGAATGCCTGCAGCGCCTCGGCGCGCGCGCTGGCGAAAGCCGATGGGAGCGCACCGAGGTCATCGACACGCCGGATACCGCGCCCGCCGCCGCCGGCCGCCGCCTTGATCATCAGCGGGAAGCCGATCCTCTCCGCATGCTCAACGGCCTCCTCGACGCTCTCGACCGCACCACGGCTCCACGGAGCGACGGGTACGCCCGCTTCCTCCGCCAGCCGCTTGGCGCCGATCTTGTCGCCAAGCAGGCGCATGACCTTTGCCTCGGGGCCGACGAACACCACCCCGAGGCGGTCGCACAGCTCGACGAACTCGGGTTGCTCGGCGACGAAGCCCCAGCCCACCCAAGCGGCGTCAGCCTTGGCGCTCCTCAGTGCTCGCTCGAGCGCGGCGTGATCGAGGTAGCCGACGCGCCGGCCACCCTGGCCATCGTCGACCAGACTCGGACCGAGGCACACCGCCTCATCGGCCTGGCGGACGAACATCGCATCGCGCTCACTTTCGGTGAACAGCGCGATCAGCGTGATCGGGTCCGCCCGGTGGTGGTTGAGCTCGCGGACGGCGTGGATGACGCGCATCGCGGGTTCACCGCGATTGACTATGGCCAGGCGTGTGAATGCTCGTTGCATGGGGCGCCCTCAGTCGGCACTCATCGCGGTGCGAATCGGAGCGACCGCGGTGGGCTCGAGCTCGCCGGGCACCTCGCTCGTGCGGTATCCCTCGAGCCGCATGCGCACGCGTCCGGTCTGATCGACGACATCGGCATCGACTCCGTCCTCGCGCGGCGTCACGACCGCCCACAGTCGGCCCTGCTTCTTGCCTCCCGTGAACCGCGTGACGCGGTCGATATGCATCGGGAGAGCCATCCGGCCGGTGTTGCCGATCTCCCAGATGCCCGCAGTCTGGAAGCACAGCTCGATCAGCCGCGGAGTCAGCTCCATCGGCTGGTCGGCGGGGTCATGGTCGTTCGGCAACTCGTCCGCCAACCGGCCGACGATGTGGCCATCATCGCGCCACGCCCGGTCGAGGACCTGGTATGCCGGGCCGTGGAAGTAGATCTCGTAGACGACCTCTCGGCCGACGCCGGCCTCGCCGTCCGCGTCCGTGGGCGCGACGGTCGCCTTCGGCGCTGCCGGCGCCTTGCGCGCGAGCCGCGCGCGGCCCATGAAGTGGCGAGTCTCCTGCTCGTCCTGTCCATGCAGCGCACGACGGCCGACCAGCTCGCAGTCGGCCAGCACCGTCCCGCCTCCGCCGTCGCGTAGCCGAGCGTGCAGGATCACCGTGCGCGGCTCGTCGCGGTAGAACTTGAACGGCGCCATCAGGTTGACGTCCGCGAGCTCAACCACCTTGAAGCCCTCAAGCAGCGCGGTGGCGGCCTCGGCGAAGCCCTCCAGGCCCATCACGCCCGGGAGCACCGGAATGCCGTCGATCCGATGATCATTCAGGAACGCCTGTCGAGTCGGATCGAGCTCGGTCAGGACCGTCAGCTCGCCACCCGAGCTCAGACCTGTGATGCGGCCGGTCATCGGCCCGATTCGTTTGCCCAGCGCCGCGGTGGCCTGCTCGACGTCGAGACCGCCGGTGTCGTGGCGCTCCTGCGCCATGATGCCGAGCGATCCAGCCTCGAGTACTTCGCCGCCGGCGCCCGCGGCCGTCAGCTCGCGACGGACCACCGGGATCGCGACCTCAGGCGGCAGCATGTCGATACCGGCGACCTCCATCATCTTCGGGATCGAGCCTCGACTTGCCATCCCGATCTGCGCCCACGCTGTCCAGTCAATCGCGATGCCGCGGGTGGCGCCTGACCGGCGCATGTGGGAGGCGCTCTTGCACAGCAGGTCGTTCGCCGCCGAGTAGTCCGTCTGACCGCCATTGCCGAAGCGCCCGGCGATCGAGCTGAACACGATCGCGGTACCGGGGGCGCCGGTTCCGGCGTCCTCGAACGCGGCGAGCAGGTTCAGCCAGCCGTGCGCCTTGACGTCGAACACGAGGTCGTACTCGCGTTGCGGCTTGTCCGGCAGGAAGTGGCTGATCTCGACTCCGCCGCAGTGCAGCACCACGTCGACCTTGCCGCTGGCGGCGACCGCCGCCGAGACCTGCTCGGCGTCGCAGAGGTCGACCTGATGCCAGTGCGCGGTGCCGCCCGAGCGCTCGATCGCGGTGATCGCGTCGAGGGCTGCCTTCTCCCGCTCGATGCGCGCGAGCTCGCGCTCGACGAGCTTCGGCGTCGCCTTCTCGCCGCGGGCGCGGATGCGGTCGGCGAGCTCTCGCTTGAGACCATCGCGATCATCGCTGAACTTGGCCAGATCGGGATCGGACGCGTTCGGCGCCGCCACGAGGTCGAGGAGATGGAACGTGCCGCCGGACGCAGCCGCGAGGTCGGTGATGATCGCCGAGACGATGCTTCCGGCCGCGCCGGTGACGAGGAACACGGTGTCCGGGGTGGGCTCGCGGGCCGGCTCATGCTCGACCGCGTGCTCGGCGAGCGCGACCGACCACCGGAGCTCATCTGCGTGGCCGATCTCGACCGCCCCGGGATCGCGGAGCGTCTCCTCGAGCAGCGTGTCCGCCACGGTTTTGGAATCGCTCTTGCCGAAGTCGACGGCCTTCACCATTGCGATGGGACGCTCACGAGACAGAGCCTTCGTGAATCCGCTGACTGCGCCGCCCAGGACGCTGGTCGCACCTTCGGTCTCATATCCGTGGCGTCCGCCGAGCCGAGTGCCGCTCACGAGGAACGTCTCCTCGCCGGGAAGCGCACGCATGGTCGCGGCCAGCAGCTTGACGCGGACGTGGAGAGCGTCTTTGCGCGCTGCCGAGTCGAGCTTGGTCAGCGGTCCCTCGTCATCGAGCGCCGGCAGCCAGTAGACGCCCTGGATCGGACCCGCGGCAGTCCAGTCGGCGATCTGGCTCTCGAGCGTCTCAACATCCGGCGCTCCATCGATCGTCAGCACCTCAGCGCCAAGCTCGGTGAGCCCTTCTGCAAGCGCCTTGGCCACTCCTCCGCCGTCGGGCATCACCACAACGCGGCTGCCGGGTTGAATCCTCACTCCGGTCTCCACGCAATACATCAGCGGGGGACGAACGACCGGGACGGGGATGCGGCGCGGGAAGCCCTTGGCGTCGGCCGCTTCGAGTGGGGCCGCGGGCGCGGGGGGCGTTTGCGGCTCGGCCGCCACCGGGGCCGGCACCGGCTTGGGCTCCGCCGCCGCGGGCGCGGCCAGCTGCGGGACACGCTCGCGCACGAACCCGACGACATGATTGAGCGTCGGATAGTCACGCAGCTTCAGCGCGTCATCACGCTCGATCCCCCACGCCTCACGAATCGAGGCGAACACCTCCGCCTGCTTGACCGTGTCAATCCCCAAGTCCGCCTCGAGATCGAGATCCATGTCCAGCAGATCCGTCGGATAACCCGTCTGCTCCGCCACGATCGCCAGCACCCTCGCCTCGACCTCGTCGCTGGCTGGGGCGGCCGCTGTGGCCTCGGCAACGGGCACGGCGGCCAGCTCGGGCGCGGCCGGTGGGACCGGCGCGGCAGCGGGCGCGGCGGTCGGCTCAGGCGCGGCCGGTGCGGCCGCCGCAGCGGCGACCGCCGGGATCCCCGCCCGCTCACGCACGAACCCGACGACATGGTTGAGCGTCGGATAGTCACGCAACTTCAACGCGTCATCACGCTCGATCCCCCACGCCTCACGAATCGACGCGAACACCTCCGCCTGCTTCACCGTGTCAATCCCCAAGTCCGCCTCGAGATCCAAATCCATGTCCAACAGGTCGGTCGGATAGCCGGTCTGCTCGGCCACGATCGCCAGGACCTTCGCCTCGACGTCATCGATAGCCGGGGCCGGGGCGGTCGGCTCAGGAGGCGCGGGTACCGTCGCCGCGACGGGCTGGGCGACCGGCTCCGGCGCGACGGCCGGCACGGCCGGCACGGCCGGCGCGGCCGCAGCGATCCCCGTGCGCTCGCGCACGAACCCGACGACATGATTGAGCGTCGGATAGTCACGCAGCTTCAGCGCGTCATCACGCTCGATCCCCCACGCCTCACGAATCGACGCGAACACCTCCGCCTGCTTGACCGTGTCAATCCCCAAGTCCGCCTCGAGATCGAGATCCATGTCCAGCAGATCCGTCGGATAACCCGTCTGCTCCGCCACGATCGCCAGCACCCTCGCCTCGACCTCGTCGCTGGCTGGGGCGGCCGCTGTGGCCTCGGCAACGGGCACGGCGGCCAGCTCGGGCGCGGCCGGTGGGACCGGCGCGGCAGCGGGCGCGGCGGTCGGCTCAGGCGCGGCCGGTGCGGCCGCCGCAGCGGCGACCGCCGGGATCCCCGCCCGCTCACGCACGAACCCGACGACGTGGTTGAGCGTCGGATAGTCACGCAACTTCAACGCGTCATCACGCTCGATCCCCCACGCCTCACGAATCGACGCGAACACCTCCGCCTGCTTCACCGTGTCAATCCCCAAGTCCGCCTCGAGATCCAAATCCATGTCCAACAGGTCGGTGGGATAGCCGGTCTGCTCGGCCACGATCGCCAGGACCTTCGCCTCGACGTCATCGATAGCCGGGGCCGGGGCGGTCGGCTCAGGAGGCGCGGGTACCGTCGCCGCGACGGGCTGGGCGACCGGCTCCGGCGCGACGGCCGGCACGGCCGGCACGGCCGCTGCAGCGGGTGCAGCCACCGCCACCGGAACGGGGGCGGACGCGGGCGCTGCAGCGGGCGCGGGCCTTGGTGTGACCGCGGGCGCCGGCGCCGGCGGCGTCTCAATCGGTGCGCCTTGATCAGCCACGCGCAGCCGGTGCTGAACGACCTCCAGCTTCGGATTCTCGTAGCCGCTCGCGTGCTGCATCCACGCCTTCCAGGTCGCGCGGTCGGAGACCCGGTAGTCGTAGCCGAGGTCGGCCGGGCTCCGCCTCCGCCCGTCGGCGACGGGCGTCCAGCGCAGCAGCGACATCGAGATCTGCGATCCGAACCCAGCCGCCAGGCGCAGCGCGTAGCGGACGGGGTATGCACCGCCGGTGGAGAGATGGAGCAGGCCGAGCTCCGGATCGGGATCACGGAAGTTCGGAACGGGCGGAACGATGCCCGTCTCGAGCGCCTTGACCGCCATCACGTCCTCCAGCCCGACGGCCATCGGATGCCCCGTGAACCCCTTCGTGTTGGCGATCACGATGCGGTCGGCCTTCTCGCCGAAGACCTGTCGTAGCGCGTGGATCTCCGCCGCGGCGCTGCCACCCCTCGCGGGCGTGTACGTCTCGTGGGAGACGAACACGGTCTCGCCCGCGATCTCCTCCCGGCGAATGCCCCGGCGCTCCGCGCTCTGGATCAGCTTCTCCATCACACCGCCGATGTGGGCGACGTCGAGCCGTGTGCCGTGGAAGGCGGAGTTCGCGGTCTCTACCGCCAGCACCTCGCAGATCGGGGTGAGGGCGCGCTCGCGGGCCGCGCTCGCGCTCTCCACCACCAGGCCGGCCGCGCCCATCCCGATCAGCATGCCGTGGCGCCGCTGGTCGAACGGCAGCGCGGCCTCCTCGACGACGTCGTCGGTCGCGGCCGCACCGGTGGCCAGGAACCCGGCGCCGATCCAGGGCATCATGGTGTCCGAGGTGGCGTCGTCCGCCGCCACGATCACCACCCGCCGGCAACGACCGACGCGGATCCAGTCCTCGGCCAGGCTGATCGCCTGAGTGGTGCTGGCGCAGGCGGAGTTGATCTGCGTATTGGGCCCCCGTGCCCCGATCAGCTCGGCGAGCTGGGAGTGGCCCATCGACAACAGGCGGAACAGCAGCCGGCGGTCGAGCGCGTACGGCTCCTGCTCGAGCTGCTGCCCGACGTCGTCGATGCGGCGCTCCACCTCGGCGAGCACGACGGGGTCGGTGCCGTCGTGGTCCAGCATCCGTGCGCGCAGCGACTCGAGCGCCGCCAAGCGTTCCCGGCGCATGCGATCGGTGGTGTACCGCGTTGCCTCGTCGGCCATCTCCTCGAGTCCGGGGAAGGCGGAGCAGAAGATCACGCCGGTGTCGTCGCGGAGCCCGTCGGGCAGCGACCACCGGTCCGGAAGCTTCGTGCCCTTGGTCGTCGTCTTGTAGCGGAGGACGAGTGGGATCCCCGCGTCGCGCAACGCGTCGATGCCGGCGGCGATCGCAAGCTGCGTGTCGCGCGCGAGCGCGGCGAGCCGGTCATCGTCGACCCCGAACTCCTCGGCCAGATCGAACGCGCCGGCTCGCGCTGCCAGCTTGATCACGGCGTCGAGACGGTCGATCGTCTCGAACCTGGCGAGTCCGTCCTCACTCTTGACCAGGCGCGTGATGTGCTTGTCGAGCATCTCGCGGCGCAGAGGCCCCGGGATCACGTCGATTCCCTGCTCTCCGTTGAGCAGCCGAGCGATGTTGGCGTCGTCGAACAGCCGCTCCGATCCCGGCAGCCCGAGCGCCGCCCCGGTGATCACGACCGGCTCGGTGGGGGGCGCGCCGTCCACGCTGTGCCCGGCCATCAGCTTGCGCCCCCGCTCCAAGAACTCGGCGAACAGACGCTCGAGGTCGTCGTGGGCCCCGGCGCCCGCCGCAGCGGCATCGCCGGTAGCCGACGCCGTAACATCATCGCCGGCAACCGGCGCGGTCGCGGCCGGCTGCGTCGGCGCCGTAGGCCCAACGGGTGAGCTTCGCCCAGCCGTCGCGCCGGACTGAAGTGAGGCCTCCTCGCGCGTCGCCGGCTCACGCCCGGCACCCAATCCTGCCGCCCACAGCCCGCACAGGGCGTTGTTGAACGTGGCCACGTCGCCCTGCTTCGGATGGTTGGTGGCGAGGCTGACGACCTTGTCGTCGCCGAGCACATCGGAGGCGAAGCCCTGAAGCGCGTGCTTCGGGCCAACTTCGACGAAGACACGAGCGCCAGCGTCGTAGAGCGTATGCAGCCCCTTCACGAACTGCACAGGCGAGGCAACCTGGCGCGAGAGCATGTCGAGCATCTGCTCGACCGCCCCGTCGCCGGTGGGGTAGAGCTCGCCGGTGACATTGGCGACGACCGGGAGCTGCGGTGCTCGCAGGCCGAGACGCTGGAGCATCGCGCGCAGCGGCACGCTGGCGGGCTCGACGATGCTGGTGTGGAAAGCATGACTGACCGGCAGCGGGATCGCGGTGTGCCCGCGCTCCTGCAGCGCGGCGACCGCTCGGCCAACCGCCTCGGTGGCACCGCCGATCACGACCTGATGCATCGAGTTGATGTTTGCCAGCACGACATACCCCTCGATTGACTCGACGAGCTCCTTGACCTCCTCGAGCGGCGCGAACGCGGCGGCCATCGTGCCGGGGTCGTCGACCTGAATGCTCGCCATCTCGCGTCCCCGCGCGCTCACGGCCTCGAGCGCATCATCGAACGAGAGTGCGCCCGCGGCGACCAGCGCCCCGTACTCGCCGACCGAGTGGCCCATGACCATGTCCGGGGCGATCCCGTACTCTCCCAGCAGCCGCGTGAGCGCGGTGTCAACCGTGATGACAGCGGGCTGCTGAATCTCAGTGGGGCGCAGCCCCTGTTCGATCCGCGCCAGCGCCGCGGGATCGTCCGAGTCGGCGAACAGGATGTCCGATAGGCGACGGCCCTCCAGCAGCGGTCGCATGATCTCGTCGGCCTCGTCGAACAGGTCCGCGACGGCCCGCTCGCGCGCGCGTAGGACGCCGAGCATGTTCGCGTACTGTGAGCCCTGGCCCGTGTACAGGAAAGCAACCTTCCCGGGGGCACCGCTGCCGCGGTGGACCCCGCGAGCCCGCAGCGCCGGCCACGCCGCCGCGTTGCCGGACTTCAACACTTTCAGCGCCATGTCCGCCTTGCTCACCAAGTCGGGTCCGTCGGCGTAGTCGATCGCGATGCGCTCGGGCGCGCGCAACACCTCGGCGCTGGGCGGTGTCGGATCCAGATGCCGCCCCAGACGCGCCTCCGCCAGCGCGGTCCGCAGCTCGTTGGCGAGCGCCTCCTCGGTCGCAGCACCGATCACGAGCGCCCCGCGCAGCGGGCGCTTTCGCGCCGGTCGGCGCGCCGGACTGCTTCAACTGCGTCGGCCCCTCCACCACCTCGGCTAGCTCCGCCGGCGGCTCCGGCTGCATTGCCGGCGACCGAGCCTGCGTTGCCGCCGGGACGTCAGCGGTCACGGCGACGGAGGGACGATGGCCATTGGTGATCGGACGGTCGGGCACGTATTCCTCCATAACGATGTGAAAGTTGGTGCCGCCGAAGCCGAAGGCGCTAACGCCCGCGATCCGCGACTTGCCGGGGGCGACATCCCAGTCGCGCAGCTCGGTGTTGACGGCAAAGGGCGACACGCTCCAGTCCACGATGGGGTTGGGGCGCTCGAAGTTGATGCTGGGCGGCAGCACTTTGTCGTGCAGCGCGAGGGTCGTCTTGAGCAGGCCTGCCGCGCCCGCGGCCGCCTTGAGGTGGCCGAGGTTCGACTTCACGGAGCCGAGCGCGATCGACCCAACCGGCACGTGCGCTCCGCGGAACGCCTCCATCAGGGCGCTCAGCTCGACCGCGTCGCCCACGCGAGTGGACGTGCCGTGGCCCTCGACCAGCGTGCAGTCCGCGGGGGAGATCCCGGCGTTCTCCCACGCGCGTTCGACGGCGAAGCGCTGGCCGATCGGGTTGGGGGCCGTGATGCCCTTGCCCTTGCCGTCGCTCGAGCCGCCGACGCCCCTCACCACGGCGTAGATCCGATCGTCGTTGCGAATCGCGTCAGCGAGCCGCTTGACCACGAACAGCGCGGCGCCCTCGCCCATCACGAATCCGTCCGCGCCGTCGGAGTACGACCGCGTGCCGGTGGGCGACAGGGCGCCGATCGCGCAGAACTTCACGAACGCGTTTGCGCCCATGTTGCGATCCACTCCGCCGGTGACCGCAATATCGAAATCGTGCGCGAGCAACCCTTCGACGGTTGCGTCCATCGCCGCCAGCGCCGAGGCGCAGGCCGCATCGGTGGTGAAGCTCGGACCGTGGAGGTTGAACAGGTTGGCGATCCTGCCGGCGATGCAGTTGCTGAGCTCGCCGGGCATGGTGTCCTCGGTCACCACCGGAAGCCAGTCCTCGAACCGCTTGCGCAGCTCGCGCTCCACCGTCGCGCGGACCTCGGCCGGAAGCGCGCCGAAGGTCTCGGTTCGCTCGAGCTCGCGGGCGAGCTCAGGGAACATGATGCGCAGGCTGGTCAGGTAGTGCTTCTCGCCCCCGAGGGCGCTGCCGATGATCACCGCGGTCCGATCGAGATCGAGCGGACGCTCGGGCCAGCCGGCGTCCGGCGAGCGCCATGCGCGTGCACGCGACCGCCCACTTTTGGCCGTCGTCCATCGAGTCGCCCACCTTCGGCGGGATCGGGAGCTTCCAGCCAAGCGGATTCCACTCCCAGTCACGCACCCAACCGCCGATCTTCGAGTACGTCTTCTCGGTCGCGTGCGGATCGGGATCGTAGTAGAGCGCAGGATCCCAGCGCTCCGGATCGACGTCGCTGATCGAATAGACGCCCTGACGAACGTTGTCCCAGAACGTGGTGGCGTTCGGCGCGTCGGGCAGGATCGCTCCCACCCCGACGATCGCGGCTGCGTGGTCGAGTTGGTCGGACATGTCAGTTCGGCTTTCGTTCGTGTGATCCCTCGGTGTTCACGGGCGCATCCGTCCGTACACCGCCTCCGTCACCGCTCGCCATGTCGGCCATCAGCCCGCCCTGGGCGCGGTAGATCGCCGCTACTCCGAGCTTCTCCTCGAGGCCGCCGAGCTCGCCGCCGTCCGAGCCGGCCACGAGCCGGATCGCCTCGGTGGCGAGGGTGAGGGCGACCGTGCGGGCGTTGACCCGCGCCATCGCGGCGAGCGGGTCGGCGCGCAACCGCCTGGAGGCCTTATCGTGAAGCTGCTTGGCTCCCGCTCGATGCGCGCGCCGGGCGAGCGCACCGGAGCCCTCCGCCTGCGCGATGAGCGCGCCGAGACGCATGAGGACGTGCTGGTTGCGGGTCAGTCGGTCCGCGCGGCATCGCTCGAGCAGCTCGGCGAGGGCGTGGTGGGCGAGGGCGGCGACATCGGCGCCCACGTTCGGGTTCTCGCCATGGAGCGCCTCGAGCTCGCGGGCATGCGCGTGGTAGTAGTCGCCACTGGACTTCAGGTGTTCCTGCCAGCGCCCCCGGGCGATCGTGATCTCCATGATCTCCGAGGTCCCCTCGTAGATCCGGGTGATCCGCACGTCACGCTTGATCTTCTCGACCATGTAATCGTGCGTGTAGCCGTAGCCACCGTGCGCCTGGATGGCCGCGTCGGCGGCGGCATCGCCGGCCTCGGTGGCGAGGTACTTGGCCACCGCGCCCTCGATGTTGAGCGAGCCCTCGCCCGCGTCGATCCGCTCGGCCGTCTCCTCGATCGCCGCGCGGGCCGCCTCGAGCGCAACGGCATGCGGAACGATCAGCTTGTGGGTGTACCCCGTCTTCTCGCTCAACGGGCCCCCGGCCTGGATGCGCTTGCGTGAGTACGGGATCGCCCGGTCGAGCGCCGACCAGCCGGCCCCGAGTCCGAAGGCGGCCACCATCAGCCGGGTGTAGCCGAACACCTGCTGGGCCTGGACGAGCCCGCGGCCCTCGACGCCGCCGATCAGCCGGTCGGCGTCGACGTACACGTTCTGGAGGAACAGCGCGGCCGTGTTGCTGAGTCGGATCCCATGCTTGTCCTCGTGGTGGCCGTGGGTGAAACCCTCCGCGCCGGCGTCGACGACGAACCAGCTCGGGCCGCCGGGCGCCATCGCGAGGATCGTGTACAGGTCGGCGACCCCGCCGTTGCTGATCCACTGCTTGGCGCCGCTGATCCGATAGCCGGACACCGTGCCGTTGTCCCCGACCGGCTCGGCGACGGTCTTCAGCGCGCCGAGGTCACTGCCGGCCTCGGGCTCGGTCGCGCCGTAGGCGAAGAGGACCCCCTCCTTGGCGATGCGACTCATGTACGTCCGCTTCTGCTCGTCGGTGCCCCCGACGCGGATCGGGTCGCTGCCCAGGAACGTGGCCAGCTCCGAGGTGGCCAGGCCGAGGTCGATCGCCGCCATCCGCTCGCAGATGCGGTAGACGTCGAACGCCCCGCCGCCCATGCCGCCGTACTCGAACGGCACGAACAGGAGCTGGATGCCAAGGTCGTCGCCCGATGACATCCGGCGCACGAGCTCCTCAGGGAACTCATCGCGTTCGTCAAGCTCAATCAACAGCGAATCGGGGAGCTCACGAGAGGCGAACTCGTCGATTGACCGGAGCGCGACCTTGAGCGTGTCGGGGGTGAGCTCGTTGGCCATCTGCCGTCTCCTCTTCCTCAATACCCGGGGACTCCGCAGAGCGTGCCACTCCGATGGACCGCTGCCATCGGCTGCCCGCCCCGACCCGAGAGGGCAATAACTACGGAGTGCGGTCCGCAAGCACCCTCAAATCGGGTGCTTTTCGGAGGATTACGGACTCGATTGGCGCGTCCGCACGGACGACCGGCGGCCGATCGAGGTCTAGGGTCGCCAGACGACGGTGGCTCTCGCGCCGTCCCCGAGCAACCCACTGAGGGATGGAGGCCTCTCACATGAACATCGCGGTGGCATTGCGCCTGATGCCGAACCTCGGCGACGAGCTGGAGATCGACGACGACGGCACCGACATCGATCGGGAGATCGTCGACATGGTCATCAACGAGTTCGACGACCAGGCGCTCGAAGAAGCCGTCCTCATCAAGGAGGCCTCCGGCGCGACGGTGACGGCACTCGCGCTCCAGGGCGATGGTGCCGAGCAGGCTCTGCGCGTCGCCTACGCGCGCGGCGCCGATCGCGTCGTGCTCATCGACGCCGGCGAGATCGACCCCTACGACACGCGCACGACGGCCCGCGCGCTCGCCGCGGCCGTGCGCGAGCTGGGCTCCGATCTTGTGCTCACCGGCGTCCAGACCCCGTATGACGTATTCGGTCAGGCCGCGCCGTACCTCGCGGCCGAGCTCGGCTGGCCACAGGCGAGCGTCGT
This sequence comes from uncultured Solirubrobacterales bacterium, assembly GCA_963755955.1. Classification (GTDB taxonomy): domain Bacteria; phylum Actinomycetota; class Thermoleophilia; order Solirubrobacterales; family Solirubrobacteraceae; genus Palsa-465. Next base: position 99,257 of record CAVWLZ010000017.1, read on the forward strand.
CGTCAACACGACGGTCGCCGACGGCATGGTGCGCGTGGCGCAGGAGTACGCCGGCGGACGGCAGGCGATCCTCGGGCTCACCCTGCCCGCGGTCGTCGGGGTGCAGTCGGCGAGCTCGCCACCGCGCTACGTCTCGATGGCCCGGCTGCGCCAGGCCATGTCCGAGGCGTCTGCCGAGGCGGTGTCGGTCTCCGTGCCCGCGCCGTCGGCCCGCTCGCGGATCGTCGGCCTCGCCCGTCCTGAGGCGACAGTTGGGGCGACGATGATCGAGGGTGACGCCGCCGAGGTCGCCGAGAAGATCGCAGCGCTGCTGCGCGACCAGGGAGCTCTGATGCGCTGATGGGTGACGTTCTTGTCTACATCGAGCCGTCGGCGGTCGGTGACGGCCGCGGCGCCCGGCTCCTCGCCCTCGGGCGTCCGCTCGCCGAGGCCGGCGGAGGAGCGCTCGTGGCGCTCGTGGCCGGCAGCGAGCCGGTCGACTCCGGCGCGCTGTCCGCGGCCGACGTCGTCCTCGAGGTCTCCCACCCGGCCCTCTCGCCGTACGTGCCTGAGGCCCATCAGGCGGTCCTCGCCGCGGCCCTCGCCGGCCGCCGCCCGGACATCGTGCTCGTCGAGAACACGACGTCCGGCTACGACCTCGCGGCCGCGGCGGCCGCGGCAACCGATCTGCCGTTCGTCGGCTATTGCCTCGAGGTCGCGCGCGACGGCGGGCAGGCCCGCTCGACGAGCGCGATCTTCGGCGGTCAGCTGCTGGCCAACGCCGAGACCGACCTGCCGGCGGTGTTCAGCGTGCAGTCGACCGCGCTGCACGACGAGCCCACGTCGGCCGGACGCGGCGAACGCGAGTCGCTGCCCGCGCCGGCCGAGCTCGACGCCCTGCACACGTCGTTCGTTGAGGCGGTCGAGCCCGCCGACGAGGGCGTCGACCTGACCAAGGCGGAGCGGATCGTGTGCGTCGGGCGCGGAATCGGCGGTGCCGAGAACGTCCCGATCGCCGAGGACCTCGCCGCGGCGCTCGACGCCGAGATCGCGGCCTCACGTCCGGTGATCGACTCGGGCTGGTTGCCCAAGGTTCGTCAGATCGGCAAGTCCGGCGCCCACGTGTCGCCCAAGCTCTACCTCTCGCTCGGCGTCTCAGGCGCCCCCGAGCACGTCGAGGGGATGCAGGGCGCGGAGCTGATCGTGGCCGTCAACAAGGATCCGAGCGCGGCCATCTTCAAGGTCGCCCATTACGGCGTCGTCGGAGACCTGTTCGACATCGCCGACGAGCTGACGGAGCTGCTTGGGTGACGCCATGAGCCCGGTGCTGTTCCCGATCCTCTGGGGCGTGGCACTGGCGGTGTTCGCGGGGCTCCTCGTCTGGAGGGCGCGGCTGCTCGTGGCCGCGCAACCCTCCGGGCGCTTTGACCATCTCGGCGCGCGGCTCAAGCGCATGACGGTGGACGGGATCGCCCAGCGCAAGTTCCTCGTCGGCGAGCAGCCGTCGGGGATCATGCACGCGCTCATCTTCTGGGGCTTCGTGCTGCTGCTGCTCCAGGTCATCACGCTGTTCGGCCGCGCGTTCGACAGCGCCTGGAACATTCCCGGCTTCGGCCCCGACCAGGTCCTCGGCCCCCCGTTCTTCCTCGCCCGCGACGTGCTCGAGCTCGCGGTGATCGTCGGCGTGCTCTACATGCTCTGGCGGCGGCTCGTCGTCCACACCCCGCGGCTGTTCGGCGCGGCCCGCGGCGAGCGCCGCTACCACGATGCTCCCCACTGGGAGGCCAACCTCATCCTCGTGTTCATCCTGCTGATCATGGTCGGCGGGCTGATGTACGACTCCGCCAACCTCGTCGCCCACAACATCCACGGCAACGAGCGCACGTTCGCGCCGCTCACCGCGGTCGTGGCCGCGGCGATGGGCGGCCTCAGCGCCTCGAGCGCGCACACGATCAGCGAGGTCGGCTGGTGGCTCCACTGCCTGACGATCCTCGTGTTCCTCAACCTGCTGCCGCTGTCCAAGCACTTCCACATCATTACGGCGCTGCCGAACGTGTTCTTCGCCGAGCTCCCCCCGCCTGAGGTGGCGCGGCCGCTCGCGGTCACGCATGTGCCGGCGGCCGGGGTCGCGGCGCTGTCGCCGCCACCCCAGGGCCTCGTCGGCGTCGCCTCGCTCGCCGACCTCGACTGGAAGCAGGTGCTCGACGCCTTCACCTGCACCGAGTGCGGGCGGTGCACAGCGGTGTGTCCCGCGGCGGCCGCGGGCTCGCTGCTCGCGCCCCGGCAGGTCATCCTCGACCTGCGTGACCGGCTCTACGACCACCCGGGCGAGCAGCGCGAGCCTGACGGAGCCGAGCCGCTGATGAGCGACGCGGTGCTGTGGGCGTGCACGACGTGCATGGCCTGCGTCGAGGCCTGCCCGGTGGACATCGAGCACGTGCCGACGATCGTCGACATGCGCCGCAGTCTCGTCGACGAGGGACGGATGGACCCGCTCCTGCAGCAGACCCTGGAGAAGTACGCCAAGCAGGGCAACTCCTACGGCAAGTCGTCGCGCATGCGCGCGCGGTGGGCCAAGCACCTCGAGTTCACGATCCCCGACGCACGCACCGAACCCGTGCAGTACGTGTGGTTCGTCGGTGACTTCGCGTCCTTCGACGAGCGCGTGCAACTGGCCTCGCAGGCGGTCGCGCGGATCCTCCACGACGCGGGTGTGTCCTTCGGCCTGCTCTACGACGGGGAGCGCAACGCCGGCAACGACGTGCGCCGCATCGGCGAGGAGGGTCTGTTCGAGCTGCTCGTCGAGCAGAACATGGAGGTGCTGCGCGGGGCGCAGTACGAGGCGATCTTCACCACCGACCCGCATTCGCTCAACACCCTGCGCAACGAGTACCCGGCCTACGGCCTCGACAAGCCCGTCTACCACTACACCGAGCTGCTCGCCGACCTCGTCGCCCGTGGCGTCATCACCCTGCGCACGCCGCTGAGCGGCACACGGGTCACCTACCACGATCCGTGCTACCTCGCGCGCTACAACCGCATCACCGAGGCACCCCGGGCGCTGATCGAGGCGACGGGGGCCGAACTCGTCGAGATGCCGCGCAACGGCGTCAACACATTCTGCTGCGGCGCCGGCGGCGGCCGGATCTGGATGTCCGACGACGAGTCGACGCAGGAGCGCCCGAGCGAGCAGCGCATCCGTGAGGCCCAGGGTCTCGGCGCGCTCGACTACTTCCTCGTCAGCTGCCCGAAGGACCTCGCGATGTACTCCGACGCTGCCAAGACCGTCGGCGCGAGCTTCGAGGTCGCCGAGCTGACGACGCTGATCGAGCGCGCCCTCGGCGAGGCCGTGGCCGTGAGCGCCCCGGTGGTCAGCGAACCACCCCCGGTGGGAGAAACCGCGCGTCCCGCGTAGCCCCTGGTACGAGCTGTTCTTCAACGACACGAAGGTGGGGAAACCATGGCTGACAACCGCGGAGTCGCGTACCTCGGTACGGGCAAGGTCGAGATCCAGAACATCGACTACCCGACATGGGAGATCAGGGAGGGGCCCGGCGTCCCGTCCGACGACGTCGGACGCAGCCTGAGGTGATCGAGACCGGACCCGGCGTCGAGTTCATCAAGCAGGGCGACCTCGTCTCGGCGCCGTTCAACATCTCCTGTGGGCGCTGCCGCAACTGCAAGGAGCGCAACACCGGCGTCTGCCTCAATGTCAACCCGGCCCAGCCCGGCGGCGCCTACGGCTATGTCGACATGGGCGGCTGGATCGGCGGGCAGGCCGAATCCGTGATGGTTCCCTATGCCGACTGGAACCTGCTCAAGTTCCCCGATCGCGAGCAGGCGATGGAGAAGATCCTCGACCTGACGATGCTCTCCGACATCTTCCCGACCGGCTATCACGGTTGTGTGTCGGCGGGTGTGGGCACCGGCGCGACGGTGTATGTCGCCGGGGCGGGGCCGGTCGGGCTCGCCGCCGCCCACTCCGCCCAGCTCCTCGGCGCGGCCGTCGTGGTCGTCGGCGATTCGGTTCCCGAGCGGCTCGAGCAGGCACGGTCGTTCGGCTGCGAGACGATCGACATCTCCGCCGATGCCTCGATCGCCGACCAGATCGAGCAGATCCTCGGCGTCCCCGGGGTTGACTGCGCCGTCGATGCCGTCGGCTTCGAGGCCAAGGGCCACGGCGGTGAGGAGCAGCCGGCGGTCGTGCTCAGCTCGCTCATGGAGGTCACGCGCGCGGCCGGCAAGCTCGGCATCCCCGGCCTGTACGTCGGTCATGAAGTACCACCGCGAGCTGATGAACGCCATCCCCAACGACCGCTGCCAGATCGCCAAGGCGGTCAACGCGACCGTGATCACCCTCGACGACGCCCCGCAGGGCTACAAGGAATTCGACGGCGGCGCGGCGAAGAAGTTCGTCATCGACCCGCACGGATCGGTGGCGAAGGCTGCCTAGGCAGCGTCGCGCCGGCTCGGCGGACCCCTGACAAAGGCGGCTTACCTCGCCAAACCTGCTCAAGGCTTGAGGCCGACTGCCCGAAACTGGACGAATGTTCGATTCGGGTCGCGGCTCCATGCGTCGATACGCACTATGAGTGTTGTGTTCGATTCGTCCCGATGTCTCCCGGGACGAGGAGGTTCTAGTTGCATGCGTGTTACCAGCATCAGCGCGGCGAAGCAGCGGGCCGTCCGGGTTCTCGCGCTCGCGGGTGTCGGTGCGACACTTGCCGTGTCCGCCGTTCCGGCGCAGGCCTGCAAGCCCGTCTCGCATCCGTCGCCGAGCCAGTCGCACGGCCAGTCGGCGTATCACGTGCCGGTGGCCTACGCCACCGGGCATAAAGTCGGCTGAGCTTTCGTCCTCGCAGGGGCACCCTGGATGCCGGAGAACCTGTTCCGTTTGTTCAGGGAACGACCCACCGTTCCACGGTCGTTCGTTCTCTACTCCGGGCTGACCGCCGCGGTGGCGATCGTTGCCGCGGCCGCGCTCGCCCTGAGCTCGCAGTGGCAGATCGATGCCCCGGCGCTGTTCGCCCTGCTGTCGGTGTTCACCCTCGTCGGTGAGCTGCTTCCGATCCCGGTGCCGCGCCGCCGCGGCCTGGCCAAGGTCACGATCTCCACGGCGTTCGCGTTCGCGATCCTGATCCGTTTCGGACCGGGGCCGGCGACGCTCGTGTACGTCCTCAGCGTCGTCGTCGCCGACACCGTCGAGCGCGTCGACCCGATCAAGATCGTCTTCAACGCCTCGCAGTACGCACTGGCGATGATCGCCGCCGGCGCCGTGCTCTCCCTCGCCGGTGCCACCCCGCCGCTCGTCACCATCACCGGCGCCGACGTGCTCGGCGTGCTCGCTGCCGGCGTCGCCTTCTTCGCCGTCAACCATGCGCTCGCCTGTGTCGGGGCCGCCCTCCTCGCCGGGCTCCCCATCCCCCGCTACATCCGCGACGACCTCGTCTTCCAGGCCTGGACGGCCGGCTGCCTGCTCGCCTTCGCGCCCGCCGTCGTCGCCGCTTCGTCCGCCACGCTCGCGCTCGTGCCGGTCTGCTTCATCCCGGTGCTCGCCGTGTATGTCGGGGGCCGCCAGGCCGCGGTCAACAGCCACCGCGTCTATCACGATGCGCTCACCGAGCTCCCCAACCGGGTGATGCTCGCCGAGACCCTCGAGGGCGAGGTCAACGTCGCCGAGCGCGAGCGCCGGCCGCTCGCCGTCATGCTGCTCGACGTCGACGACTTCAAGGCGATCAACGACACGCTCGGCCACGAGTTCGGCGACGTCGTGCTCCAGCAGATCGCGCACCGGCTCAGCGATGCGCTCGACGACGGGGCCACGCTGGCCCGGCTCGGCGGCGACGAGTTCGCCGTCGTCGTGCACGGCGGTCCCGGCGAGGCCGAGGCCTGCGCAGCCCGCCTGCTGCTCGCGCTCGAGCCGCCGATGGACGTCGACTCCCTCGCCATCCAGCTCGCCGCGAGCATCGGCATCGCCTGCTCGCCCCAGCACGGCCGGACGGTCCGCGAGCTGCTGCGTCACGCCGACGTCGCGTTGTATTGCGCCAAGGCCTCGGACATCTCCTACCAGACCTACGCCGAGGAGTACGACGAGTACAGCATCGACCGGCTCGCGCTCGCCGCCCAGCTGCGGCGCGGCATCGACCGCGGCGAGCTAACCGTCCACTACCAGCCGAAGGCGCCGCTTGGCGGCGGGATGACGACCGCGGTCGAGGCGCTCGTGCGCTGGAATCACCCGCAGCTCGGCTGCATCGGCCCCGACGGCTTCATCCCGCTCGCCGAGCAGACCGGCGTGATCAAGCCGCTCACCGAGCGCGTGTTCGAGACCGCCCTCGCCCAGTGCGCCCAGTGGCGCCGCGAGGGCCTCGAGGTCACCGTCTCGGTCAACGTCTCGACTCGCAACCTGCTCGACTACGACCTCCCGTCGATCATCCGCACGCTGCTCGACCGCTTCGAGCTGCCGGCCTCGGTGCTCCAGCTCGAGATCACCGAGAGCCGGATCGTCGCCGACCTCAAGCGTGCCCGCGTCGCGCTCGACGAGGTCCGCGGAATGGGCGTCAAGATCGCGATCGACGACTTCGGCACCGGCTTCTCCTCCCTCTCCCAGCTCCAGCAGCTCCCGATCGACGAGATCAAGATCGACAAATCGTTCGTCACCCGCATGGAGACCAACCGCAACGACGCCGTGCTCGTGCGATCGATCATCGACCTCGGTCGCAACCTCGGCCTCCAGGTCACCGCCGAGGGCGTCGAGAGCGAGAACATCCGACGCAGCCTGACCAAGCTCGGCTGCGACTTCGCGCAGGGCTTCCACATCGGCCGCCCGACACCGGCCGAGGAGTGCCGGCGTCATCTCCAGGAGAGCGAGCCTCTGCCTCCACCCGTCGTGCTCGCCGCCACCCGACCCGGCCCCCGCTGACCCTCATGCACCGCGCGCTGCTCTCTGTGGCCACCCTCGCCTGCGTGCTCGCCGCGGCGAGCCCGGCGCTCGCCGACTCGCCGCATCCGTACGTCGTCGTCTACAAGAACCGGGCGGTGCCCGATGTGTCCGGCGAGACGCTGAAGCTCCACCACTCGTTCGGGGTCACGCCGAACTTCGAATACGCCCACAGCGTGAAGGGCTTCGCCACCTCGCTGACCGGCGCCCAGCTCAAGGCAATCGAGTCCCAGCCGGATGTGGCCTACGTCGAGCCGGACGTGACCTTCACCGCCGCCGGCATGGTCCCCCTCGCCGCCGGCGAGACCGAGCCGCCCGGGATCCGCCGCATCGGCGCGGCAACGGCGAGCCTCGGCCATGCCGCCAGCGGCGTCGCCGTGGCCGAGCTCGACACCGGCATCGATTTCACGGGCGGCGATCTCAACGCGACGACCGGGGTCAACTGCATCAAGAGCGGTGCATCCGCCCAGGACGACAACGGGCATGGCACGAACGTCGCCGGGATCATCGCGGCCCGGGATCAGGGCGCCGGCGTCGTCGGCGTCGCACCGGGTACGAAGCTCTACGCGGTCAAGGTCCTCTCGAAGTCCGGCACGGGGACGCTGTCGCAGATCCTCTGCGGGATCGACTGGGTGACCGCGAACGCCGCCGCGCTCAACATCAAGGTGGCGAACATGAGCCTCGCCGGTGCAGGCACCAACGACGGTGAGTGCGGCCAGCTGAACCGGGACGCCGAGCACCAGGCGATCTGCGCCTCGGTCGCGGCCGGCGTGACTTACGTCGCCGCGGCCGGCAACAGCGCGACCGACTTCGCGAACTCGATCCCGGCCGCGTATCCCGAGGTGCTGACGGTCACCTCGATGACCGACACCGACGGTCGTCCCGGCGGCCTCGGACCGAAGCCGTGCACGAAGGGGCAACTCGACGACACTCACGCGACGTCGTCCGACTACGCCGTCTCCGCCGCCGAGCAGGCCCACACGATCGCCGCCCCCGGCACGTGCGTCACCTCGGACGGCCTCGGCGGGCGGCTGAGCACCTACGACGGAACCAGTCAGGCCGCGCCCCACGTCGCCGGTTCCCTCGCGCTGTGCTTCAACGACGGCGGCATCGCCGGGCCGTGCGCCGGGCTCAGCCCCGCCGCGGCGATCGCCCGCGTCCGGGCCGACGCCGCCGCCGACGCGACCGCCCTCAACGGCTTCAAGGGCGACCCCTGGCACCCGCTGACCGGGAAGTACTTCGGGTACCTGGTCAACGCGTCCGCGTACTGAGCGGCCCCCGAGCGCGGTCCGCGCCGCTCCGATCGTGCTCGCCGCCACCCGCCTCGGCCCCCGCTGACCCTCATGCACCGCGCGCTGCTCTCCGTGGCCGCGCTGCTCTCCGTGGCCACTCTCGCCTGCGTGCTCTCCGCGGCGAGCCCGGCGCTCGCCGACTCGCCCCAGCCGTACGTCGTCGTCTACAAGGACCGGGCGGTGTCCGATGTCTCGGGCGAGACGCTGAAGCTCCACCACTCGTTCGGGGTGACGCCGAACCTCGAATACGCCCACAGCGTCAAGGGCTTCGCCACCTCGATGACCGGCGTCCAGCTCAAGGCAATCGAGTCCCAGCCGGACGTCGCCTACGTCGAGCCGGACGTGACCTTCACGGCCACCGGCATGGTCCCCCTCGCGGCCGGCGAGACCGAGCCGCCCGGGATCCGCCGCATCGGCGCGGCGACGGCGAGCCTCGTCCATGCCGCCAGCGGCGTCGCCGTGGCTGAGCTCGACACCGGCATCGATTTCACATACGCCGATTTCAACGCCACGACCGGGGTCAACTGCATCAAGAGAGGCGCATCCGCACAGGACGACAACGGGCACGGCACGAACGTCGCCGGGATCATCGCCGCCCGGGACCAGGGCGCCGGCGTCGTCGGCGTCGCACCGGGTACGAAGCTCTACGCGGTCAAGGTCCTCTCGAAGTCCGGCACGGGGACGCTGTCGCAGATCCTCTGCGGGATCGACTGGGTGACCGAGCACGCGTCCGCGCTCAACATCAAGGTGGCGAACATGAGCCTCGCCGGTGCGGGCACCAACGACGGTGACTGCGGCCAGCTCAACCGGGACGCCGAGCACCAAGCGATCTGCGCCTCGGTCGCGGCCGGCGTGACCTTCGTGGCAGCGGCCGGCAACAGCGCGACCGACTTCGTGAACTCGATCCCGGCCGCGTATCCCGAGGTGCTGACGGTCACCTCGATGAGCGACACCGACGGTCTTCCCGGCGGCCTCGGACCGAAGCCGTGCACGAAGGGGCAGCTCGATGACACCTACGCGACGACCTCCGATTACGCCGTCTCCGCCGCCGAGCAGGCTCACACGATCGCCGCCCCCGGCACATGCGTCACCTCGGACGGCCCCGGCGGGCGGCTCAGCACGTACGACGGAACCAGTCAGGCCGCGCCCCACGTCGCCGGCTCCCTCGCGCTGTGCTTCAACGACGGTGGCATTGCCGGGCCGTGCGCCGGGCTCAGTCCCGCCGCGGCGATCGCCCGCGTCCGAGCCGACGCGGCCGCCGACTCGACCGCCCTCAACGGCTTCAAGGGCGACCCCTGGCACCCGCTGACCGGGAAATACTTCGGGTACCTGGTCAACGCGTCTGGGTACTGAGCGGCCCGAGCGCGGGCTCGCTCCGCTGCGGCCGACGCACCTGCGCCTTGTTCCTGGAATTTGCGGGAATTTCCGGCAGCACCGGCCCGAGCGCCGTGGTTAGAGTCGCTGTCGTTCCCCCGAGCGATCGAGATCGCCCCTGTGCCCCCGGAGCGGACTCACTCGATCGATCAAGCGCAGCGGCCGCCCCTCCCCCGGGGCGGCCGCTGCCGTTCAGGCCGACGCCCGTCCCGGGGTCGTCACGTGGCGCCGCTCAGTAGACGGTGTGCATGAGACGCGCGACGTCCTCGAGCGTGTCGACGGCCATCGCCCTCGCGGTCTCACTGCCGGACATGAGCACCTCGTGCAGGGCGGTGCGGTCCTCGATGAGCGCGCTGCGTCGGCGCCGAATCGGGCGCAGGCGCTCGTTGACCGCGTCTGCGAGCACGCGCTTGAGCGCAGCCGCGCCGCCGCCGCCGATCTCCTCGGCGACCGCGCGCGGATCACGCTCAAGGCATAGGGCGGCGAGGAGCACGAGGTTGGACACCTCCGGCCGCCCGACCGGGTCGTAGGTGATGTGGCGGTCGGAGTCCGTCTTCGCCGCGCGGATCAGCCGGGCGGTCTCGTCCTCGGTCGCGCCGATGGCGATCGCGTTGTTGCGACTCTTGCTCATCTTCTGCCCGTCGGTCCCGAGCAGGCGCGCGGCATCGCTGAGCAGCGCCTCGGGTTCGGGGAAGAACGGCTCGTCAGGGCTGTAGCGCTGGTTGAAGCGTCGGGCGATCAACCGGGTCATCTCGAGGTGGGGCAGCTGGTCCCTGCCGACCGGCACGACGTTTCCGTGACAGAACAGGATGTCCGCGGCCTGGTGGACGGGATAGGTGAACAGCAGTCCGGACGCCACCGGCAAGCCCGCCGCGACCCGCTCTTCCTTGACTGTCGGGTTGCGGGCGAGCTCCGGAACGCTCACGAGGCTCAGGAACGGGATCATCAGCTGACCGATCTCCGGCACCTGTGAGTGGGCGAAGATCGTCGTGCGCCCAGGATCGATACCGACCGCGAGGTAGTCGGCGACCAGCTCCTCGACGTCCCTGGGCAGCGACGCGGGACTGTCTCGATCGATGATCGTCTGGTAGTCGGCGACGAGGACCATCGTCTCGACACCGAGGTTCTGGAGCCGCACCCGGTTGAGCAGCGTCCCGAAGTAGTGACCGAGATGCAGCGGGCCGGTCGGTCGATCGCCGGTCAGAACGCGATAGCCGCTGGGATCGCGACGAAACGCGTCCTCGAGCCGTGCCGAGCGCGCCTGCGCGTCGGCGAGCGGCGCCTCATCATCGCCATTCTCCATCAGCCGCGCAGCCACCGCCCATACCGGGGTTCGCCTCCAGACATGGGCGCGGATCGTAGCTGCTGCATACGCCGCCCAGCCAACCACGACCACGCCGGCCGACGCGCTGATTGCCCGGAGATGCCTAGCCGGCCAGCTGCCGGGCGGTGTCGAGAAACGCTTCGACGCTGGGACGGACTGCGCCGGGGCGCCAGGCCAGCGACACGACGGCGGGGTCGGCGTCGGTCACGGGCCGGTAGGTGACGTCGGCGCGTGGGTAGTGGTCGGCGACCGAGGCGGGGACGAGGCTGACTCCGCGCCCGGTGGCCACGAGGGTGAGGATCTCCTGGATGCTGGCGGCTTCGGCGGCGACGTTTCCCGGGAGGCCGTGTCGGGCCACGTAGTCGTCGTTGGCGATCATCTCGATGTTCTCGATCGGGTTGCCGTGGATGATGTCCATGTCGGCGATCATCCCCGGCTGAATCGTCCCGACCTGATCGAGGAGGCCCATCAGCTTCGCCGGCGCGGTGGTGAACGCCTGGAGCGCCTGGTAGTTGCTGAGACCGGTGTGCGCCATCACGCTCACCGCGACGTCCGTCCCCCAGTTGCCGATGCCTATCGGGTTATCGGTCCCGCCGAGCACCGTGCCCCCGCCGCGAGGATCCCGGCGTCCGCGTGTGACCAGCCATCGATTGACCAGCCAAACGCCCCCTCCGCGTCCTCGACATACCCGTCGAGCGATGCGATCGTGGAATAGATCAGCTTGGCCATCTCGCGCCTTTCTTCTCGCGCATGTATCAGCGGGCAAGCGCCACGCATCCGGAGTAGGTACCGATGTCGACCCGCGATGCGGTGGGAGCCTCGTCGTGGGAACAGTCGTCCGAAGAAAGGTTGCCATGGTTCGCAGACCTCTCATCCTCGTGGTCGTCATGCTCGCGGGCAGCGCCACCGCCGTCGGCGCCCCGATCGCTCCGACCTGGAACTCGGGCTACAGCGGCTGGTGGCCGGGCGGATTCGGCTACCCGCCGGTGACCGTGCAGGCGCCGGGCTACCCGTGCTCGGTGACCGCCTATGGGCCGACCTTCCACGTCCGCTCGGGCCGGTGGACCCAGGATTATGGCGGCGGGACGAGCTGTGCCGGCGGGGTCGGCACCAAGACCCTGACCATCTACGACCAGGTGCTCGGGCAAGACAGTCACACGTGGTACACGATCAGCGGCTCGACGTTCACCGCCGGACCAACCGGCGCCAATCCGCTGCGCATGATCCGCAACCGGCCGGCCTACCTCGGCCATGCCTACCGGACGATCGCCAGCGCGAGACTGGTCGTGCCGAACGGCCACGCCGGCTGTTCGCTGACCAACACGTGCTCGGAGACGATCACGATCAAGGCAACCAGCAGGCCGTTGTCTCCGTGACGCGCGGAGCGCAGGCTCCGTGACGCTCGGACCCGAGGAGCGCCCGATGAGCGGCGCTCCTCCGCCTGCGCGCTGAGCCGGGGGCGCGATAAAGACTTCGTAATCACGGGCGATGGGGTGTAACGACATCCGGACCGCGGTTTCCGTTCTTGTATGGGGACCTCATTCATCCCGTTGGCGCGTCGGCGCGTCCATGGGCATCTCTGGCCGATCCTGCAGACCGGTCTGGCTGCGGTCGGCGCCTGGTACTGCGCGGTCCTGTTGGGAGTCGAGCATCGACCGGCGTTTGCGTCGATCGCGGCTGTGATCTCGTTGGGCGCGGCGTTCGGGGAGCGCCGCCAGCGGGCGGTCCAGCTGATCGCGGGGGTGATGCTGGGCATCGTGCTCGCCGACCTGCTGCTGCGGGTGATCGGAACCGGGCTGCCGCAGATCGGGCTGTTGGTCGTGCTGGCGATGCTCGCCGCGGTCATCCTCGGAGGCGGGGAATTGCTCGTGACCGAGGCCGCCGTGTCGGCGATTCTGATGGCCACGCTCTCCTCGACATCCGAGGCGCGTTTGCTTGACGTGCTGATCGGCGGCGGAGTGGCGCTGGCCGTCCACACCCTCGTGTTCCCGCCCGATCCGATCGTCGGCGTCGCGCGGGCCACCCATACCGTGTTCGGCGAGCTGGGGGTCGTCCTTCGCGATGCCGCGGCCGCGTTGGCCGCCGGCGAGGCCGACCGCGCCGAGGCGGCGGTGCAGACGGCCGAGGAGCTCGAGCTCCACGTCAGCGAGCTGCGGCTCGCGGCCGTCATGGGCAGCGACACCGCCCGCTGGGCTCCGCTGCGGCGCGCCGGGCGACCCGAGCTCGAGCGCTACGTCCGCACGGTCCGGCACGCCGACCTCGCGGCGCGCAGCGCGCGGATGCTCGCGCGCAACGTGCTGCAGTACGTGCGCGGAGGCAATCCGCCGCATGCCGAGCTTGCGGACGCGATCCGCGATCTCGGCTTGGCGGCCTGGGAGCTGCCGGCTCAGTTCGAGGAGCCGTGGCGGAGCGGTGACGTGATGCGCACCGCGTTGCAGGCCGCCGGCCGCGCGACGGCCGCCGCCACGCGCGGTCCGAACATCGGCGTCGGCGACATCGCCGGCCTGGTCCGCTCGATCGCGGTCGACATCGTCAGGGCCTCCGAGGCAGGCGAGACCGACCGGGGCGCGCTGACCGACGCTCGCACCGAGGAGCTGCTGGCCACCCTCCCGCTCCCCGAGCCGGCCACGGTCTGACCGCACGCCCGACCGCGTACGCGATCGTCGGTCAGACCGGCGAGGTCAGCTCGCCAACGCGGCCGCGCGGATCAGGTTCGAGCGCAGCGCGTGGTGGCGGCCCTCGACAATCCTGACCGCGCCGGACTTCGAGCGCATCGACAGCGACTGCGTGTACACGCGCTCGGACGTGTAGCGGACGCCCTTCAGGAGCTCACCGCTGGTCACTCCCGTGGCGGCGAAGAACACGTCATCGCCGGAGACGAGATCCCGTGTCGACAGGATCTGGTCGAGGTCGTAGCCCTGCTCGAGCGCGGCTGACCGCTCGGTGTCGTTGCGCGGATATAGGCGCCCGAGGAGCTGGCCGTCGAGACACCGAAGCGCGCAGGCTGCGATCACGCCTTCCGGGGTCCCGCCGATCCCCACGCAGACGTCGACGGTCGACTCGGGATCGGCGGCGAGGATCGCTCCGGCGACGTCGCCGTCGAGCAGGAACTTGATCCGCGCGCCCGTCGCCAGCACGCTCTTGATGAGCTCGGCATGGCGGGGACGGTCCAGCACGGCGACGGTGATGTCCTCATGGCGCTTGCCGCGCCGCTCGGCGATCCGCCGGAGATTCTCCGCGATCGGTGCGTCGAGATCGACGACGTCGGCGACGTCGGTGGCGACCGCGAGCTTCTCCATGTAGACGCACGGCCCGGGGTCGAACATCGTGCCGCGCTCGGCGACCGCGACGACCGCGATCGCGTCCGGCAGGCTCTTGGCCGTCAGCGTCGTTCCGTCGACCGGGTCGACCGCGAAATCGACCTCCGGCGGAGTGCCGTCGCCGACGCGCTCGCCGTTGTAGAGCATCGGCGCCTCGTCCTTCTCCCCTTCCCCGATCACGACGATGCCGTCCATCTGGACCGAATTGAGGACCGGTCGCATCGCGTCGACGGCTGCCTGGTCCACGAGCTCCTTGTCGCCGCGCCCCATGTAGCGGCCGGCCGCGATCGCGGCCGCCTCGGTGACGCGCACAAGCTCCAGCGCCAGGTTGCGATCGGGGTCGTGCGGCAACCGTGTCTCTGCCTGCATGTCTCGCTCCTCGTCGATCCGCTCGCGACAGCTTGCCGGCGCCGCCCCCTGAGATGGAAGTGCCTGCCGGCGTGCTGCATTCTCTCACCTCGCCGTGGCAGGTGAGATCGCTTCCGCGTGGCGCCGTCCTCGAGAGTCACCTCAGCTGCGCTCACCCGCTCGGCTGCGCGGGCGATCATGAAGCCGTACGACTGCCGGGTGTGTGTCGTCGTGTGCTCAGCCTCGGGGTGGAGCACCTCATCGCCGGTCGCGCGGCTTCACGAGCTTCGTGCCCGTCTGTCCGGTAGCGGTTAGTCTCTGACGCCGAATCACCGCCGCGATGGCCTTTCCCGCCGGCCACCACAACCCACAATTGTTTGACAGCGGCTCGCTCGCGGACCATGCCGGAGAGCTGTTTGAGGCCAGCGTCAGCCGTGAGGCGGCGCTCCTGGCTGCGCTGCTGGAGTCCTAGGACTACTGGCTACGGATTCACATCGTGCCGTTCTTCGACGTCCACGACGTGGACAAGATCACCCGCGAGGACGTCCAGCGGTTCGACGCCGAGCTGGAGGACAAGCGCCTCGCGCCGAAGTCGCGGGCGCACGCGCTCGGCATGTCGCACTCGCTGATCGAGTTTACGCTAGCCGAGGGCTGGGCGACCGGCGAGAACCCGGTCAAGCGGGTGCCGAAGCCGGTCAAGCGGAACGCCGACGCCGACGTCCACTTCCTCGACGTCGAGGAGGTCGAGGCGCTCCTCCGTGCAGTCCCCGACGACGACCTCGGCCGGGCCGAGCGCGTGATGTACCTGACCGTCGCGATGACGGGGATGCGCCAAGGTGAGCTTCTCGGCCTCCGCTGGCGTGACGTCGACTGGGAGGCGGCTCGCGTTCGCGTCCGACGCAACTTCGTCCGCGGCGAGTTCGGGACCCCGAAGTCGAAGCGATCCTCGCGGGCGGTCCGCTCGCGACCCGCGTCGCCGCCGAATGGATCAGCTCTACCAGAACTCGCCATATCGGGGAGACGACGACCTCGTCTTCGCGCATCCGGCGACCGGGAAGCCGATCGACCGCTCGCGATTGTTGAAGCGATTCAAGACGGCGGTCGAGCGGGCGAACGTCGGCCGGTTCGCCGTCGTGAGGAACGCGCGCGGCGAGGAGGAGCGGAAGCCGCTGACGCGCTTCCATGATCTCCGCCACAAGTTCGGTACGCGGATGGCCGCTCGGGGTGTCCCGATGCGAACGATTCAAGAATGGATGGGCCATCGTGACTTTGCGACGACGTTGATCTACGCCGACTTCGCCCCGAGCGAGCGGCAGGAGACGGCTTGGGTCGAGGAGGCGTTCGCCCCCGAACCGGCGGCGCTGGCGACGGCCGATCAGTTAGCTAACCGGGCGGCCCCGGCTTGATCGCGTCACGACTCGCGTTGGCCCCGTAGTTCGTCGCAGAGCGCGAGTAAGCCCCCGTCCATCCGACCCGCCCCGACCCCCGACTGACGCCTCCGAGGGCCTCTTAGCCGCTTGCGCGAACGCCAAGACCGCTGTCGGATGCCGGTGCTTATCCAGTCACGCGGATTCGCGTCCTTGTTTGGTTGAGTGAGCGTGCACCTTCGCTCGCCACCACTCACGCTTGAGTTCGTACTCGTCCGGGAGCTTGTACCCGGCTAGTTCGAGCGTGCACAGCCACGCGAGCGCCTCCGATAAGTCTCCCTCTCTAGCGGCCTTATCAGCCCAACAGAGTGTCTGCGCGATGGCTCGTGCCCGCTGATCCCAACGCCTGCTCATCTCCATGTGCCCCTCATTCGGTTCTTCCTCACACCCGCTGGGTCGTTCACTCTGCCCTTTGCTATCCAGCGTTCAGCAAACCTATCGGCAGTTAGGAGGCGAACTCAAGGCCGCAGCGACACCGCGCGGCAGCGCACGGCCGTCGGATCCCGACCCAGGTAGGGCCCCCGATCCCTCCGACCGGCCTCTACCCCCGACCATCACCTCCGAGGGCCTGCCAGCGGCCTTGAGCGCTGTCGCCCAGGGGGCGGCTCGGTCCGCCGCCTTGCATCTCTCATCCGAGGTCGTGGTCCCGCCGATATGGAGTTTCGGCGGCGTCCGGGGAGAACCTGGGTGTCGCTGTTCCGACAGGCGTGGGGCGGCACCGCATGGGGGTGGTGCCGCCCCGCTCCAAGCCCCGGTCAGGCCGCACCCGATCCCGCCGATGAAAGCGTCGTGGGCGGCACCGCCGCCGTAGCAACTACGGATGCGCGCGGGCCCGGCGAGTGCCACTGTGGACGTTAGACGGAAGGTCGTCGACGAGTCTGATGCCGAAGGGCAAAGGAGCAACGAGGCGGCCTTTCGCCTTTAAGCACGACCCTCGAACGGCCGTGGATCGCGTCGGCCAGGAGGAGCGCACCGTCACGTTGGACGACGACGCGAACTTCTTCACCTGGGCTGCGGAGCAGTGGGCTGCGCCGCGCTGGACGGTCGACCTGGACCCGTGGCAAGACGGTAGTAACTACTACGGATGCGCCTAGCTCGGCGGGTGCGATAACGAATGTGCCGAAAGGTCGTCTACACGGGGTCCGATGCTGAAAGCAAAGGATCCAACGAGGCGGCCTTTCGCCGGTTAATAGCGGGGCGGCCCAGCTGGTCATCCTGAATCACGTCCTTATCAGCAGGGCTCCACGGTGGCGGCCTGTAGGACGGTGACGCCGCGCTGGCTGACGCGATAGGCCGCCGGACTGGAACTCGGTGGGATGTGGTGGACGCGCCCGTCGATCCGCAGCCTGACCGACCCATTGCCGAGGAAGATCCGAAACGCGGGAGAGACAAACTGCTGGCTGACGGCGCCAGCAGGAAGAATCTGTCCGTTGATCGGCAGCTGCCCGCGCTGGTCCTGGAGGCAAATCCAGACCCGTGCGTCGGCCAGCACCTCCAAGTGGACACTCGCGGGCCGCCCTGTGACGGACGAGGGAGCCTTGTGCGTGGCAGAGCCAGGACCGTGGGCAGCGGGAGTCGAAGCCGATGACGGCTTGGGCGAGGGAGCCTTATGCGTGGCAGAGCCAGGACCGTGGGCAGCGGGAGTCGAAGCCGATGACGGCTTGGGGGTAACCGTAACCGCGTTAGCCGCGTTATTGACTTTCATCTGCTGGAACACGAACAGCGCCGCCGCAACGGCGGTGATGGTCGCGAACAGAACGAGTATCACCTTGAACTCGAGTATCTCGTTGAACTTCCCCGTGACCGGCAAAGCCGACCCGCGAGGAGGCGCTTCTGGCGGCGGCGTGCGACCATCTGCGCGCCTCGACGCCCCCCAGCGCTCCCAGAGGTACTCCTCGAACGTCGCGTGGGACTCCAGGTAAAGACGCCCGTCGTCGATCTCCAGCAGCGCCGTGCCGACCTCGATGAAGGTCACCAGCCCGCGCTCCATCACGGCCTCCAACTCGGCCAGCGTGCGCTCGGGACGCGCCTCGCGGACCGTCATGATGCCTCCGACAGGTCCTCGACGCGCTCGATCAGCGACTCGGGATGCTTCCGGCGGAGCCCGACCTCCAGCGCGGCGACCCCGTCGTCGAACTTTCCAGTACGCGGGTCGCCCCGTCGAGGTGCGTAGACGATTACAAGCACGGGATTAGGGAAAGCAGTCCAATGACGACGATCACTAGCGCGGATTGCTAAGGGCCCGACTTGGAGGCACGGCCGAAATCGCCCTCCGCAGATTAAAAACGTCCCGACTCTGGGAGTCCTTCCGCCAATGATCCCACGAGTCCTTGACCAGCCCGCCCACGGGCCGACGCCGCCGACTCCCTTTCCTTGGGCCCTCGCCTCCTCGATCTCCTCGATGCTCACGACTCCGACGTGATCGTCCGGCTGACCGATGACGGCCCGCGCGGGCGGTCATACCCCCCCGGCTCAGGGTCGGTCCTGAGGAGCGCGGCGGAGGACCTAAAGGACCGCGTCGAGCACGATCCCGACCCCAACCCTCTCTTCAGCCTCCAAGGGCTCCATGAGCGTCGCAGGACGTCTTGCCGCTTCTCCGTCAGCTCGCCCCCCTGCCGGTCGGCTCTCT
Source organism: uncultured Solirubrobacterales bacterium (assembly GCA_963755955.1). GTDB lineage: Bacteria > Actinomycetota > Thermoleophilia > Solirubrobacterales > Solirubrobacteraceae > Palsa-465. Next base: position 117,887 of record CAVWLZ010000017.1, read on the forward strand.
CTCCATTGCGATCCTGATCCTGCTCGCCCGGGGCGACGGCAATAACGGGTCCATCTTCGATGGAAGCGATGCCTCGCTCGCGATGACGGCCAGCTCGGACCTCAGCGCCGTCTCGTCGTCAGCCGCCGCCGCGATGAGCGTGGCCTTGTGACCCTCCCGAGCAACACATGCAGCGAACTCGCGTCTCGGCTGTAGTCGATCTCGTCGCTGGTCCACTGATCGGGCGGGCCGGGCTGAGCCGAGCGGGTGGTGCGGCGACGGTGCGGGGGTCTTGCGTGCCGCCCTCGGGGCCGTCGCTCGGTCGCCGTCATCGCCACTCGTCCTCGGACGGCCCGGAGCGTGGCCGTCCAGGCTCATGGCCGCGTGCCGTCCGGGCGCCCTTCCGACCGGCCCTCCGCCGAGCCGCGGCCTGGTTCCGGTTCGCGCGTCGCGCGCCTTCCGTCATGTTCTTGTGCACGACCGTCGAGGCGACCAACTCCTCCCCGCGCAAGACGAGCGGCGCGACGATCTCATCCGTAATCATCAGCCAGGCGATCGCGTGCTCCGACGACGTCAGCCAGTCAGGTCGCGTATGAGTGACGCGCGCGGTCGCCAGGAGCGCGGACAGCTCGGCGGCGATCTGGTTCTGGTGCATCGAGGGTCGGACGCGCTGCTTGGCCTCAACCGGTCAGTGCACCACCCCTGACGTTGCGCATCGTCTCATCCCACCCCGGGGCGCTGTCGAGCGAAGGCCGTAGGCCGAAGCGTGATCAGCGCCTCGGGGGCGCCCGTGTGGAGCCCGTCGATCAGCTCGGTGAGTTTCTCGGCGGGGGTCCGGAACCCGAGCGTCTGGCGGGGCCGGCCGTTGAGCTTGCGGGCGACCTCGTCGAGTTCTGCCTGTGTCACCCCGGCGAGACTCGTGCCCTGAGGGAAGTACTGGCGCAGGAGGCCGTTGGTGTTCTCGTTCGACCCGCGCTGCCACGGGCTTCGGGGATCGCAGAAGTACACCTCGACGCCGGTCTCGACGCTGAACCGCCGGTGCTCTGCCATCTCCTTGCCCTGGTCCCAGGTCAGCGAGCGGCGAAGCTGGGCGGGCAGCGTCGTGATGCTCGCCTTGAGCGCCTCGCAGACCGGCTCGGCGTTGGTTGCATCGGGCAGCGCGACGAGCTGGCAGTAGCGGGTCTGGCGCTCGACCAGGGTCGCGATCGCCGAGTCGCGGGTTCCCATCAGCCAGTCGCCCTCCCAGTGCCCCGGGACGGCCCGGTCGGAGACCTCTGGTGGGCGCTCGGAGATCATCACCATCTCGGCGATCCGGCCCAGGCCTTGGCCGCGGTTCGAGTGTGCCCGGGCATAGCGCTTCTGACGCCGGGTTCGCAGATGCCGGGTGAGCTCGCGCGCAAGCGACCCGCGCGCCTGGACATACAGCGCGCGGTAGATCGTCTCGTGCGAGATCTGCATCTGCTCATTGTCGGGGTGCGCGAGTCGCAGCCAGCCCGAGATCTGCTGCGGCGAGTGATCCTGACCGAGCCGCTCGATCACAAACTCACGCAACTCGGGGCAGAGGTCCAGCTTCGTCGCCCGCGGGCGTCGCGCCCGCTCCCACGCCGCCCGCTCGGCCACGTGCGCGCGATAGCGTCGACGGCCGCCGCAACGGTTGATCTCGCGGGAGACCGTGGTGCGCGAGCGACCCAGGACACGACCGATCACGCGGGCGGATTCTCCTCGGGCTACCCCGCGCGAGATCTCCTCACGCTCAGCCGAGGTCAGCCAACACTCCGCCCGACGGCGTGCCCTCGGCCGCACCCCTCCCATCCGCTGCAGGTACTTGCTCACCGTCCGCTTCGGCATACCGAGCCGGCGACCGATCTCGGCCTCGCTCACCCCCTCCACCCGGAGCACCCAGAACGCGTCCTTCACAGCCTCGGTCAGATAGTGACCCCTCGGCATCTCCGCACCTCACCTCGTCGCTCAGCGAATCGCTGACCCTCTCGGGTGGTGCGGCGGCAGCCTGAAACCGCCCAACCGAGCGGGGCTCTGGCCTGGCGGGAGCGGAGGGTGCGGCGCGCCCCGCTGGCCGCGCAAACGAGGGCCGACCGCATGTCGACGCGGAGGTACATCCCCATGTCGAAGCAGGTCCGCTGCTCGGGGGCACCGCGCCGCGGCGCCCCCCAAGGCCACTCGTCAGGCGGGAACCTCGCTGTGGAACTCGCTATGAACTTCGAACGACGTCTCCTGCGGCGGCGCGGTAAACCCGCCGTCGATCCCCGCCTGCATCCTGGGCATGAGCGTCTCATCGCGGAAGCGCTCCCAGCTTTCCTTCGAGTCGTGAATCGCCACGATCAACCACCCGTCACCGGACGGTCCGGCGATGTGAAGCACCTGACCGGGAGGGAGGATCCCCTCGCCGGGATGCACGGCCGCGATCGAGGCTTGGTACTGCTGCTCGGTCCCACCCGCGAACTGATGCACGACGCCATAGGCCATTTCGTTACTCCTTCGTTGGACAACGATTACGGCGCCTCGCAACGACCGTACTCCCCGGCGCGCCGCATCGCAATGCGCGCACAGAGCCCACGCCGAACCGTCCGCTCCAGCGCAGTGCGCGACCATGAACCAAGGCGGGACGCCCGACGCGGATAGCCCCGCGATCATTGCCCCGGCGGAGGCCCCGACCAGATACTCGGCGCTCCCTGGATCCCATCCGGTCTCCGTCGCCAGGGCGTGCAGGCCGCCGACGAGCCACGCGCCGCCGAGCACGCCCACCAGCGCCAAGGACCAATCCGACTCTCATCGTCTCGCGCTCCGACACCGCCGGCTGCGGGTCAGCGTCTACTTCGCGCCGTCCGATCGGCTCAGTGACCTGCCGGCACTGTCGATCACCTTGCGGATGAAGTCGTACTGCGTGTGGACGAGGCGGTCGGCCATCTCCATCGCAGAATCGACAACCTCCTGTCGCCGGGATGGGCCTTCCCCATAGGCGGGTAGGGCCTGATCGACGACGTCGACGAACTTGTGTACGGCCTCGATTGCGGCCCGTTGACCGGCTTCGACTGAATCGAGTACTTCCTCGGACAGCTTCGTCGTCTTGTCAATCGCGGTCGTCGGCGCGCCAGCGGCTGTGCGGTGTCGCCGGGCCGCCGGAGGCTTTGCCGCCGTGCTGCGTTTGGTTGTGGTCTGAGCCATTGCCGTGCTCCCCTCGGGGACGTGGATTCGTGCTCTTCGACCGTAGGGCCGCAGCAGGCTCGCGCCATCCGTAACCCCATGCCGGCCCCGTCGGTAGAAACTCACGACGTCACACCCGCTTCCCGCTAGGACCGCTGACTGCGCAGCCCGACCTTCGCCACCTTCCCCGAGCCGGTCCATCGGTACACGTCCGCAGTGCAATCTCGGACCAGGACAAATCCAACCGCTCGCTGGGCTCGGGGTGGCGATCCGATCGGGTTCCGATCCTCTATGCGCCGGCTCAGCGACAGCAGGACATAGGGTTATGTCAGCGCGAGGTCGCGCGCCGAACGCGCCTCGGATCCACCGCCAGGGTGCTGGAGCCATTCGCGCAGGCGCTCGTAGACCTCGGGGTGGTTGAGCAGCGCGAGGTGGTGGGCGGGGCTGACGTGGTGACCGTGTTCGGCCTGGAATGGGATCCGCCGGGTGCGGCCCTGTCCGGTGGCGCTGGGTGTCAGCACGAGGATGTCGCCAAGGAGGCGCCCCAGGGGGTGGTGCGGGCTGCGGGTGATGGTCGCCGAGACGAAGAAGTGCGTGGCTCCCTGCAGGAGGGGCACCTCCTTGCACGCCGCCGCGCGCAGGGCGTTGGGGTCGCGGCCCCGCCAGTCCTCGTCGACCAGCGAGCCGTGGCGGAGGTCGCGGATGCCGGCCGAGCGCCGGCGCAGGAATGCGCCGAGCATCCGCGTCTCGGGCAGCGCGTGAAGCGCCTCAGCAGCCACGTGAGCTCCCCGCTCAAGCGGCGCGCCCAGGTGTGGCGTGCCCAGCGAGACCATGTGACGGACACGCTCGGTCCAGCCTCGGCCGCTCTCAGACGCCTGGTGGCATGCGCTGCGCGCGATCAGCCCGCCCATCGAGTGGCCCACGAGGGCGACCTCCTGCACCTCCACCGGCCATGCCTGGATCAGTTCCTCGAGCAGCGCCGCGACGGTCAGACCGTTTTCCGAGACGTGCAGACCGGTGTTGTAGCGCAGGTATATGGGGGTGTAGTCGAGATCCGAGGCGAGGCGCGCGCCGTAGGTATCGCCCGGCTGGGCGCCACCCCAATCCCAGTAGAACTCATTTCCCATTAGCCCGTGCAGGAACACGACCAACCGTCCCGTCGCAGCGGGGAACGCCGCGCTGACCGAGCGCGCATCAAGCGCGACTGCCTCTCCGTCGACGCGCACCGAGGCCGGCTGGTGCAGGTCGCTACCCGAGCGCTCGAGCCGATCGCCGATCAGGCCGTTCAACGCCGCGATCACAGCGCTCCCCGGGCGCGTGGTCGAGAGCAGCACCTCCTCCCCGATCCCCCGCTTCTCCATGGTTGCATCGACGACCCGTCCTAGCCGGGCCGCCCCAGCTCCAATCGCGTCATAGGCGCCGCGCGAGAGCACGTCGTGGACCACCTGCACCGGACGGGCAGCCGGACCCACACCCCGGAACGCACGCTCAGCAATACCCAAGTGCATATCCCGAATGCCGCCCGGAAAGGCCCGCAGGTCTTCAAACATCAGTGCGCTTAGCGCCCGCAGCTCATTCGGCCGACGCGCCCTCGACCCGGGGTCGTCGCCGCCAACGGTGCCGGCCGAATCTATGCCGAACATGCGAGCCTCCTCCTACAGCGTGACGTCGATCGGCGCGGGACCACTCAACCTCCACCCGAAGACGGCCGGTGCGCCTCCCCAGTCGTTCCCCGGGTACACCAGACGACAGCCCCCCAGGTCCAACGCGGCCTGGGTTTCGGTCATCGCCCTTGGTTCTCTTTCCGAGCTATGACGCTACTACCGGGTAACATTACAGCTGGGTAGCACAATGGTGCAAGTTCACCCGGCGATTCGGCGTCTTATGCTTGATGGCGTGTCAGCCGAGCCCCCGCGCCGCCCCGTTTCGCCACTGCGGGGTCGCAAGAAGGTGCCCCGCGCGGTCCGCGAGCGCGAGATGCTTGAGGTGGCCGGACGCGTGTTCGCGCAGCGCGGCTTTCACGCCGCCTCGATGGAGGAGATCGCCGAGGGTGCGGGGGTCTCAAAGCCGATGATCTACAACTACTTCGGTTCTAAGGAAGGCCTGTATTTCGCCTACATCGAGTTGGCTGGCCAGCGGATGCTCGCGCGCATGCGCAACGCTGTCCAAGCTGCGGGCGAGCGCCCCGAGGAACGTCTCTGGGCCTCGGCACTGGCGTTCTTCGGCCACGTTGACGACAACCGCGACGAGTGGTCGGTCCTGTTCGGAGAACTCGCCTCCCGAGGCGCGCCGTTCTCTCGCGAGGTTTCGGGGATCCGCGCCACCGTCTCCGACGGCACCGCCGCCCTCTTCGACGAAGTCCTCCTTAGCTCGGGCGCAAGCCCTGAGAAGATCGGCGGCACCGAGCCGCTCGCTCATGCTTTTGTCGGCGCAGGCGAGTCGCTGGCCAACTGGTGGCTGGATCACCCCGAGGAATCCCAAGCAGCGATGGCCGCGAGGCTGATGAACGTCACGTGGATCGGGCTCAGCGAACTGCTGCAGAGTCGCGCCGACCCGTGGCCGCTCGATCACGAACCGGGACCCGCAACTCGCGTTCCTTCCTCGACACGCGCGCGCCGTCGAACGAGAAAGCCCGCGTAAGCTCTCGACAGGTGTGGCGGCTCTCACCGCGGCAGGCGCGCCCTGGGTGTCAACGCGGCACGAGTCAGACCGCGTCGTCCCCACCGGCGACAGACTCCTACGCAACCGTAATATTACGCGTGGGTAGTCTTCCGCTCGGGCCCCGTGGTGTTCTCCCGATGCGCGCGCGGCCTGCGAGGCGTACAAAGGGAGAGCCAAGACGCCGTATCCAACGACGCTGCACTGAGTTACGGAGGTACCGATGCCTATCGTGGACAAGCCCACGGCGTTGTCCGAGGAGGTACTCGGCTCTGTCAAGACCGGTCAGGAGGAGGCGGTGGTGCGTGATCGTCGTGGCAGCGGGATCGGCCGAATGGTCGGCGCGGTTTCGGCGGACGCGCGGATGCTCCGCGCGATATCGGCCGATGTCGCCCACGCCGCCGACCCGCGCCACGCGCACAGGCCGCCGGCCGGTGACCCTTTTGAGCTGCGTGACCCCGAGTACATCGCGCGCACGCTCCCCGCGCTGCGTGTGATGGCGGACGTCTGGTTCCGTGCCGATGTGCGCGGGTTGGAGAACATCCCGCCGCGCGGGGCGGTGCTGCTCGTCGGCAACCACTCGGGTGGCACGCTCATCGCCGACACGTTCATCTTCTCGCAGGCGTTCTACGACCACTTCGGTCCCGAGCGCGAGTTCTTCCAGCTCGCGCACGACCTCGTGTTCAAGGTGCCTGGCATCCGGGCCATGCTCACCCCGTACGGGACGGTGCCGGCCTCGCCGGAGAACATGCGGCGCGCGCTCGAGCGCGGCGCCGCGCTGCTCGTCTATCCGGGCGGCGACCACGAGACCTACCGGGCCAGTTGGCACTCCGCCGAGATCGATTTCGCCCACCGGACCGGGTTCGTGCGGCTCGCGCTACAGCACGGCGTGCGCATCGTCCCGGTGGTTTCGATCGGCGGCCAGGAGACGGCGCTGTTCCTCGGCCAGGGCGAGCACATCGCCAGGCTGCTGCACCTCCACCAGCTGCTGCGGATCGACGTCGCGCCGGTCCAGATCGCGCCGCCGTGGGGCATCACGGTGCTCGACCTCCCAGGACGCCTCCCGCTGCCGGCGAAGATCTCGATCGAGGTGCTCGCGCCGATCGACCTGCGCAAGGAACTCGGCGGCGCCCGCGGCGATCCCGATGAGGGCTACGAGCTCGTCACAGGCCGGATGCAGGACGCGCTGCGCAAGCTCGACCAGGCGCGCGCACTGCCGCTGATCGGCTGAGCCGGCGCTCATCGCAACCCGCGCAGCCCACTCGAGCGGCATCCGGCGCCGGCAGGGGAACCGGTCTCTGACCGCCCGGGGAACGCGGTCGGTATTCGGCGAGACTGGCGTTTCGCCTAGACCATATGGCGGTGTCGACCGTTAGTGGTTGACAGCCGGGGTTGGTGGCCGGACGCTCCTCGCGGGGGTTTGTCTGGCCGGAGAATTGGGCTCCGGCTGACCCCATGATGATGAGGAGGTCCGGCCATGACCGGAACTTTGACGCAGATGGCGCTCGGCACCCGTGAGCATGGCGCCGACTTCCAGCTTGTCTCTCACTCGGATCGCGGCAGTCAATACACCTCGGCCGACTACACCCAGGCGCTCGACGATCACCGCGTGCTCGCGTCGGTCGGCTCGGTCGGCGACGCCAACGACAACGCCATGGCCGAGAGCTTCGTGGACAGCCTCAAGACCGAGCTGATCGCCGATCGCGTGTGGCGCGCCCGCTCCCAGCTCGAGCTCGCCGTCGTCGAATACATCAGCTGGTTCAACCAGGCGCGACTTCACGAATCCCTCGGAGACATCCCGCCGGTCGAGTTCGAGGAGCTACACGCTCTACGGTGCGGAGCAATGGCTCGATGAACAACAATCAGAACCTACAAACCCAGTCTCCGTCAAACCCGGTCCGGCTCAAACCGCGCCGATGTGGGGTCCGAGCGTTGGGTGGCAGCGACCGGTGATCGGGCCGGTCGCTGGTGGCTGAAAGCGCGCGCCGGTGCCGATCGGACGCGCCTGTCGGAGCAGTGCGTCGGGAATCCCGGTCGGCGATCTGTCGGCGGTCATCGATCCGCATCCGGCTAGCACCGCGGCCGCGATTGCCGCGAGCACCACGCGGTCTGGCCTAGTCAGACCCTATGGCGTGGGCCGCCCGTTGCACGGGTTGCCTGCCGGGCTGATTGGCCGGACGCTCCTCGCGGGGGTTTTGTCTGGCCGGAGAATTGGGCTCCGGCTGACCCCAAGACCTGTTTGAGGAGGTCCGGCCATGCCCGGAACGATGACGTTTGTCGGGATGGATGTCCACGCCCGGTCGATTCATGCCGCGGCGATCGATGTGATGAGCGGTGAGTTGACGCGAGTGCGGATGGGAGCTGGCGTGGAGACGCCGGTTGCGTGGTTGCGGTCACTGCCCGGCCCGGTGTGGGCGTGCTACGAGGCCGGACCGACCGGGTTCGGGCTCTATCGCGCCGCGAGCGCGGCGGGGATCCGGATGGACGTGATCGCGCCGGGGAAGACCCCGCGCGGGCGCTCAGACCGGGTGAAGACCGATCGCAAGGATGCCGAGCTGCTCGCCCGTTGTTTGATCGCCGGGTCGCTGACCGCGATCCCGGTTCCGTCTGTCGAGGTCGAGGCCGCCAGAGAGCTCGTGCGTGCGCATGACATGTGCCGTCGCGATCTGATGAACGCGCGCCATCGCGTGTCGAAGATGCTCTTGCGCCATGGGCGGGTGTACCCAAAGCCGTCCTCGACCTGGAGCAAAGCGCACCATCAGTGGCTGGCCGGCCAGCAGTTCTCCGATCCGATCAGCGAGCTGGCGTATGTCGATCTGCTCGCCGCGGTCGACGGGCTGACCGCTCGCAAGCAGGCGCTCGCCGAGCGGATCTCGCGGCTGGCGACCGACGAGCGGTGGTGGCCGACCGTCGCGCGGCTGCGGTGCTTCCGCGGGGTGGACACGTTGACCGCGCTGACGATCCATCTCGAGCTCGGTGCGGACTGGGAGCGGTTCGAGAAGCCGCACCGTCTCGGGTCGTGGCTCGGTCTGACGCCGTCGCGCCAGCAGTCCGGCGAGTCCGATCGGCAGGGATCGATCACCAAGACCGGCTCGACGTTGGCCAGACGGCTGCTGGTCGAGTCCGCTTGGCACTACGCCCGCGAACCCAGCGTCGGAGTCACCCTCGCGAACCGCCAGCAGGGACAGCCCGATCACGTCCTGCTGATCGCCAACCGCGCCCAGCACCGGATCCACCGCGTCTACACCCGGATGCGCTCGCGCGGCAAGCCGCACAACGTGACCATCGTCGCGTGCGCCCGCGAGCTCGCCTGCTTCCTCTGGGCCGCCACCACCGCACCCTAACCCCTCCTCCTCTCACAGCCATCCGCTCGGGAGGCCGGGGCGCCGGGCCGCGACACGGCCGGCACGCGCGAACCTACTATGAGCCGCCCTTCACGGGTCACGCTCGCTCCTAGACCAGCGCACGCCGGCAGCAGGAACAAGGCCCTGGGGTACACAAAATCCCCGCATCATCAGACTGGCAACGCCGACACCGAGCCCGACGCCCCGCCCTCCCGAACAACAAACAGCCGCCCACAGACCGACTGTCAAGTGGACGCGATCACCCGCGGCCACTTGACAAATCTCACGCCATATCAGTAGTCAACGTCGTAGTCCTCGTCGAGCGGATCGAGCTCGGGCGTGGCCGACGACGCTCGGCCGTGCCGTCTCGTCTCCGCCTCGCTTTGATCGGCTAGGCGAAAGACGAGCAGCAGGAGCCCGGCGCTGGCGCCCAGGCAGAGCACGGTGGCGCTCCGCGCGAGGAACGCGGGCAGCGCCACCAGGACGTAGTAGTGAAGCAGTGTCGGAAGGAGATGCAGCCCTTCCCAGACCGCTACGAACGCGATCACGAAGTAGGTGAAGTACCCGGCACGCCCGGTCAGCACGTGAAACAACGCCGAGCCGACGAGCGACAGCACGACTCCGAGCTCGATCAGTTGGATGACGCTCACTGTCGGGCGCCCGTGGAGCCCGCGTCCGATCGCGGCTACCGCAATCGCGGCGACCGCGGCGACCGCGAGCAGCCGGGCGACGAGGGCATCGAGCCGGGGGCGGCGAACCCGCCAGGACGCCAGCACGCAGGCCAGCAGCACGACGATCGGCCAGAACCAGACCAGCGGCGGATCATCGGCATGCCAGAGCCCTCCCCAGACCGCGCCGCGGCGACCGTCGATCAGCAGCGGGATGCTCCATCGGCCCAGGTAGCTGGTGCCGGGCGCGAGCGCGAGGCTGGCCAGCGCCTGCAGGCGGCCGTCGTGCCATTCGTAGTCGTGGCCGGAGCTCACCGACTGCCAGTGCGGCGGGGTGCTCGGGCGAAGATCCGCGGGCGGTGTCTCGGCGACGGGGGTCTGGTTGAGGTAGTACATCGTCGAGTTCAGATTGACCTGCACACCCGAGCGGGAGAAGCGGAGGTACGGAGCGTGTCGGTAATCAAGCACCACCACCGTCAGCCTCGGCGAAACGCGCAGCCACATCCGCACGTATCCGTCGATGACCTTTGCCTCGACGCCCGCCGGGACTGAGCTCACCCTGGCCAGGTAGCTGGTGGCGACAGGGGCCACGGGACCATGCGCTGCCGCGACGTCGGGCACCGTGGCCATCAGAACCAACGCGACGAGCATGCCGCGCCGAACGCGGGCGGCTGATCGGGGCCGTATCGTCCACAGGCGCAATCCTGCGCGCAGAACCATGACGCTCATCTCCGGCTGCCGACTCACCGCCCGCCAGTTTCGCATCGCCCCGCTCGTCGCCGCGGCGCTGGCGGGTCTGGCCCTGGGACCAGCACTCGCGCGTGCTGACGGCGATCCGGCCAGCGATGTCCTCGCGTCCCAGAGCGCGTTTGTGCCCGCGGACACGGGGGCTTCGACCGTCCAGTTGGCGCGGGTCGCGGCGGTGCTGGCCGCGGCGGCGCGCAGCGGCTACGCGATTCGCGTGGCGGTGATCCCCTCAGCGACTGACCTTGGGTCGGTCACGGCGCTCTGGCGACAGCCGGCCACCTACGCCCGGTTCCTGGGCGCCGAGCTGTCGCTTGTCTCAGACGGGCGCGTGCTGGTGGTGATGCCGAACGGCTTCGGCCTCGATCACGCTGGCCGCCCGCTGCCGGCTGAGCAGGCGGCGCTCGAGCGCCTGGGGCCAGTAGCGCCCGGACACGGTCTCGTGAGCGCAGCGATCACCGCGATCGAGCAGCTCGCTGCGGTCTCTGGACATCCCCTGTCGCCCGCGAGCCTTGCTGCGGCGGCGACGGCCGGGACGGGACCGAGATCTGGCTCCGGCGGAGGCTCAGCGACGTCGCTTGCCGTGTTCGCCTCCGGATTCGTCCTGATTGCACTGGCGTGGGGCGCCAGCCTGCGCGCGCGGCCGCTTAGCCTCGGCAGGCAACGGACTCCCGTCTGACGGGTGTCGCGATCCAAATGGTTGGCGAGAACATATTCATGGCTGAGTTATCGCGATGATGTTGACGCCCACTGCTGGGAGTGTCCTGCGCGGGGCAAGAGGATGAGCGGTCGAGCGCTTGTCGGGGTGCTGCTCGCCGTCGTGCTCGCCGGCTCGATGGCGTCGGTCGCGCGAGCCGACGGCGATCCCGGCAGCGACGTGCTCGTCTATCAGGATCTGTTCGCTGGCTCCAGCGCCGGGCTCTCGGTCCAGCAGCAGGCACGACTTGGCGACCTGCTGAAGGCGGCGGGCACCGCGCGCTTTCCGATTCGTGTAGCGATCATCGCCAGTCCGACCGACCTCGGCGCAGTCACCGCGCTGTGGCGCAAGCCGCAGGCGTACGCCCGGTTCCTCGGCCTGGAGCTGTCGCTGGCCTACAAGCAGCGGCTGCTTGTGGTGATGCCGAACGGGTTCGGGTTCAACTGGCCGGGTCACTCGACCACTGCGGCCTATGCCACGCTCGCCCGGATCCCGCTGGGATCGAGCGTCGGCCTGTTCGCTGCCACGCAGGCGGCGGTGCGGGCGCTCGCGCAGTCCAGCGGCATCAAGGTCGCAACGCCAACGCATGCCGGCGGGGGCCGGGCCGCTCCGACCAGCAGCGGCGGCGGCTCGGGGGTCAGCCCGTCCACGCCGGGCCGGAGCGCCGACAGCCGGATAGCGCTGCTCGCAGCCTTAACCCTCCTGCTGGTGGGCGTGATTCTCGGCGTACGCGTAGCGGTCCGGCGGCGGGGCGCAACGCTCCCGGTGGCCGGGATGCTGGCTGGCGTGCTGACGCGTGTTGCGGCGATCCCGCCGCGGCGGGCGTTGCCGGCGTTTGCGGTGTTGTGCGTGGTCGCGGTCGCGACACCGATTGTGCTGCTCGAGGCGTTCCGGGCACCGGGCGCGTCGACAGCCGGAGATCTGGCGTTCAACCCGGCTCTCGATCCGGGGACCCCGCTGTCCGGACCGGCTCCCGATTTCACGCTGAGCGATCAGTTCGGCCAGCCGGTATCGCTTCGCTCCTATCGCGGCAAGGTGGTGCTGCTCGCGTTCAACGACTCGGAGTGCACGACGATCTGCCCGCTGACCACCCAGGCGATGCTCGACGCCAGGGCGATGCTCGGCCGTGCCGGGTCCCGGGTGCAACTGCTCGGGATCGACGCGAACCCGGCGGCGATCTCGCTCGAGGACGTGATGTCGTATTCCCAGCTGCACGGGATGGTGCACGCGTGGCATTTCCTGACCGGATCGCTGCCGCAGCTGAGACGGGTGTGGAAGGCCTACGCGGTCGAGGCGGCGATCGAGCGCGGGATGATCACCCACACCCCCGCGCTGTTCGTGATCGACCCGGACGGGCGCAAGGCGAAGGTGTTCATCACCCAGCAGTCCTACTCCGCCGTCGGCCAGCTCGGCAAGCTGCTCGCGGAGGAGGCCTCTGCCCTGCTGCCCGGTCACCCGCCGGTGCGTTCGAGCCTGTCCTACGCGCCGATCGCCGGGATCGGCCCGAGCGCTCATGTCACGCTGCCACGCTCCGGCGGCGGGACGCTGACGCTCGGCCCGGGCGGGTCCGCGCACCTGTTCCTGTTCTTCGCCACCTGGAATCGCGAGACGACCGGCCTCGCGGGAGACCTGACGTCACTGAACCGGTACGCGTCGATGGCCGCCGCGGCCGGCTTGCCGCCGTTGACGGCGGTCGACGAGGGCAGCGTCGAGCCGTCTCCCGGGGCGCTTTCGGGCTTCCTGGCAACGCTCCCGCGGCCATTGTCCTATCCGGTCGCGATCGATCGCACCGGCCGCGTCGCGGACGGGTATGAGGTGCTGGGCGAGCCGTGGTTCGTGCTCGTCTCAGCGACCGGACGGCTCCTTTACTACCGGGAGGTCTCAACGGCCGGCTGGCCGAGCCTCGGGACGTTGGTGAGCATCATGCGAGCGGCGCTGGCGCGAGCACCCAAGGCGCCTGCCGGCGCGGCTGCCGCCGCGCAGGCGCTGGCCGGCTCCCCGGGCCCGCTGGCCGCCCTGCACGGGCAGGCGAGCCAGCTGCTCGGCGCCGAGCCCGCCCTGCTGGGGAGGATTCGCGCGCTGCGTGGCTACCCGGTCGTGGTCAACGCTTGGGCGTCGTGGTGCGGGCCGTGCCGGGCGGAGTTCGGCCTGTTCGCCAGCGCCTCGACCCAGTTCGGCCGGGACGTCGCGTTTCTCGGCGCGAACACCAGCGACTCGCCGGGCGACGCACGTTCGTTCTTGGCCCAGCACCCCCTCAGCTACCCGAGCTACCAGGCGAGCAGCACTTCCTCCCTGAGCTCGCTGGCCGTGATTGAGGGCCTTCCGACG
>CAVWLZ010000018.1:0-318700 GCA_963755955.1 uncultured Solirubrobacterales bacterium
AGCGACGACGACGACGCGATCGGGGACGTCCTCGTCCCGGCCGAGGATCTTGAGCGGCGGGTCCATGAGCTGGCGAAGGAGATCTCCCGGGACTACGAGGACCGCGACCTGATCCTGATCGGGGTGCTGAAGGGCGCGGTCTTCTTCCTCTCGGACCTCATGCGTCAGCTCGAGGTGCCGTGCGAAGTCGACTTCATGGCCGTCGCCTCCTACGGCTCGGCGACGAAATCCTCGGGCGTCGTGCGCATCCTCAAGGACCTCGATGCCGCCATCGAGGGCCGCGACGTGCTGATCGTCGAGGACATCGTCGATTCGGGCCTCACCCTGCAATATCTCTTGCGCAATCTGGCCGGCCGCAACCCGCGCTCGCTGGAAGTCTGCGCCTTGCTCATCAAGCCCGAGCGCCGAAAGGTCGAACTACAGACCCGGTATGTCGGCTTCGAGATCCCCAACCGGTTCGCGATCGGATATGGCCTGGACCATGGCGAGCGCTACCGCAATCTGCCCTACGTGGCGGCGTTAAAGGACTGAGAGGGTTCATGCAAGCCCATCCGGCGGGCCAAACCCAACTGCTACGCTTGCCCTTCATCGCTCTCCGGCCGTCGCGCCGCATGCGCGGAACTTTTCTATGAGCAGGTTTTTCAAGAGCGCAGCCTTCCCGATCCTGATCGTGGTCGTGCTCGCATTCTTCGCCCAGAAGCTGATCGGCAACTCGAGCCACACGCAGAAGCAGACCTTCGGGAATCTGCTGACGCAGATTCAGTCCGGGCAGGTCAAGACCCTGACGCTCAAGGAGAAGGACAACACCGCGGACGTCACTCTCAATGACGGCCGCAAGTACAGCGTCGGCTACCCAGACCAGTACACGCCGCAGCTCATCACCCAGGCTCAGCGGAGCGTCCCGCCCTCGGGCTTCGACATCCAGGGCCGCGCGAGCAACGGCTGGCTCTCGCTGCTGACCTACATCCTGCCGTTCGTCATCTTCATCGGCTTCTGGATCTTCCTCATGAACCAGGTCCAGGGCGGCGGATCGAAGGTGATGTCGTTCGGCAAGTCGCGGGCCAAGCGCATGTCGGTCGACTCGCCGAAGATCACGTTCCGCGACGTCGCCGGGGTCGACGAGGCGGTGGAGGAGTTGCACGAGATCAAGGAGTTCCTCGAGAACCCTAAGAAATTCCAGGCCCTTGGTGCGCGCATTCCCAAGGGCGTCCTGCTCTACGGGCCGCCGGGTACCGGCAAGACCCTGCTCGCCCGAGCGGTCGCCGGCGAGGCGGGCGTGCCGTTCTTCTCGATCTCCGGGTCAGACTTCGTCGAGATGTTCGTCGGCGTCGGCGCATCCCGCGTCCGCGACCTGTTCGAGCAGGCCAAGCAGAACTCCCCGTGCATCATCTTCATGGACGAGATCGACGCCGTCGGCCGCCATCGCGGCGCCGGCCTCGGCGGTGGCCACGACGAGCGTGAGCAGACGCTCAACCAGCTGCTCGTCGAGATGGACGGCTTCGAGATGAAGGACAACATCATCCTCATCGCCGCCACCAACCGGCCCGACATCCTCGACCCGGCCCTGCTCCGCCCCGGCCGCTTCGACCGCCAGATCGTCGTCGACCGTCCCGACCGGCTCGGCCGCAGGAAGATTCTCGAGGTCCACACCCGCGGCAAGCCGCTCGCGCGTGAGATCGACGTCGATGCGCTCGCCGGCCAGACGCCCGGGTTCACCGGCGCGGACCTCTCCAACCTCGTCAACGAGGCCGCCCTGCTCGCCGCCCGCAACGGCAAGCGCGAGATCACCCAGGTCGAGCTCGAAGAGGGGATCATGCGCGTCATCGCCGGCCCGGAGAAGAAGACCCGGGTGATGAGCGACAAGGAGCGCCGGATCACCGCCTACCACGAGATGGGCCACGCGATCGTCGGGCACTTCCTGCCCAACAGCGATCCGATCCACAAGATCTCGGTCATCTCCCGCGGCCAGGCGCTCGGCTACACGATCTCGCTCCCGGGCGAGGACAAGTTCCTCACCACTCGCGCCGAGCTTCAGGACACGATGGCGATGACGCTCGGGGGCCGCGCCGCCGAGGAGACGATCTTCGGCGAGATCACGACCGGCGCCTCGAACGACCTCGAGAAGGTGACCGCCACCGCCAAGCAGATGGTCATGCGCTTCGGCATGTCCGAGAAGCTCGGCCCGCGCGTCTTCGGTCACGATCACGGACAGCCCTTCCTCGGCCGCGAGTTCTCCGCCGAGCCCGACTACTCCGACGAGATCGCCCGCGAGATCGACGACGAGATCCGCCGCATCGTCGAGTCGGCGCACATGCAGGCCAAGGACATCCTCGCGAACTACCGCGCCGAGCTCGAGAAGCTCTCGGAGGTCCTCATCAAGCGCGAGACGATCGAGAAGGAGCAGTTCGAGGCCCTGCTGAGCGGACAGACCGAGGAAGAGGTCTTCGGCGCCGAGGCACCGCCTCCGCCCGAGGTCCCGATCCCGCCGGCTCCCGCCGAGCGCGCCCCGGGCCGCGAGGGCCCACGCCCGCTCCCCCGGCCCGGGCTGGCCGGCGGCACCGCCGAATAGCTTCGCGCCGTTCACCCGTGAAGTGACGGCGCTTCGCGCGAGTCACGTCACGGCGAACGACGCTCCGCGGCATTCTCGGGCGGCTGACCGGCGGGCGCGGGCATGAAGCGCGCCGGCGCGGGCGGGCTTCCGATCCCGATCTCGGGGGACCTTTGGAGATCTTGCGTCCATAGCACGTAAAATCTCCAAGACTCCCGGGTCGACCGGCCGGGATCGCGCCCGAACACGCTCCCTTCCCAAGCGCCGTTCCGGCTCGCGGCTTACGTTGACCTCCCTCCGAGCAGCGGAAGCGCCGCGACGGTGAAATCGGCGCTCACCGCGCGGACCTCCTCGGGGACCTTGGCGAGATTGACGTTGGTGGTGAAGCCCATGTCGGCGTCGAGCGGGACGAAGAAGTCGTCGTAGTGGGTGGGGACGATCGTCGCGGGCTCGAGCCTGCCGAGGATCCGCTGCCAGTAGTCCTCGGTGAACCCCCGGCCGGCGACCCCGGCGAGGAAGTAGTCGACGCCGCGGACCTTGACGGCGTCGTCGATCAGGTTCGCGCTCCCCTGGTGGTAGATGCTCACCCCCGCGACCTCGATCGAGATCCCGTAGACCTGACCGCATCGGTAGGCCGACGGCGCGAGCGCGTCGAGGTGGTCGCAGGTGAGCTCGCCGTCGAACGGGACGGCCAGGCCGAGCAGGAGCTTGGAATGCAGGCTCGGGGTGAAGCTCACCGTGAACGGCCCGAGCTCATAGACGCGATAGGGCTCGACCTCGACCGCCTGCTCGCCGAGACCGTGGAGCCGCATCAGCGCCGCCAGCGAGTCCGAGCCGTAGACCGGGCAGCCGTAGCGGCGGGCGGCGGCGGGCGCGTCGACGGCATGATCGAAATGGGTGTGGCCGACGAGCACGCCGACGACCTCGCCGTCGCCGTCGAGATAGCGCGCGACGAGCCGTGGGTCGGGCATCGCCGGGCTGCGGCGGAGGACGGCGCTGAGCGGGACCCGCGACACGTACGGGTCGACGAGCAGCGTGTGGCGGGCGTAGGTCATCCGGTAGCCGGACACGCCGAGCCAGGTGAGCTCGAGGCCCTCCGGCAGCGCCAGGCTGCGGCGCTCGAGTTCATCGAGTGCCTGATGGTCATGGTGCTCCTGGCTGTCCTTGCGCGCCACGAACCGGGCAAAGTCAGCGATGTAACGTGCTGTCCTCACGATGCCGTCCGAGGAGCATTATCCGCACACCGAGCCCCGTGGCGTGGCCCACATCCTGCTCGCGGCGACCCGACTCTGGTTGCCGCTGGCCATTGCCGCCCTCGGCGTCGCCGGGCTGATCGTCGGCCATGGGTCGGCGCCGGCGGCCGGCGCGGGCGTCGGGCTGATCATCGTCGCGATCATGGTGTGGATGATCAACTGGATGTTCCGGATGAGCGTCGAGAGCAATCGCGAGCGCGAGGTCGAGGAGGAGGCGCGCGAGTACTTCGACCGGCACGGGCGCTGGCCCGACGAGGACGGCGCGTGACCGAGCGGGACGTGCCCGCCGGCGCAGCGCAAGCCGGCTTCCGGCTGATGGGCGTCGTCAACGTCACGCCGGACTCGTTCTCCGACGGCGGGCGGTTCATCAGCGCCCCGGCGGCGATCGCCCATGGGCGCCGGCTCGAGGCCGAGGGGGCGGCGATCCTCGACATCGGCGGCGAATCGACGCGGCCCGGGGCCGACCCGGTCGGGGCCGAGGAGGAGCTCCGCCGCGTGATCCCGGTGATCGAGGGGCTGGTGGCGGGCGGCAGCCGCGCGCAGATCTCGATCGACACCTCGAAGGCGGACGTCGCGCGCCGGGCGATCGCCTCCGGGGCGACGCTCGTCAACGACGTCACCGCGTTGCGCGGCGACCCGGAGATGGCCGGCGCGGTCGCGGCCGCCGGCGTCGACTGCTGTCTGATGCACATGCTCGGCGACCCGCGAACGATGCAGATCGACCCCCACTACGACGAGGTCGTCGGCGACGTCAAGCGCTTCCTGGAGGAGCGCATGCAGGCGGCTGTCGACGCCGGGGTGGCCGAGGAGCGGATCCTGCTCGACCCCGGGATCGGCTTCGGCAAGACCCTCGAGCACAATCTCGAGCTCCTCCGGCGCATCGACGAGATCGTCGCGCTCGGGCGGCCGGTGGTCGTCGGCACCTCACGCAAGTCGTTCCTCGGGCGGCTCACCGGGCGGGATGTCTCCGAGCGGACGGCGGCGACGATCGCCACCAACGTGATCGCCTACGAGCGTGGCGTGCGCGTGTTCCGCGTCCACGACGTCGCTCCCGTCAACGACGCGCTGCAGGTGGCGGCTGCTACGGTCAGCCCGCGATGGAGCCCGAGGAGCCCGACGACTTCGACGACGTAGGCGACGAGGACGCGGAGGGGCGCTCCGAACCCGAGGTCTCGATCGAGATCAGCGGCCTGTCGCTGTTCACCCATGTCGGGGTCACCGCGGCCGAGCGGGAGGTCGGCCAGCGGCTGATTCTCGACCTGCGGCTCGAGGTCGGCGACTGCGACGCCACGGTCACCGACCGGATCGAGGACACGATCGACTACGGCGAGGCGTGCGACACGGCGAACCTCGTCGCCCAGCAGCGGTCCTACAAGACGCTCGAGCGGCTGTGCGCGGCGATCGCCGAGCGGATGCTCGAGCACTTCGCCGTGCAGTCGGTGTGGGTCAAGGCCTCCAAGCCCGAGCCGCCGCTGCCGTTCGCCCTCAGCGAGGTGTCGGTCGAGGTCTGGCGCGAGGCGGAGTGAGCGAGTCCCGCGAGGGCTACCTCGGCCTCGGATCGAACATCGGCGAGCGCCGGGACCATCTCCTCGCCGCGGTCGCCGAGCTGTCCGCCCACGGCGTCGAGGTGCTCGCCTCCTCCGCCGTCTACGAGACCGAGCCCGTCGGCCTCGTGCTCGACCAGCGCGAGTTCTTCAACGCCTGCCTGCGGGTGCGCACCGGCCACGACCCCGAGGCGCTGCTCGACGCCTGCAAGGAGGCCGAGCGGGTCATCGGCCGCGAGGCGGGAGGTGCGCGCCACGGCCCGCGGGTGATCGACGTCGATGTGCTCCTGCTCGGCGCCCTCGAGTACGCCTCGCCGCGGCTCACGCTCCCGCACCGGGAGGTGCGCTCGCGGCGCTTCGTGCTCGTGCCGTTGCTCGAGCTCGATCCCGATCTCACGCTTCCGGACGGCACGCGGCTGCAGGGCGCGCTCGACGAGCTCGAGCCGGGGCAGGAGGTGCGCCGCGCCGGGGCTCCGCTCGTCTGAGCGCCGCGGAGCGCGCGCGGACCACGCGGGCGGGCCGCGCGGACCATGTGCGCGCGCCTGGGAGGCCCGATGCCGCGGGCGGCGATAATGCCTGGCGCGATGCTGCTCGTCGTCGACGTTGGCAACACCCAGACCCACTTCGGGGTCTTTCCCCGTGATGGCGGGACCGTGACCGAGCACTGGCGCTTCGCCACGGTGCGCGACTCGACGAGCGACGAGCTGGGCGCCGCACTCGCCAACCTGCTCGGCCTGCGCGGGCTCCGGTTCGCCGACATCGGCGCGTCGATCGTGTCCTCGACGGTGCCGCAGCTCTCCGAGCAGTGGACGGCGATGGCCGCCCGCTATCTCGGCCACGAGATGCTGCTCGTCGGTCCGTCGATCCGCACCGGGATGCCGATCCGGATCGACAACCCGCGCGAGGTGGGGGCCGACCGGCTCGTCAACGCCGTCGCCGCCTATGAGCGCTTCCACGACACGTGCGTCGTCGTCGACTTCGGCACCGCGATCACCTACGACGCCGTGTCGGCGGCCGGCGAGTACCTCGGCGGGATCATCACGCCGGGCGCGGAGATCTCGATCGACGCGCTCTACGAGCGGGCGGCGAAATTGCCGAAGGTCGAGCTCGCCGAGCCGCGCTCGCTGATCGGCAAGTCGACTGTCGACGCGATTCGCAGCGGCATCGTCTACGGCTTCGCCGGCCAGGTCGAGGGGATCGTGCGGCGGCTGCGCGTCGAGCTCGGGGCGGACACGACCGTGATCGCCACCGGCGGCCTCGCCGGCGTGCTCGTGCCGTTCATCCGCGAGACGATCGACGAGGTCGACGACCTGCTCACGCTCATCGGCCTCAAACTCATCTGGGAGCGCAACCTCGCGCCGCGCTGAGTGGGCGCCACGCCGTGCCGCGGTGCCCGGCGGAGAGCGACAGGCCCGGGCAGGCCAGAGCCCTCACACCGACGGGACGGGCACCTCGGGCGTCTTGGCCGCCGTCACCGCGAGAATCAGCAGCGAGATACGGCGGCGATTCGTTGGCTCGAGCGCCGTCCAATCGTCGTAGGCGTCGATCAGTCTCCGGATCGCCGCGAAGACCGGCGCGTCGTCAATCTCGTCCGGGACGTCGCAAGCGAGACGGGCGAGCGCGAGCATCTCCTCGGCGCCCTCGGTACCGCGCATCGAGGCGATCGCCCCGAGCATCAGGAACTCCGCCACGCGGTCGAGCAGGACGTGCGACGCGCGGTCGCGCTCACCGACCGCCGGGCCGGCGGGCTGTAGCGGCTCGCCGGCGGCGATCCGGAGCGCCTGCTCGGAGGCGATGCAGCGGATCTGCTCGGAGCTGAGCCCGGCCTGGAGCGCGGTGCGGAGCATGAACGACGCGGAGATCGCGGTCGCGCCGTACGGGGCATCGCTGGCGAACAGGATCTGACCCGGTGGCACGAGCGAGAACAGCGTCGTCAGGTCGGCGGGCATCCACCACGCCGTGTCGAACAGGAGGTTGGGGTAGTCGGCCGACACCCGCCAGATCCACGACAGGTCGCAGATGCCGGCGTGAGCGAGGATCAGTCGAGCGTCGGGGTACTCGCCGGCGAGCTCGACGGCGTGAAGGCCGAGGGCGGGAATCCCGCGGCCGGCGTGGATGAGCACCGGCAGCGACCGCTCGTGGGCGAGCGCGACGAGCTTGGCGACCTCCGGATGGTCCAGGGTGAATTCCTCGGCTCGCGGGTGGAGCTTGATGCCGCGCGCGCCGCTCTGCAGGCAGCGCTCGGCCTCGGCGAGGGCGCCGTCGTGCGGATCGACGCGGCAGAACGGCACCAGCCTCCCGCCTGACTCGCCGGCTGCACCGAGGACGAAGTCGTTGGCCGGCGGGTAGCCGTCCGGCTCGTGCATCGGGAAGACGAATGCGCCTCGCGCCGAGGCGCCCCGGAGCAGGCCGATCAGCTGCTCGGGGCTCTGGCTCATGCCGTCGGGATCGTTCTGTCCGACGTGGGTGTGCACGTCGAAGAGGTCGAGACCGGGCACCTGCTCGCGCACGATGTCGGTCCAGGGTTGCACCACGGATTCGAGATCCATCCTCAGATTCGTACCATGAATGCTCATGAGTCGAGCCCTTACCGACCCCTGGAGCCTCGGCGGCGTCGAGGTGCCCAACCGCGTCGTGCTCGCGCCGCTGGCCGGGATCGGCAACTGGTTCGTGCGCCTTCAGGCCAAGCGCTACGGGGCCGGCCTCGCCGTCTCGGAGATGGTCTCGAGCTTCGCCGTCCACTACCGCAACGAGCGCACCTGCCGGGAGCTTCTGCGCATCCATCCCGACGAGCGGGTGGGCGGGCCCGTCTCCGTGCAGCTGTTCGGCTCCGATCCTGACGTGATGGCGTCCGCGGCCGAGCGCGTGGCCGCCGCCGGTGCCGACCTGATCGACATCAACATGGGCTGCCCGGTGCCGAAGGTGTGCAAGACGGGCGCCGGCGCCGCGCTGCTCGAGGACCCCGACCGCGCGGTCGCCCTCGCCCGGGCCGCCGCCCGTGGGAGCGGTCTGCCGGTCACGGTCAAGCTCCGTACCGGCCTGCGGCCCGGTGACCGCGGCGGGGTCGAGGTCGCGCGGCGGCTCGCCGACGCCGGGGTCGCCGGCCTCTGCATCCACCCCCGGCACGCCTCGCAGCGCCACAGCGGGCAACCCGACTATGCCCTCGCCCGCGCGCTCGTCGACGAACTGCCCGTGCCGGTGCTCATCTCGGGCGGGCTGCGCACGGTGGACCGCGCGCGGGCGGCGTTCGACGAGACGGGGGCCGAGGCGATCCTCCTCGCTCGGGGCTCGCTCGGCAATCCGTGGCTGTTCGCCCAGCTGCTCGGGACGCGTACCGAAGAACCGACGCGGGACGAGATCATCGCCGAGCTTGACTGGGTGATCGCGCGGGCCCGCGAGCACCTCGGCGAGGAGCGAGCGACGCGGTACCTGCGCAAGTTCTACCCCTGGTACGTCGAGCGCCTCGGCGGCACCCGAGCGCTCCAGGCGGGCGTCCAGCGCGCGCCGTCGATCGAGGTGGTGCAGGAGCTCATCGCCGAGAGCCCAAGCGAACTGCCAGGACTCGCAGCGAGCGCCGCCGCATAGTAGGCTGGCGGACCGGGGGCCCGGTCTGATCGAGGGAGATGGGATGAGAGTGAGTGGGTCGTTGCGAACGCTGCGCCTAGCCGCGCTGGGACTGATCGTGTCCGCATGGCTGATCGCGGTTCCGGCCACCCAGGCCGCGACTGCGAGTGACGCCGCCACGGCGAGGAACGCCCTCGCCGGGCTGATGACTCCTGCCGGCGGGTACGCCCACACCGGCGCGAGCACCCACGGCGGCGCCGGCTTCCGGGCCGGAGCCGCGGTGACCAGCTTTGCTCCACCGGCCCGCGGCCACGCCGCCCCTGACGCCAGCAACTGCCCCGGCGCCTCCGCCTACACCGGGCCGCGGCCCTTCGCCTTCGAGGAGCCATACACCGACGTCAACCACAACGGTCACTACGATCCCGGGGAGCCGTTCCTCGACTGCAATCACAACGGCCGCTGGGATGGCAACCTCCTCGGGGGCGGGGACAACACCCCGCGCTTCTACGACCACGTCGCCGACCCGGTCGGGGCACGGGCGCTCGTCGTCGGCAACGGCCATCAGACGATCGCCGTCGAGGTCGTCGACCAGGAGGGTCTGTTCGACGTCTACCAGCAGCAGATCCGGGCCCGCGTCGCCGCCGACGGCTATCACCTCACCGGCATCTTCATCTCCGCGACGCACGACGAGTCCGCACCGGACAGCCTCGGCCTCGGCGGCGTCACCCAGCTCACCTCGGGGGTCAACGCCTACTGGGTGGCGTACCTCGTTCGCCAGAGCGCGCTGGCCATCGAGCAGGCGTATCGCCGGATGCGGCCGGCGCGGGTCCGCTACACCGAGGTGCTCGAGCCCGCCAACGTCCGCCAGTGCTGGTCCTCGTACCCGTTCGTCGACGATCAGCACATTCCCGTGCTCGAGGCGGTCACCCCCGCGGGTCGGACGATCGCCACCCTGGCCAGCGTCAGCCAGCATGACGAGACGCTCGGCTTCAACGGCGGCACGCCGGCGCTCGAGGCCCAGAACCTGTGGGTGTCCTCGGACTGGATCAACTTCTTCCGCAACACGCTCCAGCAGCGGCTCGGCGGGGTCGGCATCGAGATGGCCGGATCGGTCGGGTCGGTCGAGAGTCCCGAGGTGTACTCGGCGGCGATCAGCCGCACGCCGCAGGCGTTCCTCGACCTCAGCCACCCGGCCGGCTGCCGCAGCCTGTTCGACGCCGGTGGCACTCCGGACCTCACCGGCGCGCTGCACGTCACGCTCGGCTACACCGGCGAGACCCGGGCCTTCGGCGTCGACATGGCCGGTCCGATCATCTCCGCACTGCGCTCGGGCGCGTACGTCGTCTCCCGGTCGAACACGATCTGGGGCCGGCGACGCAACATCTGCGTGCCGCTCGACAATGCCCTGTTCGCGCTCGGTGCCTCGCTCGGCGTGTTCGCCGACCGGCCGGGCTACAACGCCAACTGCACGGTCGCCTCGCCGGTTGCGCCCAACGGGGCCTCGGCCGGCAAGGCGCTTCGCTCCCAGGTCGCCGTCTTCCAGATCGGAGACGGCGAGTTCCTCGCGCTGCCGGGCGAGGTGTTCCCGTTCACGTATCTGCGCAGCTTCCTCGGGCCGCAGGACATGCCGGATCCGAGCAAGTCGCTCCCGCCGTGGCTGCTGCCCCACATGCACACGCCGTTCCGCTTCATCGACGGGTTGGCCGAGGACATGATCGGCTACATCTTCCCGAGTGGGAACGCGGTCGGCATCCCATCGGCGAGCAACCTCAACCCATCCGACCATGACCGCTTCGGCTGCGGTCACTCCGACGACTCCGAGTCGATCTCGGCGTCCTCCGCGGACATCGTCGGGCGGGCCGTCGTCGCGCTCCTCGACGGCCACGGCGGGTCGCCGGAGACGGTCGTCACCGGCCGCTACGTGCTCCCCGGCGGAGCCCTGTCGCGAGATCCGCTCGGGGGCCCCGAGCTCAACTGCACGACCCAGACGCAGTTCGCCGCCGCCTCCCACCCGGCGTTCGCCGTGCAGCTCGCGAACGGCAAGCGGGTGCGGCCGCTCGCGTGGATGTCGCTGAGCGGCCTGCCCCAGCGGACGCCGGATCGCGACACCCGCGGCTACTTCGACGCTCACGGTCACCGCGTCTGGCTCGACGTGTACCCGGCGGTGCCGTGAGCCACGGCAGGGCTCTGCGCGTCGTCTGCGCGGTCGCCCTCGCCGTCGGCCTCGGGGCCGGTGCCGCCGAGGCCGACTTCCCCTGGGCGCCGGGCGGCAACCCGCATGACCCGACGACGTTCAGGCTCGCGCCGGGCGTCGTGCCGAGCGACTTCAGCGAGACCGGGGACTGGAAGTTCGCCGCCACGCCGGACAGTCCGACGGCCAACCCGCTGACGGCCAAGATCAACCGTCAGGCCGACGAGCTGTGCGGGATCCGTGGCATGAGCCTCGTCGACGCACAGACCGTGCAGCCGGCCGGCGGCTGCGCGCACGGCGCCGTTCGCACCGCCTGGGAGGTGAGCACCGGGCGTCCCGACGTCACGATCGCGGTGCTCGACTCCGGGATCGAATGGAACGACCTCTCGGCGATGCGCGACCTCCGGGCCAAGGTGAAGCTCAACCAGGGCGAGCTGCCCGCCCCGCGCCGCGACATCACCACCTCGCTCGTCCCGGGCCTGCACTGCGCGACGTTCAGCGCCGCGACGGGCGGGGACTACAACCCGCGCGGCCACTACGACATCAACGGCGACGGCGTGTTCAACACGCTCGACTATGCCTGCGACTCGCGCGTCGCCGCCGTCGTCAACGGGCCGAGCCCGCTGCACGCGCTGCGGCACGGACCGCCCGGGTTCCTCACCCCCGAGGACCTCATCCTCACGTTCTCCGACGGCGTCGACCACGATCACAACGGGTTTGCCTCCGACATCGCGGGCTGGAACTTCCTCGACAACAACAACGACCCGTTCGACGACGTCCAGTACGGCCACGGCACCGGAGAGGCGCTCGACTCCAACGCCGAGGCCAACAACGGCGGCGACGTCGGGACCTGCCCCAACTGCACGGTCCTGCCGCTGCGAGTCGGCGAGTCGTTCGTCACCGACGCCAATCGCTTCGCCCAGGCGGCGCTCTACGCGACCGACAGCGGCGCCGATGTCATCCAGGAGGCGCTCGGGACGCTCAACGCGCCGTACTTCGCCCGGCAGGCGATCGAGTACGCCTACGGCCACGGCGTCACCGTGATCGCCTCGGCGGCCGACGAGGCGGCCGAGCACCACAACGCGCCGGGCTCGCTGCCGGACACGATCGTCGTCAACTCGGTGACCAAATACTCGTCGCTGACGAACTCCGCGCCGTCGTACCTCCAGCTCAACGGCTGCACGAACTTCGGCACCCGGATCGTGCTCTCGGTGCCGAGCAGCTCGTGCTCCTCGGAAGCGACCGGCAAGAGCGCGGGCGTCGCCGGCCTCATCTATAGCGCGGCGGAGAACGCGCTCGCCGCCGGCCGGCTGCGGCGGGCGGCCGACTGCCGGCGCGTCGACGGCTCGCGCTGCGTGATCACGCCCAACGAGGTCCGTCAGCTGATGGCCTCCGGCGACGTCGGCTCGACGGTCTCCGCCGACACCGGCACCGGCCAGGCCGATGACGTCAACTTCGCCGCCCAGCCCGAGTCCTCGTGCGCCGCAGCCCGGGTGCCGACCTGCACCGACCCGAACCGCCAGATCGCCTTTGCCCCCGACCAGGCCGGAGGGGTCGTCGGCCCGGTGCCGCATACGACTCGCTACCCGGCGCGCCGCGGCTTCGACGAGTTCTACGGCTACGGCCGGCTCAACGCCGCGCACGCGGCCGGGGCGGCAGGGGCGGGCACGATCCCGCCCGAGGCCGAGCTCACCGCGCCCGACTGGTTCGCTCAGCTCGACCCCGCGCAGGCCACGATCCCCGTGCACGGAAACGTCTCGGCCCGCTCTGGGGGCTACCGCTGCGAGGTCGACGTCGCCCCCGGCGGTAACCCGAACAACCTCGCCGACTTCCACCGCGTCGCCTCGAGCTGGTGCAACGGTGCGACGCTGCGCACGCGTCCGTACGCCGGCCTGCTCGGCACGATCGACGTCGCCGCGCTCAGGCACCTGTTCCCGCCGCTCAACTTCTCCGGCAACGCCAACGGCGGCCGCCCCCAGGACTCTGGCGGGCGGCCGAACACCGACCCGTACGCGTTCACGGTCCGGGTCGTCGTGCGCACGCCGGCGCCGCAGCCGATGAGCGGCGAGGACCGCCGCCAGCTCTACCTGCACCGTGATCGCGACCTGCTCGGGCACTTCCCGATCAACCTCCGCGGAGACGGCGACTCGGCGCCGCTGCTCGCCGACATCGACGGCGACAACCGCAACGAGCTGATCGTGGCCACCTCCGACGGCCTGATCCACGCCTACCGCACCGACGGGTCCGAGCTGGCGGGCTGGCCGGTGCACACCGCGCGGCTGCCGCTCCACCTCGGCGAGCGAGCCTTCCGCCCGGGCGGGGTGGGGACGGGCCACTACGGCGCCGTGCTCGGCGCGCTCGCCGCCGGTGACTTGTTCGGCGACGGCCGCCTCGAGGTGGTGGCCGACGACAACCAGGGCAACGTCTACGCCTGGGACCAGTACGGCCGCGAGGTGTTCCATGCCACCTCCAACCCCGACTTCTCCGGGGCGCCCCTGACCCCGTTCCACACCGTCCGCCAGGGCGTGCGCGACCGCACCGAGCGCGGCTTCCTCGCCTCGCCGGTGCTCGCCGACCTCGATGGTCACGGAATGGATGTCATCGCCGCCGGCGAGGACCGCCATCTCTACGCCTGGCATGCCAACGGCCGGCCGGTCGCCGGCTTCCCGGTGCTGATCGCCGATCCGGACAAGGTCGCAGCGGTCGACCCCACCACGGGACACATCACCTTCCGCAACGTCGATCCCAGCCCAGGCCTCAGCGAGGATCAGGGCAAGCTGATCGACACCCCGGCCGTCGCCGATGTCACCGGCAGCGGCCACCCGTCGATCCTCGTCGGCAGCAACGAGGAGTACGGCGCCGGCACCGGCGACGAGGGCGCGGTCAACATCAGTCCGGGGAACGCGCTGCTCACCTCGGCGATCGGAAAGGCCGGGCTGCTCAAGTTCGCCAATGGGCGCGTCTACGCCGTGGCCTGGAATGGCAACCGCAGCGGGCATCCGTTCCTGCCCGGCTGGCCGCACAAGATCGGGATCATCGACGCCGGCCTGCTCCCCGACGTCGGCGAGGGGATCAACGGCTCCCCGGTCGTCGCTCCGCTGCGCTGCCCGTCGGGCGGCGGCGGGATGAAGATCGCCGTCACGCCCGACGCGGGACCGGCCTACGTGCTCAATGCCGACGGCAGCTCGTGCTACGGGCAGACCGCGGGCGCCGACAACACGCTCGCATCCGACTTCGCCGCCAGCGCCGGCAAGTACGACACGCCGACGTACGCCGCCCTCGGCTACCCCGCGTTCGGGACGCTCGACGGACACAGCACCTCACTGATCGCGCCGGTCACCGGGCTGTTCCGCGCCCTCGACGTCGGCGTCAACGAGTATCAGGGCGGCCAGGACTTCATCGGGGCCTGGAATCCCCAGCTGGCCACCGCCCAGTTCCGGACCGGGTACCCCGCCGAGGTCAACGACCTGCAGTTCCTCACCGGACAGGTGATCGGCGCGATCGGCACCGGTCCCGGGCAGCAGGTGATCGGCGGGAGCTCCTCGTTGGACCTCGAGGCGTTCGGCGCGACGGGCGCGAGCGCGAGTGCGGCCTGGCCGAAGCTGACCGGCGACTGGACGGTGGCCACGCCGACCCTCGGGTCGTTTGGCACGCTCGACACGGCCCCCGGTGCGCGCAAGGACGTCGTCTCGGTCACGCGCTCGGGGATCCTCTCGGTCTACCGGACGCCGGCCGGGGCGTGCACGCCGAGTTCGTCGCCGCACTTCCACCACGACATCGCCAACTCCGGTGATTACACGCGCGACGCGGTGCCGCCCGGCGTGCCGATGGCGGGACGGATCCACGGCCGCGTGCTGAGCTTCCAGGCGCCCGGCGGGGATCTGTTGTGCGGGCACGCCAAGCGCTACGAGGTCGCCATCTCGTCGCGGTCGATCAGCCCGCAGAACTTCGCCCGCGCACGGCACCTGGCCATCCGGCTCGTCCCGGGCCGGGCCGGCGGACTGCAGCGCTTCACCCTTCCACGGGGCCTGCGCGGGTATGTGGCCGTCCGTGCTGTCGATGCGGCGGGGAACATCGGTCGTCCGCTCGTGTTGCGGCTGCCGCGCTGAGCGGGCGGCGATTTGCCGGAAAAGCCTGCAAGGTCACCGAGCGGCGGTGTCTATACTCTCCCGCCCACACGGGCCGGATGCGTGGTGATCCCGCTGCCCAGCGGGACTTTTTTCGTCCAGATTGCCGAACTGACAGGTCTCACAGAATGCCGAAGGACGTCATCCTCACTCCTGACGGGCTTGCCAACCTCAAGGCCGAGCTCGAGCAGCTCTCGACCACGCGCCGCCGCGAGGTGGCGGCACGGATCAAGGAGGCGCGCGAATTCGGGGATATCTCCGAGAACGCCGAATACGACGACGCCAAGAACGAGCAGGCGATGCTCGAGGCGCGGATCGCCCAGCTCGAAGACAGGCTGCGCTCCGCCACCGTGATCGACGCCTCGGACCTCGGGACCGACGTCGTGCGCGTCGGCTCGATCGTCCACGTCAAGGACGAGGCGGGCAAGTCGACGAAATACACGATCGTCGGTTCGGCCGAGGCGGCCCCCGCCGACATGAGGCTCTCCAACGAGTCCCCCGTCGCCAAGGCGCTACTCGGGCGCAAGCGCGGGGAAGAGGTCGTGTTCGCCACCCCCAAGGGCGAGCGCAAGCTCAAGATCACCAAGATCGACGTCGGCGGGATCTAGGGGTCCCTCACCGGTGGGCGAGGAGCCCTCAGACGTATTCGCCGCCCGGCGGTCGAAGCTCGAGTCGCTGCGCGCGGCCGGGGTCGATCCGTTCCCTCACCAGTTTCCCGGCGTCGAGCCCGTGGCCGCCGTGCGGGCGGATCACGACGGGCTCGAACCCGGCGAGGAGACGACCGTCAGCCATCGGGTCGCCGGCCGCCTCGCCGCGCGCCGCGGCCAGGGCAAGATGGCCTTCCTCGATCTCGTCGACCGCTCGGGCCGGATCCAGCTTCAGGCTCGCGTCGACGAGCTCGGGCCCGATGGGATGGAGCAGTTGCTCGGCCTCGACCTCGGCGATCTCGTCGGGATCGACGGCACGGCGTTCTGCTCGCGGCGCGGCGAGCTGTCGCTGCGCGTCAGCGCGTTCACGCTGCTGGCCAAGTCGCTGCGGCCGCCGCCGGAGAAGCACCACGGCCTGACCGACGTCGAGACGCGCTTCCGTCACCGCGAGCTCGACCTGATCGCCAACGAGGACGCTCGGGCGCTCTTCATCCTGCGCTCGCGGATCATCTCCGCGGTGCGGCGGTTTCTCGACGGCGAGGGCTTCATCGAGGTCGAGACCCCGGTGCTCCAGCCCCTCTACGGCGGCGCCGCGGCCCGCCCGTTCACGACCCATCACAACGCGCTCGACCGCGAGCTTTACCTGCGGATCGCCACCGAGCTCTACCTCAAGCGCCTGATTGTCGGCGGCCTCGAGCGCGTGTACGAGCTCGGCAAGGACTTCCGCAACGAGGGGATCTCCCACAAGCACAACCCCGAGTTCACGATGCTCGAGTGGTATGAGGCCTACGCGGACTACAGCGACGTCGCCGACCGCTGCGAGCGGCTCGTGGCGTTCGTCGCCGCGGAGGTCGGGTACACCGGTGAGGTCGATCTCTCCCCGCCGTGGCGGCGCGAGACGCTCGCGGGCGCGATCCTCGACCGGACCGGCATCGACATCCTCGCCCTCCGCGACCGCGACGCGCTCGCCGCCGAGATGCGCACGCGCGGACTTGCCGCCCCAGAGGACGACACCTGGCCGCAACTCGTCGACGAGCTGCTCTCCAAGCACGTCGAGCCGACGCTCGTCGCGCCGACCTTCCTGCTCGACTACCCCGTCGAGCTGTCCCCGTTCGCCAAGCGCCATCGCTCCGCCGACGGGCTCGTCGAGCGCTTCGAGGCCTACGTCGGCGGGATGGAGGTCGCCAACGCGTTCACCGAGCTCAACGATCCCGACGAGCAGCGGCGCCGCTTCGAGCAGCAGCGCGCGCTGGCCGGCGCCGGCGACGAGGAGGCCCAGCCCTACGACGAGGCCTTCGTGCAAGCGCTCGAGCACGGCATGCCGCCGACCGGCGGGATCGGGATCGGGATCGATCGCCTGGTCATGATCATGACCGGCCGCCGATCGATCCGCGAGGTCGTGTTGTTCCCGGCTATGCGCGACTGAGTGTCCTGAGTCACAACACTAGGAGTTCGCCTGACGCCGGATTCCTTGAGGGAGTTCGCCTGACGGCGAACTCCCAAAGCCCGGGGAGGCCCGCCTGAAAACACCGCACGCTGGGCAAATGCGCGTGAAAAACTGCCTCAGACCTGCTGGTAGACTGAGCCATGGCCCGAGTTCGCGACCGTAAGCACTCATCCGTCGAGGCGTTCCCGCCGAAATAGATGGGTAAAGACGGACCCTCGTTGTCCCCGCGGCAGGCATCGCTACCCTAGTAGTAGAGGGAGTTAGACAGGACCGCCCGACCAGGACCAGCCCCCGACCGACCGACCCGCCCCGCCCGACCACAGGAAGCACAGGAAGAATATGTTCGAGCGATTTACTGAGCGAGCCCGCCAGGTGGTCGTCCTGGCACAGGAAGAGGCGCGGACGCTCAAGCACAACTACATCGGCACTGAGCACATCCTGCTCGGGCTGCTGCGTGAAGAGGAGGGTCTGGCGGCGCGCGTCCTCGAGTCGCTCGACATCACCGTTGAGCGCGTCCGTGCGCAGGTCGTGCGGATCGTCGGCTCCGGCGAGGAGGTCACCTCCGGCCAGATCCCGTTCACACCGCGGGCGAAGAAGGTGCTCGAGCTCGCCCTGCGCGAGGCGCTCAGCCTCGGCCACAACTACATCGGCACCGAGCACATCCTCCTCGGGCTCGTGCGCGAGAACGAGGGCGTCGCCGCCCGCATCCTGCTCGACTTCGACGCGGACTCCGAGAAGATCCGCAACGAGGTGATTCGGATGCTCTCCGGTCCCGGCAGCCGTCAGCGCGGCTCGGGCTCCGGTGGCGCCGCCCCCGGCACCCAGGGTGAGAGCAAGAAGTCCTCGAAGCTGCTCGACCAGTTCGGGCGCAACCTCACCAAGCTCGCCGCCGAGGGCAAGCTCGACCCGGTCGTCGGTCGCGAGACCGAGATCGAGCGGATCATGCAGATCCTCTCGCGCCGCACGAAGAACAACCCCGTGCTCGTCGGCGAGCCGGGCGTCGGCAAGACCGCGGTGGTCGAGGGCCTCGCCCAGCGCATCACGAACGCCGACGTGCCGGAGCTGCTCAAGGGCAAGCAGATCTACACGCTCGACCTCGCGGCTCTCGTGGCCGGCTCCAAGTACCGCGGTGAGTTCGAGGAGCGCCTCAAGAAGGTGATGAAGGAGATCACCCAGCGCGGCGACATCATCCTGTTCATCGACGAGCTCCACAATCTCGTCGGCGCCGGGGCCGCCGAGGGCGCGATCGATGCGGCCTCGATCCTCAAGCCTGCGCTCGCCCGCGGCGAGCTCCAGACGGTCGGTGCGACGACGCTCGAGGAGTACCGCAAGTACCTCGAGCGCGATTCCGCCCTCGAGCGCCGCTTCCAGAAGATCACCGTCGACCAGCCCTCGACGGAGGAGACCGTGCAGATCCTCAAGGGCCTGCGCGACCGCTACGAGCAGCATCACAAGGTCAACATCACCGACGAGGCACTCGAGGCGGCGGCCGATCTTGCCGATCGCTACATCTCCGACCGCTTCCTCCCGGACAAGGCCATCGACCTCATCGACGAAGCCGCGTCGCGGATGCGGATCAAGTCGATGACCTCCCCGCCGATCTACCGCGAGCTCGAGGACGAGATCGAGGAGACGCGGCGCGCCAAGGAGGCGGCGATCGAGGCCCAGGAGTTCGAGAAGGCGGCCAACCTCCGCGACCAGGAACGGCGGCTGACGCAGAAGAAGCGTGAGCTCGCCGACCAGTGGGAGGCGGGCGAGTCGACCGAGCGGCCCTCGATCGGCGAGGAGGAGATCGCCGACATCGTCTCGATGTGGACCGGCATCCCCGTGTTCAAGCTCACCGAGGCCGAGACCCAGAAGCTGATGCGGATGGAGGACGAGCTGCACAAGCGCGTCATCGGCCAGCATCCGGCGATCGAGGTCGTCTCCAAGGCGATCCGGCGCTCGCGTGCCGGGCTGAAGGATCCGAAGCGGCCGACCGGCTCCTTCATCTTCCTCGGCCCCTCCGGGGTCGGCAAGACCGAGCTCGCCCGGACGCTCGCCGAGTTCCTGTTCGGCGATGAGGACACGATGATCCGCATCGACATGTCCGAGTACATGGAGAAGCACGCCGTATCGCGACTCGTCGGCTCCCCTCCGGGCTACATCGGCTACGACGAGGGTGGCCAGCTCACCGAGGCCGTGCGGCGCAAGCCCTACAGCGTGCTGCTGCTCGACGAGATCGAGAAGGCCCACCCCGACGTGTTCAACATCCTCCTGCAGATCCTCGAGGATGGCCGGCTCACCGACGCCCAGGGGCGGACGGTCGACTTCCGTCATTGCATCGTGATCATGACCTCGAACATCGGGGCCTCGGAGATCGCCCGCAACACGCCACTCGGCTTCGCCGTCACCGACGACGAGACGGGGATCACCTACGACGACATGAAGAACCGGATCATGGGCGAGCTCAAGAAGGTCTTCCGGCCTGAGTTCCTCAACCGGATCGACGAGGTGATCGTCTTCCACAAGCTGGCCAAGACCGAGATCAAGGAGATCGTTGAGCTGCTGCTGCGACGGATCCGCGAGTCGATGGCCGAGCGCGAGCTTCAGCTCGAGCTCTCCGAGGAGGCGAAGGACCTGCTCGTCGACAAGGGGTGGGACCCGGCGATGGGCGCCCGTCCACTGCGCCGAGCGATCCAGCGCTACATCGAGGATCCGCTCGCGGACTTCGTGCTGCGTGCCCAGGCCCCGTCGGGATCGACGGTGCTCGTCGAGCCCGCCGACGCGCCCGACGCGCCCGAGGGCGACGTCAAGCTCTCGATCATCGAGCCGGCGCCGACGCCGACTCCGGTCGGGGTCGGGGCGTCTGACGGCGGCGAGGAGAGCGAGTCGGAGCCCTCCGAGCCGGACCCGCCGGCCGACTCCGAGTAGCCACCCTCACTGCGGCCCGCAGGCTGCCGACGCTGAGCAAGCGAACACGCGTCATCGCGGTGCTCGTGGCCGCCGCCCTCGCGGTGGCCGCGGGCGGCGCCGTGCTCGTCGCCGCGGGCGGCTCGTCGTCGCCGCGTCGACGACCGGCGAGCCCGGCGTTCGCCTCGCCGGCCACGCTCGCGGCGACGAGCGTCGGCGCAGGCGCGACGTTGTCCAGGGCCCTACCCCGGGCGCGCTGGCTCGTCTCCTTCGACCTGCGGGTTGTGGCCGGGAGCCGCGTCGTGATCAATCCCGGCTCGGCCCACGACCGGCTGATCATCACCGGCGGCACGACGCCATCGGCGAGCTGGCGGGGCCGCTCCTACTCGCTGCGCACGCGCCCGGGGTGGGGGACGGGGGCATGGCGGCACGTCGAGCTGCGCGGCGGCGGTCGGGGCGCCCGGATCGCGATCGACGGCCAGTCGCTGCCGGCCGGGCGGCTCATCGGCCGGCGGTTCGAGGTCGCCGCGCCGAGCGGCCGGGCGACGCTCGCCGCGGTGCTCATCAGCCCGACCACCGACCGGGCGTCGCTCCCGCTGCACCGGCTCGCCGAGCTCCACGCGCGCCTGCCGGCACTCTCGCCGCTGCTCGGGGCCGACCCCCAGGACGGCCTGCATCTGAGCGCGAGCACGGCCTCCGGCTACTGGCCCGGGGCGCTGTGGCAGGCGGCGATCCTCGACCCCAGCGGCGGCATGTTCGCGGGCTGGGCGCGCCAGGCCACGCTCGCCGGGCTCGCCGCTCCGCGCGGCCGCCGGGCCGTTGCTCCCGCCGCCGCGGCGGTCGCCGCCGTCGAGTCGACGCTCGCGGCGTGGCGGGCTCTGTGCCGGGGGCGGGCGCAGCCCGACGCGGCCTGCGGGCGCCTGACCGACAGTGCGCTGGCGGCCGCCGATGGCCTTCTGGCGCTCGCGGCGACCAACCCAGGGGCCGGGACGATCCCGACCGGCACCGCGACGCCGGTCGCGGTGACCGACGTCGACAGCATGATGA
Organism: uncultured Solirubrobacterales bacterium; assembly: GCA_963755955.1. Lineage (GTDB taxonomy): Bacteria > Actinomycetota > Thermoleophilia > Solirubrobacterales > Solirubrobacteraceae > Palsa-465. The sequence goes on from CAVWLZ010000018.1 coordinate 21,261, forward strand.
TCCTGCCGCTCCTGACCTGGGCGAGCCGGATCACCGGGCGGTCTGACTATGCCCGGCTCGCCCTCCATCACGCCCACGTTCTTGCCGCGCTGCTCGTACGATCCGACGGCTCGACCGCGGAGGTCGTCCGCTTCGACCGGTCGAGCGGCCGCATCCGCTTCCTCGGAGCGCGTCAGGCCCTCCCGCCCGGCGGCACATGGGCGCGCGGCGAGGGTGAGGCGCTCTACGGCTTCGCCCAGACGGCAGCGGATCTGCGCAACCAGGGCCTGCTTGCGACCGCGCAGCGCATCGCCGGCTACGTCGCCAAGAAGCTGCCGGCGAGCGGAATTCCGCCGGTGGACTACGGCACCCCGGCCGGCGCCCCGGCCGGCGCCGCGGTCGGCGCCGCGACCGACGTCTCCGCGGCGGCGGTCACCGCAGCCGGCATGTTCCGCCTTGCCGCCGCCTGCAGCCAGATGTCGAGCGTCTGTAGCGACCCGGGCCAGTACACGACCCTCGGCAGCCAGATCCTCACCGCGGTCCTCGCCGCCGAGCGCACAGATCCGCCGATCGGCTATCTCGGCGGGCAGGTGCTCGACGAGCGCGCCACCGGCTGCTGGTGCGACGGCGGCGAGCTGATGGTGGGCCTCAGCTACGAGCTCGAGGCGCTCGGCCTCGAGCGCCGGGCCGCCACCTGAGTCACTCCCGCGTCGACGGTCTGGGGGAGGGCGGTCGCCCGGAGCGAAATGTGACGCGATTGCGCCGTCGGGTCAGGACTCTGCGCCGGAACAGGGCCAAATCGCCGCCGGCGCCCGGTTGCCGTCGGGACCGCGCCGTACGCTGGCTGACATGTCTCGCGCCACGACCGTTCACGTCTGCTCGGCCTGCGGTCATGAGGCCCTGCGCTGGGCCGGGCAGTGTCCTGGCTGCGGCGAATGGAACACGCTCGTCGAGGAGGTCCGGTCGCGGCCGGCGCCGGCGAGCGCGGCCAAGGCGGCGAGACGCGGTCGCGCCGCGGCCGGGGCGCCGGTCACGCTCGCCGAGGTGACGCCGGAGGAGCAGGCTCGGCTCAGCACCGGCATCGGTGAGCTCGACAGCGTCCTCGGGGGCGGGATCGTGCCCGGGTCGCTCGTACTCATCGGCGGGGCGCCGGGGATCGGCAAGTCGACGCTGACGACGATGGCCCTGGCCAACCTCGTCGCCGCCGGGCGGCGAACGCTGTACGTCTCCGCCGAGGAGTCGGCGGCGCAGATCCGGCTGCGGGCCCAGCGGCTCACCGTCGGCGACCCGCTGGCCATCCCGGTGATCGCCGACACCGACCTCGACACCGTGCTCGCCACGCTCGAGGCCGAGCGTCCCGACGTGTGCGTGATCGACTCGGTGCAGACGCTCCACAGCACCGAGCTGAGCAGCGCCCCGGGATCGGTCGCCCAGGTGCGCCAGGTGGCCGGGGAGATCATGCGCGTGGCGAAATCGCAGCGCACCGCGGTGCTGCTCGTCGGCCATGTGACCAAGGATGGGGCGCTCGCCGGTCCGCGCGTGCTCGAGCATCTCGTCGACTGCGTTCTCCAGTTCGAGGGCGAGCGCGAGCGCACGTACCGCACCGTCCGCGCGATCAAGAACCGGTTCGGGTCCACTGACGAGGCGGGCGTCTTCGAGATGCGCGACAGCGGTCTCGTCGAGGTGCTCGACGCCTCGGCCCGGTTCGTCGGGGAGGCCACGCGGGCGCCCGGAAGCGTCGTGCTGTGCGCGATGGAGGGCACCCGTCCGCTGCTCGTCGAGGTCCAGGCGCTCGTCTCCCCGTCGGAGCTCGTCCCCCCGCGCCGGGTCGTGTCCGGGCTCGACCGCAATCGCGTCGCCCTCGTGCTCGCCGTGCTCGGCCGCCACGGCGGGATCGGGCTCGGCACCTCCGACGTGTTCGTCAACGTCGTCGGCGGCGTGCGCGTCGACGAGCCTGGGTCCGACCTGGCGGTCGCGCTCGCGGTGGTGAGCGCGACGAAGCGCGTCGCGCTGACCGACCCGACCGGCGAACGGCCGCTGGCCTGCTTTGGCGAGCTCGGTCTCACCGGCGAGCTGCGCACCGTCGCGCACGGCGACCGCCGCCGGGCGGAAGCGGCGAAGTTCGGCCTCGGCGGAGTGCTCGAGGCCGAGCGTCAGCCGACCCTCCGCGCGGCCCTCCGGGCGGCGTTCTCCGAACGCTCCGTCGCCGCCGCCGCGTAGTCCCGTGGGGCCCGTAAACCCCCTGGAATCAAGGCAAGCCCGGCGGCTGGGGGGCCGCGACGGACTTCGGACCGTAACCGGGTAAAATCGGTCTTCATGGCCTCGCGTTCCGGGGAAGAGCTCAAAGAGGAGCTCGAAACTCGTCAGGAGTCCCGGATGGTGAGGGCGTTGGAGATGGTCGCCCCGGGGACGTCGCTGCGCGAGGGAGTCGACAACATCCTCCACGCCCGCACCGGCGGACTGATCGCGATCGGCGACGCCGACGAGCTCGCCTTCCTGTTCTCCGGCGGGATCAAGGTCGAGCTCGACTACTCGCCCGCGTTCCTCTACCAGCTCGCCAAGATGGACGGGGCGATCGTCCTCAACGCCAACGCGACGAAGATCGTCCACGCCAATGTCCAGCTGACTCCGGACCCGACGATCCTCACGCTCGAGACCGGCACCCGCCATCGCACGGCCGAGCGCGTGGCCAAGCAGACCGACGCGCTCGTCGTGGCGGTCTCCGAGCGGCGCGAGGTCGTGTCCCTGTACGTCGACGGCGTCAAGTACATCCTCGAGGAGATCCCGGTCGTCCTCGCCAAGGCCAACCAGGCCCTGGCCACGCTCGACAAGTACCGCAGCCGCCTCGACCAGGTGTCGACTCGGCTCACCGCGCTCGAGTTCGAGGGGGGCGTCACCCTGCACGACGTGCTCACCGTCCTGCAGCGGGCTGAGCTCGTGACCCGCATGGCGGTCGAGATCGAGCGCTACATCGTCGAGCTCGGGACCGAGGGCCGGCTGATCGAGATGCAGCTCGACGAGACGATGGTCGGCGTGTCGGCCGACAAGACGGCGCTCGTCCACGACTACCTGGTCGAGGACAGCGACGAGAACTTCTCCGTAGCCTTCGAGCATCTGGTGCGGCTGCCGCACCAGGACCTGCTCGACTTTGGGCGGCTGGCCGAGCTCCTCGGCTATGACCGCAAACTCAACACCCTCGACTATCCCGTCTCGCCACGCGGAATCCGCATTCTTGGGCGCATCCCACGGCTGCCCAAACTGGTTGTGCAACGGATCGTCGGGGAGTTTGGTGGACTGGAAGAACTGCTCGCCGCCACTGATGGCGAGCTGGAGACCGTCGACGGAGTCGGCGAGATCCGGGCGAAGGACATCCGAGAGGGCCTTCGCCGTCAACAGGAGATCAACCTGGTTGATCGCTACCTGCAGACGTAGTTGCCGTAGTTGCAAGACGCGAGGCGATGCCTCGCACGGCCTGGACAGAGGAGGACACCATCACAGAGCTAATGGAAGAGCACCTGGACGAGGATCTCGATTCAGTCGAGCCGCTGCCCCATGTCGAGTTCGAGGTCGGCGACAACGTCGTCTATCCACATCACGGCGCCGGCAAGGTGATCCGCAAGGAACTCAAGGAGATCTTGGGTGAGAAGCGGGAATACCTGACCATCAAGATCCTGCACAACGACATGACCGTCATGGTCCCCACCGAGAACGCGGCCGTGGCCGGATTGCGGCGTGTGATCGACGAGGAGACGGTGAAAAAGGTGCTCGCCGTGCTACAGGACGAGTGCTCGGAGATGCCCAAGAACTGGAATCGCCGGTTCAAGCACAACCGCGACAAGATCAAGACGGGCGATATCTACGAGCTGGCTGAAGTGGTGCGGAATCTCGCGATCCGCGAAGCAGAGAAGGGACTCTCGACCGGCGAGAAGCAGATGTTCACCCGAGCCAAGAAGATCCTCGCCTCCGAGCTGATGTACGCGCTCGAGATGAACGAGGAAGAGGTCGACGCTCACCTTTACGAGCTGCTCGGGGAGTCCCCGCACGGCAACGGCAAAGTCGCCGTGGCCGCGAAGTAGGGGCGCCGTTTCATGGCGGTCGCGTTGATCGTGGCCGCAGGACGTGGAGAGCGCCTTGGGTGTGGGGGACCCAAGGCGCTCGTCACGCTGGCCGGTCGTCCGATGCTCGAGTGGAGCGTCGAAGTGCTGCGCCGGGTGCCCGCGGTGGAGCAGATCGTCGTCGCGCTCCCGGCCGACGCGCTGCACGCCGCGCCGGCGGGCACCACCGCGGTGGCCGGTGGTGCCGTGCGCTCGGAGTCGGTTCGCGAGGCGTTGCGGGCGAGCGGCCGGGCCGACCCGGTGATCGTCCACGACGCCGCCCGGCCCCTCGCGCGCGAGGCGTTGTTCGAGGCGGCGCTGCGGGAGCTCGCGGAGTCGGGGGCGGATGGGGTGATCGCCGCCGCTCCGATGTCCGACACGGTCAAGGAGGTGGCCGCCGACGGGCGCACGGTGACCCGCACCCTCGAACGCTCCCGGCTGTACGCCGTCCAGACGCCCCAGGTCTTCCGCCGCGCCGCGCTCGAGCGCGCGTTGCTCGACGCCTCGCCGGAGATGCTCGCCGGCGCGACCGACGACGCGTGGCTCGTCGAGCAGGACGGCGGCACGATCCATGTCGTGGCAAGCTCGCCGGACAACATGAAGATCACCACCCCGATCGACCTGCGCGTGGCCGAGCTGCTGCTCGGCGAGCGCGGCTGAGCGCCGATGGTCACGACCGGCATCGGCTACGACTGCCACCGCTTCACGGCCGGGAGGCCGCTGATCATCGGCGGCGTCGAGATCGAGCACGAGCTCGGGCTTGAGGGGCACTCGGACGCCGATGTGCTCACCCACGCGGTGATCGACGCCCTGCTCGGGGCCGCCGGCCTCGGCGACATCGGCGAGCATTTCCCGGACACCGACGAGCGCTACCGCGGCGCCGACTCGCTGGTGCTGCTGGGGGCGACGATGACGCTGCTCGCCCAGCATGGCATGACGCTGCAGCACATCGACGCGACCGTCGTCATCGAGCGGCCCAAGCTCGCCCCGGCGCGTGAGCGGATCCGAGCCTCGCTCGCCGGCGTGCTCGGCCTCGCCCCCGAGCACGTGAGCGTGAAGGCGACGCGGGGCGAGGGCATGGGCTTCGTCGGGCGCGGCGAGGGTGCTGCGGCGCTCGCCATCGCCACCGTCCTGAGCCGTGATTAGCCGCCGGTCGGGGCCGCGCGGCGGGCCGCCGCACGTTCACGGAGCTGCTCGTACTCGACGAGCCGCTTGAGCTGCGCGAGCGAGCGCCGCAGGTGGCCGCGCACCGTCGGCGCGGCGATCCGCTCGGCCAGCCAGCCGGACATCCCCGCTCCGGCCACGCCGTAGGCGAGGCGGAACTCGACCCGAGTGTTGCCCGACGGCGAGCGTCGCAGGCGGAAGCGCCCCCGCTGGTCGATGCCGGTCACCGAGGTCCAGGCCAGGTCTCGCGGGGCGTCCCACTCGACGACCTCGACCAGGCCGCCGACCTCGGCCGAGCCGACGCGCAGCAGCATCCGGTAGCGCGCGCCGAGCCCGTCGGCGCGTCCGTCGACGACCTCCCAGCGTGTGACACCGGCCATGTAGCTGAGCGCTCGCTCGGGGTCCGCGACGACCGCCCACACGCTCTCGATCGGCGCCGCGATCTGGATGTTGGCCGCGACCCTCATCCGATGATCGGAAATCGGCGCTCGGCGGCGAGGGCGTCAAGCGTGTCCTGCATCAGGCGGATGAGGTGATCGTAGATCTCCTGCTCGTCCGGGTCGGGCCCGAACTCCGCCCGCAGATCGATCGGCGGCAGCGTCTCGATCGTGATCTTGGCCGGTAGCGGGATGTGACCGAGCATGTCGCCGACGTTGAGCCCCCAGGGAAGGGCGAGCGAGATCGGCAGCACCTTGAGACGGAACATGCGGTCGAGCGCGAGGCTATGGGCGAGGTGCTCGCCGCGACTGAGGAACAGCGCCGTCTCCTGGCCGCCGATCGACACGACCGGGACGATCGGCACGTTCTGGTCGAGCGCGAGCCGGATGAACCCGTGGCGGCCAACGAAATCGACCCGGTTGCGCAGCCAGCTCGGGCGGTGGACCTCATAGTCACCGCCGGGATAGACGAGCAGCGCCGCGCCGGACTCGAGCGCCTTGCTGCCGTTCTCCGGCGAGGCGGCGACGGTGCCGAACTTGCGCAGGTCAGCGAGCAGCGGCATCGACAGCACGAGATTGTGGGCGAGCTGGTAGAAGGGGCGCTCGACCCCGAAGTAGGTGTTGAAGGCGAGCGTGAACACCGTCGTGTCCGGGGTCATGTTCCCCCCGGAGTGATTGCCGACGAGCAGCACTGGCCCGTCATCCGGGATGTTGCCCAGCCCCCGCACCTCGCCCCGGAACCACAGGCTCGCCATCAGCCAGACGAGCGGCAGTCGCTCGCGGATGAAGTCCGGATCGCGCTCGTCGAGGTCGGCCCGGGGGATGCGCTTCTGTGCCTGCTTGGCGATGCCGCGCAGCACGCGGCCGGGCAGCGAGCGCCGCGAGGGCTGCTCGGAGGTCCGCTCGTGCGGGAGGGTCGAGTGGCCGTTACGGCTGGCTGATCCGGCGATGCCCGTCTGCATCATCGCTCACCTCGGCTTCGCTCAGGCCGCTTCGGCGCCCGCGCCCCTGGCCGCCCCGGTCCCACGCCGCGCGTGCCGGCCGGCCGGGGCGGTGACCTCGGAGAGCCCCCGGCTCTCGGCCCGGGCGAAGAACCGCATCAGCAGCTCGTTGGTCTCCTCGGGACGCTCGACCTGGGGGACGTGCCCGCAGCTCTCGATCGTCACCTGCTCGGCCCGCGGTAGCCAGCGGCGCACGTGGCGGCCGAACGCGGGGGGGATCAGGGGGTCGTGGCTTCCCCACACGAAGAGCGACGGCGGCTGGAGCCCGGACAGCCGCGAGTAGAAGCCCTCGCGTCCGAACGGTGCCTCGAGGTAGATGTTGCGGGCCGAGGACAGGAATGCGTAGCGGGCGCCGGCCGACTGGTAGATGCGGCGGAATTCGTCGACCATGAGGTCGCCGACAGCGGGATCAATGACGTCGCGGTCGCGGAACATGCTCCAGAACTGCGAGGCGACGAGGGTTCGCCGGAAGCCGTGCGGGAGCAGCCCGAACTCGGGGCGCAGCAGGCGCACGACCGGATGGAAACCGCGCTTGATCCAGGCGACCGCCGGACACAGCAGCCCGAGCGCGCTGACCCGCTCGGGCGCGGTGAGGCCGAGCTCGATCGCGACGCGGCCGCCCATCGAGTTGCCGACGACGTGCGCGCGGTCGATCTCGAGCTCGTCCATCATCCCGAGGACGCTCTGAGCGAACCAGCGGGCGTTGTAGGCGCCGAGGGCGGGCTTGCTCGAGGAGCCGAAGCCGGGCAGATCGGGGGCGTGGACCCGATACCGGTGGCTGAGCGCGGCGGCGGTCTCGAACAGCGACGCGCGGGTGCCCCCGAGGCCGTGGAGCAGCAGCACATCCGGGCCCTCGCCCATCGTCAACGTCGAGATGCGATGGCGGCCGACGGGCACGTCGTGGATCTGAAGCAGCGGCATGCGGCCGTTCGGGAGCCGGAACATGCCCTCGAAGGCCACCGCCCAGTCGAGGTTGCCGCGGACCGTCAGCAGCCGGCGCTGGAAGGCCTCGAGCCCGGAGAACTCGCCGTGGCGCAGGGCGAGCCACGTCGCGGCGTCGGTGGACATCGTCACATCGGGCTCGCGCCGCGTGGCGCCCTTGCGGACCCGGGCGGCGTGGCTCGTGCAGCGCACCTCCCAGGTGTGGCCGAGGTCGCAGAGCTTGACGTGATAGGTGGCGTCGAAGCCGGAGTCGGCGCCGAGGTAGCGCTCCGGCAGGGAGCGGAAGGCGGCATCGACCTCAGGGAGCGGTCGCGCGGGGGCGTGGCCGGACACGTCGGGCAGCCTACCGACGAGCACGGGCGGATGGGCCGCTGAGCGCTAGGGTTGCCGCAACTTGGCGGATATCTCGCTGCACGACACGCGCTCCGGGGAGGTGCGTCCCCTGCATCCGCGCGCCGACGCGCGGGTGGGAATCTACGCCTGCGGCCCGACCGTCTACAGCCGGATCCACGTCGGCAATGCGCGGCCGTTCGTCGTCTTCTCCCTGCTCAAGCGGTTTCTCGCCCACGCGGGCTACGACGTGACCTTCGTCGCCAACGTCACCGACGTCAACGACAAGATCTATGCCGCCGCCCGAGCCGCGGGCGTCGGCAGTGTGCAGCTCGCGCACGAGATGACCAGCGCGTATTTCGCCGATACCGCGCGGCTGGAGCTCGGCCGTCCCGACCATGAGCCCCTGGCCAGCGAGATGATCCCCGAGATCATCGGGTTGATCGAGCTGTTGATCGAGCGGGGACATGCGTATGCGGCGGACGGCGACGTCTACTTTTCAGTGCGTTCCTACCCGCTCTACGGCGAACTATCCCACCGCAACGTCGACCAGATGGACCAGGGCGAGGGCGGCGAGGGCGCGGAGCGCAAGCGCGACCCGCTCGACTTCGCGCTGTGGAAGGGGCGCAAGCCCGACGAGGACATGGCCTGGGACTCGCCCTGGGGCGAGGGGCGGCCCGGCTGGCACATCGAATGCTCGGCGATGGCGGAGGCGCTCCTCGGGGTCGACTTCGAGATCCACGGGGGCGGCTCGGACCTGATCTTCCCCCACCACGAGAACGAGGCGGCCCAGACGCGCGCGGCCCACGACGCCCCCCTTGCCCGGCTCTGGGTCCACAACGGGATGATCCGCCTCGACAAGCAGAAGATCTCCAAGTCGGTGGGGAACATCTTCATGCTCAGCGAAGCGCTCGACATCTACGGGCGCGACGCCCTGATCATGTACTTCTGCTCGGGCCACTACCGCCAGCCCGTCGAGTTCGACGACGAGCGCCTCAGCGACGCCCGGGCGGCGGTTGGCCGAGTCCGCGAGCTGGCCCGGCGCCTGCGTCCGGGCCCCTCGCCCGAGTGGTCGGCGGCGCTCCGGGAGGAGTTCTTCGACGCGTTGGCGCAGGACTTCAACACGCCGCTCGCCCTGGCCGCGATGTTCAGGTGGATCCGGGAGGCCAACCGCGCCGACGGCGAGGTCGGCGACGGCGACCTGCGGGAGATGCTCGGCGTGCTCGCGCTCGAGAATCTGCTCGAGCCGGACCGCACCGAGGCGCCGGCCGACGTCGCGGCGGTCGCCGCCGCCCGCGAGCAGGCCCGGCGCGAGCGTGACTTCGCCCGCGCCGATCAGCTGCGCGACGAGCTGCGGGAGGCGGGCTGGGAGGTCCGGGACGGACCGGCGGGCCCCGAGCTGCTGCCGGTGCGGTGATCGTCTACGGTCGCAATCCGGTGCGCGAGGCGCTGCGCGGTCGCCGGGCTGTGGTGAGGATCTGGGTCACGAGCCACGCCGCGCGCGAGCCGTGGCTCCAGGCGCCCGGCGTGCCCTGTGCGACGGCGAGCGGCGAGGAGATCGCCGCGCGCTGCGGGTCCGAGGCCCATCAGGGGATGTGTGCCGAGGTCGAGCCCTACCACTACGCCCACGTGGACGAGCTGCTCGGCGCGCCCTCGCCCCTGATCGTCGTGCTCGATCAGGTCCAGGATCCCCAGAACCTCGGCGCGATCTGCCGCACCGCGGAATGCGCGGGCGCCACCGGCGTCGTCATCGCCGAGCGCCGCGCGGCCGAGGTCACGCCGGCGGTATGCAAGGCCTCGGCCGGGGCGGTCGAGCACCTGCCCGTGGCTCGCGTGCGCAACATCGCCGATTTCCTGCGCGACGCCAAGCAGCGGGGCGTGTGGTGCTACGGCGCCGCGGCGGACGGGTCGATGGCGTACGACAGCGCGGATCTCAGCGGTCCGGTCGCGCTCGTGCTCGGCTCCGAGGGCCACGGCCTGCGCCCGCGCGTGGCGGCGAGCTGCGACGCCGTCGTCTCGCTGCCCCTGCGGGGAAGGATCGACTCACTCAGCGTGAGCGCGGCCGCGGCCGTGCTGATCTACGCCGCGGCGCGCGGTCGCACCTGAGCCCGGGCGGGTCGGCGCCTCCCGGGGCGCGCGGACGCGGTTGCCTCCGACTCATGCCGTCGCGGGGGTAGAGCCCCTCCTGTGGGCGGGAAACGGTCGCGTGGCGTCCTTTTCCCGCCCACCCTCGCGCCGACGCGCGTTCGACGGCGGGAAACGGTCGCGTGGCGTCCTTTTCCCGCCCACCCTCGCGCCGACGCGCGTTCGACAGCGATTCATCGGCAGCTCTTGACAGCCGAGCGTTGCTATGTCAAGCTCGCGCCGGAGATAAGGATCAACTCGAGCTTGAGACAGTGAGTTGATTCAGAGGCTGCGACCAGTCGGCCGTGACCCACCGAATACGCAGAACAGGTGCGCGCCAGGGGAGGTACGCGCCACGAACTACAACGCCCTGCTCACTTGGCGGGGTCGAGAAGGGTAGACATCGTGGCTCGACTTTCAGCAAGTCCTCAGGCTCAACCTCAGGTTGAGGATCGGTACCTCATCGCCCTGGCCAAACAGGGGCACGCCGATGCGTACGATCGGATCGTCCGTCGCTACTACGGATTCGTCCGGCTCAAAGCCTCGTCGTACTTCCTTGCCGGGGGCGACGCCGACGATCTCATCCAGGAAGGGCTCGTCGGTCTCTACAAGGCGGTTCGCGACTATCGCAGCGACCGCGAGTCCAGCTTCCGCAACTTCGCCGAGCTGTGCATCACCCGGCAGATCATCACCGCGGTCAAGACGGCGACCCGCAACAAGCACAGCCCGCTCAATCAGTACGTCTCGTTCTCGAGCACGCCGTCCGGGCAGGGCGACGACAGCGAGCCCACGCTCGACGAGATGCTGCCGGGCTCGACCGTCCACGATCCCGTCAACCAGGTCATCTCCTCCGAGGAGCTGCGGGCTCTCGTGGCCTGCATCTCGACCGCCCTCTCCGAGCTCGAATCCCGCGTGCTCGCCCTCTACCTCGACGGTCACTCCTATGAGGAGGTCGGGAACCGCCTCGGGTGCGACTGCAAGACGGTCGACAACGCCCTCCAGCGGGTCAAGCGCAAGGTCGGCTCACACCTGGCCGAGCGCAGCATCCCCGCCTGAGAGTCAGGCCTCGGCGATCGGGCCGAGGTCCGGCGTCTCGCCGTAGGTCTGAAAGGCGCGGAACCGCGAGAACTCGCGGTGCCGCGGGCCGTGGAAGTCCGAGGAGCCCGTACGCAGCAGCCCATATTCGGCACACGCATGGACGGCGACGAGCGTCTGCTCACGGGTGTGGGTGATGTAGAAGCACTCGATGCCATCGATCCCGGCGTCGCGGAAGCGCTCGATCGCCGCCCGGACGCGGTCGGGATCGGAGACGTCCCAGAACGGGTGCGCCCACACGGCGAGCCCCCCGGCGGCATGGACGACGCGGATCGCCTCGCCGACCGAGGGCGCGGCGCGCGGACGGAAGGCCGGGCGGCCCTCGATCAGGTAGGCCTCGAGGAAGCTCGACGGGTCGTCGAGGTCCTCGGACGCGAGCCGGGTGCCGTTGCCAGGATGGGCGACGACGGCCTCGGCGAGGTGCGGCCGGCCGATCGACTTGCCCGCCTGTGCGCGGGCGGCGAGCATGTCCTCGTCGAGCTCGAACCCGAGCTCCCGCAGCGCCTCGATCATCGCCCGCGCCCGCCGCCGGCGATCCTCGCGATAGCCGTCGAGGTGGTCGCGCAGTCCCGGATCCCGCGGGTCGAACCGGTAGCCGAGGATGTGGAGGTCCTGGTTGCCTTCATCGAGCGTCGAGATCTCGACCCCGCTGACGAGGCGGATGCCTCGCCGCCGAGCCTCGTCGGCGGCCTCCTGCACACCGTCGACGGAGTCGTGGTCGGTGAGGGCAAGCAGCTGCACACCGGCGTTCGCCGCCGTCGCCACCACCGCGGCAGGCGCCAGCGCGCCGTCGGAATGCAGCGAGTGGCTCTGCAGGTCGAAGGTCGGCGGCCCCCCGGCCGGGCCGCGGTCTGGGTCGCTCAGTGGCGGGCTCCCTCGAACGCGCTCGCCTCGCTCCGCACGACGGCTATGAGGTTGCCAAGGGCGATGTTGGCGTCGAGCAGATGCAGCCCCCACGTCCCGTCAGGCGCAGGGTTGGCCCGCTGGGCGCCATGCAAAGGTGTGACCTGAAGCACGTCGGCACCGCCGGAATCGACGCAGCGGGCACGGTAGGCGCCGGGCTCGCTGAGCCACACGGTATTGGGGTGGGGCTGGGTGAGCCCGAGCACCCCCAGCCCAAGCGCGATCGTCGTTCCGGGCGCGAACGGTGCGCTCGGGAAGATCGGGTCGGTCGTGCCTGCGCCGCCGCCGAGGGCTGCGGGGTTCGTGCACAGCACTTCATCGCCCGCCGCCGTCGTGCGCCCGAACTTGCTGTCGGCCAGGACCGGGGTGTCAAAGGTCGAGAAGGCGATCACGCAGCCGAGCTGCCGCGCCGAGCGGCAGGCCGGGACGTGCTTGAAGTCCCCGCCGATCCCGGAGCCTCGCTTGACGAGCACGTTGCCCCCGAGGAGGATCGCCGACACGAGCCGCTTGCGCACCGACGGCTTGCTGTCGATGTCCTTGGCGATCAGACTCCGGAGCACGAACGCGCCCTGGGAGTGGCCGATGAGCACGAAGCCGCGACCGTGGTTGTCGTGAGCGAGATAGTCGCGGAAGGCGGCCCGTACGTCCGACAGCGCGAGCCCGGCGCCGATGCCGCTGACGGCCGACGGCTGGCTGATCGCGTTCAGCGTGAGCTGGCGGTACATCGGCGCGAACACACGGCAGTACTGCGAGTAGCGCGCCGCCTGATAGAGGGCGATCGAGCGCTCCTCCGGGTCGATGTGACGGTTGGCGTTGATCGTCTTCTGATCGCTGACGGTCGGATAGACGTAGAAGCAGTCGATCGCGGGGTGACGCACCGCCTGGGGATGCGTCACGGCGAGTCGCACGAGCTTCGGGGAGAAGACCGTCGTCGACAGCCCGGGCGTGCACGGGTCAGGTTGCTGTCCCGGCCGGCACAGCCATACGGTGTTGGCACTCGCCGTCGCGGCGAGCGCGAGCGAGGCGATGAGCGCCGCGAGCACGGCGACGAAGAGCGAGGTGGTGCGGGCGCGTGATTCCATGCGAGCACGCTAACCGATCCGGCCCATGGATAATGGTGAGACGTGAGAGACCGGATCCCCACCGCACCACTCGCCGCCGCCGGCCTGATCGCCGGCTATGCGGTCGCGCGCGCCTCGGGATCACGTCCGCTCGGGGGCGTCGTCCTCGCCGCCTTCGGCCTCGCCTGCGTCGCCATCTGGCTGCACCGGGACGGGCGCCGGCGCGCAGCGCTGCTGACCGCCGCCGGACTGGTCGCCTTCGCGCTCTCGCACGTGCTCGCCCTGGCCGTCGGGGCCTGGCCGTCGGTCCTCTTCGTGTCCGCTGCGATGGCGGTCATCTGCTGGCGGTTCTCCGATTCTCGGCACGCTCCCGGCCGCCGGTCCGAGCCCGGCCGAGCGGCGCCTGACCCGGCCGGCTGAGCGGCGCCTGACCCGGCCGGCTGAGCGGCGCTGATCCGGCCGGCTGAGCGGCGCTGATCCGGCCCGCTGCGCTGCCGGGCGGCCTCGGTCACCGCAACTTCGCGCTCGCCGCCCGTGTTCTGGAGACCGGTACGTCATCTCCCCGACGTCTACCGCACCCCAACCCGACTCCCGTCTTTCCGGAGGTTTCATGTCCCGCATCAAGTACACGCTTGCGGTCGCCATCGTGGCGTCGCTGGCCTTCGCCTCGGTCGCGCTCGCGGCGGCGACGAAGGTGACCGGCGGCACCACGACCGTCACCGCTTCAAGCGCCGCGGTCACGCTGCTGGCCAACAACCACGTCACCGTGACCCCGGTGGCCCCCGCGACCGCCTCGGGCGCGACGTTCACGTTCCCGATCGCCGGCGGCCGGGTCAACGTCAAGAACTTCCACGGCATCATCCGCCACACCGGCGGGCTGACGCTGTCAAACGGCACGAAGTCCGTCACCCTGCGCAACCTGACCCTCACCTCGGACAGCATGGGCACCTGGCTGTGGGCGTCGGTGCGCGGCAAGGCGCAGACGATCTGCACCGGCTTCGGCCGCCATCACGTCAAGCGCTGCGTCACGATCGTGCATAGCTATGTCGCCCGTGTCCTCCGCGTCACCGACGGCAAGGTCAGCGGCTCGCAGGCGACCGGCACGCTCAAGCTGACGACCGTCTCGGCCGGTCTCGTCAACCGCCTCGCCGGCAAGAAGGTCGTAAAGGCCGGTAACGTCCTCGGCACGGGCACGGTCGCCCCGACCGTCGCGTAGCACCGCAGATCTGCAGGGGGATGGCCCGTCCGGCGCACATCGCGCCGGACGGGCCTCGCCCGTCACGCTTTCAGGCGCGCGACTCGGCCTCAGTCGCCGAATCCGTAGGAGCCTCACGGCCCGCGCCGCCGGCCGGCTCGCCGCCCGCACCAGCAGCCGACTCACGGCCGGTGCCGGCACCGCCGACCGACTCGCCGCCGACCGACTCACCGCCGGCTGTCTCGCCCGCCGCGCCGGGCTCGCCGGTCAGCTCGTGGTCGGCCAGACCCTGCTCGTGCATGCCGGCACGCTCATGGTGCAGCTCAGCTTCGGCACGCTCACGGCGTGCTTCCTGCTCGGCGATCCGCGCCCGCCGCTCGGCGGCGTCGGCGCGCTGCTCGCGAGCCTCCGCCTCCTGGCGGTGCTCGGCGATGGCGCCCTGGCGGCGCTCCTGGAGCTCGCGTTCACGGGCTCGCTCGGCGGCCGCGGCGCGCATGCGGGGCACGACGAACGCAAGCAGGACAACGACGATGACGACGACCACGATGATCGCGATCAGTAGACCGGTGGACATCTCAGGTACCTCCTCGGTTTCCGTGGTCAGCGCGGCCACCCGAATCGGGCCGGTGGCTGACCGGACTGGCCGCGGGCTACCCGTTCAGGGGTGACCCCCAATCCTCTGGACGGATGTTCTAGGCCGATCGGGTGAGGCTGTCGGCGCTCAGGCAGCTTCGAGCAGCGCGGCCCGATCAGGCCCGCAGGCAGCCACGTCGTCGAGCAGCTTGGCGGCGGTGACCGGCTCCCAGCGACCGCTGTCGACGAGCATGCGGCACAGGCGATCGACGTCGACGAGCGCCTCACGGGCCTCATCGTCGTCGAGATGCGCGGCGAAGATGAGCGCGTCGGCGGCCATCCGCACACGGTCCTGCTCCTCGCGCTGGAGCTTGCTCGGGCCGATCTCCGCGAGGGTATGGGTGACGCGGCGATAGGCCCGCGTACGCTCTGGACTCATCGAACAACCTCCTGCTGGGGCGATTTCCTTCTCGACCATGATGTCGTCAGTCCCTTGGTGCGCCATTAGCCCTGTGGCTAAACATCCGGAGCGAAAATTGTCCGTGCCCGGCTAGCCTCCGGGCATGTCCTCGGACCGTTCCGGACGCGCATGAACCTCGGCCTGGTCGCGCTGATCCTCGTCGCGTCGCTGCTCGGGCCGGCGCTGACCGTGGTCTCCGGGGGCGTGATTCCGGCCGTGGTCGGGGAGTTGCTCGCCGGCGTCCTGCTCGGCCGGACCGGACTGCACATCATCAATTCGGGGCGCAGTGACCTCTCACTGCTCTACAGCCTCGGCTTCGCCACGCTGATGTTCACCGTCGGGATGCACGTCCCCCTGCACGACACCCGGTTGCGGGGGTCGCTCGGGCGCGGCGTGCTCGCGGTTCTCATCACCCTGCCCCTCGCCCTCGGGGCCGGCTACGGGGCGCATCTCGTCGGGGGAGGGCCGAGCCTCGTCTACGCCGTCGTCATCACCTCCTCCTCGGCGGCGATCGCCCTCCCGGTCATCAACGAGACCGGGCTCGAAGGCGCGCCGATCCTCGCCGCCATGGCCTGGATCACCGCCGCCGACATCATCGCCACGGTCGCCATACCGGTCGTGATCACGCCCCGGCACGCCGGCCGCGCCGCCCTCGGGCTGCTCATCGTCGCGGTGCTCACCGCGGTCGTGTTCGTCATCGCACACGCCCTCCACGACCGCCCAGAGGTGAAGGTCATCCGCCGCATGGGCAAGCAGCGGGACTGGGCCATCGATCTGCGGCTGGCACTGATCGTGCTCGTGTCGCTGTCCTTCGTGGCCGTGAAGACGGGGGCGAGCCTGCTCGTCGCCGGCTTTGGCACCGGACTCGTCGTCGCCGCCATCGGCGGTCCGAAGCGGCTCTCACGCGAGGTGCTCGGTGTCGGCCAGGGGCTCCTCGTGCCGATCTTCTTCGTGCTGCTCGGGTCGCGGCTGGACCTCCGGGAGTTGTTCAACGGCCACAACGGCGTCCTGCTCGCCGCCGTGCTCGTCGGGATGACCGTCGCCGTCCACGTCGTCGCCGGCTTTCTGATCCGCGCGCCGATGGCGGTCGGCCTCCTGGCCAGCGCTCAGATCGGCGTACCGGCGGCGGTGATCGCCATCGGCCTTCCGCTCCACGCCATCAGCCAGTCCCAGGCCTCTGCGATCTTCTGCTGCGCGCTCGTCTCGATCGGCGTCTGCGCCGCCGGTGCGGCGGTCCTCCGCCGCCGGCAGGAACACCTCCCGGCCGCCGAGCCCCAGGCCGCGTGATCCGGTGACGCTGCCCCGGCCGCCCCGCGGCGACGGCGAGTCCTGCCGAGCTGTCGATTCCCGCGCTGTCCGTTCGTCTCATAGGCGACCATGTCCACGAAGGAGGGACGATGAAGTACATGCTGTTGATCCATCACGGCGCCGCGCCCACGCCCGACTCGCCTGAGGAGTGGAGCCGGATCCCCGAGGCCGAGCAGCAGGCGATCGCCACCGCGTATCGCGAGGTGAGCACGACGCCGGGGGTCGCTCCCGGGCTGTGGCTCCAGCCACCGGAGACGGCGACGACGGTGCGCGTCGAGGACGGTCGCACGCTCACCACCGACGGACCGTTCGTCGAGATGAAGGAGGCCCTCGGGGGCTATCTCGTATTCGAGGCCGATGACCTCGACGCCGCGATCGAGCTCGCGGCGCGCATTCCCGCGGCATCGCACGGCGGCGCGATCGAAGTCCGACCGATCCAAGAGTGGTAGGCGTCCTCGAGCAGACCTTTCGCGAGCAGTGGGGCCGCGTCGTCGCCTCGCTGGTCGGCTTCCTCGGCGACATCGACCTCGCCGAGGAGGCTGCCCAGGAGGCGTTCACGATCGCCGCCGAGCGGTGGCAGCGTGATGGCGAGCCCAGCCATCCCGTTGCCTGGATGGTCACGACCGCGCGCAACCGCGCTGTGGACCGGATCCGCCGCGAGCAAACCCTCGCCCGGAAGACACAGCTCCTCGAGGTTCCGCAGTACACCGAGGACACAGTGAGCGACGCGACATTCCCCGACGAGCGGCTCGAGCTCATCTTCACCTGCTGCCACCCCGCGCTCGGCACCGATGCGCAGGTGGCGCTCACGCTGCGGACGCTCGGGGGTCTGAGCACGCCGCAGATCGCACACGCGTTCCTCGTCCCCGAGGCGACGATGGCCCAGCGGCTCGTGCGGGCCAAGCGCAAGATCAAGGCGGCCGGAATTCCGTTTCGCGTCCCGCCCGACCACCTGCTCCCGGACCGCCTCGCTGCGGTCCTCGCCGTCGTCTACCTCATCTTCAACGAGGGGTACGCCGGCGACACCGAGCTGAGCGCCGAAGCGCTCCGGCTCGGCCGCGCGCTCACCGAGCTGATGCCCGACGAGCCCGAGGTCCTTGGCCTGCTCGCGATGATGCTGCTGCACGAAGCTCGCCGCCCGGCGCGCTTCGCCGGCGGCGAGATCGTCCTGCTCGCCGATCAGGACCCGGCGCTGCGGGACGCGGAGACGATTGCGCGGGGACGGGCCGCGCTCGACCGGGCCCTCGCCCTTCATGGCCGCGGCCCCTACGTGATTCAGGCCGCGATCGCCTCGCTGCACACCGAGGAACCGCGCGATTGGCCCCAGATCGCCGCGCTCTACGGCCAGCTCAGCCGTCTCACCGGCTCGGCCGTCGTCGAGCTCAACCGGGCGATCGCACTGGCCGAGGCGGAGGGTCCGGAAGCCGGGCTGGCCATCGTCGACGCGCTTGACCTCGACGGGTTCCACTACCTGCACTCCGCGCGGGCCGAGCTGCTGCGTCGTCTCGGCCGTGACGCCGAGGCGCGGGCGGCATACGGGCGCGCGCTCGAGCTCGTGCACGCCGCGGACGAGCGCCGCCTGCTCGAGCGCCGTCTCGCCGAGCTGGCCTAGCGCCTGCGGGTCTCGCCAGGGCTGGCGTCGAGCCCCGCCGGTGCGCGATGATCTCAGCATGACCGAGATCCCCATAGATGGCAGCGGCCGCAGCCCGTTCCGGGCGGCGGTCGAGAGCAAGGACCTGGCCGCCGTCGACCGCCTCCTCGCGCCCGAGGTGCACTTTCGCAGCCCGGTCGTGTTTGCGCCCTACGAGGGCCGCGAGACCGTCGCTGCGCTGCTCCAGGTCGTCGGCGGCGTGCTGCTGCCCGAGCTGCGGTACCGCTGGCAGATCAGGGAGGGCGACCGTGAGGTGCTGTGCTTCACCACCCGGGTCAGCGGTCGCGACGTCGAGGGCGTCGACCTGCTCCGCTATGACTCCGACGGGCTCGTCGCCGAGCTCGTGGTGATGATGCGCCCGGCCACCGGACTCGTCGCCGTCCGAGACGCGATCGCGGCGGCGCTGCAGGCCGCCGGCGTGGGTGGGGCGCCGGCACCGCAGGGGTA
Organism: uncultured Solirubrobacterales bacterium; assembly: GCA_963755955.1. Taxonomy (GTDB): domain Bacteria; phylum Actinomycetota; class Thermoleophilia; order Solirubrobacterales; family Solirubrobacteraceae; genus Palsa-465. The sequence continues at coordinate 40,025 of CAVWLZ010000018.1, forward strand.
GGGCCGCAACCGTGCGAGCCATCTGGCGCGCTCCGCTGTTCGCCGCCGGCCTGACGGTCGCCTATCTGCCCGTCAGGCACGCCGTGCTCACCTGGGGTGCGACCCCGGCCGAGGCCGCCGCCACGCTGCCGGGCGATGACCTGCTGCCCGCGGCCGACGGCCTCTCGACGCGGGTCATCGAGATCACCGCTCCGCCGAGCTCGGTGTGGCCATGGCTCGCCCAGATGGGGCCGGCGCCGCGCGGAGGCGCCTACACCTACGACTGGATCGAGAACCTGCTCGGCCTGGGCATGCACAGCGTCGATCGCGTCCTGCCCGAGTTCCAGCACCCGGCGGTCGGAGACACGATCGGCTTTGGCTCCAACGTGATGCGCCTCGAGCGGATCGAGCCCGAGCGCGAGCTCGCCTGGCGCTCGCAGGACGGCAACTGGGTATGGAGCTTCGTCCTGCGCCAGGACGGGGGCACGACCCGTCTCATCAGCCGCAACCGGTTCCGCCTCCCGACGCGCGCGGCGCACATCGCGATGCTGCCGATGGAGCCGGCGTCGCTCGTGATGGAGCGCAAGATGCTGCTCGGCATCAAGCGCCGGGCCGAGCGGCTCGCGACGCGCTGAGAACGCCCCGATCGCCGCGCCACGCCGAGGGCCGCGACGCCCAGTCGACAGCGGACAGCGTTCTAGGATGAGCCGATGGAGGTCGTCGAATTCGGTCCGCTCACGGACGCCTACCGCGCCGAGCTCGAGGGCGACGAAATCGATCCTTTCGACGCGGCCGGCAACTCGCTCCAGTGGCGCCGCAAGGACCGCCACGTCGCCCTGCGCGGCGGGGACGGGCGGCTCGTCGCCTCGGCCGGCCTGGTGCTCACCGAGATCCGCATCGGCGACGACCGCGTCGTGCCGGTGGTCGGGATCGGCGGCGTGATCGTCACCGCTGCTCACCGCGGCTGCGGGCTCGCGCGCGAGGTGCTCGAGGCGGCTCTCGCCCGCGCCGCGGCGCTTGGCCCTCCGCTTGTCCTGTTGTTCTGCCTGCCCGATCGTGCCGGGCTCTATGAGCGGTTCGGGTTCACCGCGGTCGCGCGACCGGTCCTCGTGACGCAGCCGGAGGGACTCGCCGAGATGCCGCTGGTGACGATGTGGCGCGCCCTCACGCCCGGCGACGAGCTCCCGGACGGGTCGGTCACGCTGCTCGGTCTGCCGTACTGAGCGTTCGGAGCGGCGACCGGCGGCGGGCGAAGCGCCCGCCGCCGGTCATCTCACGTCAGGCTCAGCCGACGTTGAGCGCCGTGTCGTCGACGACGAACGAGGTCTGCAGCGACGCGTCCTCGTGGCCGGTGAACTTGAGCGTCACCTTCTGACCGGCATACGCCGCGAGGCTGAACGAGTACTGCGCGTACCCGTTGGCGTGGTTGAGATTGCTGTAGGTGCGCAGCGTCGTCAGCACCGCACCGGCGCTGTTCAGCACCTGCACCTTCAACGTGTCATAAGCCGTCGTCGTGGTCGTCTCGCCGGTGTCGATATGCAGCCAGTAGCTGAACGCGTACGTCGAGCACCCACTCGGCAGCGTCACCGTTTGGGCGAGCGTGTCGGTGTGGGTTGTGCCGTAGCCGTCGAGCCACGCGACGTAGTTGCCCGAGTGGGCGATCTCGCCGGCGCTCGAGGGCTGGATCACGCCCGCGGTCGTCGTCCACGGAGCTGCCGAGCCGGTCTCGAACCCGGGGTTGCCGAGCAGCTGCTTGGCTGTGCAGCCGCCGGAGCTCGGGTTGGTGACCGTCCAGGTGAACGAGGTCGAGCCCGAAGCGCCGGTCGTGTCCTGCGCCTTGACCGCCACCGTGTACGTGCCCGCCGTCGTCGGCGTGCCGGTGATGAGGCCGCCCGAGCTGATCGACAGCCCGGCGGGCAGCCCGGTCGCGCTGTAGCTGAGCGTCTGCCCCGAGGCGGAGTCGCTGCCGCTGAGCTGGAGGCTGACGCTGTTCGCGGTCGTGCTGCTCTGGTTGCCGGGGTTGTTGACGGTGACCGTGTTGCCGGCCGCGCCGTTGGTCACGATCGGGTGAGTGATCTCGCAGCCACCACTGCCGCCGTTGTCGTCGTTCGCCCACGTCGTCTGCACCGCGAACGACCCGGTGGCGAGGCTGATGTCACGTGAGGCGCCGCTCCCGGAGCTGATCCACGCGCACTTGTCGCCGTTCTCATAGCCGGTGCTGTCGGTCCAGCCGCCGGCCGGGAAGGCGTCGGTGAGCGTCTCGGCGTACTCGTGGCCCTCGACGATCGAGACGCCGTCGAGCGTTCCGGCGCTGCCGGAGTTGACGAAGTTCGCGCCGCAAGAGGCCCCCATGTCGGGAATGTAGGGCAGGTTGGTGAACTCGACCGGACCACCCGGTGAGCTGGCCGCACCCCCGCTCAGTGTGTTGTCGGCCGTGTAATCGTGCCACGCGCAGAACTGCCCCGTCGGGGTGTTGTAGCCGTCGGGATGGGTGCCCGTCGGCGACACGATCACGTACTGGCTGTTCGTGCTGCGGTCGTTGAAATGACCGGCGGCAGTGATCGCCTCCTGGGCGAGCTGGTGGCCGCTGGCCTGCGAGGGCGCCGCCGACGACTCGTCGACCCAGACGCCCGCGAACGCACTGCCGGACGGATAGCCGACATGGGCGGAGTTACTCGGGCAGGTCTGGCTGCCTGCGCTCACGCCCTGGCAGTACTGGGTCATGACGCCCGACCAGGTCTCCCCGTTCGTCCCGACGCCCTTCAGGAAGGACTCGACGTACGGCGCCATGCCCGAGCTGTCGCCGGTGAGCGTGACGTTGCCGGCCGAGTTCGTGCCCTGTGAGCCCCACTGCGACCCCCAGAAGACGAGGTAGACCTTCGGTGCGCCGGTGACGACTCCGACGCCGCTGATGCCGCCGCCGTAGGCAAGGTTGTTCGCCGATGTCGTGGCAAAGCCGGCCTGATGGCCGCGAGGTGGCACGACCCCTCGCCGGTAGCGGTGTCCATTCGCGTATGGGCTGCCGCCCTTGCCCGGATGCGCGCTCGCGGCGCCGGCGAACAGCGCCAGCGCGCAGGCGACCACGCAGCCGATCATCCCTACCTTCATCACCCGGTGCATCCCTCCGGCCATGGCCATCTCCCCTGATTGTCGGTTGCTCCTGCCTGAAACGGCGAGCCGCAGCTTAGCGGCGACGAGGGGCTGACTGGCGCAATTAACCGCTCCGGCGCTTTTCGGCCGGTCAGTCCTCGCGCGGGGGTGGCTGGAAGACGATCCGCTTGAGCTCGCTCAGGGCGTTGCCGCCGAGGCGAAGCGCGGTCTGAAAGCCCTCCTGCCCGAGGTCGCCGCCGTCGAGCGCGCGGCGAAGGTCGTCGAGGAGCGGTCGCTCCTCGTCGGTGACCTTGTCCCGGGGGGCTTCGAGCAGGATCACGTGCCGGGGCCGCTGGAGGCCGTGGGCGAGCCGGACGTACCGTTCGCGCTCGACGCGATCGAGCCCCTCGAGCGGCACAACGACCGACTGCTTGGCCTTCAGCCGCTTGAGGACCGCGGCGGCGAGCAGCTCGTGGGCCCGCGCCTCGGTCTCGCCCTCCGGGACCCGCCCGGCGAGGAGCGCGCGGACGCGCGGGAGCGAGAGCACCGCGCCCCGCTCCTCGATCACCCGATCGGCGAACCGAGCGGGATCCGACGCGGCGGCGCCGATGACGAGGACGAGGCTGCCCGGCGAGTAGCGCAGGCGGTCGGTGGGGGCGAGCACGCGGCAGCGAACGGACACGTCGACCGGACGGGCGGTCTCGCCCTCACGCCGGGGGCGCTCCGACGACCAGCCTGTCCGCTCGTCGGGCGAGATTCGCACACTGCGTGCCGGGGGGTTGGAAGGCATGCCCCCATCATCGCGTACCGGGGCAGAACACGCGCCGCGGTGCGGCGCGGTCAGTCTCGAGGGTCGCGTGCGATGACGCGATCGACCGCGACGGCCATCCCCTCACGGGTGTCGAGGAAGACCACGAACACGGTCGGGGTTCCTCCGAACCAGGCGCTCGTCTCGCCCTCGCCGACGTAGTCGGCGGCGCGCTGGGAGCCGTCAGACTCCATCACCCAGACGGGGTCGCCCTTATGGAACTGCGTGTCGCCGATGTCAGTCATGGGCGGCGGCCATCTCGTCGATGCAGGCCGCGACGGCGAGCAGGAGCGCGTCGTCCTCGCCGGCGGCGATCTCGATTCCATACGTGTCCCGGACCCGGAACCAGCGCTTGGAGATCTCGGCCACCTTCTCGCCGTCGCGCTCGATCTCGAACTCGTGGTCGACGATGTTGCCCTTGGTGCTCAGGTCGCCGCCCGCCTCGAGATCGATCGAGAAGCGGTCGCGCAGCGGGGTGATGAGCGCCTTCTTGATCGTAGCCACCGTGTCGCCGTCGCGCTCGATCTTCATCGTGTCGCGCACATGGAGCGCCTTCTCCTGTGCCTTGAAGAGCTCCGCGCCGTCCGGACCCTCGAGCACGAACGTGTCGCGGGCACGCATCGCCTTGCCGTTGACCTTGAACGCGCGCTCGCCGTCCGCGTTCTCGATCCAGAAGTCATCCCCGATCGCGAACAGCTTCTCGCGCATCTGGTACCGGGTGCCGCTCGGTTCGTCGCGTCGGTTGAAAAATCCCACGGTTCTCCGTTGTCTCGCTTCGTCTGACCGGGCAAGCTTCGGGCACGATTGCCGAGCGCTCAAGGGTGCGTGCATGTCTCTTGCCGGACGTCTGCGCCACGCCCGCGGAGGCGGTGCCAGAGGACGCTCACAGTGATCGCGGCCGCGGCCACGAGCGGTCCGTCGAGGGGCACGGTGTAGCGCCCGGCATATGTGCCCGTGAGCACCGGGGCGACGAGTAGCGACAGCCCCCCGACCCCGAACAGCAGCACGCCGACGCGCGAGCGGCGTCCTCCGATGATCAGTCCGAGAACGGTGAGGACAGTGGTGATGAACAGCGCCGTCGCGCCGAAGCGGATCACCCGCTGCCAATCGTGGAGCAACCGCAGGCCGGTGTGGCCCGGTTGGACGGTGTAGCGGTCGTAGTAGCTCTCGAGGTCGTTGTGCATCGCCGCCACGACGAACGGGTTGCCCGGGCTAGTGAAGTCGAGCTGCGGGTCGAGGCCGGTGCTCGTCGGCTTGAGCCGATGTGGCAGGGTCGAGGGTGCGTAGTAGCTGCGGAGGTAGCTCCACGCGGTAGTGAGAAAGGTGCCGAATTGCGCCTCGAGCGCGCGCCGCGCCCAGCCCCCGACGACCGCGTCATCGGACCCGAACGGACCGAAGCGCCGGACGGCGGGCGACCCCGTCTCGAAGGTGTAGAAGTAGGCACTCGGCCGCTGCGCCTCAGGGCGCCGCTCGCAAAGAGCCCGCGTGCCGGGCGGAGGGGTGAACTGCCGACAGTCGGCGAACTGAGCGACGCGCCCGTACAGATACCAGCCCGGGGACGGGGCAATGCCGAACCGCTGCCCGGACGCGGCGCTCGCGGCGGCGAAGCCGATGAGCAGCATCCCGCAGGTAACGACGACGATGGCCGCGGCGAGGAGGTGCTCGTGCCAGCGGCGGACCATATGCGGCCGGTAGAGCACGAGCGCGACCGCGACGACCGCGAGCAGCGGCAGCGACGCCGTGCGGATCATCGCCGCTGCGGCGAGTGACGCTCCGGTGAACAGCGGCCACCGCCACCATGGCTGAGGCATCTCGCACGAGCGGACCGTCCCGTAAAGGCCGAGGGCGATTGTGAGGACCGCCCACGTCTCAGACATGATCGAGTGCTCGAGGAAGGCGAGATCGGCATCGAGCAGAAGCGCCCCGGCGGTGACCACACCCACCCAAGCCGAGCCCGAGATCCTCCGCGCGGCCGCCCCCATCACGAGAGCGGCGATCAATCCCGCGACATGCTGGATGAGCACGGTGAACGCGATCTGACGCGAGACGTGGCCGAGCGCCGCGACGATCATCGCGTATCCGGCCGGATGCTGGGGATCGAGGAACGGATTGGCGGCGAAGCGCTGATAGCCGTCCTCGAGGGTCGGCGACACCGGCCACCAGCTGACGATGACCACGATCCGGAGAGCGATTCCGAGGACGATCACGCCGGCGAGGACGCGGCCGGGTGCGCCGGGCGGCCAGGCATCGCGCAGCGCGGCCGCCCCATGCCGCGCCCAGCCCCGGGCCGACGGCGTCCCGGACGTCGAGGCGCTCGGCTCCGCGGCTTTGCCGACGGCGGCCACGGTGCTACCGGCAGCGCGAGCGCGGCCGGGCGAGATCGCCGAGCAGTCGGTGGATGACCGCCGGGTCGGTGACGAGCCCGAAGTGCGACACGCCGGGGTTGTCGACGAGGCGGAAGCGATAGCACGGCATGTGGCGCCAGACCCGCACCGCGCTGTTGGTGATGGCCTCCTGGTTGCTGTCGCCGGGGAGATTGATGAGGTCCGAGGCCCGCTGACCGAAGACCTGGCCGACGGCGAGGCTCGGGAGGATGATCCCGACCTGGGTGGGCAGCCCTGAACCCTCGTCGGCGGTGACGTCGACGTCGGGGAAGTGGGCCGGGTCGGCGAACCGGACGAACCCGAGGTAGTGATGCACCATCGGCGCGATCGCGCCGAGCCCTGCGTCGTGGAGCAACCGGTCCGTGTCGGCAGGGGTGTAGCGGCGGCCGGTCCCCCGGTCCACGACGATGACCTCGCGGCGGCCGAACACCGCAGGGTCCGACGCGCTCATCCAGGTCGAGGGGGAGAGGGCGATGAGCCGGGCGCTGCTCCGCGCCTGCGCGCGCGTCGTCGGCCAAGCGAAGCCGCTCGGTACCTCGGTGCCGGTGAACACCCACGACCAGGTTCCGCCCTGGCCGGGGAGGTTGCCGGCGATGTCGGTGAAGCCCTGGACGTAGGTTCGCCGCCAGCGGGCCGAGACGTGGGTGAGGAGGTACTGGGCGTAGAGCGGACCGTTCGAGTGGCCGACGAGCCGGACCGGCCGGTGGCCGTTCTCACGCCAGGTGCGCTCGATGAGTCGCTCGGTGCGGGGCAGGAAACCACCGAGGTCCGGCGTGAGCCGGAAGTCGTAGCCGGCCACGACGAGATCACGGCCGCCGGCATAGCCGGCCACCTCGAGCGCGCTGTAGAGGCCGACGTAGGCGGGTGCGCTCGAGGGCTCTCCGTAGTGGGGGATCGAGACCGTCACGCCGGGCGGCAGCGAGAAGCGCTGCGCGAACGAGAGGCGCGGGTTCGTCCGCCAGCGCGGCGTGATCAGCCGGTCGCGGCACACCTGGCTGAACGTCGTCCCGACGTCAGCCGGGATCCCATCCTCGAAGCTGCCGTTGCGCGGGCAGCCCGTCACCGAGGTCTGATCGCGGACGGTGACGAGCAATGTCGTCGCCCCGTAGCCCGGGAAGAACACGATCGGTGTGCGTGCGCCCGCTGCGCTCGCGCTCGAGACGAGCCCCGACGTCGCGAGCGCCGCGACGCCGAGCGCGGCGAGGCATCGTCCGGCGAGGGGACGGCGGCGATGTCGCGGACCGCTCACGCCCGGGATCGTATGCGAGGGGCGCAGCTCGCACCGGAGGGCGCCGGACCTCGCGCTGTCGCCCGTCATCGGCGAGACTCCCTGTCGTGCACGAGCGGTCGAGAGCAGCCTCTGCCGGGCGCGAGCGCGATCGCGGGCACGGGCGCGAGCGGATGGCGGGGCGGGGAACGGTCGCGCTGGTCGCCGTGCTCGCCGTCTTCTGCCTCGCCGGCGGACTCGCGGGGTGCGCCGCCGACGGCAGCGGGCTCGCGTCCGGGGCGAAGCGCCCCGGTCCGGCGGTCGAGCGGGTCAAGGGTGGTCCCACGGGCACATACGTCGTGCCGGCCGGCATCCACAAGATCAAGCACGTGATCATCATCATGCAGGAAAATCGCTCGTTCGACTCGTACTTCGGGATCTATCCCGGCGCCGACGGCATCCCGATGTCGCACGGCAGGCCGACGGTATGCGTCATCGATCCGAAGACGGGGAAATGCGTCGCCCCATACACCGACCACGCCGACGTCAACGGTGGCGGTCCGCACAACGCCCTCACCGCCGTCGAGGACGTGGACCGCGGTCGGATGGACGGGTTCATCAAGACGGCGGAATCCGCGCGCAAGGGCTGCCTGAACCCGACCGACCCGGCCTGCACGGAGTCGGCCAATCCGGACGTGATGGGGTACCACACCCGCAGCGACATCCCGAACTACTGGACGTACGCGAAGGACTTCGTGCTGCAGGACCACATGTTCGAGCCCGACGCGTCCTGGAGCCTGCCCGCCCACCTGTTCCTCGTCTCGGAATGGTCGGCGACCTGTCCGATCGCCGGCGACGCTGCCAGCTGCCGCAACGCGCTGCAGACCGGGAAGGCTGACCGGCCACCCGACTACCCCGCCTACTACAACGGCCGTACCGCGAACAAGCCGCAGTACGCGTGGACCGACCTCACCTATCTCTTGCACCGGCATCGCGTGAGCTGGGGCTATTACGTGGTCGCCGGCAGCGAGCCCGACTGCGAGAACCCGGCCGCCCTCACCTGCGCGCCGATCGGCCAGAAGTCGACCACCTACGGCATCTGGAACCCGTTGCCGTTCTTCGACACCGTCCGCGGCGACGGTCAGCTGCACAGCATCCAGTCGGTCTCCCACTTCTACGCGGCGGCCAGGCGCGGTCAGCTGCCGGCCGTGTCCTGGGTCGTGCCCTCGGGCGAGGTCAGTGAGCATCCTCCGTCCCCGGTCAGCTTCGGCCAGAGCTACGTGACCAGCCTCATCAATGCCGTCATGCACAGCCGCGACTGGGACTCGACCGCGATCTTTCTCGCGTGGGATGACTGGGGCGGCTTCTACGACCACGTTTTCCCGCCGCGACTGGACATCAACGGCTACGGCCTTCGCGTTCCGGCAATGCTCATCAGTCCCTACGCCCGGCGCGGTCTCATCGACCATCAGGTCCTCACCTTCGACGCCTACGTGAAGTTCATCGAGGACGACTTCCTCGGCGGCCAGCGGCTTGACCCGCGGACCGATGGGCGGCCTGACCCGCGCCCGGACGTGCGCGAGAACGCTCGCATCCTGGGCAACCTCACGCGGGAGTTCAACTTCAGCCAGAGGCCTCTGCGCCCCGTCGTCCTCCGCGTACACCCCAGCACCACGCTCACCGGGACGCCGCGAGCCGCCGCCGTTCCCGCCGCGGTGCGGGCCGCCGAGGCCGGGCCTTAGGCGTCCTCACGGTCCGGCGTTCGCCATCATTCCGACGATGCCGGCGTTGATCATCGAGGGCGACGAGCTCGTCGTCCGCCTGTCCGGATGGGAGCGGTTCGCGGCGTTCCGCGGCGACGTCCACGTGCCGCTGGCCGCCGTTCAGGCGGTGGCGGTCGAGCAGCATCCCTGGCAGGCCCTCCGCGGGATCCGGGCGCCGGGCACCGGGATCCCGCGGGTGATCGCCTACGGGGTGCGCCGGGGAACCGGCGACCGCGTCGACTTCGCCGCCGTGCTCTCCAAGCGCCCGGCGGTCCAGGTCGAGCTCGCGCCGCCTTCCCCGTTCGCACGGTTGCTGGTGTCGGTCAGCGACGCCGAGGAGGCGAGCGCGCGGATCCGCCGGGCGGCGGCCATCTGACCCGCTAGCCGCGGAGGTCGCGACGGGTGAATCCGACCAGTGCGACCGCGACGAGTGCCGCCGTGAGCAGGCCGAGCACGAGCAGGTCGCCGATGTCGACGCCGTGCGTGAGCGGGTCGTGGCTGGCGTAGTAATAGAACGGAGAGACATATTTGAGCCACGCGATGCCGTGGACGAGCGGGGCGAAGCCGTTGACGAGCCAGCCGGCGATCGCGATCCCCGCCGCGCCGCCGGCGGCGAGTGCCCGGCGGCCGGTGGTGGCGGCGAGCGCAAGCGCGATCGCCCCGGTAGCAAGCCCGAAGAACGCGAGCTGGAGGGCGAAGGCGGCGAGCTTGCCGACACCGATGCCGCCGCCGCCAAGGGCGACCCCGCAGATCATCCCGACCCATGTCGCCACGGCGATGATCACGACGACGACCGCGATCGCCGCCGCCTTGCCGGCGATCAGGTGCGTGCGTCTGACCGGATGCGCGAGCACGAGCGCGAGGATCCGATCCTCCTCCTCGCCGGCGGTGCTGCCGACTGCCCCGATGATCGCCATCGCGGCGATCACCAACGGACCGTAGATCGAGGAGATCTCGCCCTTGAACCAGCCGGTGATCGTGCCGTAGTCGGCTCCGGCCAGCAGGTTCGAGACGCTCTGCGGCAGGCTCAGCTTGCCGATCGTGTGACCGACGGCGGGGAACAGCGCGCCGACCGCCAGCAGCATCGCGATCAGCCCGAGCGAGGCCGACATCGTCGACGGCATCCGCATCCGGAGGGTGAGCTTGAAGCTCGGCCAGCTCACGGCGAGCCCGCGTCGTGGTAGTAGCGGAGGAAGATGTCCTCGAGGTCGTCGTCGCGTGTCCGAATCGCCCGCACCTCATGGGCGGCGGCGGCCTTGACGACGGCATCGGCGGAGCCCTCGAAGGCGACGACGAGCGTGCGTCCCTGGGCGGTGGCCTCGCGCATGCCGGGAAGGCCGCGGAACTGCTCCGGCGCCACGGGCGCGGCGAACTCGATCTCGAGACGCTGGACGGCGACCCGGCGGAGATTCTCGAGCGTGTCGACGACAACGAGGCGGCCGCGGCGGAGGATCGCCACGCGGTGCGTCACTCGCTCGACCTCGGACAACGTGTGCGAGGAAAGGAACACCGTGCGCCCGTCTCGGCTCACCTCGCGCAGCAGCGCGTGGAAGCTCTGCTGGACGAGCGGATCGAGGCCGGCGATCGGCTCGTCGAGGATGAGCAGCTCGGGCTCGTGCATGAACGCCTGGATGAGTCCGAGCTTCTGACGGTTGCCCGTCGACAGCTCGCGGATCGGTCGGTGGAGCTCGGCGTCGAAGCGCTCGGCGAGCCCGTCGCGGACGCGTCGATCGACGCCGCCGCGGAGCTCGGCCAGATAGCCGAGGACCTGCGCTCCGGTGAGCTTCGGGTAGAGGGCGAGGTCGCCGGGGAGAAATCCGATCCGCCGACGCAGCTCGAGGCTCTGCCGGCGAGTGTCGAGTCCGAGGATCTGCGCCGTGCCCGCCGTCGGCAGGATGAGATCGAGCAGCAGGCGCATCGTCGTCGACTTGCCGGCGCCGTTGGGGCCGAGGAAGCCGAACACCTCGCCGGGCGCCACCTCGAGATCGAGGTCGAACAGGCCGCGGCCGGAGCCGAAGTCCTTCGACAGGCCCTGCGTCGTGATGGCCGCGGGGGTCATCGCCGGGCCCGCTGTGCGTCGCTCATCCGGTCCTGACGCTAGAGCGCGAGCGGCGCGCGATCAAGCCTGGGCGACGGCGCCCCTGGTCGCGCGTCATCTCCGGCTGGCGATGGCGTCGCGCTCTCAGCGAACGGCCATGCAGGCCGTGACAAACTCCGAACCGGTCGTCGACCGCTCGAGGCACGTGAGCTGCAGGACGGCGCCACCGTTGGGACGGAAGAACTCGTACTGTCCGTAGGTGAACGACGCGGCGTTATACGCCAGATCGAACTTATCGCCCGGCGCGAGGCTGAACGACGACGCGTTGGGGGTTGCCTGGCCGGCGTAGAAGCCGGCCCCCTCGCCAAGGATCGTGTCCTGGCCGTTGGTGTTGACGAGCCGCAGGGCTCCGGCAACGCCGGTCAACACCTCGACCCCGGTGCCCGGATCCTTGAGGATGACGTTGCCCGCACTGTCGTCGGAGGCGGTCCCGGTCATCACCTGATCGGAGCGGAGCAGGCCACTTACCGGGACGCCGCCCACGGCATCGGCGGTGGCGGCGCTGTCCGCGCGGGCGGCGGCGCGCACCTTGCCGAGCGTCGCCGCGACGACTTGCACACCCGTGAGCGATCCGCGCCGGACGCTCGTGGCCGTCACTGCTCCCGGTGCGAGCTTCGGCGCGGTGACCGCGCGGTCACGCAGCTGCGGCGTGCCGACGCTGTTCTTCGGCACGCGCAGCATCGCGTACGAGGCGCCGCCGAGCGCGAGGAACAGTGCGACCGTCGCGACCACGTTGGCGTAGGTGAGACGCGCGCGCAGCACGCGGTAGATCGACGACATGGTGATGCCCCCGCTTTCTCGCCGATGGCGGTTCAGATCCCGAGTGGGCGCAGCTTCACACAGCTCGGAGGTCGACCGGGCAAAACCTCCACCGGGCGGCCGCCGGGATCGCCCCTCTCCCAGGGTGACGCCGCCCGGCGATCGGCGACGCGGCGACCGCCCCGACGACGGCTGAGCCGCCTTGACGCGAGTGCGTGCCCGGGGCGCTACGGCCTCGGCGCCAGCGAGATGACCTGTTGATAGGTGGGCCGGTTGGTCGTCGGGAACGTCGTCGAGATGAGGTTCGGGATGAAACCCGTCCTGCCCTGAATGATTCGCCACGCCGAGGGGTTGGAGCCGTTCTGGCGGACGACATCCGAGCGCCCGGCTTCGATGGCCAGCCACAGCGACCGGGCGCACGCCGAGACGCTGCCGCGACCGCAGTAGCGCACCGAGTAGGGGGCGAGGACGTGGCGGCCCAGCTCCGTCTTGAGGTCCTTGTCGACGTAGGAGGGGTCGCGGCCGAGCAGACTCTCGAACGGTCCGAGCAACGCCCCGAGCCGTGGGCCCATGACCGCGTCGAAGATGTGCGGCCAGGCTGCGCTCAGCAGCGCCGCGCCCGCGTAGGGAATCGGGCCGCCGGCCGGGGTGCCGACGGTCGGCGCGCCGTCCCGGACCCAGGCGTCGATCAGTGCCACGGCGCGGGCGGTTTGATCATCCGGCGAGTGGGCGCGGCCGAGCATCGCGCGGATCACCGGCCACACGAGAACCCCGGTGGCGTCCGAGGTGGCGGCTCGGTTCATGACGCCGACGACGTTGTTGATGGTCGGATGCGCCGGCCAGGGGCCGAATAGCTCGACATGCTGAACCGAGCCGTAGTGGGCGTCGTCGCCATGCATCCAGCCGGGCGCGGCCTTGTTGTTCCAGTTGAGCAGCAGACTGTGCGGGCCGCCGATGTCATGCGGGTGGGCCAGCTCAGGCAGGAACCCGCGCCACTCGTAGCTGCCGGTGCCGAGCGTCGGCAGTCGGCGATCGAGGCCGGGGGCGCGTTCCGGCAGTCGTCCTGAGGAGAAGAACGACGTCGCCGTGCGCGAGATGTAGCCCCAGTTGAACGTGAAGCCAAAGCGGTTGGCGAACTTCCAGAACAGCTGCGGCGTCGTCGCGCGTCCCTCGGTCATCGCCTCGAGCGCCCCGAGCGATAGCACGTCCTGCCCGTAGGTTGAACGCTTGCGGGCGAGCGCGTACGGCCATCCGTGAACCGTCGCGCTTCCGATCACCGGTCCGTGCACTGTCATCGGGAAGGTGATCTCCATGTTCCCGAGCCGGCCGGCGTCGAAGATGCGCATCGCCTGGCAGCGGCCGCGGAACACGTAGTAGTGGCTTGACCGCGCCGGCCGGCCGCCACCCGGCCGGCAGAGCTTGTCGGCGAAGACGTCCTCGTTGTCGTTGTCGGCCGACGTCAGGCTCCACGCGTAGTTCTGCGTGCGGCCGATGAGGATGTAGAGGCCGAGCCCGGAGACCGCCGCCCCCTGAGCGTTGATGCCGGGGCCCTGAAGCTGCTCCTGGTAGACGATCTCCGGGTAGTAATAGCCGAGCTGCGGGCCCATGACCCCAAGCGGCCTCCCCGTGAGCGAGCGACCCGGGGCGACGAGCTGCCAGTTGGAGGCGTGACGGCGGGCCGGCTCCATCGACCGCTTCGTGCCGGTCCGCGGATCCTTGACGAGCTCGATCGAGCCAGGGTCGACGACCACCGACCCGCGGACCTTCCCACCCGTGAGCGTCGGGTACGGGAAGGACTTGTGCGTCGTGACCGGAGCATCGGGGTCGTTCGCCTCCATCGCGTCGCTCCACATGGCGTGGCCGCGCTGGGGGCCGAAGCGCTGCTCGTACCGGGCGAGGAGGTCGGAGTTCTCATGTTCGGTTCCGCCGCCATCGCCGAAGATCGATCCGATGAACGCGGTCACCGCGATCACGTCGTTGGCGTCGAATGGCCGGCCGCCGGGAATGGGGATGTGACTGGTCCGGTAGTAGGCGTTGATGCCGTCGGTGTAGTTCGCCATGTCGCGCAGCATCTGCCGCCCGTCTGCCCCATAGGCGCGGACGAGCTCCTGCCGTTGCTGGCTGACGAGGGCCTCGGCCTCCCGGCTCGGCGTGAAGGGGGTCGCGCTCGTGACGAGGGAGAAGGCATCGAGCCCGGGGATGTCGGCGACGGCGGCGCGGGCGGGGTCGCGACCGAAGCTGAGCAGCAGCCCGCGGTCCCTCGCCATCACCCATCCGGCACCGAACATCAATCCGGCGCGCGTCCTGCCCTTGATGTGGGGGATGCCGTAGGCGTCGTACGTCACCGTCACGTCGGTGCGTCCGACAGGTTCGACGTGCGTCGCCCCGATCGGCCTGAAGTCCATCGGCAGGTAGTCGTGAAACACGTCGCGCAGTGAGACGTTTCCGCGCAGCGGGGTCAGGCCCGAGTACAGGGGCAGCTGGTCGAGCGAATGGGGGCCGGTCGGGATCCCGCCGTAGTTGCCGGGCGGCAGCACGTAGCGGGCGATGTCGCTTGGCGCGGCGTGGGCCACGGCGGGAACCGCGAGGGCGAGGGGCAGGACGAGCGAGGCGAGGCGGCGTCGGAGCATCCGCGTGTTCTAACCGCTGTCGGCGCGGCAAGCAAGGGCGACGCGGTGTCGCGGCGCCCTCGTGTTCCTTCGTTGCGGCGGTTCGTTACGCCCGGGCGGGGCGCCTGCGCTGGCGCCGGCGCGGCCGACGGGAGTCGGGACCGCTCGAATGGGACGGGCGCTCCGGCGCGGCGCGCCGGGGCTTGTCCCCGTAAAGGCCGTGCTCGAGGCCGAGATTGCCGGCGAGCTTCACGACGTCGCCGTGCTGATCAGGCGAGAGAAGCGTGATGCCGATGCCCTTCCGGCCGGCGCGGCCGGTCCGGCCGATCCGGTGGACGTAGGTCTCGCTGTCGCCGGGCGGGTCGAAGTTGATCACGTGCGAGATCCCGTCGACGTCGATTCCGCGCGCGGCCACGTCGGTCGCGACGAGCGTGTCGACGGCACCGGACTCAAACCGGGCCAGGGCCTGCTCGCGCTGGCGCTGGGACTTGTTGCCGTGCATGGCTGCTGCGGTCACGCCGTGCGCCGCCAGGCGCTTGACGAGCCGGTCGGCGCCATGCTTGGTCCGCACGAACACGAGCGTGAGGTCACCGTCGTGGCGGAGCTCGTCGACGAGCGCCGTGACGCGGTGCTCGTGCGTGACGGGCACGAACCGATGCTCGACCTCGGCGCTGGCGCGCCGCGTCTCGCCGCCGTGCTGATGGGTGGCCGGCTCGTGTGCATAGCGGTGTGCGATCCGTCCCGCCTCGCCGTCGAGCGTGGCGGAGAAGAACAGGGTCTGACGCTCCGTCGGGCAGGCCGCGACGATCCGGTCGATCGCCGGCCGGAAGCCCATGTCAAGCATCCGGTCGGCCTCGTCGAGCACGAGCATGCGGACCCGGTCGAGTCTGAAGGCTCCACGCGCGAGGAGATCCTCGAGCCGTCCGGGCGTCGCGACGAGGATGTGCGAGTTGGCCGCGTCCCGGGCCTGCTTGACGAGACCGACGCCGCCGTAAACGGCGGTGACGCGCAGCGCGCGAGCGTGGGCGATGCTGCGGATCTCGTCGACGATCTGGGTCGCGAGCTCACGGGTCGGGGCGAGCACGAGTGCGGCCGGCCGCGGGTCGGTGGCGCCGATCCGATCGGCCAGGGGGATGCCGAACGCGAGCGTCTTGCCCGATCCGGTGGGTGACTTCGCGATCACGTCGCGGCCGGCGAGGGCGTCGCCGATCACCGCGCGCTGGATCGCGAACGGTGCCGTGATCCCGGCCTTGGAAAGCGAGCTGACGACGGCGTGCGACACGCCGAGATCAGCGAAAGATGCTGATGACATGCAAACTCCTTGGCGGCGCAATGGGCACCGCGGACGATTCGGGAGGCGATGGCTGACCCGAACCGCTGCGAGCGGAACCCAAGCAAGCTGCCTCGCGGCCGACGGCGTCGACCACGCAGTGAACGTAGCAGGTCATGGCCGTTGCGCCCGATTTGCAGGCAGAGAGCGCCCGCTGGTCCGCGTTCAGCGATCGGCGATCAGCTCGGCGAATCGCCGCGCCGACACGTTCGCCCCGGAGAGGATCACGCCGACGGGGTCGCCGGATACGCGACCGCTCAGCACGGCCGCGAGTGCGCTCGCGCCACTCGGCTCAGCGACGAGCTTGGTGCGTTCGAACAGCAGCCGCATCGCCTCGAGGATCTCGGCATCGGTGACGGTCACGATCTCGTCGACGAGCGACGCGATCACCCCGAAGGTGATTGCGCCGGGCGTCTCGAGCAGCTGGCCGTCGGCGATCGAGGGACGGATCGGGACGATCACCCGGCGTCCGGCCTCGAGCGAGCGCTGCACATCGGGTGAGGCCTCGGGCTCGACGCCGACGACGCGCGTTCCCGGGGAGACCGACCGCAGCGAGATCGCCGAGCCCGAGATGAGCCCGCCGCCTCCGACCGGCACCACGACCGTGGCGAGCGGACCGACAGCCTCGATCAGCTCCAGCGCGCACGTGCCCGCGCCCGCGATCACCGCCGGGTCATCGTAGGGGTGGACGATCGACGCGCCGAGCTCATCGGCGAGCCGGGACAGCAGCGCGTCCCGGTCGTCCGCGTAGCGATCGAAGGTGAGCACCCGTCCCCCATATGCCTCGGTTGCCGCGCGCTTGGAGGCCGGTGCGTCGGCGGGCATGAGAATCGTCGCCGTCGCGCCGAGCAGCGAGGCGGCGAGGGTCACCGCCTGCGCGTGATTGCCCGAGGAGGCGGTGACCACCCCACGGCTTCGTTGCTCGCCAGACAGCTGCGCGATCGCGTTGTAGGCCCCGCGGAACTTGAACGCTCCGATTCGCTGAAGCCCCTCCGCCTTGAGCACGACGTGGACCCCGAGCAGCTCGTCGAGCGTGCGGGAGGAGACGGTTGGAGTCCGGTGGGCGACGCCGGCCAGCCGCCCAGCGGCGGCCTCGACGTCGGCGAATGACGGCGGTGCGATCACTCGGCCGTAAGTATTGACGGGCGGAGAGTCGGCGTCACCCGGACACCTGCGGATCTAGACTCGCGGCGATGCCATTGCACGTGTTCGCGGGTCTCCGCGTGCGGGACTTCCGGGCGGCTCTACCCTGGTACGAGCGTCTGCTTGGTGAGCCGACATCCTTCCCAGTCGCCACCGAGGCGGTGTGGACGGTGGCCACCGACGGCTCGGTCTACGTCGTCGAGCACGCCGACGGCGCGGGCAACTCGGTGGCGACGATCTTCGTCGACGACCTCGATGCCCACGTCGCCGCGATCGCCGCCCGGGGGCTCGAGCCCGCCGCGCGCGAGACGTACGCGAACGGCGTACGCAAGGTGGTCTACCGCGATCCCGACGGTAATGAGGTCGGGTTTGGCGGCGCGCCGATCGAAACCGGGCCGGCCCTGACCGGCGCCCGCTGACAGAGCAGGAGCGATGGCGGGTCGCGCCAGGCGACCCGCCACCTTCGCTCGATGCTTAGCGCCTGCCTCCGTGTCGGTCTGCGACATGTGTCGTCAACCCGTAGCCGAACGGATACAGCGGGTTGTAGTGCGGATCGCCGATATTGATCGGCTCCTGCGCGAGCGTCCGCGGCCACGACACAGGCAGCTTGCCCGTGAACGGCCGTGCGCCGAACAGCGTGTCGGCGACGCCGGCGCCCTCGCTGCCGGGCAGCCAGGCCGCCACGATCGCGTCGGTCTCGTTCCGCAGCGCCGGCGGCAGGATCAGCGGGCGACCGGACACGATCACCATGACGCACCGCTTAGCCTCGGCGCAGACCTTGTCGACCGCCGCTCGGTCGGCCGTCGAGAGCTGCATGTTCTTGACCGGTCGCGGCACGCCGTGGTCACCCGGGTCGTACGCCCACTGTGGCCCGAAGACGTCTCCGTAGCCCTCGGCGTATGGGGTCTCGCCGACGACGACGATCCCAATCGCGTTGTGGGGGATCGGAGCCGAGGCGTCCTCGCTGTAGGTCACGTCACCGTGCGCCAGCTGACGGACGCCGTCGAGAATCGTCGTGCCGGGGATCACGTTCGTCGAGCCGCCCTGCCAGGTCAGCGTCCAGCCCCCGGCCTGGTTGCCGATGTTATCGGCGTTCGAGCCCGCGACGTAGATGTCGTGCCGGCCTTCGATCGGCAGCACGTTCCTGCGGTTCTTGAGCAGGACCTGGGACTCGGCGGCAGCCCGCCGGGCCAGCGCGTGGTGGGCGGCTGAGCCGACCTGGTCGATGTAGCGGCGATCCGTGTACGGATGCTCGAACAGGCCCAGCTCGAACTTCTTGGTGAGGATGCGGCTCACGGCATCGTTGATCCGGCCCATCGGCACCTGGCCCGAGTTGACCAGGTCAGTCAGCGTCGCCTCGAATTGCTCGAAGTTCTGCGGCTGCATGAACATGTCGATGCCGGCGTTCACGCCCGCCGCCACCTTCTGCGCGAACGTGTACGTCTCCGGGTGGATGTGATCGATGCCGTTGTAATCGGAGATCACGATTCCGCCGAAGCCCATCTTGTCCTTGAGCCAGCCGGTGATCAACGCACGGTTGCCGTGCATGTTGATCCGGTTGCCGAGCCCGTCCTCGGTCCAATCGACGTCCGAGTAGGACGGCATCACCGCGCCGACGTCGTGGGTGCGCACAGCTGGGACATAGGGCGCGAGCGCGAGCCGGTTGAACGTGGCGTGGTTGACCTCGTCGACGCCCTGGTCGATCGGATAGTTGCCGGTCGTGTGCATGTTCGACCCGGTGCCGTACGTGGTGAGGCCGTCGCCGGCGAAGTGCTTGGCCGTCGCCATCACGCGGTCGGGGTTCGAGAGGTGGCCGGGCGGCCCCTGGAAGCCGTCGATTGCCGTCTCCATCTCACGGACGAGGCCAGGAGTCTCGCCGAACGACTCATACGTGCGCCCCCAGCGGTCGTCGCGCGCGACGCAGAGGCACGGTGCGAAGGCCCATTGCGGCCCGGTTGTGCGGGTCTCCTCGGCGGCGATGTGCTCGACGCTGCGCACCAGCGCCGGGTCGCGAGAGGCGCCGAGGCCGATGTTCTGGGGAAACACGGTGGCCCCGTACATGTTCCCGTCGCCGTGCACGGTGTCGATGCCGTAGAGCAACGGAATGTGCAGCCGCGTGGCCAGGGCGGCGCGCTGATAGCGGTCGACCATGTCGGCCCACGCCGTGGGCGTGTTCGGCGTCGGGACCGAGCCTCCGCCGGAGAGCACGCTCCCGAGGTTGTCGGTGGTGATCTTCGACGTGTCGGTGTCGATGCTGCCGCGCTCGGCCTGGGTCATCTGGCCGATCTTCTCGGCGAGCGTCATCCGTGACAGCAGATCTTGGACGCGTGCGTTGATCGGCAGGCTCGCGTTCTCATACGGCAGTGTCCCCGTCGACTGCGCGGCGACGCGCGGCTGCGATGGCGAGACGCGGTGGTGTCCCGTCGCGCTGACGCTCGGCGCGACGACGGCGGCTGTGGCGAGCGCCGCCCCGGCTACGGCAAGCGACCGGCGGGCGAGCGACCTGGATGAATGCATGGTGTTACTACCTCCCCTCTTTCAGTGGCGCTTTCCGCCCTACCCCCGACCCCAGGGGCCAAAACCGCCCGCGCCGGCGTGCTGACAGGTCGACAGGTTTCTGCCCCGGCGCCGCTCACGATCACGGTCAGCGGAGGTCCGGACTCCGCGCCGGTGTCCTGCACGGCGACTGTCTGCCCGAACATCCGCTCGGCCGTCGCGCTTGCGGACGCAAACCCCAATTCGACCATTGAGCTCGGGAACATGACGTACCCGCTCGGGCTCGGAAACGGCAGTCCAGTCAGCACGGGCTACCTGAGCGCCACGGCACCGATGACGATCATCGGGACGGCGTCGTCGCCGACGTCGGGGGCGGGCACGATCATCCGGCAGACCGATGGCGAGCACGCCGTCGTCCAAGTCGCCGCGAACACGAGTGGCGTCGTCGCGATCCGCAATCTCGAGATCGTCGGTGGTCATGCGACGGGACCCGGTGAGGTGGACGGCGGCGGCATCTTCGTGGGATCGGCCTCTGAGCTGGCTCTCACCACCGTCCTGGTCACCGGCAATGGCGCCGTCGGCGCGGCCGGCATCAGCGGCTTTGCTCCCGACGGCCAGCTCGCACGTGGGGGAGGGATCTACAGCGCCGGGGCGTTGACGCTCGACAACTGCGTCGTGGGCCAGAACTCAGCCGCCGGGCTCTGAGCGCCCCGCACGTGAACGACGACCCGCGTCCCGGCAAACCACACGTCGGACCGCATCGACGCACGCTGCTCCACGTGGCCGAGTCTATGGACCGCACCGGCAGCGGTGACCGATGACCTCGCCGGTCGGTCAGCGATCCGAACGCCGGCCTCTCGAGCGTGATCCCGTCGACGGAGGATGCTTCAGCCGACCTTGTACTTGATGTGCGTGACGCCTGGTGCGTTGATGGCCCGGACCTGCATCAGCGTGAGAGCACCGGCCTGGACACGCTCGAACAGGCGCGCGCCGCCACCCATGATCACCGGCGCGATCGAGATGTCGATCTCATCGACGAGGCCGGCAGCCAGATATTGGTTGGTCACCGATGCACCCCCGGCCAGCGAGATGTCCTTCTCATCAGCCGCGTCCCCGGCCTGCGCGAGCGCAGAGTCGATCCCGTCGGTGACGAAGTGAAAGGTGGTACCACCCTCCATCTCGAGCGGCTCGCGCGCGTGGTGGGTAAGTACGATCACCGGATGGTGGTAGCGACGTAACCGTCCAACGACATCGTGATACTGAATCTCAGATTGCTCATGGCATCTCCTCTGCGGCTTGTGACTCGGGATGACCGCCGCAGCCTGGCGGATCGGGCGAGCCCGCGACCAGTTGTGTCAGTCGAGGTCAGTGGTGTTAGTCCAGGCCACCGGTGTCAGTCGCGGTCATCGCGAGCGCGCCTGTAGCGCTCGTAGATCACCCGCGAGCCGAACGTCCTCGTCTCGATCAGCTCCAGCCGAATGTCCTCGGTGACCGGCGGCAGGAACGGTGTGCCGCCACCGACGACGAGCGGACAGCGGAACATGCGGAGCTCGTCGACGAGGCCGAGCTCGATCGCTGCCGCGGCCAGGCCGGCACCGCCGATCGAGATGTCCTTGTCTGTCGCGTCGAGCGCGGCAGCGACCTCCTCGGCCACCGACGCCTCGGCGAGCCTGGCGTTGCCCTGAACGCTGTCGAGCGTGCGGGTGAAGACGACCTTCGGGATGGCGCACCAGATGTCGGCGAACGCGGCCCCGCGCTCGTTGTCGCGAAGCGACGGCTCCGTCTCCCACACCAGCATGGTCTCGTAGAGCCTGCGGCCGCACAGATAGCCGCCGAGCTCGCTGATCTGCGCGGTGTGGAAGAGAAACTGCTCCTCGCTCGGGCCCGTCCACCCGAACGCGCCCTCGCGGTCGGCGATGAAACCGTCCACCGAGACGTTCATCGAGTAGATCAGCATGGAGTCACGCTCGTCGCACCGCAGCGACGGACGATGACCGCGATGAGGTCCACCATGAGGCTTGGCAACGGGCTCTCCTTCCTTCTCCAGGCTTCTCTGCCACAGCTAATGACCGGTCGTGAGACGAAAACTCATCGTCGCGGGCCGGAGCGATCGTACGGCCACTGCCAGCGCCGCACCGCAGGCCCGAAGTTGACGCAGGGCCGCCAGGACTTCCCGTGGCTTGCTCAGCTGCCGTTGATCGTGGCGACGATGCTCTCGGCGAACGCGTCGGGACGCGAGAGAAATGGGTGATGGCCGGCGCTGAACTCGACGAGTCGCGTGTCCGCTCTGACGCGTTGGCGCTGCGCCTCAGGCGGGGTGGCGAGATCCTCGGTGCAGACGAAGTACGCGGCGGGCTGGTGTTGCCAGGCGATCCGGCGGGGCGGCTGGGTGAACGGCGTGAGGGATTGGCGGGTGAGACGGCCGACCGCCTGCTCGGTGGTTGTCTCGTCGCAGTCTTGGAGAAAGAACTCTCGGACCATGTCGGGATCGACGCCGACGGTGCCGTCGTCGCTTGGTTGCAGCCATGGCGCTGGCTCTGCGCCGACGAGATCGGCCTGCGACTGGCCGGCGCCGGGCATCACCGAGGTCACGTAGAGCAGCTGGGTGACGCGGTCATCGGCACCGGCCTCGGTGATGATCATCCCGCCGTAGGAATGGCCACAGAGGACGACGGGACCGTCAACCTCAGCAATCGCCTGGCGGCACGCGTCGACGTCGTCGTACAGGTCCCCGAGCGTGTCGCCGGTCTCGCCGCAGCTCGGGAGCGCCACCGCAACGGTCGCGACGCCGAGTTCGGCGAGCGGCTGCGCCATCCGGCTCCACCACCAATCGGCGTCGCGAACGCATGCCCCGTGAACGAAGATCACAGTCGTCATCGTGGGGCCGCCGGGGCGCTCCGCGACAGATCCTGTCGCAGAGGACGGTGGTTGCGGTCTTCTGGCACGGTGTGCATCGTGAGCCCTCCTGAGTCAGCCGCAAATTCTCGTAACGACGTTACAGCACCCGGCCGACCTCGTGACGAGCGGCAGCGGCGACGCCTACAAGCCCAAGCGGCCGAACTGCTCGTCGCCCGTCGCAGCTGTGAGGTCTCCCTGAGAGAGCTCGCGGACGCTCTCGGGACGAGCTCCCGGATGCTCGTCCACCACTTCGGATCCCGCGACGCGCTCATCGCTGCCGCCCTCGGAGACGCCCGCAGCCAACTCCTCGACACCTGCCGAGCGCAGCTTGCCGAGCAGAGCCCGAGGGATCTCCGCGGCCTCGTCAGCGCCCTCCGCGCGATCATCACCGACCCCGTCAACCGCCCCTTCTTCCAGCTCTTCGACGAGGTCAACGCTCTTGCTCAAACCCAGCCGAACCGGTTTCCGGGGTTCGGCCGTGCCAGCGTCCACGACTGGCTCCCCCAGTTCACCGAGCTGCTGAGATCGTCCAGCCCCGACGACGTGACCGCTCAAGCGCAAGCCACACTGGCCCTCGCCGTCATCCGCGGCCTCATGCTCGACGACAACGCGACCGGCGACCACTTGAGGATCGACGCCGCGTTCGCGGCCTTCGACGGTCTGTAGGCACGCGGGCAGGTCAGCTCGCGGCGAGGATCTTGGCCTTCTGGGCTGCGAACTCCTCGTCGCTGAGAACGCCTCGTTCCTTCAGGTCGGCGAGCTTCGCGAGGCGGTCCTCCGGAGTCGATCCGGGCCGTGCGGGTGAGCCCGGCGAGAGGTCGATGACCGACCCCGGGTTCTCAGCAGCCGCTTGGAGCAGTTGTGCCTTCAGGTCCCCCAGGCCTGCGAGCGCCTCGCCTCCCGGGCCGCCACCGGTCCCGAACCAGGTTCGCCGAGGCGCGCGAACTGCTCGTCGAGCTGAGCCTCCCCGGTGGCATCGGCCTGCGCGCGCCCCGCTTGCAGTGCCGATACGTCGCGCACGACCTTCCAGTGATCGGACGGGTCGTAACGGACTGGAACAACGCTGCCCTGGAGCACGTGGCCGACGTCATGCCAGTCCAACCACTTCTTGAACTCGGTCGCCGAGCCGTCGGGGAACCTGACCCGGATCGTGACCCGGTAGTTGATGCCGTCGGTCGTGTCCGACCGGTGCACGACGAGCCCCTCCGTCTGCGCGCCCTCCGCGTACAGCTTGGCCGTGTTCTTATTTCCAAACATCGGCCCACACCCCTGGTCCGTAGATGTCAGGCAATCGTACACGGGGCCTAGATAGATACGCGAGCGACCGACGGCTCCGCGCGGGGGCGGATCCGACCGAGGATTTCGTCATCACGTCCGCTGGCGTAGACGTCGCCGGCCGGGACAACTTCAAAGCCTGGGTCGCCGGCTTTCAGTCGAAGATCTCCGACCTGAAGTGGCAAACCATCGAGACCTTTGCCAGCAGCGACGCCTCACGCGTGTCCTCGCGATTTCACATCACCGGCCACAACAACGGCATCTTCGGCCTGCCGGCGGACGGCAAGCCGGTGGGTCTGACAGGCAACGCCATCTGGGCTGTCACGCCCACCGGCAAGCTCGCTCACAACTGGGTGCCGCGCGGCTTCGTCTGGATCGACATCTCGGATGAACGAGTAGCGCTGGTTGTCGTGGCGGATCGGCTTGAAGTAGTGGCCGCGCGGGATGCACGCGTCACGAGAAGCTTCGCGTCGTCCGCGCTGAGTCTGTCGATCCGGACCCCGCGTCCAAGCTCAACGGGTCCGGGAGTCCCGATCTGCTCGCGAGCCTCGTACGCCCCGGCGATCGGCGGGTGGGATGCGAACTCGTGGGTCGCGACGTCGTCGGGCGCCGCGCACATGATCACGTCCCGGACCCTGCGCCACCGGGGCAGACGTAGGCCGACCAGCGAAGAACTCGCGAGGGAGATTCGCGCTGAACAAGTCACGATCGGGGATGGCGTGAGTCTTTCCGATTCGGCCCGCGTCGATGCACTTCGCCTGAGCCACATCACGGCCGATGGCCAGATTGCGTGGCACCCGTACGGACGATCGCTTCGACAGCTACCGCGCTGCGTACACAACGACTGCTTCGGCGACCAAGAATGCTTTGGACGGCGCCGACGCCGGACGCGGCGGATTCACGCGAAAGCGGTCGGCGTGGGCGTCGGTGCTCGTAGTCGCGGCCGTGACCGGTCGGTGTGCTGGCGATATTCGACGCTCGGCGCCGCGGGCGCGGCTCGGATCTACCGGATGATCCGGAACGAGGCGCTGGTGGCGCGTCCGGGCTTCGTTTTGATGATCGGTGTGGCAGTGAGGCGGTACGAACCGGGGATGAGCTTGCGTGCGCCGAGGCGGCCGGTGAAGCGGAAGCTGTTTGCGCCGGCGCGCGCTGGCACCGTGAAGCTCCCGCGGATTGTCACCAGCAGCGTGCACCGGCGCGCGCGGCGGTTGCGCCGGGTTGCCTTGACGCAACGCGAGCTGTTCGCCCTGCGGCCTGGCACCAGGTGGACCACGCTGAAACGCACGCTCGCGTTCAGATTCAACGTATACGTGACCTTCGTTCCGAAGCGGCGCTTGGCAGCCAGGGCGGAAGGACCGCGGGGGGCCGCGGCAAACACGGTCGGAGACAGCTTCTCACCACTGATGATCGCCAGACCCGAGCCGCCGCCACCACCGCCGCCGCCACCGCCACCACCACCGACGGGTGGATCCTGAACCTCGTACGCTCCGATGTCACACGCGCTTTCCCCATTGTCGTGGCGTGGCTGGCCGCGCTGATCGGTCGCGGGACAACCGCCGCCGGCGTCGATCACCGGACTGCCGGTCGCCGGCGCCATCGTCTCAGTCGGTCCGCCGTTGCCGCGCAGCGGACCGAGCAGTGGATTTCCGGTCAACGGCGAGCCCGAGATGCTCCCGCCGCCGAGGGGGATCATCGTGGGAACGAGATCGAACCGGCTGGCGTCGGCCGTCGCGGTGCCGAGATTGGCGGCGCCCTCGGTGGCCAATGGCTTGTCCGATGCGAGGTCGAACGGTCCCGGAGCGTCCGCGACGACCGTGTCCGTCAATGTCGTCTGCGCGGTTCGTGCTGTCGCGCCGTCGTAGACGAGGTTGTAAATCGAAGTACCGTTATACGTCGCCGTGTTGCTCGCGAAGGTCGACGCGGTTGCGCTCAATGAGCCGCTCAGGTTGAACACCGCGCCGCCGATCCCCTTGGCGTGATCGGGCACGTTGTCAGCGCCGCCCGCGGCCGCGTTGGCGGTGAGCGTCGAGTCGACGATCGTCAGCCGGCCCTGCATGTTGAAGATCGCGCCGCCGAGGCCAGCGCCGCCGCCACCACCGCCGGTCGTCGTGGCGGTACCACCGCCGAAGCCAGAGCCGCCGCCGCCGCCTGGGCCGTAGCCGCCGCCGCCTCCGAACCCGCCGCTCCCGCCGCTGGCGCTGCCGGTCCCGCCACCGCCGCCAAAGCCGCCACCGCCACCGCCGCTGTTGACATCGGCGTACTGACTGCCTCCACCGCCAACGCCACCGCCGGCGCTCCCGCCCCCGCTGAGGGGCTTGGTGCCACCGGCGCCGAACGCCCCGCCATCAGCGCCGGTGCCGCGGCCCCCGCCACCGCCGCCGTCGCCACCGGCCACACCACCCTGCGTACTGCTGTTGCCCCCGAAGCCACCGGTCCCCGTCAGTGGCCCGCCGCCCGTTCCCGGCTTGCCCGTCATGTCCGCCGAATTGCCGTTCTCGCCGACGCGAAAGCCGGCGCCGCCGCCACCACCACCGCTGTTGGACCCGCCACCGGCGCCGCCGCCGAAGCCGCCGGCGCCGAACCCGCCGCCGGCGCTCGGGGAGCTATCGGTCCCGATCCCACCGCCGCTCAGCCCGGCAGAGTTGTTGACGGCCGAGCCGCCCTGCGCGGTGTTGCCGGCGATCGTACTGTGGTCGACCGTCACGACCCCCTGACTGAAGATCGCACCGCCCATCCCCGCGCCGCCACCGCCTCCGTTGGAGTCCCCGCCCTTCGCGAGCCCGCCGGTCAGCGTCACATGCCTCAGCGTCAGCACTCCCGGACCGGGAGAGACGTAGTTGTCTGTGCTGGCGCTAAGAGGATCCGCGCCGACAAAGAACAGCCGGAACGTCGCCGCCGCGGCCGACCGGGCGATCGTCGAACCGTTGCCCTCGATCGTAATGTCGCTGGCGATCGCCGGTAGACCATTCGGCCCGTACCAATTGTTGTTGACCACGGTCAGCGTGTACGTGCAGCCCGGGCCGAGCGCGACCGTGTCCGGCCCGGGGCTCGAATTCGCCGAGCCGATCGCAGCGACCAGCGATGGCACGTCGCCCGTCCTCCCCGAACACGCCGCCGTGAACGTGCCTGCGGATGCCACGGCAGGGACCGATACCCAAGCCAGCGCGACGACCACGCCGAGCAGCGCGCGAACGCGCCCACCCACAAAACCCCCGATCTGCACCGGCCGAGCCTATCGGGTCCGGCAAGCGATCCACTCCTAGACGCCGGCGTCGATCCGCCGCATGTCGTCCTCCGTCTCGCAGAGGAACAGGTTCGCGCCCCGGCGCTCCCCGCCCTCAAATCGCGCGATCCGTACGTACGTGCTTGCTCTCCTCCTAGGCCGTGCTGACTTATCAGCGCGACTCTATGCGACGCACGATTGAGCGATCGACCTGCCGACTCGGGTTTCGGCCGATCGAAGCGCGAAGCGCCCACGACCTGCTCGTTGCCGCCACAGGCGTCTTCCACCAGCGACCCGTCGGCCACACCCGTGGGTGCGTTCCGGCCGGCCCACGGACGCACGGACGGACGATTGTATCCGTCATCGCGACGACGGCTTCCGTACGAGCGCAACGGCGACGCGGCGATCATGCCGGTCGGGTGCGTCGGAAACCTCGTCAGGTCCGGTCAAGCAGCCATTCGTAGATCTCGTCGAGGTGATTCCTCGTCAGCGTCAGGTGTCCGTCATCATCGCTGAGGTGCACCTCGACACCGGGGATGTGGCGGACCAGCCATTGGCCATGCGCGAACGGTACGAAGCGGTCGTGGCGACCGTGCCAGAGCTGCACTGGGACGCGGATCGACTCAAACGCGAATCCCCATGGCGCGAGGTTCGCTACCTCGTCGTCCCACCAGCCGTCGCAGCCGGGCGCGAGACCAGAACGGTTGATCGCGACCAGGTACTCGGCCAGCTCGCCCGACGCCGCCGACGCGTCGATCGGGCCCAGCAGCGATTCGAGGAAGGCCAGCAGCTGCGCCGGCTCTAACGCCAACACCTCCTCCCGTTCGCGCTCGAGCTTGGCGCGTGCGGCGACCGGGTCGGCGAGGATGAGCTGGGTGTCCTCGACGTTCAGCTCACCCATGCCGGCGAAGTAATCCAGGTCCTCGGCCTGCCACGGCGCACTTGACGCGAGCACCGCGACCGCCGAGACGAGGTCGGGCAGCAATGCGGCGCACGCGATCGCGTGTGGCCCGCCGCCCGAGATCCCCCATACACCGAGCCGACCGATACCGAGCGCCTGCGCGATCGTCCGGACGTCCTCGGCGCAGTCGCCGACCGTGCGACCGGCGCGCCGGCTGGAGCCGCCGTATCCCGGGCGGTCATAGGAGATCACTCGCACCCCATGCCGCTCGGCACACGCGACGTCGCGGTCGAACATCAAACGCGAGTTCGGTGTCCCGCCGTGCACCAGCACCGCACGCCCATCCGGCACGCCTCGCTCAAGAACCTGCAGCCGCCGCCCGTCGGGCGTCAGAACCTGATGCTCGCGGGACGCCATCGCTCGCCAACCCTATCCCGCGCCGGAAGCGAACGCCGGATAGTCCCGCAGCGAGCCGTGCGGGATGCCCATTCCGACCAGGCGTCACAGCAGTCCGGGCGGTGCCCGCGAGGCTGCTGCTCTTGTGCTTGCTACTCAGGAGTTCGTGGCTAACGGTGAACCGCCTACGGATCGCCGCGCCCTGCTCGCCGCGCTTTGCCCGGCGCGTGCCGTCAGCGGCGACGGGCTCGTCGGCGAGGAAAAGCGGACTGCGGCAACTTCTGCGATCGAGCGTCGATTGGGCCGGCATGCTGTCGCTGTCCGCCTCGTCGGGCCACGTCCGTGCCAACGGCGTTTCGCTCCAAGCGGAGGTCGTGTGCCACGGGCCCGCCGGTTCGCGAAGCGCTCGAACCTGACAGGGTTGTGCTCGGCACTTCGGCCGGTCGCGCTTCTGGCCGTCGCTGCCCTCATCCGATCTGGATGATGGCCCCGCTAACGCTTCATGTGACCCTCGAACCTCCCCCAGGAGGGGATTCCCCGCGATCGTTGATGGGGCCAGACGGATGAAGGACACCAACATGGACGAGTTCGAGCAGCCGGCCGGCGGCGCCGAGCGTCAACGAGAGTCTGGGGACGCGAGCGCGGATGCACCGCTGGTGGAGGCCAAGCTCGCGGTTCCGAGCGTCCGTCACGGCGTGGTTGACCGGCCGCGGGTTCGGCGGGTGCTCGATTTGGGCGGGGCGGCGTCGCTGACGCTTGTCACGGCGCCGGCCGGCTTTGGCAAGACGACTGCGGTGCGGGCTTGGTGCGCGAGCCTCGACGCGGCGCTTGCGTGGGTCAACCTCGACGACGGCGACAACGACCCGGCCGTGCTGTGGAGGTATGTAGCGACGGCGGTCGATCGCGTGCGATCGGGGCTCGCGCGACCGGCGCTGCGCCGGCTCGGCGTCGCCGGCGGCCCGGTCGAGGTTGCGGTAGACGAGCTCATGAATGGCGTGGCGGCGCTGGGGGGCGAGTTGGTCGTCGTGCTCGATGACCTGCATGTGGTTGCCAGCGAGGAGTGCCTGTCGTCGATCGATTACGCCCTCGGGCGCCTTCCGTCGAACCTGCATGTGGTGCTGCTGACCCGGGTGGATCCGGCGTTGAGGCTCGCTCGGCTGCGTGCCACGGGTGCGGTGGTCGAGGTGCGTGGAGCCGATCTCGCGTTCGCGCCTGCGGAGGCGCGGGAGCTGCTCGTTGTGCTCGGTCGTCTCGAGCTCGGTACGGAGGAGATCGAGATGCTGGTGAAGCGGACCGAGGGCTGGCCCGCTGCGCTGGTCATGGCCTGGTTGTGGCTGCGGACGGTGGAGGATCCGGTGGCGGCGGTGCGGGCGTTCGGGGGAGACAACCGTTTCGTGGCCGACTACCTGAGTGGCGAGGTGCTGGCGGCGCTCGACGAGGACGGCCAGGCATTCCTGTCCGGCGTGTCGGTCCTGGGCGAGTTCACCGCGGAACTCTGCGATGGCGTGTTGGACCGCAGTGATTCGGCGGCTCGGCTCGCGGAGCTCGAGCGCTCTAACCTGTTCGTGTTGCGGCTGGAGCGAGGGGGCTGGTTCCGTATCCACTCGTTGTTTGCCGAGTACGCGCGGGCTCGCCTCGCCTCGCTTGAGCCGGGCGCGCCGACGCTGATTCATCGACGAGCCGCTGTGTGGCTCAGATCGCGAGGGTTGGCGGTCGAAGCTGTCACGCATGCTGCGGCGGCCGGCGATCACGAGATCGTGGCGGAGCTGATGGCCGAGTACCACTTGCCGCTGATCAGAGGGGGCGCGGCCCGGACGGTGCTGAGCGGAGTGCGAACGTTGCCGGAGGACCAGCTCGTCGAGCATCCAGAGCTCGCGGCCGGGGCCGCGACGGCGGCGATGTTGGTCGGCGGGCACCGGCTTGAGCAGCGCCGGTTGCTTGCGCTGGTCGACGTGGGCCGTGGAGCGCGACCGGAGCGGGTCGGCGCCTACGTCGAGGCCGCGGCGGCGCTGGTCCGAGCGGTCACGATCGACCGGGGCGTCGGGCAGGCGGTGCTCGACGGCCGGCGTGCGGTCGAGCTCGCCGGAGGTGACGCGAATGAGATCCTCACGGCGGCTCTGGCCGCGTGCGCTTGCGCCCTGTTCTTCGCCGGCGAGCTGGATGAGTCTTCGGCGGTGGCGCTGCGGGCGCTCGGGCACCCCGCGATCGAGCGCGCGATCCCGAGTCTGGTCGTCGCCCGCTCCACCCTGGCTCTCGTGGCCGTCGAGCGCGGACGGCTCGCCTCCGCACGAGGCCACGCTGAGAAGGCGAAGGCGGCAGTGGGCGGGATCGGCACGAGCCGAAGCTGGCTTGGAGCCAACGCATCGGCCGCCCTGGGCGCAGTGCTGGCCGCTGAGGGAAGCCTTGTCGAGGCCGAGCGCGAGCTCGCCTCCGCGGAGCGCTTCTTTACCGATGAGGTGGCAACCTTGCACCACACGTGGCTGCTCGTTCTCCTGGCCCGCGTTCGCCTGCGCCGCGGGCGTCTGGACGAGGCCGAGCCAACCCTACGGGCCGCGCTGGAGGCGCTCGGCGAACTCAGCGACAGCGGACCCGTTCCGGCGTTTGCCACCGACGTGGCCCACGAGCTTGACACCGTGCGTGACCGTGCGTCCAGCGGGGAGCTGCTCGAGCAACCGACCGAGGCCGAGCTCGCCGTACTGCGGCTCCTGGCCGGCGAGTTGTCGACCCGGGAGATCGGCGAGCGCCTGTTCCTGTCCCAGAACACGATCCGGTCGCACCGGCGCGCGCTGTACCAGAAGCTCGGGGTGCACTCCCGCGTGAACGCCGTCGCCCGCGCCACCGCGCTCGGACTGCTGGAGTAAACGCGATCACCCGGGTGAAAGACCCCCGTGTTCCGCCTCCGCGCGGAAGACGGTGGGATGCTCGATGCATGGCTGGTCGGAACTATCGGTTGATTGTCGAGGGAGAGCTCAGCGACGTGCTTGAGCCGGCTTTCGACGGCATGACGCTCACGCGGGCCGAGGGCAATACCGCGCTCACCGGCACCGTCCGCGACCAAGCCGAGCTCCAAGGACTCCTCCGTCGCGTGTCCGACCTCGGGCTCATCCTGCTCGAGGCGAAGGCAATCGACGACCGTCCCAAAGAGCCTTCTGGAAACAGACCCGCGAATGCGGATCCGGCGGGGAGCGGATCGCCTACCTCCCGGTCTTACACGAAAGGAGCCGACGATGGCTACCGCAACTGAGCAACGAGTGGCAACCACAGTGCCTCTGAACTGGGAGGAGGTGTGGTTTACGAACTGCCCGATGGTGTCGGCGAACAACGTCGACCAGGAGCTTGGGTGGTGCCGCGAGGAGTTCAAGAAGATCGGCGTTGAGTACGCCTATTTCCGCCACGCACCGGAGAACAACTGGTACCCGCACTACATCCACAACCTCGACAACCTGATCCGCTTCGGCGGTCTCTACCCGCCGATCCATGTCAACGCTGACCTGCGCCGCACGGTGCTGCTGGGCGCGACGTGGGTGTACGAGGGCGGTTGCATGGTGGTGCGTGCCCGCGACGAGATCTTCCGGATGAAGGACCTCAAGGGCAAGAAGATCGGGATCTCCAAGAGCCTGAACACGATCAAGAACGACTGGTGGCGCATCCAGGAGCACATGGGCATCCTGAACATGCTCAAGCTCAACGACATGACCCTGGACGACGTCGAGCTGGTCGATTTCCCCTATCCGGATGACTGGTACGACAAGCCCGAGATGCTCGTCCCGCCGATGAACAACCCGTCTGAGCTATGGATGCGCCGTGACCACAAGCACGACCTCGCCTTCCGCCCGCTGGAGACCGCACTGCTCGCCGGCAAGGTCGACGCGATCTACACCCAGAGCAAGGTCTTCCAGCATCTGCAGGAGGCCACCGGCCAGCTCAAGATGATCGAGGACCTCACGCGGTACCCGGATTGGACGGTGCAGGTGGCCAACACACCGGCCGTCATCACCTGCACGGACGTCATGGCCGACGAGCACCCCGAGCTCGTCCTCGCCTACATGAAGGCGATGATCAAGGTCGGGCGCTGGGCCAACGAGCACAAGCGTGCCGCAGGAGCGATCCTCAACCGCCAGACGTTCTACCAGGACGCCGAGGACACCTACCGGGGCATCAAGCACGTCGACATGGTGCCGAGTCTGAGCGCGCAGAACATGCAGTGCGTGAAGATCGGCAAGGACTTCATGGTCAGCCACGGCTACATCAAGCACGACTTCGACGTGGACGAGTGGGCGCGCCCGGAGTTCCTCGAGCAAGCGGCGACCGAGGTGCTCAAGGAAGAGTGGCAGCGACGCAGCTGGACGAAGCTTCCCGAGGGCGGCGGCCTTGAGGTCGAAGGCACCCGACTCGGGTAGCCGAGAAGGTCGATCCAGGCGACCGGGCCTGATCCGCACGATGCGACCCGTCACCGCCGGTCCGGTGATCGGCAAACCACCTACCTCAAAGCGAGAACGCCATGACAACAACAGCCGCAGAAATGGTGGGCAAGGCCAACGCCCAGATCGAGCATGTGTCCCCAAAGGATGCTGCTGATGAAGTTACCTCCGGAAAGGCAGTGCTCCTCGACGTCCGAGAGCCCGTGGAGTGGGAGCAGCACATCAAGGGCGCCGTACAGGTGCCTAGGGGATTGCTCGAGTTTGTCGCTGATCCCGGCAGCCCCAAACACAATGCCGACTTGGACCCGACCGGCCGGGTGATCGTGTACTGCAGATCGGGCACCCGCGGCGCACTTGCCGCGCTCACGCTGAAGACCCTCGGATACCAACATGTCGCCAACCTCGACGGCGGATTCAGCGCCTGGAAGGCAGCCGGCTTACCGACCGACGAGCACCACTCCGACATCTAGGAAGCTCAGGTCATCGACCCGCGGGGAGCGTGTCGCCTGCGTCTGATCGAAGGGCGGCCATATGCCGGGATCGAGGTGCCGGGTACGAGCCCGAAATGCCAGTCCACTGCAAGCACGAACCGGGCCGGAGAGTTATCGCCTGCGGAGCCCAGGAGGTCACGAGATTGGCGCCAGCCCGGGTACCCGCGCCAAGACGAAGGCAGGTCCGAGCTCGTGGGCCGGGCGAGTCTCGCAAATCGCGACCAGCAGGGCCCCGCCCTCGCGCTCCAACACCGGGCGAACCACCGCCGGTGCTAGCCAGCGAACCGGCAGAGCTAAGCGCCTCGGGTCCCGAAAGCAGCAGTCTTCGAACACGGGCCGAGACCGCTCCACTGGGCTACACGTAGCAGTCTCAGCACGTGGCAACGTCGGTGATGAGACTGCCGCTCAGAAACGCCACCAGCCACGCCGACCGCCACGGCCGCGGCTGCCCGTCCGCACCGGCGATGCAGCACTGTGGCGGCGCCGACCACGGCCGCCCCTCCACCGTTAGCCACGAACTCCGGCGTGATCCAACAGCGCGTGCCCCGCCATCACGCACGACTCCTTTGCTCGCCCGGCGGTCGCGAGGCTCACGAGCGCAACGGCGACGACGGAGCCGCGGCTTGTCGAGCGCAATTCGGTGATCGCCTCCGAGATCGAGGCGGACGCGGGGACGGGAAGGAGCGGGGACTCACAGCTTGCTGCATCGGCCCGGGTAGCCTGTGGGGGCGATGTCCGATCGCGTCGAGCGGATCACCCGGGCGTACCGTGGCGTGATGATGGCCTCCACTCCTGGCGTTGTGTGGTGGGGCCGCTTGCACGTGATCGGCCTCGAGCTGCTGCCGCTGGAGGGGCCGCTGCTGCTTGTCGGCGACCACGACAGCTACTGGGACACCGTGACGGCGGGGATCGCGGCGATGCCGCGTCGGCAGATCAGGGCGCTGGCGAAGTCCTCGATGTGGAAGAACAAGTTGCTCGGCGCGGTCTTGACCGGGATGGGCCAGGTCCCGATCGATCGTGGGTCCGGCGACACCGGAGCGCTCGACCGTGCGATCGAGGAGCTCCGCAATGGCGCATGTATCGGGATCTACCCCGAGGGCACCCGCTCGCTCGGCCGAGTGCTGCGGGCCCGTAGCGGGATCGGCTACATGGCGCGGGCGGTGCCCGAGGCGACGATCATCGGGGTTGCGTGCAACGGCACCGTCGCGATCCCGCGATTCCCAACAGAACGCCCGCACGTGCGGGTCGAGTTCTTCGCGTTCGATCGACCAGCCATCGCGCCCGAGGAATCACCGCAGCAGTACAGCACCCGGCTGCTCGCCCAAGTCCGTCAGCGCGCACCGATCGAGGTCGCGGGCCACAAGCGCGCCGCAGCGCTCGCCGGCCGCGTCCCGACTTGGTCGCCCGAGCTGGCGATCACCGGCACGCCCGGCGGGAAGGGCGCACTCGAGGAAGCGCTCGCTCAGACCGCCGCAAGACAAGACTGAGTTTCCTGCCAGCCGCCGGTCCGTCGCTTCCAGCGAAGCATCGTTACTCGCGCAGCCGATCCTCAGCAAGGCGTTTCATGAGATAGCCCGCGGGCGGCCGTCCGCTGGCCGGTCCAAGCCGGGCCTAGCTTCTTCTAAACCTGGCGCCCGTCTGGCAGCCGGTACTTCATGTACCAGCAGCGACCCCGCTTGCGATCAACGCGGAACACGTGCCCCGAGGGTGGCGAGGATCCAGCCACATGCACATCCGCCGCCTGTCCAGGGACATATCCGGGACACGCTCCGCCAAATCCCCAAGCCCGCCGGGGGAGTCGAACCCCCAACCTCTTGATTACAAATCAAGTGCTCTGCCAATTGAGCTAGGCGGGCGTGGGGGTGAGTGTGGCAAACGCGCTCGTCGCGGTCGCGGTCGTCCTCTCCGTCGCCCTCGCTGTCGCTCTCGCTCTCCCCGTCGCGGTCGCAGTCGTCGGCGCCGCCCCGGCGTGGCCGCCCGGGTCAGCCGGTGACGAAGCGGTCGCGCACCTCGGCGGCGATCGCGCGCAGCGCGCCGGTGAGGTTGTCGGCGATCGCGGTGAGATCCTCGCCGAGCAGGGTGCGCATGTCGCGGAGCACGATCACGGCCCCGTCGTCGGGGCCGGCGATGACCGCGAGGCGGAGCGGGATGTCGACCGCCGCCTCGAGATCCCGCGCGAGCAGCGCCGCACCGGCCGCGGGGTTGCCGAACACGAGCGTCCAGGCCACGAAGCCGGGCGCACCCGCCCGCGCCATGTCGTGCCCGTGGTCGACGACCGCGTACTCGGTGATGTCGCGGGCGCGCAGGACCTCCCTCAGGGCGGCGACGACGTCCGCCGGAGCCGCCGTCACAGTGACGCGCTCATACCCGCTCATCCACTCCGGACGGTACCGAAGACCGCCGGGCGCGGGGGAATTACGCAGTTGCGGCGAGGAGCTCGGCACGGCCGTCGCCGAGCCGCTGGGGACCGTGCGAGACGAGGACATGCTCGACGGGAAGCTCGGAGAGCGCGCGGAGCACGGCGCGTAGACGCTCAGGCCCTCCGACGGGCTGAAGCCACGAGTCGGGGCACACTCGCAGCACGCCGCCCTCGCGCCGCAGCATCACGTCGCCGAAAGCGAGGGCCGACTGCGTCGGGAACCACAGGCCGATCTCATCGCCGCGTTCGACGTTGACGATCCGAACAGCGCCGCCGAACGGCTCCTCGCCGCCGACGACAGGGTGATCGACGAGGGGGCCGGCGGCGTCGCCGGCGGGCTCCCGCGCCCAGACCTCGGCGCGATAGCGGGATGCGGCCGCCTCGATGCTGCGCTGGTGCCAGTGGCAGGTCCGCACGATTCCGGGGCAACCGCCCTGCGCCTCGACGAGCCCGTCGAGCTCCGCCCAGTCGCTCACGAGCGGGTCGACGAGGGCGAGCCCCTCCTCTGTCGCCAATGCCCACCAGGCGACCGTCTGTTCCCAGCCGTCATCGCCGCCCTCCTCCTCGGTCCAATCGGGGTGCTGCGCCTCGAAGCGCCACAGCCCGTTCAGGATCTCGCCCAGGAGGGTCTCGCTCACGAGTGGGTCACCTCGGCGGCGAGCTCGCGCTCCCACCACTCGAGTGTGTCGAGCATCGTCTGACGGAACGGGATCTCCGGGCGCCAGCCGGTGTCGGCGAGGATGCGGTCGTTCGCTCCCCGGAGATCCATCACCTCGTGAGCGCGGACGCGCGCGGGATCGACGACGTGCTCGACTTCGATCGGCGCGATCAGCTCGGCGATGAGGGCGACGTGCTCGGCGGCGGAGATCGACCGTCCCGAGGCGACGTTGTAGACCTCGCAGCGTCCGCGCTCGGCGAGCAGCCGGTAGGCGCGGGCCACGTCGCGGACGTCGGTGAAATCGCGCCGGGTGTCGGGGTTCCCGGTGGCGATGCGCAGCTTCGTCTCGCCGGCCAGGCGGGCGGCCGCGGCCTGGCGGGCAAGCGACGAGACGATGAACGCGGGCCGCTGGCCGGGCCCGGTGTGGTTGAACGGCCGCGCCCGCACGATCTCGAGTCCGTAGGCGTCGACGTAGACCCCCGCGAGGAGGTCGCCGGCCGTCTTGGAGACCGCGTAGGGGTTGGCGGGCTGGACCGGTGCGCGCTCGCTGATCGGCAGCTCGGCGCTCGTCCCGTACACCTCGCATGAGCTCACGCAGACAAGTCGCGCGTCCGGGGCATGCCGGCGCATCGCCTCGAGCACATTGACCGTGGTCGCGGTGTTCTCCCGCATCGTGACCGCGGGCTCCTCCCACGAGCGCCCGACGGAGCTCAGCGCGGCGAGGTGGTAGATGACCTGCGGCGCGATCTCGCTCATCGCGGCGCTCACACCATCGGCGTCGCGAAGGTCGACCTGGTGAACGCTCGCACCGGATTCCGCGTCGTCGGCGCCGCGCGACAGGCCGACGACCTCGTCGCCCGCCTCGACGCAGGCCCGGACGAGGTGACGGCCGGTGAACCCCGACGCTCCCGTGACGAGCGCGCGCAAAGGCCTAGGAGTGCTCGCCTGATCCCGGGCCGGCGCCGGTCTCCGACACCGACACGGCATGCTCGAGCGTGCCGTGGCCATTGCTGGAGTAGTCGGCCTCGGGCTCCGGGGGCGTCGGCTCGGGAACCGCGTTGACGCGCCGCTCGAGTTCGCCGAGCACGATCCCGAACAGCAGGTGGCGCCAGGTCGCCTGCGCAAAGGCACGCCGGTTGCGAGCGAGCGTGGGCAGCTCCTTGCGCGCCGGATGGAAGCGATCGGTGACGGCGCCGAGCGGCCATAGGGCCACGTGCTCGACGAGCGCCGCCGCCGGTCCTCGCACGGCGGGGTGGATCGGCAGCAGCGGCGCGACGTTCGCGTAGACCGCGCCAAACACGGCCCCGTTCCCGATGTGCAGCGCGAGCCCAGCCGGATACCAGCCATTGCCGCGGGTGATCGCCTTGCCGAGGAGCTCGACGTCGTCATATTCGCTGGACAAGACGAGTTTGTCGAGCGGCTGCCCGACCGCCCAGACGGTCGCGGCGACCGCGCCGCAGACGGCTCCTCTGAGCGTTCGGTTGCGGTCGAAGCCCGTGGTCACCGCCCGCAACTGTAACGGGGACGCGGAGAACGGGTACGCCAATGTGCGATGGATCACGAAGCGCTTCACCGGCGCACCCGGGAGAGGGGCGTCAACCGGTTCGTGTACTGGGTCGTGCGCGCCCTGTTTCAGCCGTTCTTCCACATCTACTTCCGGATGGCCCGGATCGGCCGTGAGCACATCCCCGCCGAGGGCGGGGTGATCATCGCCTCCAACCACCGCAGCTTCCTCGACCCATTCGTCATCGGCACGATGGCCCGGCGGCCGATGTACTACATCGCCAAGAAGGAGATGTTCACCGGGCGTGTGCGGTCATGGCTTCTCAGCAGCGTCGGGGCGTTCCCCGTCGATCGGGGGGCGGGCGACCTCGAGATGGTCGAGACGGCGAAGACGATCCTCGCGCGCGGGGGCATCGTGCTCATCTTTCCGGAGGGGACACGGACCCGGCCGGGCTCGCTCGGTCAGCCGAGGCGGGGGGTGGGGCGGCTCGCGCTCGAGAGCGGGGCCCCGGTCGTACCCGTCGCCGTGATCGGCACGGAAACGGTCCGGCGCGGCTGGCGGATTCGCCCCCACAAGGTGCGGATTCGGGCCGGGCGCCCCCTGCACTACCCGCGGGTGGAGGATCCCTCGCCCGCGCTTGCCGAGGCGGTCACGGCGCGCATCTGGCCGTGCGTCATGCTCCAGTGGGAGTGGCTCGGTGGCCTGCCCCCGATCCGCCGCGCCGCGATCGTCGGGGCCGGGAGCTGGGGGACGAGCCTCGCAGTGTCGCTCGCGCGGGCCGGCTTCGAGGTCGAGCTCGGCTGTCGCACGCACGAGCAGGCGCAGGCGCTCGAGCGCGAGCGGGAGAACGGCGCCTACCTCCCAGGGGTCGAGCTTCCGTCCGGGATCGCCATCAGACGCGCCGCGGAGCTCGAGCTGGGGGGGCACGACCTCGTCTGCCTCGCCGTCCCCGCCCGGGCGCTCCCCACCGTCATGGCCGCCCACGGCGAGCGGATCCCCCGCCGCGCCGGGGTCGTCGTGGTCTCCAAGGGCCTCGTGCCCCCGCTTGGCTCAGCCCCGTCGGCGTTCGTCGCCGAGCGCTGCCAAGCGCGGGCGATCGCCGTCCTCGGTGGTCCGGCCCAAGCCGCCGAGGCCCACGCCCACGGCGCCTCGATCGTGCTCGCCTCGCTCGACGGCGCGTTCGCCCGCCAGCTCGGCGACGCCCTCCGTGCGGCCGGACTCGACGTCACTCAGACCGAGGACGTCACCGGGGTCGAGCTCGCCGGGTGCGCCAAGAACGTCGCCGTCCTCGCCGCGGCGGCCGCCGCCGGCGCGGGGCCGAGCATCGCCGGTGCCGCCGCCGGCAAGGTCTTCGCGGAAGTCGATGCCCTCGCCCGTCTGCGGGGTAGCAGCCCGGAGACGTTTGCGGGGCTCGCCGGCGCGGGCGATCTCGTCGCCACGATCGTCTCGCAGTCCTCGCGTAACCGGCGCGCGGGGGAGCTGCTCTCCCAGGGCATCCCGTCGCAGGACATCGGGCTCGTCACCGGGGACGTGGCCGAGGCGGTCGACTCCGTCTCGCTGCTCGCGGGCGTCACCCGTGACGCCCGCCTGCCGACGCCGGCCATCGACGGTCTCGCGGCCCTCGTCGAGGGCCGGATCGACCCCGAGCAATGGACCGCCACCGTCACCGAGCCCACCCGAGGCCGCCGGCGACCGGCGCGCGCGGCGTGAGCGGAGGTAGGCTCTCGATGAGGTGGACAACGGGATCCCACGCAACAAGGCCGAGCTCGACGCTCGCTTCACCGAGCTCTACCGCGCTCACCTGCGCGACGTCTACTCCTACAGCTACTACCGCGTCGGCAACCATCACGACGCCGAGGACCTCACCGAGCAGACGTTCCTGCAGGCCTACCGGCACTTCGAGCGCGCGCTGCGGGAGTCGAACGGGCGCCCGCTGCGCCCCTGGCTCATCCGCATCGCCCACAACCTCGCCGCCAACTTCTACCGCGACCGCTCCCGTAAGCCGGAGTCGGCGATCGAGGACGCGGGGATGATCTCGGCGCCGCACACGACCGAGGCGCTCGTCGAGGGCCGCGAGGAGCTGAAGACGATCCTCGCCGGAGTGCAGCAGCTTCCCCAGGACCGCCGCGAGGCCCTCATCATGCGCTTCGCGCTCGGCATGGACAACCGTGAGATCGCGCGCGCCCTCGGGAGGACCGACGGCGCGACCAAGGTCCTTCTCCACCGGGCCATCCGCCAGCTCGAGGGGATCGTCAACACCGACGCCGATTCCGATCGGGCTCCGACGGAGGTCCGCTCGTGAGCTCCGGCACGGCCGATTTCGAGGCGCTGCTGCGCGAGGCCCTGAGCCCGGTCGAGCCGCCGGCCGACCTCTCGCAGCGGATGGAGCTGACGCTCGTCAACCTCACCGAGCTTGCCCAGGAGGAGCTCGAGGCCTGGGAGCTGTCCGCGATGCGCGACCCCCGCAACTGGGTCCGGCCGGCCGCCGCGGCGCTCGTCGGCGCCGGAGCCGGCACCGCCCTCGTCGTGCTCCGCGTCCGCAGCCGCCATCGCGCTCGGCGCAAGGAGGGCGGCAACGTGTTCGATCTCGCCGAGCACACGCTCAAGGACTTCGCCGAGGAGGCGCGGCGGATCCTGCCGGATCGCTGAGCCGCGCCGGCCGGGGGATTCCAGGCCGGGCCCGCTGCTAGCGTCACGCCCGATGGCTGTCTGCTACCGACACCCTTCACGCGAGACGGGTGTCTCGTGCTCGTCCTGCGGGCGGCCGATCTGCCCGGACTGCATGACCCCCACCCCGGTCGGGATGCGCTGCCCGGAGTGCGCGCGCGAGCGCACGAAGGTCAAGACGATCCGCACGGCGCCGAGCGCCCCGGTCGTCACCTACACGCTGATCGCCATCAACGTCGCCGTGTTCCTCGCCGAGACGGTCGCCGGGGCCCCGTTCGGCGGAGGCGGAGGCGGGACCGTGTACATCAAGGGGGCGCTGTTCGGCCCGTCGATCGCCCAGCAGCACGAGTACTGGCGCATCGTCACCTCGGGCTTCCTGCACGACGGCCTCGCCCACATCTTCGTGAACATGCTCTCGCTGTGGTTCGTGGGCCAGGTGCTCGAGCCGGCGGTCGGTCGCGTCAACTTCGCCGCGATCTACTTCACCTCGCTGATCGCCGGGTCGTTCGGGGCGCTCCTGCTCCAGCCCCTCGCCATCACCGTCGGCGCGTCCGGGGCGATCTTCGGCATCTTCGGCGCCCTCATCGTCGTCGCCCGGGCCCGCGGCATCCCGATCTGGCAGAGCGGCCTGGGGATCGTCCTCGTGCTCAACCTGCTGTTCTCGGTCAGCTTCCGTGGGATCTCGATCGGCGGTCACCTCGGAGGGCTCGTGGCGGGGCTGCTCACCGGCTGGCTCGTCGTCGAGTTCGCCGAGCGCCGCCGTCAGCCGGCCGTGTTCCTGCTCGGCTGCGTCGTGATCATCGTCGGCAGCGCGATCGCCGCGGTCGCCGTCGCCGGCGGACATGGGCTTGCGCCCAACGGCATCGGCTTCACCGGCTGATCCGGGGCACGTCTAGAGCGGGATCGCGAGGGCCCTGCCGGGCGCCTCGGGGAAGCGCTCGGGATGGAGGATGTGGGCGAGCAGCTCGAGCCCCTCGATGAGCCTCGGCCCGGGGCGAGAGAAGTACGCGGCGGCGTCGACGGCGACGACCTCGCCGGCCCCGAGGGCGGCAAGCTGCCCGCGGTGCATCTCCCCCTCGCGGTAGGCGATCTCGGCGTCGTACCCGCACGGCATCACGACCACGACATCCGGCTGGGCGGCGGCCACCTCCGCCCAACTCCGTTCCTCGGAGGCCTCGCCGGCGAAGCCGAGCATGTCGTCGCCCCCAGCAAATTCGATCAGCTGGGGGGTCCAGTGGCCGGCGGCGAACGGCGGATCGAGCCATTCGAGGGCGACGACCCGCGGGCGACGAGCGTCGCGGACCCCGAGCCGGACGCGATCGATCCGTCCCGAGGCCTCGCGGATGAGGTCGACGGCCGCGTCCTTACGGTCGGTGGCCTGGGCAAGCGTGCGCGCGTCGCCGAGCACCTCGCCGACGGTGTGCGGGTCGAGTGAGATGACCTGCGGCCGGCCGTCGAGGTCCTCGGCGAGAGCGCGGACGTCGTTGATCGACACCGCGCACACAGTGCAGAGGGCCTGGGTGACGATCAAGTCGGGCCGCAGATCGCGCAGCAGCTCCTCGTCGAGCGCGTAGATCGACTCCCCGGCGAGGGTGCGCTCCTTGACGGCAGCATCGATCTCGGCCGAGCTCAACCCGGCCGGGAGCAGGTCGCGGGTGACACGCGGTAGCTCGCGGGCCGCAGGCGGGTAGTCACATTCATGGGTGACGGCGATAAGGTCGGCGCCGAGGCCGAGGGCGAAGAGCATCTCGGTGGCAGATGGGACGAGGCTGACGATGCGCATGCGAGCAGGAGGAACGATATGGCAGAGCTGCTGAACGACGAGCAGATCGCGATCCGGCTGGGCGAGCTTCCGTGGACGCGGGAGGGCGACGAGATCGTCCGGGAGTTCGCGTTCGCGGACTTCGCCGAGGCGATCGCCTTCGTCAATCGCGTCGCCGACGCGGCCGAGGAGGCCAACCATCATCCCGACATCCTCGTCCACGGCTGGAACAAGGTCCGCCTGTCGCTGACCAACCACTCCGCGGGTGGTCTGACCG
This sequence comes from uncultured Solirubrobacterales bacterium, assembly GCA_963755955.1. Lineage (GTDB taxonomy): Bacteria > Actinomycetota > Thermoleophilia > Solirubrobacterales > Solirubrobacteraceae > Palsa-465. The sequence goes on from CAVWLZ010000018.1 coordinate 82,583, forward strand.
CGGTCGACTTCGAGATGGCGGGGCGGTTCGACGCTGCCACCTAGACGGTCCTCCGGCGGGCCAAAGCCGCGGGTATCCGCCCAGGCGGCTGCTACCGTTCGCGCTGTCGCCACGATGAACGACGACCTACCTCGAAGTAGCAGCGCGCGGGCCAAGGGCGGCACCGCGCAACGACACGGCCGTGTTCGTGCCCTGACTGATCAGGCGCGCCTGTGAAAGCGCTCCTGATCGTCCTGACGATCCTGCTCGTGTTCGTCAACGCATTCTTCGTGATCGCGGAATATGCGCTCGTCCGCTCGCGCCGGGCCCGGCTCGTGACGATGGTCGAGGAGGGCCTGCGCGGCGCGCGGCTCGCGCTCACCCAGCTCGACCAGATCGGCGACTACATCTCGGCCTGCCAGGTCGGCATCACGATGGCCTCGATCGGCATCGGTGCGCTCGGCGAGCCGGCCCTCGCCCACCTGTTCGAGCCGCTGCTCGGCTCCGTGCTCGGACACGCGGCCGCGATCGTCGTGTCGGTGATCATCGCCTACGTGCTGATCACCGTCGCGCAGACGACGATCGGCGAGATGGTGCCCAAGCTCTTCGCGATCCAGCACGCCGAGGGTGTCGCCCGCCGGATCGCCCGCCCGATGCGCTTCTTCCGCGTCATGTTCCACCCGTTCATCGTCATGCTCAACGCGGCGTCGAAGTCGCTGTTGCGGATGCTCGGCACCGACCCTGACGCCGAGCCCGAGGGGGGCACGCCCGACGAGCTCAAGCGGATCATCGCCGAATCGCAGACCGGTGGTCAGCTTGACGCCGGCGAGGCGAGCATGCTCACCGGCGTCTTCCATCTCCACGAGCAGGAGGCCAGGCAGGTGATGACGCCGATCCCGGCCGTCGTCACCGTCGACGTGGCCGAGACCGTCGAGGAGGCGCTGCACAAGTGCATCTCGACCGGGCACTCGCGTCTCGTCGTCACCGAGGACGAGAACCAGGACCGCGTCAAGGGGATCGTCCACGTCAACCAGCTCGTCAAGCTGCTGCTACGCGAGGGCGAGTCGGTAAAGTTCGACCGGCTCGTGCGCGCAGCGCCGATCGTCCCCGAGACCAAGCCGCTCGACGACCTGCTCGCGGACCTCCAGCGCGAGCGCACCGAGCTGGCGATCGTCATCGACGAGTACGGCCGCACGGCGGGGATCGTGACGATCGAGGACATCATCGAGGAGGTCGTCGGCGAGATCTCCGACGAGACCGACCCGGCCGGGGGTTCGGTGCGGCGGCTCGCCAACGGTGACTGGTTCGTGCGCGGCCACGTCGCGGTCTCCGACCTCGAGGACTACGGCCTCGAGCTGCCGGTCGACACCGACGCGTACAACTCGGTCGGCGGGTTCGTGTTCGCGGAGCTTGGGCGGCTGCCCAAGCGGGGGGACACGATCGCCGCCAACGGGTATTCGATCAGGGTTGAGTCGGTGCGCCAGAACCGCATCGAGGCGGTCAGGATCCGGCACCGCAGCGTCAAGGCCTCGTCGAACTAGAGCCGCGGCGCGGGAGCGTTCGTAGGCAGCTGCCGGGGCACGGGTGGCGGAGACTCGCAGCATTCGTTACATTCCCCGCCAGCGCTCAGTAACCGGGTGTTCACAAGTCCCGGTGGTTGAGAGGAGAGATGAAGCCGGCCCATCGGATGGGCCGGCTTCGATATTTCTGGGCCCGGTGGGCAAAAAAGAAGCCGGCCCGCTGGGGACGGGCCGGCTTCGTGCTTCTGGGGAGGAGGTGCTGCTATGAGGTACGTCGCGACATGAATACTGCTCCGGGCAGATCAACCGGTCCTAAAAAATCACTCATAGCTGTAGAAGCCTCTGCGCGACTTGCGGCCGAGCGCGCCGGCTTCGACGAGCTCACGCAGGGTGAAGGGCACGGCGGCGCCGATCTGCTCGCCGATCGCCTGGGCGACGTCGAGGCCGATGAAGTCGAGGAGCGCGATCGGCCCCATCGGCATCCCGGAGCCGAGCTTCATGCACGCATCGACGTCCTCGGCCTTCATGCCCGTCTCGCTCATCAGCTCGACGGCGTTGAACAGGTAGGGGAAGAGCAATCGGTTGACGACGAAGCCGGGGATGTCCGGCACCTCGACGGCGGTCTTGCCGAGGGAGTCGCACAGGGCGTTGGCCCGCTCGCGGGTCTCGGCCGAGGCCTCCTTGGGGAAGGCGAGCTCGACGAGCTGCATCCGCGGCACCGGGTTGAACACGTGCAGGCCGACGAACCGCTCGGGGGTGCCGCTGGCCAGCGCGAGCTGCTCGATCGACAACGACGAGGTGGTGGTGGCGAGGATCGTGTTCTCCCGCTGCTCACGGGAGAGAACGCCGAGGTCGGCGAGCACCTCGGACTTGCGGCCGTGATGCTCGACGACTGCCTCGACGAGGAACGTCGAGGTGGCGAGCTCGTCGAGGTCGGTGACGACGCGTACCCGCGCAGGATCGGCGCCCGACTTGGCGCACCCCTTGGCGATCGCGGCCGTGGCTCGCTCGGCGGACGCGTCCGAGCGCGCCCACAGCGTGACCTCGGCGGCCGGCGCTGCACTGACGGCCAGCCCGGTCGCGATCGTTCCAGCCCCGGCGATTCCAAGTCGTTCTGGCACGGCTTTCTCCTGGCGTTGATTGACGAGTCAGTCGCCTCTCTAGGGTACGAGAAGTCGAGCCCCGGCGCTCAGCGGGCACGGCCGGGTTGCGCCGGATCGGCGCGCCCGTCCGGCGCGGGCGCTCAGCGGCCGAGCGCCCCAGCCGCCGGGTGAATGCTCAGCCTGCCTGCTCGGTCGGCCGGACGAGGATCTCGTTGATCGCCACGTGCCGGGGCCGGGTGACGATGTAGGTGATGGCGTCGGCGATATCCGGCGCCTCGAGGCGCTCGATATCGCCAAAGCGCTTGGCCATCTGCTCCCGGACCTCGGGCCGGTTGTGCGAGGCGAGCTCGGTGGACACCGCCCCGGGCTCGACCAGGGAGATCCGCACGTGCTTGGTCGTGACCTCCTGGCGGAGGGCCTCGCTGAACGCCCCGACGCCGTGCTTGGTGAGGTTGTAGACGCCGCTGCCGCTGCGGGCCACGCGTCCCGCCACCGAGCTGATGTTGACCATGTCGGCGACGCCGCGCGGCGAGTCCTTGGCCCCGCTGAGGAGATGGGGGAGGGCCGCGTGGGCGCAGTACAGCAGCCCGGCGACGTTGACGCCGAGCATCCGCTGCCACTCCTCGAGCGGCGCGCCGACGGCGGGGCCGAGCAGCATCACGCCGGCGTTGTTGACGAGCGTGTCGAGCCGGCCGAGCTCGGACACCGTCCGCTCGACGGCCTGTTCGGCCTGCGGCTGCTCGGACACGTCGGCCTCGATCACGAGCGTGCGCCCGCCGGCCGCCTCGAGCTCCTCGGAGAGCGTCTGCAGGCGGTCAACGCGGCGCGCCGCGAGCGCGACCGTCGCGCCCCGCTCCGCCAGCGAGCGGGCCGTTGCCTCGCCGATGCCGCTCGACGCGCCGGTGATGAGCGCGACGGTGCCCTGCAGGTCAGTGGAAGAAGTCATGTCGTTCCTCGGTCGGGGTTCGTGTGACGAGCTTACTTTGGGTAACCGCACCGACCCTGACCGAAACCACCGCCACCCGCGTCCGCGGCTGTCCGAGCTCGTCGGGCGCCCTGGGCTACCCCCAGCGAAACCCGGTCGCGCTCGCCGCCGGCGCGAGCGGGCTCGCCGGCAGCCCGGCGGGCGGCACGTTCTCGTTGTAGCCGACCGGCGCGAGGTCGTTCGGCGTGTCGGAGTGGAACATCGACGCGAGGTACTGAGCCTGGCCGCGGCCGGGGCCGAGCTCGAACTGGCCGCCTCCGTAGGCGCGGATGCCGTGCTCGGCGCAGTAGTCGTACGTGGCGCACAGCTTGGCCAGCCCCCCGATGCGCGAGGGCTTGATGTTCACCATCCGAGGCGGGAACGGCAGGGCCTCGATGTCGGCGATCGAGTGAATGGGAGCGTCCCACGTGATGCGATCGTGGTGGGTCTCGAGCACGGTGGCCGTTTCCGGGGTGAGGACGTCGGGGTCCTCGATCCAGGCGTCGGGGAACGCCTCGACGACGCGCTGGTAGAGCACCGGATCGGGCGGCTGATCGACGACGGTCCCGCGGTAGAGGCTCTTGAAGTCGACCGAGTCGACGGCGCCCGTGGCGACGAGCTGCGCGATCAGCTCGGGCGTCCACGAGCTCGTCGGGTCGAGCTTGAAGCGTAGAGTCGGATAGGCATCGAGACGCTCGCGCAGGGGCGCGAATGTCGCGGGCTCACCGAGCCGCAGCGAGACGACGAAGGTCACCGGCTGCGCCGGGCGACGCAGCGCCTCGTGGGCGGTGAGGCCCGACTGGCGCAGGGCGAGGTCGAGCGCCGCGCTGTGGAACGTCCAGCGCCGGTACAGGACCGAGACCTCGCGCTGGGGCGGAACCGGGAACAGGTCGAGCTCGTCGATCAGACGGCAGAAGTCCCCGAGCGCGTAGCGACCGGCGAGGTCGTGGACGGCCCCGGCCTCCTGGAGCGCGGTCTGGTCGACGCCGTCGTAGACGACGTCCTCTCCAACCCCCTCCGCGCCGCCGCCGTGGAGGTGGACGACGGTGCTCAGCCGCTCGAAACCGCTCGAGACGTCGGCCCGCAGGCCCTCGAGCGTGTAGCCGTCGACCTCGAGCGGGAGCCCCGCGACCAGATCGAATGTGCTCATCTCTCCTTGCCTCCGTTCTCCAACCGCGCGACGAGCTCTTCGAGCCGAAGCTCCTCGAGGCCGCGGCTGACCGCCTCGAGCTCCGCGGCACAGTACTCGACCAGCTCGCGTCCCTCCTGGACGAGATTGAGCGTCTCACGCAGCCCGGCCTGCCCGGAGTCAAGCCGGCGGATGATCTCCTCGACGCGGGCGACGGCGGACTCGTAGCTGCGCTCGGTCACGGCTCGTCCTCGCCGTCGTCGGCGCTCGCATGGACCGGCCCGCTCACCTCGGCCGGGAGCGTCCCGTCATGGAAGCGCAGCGCGAGCGTCCCGGCGCGCTGAGCCTCGGCCGCCGAGCCGAGCGGCTCGCCCTCACGATCGCCGACGAGTGCGTAGCCGCGGGCGAGCGTGCGCTGCGGATCATGTGCGGCGAGGGCGATCGCGAGCCGGTCGAGATCGCGCCGGCGCTTGGCCTGCTCGGAGCCGAGCTCCCGGGCGCAGGTACGGTCGAGCACGACGGTGTGGACGTCGGCTCGATCGTGCCCGCGCCGGACGGCCCGGCGGGCGCTGGCCCGCAGCTCGCGCAGCAGTTGGTGCAGCTGGCGCCGATGGCGGACGACGTGGGCGGCGGGTGCTCGGGAGAGGTGGCGCAGGGTGCGCGCGCGGTCCACGACGGCCCGCTGGCTGTGGCCGTGGAGACGGCGGGCGGTGGCGACGAGGTCGGCACGGGCGGCGCGGCAGTCGAACGGCACCGCCGCCTCGGCGGCGTGGGTCGGCGTCGAGCACGCGACCGCGGCGACGTCGTCGATCAGGGTGCGGTCGGTGTGATGACCGACGGAGGCGACGACCGGGATGCGCAGCAGGGCGACCGTACGGCACAGCGCCTCGTCGCAGAACGCGAATAGGTCGGCGAGCGATCCGCCGCCCCGGGCGACGATCACGACCTCGACCTCGGGCACGGCGGCGAGCTCGCGCAGCGCCGCGGCGATGCGCGGCGCCGCGTGGCGGTCCTGCACGGGTGCAAACGCCCACACGAGCCGACCCGCCCAGCCGCGGCGGCGCAGCCCGGCGAGGACGTCGTCGCGGGCCTTGCCCTGCTCGCCGGTGACGACGCCGATGGTCCGCGGCAACGCCGGCCGCGGCAGCCGCTTCTGGGGCTCGAGCAGGCCCTCGGCGTCGAGCTGGCGGCGCAGCCGCTGGAGCTGGGCGAGGAGGTCGCCCTCGCCGGCCACCCGGAGCTCGACGACGGAAAAGGAGAACGCGGGGGATGAGGTCGAGCTTCCGGGGTAGTAGTCACAGCCGCCGCCGACGACGACCCGCACGCCGTCGCTGAGGCGGACGCCGAGGCGCTCGAAGTCGCTCGTCCACATCGAGCACGGCAGCGCGCCCCGGGGGTCGCGGAGCTCGAAGTAGACGCGGGCGCGGCCGCTGCGGAATCCCCAGACCTCGCCGACGAGCTGGACGCGGACGAACTCCTGGAGCCGGCGCTTGAGCCGGGCGGCGTAGGCGCCCACCGGGTACGGACCGGGCAGGCGGCTGTCGGGGATGCCGGCGGCGGGGACGGAGGACGGGTCAGGAAGCGGCATCGGCCAGATCCGAGCCTACCGTCCGGGTTCCCCGGAACCGAGGGTTTGTGCGGCTGCCGGCGGGAATCCGCACCCTGTGGACGAGCGTGAGGATCCCACCGCCGTACCGGGCGACGTCAGCCCCGAGGCTGCGGACGGCCCCGCGCCCGAGCCCGATGCCCGCGCGGCGCGGAGTGAGGACCCGACCTCGCCGGAGGGCGGGTCCAACCAAGACACAGACAAGCCGCCGGGCGGAGACCCGGCCGTGGCCTACCCAGCGGTCCCTGCGCTCACTCCGCGGCGGGAACGACCAGCACGGGTCGCCGGGAGAACTGCAACAGCTTATGCGGGGTGGAGCCGATCAGCGCACCCTTGATCGGGCTCTCGCCCCGGCTACCGACGACGATGACCCGAGCGTCCCGCTCCTCGGCCACGTCAGCCAGTGCGTGCGCGGGAGGCACCCCCTCGACGATCACCGGCTCGATCTCCACGCTGCTGTCGCCGGCGAGCTCCGCTGCCTCCGTCAACCGTTTGGCGCCGAGGTCCTTGAGCGCGGCGACATAATCGTGGAGCTCTCCGCCGACGGGAGACAGGTCGTAGCCGAAGACGACGATGAGCTTGTCGCCGTAGGCGTTCGCGACCTCGAGCGCGGCCTGAAGCGCCGCCTTGGCGGATTCCGAGCCGTCATAGCCCACCACCACGCCCGCGCTCATGACGAAGCCCCACCGGCAGGCGAATGGGCGACCAGTGCCGGGTCGGCGACCTCTGGCTTTCGCTTGAAGAACTCCGGCAGTTTCCAATTGCACAGGAGCATGAACGGAATGCCGAGTAGAAGCGCCCCGAGCCCGATCACCAGCGGGCCGCCGATGCCGAAGATGACCGTCGAGCCAGCACTCGTCTTGCCCAGGTCAAAGCAGGATTTAATGAACAAGGCCAACAGGATCAGGCCGCCGAGCGTGGGCAGAACGCCGATGAGGAAGAAGTTCTTGGCGCTCTTCAGGACCTCGTGGCGGTAGAAGATCGTGCACGCGAACCCGGTAATGCCGTAGTAGAACGCAATCCCGAGTCCGAGCGCCAGGATCGAGTCGCCGAGCACGTTCGTCGAGACGATGGTCATCACTACGTACCAGGCGATCGAGAATCCCCCCATCGCCAGGGTGGCGACGCTCGGGCTGAGGTAGCGGGGGTGGATGTCGCCGAAGCGGGACGGAATGGCCTTGGCGCGAGCCATCGACAGGACGGTGCGCGCGGTAGGCAGGATCGTCGTCTGGGTCGAAGCGGACGCCGAGGTCAAGACCGCGATGATCAGCAGCTTGTCCCATGGGGTACCGAGCACGCTCTTGCCAATCGGTGCAAAGACGTCGCTTGGGTTGTTGGACAGGAGAGCCGGTCCGGCGTATGCAGTGGCCGCGACGGCGACGAGCACGTAGATCCCGACGAGCACGAGCGTCGAGACGATCGCCGCTCGGCCCGGTGCGCTTCCGGGGTCCTCGGTCTCCTCGTTCACCGTGACACCGCTGTCCCACCCCCAGTAGATGAACACCGCGAGCAGGATCGCCTCCGTGAAGTTGCTAAAGCCCTTGATGTCGAACGGGTTGAACCAGCTGGCGGATGGGTGGACCGCGGTGTGGGGCGCGCTGCCGTTGTAGACCTTGATCAGCGCGACCACCGAGAAGATCATGAGGATGACGAATTCGGCTCCGAGCAGGAACTGCTGCGTGCGCGCCGAGAGCTCGATCCCGATGTAACAGATCGCGGTCATGATCACGATCCACGCGACACCGATGACCGTGACCTCGAACGTCGACGGGTTGCTGTTGCCGAACAGCTGGAAGGTGTACTGGCCGGCGATCGCTGCGAGGCTTGGCATGACGATGATGTCGGTGACCACGATCGCCCAGCCGCCCATCCAGCCCAGCCGCGGACCCATCGCGCGGCTCACCCACGAGAACGTCGTGCCGCAGTCGGGGTCGGCCCGGTTCATCCAGTAGTACGCAGCGGCGATGAACAGCATCGGGACGAACGCGACGATCATGATCGCGGGGCCGCCGAGCGCCACGAATCCGGCGACGCCGCCGAGCGTGGCGGCAAGGCTGTACGCGGGCGCAGTCGACGCCACGCCGATCACGATGTTGGAGAGGAACGAGATCGCGTTCTTCTTCAGGCCTTTGTCCTCGACCTGGATTGCACCGGCGTGCTCTGCAACGGTCGCGCTCTCCACTGGCTCTCTTCCTTCCGGGGGGACGGGGCGCACGCCGCCGTCTCCGGGAGGCGGCTGCGCATCTGGCGCTCGATTGTCTGCGGCTCAGGGTAACCGCGCAAGCGTCTGATGGCCTAATAACCCGTGGCCGTTTATACGTAGCGTCCAAGGGGATGTGGCTACGTCGCCGCTGCGGTCACGGCTGTCGCCGAACAGGGGAACGATAGCCGCGGATCGAAAGCGCGGGCCGTGTCTCAGCGAGGGTGCTGGGGGTTGATCGCCGGCGCCGTCCGGGTGACCGCCGAGGGCACGCCACGGCTGGCGATCTCGTGCTTTAGCAGGTCGAGGTCGGCGTCGACCATCATCCGGATGAGCTGCTCGAAGCTCACCTCGGGCTCCCAGCCGAGCACCCGCTTGGCCTTGCCGGCGTCGCCGATGAGATGTTCGACCTCTGCCGGTCGCAGCAGCTGCGGGTCGAGCACGACATGGTCCTCGACCGAGATGCCCGCGTGGTCGAAGGCGATCTCCACGCACGTGCGCACCGAGTGGGCGACACCCGTGGCCACGACGAAGTCCTCGGCCTCGTCCTGCTGGAGCATCAGCCACATCGCGCGGACGTAGTCACCGGCGAAGCCCCAGTCGCGCTCGGCGTCGAGGTTGCCGAGCGTCACATGGTCGGCGAGGCCGAGCTTGATCGCGGCCGCGTGCCAGGAGATCTTACGGGTGACGAACTCGAGCCCGCGCCGCGGGCTCTCGTGGTTGAAGAGAATGCCGCTCGAAGCGTGCAGCCCGTAGGACTCGCGGTAGTTGATCGTGATGAAGTGGCCGTAGACCTTGGCGACGCCGTACGGAGAGCGGGGATAGAACGGCGTCAGCTCGGACTGGGGGACCTCGCGCACCTTGCCGAACATCTCGCTCGACGAGGCCTGGTAGAAGCGCGCCTCGGGGCACACCTCGCGCATCGCCTCGAGCATCTTCGTCACCCCGGTGCCAGTGAACTCGGCGGTCAGGGTCGGCTGCACCCACGAGGCGGCGACGTACGACATCGCCGCGAGGTTGTAGATCTCGTCGGGCTGGCATGCGCGCATCGCGTCGACGAGCGAGCGCTGATCGAGCAGGTCACCCTGATGGAGGGTGATCCGGTCGCGGAAGTGGTCGATGCGCTCGAACTTCTCCGTGGACGACCGCCGGACCATGCCGTGCACCTCGTAGCCCTGATCGAGCAGGAACTCGGCGAGGTAGGAGCCATCCTGCCCCGTGATGCCGGTGATCAGCGCGCGGCGCGTGTTCATGGTGCGGATACCTCCTGTTCGCGAAGCCAGGTCACTGTGTCGGCGAGACCGTTGCGCAGGTCGATCCTCGCCTCCCATCCAAGTCGCTCGCGCGCCTTCTCCACCGAAGGCCACCGGCGCTGCACGTCGACCTCGAAGCTCGGCACATGGGTGAGCTCGAAGCGCTCTGGGTCCTTCCCGCAGGCCGCCCAGATCAGGCGGGCGATCTCAGCCACGGTGCGCTCCTCCGAGGCGGAGATGTTGAAGTCCTCGTTCTCGCCCGCTGGCGAGGCCATCGCGGTGACGATCCCGTCGGCGATGTCGTCGACGTGCGTCAGCGTCCGCGTCTGCTCGCCGGAGCCGAAGATCGCCAGCGGGTGCTGGCCGGAGAGCGTCTTGGCGATGAGGTCGGGCACGGCGTGGGCGATCCCCGGCTCGTCGGGGTCCGGCAGCTCGCCCGGGCCGTAGGCGTTGAACGGGCGGCAGATCGTGTAGCGCAGGCCATGTTCGTCGTGGGCGGCGCGCGCGTACACCTCGCCGGCGAGCTTCGAGAACCCATACGCCGAGCGCGGGGGAGGTGTGTCGGCGAGGTCCGACTCGGCCGTGGGGAACACGGTGGCTCGCTCGAAGACCATCGAGGAGGACACGTACACGTAGCGCTCGACCCGCTCGGTCACGGCGGCCCGCACGACGCTCCCGCTGAGGGCGTTGTTGACCTCGGTGAGGGTGAAGGGGAGCTTGTGGAAGTTCGCGATCCCGCCGACGATCGCGGCGAGATGGATGACGTGGGAGCAGTTGGCGATCCCGCTCGCCGCCACCGCCGGATCGCGGAGGTCGCCGGAGTGGATCTCGCAGCCCTCCCGCATCCAGTCGGGGGCGGGCCGGTGATCGGCGACGCGCACCTCCCAATCCGGGTCGCGCAACAGGCGTCGCACGACGGCCGAGCCGATGGTGCCGGCGCCTCCGGTCACGAGCACGCGGGTCATCGGAGCTCGCGCAGGTCCTCGGGTTGGTCCCGGACGCCGCGCAGCGCCGCGACCTCGGGGGCGTAGGCGAACACCTGCGCCGTGCCGAGCACGTTCCAGGGATCGACGAGCAGGCAGTCCTGCGAGACCCGGGCGAGGATCGCCTGGAGCGTCTGCATCCCCTCGAAGTCCGAGTGGTTGGTGGCGACGATGACGATGTCCGCGTCATCGACCGCTTCGGCGAGCGGCTGGGTCGGCGTGGGGGCGTGGGGGTCGCAGACGGCGACGTCGGCGAGCTCGCGCTCGAGCAGCCGGATCAACTTCGGCGAGAGCGAGTCGCGCTCATCGTCGGTGTCGCGCTTGAAGGTGAGGCCGAGCACCGCGACCTTGCGGGAGGCGAGGCTGCCGATCCGCCGCTTGACCCCTTCGACGAGGAACAGCGGTACCGCCTCGTTGACGCGGGAGACGGCGAGCAGCATCCCAGGGGCGTGCGAGCGCTCCTCGGAGAAGGCGAAGTCCTTGCGCAGGCACGTGCCCGCGGTCAGCCCCGGCATCGCGATGCCGCCGCGGGGATAGTCGTGGTTGATGAGCTCGATCACGTCGAACACGTTCGCTCCGTAGAGCTCACAGTCCATCATCAGCAGATTGGGGAGCGCGAAGGTCGCGTAGCGGAGGATGTTCGTCCAGATCTTGGCGAGCTCGGCCTGAACCGGCGTGGTGGTGACGATCGGGGCGCCGAACACCGAGAACAGCTCGGCGGCGCGCCGCGTCGACGCGTCCCCGACCCCGCCGATGATGCACGGCAGGGTGGTGATCTCCTGGAGGAACTTGCCGGCGGCGATGCGCTCTGGAGCGTGCGCGACGCAGATGTCCTCGCCCGCCCGCAGCCCGCGGCGCTTCTCGATGTAGCCGGCGACGAACTCCGTCGTGCCCGGGGCGATCGTCGAGCGGAGGATGAGGGCGTGCTCGCCCCGCAGCAGCGGCAGCAGGTCGTCGACGGCCGCGCGCACCTGGCGCAGATCGCTCTCGACGTGCGAGAACGAGGGCGTGCCGATCGTGATGACGATGTCGTCGGCCTGCGCGGCGTCGGCGGCCCGGCTGCCGAGCTCGAGCCGGCCGCCGGCGAGCACGCGCTCGAGCAGCTCCTGCGTGTCGGCCTCGCTGAACGGCATCCGCCCGCTGCGGATCGACTCGAGGATCGTCGGGTCGTGGTCGATGCCCAGCACCCGCAGCCCGCGGTCGGCGAAGGAGAGCGCGAGCGGAAGCCCGACGCGGCCGAGGCCGATGACGGCGACGTGACGCGGGGAGCTCACGCCTCGGTGACGCTGCGCAGCGGCGCGAGCCCGGGCTCTGCGGCATGCCCGCGGATCTCGCCGCTCAGGGCGATCTGATCGAGCCGCGCGATCTCACGCTCGCCCTCGATCCGAGCGGGATGGTCCGCCGGAAGGCCACGGATCAACGCGCGGATGCGCTCGCGCAACTGCAGGGCGAAGTGAGGGGTCGAGGCGCCCATCAGCTGACGGACGTCATCGATGGTGACCTCGCGTCCCTCCCGCAATCTGTCTGGATGTTCGGCCTGGCTCATTTCTGCGGCACTACCTCGAGAAGACTGTCCACCTGTGCCTGGACCGGCACGGAGATGGCGGAATTGTCACCGATCACCCACCCGTGGTTGTAGACGGCGGCGGTCGGTCCCTCCTGCGTGTATCCAGGCGTAGCGTAGTTGAGGAAGAAATTGAGCACGGGCGGGGGCAGCGAGCCCGGGCTGTCGACGAGCAGCTGCGGCCCGTAGGCGCCACTTGCCGAGAGCGGCGCGGCGGCGGCGGCGTCGAGCGGGCGGTTTGCGTTGAGCAGCACGTAGCCGTGGCCGGGGCTGCGCATCGCCCAGCCGAAGCTGCCGGGGACGTGGGCGCACGGTTGGCCGAAGGCGCAGCCCGGGTCGCGATAGATCGTGAACGCGACCGAGTTCGCGGCCGGGTCGGCGCCGGCGACGCGCTTGACGTTGCCGTACTTCTTGAGCTGGCTGAGCACGCTGTCCGGGATCACGCTCGTCGGACCGAGCACGTAGATGTTCGGATGTTGGTGGGAGAGCAGGGCCTGGCGTGTCGGCCCGGGAACCCCCGAGCTGTTGACGAACAGCACCGAGTCGCCGCTTTCGGCCACCCAGCCGGCGGCGGGCATCGCGTACGCGGCCTGGTCGCCGGAGGCGATCACGACGTCGCTGCTCGTGTTCCCGCGCGCGGCGCTGGCGAAGCGATCGATGCTCGCGGCGAGCGCGTAGGGATCGGTGCCGGAGATGCTCGACGCGCGCAGACCGGAGGGCGTGGGCACGTCGCCGACGCGGATGACCTGCGCCCCGGCGATCGCCCCCGAGCCAGTCGGGGCGAGCGCGGTCAGCGCGTCCGCCGTCGCCGGCGGCAGCGACGAGGGGCCGGAGAGGAGGATCGGGGCCCGGATCGGGGCCGACATCAGCACCGAGGAGGCGATCGCCGCCTGCCAGTCGTCGCTCGGGGCGAGGACGACCGCCTGGGGATGCGTCCCCGTGCCCGCGGAGGGGTAGACGGCGAGCGCCACCCCGGCGGCGTCGGCGACCGGATCGGCGCCGGCGACGCGCGTGGTGTTCTTCGTCGCGACGATCGGAAAGCCGAGCTTCTGGCTGGCCTGACTCGTCTTGGATGCCACGCCGACCTGCGGCCCGGGGCCGGTGATCAGCTCGGTCGTGCCGCCGCATCCGGCGAGCAGCAGCGCAGCGACGATCAGGACGGGCAGGAGGGGGCGCCGACGCATCGCGAGCGGACGTTACCGGGCCGGCTGGAGGCCCGGCGCCGGATGCGCGCACGCGGCGGCCGTTGCAAGCCGCGTGGCTCGGCGGCGCGTTCCGCGCGCGCAAGGTATATAGTCGCGGCACGCCGAATCCGCGGGCCCGAAAACCGCGGAGCGGGGGAACCATCACCCCGGGGCTAATTCCACGGTGAACCCGTGGGAGGCGCGAGCTCTTTTAGCGCCAGCCCGACAGCTAACCCCGCAGGCCGTCGAAAGAGAATTTGACTTGCGGTTCAAGCGCCCCCTGATCCTTCCCATGCTGCTCGCCGGCACGCTCAGCTTCGCTGCGCCGGCTCTCGCCGCGGGTGGGGGATCGGGAACGACGTCGCCGACCGAGGCCCAAGCCGCCACGGGTGGGGCCGGCATCGGCGCTCCGCCGATCCCGGTGAGCACGCCGAAGCACCCGCTCGTCGTCGGCTTCAAGGCGAAGGTCATCCGCGGCGTCGCCTACGCACCCTCGTACGCTCCCGCCGCCGTCCAGCGCGCGATCTGGGCCGGCAACCAGATCCGCACCAAGCCCTACATCTGGGGCGGTGGACACGCGTCGTTTGCCGCCGCGGGGTACGACTGCTCCGGCTCGGTCTCCTACGTCCTCCACGCGGCCGGGCTGCTCAGCACTCCGTTCGACTCGAGCGACTTCATGGGCTGGGGCCACAGCGGGCTCGGTCATTGGATCACCGTCTACACGAATCCCGGCCACGCCTTCATCGAGATCGCCGGGGTCCGCTTCGACACCTCGGCCGAGGCCGATCCGCACCCGGCTCCGGGGACCGGACCGCGCTGGCGGCCGCTCTACCCGAAGCCCGCGGGCTTCCTGGCCCGCCACCCGGCCGGCTTCTGAACCGCCGCCTCCGCGCCGGGCCCGACGCCCTCACCGACGCCCTAGGCCTTCTCCGGGCACGGGCTCCGCGGCCCGCTGGCGCCTGATCTCCTCGCGCTCGGCGAGCCGGTTCGTGCGTCGCAGTTCGGCCTCGCGCATCCGCCGCTGGTCGTCGGCGGTGACCGGCTTGAGCGCCGGCACCTGGATCGGCGCGCCCTCGTCGTCGAGCGCGACCATCGTCAGGTAGGCGGTGTTCGTGTGACGGATCTCGCCGGTGCGCGGGTTCTCGGCCACGACCCGAACGCCGACCTCCATCGACGTGCGCCAGGCGGCGTTCACCCGGGCGCTGAAGGTGACGAGCTCGCCGACGCGGATCGGCACGAGGAAGGTCATGCGGTCCATCGCGGCGGTCACGACACGCTGACGAGCATGCTTGACCGCGGCGAGGCCGGCGGCCTCGTCGACGAGCTTCATCACCGTCCCGCCGTGGATGTTGCCGGTGCTGTTGGCGTCGAGCGGGCCCATCCAATGAACGAGCTGGGCGGTGGATTCGTGAGGCGTGCGGCTGTCCATGCTCTAACCCTAGGTGCTGGGCGGCGGTAGGCTAATAAGTCTCGTCCAGTCACCCGCCAAGGAGGATGCGATGCCGGGCCTTTCCGGGCGCATGTCGACAGTCGTCAAAGCCAAGATCTCAAAACTCCTCGACCGCGCCGAGGATCCAGGCGAAACGCTCGAGTACAGCTACCAGAAGCAGATCGAGCTGCTCCAGAACGTCAAGAAGGGAATTGCCGACGTCGTCACGTCGAAGAAGCGCCTCCAGCTGCAGGAGGAGAAGCTCCAGCAGCAGGTCGTCAAGCTCGACGGTCAGGCCCGCCAGGCACTCGCGGCCGGCAACGAGGAGCTCGCCCGCGCCGCGCTCGAGCGCAAGAACGTGGCCCAGACCGAGCTGCAGTCGCTCGACTCGCAGATCGCCCAGCTCGAGCAGCAGCAGGAGCAGATGACCGCCTCCGAGCAGAAGCTGCGCACGAAGATCGAGCAGTTCCGCTCCAAGAAGGAGGTCATCAAGGCCCAGTACTCGGCCGCCGAGGCCCAGGTCCGGATCTCCGAGGCGGCGACCGGCGTCGGCGAGGAGATGGCCGATGTCGGCCTGGCCATGCAGCGCGCGGTCGACAAGACCGAGAACATGAAGGCGCGGGCCGATGCCGTTCAGGAGCTCGAGGCCGCCGGGACGTTCGAGGACCTGACCGCGCTCGGATCCGGCGACGACGACATCGATCGCCAGCTCAAGGCGCTCTCGACCACCAGCGAGGTCGATTCCGAGCTCGAGAAGATGAAGGCCGAGCTCGGCACCGGATCGGCCCCCGCGGGGCAGCTGTCCCCCGGGGGCGCCCCGTCGGAAGCGGAGGCGCCGGGGACGGAGCAGGCCCAGTGATCGTTCGGATCTCGACCGAAGGGCAGTACGAGATCGAGGACGGGGTCGTCGGTCAGCTGCGCGAGCTCGACAACAAAGCGGTCGCGGCATGCAATACGGGTGACGAGGAGCGTTTCCGTGCGGCCTACGACGAGCTGCTGGCGCTGATCCGGGTGCATGGCCGGGCTCTCCCTGCGGACCAGCTGGAGGGATCGGAGCTGATCCTGCCGCCTCCCGACGTCTCCCTGGAGGAGGCGAGGTCCGAGTTCAGCGGAGAGGGGCTGATCCCGGGCTGAGTCCCCGCGGGGGCGTCCGGCTGGTCGCCCCCGCTCGGCAAGGGCACCGAACCTAGATCGGGATCCCCCACAGGGGGAACCAGCGTTCGAGCTCCTGCTCGACCGGGAGCTCGGCGCCGATCTGCGCCTTGAGCACGAGCTCGCGCTCGTTATCCCGCTGTTGCTCGCCACCGGCGGGGACGAACGGGTAGAACGCGCCCCGCTTGTAGTTGTAGATCCAGTACAGGGGACGGCCGCCCGAGTCCTGGAAGGAGAACACCGCACACAGGACTCGCTCGCCGTAGCCGCCGGCCTCGAGTGCCCCGCTGACGGCGTTGATGCCGACGACGAGATCGTCGAACTCCCCGCCGCGGAGGACGAGCCAGCGGAAGCCGTAGCTGTCGTCGGAGGTCTCGACCTTGGTGCCGCTGTCTCCGGCAGTCGCGCGGACGACCTCTTCCATGTCGCGGACGATGCCCTCGAAATCGGCGCTGGACAGCGGTTGAAAGACGATCGCCGCGACCCCACGTGAGGTGATCCCAAGCGACGTCTCGAGCGTGACGTAGGCCGTGCTCATCGCGAACAGGCGGTCCGGCGCGGGGGCCGCGAGCTTGCGCCGCCCCGTCAGCACATCGAGGAATCCCACCGGTGCTACCGCCCCGTGCCCTGGAGCTGGGCCTCGAAGCGCTCCAGCGCGGCGATCCGCTGCTCGAGCGTGGGGTGGGTCGAGAACAGCGTCGCAGCCGTCCGCTTGACCTTCGGCGGGAAGATGTAGAACGCGGCCATCTCGCCGCTCGCGGCGCGGAGGTCCTGCTGGGGGATCTGCTGCATGTTGCCGCTGATCTTCATCAGCGCCGAGATGAGGGCACTCGGGCGACCGGTGATGATCGCCGAGCCGCGGTCGGCGGCGAACTCGCGGTAGCGGGAGAGCGCCTGGAGCAGGACGAAGGAGATCATGTAGACGACCGCCGAGACGAGGATGACGACGATGGCGCCAGGGCCGTTGTCGTTGTCGTCGCCACCGAAAGCGCCGCCGAACCAGAAGCCCATCTGGACGATGAATGACGCGACCGAGGCGAAGAAGCTCGCGATCGTCATCACCATCACGTCGCGGTTCTGCACGTGCGTGAGCTCGTGGGCCATCACGCCCTCGAGCTCGGAGGTGCTGAGCAGGTTGAGCAGGCCGGTCGTGGCGCAGACCGTCGCCGCCTTCGGCGAGCGGCCGACGGCAAATGCGTTGGGCATCGGGGTGTCGGCGATCGCCACCCGCGGCTTGGGCAGGTCGGCCTGGATGCACAGCCGCTCGATCAGGGCATGGAACTCCGGTGCCTCCTGGGGGCTGACCTCGCGCGCGCCCATCGAGATGAGCGCGATCTTGTCCGAGGTGAAGAACTGGACGAGGAACAGCGCGCCGGCGATCAGGGCCACGCTGACCGCGCCCACACCCGAGGCGATGAGCACGCCGATCAGCACGGCGTACACGAGCCCGAGCAGGAACATGGTCAGCAGCATCCGGGTCTGGAGCCCGCGGTCTTTGCCAAATGAGGTGGGACGTGCCATGACTGGTCTTAATGTTGGCAGACCCGCCTCGCGGCACGTGCGCATCGATGAAGGATTGGCGAAGAACCGTGAGACGCCGCAGCGTCGGCTCAGGCCTCGGGATGAGCCCGGTGGAAGGCGATCGTCCGCCGCAGCCCCTCCTCGAGCGGCACGATCGGGCCCCAGCCCGTCAGGGCATGAAGCTTGCGGAAATCGACCCATTGCCGGTCGATCTCGCCGGTCGGCGAGCCCGCCCCGCGGACGTCGGGCACGACCCCGGTCCCGGCCAGCTCGCAGATCAGCCGGACCACGTCGAGCACCCGGTGGGCCCGGCCGCCGCCGGCGTTGAACGCCTCCCCGGCGCCCTGGCCGGCGCCGAGCGCGGACCAGATCGCGAGGTAGGCGGCGACGGCGTCCTCGACGTAGAGGAAGTCGCGCTCCGGCGAGCCGTCCGAGCGAACGACCGGCGCACGACCGGTCAGGGCGGCGCGGACCGCCTCCGGGACGAGCCGCGACCGGTTGGTGTCCCCGCCGCCGTAGAGGTTGGCGAAACGGGTCACCGCCGTGGGCAGACCCCAGGTGTGAAAGTAGGACCGGGCGAGCAGGTCGGTCGCTGCCTTGGAGACGTCATAGGGATAGCGGGCGGCGAGCGTGTGGTCCTCGCGGTAGGGAAGGTCGGCGTGGGCGCCGTAGGCCTTGTCCGAGGAGGCGACGATCACCCGCTCGGTCCCGTACTCGCGGCACGCCTCGAGCAGCAGCCACGTGCCGCGGATGTTCGTCTCGAACGTCGATACCGGCGAGCGGTTGGCGGTCGGCACGATCGTCTGGGCGGCGAGGTGAAACACGCTGCCGATCTCGTACTCGGCGAGCGTGCGCGCGACGAGCCCCTCCGCGCAGATGTCGCCGTGGACGACATTGACCAGTGCGGAGCGCCCGAGCGCGCGGAGCGCCGAGCGCGGACTCTCGTCGCGGCGGATGACCGTCACCGTCGCCCCGCCGTCGAGCAGCGCCGCGACCAGCCAGCCGCCGAGCAGCCCGTAGCCGCCGGTGACGAGGACCGAGTGTCCGCCCAGATCGGGGCGGGGGGCGACGGAGCTCAGTTCCACAGCTTCCACGGTGCTCGCCCGGCCGCCCACAGATCGTTGAGCAGGGTCGCGTCCTTGTAGGTGTCCATGCAGTCCCAGAAGCCGTCGTGCCGGAACGCGCGGAGCTCGCCGGCCGCCGCGAGGGCGGCGAGCGGCTCGCGCTCGAGAATCGAGTCCGCGTCGAGCCGGGTGAGGAACGCGGGCTCGAAGCAGAAGAAGCCACCGTTGACCCACCGCTCGCTGCGAGGCTTCTCCACGAACCCCCGCACGAATCCGTCTCCGTTGAGCTCCGCCACGCCGAACTGGAGCTCGGGACGGACAACGGTCATCGTTCCCTGCGGCCGGTGGCGATCGTGCTCGGCGAGAAGTGCATGGAGGTCGATGTCGGCGACTCCGTCGGCGTAGGTCGCGCAGAAGCGCTCGCCGGGAAGCACGTCGCGGACCTGGCGCAGGCGCCCGCCGGTCGGCGTATCGTGGCCGGTGTCGAGGCACCGCACCCGCGCGTCCGCGGGCCATGGGGTGCCGGCGACGAAGGCCTCGATCATCGCGGCCCGGTGACCGGTGAGGAGCACGAACCGCCGGAACCCCTGCGCGAGGTAGATCTGCATCACATGCCAGAGAATCGGCCGCCCGCCGATCTCGACCAACGGCTTGGGAATCGATTGGGCGTGCTCCTGCAGCCGCGTTCCGCGGCCGCCACAGAGGATCGCGACGCTCGGCAGCACGGCGGGGATTATCGGCCAACCGGGGTGCCGGTGGCGTCCGGGCGACGGCGCTCTACTCTCTGGGGTCATGCAGCCGGAGATTCATGTCCTCGGTCTCTCGCTCAAGAGTTTCGGCATCGTCCTCGCCTGTGGCTTCATCGCGGCGGGGCTGATCCTCGCCCGCCGCCTGCGTGAGCTCGGCAAGCCGCTCGACTACGCCAACGAGATGGCGTTCGCCGCTCTCGTTGGCGGTCTCGAGCGGCTGCTCGTCGAGTTCCTGCGGCGCAACCACCGGGTCGCCATCGGCTGACCGCCCCGCAGTTCGAAAGCATCGCCCTGATGGTCGCCGGCGCCGTGTGGCTGCTCATCGCAGACCGGCGCGGTGGGCTCGGCGTCGCCGCACACGGCACCACGGGGGCGCTCGCGCCGGCATGACCAGGGCACGTGCCTACCTTGCCGGTCTCGGCACGGCGGGTTCCCTGCTCGCCGGCAGCGCGGTGCTGTTCCTGCTCGCGAGCGCGCTCGTCTCCTTCCACGGCTGGCCTCAGGTCGGCTCCGAGGCGCCGGGCGGGACCGTCGTACTCGCCGGCTCGGGCGGCGCTGGTGGGGCGCGCGCGGCGCGCCGGATCGCCGCCGTCACCGCCGGTACGGTTGCTCAGACGGCGCCTGCCGCGGCGGCGTCGCGGGCCGGCGCCCCGGGACGTATCGTCGCCGTGCCCGGCGACGGGGCACGAGTGCCCGGCGTCCAGGCGCCCGCCTCGCCGGTCGCGTCTCGACCGGCGCCCGGACCGCCGTCCTCGCCGGCTCCGAGCCCGGGCGCGCCGGCATCGTCGCCCTCGCCACCCTGCGGCAGCTGCAGATCGCCGACCGCGGGACTCGGTGCGGCCGTGACCGCGACGACCAGCGCTCTCGGCGGCGCCGTCGCCGGGGCCGGGGCCGGGGCCGGCTCCGCGATCAACCATGTCAGTGGGACGCTCGCAGGCGGGGTGTCGTCGATCAGCTCAGCGGTGGCAGGAACGGTCAGTCGGACCGGACACGTCATGGCCGGCACGGTCGCCGGCGTCACGAGTACGGCCGGCGGGACGGTGGCCGGAGCGGGCAGCGCCGTCGGCGGTCTGCTCGGAGGCGGCCAGCCGTGACACCGCGCCATCCCGCAGACGCCCTGGCGGATTAGGTCCGCGCCTGACCCGCGGGTAAGATCCCCGGGGCTGGGATTTGATTGCTCAATACTGAGCAGACCAACGGGGGCTTTATGAGACTCAGGACCGGGTCAGTCGTGGCGCTAGCCACGGCAGCCATTCTCGCGGGGTGCGGCAGCTCAAGCTCGTCGTCCTCGACCTCGGCCGCGTCGAGCGGAGGCAGCGCCTCCGCGAGCACGTCGGCCGCCGCGAGCTCGGCGGCGTCAGCGTCGCCGTCGTTTGCAAGCTCGGGCAACTGTTCCCAGCTCGCCGGGATCGGGCAGAAGTTCGCCCAGGCGATGGCGTCCAGCAGCAGCGGCGGGAAGCTCGACCTGCACACCGCGGCCCAGGCCTACCAGCAGCTCGCCAGCGCCGCGCCGTCGGAGATCCAACCGGACCTCCAGACGCTGGCCGGCGCGTTCACCAGCTTCGCCGACGCGCTGTCGAAGGTGAACTACACGCCGGGCCAGGTGCCGACCGCCGCCCAGATCGGGGCGATCCAGTCGGCGGGACAGCTGTTCACCTCGGCCAAGATCAAGACCGCCGAGCAGCACATCGTGGTCTGGGCGCACGCGAACTGCGGCTGATATGGCGCAGCGTTTGTCAAGGGGGCAGGTTGGAGTGTCGCCGTGATTCGGGGTCGCGGTCGGGGTGGCTGGTGTCTCAGGAGGGCGGGACGTCGGGCTCGGTGACGGCGTTGCCAGTCTGATATGCGGGGATTTTCTGATACCCCATGGCCCTGTTGCTGCTGCCGGCGGTGCGCTGGTCTAGGAACGAGCGTGGCCCGGTGAGGGGCTGCTCATAGCCGCATCGCGCGTGCCGGCCGTTGTGTCGGCCCGGCGTCCCGGCCTCCTGAGCCGGGGGGCTGCTGTTAGAGGAAAGGGCTAGGGTGCGGTGGCGGCGGCCCAGAGGAAGCAGGACAGCTCGCGTGCGACCGCGACGATCGTGACGTTGTGCGGCTTGCCTCTCGCGCGCATCGATGTGTAGAGGTGATGCAGGCGCTGCTGGGCGCGGTTGGAGATCTGCAGGACGTGGTCCGGTTGTCCGGCCTGGCGGTTGGTCAGGGTGGCACCGATGCGGGGTTCGCGGGCGTATTGCCAGGCGGACTCGACCAGCATCCGGCGGGCGAGCATCGACCCGGTCTTCGTGATCTGACCGTGCCGGTCGCTCTCGCCGGACTGCTGGCGCGACGGGGTCAGCCCGAGCCACGACCCGACCCGTGTCGGTTTCTCGAACCGCTGCCAGTCCGCGCCGAGCTCGAGATGCACGGCCAGCGCGGTCAGCGTGTCCACGCCGCGGAACGCGCGCAGCCGGCTCACGGTCGGCCACCAGGCCGGGTCGGTCGCGAGCTCTGAGATCCGCTCGGCGAGGACCTTCTTGCGGGCGGTGAGCCCGTCGACGGTCGCGATCAAATCGGCGTAGGTGAACGCTGACATTGGCTCTGCGAACTGCTGTGCCGAGAGCCACCGGCGGTGCTTCTGCGTCCACGCCGTCGGCTCGGGATACACGCGACCGTGGCGCAACAGCATCTTTGAGACACGGTGGCGCGCATTCATCAGATCCCGACGGCACGCGTCATGCGCACGGACGACCTCCCTCGCGGCCTCCACCTGCGGGCAGGGCACCACCACCGCCGTGAGCGACCCGGCCATCAGACACCGCGCGAGCAGCTCGGCGTCCTTGCGATCGGTCTTGACCCTGTCGCCACGCCCGCGTGGCGTGAGGCCCGGCGCGATCACCTCCATCGCGATCCCGGCCGCGACCGCCGCCCGGTAGAGCCCGTACCCGGTCGGGCCCGCCTCATAGCACGCCCGCACCGGCCCGCTCAGCGTCCCCAGCCAATCGACCGGCGTCTGGACCCCCGCCCCGAACCGCACCCGCGAGAGCTCACCGCTCATCACATCGATCGCCGCGGCATGCGCCGACCGCGCATGGACATCGAACCCGACATAAGTCATCGTTCCGGACATGGCCGGACCTCCTCACTCAGACTTGGGGTCAGCCGGAGCCACTCTCCGGCCAGACAAACCCCCGCGAGGAGCGTCCGGCCACACAGCCCGGCAGGCAACCCCTGCAACGGGCGGCCCAAGCCATATGGTCTAGTGTCCTGGAGCGGCCGGGTGGTCGCTCACCGGGTTGATTTGGTTGCGTATTACATTTCGTGATACAACACTGCTGTGGCTCGTACGATCCAGGCACGGCTCGATGAGCGAGCGGAAAATGACCTGGCGCTCCTGCGTAACGAAGGGCACAACGACTCAGACGCCGTCCGGATGGCGTTGCGCGAAGCGGCCGAGCGCAGGAGACGCCGGTCCGCGCTGCGCGCAGAGGCACAGGCGGCCGCCGCCGACACCGACGACGTAGCCGAGGCTCGACGGGTCCGTGAGCACATGGACGCCGTGGCCGCCTCTTGGCCGGAGGACTAAGCGCGTGGTCCGAGGTGAGGTGCGGCGGCTTCGCCCAACTCGCGGAAGTCGGGGAGCCGAACAGAGCGGTGTCCGCTTCGCGGTCATCGTCCAAGCCGACGAACTGCTCGCCCTGAGCACGGTGCTCGTCGCCCCCACATCGCGCTCAGCGCCGGCGCGCTCATTCCGCCCGGCCATCGAACTCTCCGGTCAGCTCACCCGTGTGCTTGTCGAGCAGACGACGGCGATGAGCACCGAACGGCTAGGCGATTCCGCCGGACGGCTGAGCGCCGCGGAACTGCAATCGCTCGACGCCGCCCTCCTCACCGTTTTCGGCTTGTAACCAGCCCGGTAGGCGACGCCGCGGAGCGGTTAGGCCGCCACGGCACGCTCGATGAACCGCAGGCTCACCGCCTGCAGTTCGTGGTCGTGCTGGATCGACCGGTGGTGGCCGCCGGGCACCACGATCAGCCGGCTCTCGGCGCCACGGAAATGGCTCGCGAGCTCCCGCGAGTGCGCGACGGGGACCACCTCGTCGCCCTCGGCGTGAAGCAGCAGCAGGGGGGCGTCGAGCAGCGCGACGATGTCGGCGAGGTCGTGCTCGGCGAGCGCGGCGTCGAGCGCACCCGGATCGGCGTCGAACGTGAAGCGGCCGGTGCGCAGCCCATCGCGCAGGCCGGCCATGCTCGCCGGGCAGATCGCGACGACAGCGGCCGGATGGACGAACGGCGCCGCGACGATTGCCAGCGCGCCGCCCATGCTCGAGCCGCGCAGGACGACCGGGGGCGCCGGGTCGCCCATCCGCTCGCGCAGCAGTGCCACCATCGCGGCGATGTCGGCGAGGACGCGTCCGTCCATCGGCCCGGGGCTCGCTCCATGGCCGCGCTGGTCGAACGCGAGGGCGGCGAACCCGGCCGCGAGGACGACCCGGGCGAAGTCGTGGTGGCTCTCCTTGCACGAATCGGCTCCGTGGAGGATGAGCACGCCGCCGCGCGGCGGCCCGGAGGCCGGCAGCCACAGCGAGTAGGCGATCCCGTCGTGGCTGGCGATCTCGCTCGGGAGCACCGGGGTGACCGTCCGCAGTCGGCGCACCCGGCGATCATGCCAGTCGCGGCGCGCGCGTGACATGATCGCGAGCGATGACCGCGACCGCAGCCCAGCTCTCCCACGTGCTGCCGCTCGGGACGCGGGTCAACGAACGCGGACACCTCGAGATCGGTGGTTGCGACACCCTCGACCTCGCCCGTGAGTTCGGGACGCCGGCGTACATCGTCGCCGAGGACGATCTGCGCGCGCGAGCTCGCACGTTCCTCGATGAGCTGAGCGCCCGTCACGGCAACTTCGACGTGCTGTTTGCGTCCAAGGCGTTCCCGTGCACAGCCGTCTATCGCCTGCTTGCCGACGAAGGGCTCGCCTGCGACGTCGCCTCCGGCGGCGAGCTCGCGCTCGCGCTGCGGGCCGGCTTCGAGCCCGGGCGCATCTACTTCCACGGCAATGCGAAGTCGATCGCCGAGCTCACCGCGGCACTCGAGGCCGGCGTCGGGCAGGTCGTGCTCGACTCGCTCGACGACCTCGAGCGGCTCGAGCGGGTCGCGGCGGCGCTCGGTCGCCGCCAGCAGGTGCTTGTCCGCGTCACCCCCGACGTCGCGGGCGACACCCACGACGCGATCTCCACCGGGCAGGCGAACTCGAAGTTCGGCTTTTCCCTGAGCGAGGCCCGCGTGGCGATCGACCGGCTCGGCGCGCTCGCGCACCTCGAGCTCGTCGGGCTGCACTTCCACATCGGCTCCCAGCTGCTCGACCTCGAGCCGTTCCGGGCTGCTGTCCGCGCGATCGCCGCGCTCGGCGACTACTCGGTCTACAACCTCGGCGGCGGGCTCGGGGTGGCGTATACCGCCGACCAGCACCCGCCGACGGTCGCCGAGTACCTCGACGCGCTCATCGCCGCCGCGCATGAGGAGCTCGGCCCCGACAAGCGGCTGCTGGTCGAGCCGGGCCGGGCCCTCGTCGCCAATTCGACCGTCACCCTCTACACGGTCGAGACGGTCAAGCGCAACGTCTCGACCTGGGTCGCGGTCGACGGTGGCATGTCGGACAACCTGCGGCCGATGCTCTACGGCGCCGAGTACGAGGCGCTCCTCGCGCAGCGGCCGCTCGCCTCGCCGACCGAGCGCTGCCAGGTGGCGGGCAAGCACTGCGAATCGGGCGATGTGCTCGTGCGTGACATCGCCCTGCCTGAGCCGGAGGTCGGCGATGTGCTCGTGACCCCGGCCACCGGCGCCTACGGCTACGCGCTGGCCAACAACTACAACGGCGTCCCGCGCCCTCCGGTCGTGTTCTGCCGCGATGGCGACGCGCGCGTCGTCGTCCGACGCGAAACCTACGACGACCTGATGAGCCGGGACGTCGGGCGGTGAGCAGGGCGTGAGGCGAGCGTGAGCGTGAGCGGAGGGACCTTCCGGGTCGGGCTGCTCGGCCGCGGCACGGTCGGCGGCGCGTTCGAGGCGCTGCTGCCCCGGCACGCCGACCGGGTCGCGCGGATCACCGGCCAGCGTCCGGAGATCACCGGGGTGCTCACCCGCAGCGAGGGCTCGTTTGCGCAGATCCTCGCCGGAGCCGACCTGATCGTCGAGTTGATGGGCGGCGTCGAGCCCGCCCGGGAGTACGTGCTCGCGGCGATGCGCGAGGGCAAGCACGTCGTCACCGCCAACAAGCAGCTCCTCTCCCAGCACGGTGAGGAGCTGTGGGACGTCGCGCGCAGCAAGGGCGTGCAGCTGCGCTTCGAGGGGGCGGTGGCCGGCGTCGTCCCAGTCATCCGCGTGCTCCAGGAGTCGCTGGCCGGGGCGACGATCGATCGCGTCCACGGGATCGTCAACGGCACGACCAACTTCATCCTCACCGAGATGGCCCGGACCGGTATGACGTTCGCCGAGGCGCTGGCCGAGGCCCAGCGGCTCGGCTACGCCGAGGCAGACCCCTCCGAAGACGTCGACGGCCGCGACGCGGCGGCGAAGATGGCGATCCTCGCCCGGCTCGCCTTCAACACGCCCGTCCATCTCGATCAGGTCCGCTACGAGGGGATCGAGCGGATCGAGCCCGACGACCTCGAATATGCCCGTGAGCTCGGGCTCGGCCTCAAGCTGATCGGCACCGCCGAGCGGATCGATGGCGGCCTGTCGGTGAGCGTGCACCCCGCCTTCCTCTACCCGGGCCACCCGCTCGCCTCGGTGCACGGCCCGTTCAATGCCGTCACCGTCGAGTCCGAGGCGATCACCGAGATCACCATGTCCGGTCCGGGCGCGGGCGGACCTCAGACCGCGAGCGCTGTGCTCGGGGACGTCATCAGCGCGATGATCCCGCCGGCCTCGACCCCGCCGACGACCGAGTCGCTGCCGATCGTCTCGGACGTCGTGTCCTCGTTCTACCTCCATCTCGATGTCGCCGACGAGCCGGGGGTGCTCGCCCAGGTCGCCCAAGTCCTCGCGACCCACGACGTCTCGGTCAAATCGGTCGTCCAGAAGGGCCTTGGGGAGCAGGCCCGGCTCGTCATGGTGCTGCACCCGGTGCTCGAGTCGCGCTTCGAGGCCGCTGCGGCGGCGATCGGCGAGCTCGACGTCGTGCGCTTCCCGCCGCGATCGATCCGCGTGCTCGAGGAGGAGTTCGGGTAATGACTCTCACCGCGATCCATTAGGGTCCGCCGACTATGCGCGCGATCCAGATCGTCGACCTCACCGGGCCCGACTCGGCCCTCAAGCTGGTCGACATACCCGAGCCCGAGCCCTCCCACATGCTGACGCCGGGATCCGGCGTCGTCGTCGACGTCCACGCCGCCGGTGTTTCCTTTCCCGAGGTGCTCCAGACCCGTGGCGAGTACCAGTTCAAGCCGCCGCTCCCGTTCGTCCCGGGCAGCGAGGTGGGGGGGATCGTCCGCTCGGCGCCCGAGGGCGCCGCGGTCGCCGCGGGCGATCGGGTCGCGGCCTTCTGCATGCTCGGCGGCTTTGCCGAGGTGGCGGTCGCACCGGAGTTCTTCTGCTTCAAGCTGCCCGACGAGCTCGATTTCGCCCAGGGCGCGGCGCTCGTCCTCAACTACCACACGGCGTACTTCGCGCTGAAGCTCCGCGGACGGCTGGCCGCCGGGGAGTGGGTGCTCGTGCATGGCGCTGCCGGCGGTGTCGGTACGGCGACGCTCCAGGTCGCCAAGGGCCTCGGGGCCCGGACGATCGCCGTCGTCTCCACCGAACAGAAGGAGCAGGTGGCCCGCGCGGCCGGCGCCGACGCGGTCGTCCGCTCCGACGGGCCCTGGAAGGACGAGGCGAAGGAGATCTCCGGTGGCGGCGTCGACGTCGTGCTCGACCCGGTCGGCGGCAGCCGCTTCACCGACAGCATCCGCTCCCTGCGCGAGCAGGGACGGGTGATCGTCGTCGGCTTCACCGAGGGCTCGATCCCCGAGGTCAAGGTCAATCGCCTGCTGCTCGGCAACACCGAGATCATCGGCGCGGGCTGGGGGGCGTTCGTGCTCGCCAAGCCCGAGGTGACGCGGGAGATCGGCGCCGCGGTCGCCGAGCTCATGGCCTCCGGGGCTGTCGCGCCGGTCGTCGGCGCCCGCTTCCCGTTCGAGCGGGCCGACGAGGCGCTCACGCTGATCGATGGCCGCGGGGCGACCGGCAAGGTCGTGCTCGAGGTCTGAGCCGGGCCTGACCCCCGGCTGTCCCGCCCGCGCGCGGCTGTCCCGCCCGCCGGCGCGCGGCTGTTTCACCCGCCGGCTGTCCCGCCCGCCGGCGCGCGGCTGTTTCACCGGGGATGGGCAGCTCAGCGACGCGTGGAGTCGCTCAGCTGCCCAGGCTGGCTCACCGCGGTGGGCGGGAAAAGGTCGCGAGGCGTCCTTCAGCCGCCCACCCTCGGCGCCCCGCAGCCCTGGGGGCGCCGCCACCCTCGGCGCCCCGGAACCCCGGAACCCTCGGCGCGCCGGAACCCTCAGTGCCCCGGACCGTCGGCCGCGCCCCCACCTGTCAGGGCCCGCCCTCAACGTTGCGCCTCAGGTTGCGGTGGTAGCCGGCGAACTGTCGCGCCATGAGGCGCTTGGTGATCGGCTCGAGCAGCTTCATGATCCCGTGCAGCTCGCCCTCGGCGGTGAACCTCACCCGCGTCCCATCGCCCTCGGGGGCGAAGGCCCAAGCGCCGTCGACCGGGTAGGGGCCCTCGACGACGTGGACCTTGAGCAACCGCGGGCGGTTGAAGACGGCGAACTCGGTGATCTGGACGAATTCGCGGGCGCCGGGGGGCTTTGTCCGCTCGCGGAACCGGCTCCCGGGTCCGGGCGGACCGTCGGTCAGCTGCTCGACCGAGCGGTTGGCCGTCTGCCAGGCCGCGAGGTTCGACGGGTTGGTGACATAGTCGAACACCTCCTCGGGCGGGCGAGCCACCGTGAACGTCTCATCGAAGCGCATGGCTACGTGTAGCTCTCCGAGCCCGTGCGTGCAAGCGCGGAGGGTCGTTTCGCCGCGCTCTGGCATGCTCCCGCGCATGCCCGGCCTGATCGAGCGCTATCGCGAGCGCCTGCCGTTCGCCGCCGAGGACCCCGTCGTCTCGCTCGCGGAGGGCTCGACGCCGCTCGTGCTCGCGCCGCGGCTGGCCGAGCGCGTCAACGCCGAGGTGTGGCTCAAGATCGAAGGGGCCAACCCGACCGGGTCGTTCAAGGATCGAGGGATGACCTGCGCGGTGTCGGCGGCGATGCGCGAAGGGGCGAAGGCGGTGATCTGCGCCTCGACCGGTAACACGGCCGCGTCGGCGGCCGCGTATGCGGCCCGTGCCGGCCTCAGGTGCGCGGTGATCGTGCCCGAGGGGAAGATCGCCACGGGCAAGCTCGCCCAGGCGCTGATGCACGGCGCCCGGGTGATCGCGCTCCGCGGCAACTTCGACGACGCGCTGAAGCTCGTGCGCGAGCTGGCCGCCCGCCACCCGATCTCGCTTGTGAACTCGGTCAACGAGTTCCGCATCGAGGGTCAGAAGACCGCGTCGTTCGAGGTCGCCGAGGCGCTCGACGCCGAGCTCGACGCGCTCTGCATTCCGGTCGGCAACGCCGGCAACATCACCGCCTACTGGCGCGGCTTCGGTGAGGTCGGGATGCGTCCGCGGATGCTCGGCTTCCAGGCGGCGGGCGCGGCTCCGCTCGTGCTCGGCGCCCCGGTCGCCAACCCGGAGACGGTGGCGAGCGCGATCCGGATCGGCAACCCCGCGCGCTGGGAGGAGGCGATGGACGCGATGACCTCCTCGGGCGGGACCGTCCGCGCCGTCACCGACGAGCAGATCCTCGACGCGTACCGGTTCCTCGCCGCATCGGAGGGCGTCTTCTGCGAGCCCGCCTCGGCCGCGGGCGTGGCCGGGCTGCTGGCCAACGGCGCCGAGGGCGCCCGCCGAATCGTCTGCGTTCTCACCGGCCACGGGCTCAAGGACCCAGCGACCGCGCTTGCCCAAGCGGGCGCGGTCATTCCCTGCGAGCCAGAGATCGCGGCGATCGAGCGCGCGGTGCTCAGGTGAGTCTCGCGCGGCGCCGGCTCGTCCGTGTGCCCGCGTCCTCGGCCAACCTCGGGCCCGGCTTCGACGTCCTCGCGGCGGCCCTCGCACTGCCGCTCGAGCTCGAGGTGGTCGAGACCGGCGCGTTCGCGGTCGTGACGGATCTCGACGTTCGGCGGGATCGCTCCAATCTTGTCGTCCGCGCGTTCGAGCGGCTCCATCCCGCCGACGGCTTCGAGTTCCGGATCTCGTCGCAGATCCCGCTCTCCGGCGGGCTTGGCTCGAGCGCGGCGGCGATCGTCGCCGGGCTGATGGCCGCCGATCACCTGTTCGAACTCGACGCCGATCTGGCCGCCCTCGCCCGCGAGATCGAGGGCCACCCGGACAACGTCGGCGCCTGCCTCGAGGGTGGCATCGTCATCTGCGAGGGGAGCACTGTGCGTCGGATCGAGCCCCCGATGGGGCTCGAGGCGGTGCTTGTCGTTCCCCACCAGTCGGTGCGCACCTCCCAGGCGCGCGCCGCGCTCCCCGCCGAGGTGCCGATGTCCGACGCGGTGTTCAACCTGGCGCAGACGGCGACGCTCGTGCTCGGTCTGGCCACCGGCGACTGGACGCTGATCGGTGCCGGCCTCGAGGATCGCCTCCACCAGCCCTACCGCGCCCGGATCTACCCGCGCTCAGCTGAGCTCCTCACCCGCGCGACCGAGCTCGGCGCGCTCGGCGCGACGATCTCCGGCGCCGGGCCGACGGTGCTCGTGTGGTCGCACTACGAGCAGACCGGGCGGGTCGTCGAGCGGCTCACGCGCGAGGCCGAGGGCTGGGCAACGGTGATGCGGGCGCCGTTCGAATCCCACGGGGCCGACGTGCGCGAGCTCTGAGCGACGCTCAGACCGCGGCGCCGGAACCGTCGACGAGCTTCGCCAACCGGCGGCGAGCATCGTCGAATTCCAGCCGGCGAAGGAGCTCGTCGGCGACGTTGAGGTAGTCGACGGCGAGGTCGGGGCGGTAGTCGAGGATCGACAGCGCGCGCTCCGCCGACTCGGCGTAGGCGATCGACGAGCGGATCGTCGTGTCGAACAGCTTCTCGCCGAAGTGCTCGCGCAGCGATGCGAATGCCTCACGGGAGTGGCGGGTGCGCATGTCGGCGATGTTGAGGACGACGCCGAGCCACTCGAGGTCGGGATTGAGGCTGTCCCGGGCCAGGTCGATCACCTCGAGCGCCTGCTCGACGCCCTGCATCGCGAAGTACTGGGCCTCCGCGGAGAGCAGCGCGTAGTCGGCGGCGACGAGGGCGTTGACGGTGAGCAGACCGAGCGCCGGCGGGCAGTCGATGAGGATCACGTCGTAGTTGCGCTTGACCTCACGTAGGGCCTTCTTGAGCGTGAGCTCGCGGCCCATCTTGCCGCCGAGCACGAGCTCGGCCTCGGCGAGCCCGAGGTTGGCCGGGATGATCCCGTCGTGGATCGCGTCGGCCGGCTTGGCCCGGCCCGCGAGCACGTCGCCGATCGTCGGCGAGGCATCAGGGTCGACGTCGAGATAGTCGGACAGGTTGCCCTGCGGGTCGAGATCGACGGCGAGAACGCGCAGATCGAGCCTGCGCAGGATGTCCGTCAGCGTCCGAACCGAGGTCGTCTTGCCAGTGCCACCTTTTTGGGAAAGAACCGCGATCGTGGCCATCGCGGCGCCACTATAGAGCGTGCCGAGGGATGCTCAGCCGCCGGTCGCGGACCAACCCGCGGCTAGGCTGCGCCGGCCGACGTGCTCCGGTCTCCGGAGCTGTCGAAGCGCATCCCGGAGACCACGGGGATGTCGACGAAGTGCAGCCGGTGACGCCCGATGACGATCTCGTCGTTGTCGGCCAGCGTGCTCCACTCGACCCGTTCACCGTTGACGAACACGCCGTTGAGGCTGCGATCGTCGAGTACGCGCAGGCCGTCCGGCTGGCGCACGATGAGCGCGTGGCGGCGGGATACGGTCGGGTCGTCGAAGCGGATGTCCGCCGCCAGGCTGCGACCGATCCGGGTCCACTCCCGCTCGAGCTGGTGAACGATCTCGCCGCCCTCCGGCTGGCGGTAGGCGAGGTACTGACCAGGCTCGCTCAGCCGGTCGCGGACCTCGTCGAGCCAGACGTGATCCTCGGTGACGGTGGGCACGTCGACCACACTCGTCTGGGCCGTGGTGAACAGCGACGCCCGGACGAACTCGGTACCGCCGCAGTTGGGGCACTTCGGGAGCTCATCGACGGCGTCGAGGGCGACCGCGTAGTCGCACTCCGTGCACCTGAAGGTTCCGGTCCCCGCAACCTTGCCCGACGTCCACGCTTTCATTGGGGCGCTTTCTCCTCTTCTACGGGCCGTAATCAACTAGCCGTACTGTCCAACTAGGCTAATTGACGATAGCCAGTCCGTCAAAGACCAAGTAAAGATTATGTGGACACCTAACACACTCGTTCGCGGTGCGCCGTGTCCGAGGGGCACATCCGCTGAGCCTGTGTTAGCAAACGATTGCGGAGATCGCCCCGACCGGCATCCGGTCTAACTACGGATACCCCTCATTCTACCGGGTAAAAGTGCGAGGTTTGGTGAGGGACGGGACCGTCGTGACGGGGAGGAACCGTGCGCGGACCGACGAATCCCGCCCCATGAGCATGGAGCTCCGGGACATGGCGGACCTCGAGCTCGCACTGCTCCGCCGGGGCATGCACGACCGGGACGTCGAGCGCGAGCGCTGCCACGGTTGCCACCGCACGCCACTGATCGGCGAGCGTGTGTATGGATACGCCTCAGGCGCGGTCCTCTGTGAGCTGTGCCGACAGGTCCAGCGGGAGACGCCGGTGAACTCCCGCGTCGTTCATGGGCCAGAGTTCGGCCACACGATGCGGATCACCGACCAGCGCGCCGCCTGAGCGCCGACCGCGCGTCCTGACCGCGCGCCCGTGGGCGGCCCGCGTCCATAGAATTGGTCGTGTGGACCCGATCACCGTCTCCGCCACGATCGCCCGGCCCCGCGAGGAGGTCTTCGAGTACCTCGCCGACATCGCGAACCACGCCGAGTTCAGCGATCACTATCTCGTCGACTGGCACCTCACCCGCGAGGACTCCTACGGACGCGGCGCCGGTGCCCGCTTCAGGGTCAAGGCGCCGCTGAGCCGGTTCGCGTGGGCGGACGTGACGCTCGCCGAGCTGCAGCCGCCGTTTCGCATCGTCGAGCGTGGCCGCGGGGGCAAGTTCAACCGGGTCCGGATGCTCAGCACCTACACGCTCTCGCCGGGCCCCGGCGGCAGCACGAAGGTCGAGTACACGCTCGAGACCGTGCCGAAGATGCTCTCGGACCGCCTCCACGACGGCCTCGTCGGCCGCTCGTGGACGCGCCGTCAGGCCCGCCGCGCGATGCGCCGGCTGCGCATCATCCTCGAGGAAGATCGGGACCGCGGCGGTCGCGCCACGGTCGCCGCTCGCTGAAACGCGACTGATTAGACTTCCCGCCCGCCGTGCGTACCTCCTCTCGCTCCTCCCGCCTTCGTCGCCTCGGCCTGCTGCTGGCCGCGCTGACCGTCACCACCGGGCTCTCCGCCTGCGGCCACAAGCAGGCGCATCCGACGAGCGCGGACACCGAGGGCCAATACGTCGACGCGGGGCCGCTCTCCTACCAGGTCCAGCTCTCGCGTGAGCTGAACCCCTACAGCATCGAGGACAGCACGTATCTCAAGGGCGTCCTCGCCGCTCCGCTGAAGCCCGACGAGATGTGGTTCGGGGTCTTCATGTGGGCCAAGAACGAGACCAAGAACGCGCACCTCACGACCGACCAGTTCTCGATCATCGACACCGAAGGTAACCGGTACTACCCGGTGGCGATCAACGGCGCGCTCAACCCGTATGCCTGGCAGTCGACGGTGCTGCGCCCGCTCGCAACCTATCCGACGCCGGACAGCCTCGCCTACTTCGGGCCCACGCAGGGCGCGCTCGTGCTGTTCCGTCTGCCGACGACGGGAACGTCGTCGATCTTCGCCAATCGCCCGCTGACGCTTCTCATTCGTGCGCCCGGGCAGGTCGGTCCCTCGACCGTCTCGCTCGATCTTTGACCGAGGACGATCGGTGGTCGCAGGCCGAGCCTCCCGAGCGGGGGCCCTCGGCCCCGACGCCGACCCGGTTCGACCCGTTCGCGACCGCGCTCGGCGTGTTCGCGGCGGTGGCGATCCCGATCGTCGTCGTCGGCTACACGCGCAGCACGGGTGCGAGCGACACGATCATCGTGATCGGCGTCCTGATCGGCCTGGTCGCCGGCATCCTCGCGGGGGCGTGGGTCGCTCATCGCGACGGTCAGGTCTGGCGCGGGCCGCAGCTCTAGCGCTCGCAACGATGGTGGCCGGGGTCGTCCCGGCCGCGGCGAGCGCAGCCAACCGTGCCCGGGCCGGCGCAGCTGGCGCTGCCGGGGCGACCGCGGCGGCCTGGAGCCGGCCGGTGCAGCTCGTCGCCCCGTTCTCGCTCGACCTCCTGCCGCCCCAGCTGGCCTTCTCATCCTCCGGGGTCGCGGCCGTCGGGTTCGCCGCGCAGGATGGCTACGACGCCGCCGACTCGACCGCGTACCTCGCCGCCCGCGGCGTGGCCGGGGGCCCGGTCTCGCTGCAGCGGATCACCGCTGCCAAGCAGGTGCTCGCGCTCGCCTACCAGAAGACCACCGCCGACCTCCTGCTCGGGACGGCGCCGAGCGGGCAGACGTGCTGTAGCGCGGTGGCGTTCGCCACGCGCCGCCCCGGCGGCGGGGTGAGCGCCCCGCATCAGCTCCTCGGCTCGCTCGCGGGGGCGACCACCGCGCAGCTCGTGCCCGTCTCGACCCGGCTGCTCGCCGCCGTCGCCACCGAGCGCGGCGTGTGGGTGACCGAGAGCGCGCCGCACAGCACCCGCTTCGGCGGCGCGCGTCGGCTCACCGCCGGGGCCGCCGTCCCGGAGACGATGAGCACCGTCGCGCTTGCCGGCGGCGGCACGGCCGTGCTGTGGGCGGCGCGCGGGGGCGGCGGGGTCACCGGCGCGGGACCGGGCTGGATCATCATGGCCACCGGGACGACGTCACGCGCCCCAAGCAACCCGCGGGCCGTGATCCGCCTGCCGGCCGGGCACGCGATCGAGGAGCTCGCCGCGATCCCGGGCGCGGCGGGGGTCACGGTGGCGTGGATCGAGAGCTGGTTCGACGGCGCCTTCACCTACCACTCGCTCGCCCGGGTGGCGGACATCAGCAGGCACACCGTGGCACGCGCCGTCTCACCCGGAAACGAGCTGGCCACCGGCCTCTCACTCGTCGCCGACGGACGGGGCGATGCGCTTATGACCTGGGAGGGGTGCCTGAGCGCCGGCACCTGCACGGCGCGTGCCGCCCGCCGCCCGGCGAAGGGACACTTCAGCGCGGCGCGGCTCGGCGCGATCGACGCGTCCGAGCAGCCGGCCGCCGCGCTCGCGCCGTCCGGTACGGCGATCGTCGGCTGGGTGGGCAGCGGCCACGTGTACTGCGCGTCGGCGGGGGTGCGGGCGCGCTCGTTCGGTGCCCCCGTCCAGGTCTCGGCGACGAACTACGCCACCGATCTCACCGTCGGCGTCGCCCCGACGGGCGTCGCGCTCGCCGCCTGGACGCAGGGGACGTTCGCGCAGAGCGTGATGGGCGCGACTCTGCGCGTCCGCTGAGCGAGCACCGCTGAGCGAGCACCGCCGAGCGCGCTCGCCCGACCGTCGAGGCCCGACGGCCCGTCAGTGCCGCGCCAGCGCGGCCACGAGCACATCGTGGACGGCCGGCGCCGCGGTCGCGCCCCCGGCTCCCTGCTCGGGGAACAGCGCCCCGACGACGATCCTCGGTGCACCGACCGGCGCGTAGCCGACGAACCAGGCGTCCGTGTTCGACGCGGTCTCGGCGTTGGGGTTGTTCGCGTTCGCCGTGTTGCCGAGCTCGGCCGTGCCCGTCTTGCCGGCCACGGTCACCCCGGTGATCTGCGCCGCGGTGCCGGTACCGAACTGCACGACGGCGATCATCATCCGCTGCACCTCGCCGGCGACCTGGCTGCTCGCCACGTTGACGAAGCGCGGCGTCTGACCGGCCTGGAGGGTCGGGATCGGCCGCCTGCCGCCCATCGCGATCGTTGCGGCGACGTCGGTCATGCCGAGCGCGGAGCTCAGCACCTTGCCCTGACCGATCGCCGAGGACCCGACCGTGAGGTCGTCGGGCATCGTCGAGGCGGGCGGGATCTCGGGAACGGCAGCCCCGGCGATCGAGCTCGGCTGGTTGAAGCCGAAGCGCTCGGCGATGTTGACCAGCCGCTGGGCGCCGAGCCTCGCTCCGAGCGGCGCGAACACCGAGTTGCACGAGACCGCGAAGGCGTTGAGCAGCGTGCCGCCACAAGCCTCGCCGCCGGCGTTCTGGAGGTTGAAGCCGTCGAGGTTGGCCGAGGTCTGGATCGGGAAGGTCGTGCCGAGCTTGACGATGCCCGCCTCGAGCGCCCCCGTCACCGTGACGATCTTCATCGTCGAGCCCGGGGGTTGCAGCGCCGAGAAGGCGATGCCGGCGAGCGCGAGCACCGCGCCGGTGCGCGGGTCCATCGCCGCGATCCCCGCATAGCGGCCGGCCTCCGCGGCGACCGCCGCGCGCTCGAGCGCGGGCACGATCGTCGTCGTCACCGTCGTGCCGGCGACCGGGGCGGTGTGAGCGAGGACGCGACGTCCGGCGAGCAGCGTGCCGCCGGGGGTCCCGGCGAGCTGGGCCTGGAACGCGTGCTCGAGGCCGTCGAGCCCGACCTTGGCGTCCGGGGGGTACCCGGCGGCGATGTAGCTCGCCCGCTCGTCGGCCGGGATCGGGCCGAGCGTGCCGACGATCTCACCCGCGACGTCGGGGATCGGCGACGTGCGAGCCGGCCCCTTGGCGAGCGGCGTGCCGTCGCTGGCCAGGAGGTCGCCGCGTGCCGGGAGCGTCGTGATCCGATTGAGCACCTCGCCCGGGCGCAGGCCGGGAAACAGAAGCTCGTTGGCGAAATGGACGCGTGCGTCCGAGCCACTGCCGCTGAGCGGGACAAGGAGCACCTCACGCAAACGACCGAAGAGACGGGTCTGCACCGTCATCTCGACCGCCATCTCGTTGCCGGAGGCATCGTCGATCCGCCGCATGACGAGCTTCGTCGCCGTGGCCGTCGACTGGTCGGCCTCGTTGGCGGCGGCGAACTGGGCTTCGCTCTCGCGGGCCTGCGAGGGGCGGTCGAGCAGCGAGTACATAAGCGTGTAGTTGCCGTGTTCGAGGGCCTGCGCGTACCGGGTGACGAGGTGGCGCTCGTCGGCACCGGAGCCCATCGCGATGATGAGCCCGGCGATGAGCGCGACGAGAACGACCAGGGCGAGCGGGAGCGTCCGGGTCAGCACCCGGTCACGCCGCGTCTTCCGCCGGTGCGGACGCCCCCGCACGCCCACCGGTACACGTCCTTGAGCCACCTTAAGTCCAACACGGTAGGAGATGCGTGCGCCCGCCGCCACCAGGCGTCCGTTTTCGCAACAAAAGTGCAACCGTCCCGCCACGTGCAGGGCTAATCTGCGGTTCGTGACAGCGATCGACTGGCTGATCATCGCGTTTACCGCGCTGTTGGCGTTATACGGCTACGTCCAGGGCTTCATCGTCGGCGTGCTGTCGCTGATCGGGTTCGCGCTCGGGGCCTTCCTCGGGACGCGGCTCGGGCCGCTGCTGCTCCCCGGGGGCGACCACTCTCAGTACGCGCCGCTGTGCGGCCTCGTCGGCGCGTTGCTCGTCGGCGGGGTGCTTGCGACCGGCTTCGAAGGACTCGGCGTCCACGCGCGCCGCTTCCTCCGGCTGCCGGGGCTGCGGACCGTCGACGGGCTCCTCGGCGCGGTGTTCACTGCCTGCGTCGGCCTCGGGATCGCGTGGATCATCGGCGCCGTCGCTCTCCAGTCGCCGGGCTCGTCGAACCTGCGCGCCGACATCCAGCGCTCCGCGATCCTGCGCGAGCTCAACCAGCTGCTGCCGCCGTCGGGTCCGATCCTCAATGCGCTCGCCCGCTTCGACCCGCTGCCCTCGGTCCGCGGGCCGGTGGCCGAGGTGCCGCCGCCCAACCCGCGCGTGCTCGCCAGTCCGGGCGTCCGCACAGCGCGCAGCAGCGTCGTGCGGGTGCTCGGGACGGCGTGCGGCCTCGGCGTCGAGGGGAGCGGCTGGATCGCGGCGCCGGGTCTCGTGGTCACCAACGCACACGTCGTGGCCGGCGAGGTCGACACCGTCGTGCAGATCGACGGCAATCCGCCCGGGCTGCCGGCGCGGGCAGTGCTGTTCGACGCCCACGACGACATCGCCGTGCTGCGGGTCAGCGGCCTACAGGGCCGAGTACTCGATCTCGCCCCGAGCACGCCGGCCGGGATTCCGGCCGCGATCCTCGGCTACCCGCTCGACGGCGCGTTCGACGCCGAGGCGGGTCGGCTCGGGCAGACGGAGACCGTGAGCACCGAGGACGCGTACGGGCACGGCCCGGTGCTTCGCACGATCGCATCGCTGCGCGGTCGCGTGCGTCCGGGCAACTCGGGGGGTCCGATGATCGACGCGGCCGGCCACGTCGTGGCGACGGTGTTCGCCGCGATCACCGGCACCGGCTCGGCCGGCGGCTTCGCCGTGCCGAACTCGATCGTCCGCGCGCGGATCGACGCCGCGAGGACGAGCGGGCCGGTGAGCACCGGCGCCTGTGCCGCCTAGAGTGTCGTGATTCGGAAATTCGGAAATTCGTGCCACCGAATTTATGACTCAGGACACTAGGACCCAGCCGAACCGGGTCGCGAACTGCGCCGCGCGGCGATGAAGTCACTCCCGCGGCGCGCCGCCCCGAGGCGCGCCGGCCCCCTTTCCGCAGCCCCCCCTACGTCCGTACGATCGAACGGCTGGGCGGGCGGTGGTCTGCAACACCGCCCGCCTTTGCCGTGTTTAGTGCCCCCCGACGTCCTCAGCCATCTGATGCACCGTGTCCAGCTCAAGCGCCCCTAAGAGCTGGGGGTGATGATGGGCGAGGTGTCGCTGTGCCGCCTCGAACAGCTCCTCTTCGGAGTCTCCCGCGAATTGCGCCCCGCACTCGCAGAAGGCGATCCTCCGGTTGCTGTTCTTGATCGTGGTCATTCCGCCTCGGTCTGTGCGACATTGCTCCACTTCGCGCGCCCCACTGAGAGCGTCGGTGTGTGGAACCCCGGTCTCCACGACGCGGCACACTGCTGGTTGTCCGTTGTCGATACGTTTCCAGATCGTTAACGGTGGCTGCAACCGCGACCGAGAGAACCCGAATCCAGTTGTGCGGACGGCTGTCCGTCGAGATCGACGGCGCCCAGTTGGCGCGCGGGTTGCGCGGAAAGCAGGTGCCGCTGCTGCTCGCCTACCTGTTGCTCAACCGCACGCGCGAGGTCGGCCGGGAGGAGCTGATCGGGGCGCTGTGGCCCGACCACGCCCCTGTCTCCCAGGATGCGGCCCTGCGGGTGCTGCTCTCACGGCTGCGCTCCGCGCTCGGCGGCTCGGTGCTCGCCGGCCGTGACGAGCTCAGCCTCAACCTGCCCGAGCCGGTGTGGATCGACCTCGAGGCCGCGGCCGCCGAGCTGCAGCGCGCCCGTCTCGCGCTCGACGACGGCGATCCCCGCAACGCCTGGGCCGTCGCCCAGGTCCCGCTCAACATCGCCCGCCGGGGGCTGCTCCCCGGCTCCCAGGCCCCGTGGCTCGAGCCCCAGCGTCGCGAGCTCGAGGACATCCGCCTCCAGGCGCTGGAGATCATCGGGCGGGCGGGGCTGGTCCTCGGGGGCACCCAGCTCGCGTCGGTCGAGCGCGCCGCTCGGACGCTGATCGACAGCGAGCCCTACCGCGAGTCGGGCTACGTCCTGTTGATGGAGGCACTTGCCCGCGAGGGCAACGTCGCCGAGGGCCTGCGCGTGTTCGAGCGACTGCGGATGCTCCTGCGCGAAGAGCTCGGTACGAGCCCGTCGCCCGAGACGATCGCGGCCCACGAGCGCCTGCTCCGTCCCGGTCGCAGCACCCGGGCGCCGGCCGAGGAGGACGATCCGCGGGCCACCCTCGCGCTGCCGGCCGAGCTCGCGGCCAAGAGCGCCGCCGCGCTGGTGGGGCGGGTGGACGAACTCGAGGAGCTCATGGCCCTGTGGGCTCGGGTCGAGCAGGCAGAGCCTCGCCGCGGAGTCGGCGGTGGCCCGCGCGAGGACGGCCGCATCGTCCTGCTCACCGGAGATCCGGGCATCGGCAAGACGCGGCTCGTCGCCGAGGTCGCCCGCCGCGCCCACGCCGGTGGCGCCTTCGTGCTCGCGGGCCGCGCGCCGCAGGACGCCCTCGTGCCCTACCAGCCGTTCATCGAGGCCCTCCGTCATTACGTACTCACCGTCCCGTTCGCCACGCTGCGATCGACCGCGCGTGAATACGGCGCCGAGCTGACTCGGCTCGTCCCCGAGCTGCGCCGCCGCGCGCCGGAGCTGCCGCTCCCGGTCGACGGCGAACCGGAGACCGAGCGCTACCGGCTCTTCGAAGCCGTCGTCGGGCTGCTCAGCGACATGTCGATCATCGCGCCGGTGCTGCTCGTCCTCGACGACCTCCAGTGGGCCGACCGCCCGACGTTGCTGCTGCTGCGCCACCTCGCGCGGGCCTCGGCCCACGGCCGGGTCCTCGTGCTCGGCGCGTACCGCACCACGGAGCTCTACAGCGACGGGTTCGTCGACGCGCTCAGCGAGCTGCGTCGCGAGCGGCTCGTGCGGCGGATCGGGATCCCGGGTCTCAGCGAGCCCGAGACCGCGGAGCTCGTGCGGCTCACCGCGGGCGGACCGGCCTCAGTCTCGCTCTGCCGAGCGGTCCACGCCGAGACCGAGGGCAATCCGTTCTTCGTGCAGGAGATCGTCCGGCACCTCACCGAGGCCGGGGTGGCCGCCGCCGAGGCCGACGCGATCGACCTCGAGCAGGTCGGGCTGCCCGAGGGCGTGCGGGAGGTCATCTCGCGGCGGCTGTCGCGCCTGGACGAAACGGCGATCGACTGGCTGCGGGTCGCCGCCGTCATCGGCCGCGACTTCGATGTCTCGCTCGTCGAGGAGGTCGTCGCGCTCGGCGAGGACGACTTCCTCAATACGCTCGACGAGGCGCTTGCGGCGGGGCTGATCGCCGAGCTGCGCTCCGACGGGCGCTACAGCTTCTCGCACGCCCTCATTCGCGAGACTCTCTACGAGGGCATGTCGGCACCGCGGCGAGCCCGCCTGCACCGGCGGGTCGGGGAGGCGCTCGAGGCCGCGGGCGCCGAACGCAACCTGATGGCGCTCGCGCTCCACTTCGCGCGGGCGGCCGGGGCTCAGGACGCCGAGAAGGCGATCGAGTACTCGTCGCGGGCGGGTGAGCAGGCGACCGAGATGCTCGCCCACGAGGAGGCGGTCCACCACTACGCGCGGGCGCTCGATCTCCAGGCCCGGTTCCGACCCGAGGCCGTCGTCCGGCGCTCCGAGCTCCTGCTCGCTCTCGGCGAGGCCCGGGTGCGCGCAGGCGAGCGCCCGCTCGCCTGGGCGGCATTCCACGAGGCCGCGATGCTGGCCGGGGAGACCGGCGACGACGGCACGCTGATCCGAGCCGCCCTCGGTGCCTCCCGGAGGTACATCCAACCCCCGGGGGTCGTCGACGAGGAGTTGATCGGGCTCGTGCAGCGGGCGCTCGACGCGACCCACGACGAGCGCTCGTTGCGGCGGGTCGCGCTGCTCGCGCGGCTGTGCGGCTCGCTGTACTACTCCTCCGAGCGCGGGCGGATGCAGGAGCTCGCGCAGGAGGCGTCGGCGATCGCCGCCGAGCTCGGCGACGCCGAGGCCCTCGCGCTCGCGGCCGCCGCCCGCCGGCGGGCGTTCTGGGACGCCCGGCACCTCGACCAGCGCCTCTCGGACTCGACCGAGCTCCTCACCCTCGCCCGCGACGCCGGCGACCTCGAGCTCGTTCTCCAGGGGCATGGGTGGCTCGTGCTCGACCTGCTCGAACGAGGCGACGTCGACGCGGTCGACGCACAGATCGAGGCCTTCGCGGCCGGTGCGGAGCGGCTGCGCCAGCCGCTGTATCGCTGGAACGCCGCCATGTGGCGCGGAATGCGGGCCCTGCTCGCCGGGCGCATCGAGGAGGCGGACGAGCTCGCCGC
Organism: uncultured Solirubrobacterales bacterium; assembly: GCA_963755955.1. Lineage (GTDB taxonomy): Bacteria > Actinomycetota > Thermoleophilia > Solirubrobacterales > Solirubrobacteraceae > Palsa-465. Next base: position 124,194 of record CAVWLZ010000018.1, read on the forward strand.
GCAGGCGCTCGCCATCGGGTCGACCGCCGAGACGGTGACCGCCCCGCAGTACTACGCCATCCAGCTCCTCGCCATCCGGCGCGAGCAGGCGCGGATGGCCGAGCTCGAGGTCCCGGCGCGGCAGATGGTCGCCTCTCAGCCGCACCGTCCCGCGTGGCGAGCGGCGCTCGCGACGCTGCTGTGGGAGACCGGCCGGCTTGACGAGGCGCGGGCGGAGCTCGACCGCCTCGCCGCCGAGGACTTCACCGACATCCCCGAGGACGGCGACTGGATGACCGCGATCACGCTCCTGGCCGAGTGTTGCGCCGAGCTCGGCGACGCGGACCGCGCGGCGAAGCTGTTCCCGTTGCTCGAGCCCCATCGCGAGAGCAACGTGGTCATCGGCCTCGCCGCCGTGTGCGTAGGCTCCACCGCCCGGTTCCTCGGGCGCCTCGCCGCGACGATGGGCTGCCGCGCCGAGGCCTCGGAGCTGTTCGAGGCGGCGATCAAGGCCAACGGCGTGCTCAAGGCCCCGGTGTACCTCGCCCACGCCCAGCTCGACTACGCGAGGATGCTCGGACCCGGTGACCCCCGCACGCGGGAGCTGGTGGAGGCAGCCGCGGTTACCGCCGACCGGCTCGCGCTGCCCGCCGTCGCGGCCCGGGCGGCCGCTCTGCGGCAGGCCTCCTGAGGGCGGCTCGCGAGCTGGGCTGAGCCGTGCGTCGATGAGTGGGGCCTTGACCGGGCGCTACCCTCCGCGGACCCATGTCCATGACACTGGTCATCGCCGAGAAGCCGTCCGTCGGACGCGATCTCGCCAGGGTGCTCCCCGGCGCGTTCACCAAACACGAGGGGTATCTCGAGAGCGAGCAGCACATCGTCACCTGGGCGGTCGGCCATCTCGTTCAGCTCGCCGACCCTGACGAGTACGACGATCGCTTCAAGAAATGGCGGATGGCCGACCTGCCGATCGTCCCCGAGCGGTTCAAGCTTGTCGTGCGTGACGAGCGCTCGAAGAAGCAGATGAACGTCGTCAAGCGACTGCTCGGCCGCGACGACGTCGACCTCGTCGTCAACGCCTGCGACGCTGGGCGCGAGGGCGAGCTGATCTTCGCCTACCTCTACGAGAAGGCGGGCTCGCACAAGCCGGTCAAGCGGCTGTGGCTCAACTCGATGACGACCGAGGCGATCAAGCAGGCGCTGGGGACACTCCGCGAGGCGGGCGAGCTGGCCACCCTCGAGGCGGCGGCCCGCTCGCGCAGCGAGGCGGACTGGATCGTCGGGATGAACGCGACCCGCGCCGCCACGATCCGGCTGCGCTCGTCGTTCGACGGCGCGGTCTCCCTCGGCCGCGTGCAGACCCCGACGCTCGCGATCCTCGCCCGGCGCGAGCAGGAGATCCGTGACTTCAGACCCGAGCCCTACTGGGTCGTCGACGCCACGTTCGACCCCGTGGCCGACCCGCGGCCCCGCACCTATGAGGGCCGCTTCCACGCCGGGGCCAACCCCCGGATCAAGACCGCCGAGGAGGCGGCCGCGATCGTCGCCGACGCCGAGGGTCAGACCGGCGAGATCACCAAGCTCGAGAAGACCGAGCGCAGGGAACGCGCGCCGCTCCTGTATGACCTCACCCGGTTGCAGAGCGACGCGAGCTCGCGCTACGGGTTCACGCTGCGCCGCACGCTCGCGGCTGCGCAGCGGCTCTACGAGGAGCACAAGGCGCTCACCTATCCGCGGACGAACTCGAGGTATCTGACGAGTGACATGATCCCGGAGATCAAGCCGATCACGGAGCTTGTCGGTCAGCAGCGCGAGTACGCCGACGCCTCCAAGTACGTGCTCGGGCTCGACGTGCTGCCGCTCGGTCGCGTCGTCAACAACGAGCGCGTCACCGACCACCACGCGATCATCCCGACCCGCGCCGAGCGCCACCCGGTCGACAAGATGAACGACGACGATCTCAAGATCTACGACCTCGTCGTCCGGCGCTTCCTCGCCGTCTTCCATCCCGAGGCGGTGATCGAGAACACTCGTGTCGAGACGACGGTCGCCGAGCGCGTCTTCCGGACCCGCGGCAAGCGGATCCTCGTGCCCGGCTGGCGCGGGGTGTACGGCGAGACGGCAGACGTCGAGGAGCGCCCCGACGACGATGAGGGCAGCGAGCAGCGCCTGCCGAAGCTCGAGCAGGGTGAGCGCTCCGCTGTCGCCGAGATCAGCTCGGCGGAGAAGGAGACCAAGCCGCCCCGGCGCTACACCGACGGCTCGCTGGTGACGGTCATGGAGACCGCCGGCAAGCTCGTCGACGACGAGGAGCTGCGCGAGGCGATGAAGGACTCGGGCATCGGCACGCCGGCGACGCGCGCGGCGATCATCGAGCGGCTCATCCAGGTCGGCTACGTCGAACGGGACGGCCGCGCGCTCGTCGTCACCGAGAAGGGCCTCAACGTCATCCGCCTGCTCGGCGAGCATCCGCTGACCTCGCCGGGGCTGACCGGCGACTGGGAGCATCGGCTCACGAAGATCGAGACGAGCGAGGACTCCCGCGAGGCGTTCATGAAGGACATCGTCAGGTTCACCGAGTCGACGGTCGGGGAGCTCGATGCCAAGCTCAAGGACGTCCGCATCCCGCGGGCGAACCTCGGACGCTGCCCAGTGTGCGGACACGACATCGTCGAGAACCGCAAGGGCTACTCGTGCTGGTCACGCGAGGACCCGGGCTGCGGGTTCGTGATCTGGAAGGCGAAGGCCGGCAAGCAGCTGCCGGTCACGATCGCCCGTGAGCTGATCAAGACCGGCCGCACGGAGAGGCCGGTGACCGGCTTCAAAGGCCGCTCGGGCAAGAGCTTCCGCGCCCGCCTCGCGCTCCAGCAGAGCGAGGACGGCAAATGGCGCGTCGAGTTCGACGAGCCGTGGGCGAAGGACGGGGCCAAGCCCCCGGAGGCGGACGAGGGCCAAAGCGCCGAGGCCGCCGGGTCCGGCGAGCCCGCCGAGCAGCCCGAAGCGGCCTGAGCCCTCCGCGCGCCGCGCGCGCTCGCAGCGCCCGAACCGTCCGCGCACCGCGAGCCGTCGGACCCGCTCGCCACCATAGGTTCATGCCGCTGACGCTCGTCCTCGGGCCCGCCAACGCCGCCAAGGCCGGCGAGGTGCTCGGCGCCTACGCGCTCGCCGCCCGCCGGGGCGCGCTGCTCGTCGTGCCCACGGTCCTCGATGCCGAGCACTACGGCCGCGAGCTCGCCGAGCAGGACGCGGTGATCGGCTCGGTGCTCACCTTCGGAGGTCTCGCCGGCGAGATCGCCCGCCGCGCGGGCTACGCCGCCGCGCCGCTGTCGACTCTGCAACGCGAGCACCTGCTCGCGCGGGTGGTGCGCGGCCTGCGCCTCGGGGTGCTCGCCGAGTCGGCGGCCGCACCGGGATTCGTGGCCGCGGCGGGCGCGCTCATCGCCGAGCTCGAGCGCTCGCTCGTCACCCCGCAGCGCCTCGCGGCAGCGCTCGGCGCCTGGGCCGCCGAGGACCCGCGGCGGGCCCGGTACGCCGCCGACGTCGGGGCGCTGTATCGCGGCTACGTGCGGGCGCTCGACGACCTCGGGCGGGTCGACGCCGAGCTCCACGCCTGGCGCGGGCTCGACGTCCTTCGTGAGCACCCCCACCGCTGGGGCGCCGATGCCGTCTTCTTCTACGGCTTCGACGACCTCACCGCGATCGAGCGCGACGCCGTCGAAACGCTTGCCCGCGTCGTCGGCGTCGAGGTCAGCGTGTCGCTCACCTACGAGCCGGGCCGCGCGGCCCTGAGCGCCCGGGCCGAGGTCGTCGAGGAGCTCCGTGCGCTCGCCGCTCGCGTGCAGGAGCTGCCGGCGCTCGAGCGCTACTACGAACCGTCGGCCCGGGCGGCTCTGCACCATCTCGAGCGCGGGCTGTTCGAGGGCGCCGCCGCGACGACCGAGCCCGGCGACGTCGTCACCGTGCTCGAAGCCGGCGGCGAGCGGGCCGAGGCCGAGCTCGTCGCCGCCGAGGTGCTCGCGCTGCTGGGTGAGGGGGTCCCGCCTGCGGAGATCGCCGTCGTGCATCGCACGCTCGCGCGGCCGGCACCGGTGTTCGAGCAGGTCTTCGCCGGCTACGGCATTCCGCTCGCCGGGCCCCACCGCGTCCCGCTCACCCACACCCCGCTCGGCCGCTCCCTGCGAGCGCTGCTGCGGTGCGCGCTGCTGCCGGCCGACCAGGCGCACGCCGGCGACCTCATCGAGTACCTACGCACCCCCGGTCTGCTCCAGCAGAGGGAGATCGCCGACGGCCTCGAGGCCGATGTCCGCCGGCACGGGCTCAAGACCGCCCGCCAGGCGCACGAGCGGCTCGGCTGGACACTCCCCGAGCTCGCGGCGCTCACCGGAGCGCGGGATCTCCTGGCCGAGACGGCCCGGCAGGCGCGGCGCCTGTTCGCGCTGCCGCACCGCGGGCAGGCGCCGGCGCTCAGTCAGCCGGAGGCGCTCGACGCGCGTGCCCTCGCGGCACTGCTCGGCGCATTCGACGAGCTGCGGGAGCTCGGCGCGCCGCTCACGGCCGGCGAGGTGCTCGATCTGCTCGAGTCGCTTGAGGTCCCGGCGACCGACCCCGCCCGAGCAGGCGCGGTGCTTCTGGCCGAGCCGCTCGAGGTCCGCGCTCGCCGCTTCCACGCGGTGTTCGTGTGCGGGCTCGTCGAGGGCGCGTTCCCGCGGTCCGGCACCAGCGAGCCGTTCTTCGCCGACGATCGCCGGCGCGAGCTCGCGAGCGCCTCCGGCTTGCGACTGCCGATCGGCGAGGATGCCGTGGCTCGCGAGCGCTACCTCTTCTACGCCTGCGTGTCCCGAGCCCGAGCCCGGGTGTACTTCAGCTACCGCAGCGCCGACGAGGACGGCAACGTCGTGCTGCCCTCGCCGTTCCTCGCCGACGTCGCCGAGCTGTTCAGCCCGACGCTCATGGAGCGCCGCCGCCGCCGGCTGCTTGCCGATGTCGTGTGGCCGGCCGACGCGGCGCCGACCGACCGCGAGCGCGCCCGCGCCGAGGCCGCGGCGACCTCATCCGAGGGTCCGCTCCCGGCGCCGCACTGGTCGCTGTCAGAGTCCGCGCTGGAGCACGTGCGGCATCGCCGGGTCGTCTCCGGCGGCGCGCTCGAGAAGTTCGGCGATTGCCCGGTCAAGTGGCTCGTGGAAAGCGAGCTCGCGCCCGCGAGGATCGAGCCGGACTCCGAAGCGATGGCGCGTGGCAGCTTCATCCATGAAGTGCTCGAGAAACTGCTGCGCCGTCTCGCCGGACCGGTGACCGCGGCGAGCCTGCCGGCGGCGGAGACGATCCTCGACGAGCTGCTCGCCCGCCTGCCGGACGAGGTGGCCGCCGGGCAGCCGGAGGCTGTCCGGGCGGGAGTGCTCGGTGCGATCCGTGCCGATCTGCGGCGCTACCTCCAGCACGAGGCGCGTGACGAGAGCCACTGGCGGCCGCAGGGAATCGAGCTCAAGTTCGGGATGGAGAGCGACGAGGACGCGCTGCCCGCCGTAACCCTCTCCGACGGAGTCGACGAGGTCCTCCTCCGCGGGGTGATCGATCGGCTCGACGTCGATCCGGACGGAAGCGGTCGGGCGATCGTCCGCGATTACAAGAGCGGCGCGTCCCGCCGAGCGTGGCAGGTCGCGCGGTGGACGGAGGATCGCCAGCTCCAGGTCGCGCTCTACATGATCGCCGCGCGGCGGCTGCTCGGGCTCGAGCCGGTGGCCGGCCTCTATCAGCCGCTCGGTGGCAACGACCTGCGGCCACGGGGACTGTTCCTCCGCGACGCGCCCGTCGACCGCCGCACCCTCGCCAACGACGGCCGCGACCCCGATGAGTTCGACGCCATCCTCGCCGACGCCGAGGAGCGCGCCGTCGCGCTCGTCCGCCGGCTGCGCACCGGTGAGCTCACCCCGTGCCCGGAGACGTGCTCGCGGGACGGCTGCCGGTACCCCGGCATCTGCCGGAGCGGGTAAGCGATGCGGTTCACCCCGGAGCAGCTCGAGGCGATCGAGCGCCGCGACGGCGATCTCCTGCTCGACGCGAGCGCGGGCAGCGGCAAGACCTCGGTGCTCGTCGAGCGCTTCGCCCGGGCCGTGCTCGAGGACGGCGTCGACGTCGGCGCGATCCTCACCATCACCTTCACCGAGAAGGCGGCCGCCGAGCTGCGCGAGCGGATCCGCGCCCGGCTGCGGGAGCTCGGAGCACGCGAGGCGGCCCGCGACACCGACGGCGCCTTCATCTCGACCATTCACGGCTTCTGCGCTCGGGTGCTCCGTGCCCACGCGCTCGCCGCCGGTCTGGACCCTGCCTTCTCCGTGCTCGATGAGGCCCCGTCCCGGCGGATCGCCGACGATGCGTTCGACGGCGCGCTCGAGGCGGTCGCCGCGGCCGGCCCGGCCGGCGTCGAGCTGCTTGCGGCCTACAGGGCAGACGTCCTGCGCGGAGCGATCCTCGGCCTGTTCGAGGAGCTCCGGTCACGGGGCGAGGCGGCGCCGGGGCTACCGCCCCTGCCGCCGGTCGGCGACGCCGCGAAGGCGGTCGGGGAGCTGGTCGCGGCGTCCCGACGCGCGGCGGCGGAGCTCGGCGCGATCCCCGACCCCGCCGTCCGGATCGGTCAGGCCCTGACCCGGCTCGAGCGCTGCGCCGAGGTCGTCGGGTTCGCCGACCCCTCGCCCGGCGACCTCGACGCCCTTGCGCTGCCCGGTGGCAACGGCGCCGCGCTCAGCACCGACGCGTGCGCCGCGTACGCGGACGCGCTCGCCCGCTTTCGCACCGTCGTCGAGCACCGCCGTGCCGAGCGCGTGCACGGTGCACTCGATCAGCTCCTGCGCGGCTTCGGCGAGCGCTACGCGGCCGGCAAGCGGGCGGTGTCCGGTCTCGACTTCGAGGACCTCGAGCTGCTGACGCGGGAGCTGCTGCGCGACGGCGAGCTGCGCGAGCGCTACCGCGACCGCTTCGCCCACGTCATGGTCGACGAGCTCCAGGACACCAACCTCGTCCAGCTCGAGCTGATCGAGTCGATCGCGGACGGCAACCTGTTCACCGTCGGCGACGCCCAGCAGTCGATCTACGGCTTCCGTCACGCCGACGTCGAGCTGTTCGAGGCCCGGGGCGTGCGACTCGAGCGGGTCGGGGCCCGCGCGACGCTGCAGACGAGCTTTCGCTCGCGTCCGGAGATCGTCGCCGTGCTCAACGCCGCGTTCGGCCGGGCGATGGGCCCGAGCTTCCGGCCGCTTCGCCCGGGCCGGACGGAGAAGCCGCTCGACGAGCCGCTCGTCGAGCTGCTCATCGCCGACAAGGGCGCCGAGTGGACGCCGGACAGCCTCGTCTCGCCGTGGCGGGTCGCCGAGGCGCAGGCGCTCGCCCGGCGCGTGGGCGAGCTCGTCGCCGGCGACTGGAGCCCACGGGACATCGTCGTCCTGACCCGCGCGACGACGGACCTGCGCGCCTACGAGCGGGCGCTCGAGGACGCCGGCATCCCCACCTACGTCATCGGGGGCCGTGGCTACTGGGGCCACCCGCAGATCATCGATCTCGTCGCCTATCTCCGCGCTCTGGCCAACCCGCGCGACGAGGAGGCGCTGTACTCGGTGCTCGCCTCGCCGATGGTCGGCCTGAGCGGCGACGGCCTCGTCCTGCTCGCCGCGTCGGCTCGGGCCGCGGGGCGGGACCCCTGGTGGGCGATCGCCGGCACGCCCGTCGACGGCCTGGGCTCGCTCGCCGACGGCGATCGCGCGCGGCTTGGACGCTTCGCCGGCTGGTTCGCGGCCGAGCGGACGGCGAGCGAGCGTGCCGGCATCGAGGAGCTGATCGAGCGGGTGCTCGAGGTGACCGGCTACGACCTGACGATGCTGCGCATGCCCGGAGGCCGGCGGCGCCTGGCCAACGTCCGCAAGCTGATGCGGCTCGGGCGCGAGTACGAGCACGAGTCCGGCCGTGATCTCCGCGGCTTCCTCGAGCTCGCCCAGGGCCGGGCAGCCGGCCGGCCGTCCGCCGCCGACAGCCGTGAGAGCGAGGCGCCGGTCGAGGGGGAGGCGCTCGATGCTGTGCGCCTGATGACGATCCATCGCTCCAAGGGGCTCGAGTTCGACGTCGTCTGCGTCGCCGACCTCGGGCGGGGACCGTTCCGGCTCGGCGAGCTCATCCGCGTCGGTCGCGACGGTCGCTTCGGCCTGCGATTGGCCGAGCCGGGCACCGGTCGGCCGCGCCCGGCGCTCGACTATGACGTGCTCGGCCAGGAGCAGCAGGCTGCCGAGGAGCGCGAGGAGCGCCGGCTGTTCTACGTCGCCGCGACCCGTGCACGTGAGCGTCTGATCCTCAGCGGCGCGGCGAAGCTCGAGGCGTGGCCGCAGAACGGCGGCGCGGGGCCGATCGGCTGGATCGGGCCGGCGTTCGCGCCGGACATCGCCGCACGCATCGGCGAGGGCGACCGGGTCGCCGCGGAGGGTGTCCGTCTGACGTTCGTGCGCCCGGCCGAGGCCGCCCCGGCGCCGTCCGCGTCTGCGCCGCCCGCTCCGCCCGTGGCGGCGGCTGCCGTCGCCGCGCCATCGGACCCGGCGCACACGGTCCCCGCGGCGCCACGCGCTGCGCTCGGGCCGCCGGTCGGCCGTCTCAGCTACTCATCGCTCGCCGAGTATCGCCGCTGCGGGTACCGCTTCTACGCCGAACGGGTGCTCGGGCTCCCGTCGCTCGCGCCTGCGGCCGGCAGCGCGCCCGCGGCCGGCGGGGCGCCTGCGGCCGGCACCGCGCCTGCGGCCGGCAGCGCGCCTGCGGCGGCCCGGTCCGGCGGGCGTCCGGGGGCCGGCCGGCTGCCCGCTGCGGACCGCGGCATCCTCGCGCACCTCCTGCTCGAGAAGCTCGACTTCCGCCGCCCGGCACCACCTGACGCCACGACGATCATGGCCGCGGTTCCGGCGCCGAGCGCGGAGGAGGCGGCCGAGCTGTCCGAGCTCATCGCCCGCCTGGCCGCGAGCGACGTCGCCTCCCGCCTCGGCCGCGCCCTCGACGTGCGCAGGGAGGAGCGCTTCGCCTTCCTGCTCGCGGGCGAGGTGCTGATGACCGGCGCGTTCGACGTGCTCGCCCGGGAACCCGACAACCACCTCCTCGTCGTCGACTACAAGAGCGATCGCCTCGACGGCGCCCGGCCCCAGGCCATCGTCGCGGACGCCTACGCCACCCAGCAACTCGTCTACGCGCTCGCCGCGCTCCGCGCCGGCGCGGAGCGGGTGGAGATCGTCCATGTGTTCCTGGAGGCGCCGGACGAGCCGGTGTCGATCAGCCATGGTCGCAAGGACGCCGAGCGGCTCCGGCACGAGCTGTCGGGACTCGCCGCCGGGGTCCTGGAGCGGCGCTTCACCGTCACCGACGCCCCCGAGCGGCTCGTGTGCCGCGGGTGCCCGGCCGAGGGCGGCCTGTGCTCCTGGCCGCTCGAGATGACGCGCCGGGACGCGCCCGACCGCCTGTTCTGAGCGCGCCGCGGTGCGGCCTAGTGGCGCGCCGGCCGGAACTCGACGTCGACCTGCTCGACGTCGTGGCGCTCCTCGACCTTAGCCAGGGCACGGAGCGTCTCCTCGTCTGCGGGCACCGATGGGGGCCCGAACAGGCTCCGTGGCCACAGGCGCCGGGCGACGACGACGTTGACCTCGGCTGCGTAGAGGGTGATCTGCGCCCCGAGGTGCAACCACACGAGCAGTGCGATCACCAGCCCGAACAACCCGTAGGTGCTGCTCGCATGCTTGAGCACGTGGCCGATGTAGTAGCCGCCGATGACCTGGAGGATCTCCCAGAACACCCCGGCGACGATCACGCCGATCCACAGGCACGACGTCGACACCGCACGTGAGGTCATGAGCCGGAAGGCGGCGAGGAACAGGGCGAAGTTGAGCGCGAGCGAGATGAGAATCCCGCCGAGCTTGGCCGCCGGGCCGCCGAGCCCGCCGCTGACGAGGCCGGAGGCGAGCGTGGCGAGGATGAACAGGGCGCCGAGCGAGGCAAGCAGTAGGAGGCCCTGGAGCCGCGAGTGAAGGAAGTCAGGACGGTCCTTGAACGGCACCGCCCAGACCGTGTCGAACGCGGTCTGGGCGGCCTGGGTCACGCCGAGGCCGGAGAGCACCGAGGTGACGACGCCGATGACGAGCGCGATCGTCGCGCCGTGCAGCCCGCCGATCTTGTTCAGGTCGTTGCCGATGATCGGGAACTGCCCGAGCACCGAGTTCTTGATCGTGTGCTGCAGATGCGGATCGCCCTGGAGGACGAAGCCGAGGATGGTCACGAACACGAGCAGCAGGGGGAACAGCGAGAAGAAGGCGTAATAGGCGACGAGCGCCGCGAGGCTGCCGCCACGGTCGTCGCCGAACTTCCGCACGACGGCGAGGGGGATCGCGAGCGCGCGGTGCCGCTGCTGGTAGCGGTCGAAGGATCGGACCGGGCGCATGACGTCCACACCATCGGTCTACCCGGGCGCAGAGCCCGGGATTCACGCGCGCGGCGGCTCTTGCGGCGGCCGCACGCCCTCGATCTCGAGCAGCAGCCGCTTGCGCTCGACGCCTCCGGTGTAGCCGCCGAGCGCCCCGCCCGTTCGCAGCACCCGGTGACACGGGACGACGATCGGCAGCGGGTTGGCCCCGAGCGCGTTGCCGGCCGCCCGGGAGCCGCGTGGGCTCCCGGCCGCGGAGGCGATCGCCCCATAGCTGCTCACCCCGCCGTAGGGGATGCGGGCCGTGGCCCGCAGGACGCGACGGGTGAAGCCCCCCGAGAGCCGCCAGTCGAGTGGGAGCTCGAAGCGGCGCCGGCGGCCGGCGAAGTACTCGTCGAGCTCGCGCCGTGGCTCGTCGAGCCGGGCGGCCTCAGCGAGCAGCCGAGGCGAGACCGCCGCGGCGAGCTCGGCGAGCACCGCGTCCTCGCCGTCATCGAGGTAGGCGACGCGGACGAGGCCGCGCGGCGTCGCCGCGAGCAGCACCGAGCCGACCGGGGTGTCGAGACGGGCGTAGGCGACGTCGAGCAGCCCTGCCGCGGCGGCCGCCGCCGCGAGTCCCGGCGGCTCGGTGGCCGAGCCCTCGGCCGGGCCGGCGCGCAGCTCCAGCTCCAGCTCCAGCTCCAGAGGATCGAGCTCGTTCATGCCCGGTACTCCTTTCGCAATCGCTTCAGCCCCTCGTGGACGTTCCGCCGGGCCGCGTCCTCGGTTGTACCCATCGCCGCCGCGATCTCCGGATACCCGGCGTCGACGACGTACCTCAGGGCGACCGCGGCGCGCTGCTTGTCCGGCAGCTCGCGCACGAGCCGCCACAGGTCGTCGTCGTCGTCTCCGGCATCGGCGGGGACGATGGACTCGCGGATCTCCGCGACCGGCACCGGTGTGCGTCGCCGGGTCCGCATGTGGTCGATCGCCTTGCGACTTGCGATCGTGAACAGCCAGCCGCGGAGGTTCGACTGATCGCGCACCCGCGGATATGCCCGCAGCGCCGCCATCCACGTCTCCTGATAGCAGTCGTCGGCATCTGTCCGCCCGACCGAGGCGACCAGGAACCGGTGCACGGCGCGGCCGTGCGCGTCAAGCAGCTGCTGAAAGGGGGGGAGGCTCACGGGGGATTGCCGGCTCGGGGCGCTCACGGCGAATTGTCGACTGATGACGCTCACCGGGGATGGAACGTCCCTGCAGCCAGGATTGTGAGAAGCTGAGCGGTAGTGGAACAGCGGACATTGGGAACCGAGGGCCTGGCCTCCTCCGCGGAGGGCCTTGGCTGCATGGGCATGTCGGAGTTCTACGGCAGCGCCGACGAGAGCGAGGCGATCGCCACCATCCACCGTGCGCTCGCGCTCGGCGTGACGATGCTCGACACCGCCGACATGTACGGCTTCGGCGACAACGAGCAGCTCGTCGGGCGCGCGATCGCCGACCGTCGCGACGAGGTCGTGCTGGCCACGAAGTTCGGCATCGTCCGTGACCGCGAGGACCCGCGCAACCGGTCGATCAACGGCCGCCCGGACTACGTCGTCTCGGCCTGCGAGGCGTCGCTGCGCCGCCTCGGCGTCGACCACATCGACCTCTACTACCAGCACCGGGTCGACCACGACGTGGCGATCGAGGAGACCGTCGGCGCGATGGCCTCGCTGATCGACGCCGGCAAGGTCCGCTACCTCGGCCTGTCCGAGGCGTCGGCGGAGACGATCCGCCGCGCGCACGCCGTCCACCCGATCACCGCGGTGCAGAGCGAGTACTCGCTGTGGAGCCGGGACATCGAGGACGAGGTGCTGCCCGCGATGCGTGAGCTCGGCATCGGCCTCGTCGCCTACAGCCCGCTCGGCCGCGGCTTCCTCACCGGTCGGATCACGAGCCCGGAGGACTTCGAGGCAGGCGACTTCCGCCGCTACAACCCGCGCTTTCAGGGCGAGAACTTCGCCCGTAACCTCGCGCTCGTCGATCGCGTGCGTGAGATCGCCGGCGAGCATCAGGCGACGCCGGGGCAGCTCGCCCTCGCCTGGGTGCTCGCGCAGGCCCGCGATGTCGTGCCGATTCCGGGCACGAAGCGGCGGTCCTACCTCGAGGAGAACGTGCAGGCCTGCGAGCTCACGCTCGACCCCGATGACCTGCGACGGATCGACGACGCCGCGCCCGCCGGTACCGCGGCTGGCGACCGTTATCCGGACATGTCGTTCGTCAACCGCTGAGCAAAACTCCGCTCACCGCTTGAACGCGGCCGGGATTGGGGTATAAAAACTGACTATGGCCCGCGCGATCTGGTCCGGCGCGATCAGCTTCGGTCTCGTCAATGTGCCCGTCAAGCTGTTCAGCGCGACCTCACCCAAGACGGTTCGTTTCCATCAGCTCTCGAGCAAGACGGGCGCCCGCATCCGCCAGAAGCGGGTCGATCCCTCGACCGGCGACGAGGTCGCGTTCGAGGACATCGTCAAGGGCTATGAGATCACGCCGGAGAAGTACGTGTTGATCGAGCCCGACGAGCTCGAGGCCCTCGACCCCAAGGCGACCCGGACGATCGACATCGAGGAGTTCGTCGACCTCTCCGACATCGACCCGATCTACTACGACCACAACTACTACCTCGCCCCGACGGCGGGTGGCGCCAAGGCCTACCGGCTGCTGCTCGACGCGATGCGCGAGGCGGGCAAGGTGGGCATCGGCCGGGTCGTGATCCGCTCCAAGCAGCAGCTGTGCGCGCTGCGGCCGACGGGCGACGCGCTCGCGCTGACGACGATGCTGTTCGGCGATGAGGTGCTCTCGCCCGACCGGATCGACGAGCTCGACGCGCTCGGCGACGCGCAGGCGAGCGACCGTGAGCTGAAGATGGCCCAGCAGCTGATCGACTCGCTCTCGGCCCAGTTCGAGCCGGGCAAGTTCAAGGACGAGTACCGCGAGCGCGTGCTCGACCTGATCGAGCGCAAGGCCGCCGGTGAGGAGATCGCGGTCCAGCCGGAGGCCGAGGAGGCCGAGCCCGCCCCGGACCTGATGGCAGCGCTCGAGGCGAGCCTTGCCGCCGTCCGCCCCGAGGACACCGAGGACAAGCCTGCCCCCGAGCGCAAGGCTCCGGCGAAGAATCCGGCGGCCAAGAAGCGCAGCAAGACCGCTGCATAAGCCCCACGGCGCCGGGCGCGGCGCCGGGCGGGCGCACCGCCGCGAAAGGCCCCGCTGGTACGCTTTGACGGCCGCCGCGTCGTCCCTCCGTGTCCGTCCGACAGGACACCCCTCCTATATGCATACGCACATCGCTCCCCCTGGGGCCACTGGCCTCTACGACCCCGCCAACGAACACGATGCCTGCGGCATCGCGATGGTGGCCAAGCTGTGGGGCGAGGCCAGCCACACCGTCGTCGAGAAGGCGCTCGATGCGCTCGAGAACCTCGAGCATCGCGGCGCCGAGGGTGCCGATCCCAACACCGGCGACGGCGCCGGAATCCTGCTGCAGCTGCCGGATGCGTTCGTGCGCGCGACCTGTGCGGTCGAGTTGCCTCCACGCGGTCGCTACGGAGTCGGCGTCTGCTACCTGCCGCGGGACGTCGAGCGGCGCGTCGCCCTCGAGCAGCTGATCGAGCGGACGGTCGAGGCCGAGGGCCAGCGAGTCCTCTGGTGGCGCGACGTGCCGGTCGACGAGCGCCACGTCGGCGACACCGCCCGGCTCTCGATGCCGTTCATCCGCCAGGTGATCGTCGAGGCGGCCGACGACATCGCCGATCAGGATGCCTTCGAGCGCAAGCTGTACGTCATCCGCCGGGTGATCGAACGCGAAGGCGGGCGCGAGATCGCGCTGCCGAGCTTCTCCTCGCGCACGATCGTCTACAAGGGCATGCTGACCGCGCCGCAGCTGCCGCGCTTCTTCCCCGACCTGCGTGATCCCCGCGTCGCCTCACGCCTCGCGCTCGTGCACTCGCGGTTCTCGACGAACACCTTCCCGAGCTGGGAGCTCGCCCACCCCTACCGGATGATCGCCCACAACGGCGAGGTCAACACGCTGCGCGGCAACGTGAACTGGATGCGCGCCCGCGAGTCGCAGCTCGCGTCCGAGCTGTTTGGCGACGACCTCGGGAAGGTGATCCCCGTCGTCCGCGAAGGTGGCTCGGATTCCGCGGTGTTCGACAACGTGCTCGAGCTGCTCGTCCTCGGCGGGCGCTCGATCCCGCACGCGGTGATGATGATGGTGCCCGAGGCATATCGCACCCGGCATGACCTCGACCCCGATGTCAAGGGCTTCTACGACTTCCACTCCTGCCTGATGGAGCCGTGGGACGGCCCGGCCGCGGTCGTGTTCACCGACGGCCGGCTGGCCGGCGCCGTGCTCGATCGCAACGGTCTGCGCCCGGGGCGCTGGATCCAGGACACCGAGGGCTACGTCGTCCTGGCCTCCGAGACGGGGGTCATGACCGTCGCGCCCGAGCACATCCAGCGCAAGGGCCGGCTCGCACCCGGCAAGCTGTTCCTCGTCGACCTCGAGCAGGGGCGAATCGTCGAGGACGAGGAGGTCAAGCGCCGGGTCGCCCGCCAGCAGCCCTACGGCGAGTGGTACGAGCGTTCGGTCGTCCACATCGAGGACCTGCCTGAGCGCGAGCCCCGTGCCCCCCGGATCGAGCCGTTGCGCTCCAAGCAGCTTGCGTTCGGGTACTCCCAGGAGGATCTGCGCCTGATCATCGCGCCGATGGCCTCGACCGGCGAGGAGCCGGTGGCCAGCATGGGCAACGACGCGGCGCTCGCCATCCTCTCCGACCGCCAGCCAGCGCTGTTCTCGTACTTCAAGCAGCTGTTCGCGCAGGTCACCAACCCGCCGATCGACCCGATCCGCGAAGCGGTCGTGATGAGCCTCCAGGCCGGTGTCGGCGCCGAGGTCAACCTGCTCGTCGAGAACGACGACCAGGCGCACATGCTCGTCATGGGCCAGCCGATCCTCCGCAACGCCGAGCTCGAGAAGCTCCGCCAGGTCTCCCATGACGTGTTCGACGCCGCCACGCTCGACATCACCTGGCCGATCGAGCAGGGCCCCGACGGCATGGAGATGCGGCTGTCCGACCTGTGCGCCGAGGCCGCCCGATACGTCGAGAACGGCGCCAACATCCTCATCCTCTCCGACCGCAACCTCGGACCCGAGCGCGTCGCGATGCCCTCGCTGCTCGCGGTCGCCGCCGTCCACCATCACCTCGTCCGGCGCGGCACCCGCCTGCGCACCGGCCTCGTATGCGAGTCCGGCGAGCCGCGAACGATCCACCACATGGCGACGCTGATCGGCTACGGGGCCGCGGCGATCAACCCCTACGTGATGTTCGAGTCGCTCGACGAGCTCGCCGACCACAAGCTCCTACCCCAGGACCTCGCCCGCGACGAGGCCGAGCAGCGCATCGTCCGCGCGATCGGCAAGGGCCTGCTGAAGACGATCTCGAAGATGGGGATCTCGACGATCCAGTCCTACTGCGGCGCCCAGATCTTCGAAGCCGTCGGCCTCGACCGTGAGATCGTCGACACCCACTTCACCGGCACCGCCTCGCGCATCGGCGGGATCGGCCTCAACGAGCTCTCGACCGAGGCGATGGAGCGCCACTACCGCGCATACCCGCGCACCGGCCGTGACCTGCTCCCGGTCGGCGGCGTGCTCCAGTGGCGTCGTGACGGCGAGGTCCACATCTGGAATCCGGACACGATCGCCAAGCTCCAGCATGCCGCCGGAGCCCAGAACGGCGATCGCCAGCAGACCTACCAGGAGTTCGCCGCGTTCGCCAACGACGATGCCACCCGCAAGGCCGCGCTCCGCGGGCTGATGAAGTTCCGGCTTGCCGACGAGCCGATCCCGCTCGAGGAGGTCGAGCCGGTCAGCGAGATCGTCAAGCGCTTCACGACCGGGGCGATGAGCCTCGGGGCGCTCAGCCGCGAGGCGCACGAGACGCTCGCCATCGCCATGAACCGGATGGGCGCCCGTTCGAACACCGGCGAGGGCGGCGAGGACCCGAGCCGCTACACGCCCGATGACAACGGCGATCTCCGGCGCTCGGCGATCAAGCAGATCGCGTCCGGGCGCTTCGGCGTTCACATCAACTACCTCGTCAACGCCGACCAGCTCCAGATCAAGATGGCGCAGGGGGCGAAGCCGGGGGAGGGCGGTCAGCTTCCCGGACACAAGGTCGACAACTACATCGCCGCGATCCGGAACTCGACCCCGGGCGTCGGCCTGATCTCACCGCCGCCCCACCACGACATCTACTCGATCGAGGATCTCAAGCAGCTGATCTACGACCTGCGCTGTTCGAACCCGTCTGCGTCGGTGTCGGTGAAGCTCGTCTCCGAGGTCGGCGTCGGCACCGTCGCCGCCGGCGTGGCCAAGGCCAACGCCGACCACGTCACGATCTCCGGGCATGACGGGGGCACGGGCGCCTCGCCGCAATCCTCGATCCAATCGGCCGGCGTGCCGTGGGAGATCGGCCTCGCCGAGACCCAGCAGACGCTGCTGCTCAACGACCTGCGGTCGCGGATCACCGTCGAGGTCGACGGTCAGATGAAGACCGGCAGGGACGTCGTCGTCGCTGCGCTGCTCGGCGCCGACGCGTTCGGATTCTCGACCGCCCCGCTGATCGCGATGGGCTGCATCATGATGCGGGTCTGCCATCTCAACACCTGCCCGGTCGGGATCGCCACCCAGGACCCCGAGCTGCGCCGGCGCTTCACCGGCACCCCGGACCAGGTCGTCAACTACCTCCTGCTCGTGGCCGAGGAGGTCCGGCAGATCATGGCCTCGCTCGGCATCCGGCGGGTGCAGGACATGATCGGCCGCACCGAGCTCCTCGACATGGACGCCGCGATCGATCACTGGAAGGCCAAGCGCGTCGACCTGTCGATGGTCCTCGGCTCGCCGGACATCCCGGCCGATGCGCCGCGTTCCCGGGTGCGCCCGCAGGTGCCCGTGCTCGACGACGCGCTCGACTGGGAGCTCGTGCAGAACTGCGCGCCCGCGCTCGAGGACGGGCAGGCCGTCAAGCTCGGCCCGGTCCCGCTGCGCAACGTCAACCGCGCGGTCGGCGGGATCCTCTCGGGCGAGATCTCGCGGCGCCACGGTTTCGAGGGGCTGCCCGAGGGCACGATCGAGATCGCCTTCTCCGGCTCGGCCGGCCAGAGCTTCGGCGCCTGGCTGGCGCCGGGCGTCACCTTCTCGCTGCGCGGCGAGACGAACGACTACACGGGCAAGGGCCTGTCAGGCGGCGTCGTCGCCGTGCGGCCCCCGGAGAGCGCGCTGTTCCGCGCCGAGGAGAACATGATCGTCGGCAACACGGTGCTCTACGGGGCAACCGACGGGCGGGCCTTCTTCCGCGGCCTCGCCGGCGAGCGTTTCGCCGTGCGCAACTCGGGTGCGCTCGCCGTCGTCGAGGGCGTCGGCGACCACGGCTGCGAGTACATGACCGGCGGGCGCGTCGTCGTGCTCGGCCCGACGGGGCGTAACTTCGCCGCCGGGATGAGCGGCGGCATCGCCTACGTCTACGACATCGACCGCCAGTTCGCCGCGCGCTGCAACACCGAGCTCGTCGACCTCGAGGAGCTCGAGCCCGGCGACGAGCTCGAGCTCAAGGAGCTGATCGCCGAGCACGCCCAGCGGACCGGCTCGCTCGTCGCTCGCAACGTGCTCGCCTCCTGGGATCGGGCCCGGCGGCGGTTCGTGAAGGTGATGCCGCGCGACTACCGCCGCGCCCTCGCCGAGCAGGCGGCGGTCGCCGGCGAGCCCGTCCGGGCCTGACCGCGCGCTCGTCGCGGCCGGTCGCCGCGCCGTGGGACGCGCGTCAGCGCAGCAGCGTCGCGGCCACGCCCTGGATCGTCTGCTCGCCGTAGACCATCGTCGGGTTGCCGTCGGTCATGACCGCCATCGAGAAGCGGCGGCCGTGGCCTTCGATCCGGGCGACCTGGTGCACGAGTTGCCCGAGCGCCGTCGGCTCCGAGCCGTCCTTGAAGTAGACGGTGTAGCCGAGCGGCCGGGCGACGACCGGGATCGACCACGACTGCCAGCCGACGATCGTCGAGAGCAGGAAGTGGACGTAGCCGACGAACTCCGGCGGGATCAGGGAGTCCATCTCGAAGAAGTAGCGGGCCTGATCGGCGGGGCTGAGCAGCGCGGTGCCCCAGAGCCCTGACACCGAGAAGTCGGTCATGTGCGCCGCGCGCGCGATCGTGTACAGGCCCCCGTCGCCGACGATCGACCACGTCTGGGTCGCGGCGTTGTTGTCCGACACGTGGATCATCGGGTACAGGAACGAGTCGCTGTAGGAGTCGACGTAGTGCTGACCGCGGGCGTGAAGCATGCGCAGGTATTCGACGAGCAACATCGCCTTGACGACGCTCGCCGTCGGGAACGTCCAATGCACGTGGACCCCGGACAGCCGGCCCTCGGTATCGACGACGGCGAATGCCTTGCGCCCGATCCGGCCGGCCAGATACTGACCCGCGCGCGTGACTGCGGCGGGTCCGGGAAACCCGGCCGGCAGCGACCCGCTGCCGCGATAGCCGAGGCCGCGGCAGCCGGCGGCGGGGAGCGGTGAGAGCAGCGCGCCCGTGCCGGGCGCATGCAGGCAGACACGGAAGTAGAAACGGCCCGCGGCCAGCGTGACCCGCGTCCGCAGAACGGTGACGTAGGGGCTGATGCGAGCAGACTTGGTCGATGCCGTGGGGACGAAGCCGCCGGTGCCCGGGCTCGCGAACGTCCAGCTCGCCGGCGCCTGCGCCCAGCTCAGGTCGCGAGGGTGAAAGACGACGATCGTCACGAGCGCCTGACCGAGCGGCGCGGCCCGGACCTTGATGATCGCCTTGCCGATCACTCCGACCGCCGTCGTCGCCTGTGCCCCGGTGGCCGGCACGACGACGCGGTAGTGCGTGTTGCGATCCGGGGAGACGGAGAACGAGTAGCCGCCGTCGGTCGCCGTCGCGGTCGTCCCGGCCGGGGTCGAGGTGCGGTAGGGATACGGGCTCGCGTAGAGCGCCACCGCGGAGCCCGCCGGCACGCCGCCGACCGTCCCGGCCAACGAGGCCGTGCCGCCGCTGGCGATCTGCCCCGGCGTCGCGCCGAGCGAGACCCCGGACGTGAGTGCGGCGGCGCCGGTCACGCTGCGCACCCGCGCGCTCGCCGTGCCGCCCAGGGCGCTCAACGCCAGCGCCACGCATACAGCGACGCGTTGGAGCGTGCCCCTACCTCGCATGCCGACAGCCTATGTGATCCGGCCGACGACCTACAGCAGCGAGGCGGTCACGCCCTGGACGGTGTCGATGCCGTATCCCATCGACGGGTCTCCGTCGGTCATCACGGCGATCGAGAAGCGCCGGCCGTGACCCTCGAGGCGGGCGACCTGATGCACGAGCTGGCCGAGTCCGGTCCCGCGCCATCCGCCCTTGAAGAACACGGCATAGCCGCGAGGGCGGGCGATCGCCGGTATGCCCCAGCTCTCGTAGCCGGCGATCGTCGAGAGCAGAAAGCGCGCGTAGCCGACGAACTCGCGCGGGACCAGGGCATCCATCCCGAAGAAGAACCGAGCCTGATCCGCGGGGCTGATCTGGGCGTTGGCCCAGATGCCCACGATCGAGAAGTCGGTCATGCCGGCGGCGGCCGCGACGCGGTAGAGGCCGCTGTCGCCGACGATCGACCACGTCTGGGTCGCCGCCGAGTTGTCCGAGACGTTGATCATCGGATAGAGGAATGAGTCGCTGTAGGAGTCGATGTAATGCTGGCCGCGGGCGTGGAGCATCCGCAGGTAGGCGACGAGCAGCATCGCCTTGACGACGCTCGCCGAGACGAACGTCCAGTGCTCGTGCAGTCCGGAGAGCCGGCCCTCGCTGTCGACGACCGCGAACGCCGTGCGGCCGATCCGTCCACCGAGATAGCGCGCGGCCCGGGCCACGGCGCCACGGCCGGGATAGCCCGAGGGGAGGAACACGCTCCCGTAGTAGCCGCGCCCGCTGCAACCGGGGGCCGGGCGGGGGTTGGCGAGGGCGTGGTCCTCGGCCGCGTGGAAGCACGCCCGCCAGCGGATCACGCCGGCGGGCAGCGTCGCCCGCATCCGCAGCACGACGACGTAGGGGCTGATCCGCATCGCCCGCGTGGACTCCACGACCCGGAACCGCCGTGAGGTCGGCGTCGAGACCGACCAGGCGACGCGGGCGTTCGCCCACCGCAGGTCGCGGGGGTGGAAGACGACGAGCGTCACCAGCGCCCGTCCCAGCGGTAGGGCGTGGATCTTGTAGACGACCTGCCAGCTGACGTCGACCTCGGTGACAGCGTGGGCGAGGGTGCCGCCAAGCACGACGCGGTAGCGCGTGTCGCGGTCCGGCCGTGCGGCAAACCTGAATCCGTCGTCTGGGCCGACCGCCGCCTGCGCGACCAGCCTCGCCGGCCGGTACGGGTAGGGGGTGGCGTACAGCAGCACCGGATCGCCGACCGGAACATCGCTCGCGTGCCCGGAGAGGACGACGCTCTGGCCGGCGCGGATCGCCTCTCGGGAGGCGTTGAGCGATATCGACGGTGTCGTTGCGGCCGCTGCCGTCGCCGATCCGATCAGTGCCAGGACACCGACCAGAACACCCTCGGTGAGTCTCCTTCTCACCATACGGCCACTCTATGCAGTCGCTCAGGAAAAGTGTAGAAAAGTGGCGGCCGAGCGCGAGGGACGTGACGAGGCACCGGCGCGGGCGCGCGAGGGACACCTCGAGAGTCGGCCCATTGCTAGTCTCGGCAGCCCTCATGGGCGAGCTTGGCGCATTCCTGAAGGTCCACCGAGTCGGGTTCGACAAGCGCGACCCACACGAGCGGGTGCACGACTACAAGCAGTACTTCGCGCTCCAGCCCGAGGAGGAGCTGCGGAGCCAGGGCGCCCGCTGCATGGACTGCGGGATCCCGTTCTGTCACGAGGGCTGCCCGCTCGGGAATCTCATCCCGGACTGGAACGACCTCGTCTACCGCGACAAGTGGCGCGAGGCGAGCGACCAGCTCCACACGACCAACAACTTCCCCGAGTTCACGGGGCGGATCTGCCCGGCGCCGTGCGAGTCCGCGTGCGTGCTGGCCATCAACGACGAGCCCGTGACCATCGAGCAGATCGAGATGGCGATCGCCGAGCGGGCCTTCGAGGAGGGTTGGGTCGTCGCCGACCCGCCCTCACGGCGGACCGAGAAGACCGTCGCCGTCGTCGGCTCAGGGCCGGCCGGCCTTGCCGTGGCCGCCGAGCTCAACCGCTGCGGGCACCGGGTGACGGTGTACGAGCGCGACGAGGGCCCCGGCGGCCTCATGCGCTTCGGCGTGCCCGACGCCAAGCTTGAGAAGCGGATCATCGATCGCCGCGTCGCCATCCTCGAGGAGGAGGGCATCGAGTTCGTCTACAACACCGACGTCGGGCGGGATCTCACGACCGCCGAGCTCCAGGAGCGCCACGACGCCCTCGTCGTGACAATCGGCTCGCGTGTCTCCCGGGACATCGACGCTCCCGGGCGGCATCTCGGCGGCATCCGCTTCGCGATGGACTACCTCTACCAGCGCAACCGCTGGGTCGCGGCGCAGGAGGGACGGCCGTCGCGAGCGCCGGAGCCCGGAACCGAGATCGTCGCCAAGGACAAGCGCGTGATCGTGATCGGCGGCGGCGACACCGGCATGGACTGCATCTCGAACTCGCACCGCGAAGGCGCCCGCAGCGTGATCATGCTCGATGTCTACGCCGAGCTGCCCGCGAGCGGGCGCGACCCGCGCCATCCGTGGCCGCTGCCGCCCAAGCGCACGCTGTCGACGTACGCTCTCGAGGAGGGCGGGAAGCGGCGCTGGGGGACCGAGGTGACCGGCTTCGGCGGCAAGGACGGGTCGGTCTCGCACGTCTACGCCCGGCAGGTGACCGGCACGTCCTCGCGCGACCTCACCCCGGTCCCTGGGAGCGAGTTCGTGCTCGAGGCCGACCTCGTCCTCATCGCCATCGGCTTCGAGGGTCCCGAGCGCCACGGCCCGATCGCGGAGCTCGACCTCGAGCTCGATCATCGCAACAACATCCGCACCCAGCAGACCTACCGGACCAACCGCAAGAACGTCTTCGCCTGCGGCGACGCCCGCATCGGCCAGTCGCTGATCGTCACCGCGATCGCCGAGGGCCGCAAGTGCGCCCGAATCGTCAACAAGGACATCGGCGGAACGCCGATGGACGAGGACCGGGAGAAGCTCGTGGTCGGAGCGTGGAGCGGCGAGGCCGATCGTACGCTTCGTCACGAGGCGGAGGCGGCCGGAACGGTCCGCCCGGGGGAGGAGTTCTTCAGCGGCCCGGGCACCCGGACGGCCCGCTGAACGGCGTTCGCGCCGCACAGGGCCCTATTTCGCCGGGGTGGTGGACGGTGGTGCTAGGGTGGCGACAGTATGTGGGCTCACGCCTCGTCTCGGTCGGCGTGGACGTTTTGGTTTACGGTGAGCGTGGGGCGGGAAACCTCGCCCCTGTCGGTCAGGGAACTGCGCCCCCACTTCCCTGACTCTCCGGGGGGCCCAGATGGATCTGGGCCCCCCGGTCCTTTTCTGGCTGGTTAGCCGACCGGGATGCGGTGCGTTGGAGTGGGCGCGCCGTCGCGCGCCGCCGGACGCCGCGGGCTGCGCGCCCGACTGACCGGTGTGCGACCGTGTGATCCATGGACGTCCTCGCCGTGATCGTGCCGGCGCCTGCGCCGAGTCATCACCACACCTCGATCGGCGAGACGATCAGCCATCTGCTCAGCTCCGCGGGGCAGTTCTTCTCCCAGCTGGCCGGCCTCAGCTGGGGGGCGCTGCTGATCGGCATGGCGCTCTACGCCGGCTACCTGCTGCTGCGCTCGCGCGCCCTCTACAACGCCGTGCAGACGGCCTATCCGCACGAGCGCGTGCGCTGGCGGGACGTGTGGGGGGCGTACATGGTCGGCTACGCGATCAACAACGTCTTCCCGCTCGGCGGCGGCAACATCGCGCAGCTGTTCCTCACACGGGTGGCGATTCCCTCGGGGAGCTACCCGACCGTGGCGGCGGCACTGTCGACGGGCGTCATCTTCGACTGGTTCATGGGCCTGCTGATCATGTGCTTCGCCTTCACCCAGGGCGTGTTCCCC
Organism: uncultured Solirubrobacterales bacterium; assembly: GCA_963755955.1. Taxonomy (GTDB): domain Bacteria; phylum Actinomycetota; class Thermoleophilia; order Solirubrobacterales; family Solirubrobacteraceae; genus Palsa-465. The sequence goes on from CAVWLZ010000018.1 coordinate 147,751, forward strand.
AAGCCGCCGGACTTCTCCAAGCTGCCGGCCTTCGACATCAGCTTCTTCGCCTCGGACATGCGCTTCACGCTGTTCTTCCTGACCGCGCTCGGCATTCTGTTCCTCGTCGCGTTCGCGCTGCTGTCGGCGAAGGTGAGGGCGTTCTGGGCGCGCGTGCGCCAGGGCTTCGCGATTCTGCGCGACCGCCGGCAGTACCGCATCAAGATGGCGAGCTGGCAGTTCGCGAGCTGGATCCTCCGCTTCGCCGCCTACTGGGCGCTGCTCGACGCCTTCCATATCGGCGGCTCGGTCCGCAACGCGCTGCTCGTGCTCGGGGTGCAGGTCGTCGCCTCGGTGTTCCCGTTCACGCCCGGCGGCGCGGGCGTCCAGCAGGCTCTGCTGCTGACGATCTTCGCCCGCAACCCGTACATCGCGGCATTCTCGGTCGGGCAGCAGATCGCCACGGCGGTGCTCACCTCGGCGCTCGGCTTCGCCGCCCTCGTGCTCATCTTCCGGTTCCGCAGCTTCAAGGAGGTCATCCAGCGCGGCCGCGAGCACCGGCGCATGGAGGCCGACGGCGCCGATGACGGCGACGACCGCTACGTCGAGCCGGCGGCGGTCGGGTGACCGGCCCGGGGCGGGTGCCGGGCGGCGCGGCGGAAATCTTGACGCCCCCGTCACCTTTGGCTAGCCTCGCCCGATCCGTCGCTGCCCCCGACCGCGTGCCCGCTGTCCGCCCCAAGGAGCCCCGTAGATGACCAACCTGCCCTCGGCCTGCGTGATCGGTGCGGGCTCCTCCGGTATCGCCGCCGCCAAGGCCCTGCACGAACGTGGGATTCCGTTCGACTGCTTCGAGAAGTCAGACCGGGTGGGGGGCAACTGGGTGTTCGGCAACAAGAACGGCATGTCCTCGGCCTACCGGTCACTGCACATCAACACCTCGCGGCAGCGGATGGAGTACTCGGATTACCCGATGCCGGTCAGCTATCCCGACTTTCCCCATCACTCCCAGATCGCCGCCTACTTCGACGACTATGTCGATCACTTCGGCCTGCGGGAGCGAATCACCTTCGAGACCGGCGTCGAGCACGCCGAGCGGGACGAGCGCGGCGTCTGGACGATCAGCCTCGACACCGGCGAGAGCCGGCGCTACGACTGCCTGCTCGTCGCCAACGGCCATCACTGGGATCCGCGCTGGCCGGAGCCGGCCTTCCCCGGCGAGTTCGCGGGCACCCAGATGCACTCCCATCACTACATCGACAACACCGACTTCGCCGACAAGAACGTGCTCGTCGTCGGGATCGGCAACAGCGCCATGGACATCGCCGTCGAGTCGAGCTTCGTCGCGCGGCGGACATTCCTGTCCTCACGGCGGGGGGCCTACATCCTGCCCAAGTACCTGTTCGGCCGGCCGCTCGACCAGATCGGGGTCAACAAGCTGACCGGGGCGTTGCCGTTCGCCTTCCGTCGCGGGATCCTCCAGACGATGTACCGCGTCGGCGTCGGCAACGTCGCCGACTACGGGCTGCCCGAGCCCGACCATCGCATCGGCGAGGCCCACCCGACGATCTCCGCCGACTTCCTCAATCGGATCGCTCACGGCGAGGTCACCTGGAAGCCCAACCTGACCTCGCTCGAGGGCGACGCGGTGCGCTTCGAGGACGGCACCACGGAGCCGATCGACATCATCGTGTGGTGCACCGGCTACAAGGTGAGCTTTCCGTTCTTCGACGCGGACTTCGTCGCCGCCCCGGACAACGACCTGCCGCTCTATCGGCGGGTGTTCAAGCCGGGCGTCGGCAACCTCGCCTTCATCGCCCTCCTGCAGCCGCTTGGCGCGACGATGCCGCTCGCCGAGGCCCAGGGACGCTGGGTGGCCTCCTATCTGCGCGGCGAGTACCACCTTCCGCCGCGTGCCCAGATGGACGCCGAGATCCGGCGGGACCGCGAGCGCATGTTCAAGCGCTACGTCGCCTCCAAGCGTCACACGATGCAGGTCGACTTCGACAACTACCTCTACGACCTGCGCAAGGAGCTCAAGGCGGGCGCCGGGCGGGCTCGCGCGGCCGGCTTCTCGTTGCCGGTGACCCCGCGGGCGGGGAGCGAGACCCCGACCGCGGCATGAACCCGCCGGCCGTCCTCGCCGGCAAGCGCGCACAGAACAAGGCCCATAACCGGGCGGCGATCCTCGAGGCCGCGCGCGAGGTGTTCGCCGACGAGGGCTACGACGCCGCGGGCGTCCGCGACATCATCCGCCGGACCGAGCTCGCCTCGGGCACGTTCTACAACTACTTCCCGGACAAGGAGGCCGTGTTCCGCGCCGTCCTCGACGAGTCCGCGCAGGAGGTGCGCCGACGGCTGCGAGCTGTCCGCGCGGGCGCGCGGACGCTCGAGGCGTTCGTGGGCGACGCCTACCGCGCCTGGTTTCAGTTCCTCGTCGAGGACCGGCTGCTGTTCGAGCTGATGCAGCGCAACGCCGGTCCGATCCGGGCGCTGTTCGGCGACCCCATCCTCGGGGCCGGCGTCGCCGACCTCCTCGAGGACCTCCAACAGGCGATCGGCCGCGGCGACGTTCCCGAGCTCGATGCCCAGTATCTGACTGGTGCGATGGCCGGCGTCGCGCTCGAGCTCGGGGTGCGGATGGCCGAGCGTGAGCCGCCCGACGTCGAGGGCGCCGCCCGCTTCGCCACCCACCTGTTCCTCGGCGGGATCGCGCGGCTCGGCACCCGGGGCTAACCCCCGTACCCGAGCTGTTGCGCGCGCAAGCGCAGGAGACCGAGCAGCTCCGCGCCGCGGTGGAACGGATCGGAGATCGACCGGCCGCCGTCGAGGGCGAGGGCCGCCCGGATGCGGCCGTCGACCTCGGCGACGAGCGTGATGCCCTCGAGCGCCGGGCTCTCGTCGAGCTCGGCGAGCCGGGCGAGCCCGGCCCCGTCGGCCGCCGCGCCGTAGCGCAGCGTCACGCGGGTCACCGGGCTTGCGTCGGCGACCGGACGCGTTCGGCGCGCCGCGCTCGTCAACGCACGGCTGCGCTCTCGAGTGGCAAGGAGGGTGAGGCTCAGCATGTGGGGCTCCCTTCGCGCTGCGGTGACGGCTCTCTCGTAACCACCAAAATATTATAGAAGGTTAGATAACCAGTCAAGTATCATGAGCGGTTATGAGCAAGCAACAGGAGGCGCCCGCCGGGCTCGAGACGGTCCGGCGGTTCGTCAACACCGTCGACATCGAGCGAGGTGAGGAGCAGCTGGAAAGCGGCCCGCAGCTCGCGGCGTGGCTGGCCGACAACGGCCTCGCCCCGAGCGGCCTCACCGCCAGTGGCGCCGATCTGCGCCGCGCGCTCAACCTCCGCGAGGCGCTGCGGGCGCTGCTCCTCGCCAACAACGGTGGTGGCGACGCGCCCGCGGCCTGGGATGCGCTCGACGCAGCCGCCCGCCGTGCCCGCATGGAGCTGCGGTTCGTCGCGCCGGACGGGCCACGGTTGCAGCCGGCGGCGGACGGCGTCGACGGCGCCCTCGGGCGGCTGCTCGAGATCGTCCGCAGCGCCGCGGCCGATGGCAGCTGGGCTCGGATGAAGGCCTGCCGTGACCCTGAGTGCGCGTGGGTGTTCTACGACAACAGCCGCAACCGCTCAGGGGCGTGGTGCAACATGGAGGTGTGCGGCAACCGGTCCAAGGCGCGCGCATTCCGCCAGCGCCACCCGCCCGCCGTGTCGTCGTAGAGCGCCTCTTAACCCGGTACACCCATCCCCGGCGCCCGGGGCGTGTCAGGATGAAGGGGCGTGCCGACCTTCTGCCGCCACAACCATCTCATCCAGAACTGCACGATCTGCTCGCGCGAGCAGGCCATCGAAGCGCGTCCGATCGTCTCCTCGAGCGCCCCCCGCTCGACGCTGCCGCGGCCGAGCGCGCCACGGTCGGGGGCGAGGCGCTCGACCGCCGCTCGCGGCTCGGGCGGGTCCGGTGGCCTGCGCGTGCGCCAGCTCGAGCGGGGCGCCGACGACGGCTACAGCTCGCCGCTCGTCCCCGGGCTGCGGTCCTCGGTCGACGCCGCCCGGCTCGCCGACGAGCTCGCCTTCGCCGCCGCGCGCCTACAGATCCTCGAGACGCGGCCGCCCGGCGCGTACGCCGAGATCGCCGCCGACGACGGGGACATCGAGGAGCGGACGTGGCTCGCATTTCTCGTCGCCTATCTCTCGCCGCTCGATGCGGAGGATCCGTTCGCCGCCATCGAGGCGGTGCGCACCCCCTGGAGCGGGCCCGACCCCGAGATCGCGGAGGACGTGCCGCTCGGTCCCCGCACGGCGCACGCCGCCGATCGCGGAACCCGGACGATCGACGCCTACCGGGCCTGGGTCGCCCGGCTCGGCTCTCAGGCCGCGTCATTCACCGGCGAGGACATCTGGACGCCGGAGCGGCGGTTCGACCGCGTCTTCGAGCGTCTCTCGCTGCCCGGCATGCACCGCGCCGCGCGCTTCGACCTGCTCACGACGCTCGGGCGTCTCGGCGTCTACGAGATGCGCGCCGGGGCCTTGCGTTACGGCGGCGAGAACGAGGTCACGGTGGCGGCCAAGCGGGCATTCGGGATCGGGGACGTGATGTTGCTCGAGCGCCGGACCGCCCAGCTCGCGCAGGATGCCGGAATCCCGCTCGAGGCCTTCGATCTCGGGCTGTTCAACTGGGGCCGAGGTGAGCGATCGGGGCTCGGCGTCCCGCCTGATGAACTCGAGGACGAGACGATCCTCGAGCGGACCCGCGCAGCCCTCCATCTCTGACCCGCGCGACCGATCGGCTCCGTCCGATCGACCGCCTACCTTCTGCGACGACCGCACCACGAGCCGGAGTCGCCATGTCACTCTGCTTCATCGAACCGCAGAACGCCATTCGTGTCATCGCCGACTCCGTCGGGCGGGAGACGCGTCGGCAGATTCTCGGTGAAGTCGTGCGGGCCTGGGTCGACGAGATCCCGGAGTCCGAGCTCGATTCTCATTACGCCAAGGCGGTCGCCGACCTCGACGAGCACGACCTCTCGCTGCTTGCCGCCTGGCACGCCTCGCTCGAAGTGGGTCATCCGGTGCCCAACAAGGAGTTCCTCGTCAACGTCTTCCCGTCGCTGGGCGAGAATCGGCGTGAGGCACTGAAGATCGCCGCCGGGTTCCGCGGTGAGGAGGCATTCGAGGCCGGCGTCGGAGAGGATCAGGCCTTCGACACCGTGCTCCCGTGGCTCTCGGAGAAGCGCTGCGTGAGCCTGGCCCAGGAGTGCCTGGAGCTCTACTGCTGGGACCGCCTCGGCATCGACAACTGAGCCCGGGCGGCTCGGGTTCTGCGTTCAGTTCGCGCTCAGCACGCGCTCGAGCTCGGCGATCGCCTGCTCGCTGTCACGGAACCACACCGCGCTCATGCCGAGCGCCCGCGCCGCGTCGCAGTTCGCCTCGATGTCATCGACGAACACGACATTCGCCGCCGCCACGCCGATCCGCTCGAGCGTGAGCTCGTAGATGCGCGGCTCGGGCTTACGCGTGCCGACGAACGCGGAGTCGATCACGTGGTCGAAGATCTCGTCCACCGGGAGCTTCGCTCGCCACAGCGGCTCCCACTCGCGCACGTTGTTCGTGCAGATCGCCATGCGGTAGCCGCGGCCCCGCAGCTCGCGCATGTACGCGATCATCTCGGCGTTGGGATGCAGGTGCTCGAAGTAGCGTTCGCTGAACCCCTCGAGTGTCACCGTCTGCCCGGTCAGCCCGGTCAGCTCCCGCTCGAGCCCGCGCAGGAAGTCGGCCTCGGTCATGCGCCCGGTCTCGAGCTCGAACAGCGGGTTGGCGCCGTCGTGGGCCGCGACCGCGACCATTGCCTGTCCGAGCTGCTCGAGCGAGATCCCCGAGCTTTCCTGGAATTTGACGAACGCGCCGAGCAGCGGCGAGGTCAGGACCCCGCCGAAGTCGCTCACCACCGCCTCGACGCGGGTCATCGCGCGCGCAGCAGCAGGTAGACGCCGGCGCCGAGACGCCCGCGGCTGTGCCAGCGCAGCGGTGCGGCGGACACGTCGATGCCGTCGACCGTCTCGTGCGCGCCGGGGCCGGCCACCTCGCCGGCCGCCCGCACCGAGTACTGACCGGAGTCGTCGTCGCCGGCGAGCCACAGCTCCAGGCCGACCCGCCAGGGGTCACCGCTCGCGCTGTAGGTCGTGGAGAGCCGGGGATCCTCGACGGCGTGGGGGCCGCCCTCCTCGAGCACGGCGGCGAGGATGACATCGCGATCGTGACCGCCGCGACGCTTGCGGGGCCGCAGCGCGGTGAGGGCGATGCCGGCGGCGGGCTCGAAGTAGGCCGAGATGTCGCGCACGGAGTCGAGGTCGCCGACCGCCACCCCGCTGAGGCTCGAGCGACGGCCGAGGACGTCGACGGCACGCTCGGCGTCCTCCACGGCGATGCGGCCGTGAACGCGGCAGAGCTGCTCGAAGCCAGGCGGGTCCTCGGAGTGGACGGCCTCGCCGAGACCGTCGACGTGGAGCTCGACTCCCGGTGCCGACACGGTCCACGGCTCCTGCGCCGAGACGCCGCCGAGCTCAGCCCCGGCGGTGCACACGACGAGTGCCGTCGGTCCCTCGCCCAGGGCGAGGAACGACCCGTCCGCGTCGCAGGCGGCGCCCCAGACGCCATCCGGCGACCCCGCGAACGTCACCGTCCGCAGCTGCTTCGGTTGCCGGTCGCTCATGGACGCAGGCGGGGCTGCTCGATGTCACGCGCGGTCGCGTCGACGTCATAGGGGCGGCCGAAGCCGGTCGAGCGCACGACAACGCGGCTCTGGAGATTGCGCAGCAGCAGCGGGCGCATGAGGTGGCGGGTCGGCGGCAGCAGCAGCATGAGCCCGAGTGCGTCGGTGATGAATCCTGGAATCATCAGCAGCAATCCGCCGAGCAGGATGAGTGCGCCGTCGAGCACCTCATGCGCCGGGGTCCGGCGCTCGCCGACGGCGACGCGCAGCCGCTCCCAGGCCGCGGAGCCCTGCGAGCGCAGCGCCCACCATCCGACGGGCAAGGCGAGGATCAGCAGCAGGATGGTCGCGGCGACGCCGATGACGTCGGCGACCTTGATCGCGACGAAGATCTCGGCGATCGGCCAGGCGATGAGGAGCACGAGCCACATGCCCCTAAGGCTATCGGGGTGCCGTGCGGGCGCCCGACTCAGTGCAGGGCGGGCGCGTAGGAGACGCCGATGATCGCGCCCTCGGGCGAGAGCATTCGCACGACCGTCTGCCCCCACGGCTCCTCGCGCACGGGGTGCAGCAGCTCGTAGCCGGCCGCGACGAGCTCCTGTGCCGCCGCCGCGACGTCGGCGACGTCGGCGACGTCGAACTCGACGCTCACCTGGGGCACTGCGAGGTGCGCCGGCCAGCGCTCGTCGCCGAAGCAGGCTGACGCGGCCTGCGAGAGCGGCCACACGCCGAAGTGCTTCGTTCCGGGGATCTGCTCGCTGTGGAGATAGCCGTCCGGCTCCTCGCCGGCCAGCGGAAGTCCGAGCGTCTCGACGTACAACCGGCGCGACCGCGGGGGATCGGGCGTGATCACCGCGACGCTCGCCACGAACTCGATGTTCATGCAGGGTCCTTTCTGTGCTTTGCTGATGCGAGCGGATGCAAGCAGGTGGTATGCCCGTCGTCTTGAACGAATCGGACGTCTATCGTGAGTTCGCACCGCCGGTCTGGGCGCGCGGGGCGATCGCCTGCTTCTGGGTGCGCCGCGGGACCGGCGGCTCGGTGCGCGTCCTGCCCGACGCCTGCGCGGACATCGTCTGGCGTGCGGGGATCGGGGCGTTCGTCGCCGGCCCTGACAGCCGGGCGTGGGAGTCAGGGACGCGGGCCGGAGAGGCGATCGCCGGGGCGCGCCTGCTGCCCGGAGCCGGCGGGGCGGCGCTCGGCGTGCCGCTGGCCGAGCTTCGCGACCTGCGGGTGCCGGTGGCGGCGCTCGACGGCGGCATGTGCCGGGAGCTCGCCGACGGGCTCGACCCCGACGATGCCCTGGCCGCGCTCGCCCGCGTCACCCTCGGGCGGGTCGCCGCCGCGGCCCCGGATGCGGCGGTTCAGGCGGCGGTCGTCCGGCTGCGCGACCCGCGTGCGCGGGTGGACGACCTCGCCGGGTCGCTCGGGTTCAGCGAGCGACAGCTGCGGCGCCGGTTCCTCGCGGCCGTCGGCTACGGCCCCAAGACGCTTCAGCGGATCCTGCGGCTGCGGCGGTTCCTGGCCTCGGCGCGGGCGGGGACGAGCGCGCTCCGAGGAGACTCCGGCTCCGCGCCCGGCGATCTGGCGGGCGCCGCGCTCATGGCCGGGTATGCCGACCAGGCGCACCTCGCGCGGGAGTGCCGGGCGCTGACGGGGCTGACCGCGGCTCAGCTCGCGGGGTCCGACGGGGGACGGGGCCCGGCGCGCTAGGCGACCGCCGGCGCGGGGCCCTCGAGGCGCACGCCGGGCAGGCGATCGAGCCCGACGAGCTCGATCAGGGTCCGCACCTGGGGTTGGGGCCGGCGCAGGAGAACCGCGCGGCCACGAGTCCGCAGGCGCCGCGACAGCATCGCCAGATCGATCATCAGCGAGGTGTCGGCGAAGACCAGTGCGCTCAGGTCGACGATGACATCACCGCCCTGGGAGCGCAGGGCCCGGAACAGGGCCGGCCGCCTCAGTCCCTGGGTCGCGCGGTCCTCGTCACCACTGCAGCGCAACGTGGGGGGCTGTTGGTCGAAGGCGACGATGGCGGCACGCTACAGGATTCTCGGCAACGCTTCCAGTTGGTCTCGGCGCGTCGTCTAGACTCGGGTCCATGGTCAGCGTGGAGGACGTGACAGAGGCCCTGCGTGACGTCATCGACCCGGAGCTCGGGCTCGATTTCGTCGAGCTCGGCCTCATCTATGACGTGGCCGTCGACGAGGACGGCACGGTCAGGGTGACCTACACCCTCACCAGCCCTGGGTGCCCGATCGGGCCGCAGGTGTCCGAGCAGATCGCCGAGTTCGTCGGTGAGCTCGACGGCGTCGCCGACGTGCAGTCGACGATGACCTTCTCGCCGGCGTGGACGCCCGAGCTGATGAGCGAGGACGCCAAGTTCGCCCTCGGGTTCTGAGCGTCCGAGCTCTCAGCCCTCGGCGCGGCGCGCCGATTCGCCGAGCTCGCGGTTGAGGTCGATCGCCCGGATGTCGTGCTCGCCGGGCAGCTTGTCGAGAACCGAGGCGACGACCTGCTTGACGTCGTGCTCCTCACGTCCAAGGTCGTCGTACAGAGCCTTCAGCGCCGTGTGGACGATCTTCAGCTGCGCCGCGGTCAACTCGAGCCGATAGGCGATCTCGTCGGGTTGAATCAGCTCGCTTGCCATGCCCCGGATACGGTATCGCGCAACCGAACGTTGCGTCAGCCGGCTGGACGCCGCCGCGGGGGCCGCGAGCCGCGCATCCGCTTGGCCCGCATGTCGGCCGCCGGACCCCGCTTGGTGTGGGTGCGCGCCGGAGGGAGGATCGGTGCCGGCGAGCCGTTGGCGCTCGCCGCCTCGGCGTTGGACCCCGAGGCCGCGTCGCCGCGGGCGACGGCCAGCAATTGCGCGAGCGCGGCGTCGATCCCCTCGGCGATGAGGTCGATGTCCGGGAGCGCGTCGTAATCGCCGAGCAGCCCGTACTCGATGCGCCCGTTGTAGGACATGATCGCGATCGCCAGCGCGTGGTGCTCGGGAAGGAAGGCGACGGGGAACAGGTCTCGGAGCTCGCGGCCGAGCACGTACAGGGGCAGCTGGGGCCCCGGAATGTTCGTGACGATCAGGTTGAACAAGCGGGTGGAGAAGTTGAGCCGCGAGGCCTGGGCGAGGATCGTCGGCGGCGCGAGGTTGTTGACCGCGGCCAGGGTCGCCGCCCCGACGGCCTGCTTGGACTCCTTGAGACCGTCCATCGCCTCCTTGACGACCCGCAGCCGGGCGACGGCATCCGGGATGTAGACCGGCAGCGGGCCGCGCATGACCGTGAGCTGGTTGCCGAGGGTCCCGCGCTGCTCCGTGGTCCGCACCGAGACGGGAACGAGGGCGCGCATCTCGAGCCCCTCGGTGCGCACGCCGCGTGACTGGAGCCAGCCGGCCAGCGCGCCCGAAACGACGGTCAGCACGACGTCGTTGACCGTGCCGCCGAGGGTGTTCTTGACCTCCTTGTAGTCCGACAGCTCCTGGCGGACGACGGCGAAGCGGCGGTGCGGTCCGATCTCGACGTTGAGCGGCGTCTCCGGGGCCGGGTTCAGACCGGCCCAGATGATCTCGCCGACGCCCTCGGCGGCGTCACGGAGGATGCCGAGCGACGTGGCCGGCCGAGCGGCCGCGCCGACGGCCCGGGCGACGAGTTCCGCCGTCGTCGTCACCGCGCCCCGCAGGCCGGCGGCGACCAGGTCGAGGCCCGTCGGCTCAGGCTTCGGCTGCCAGGGCTCGAGCTCGGCGCTCTGCGGAGGCGGATCGCGCTCGAGGTCGAACAGCACGGTGGCGAGATCGACGCCTGAGACGCCATCGACGAGGGCGTGGTGGGTCTTGAAGATGAGGGCAAAGCGGTCCCCGTCGAGCCCCTCGACCAGCCAGCTCTCCCACAGGGGCTTGGAGCGATCGAGCTGCTGAGAGGCGATCCGGGCGGCGAGGCGCAGGAGCCGCCGCTCGGTGCCGGGCGCGGGCAGCGCCGCATGCCGCACGTGGTACTCGAGGTTGAAGCTCGGGTCGTCGACCCAGAGCGGGCGACCCGCCTCCAGCGGGGGCGTGCTCAGCCTCTGGCGGTAGCGCGGGACGAGATGCAGACGGCCGCGAACATGGTCGAGATAGTCCTGAAAGCGCGGCGGCGGTCCGTCGAAGACGAGCACGCCACCGATGTGCATGTGCGACGCGGAGCCCTCCTGGTGAAGGAACGAGGCATCGGTTGACGTGAGCCGGTCGAGGTGTTGTTGAGCCATGCGCGCTGCTTGAAGCCTACCCCCATCGCAGACCGCTGGACCGGGCGACGACGGCGCGATACGGTCCCCGGCCATGTCCTGGGATTTCTCCACAGAGCCGGAATTTCAAGCCAAGCTCGACTGGATGACCGACTTCGTCCGGGCCAACGTCTGGCCGCTCGAGACGCTCTACGACGAACTCGGCTGGGACGGACTCGTCACCACCGTGCGCCCGCTCCAGGACCAGGTCAGGGCCCAGGGGCTGTGGGCGGCCCACCTCGAGCCCGAGCTCGGCGGGCAGGGCTTTGGCCAGGTCAGGCTCGGCCTCATGCACGAGATTCTCGGGACCTCGCCGATCGCCCCGCTCGTGTTCGGCAACGCCGCCCCCGACTCCGGCAACTCCGAGATCCTCGCCCTTGCGGGAAGCCCGGAGCAGAAGGACCGCTACCTGCATCCGCTGCTCGCCGGGGACCTCAAGTCGGCCTTCAGCATGACCGAGCCAGACACCGCCGGCTCGGACCCGACGCTGCTGCGGACCGCGGCCGTCAAGGACGGCGACGAGTGGGTCATCAACGGACACAAGTGGTTCTCCTCCAACGGCTCGATCGCCGACTTCCTCATCGTCATGGCCGTCACCGACCCCGAGGCCCGCCCCCATCAGCGTGCCTCGATGTTCATCGTCGACACCGACACGCCGGGGGTGAACATCGTCCGCGACGTCGCGACGATGGAGCACCCGCACGACAGCTTCGGGCGCTACGGCAACCACGCCGAGATCCTCTACGAGGACGTCCGGGTGCCCGCGCAGGCCCTGCTCGGCGCGCCGGGAGCCGGGTTCCTGATCGCCCAGCAGCGGCTGTATCCGGGGCGGATCCACCACTGCATGCGCTGGCTCGGGGTCGCCCGGCGGGCGTTCGACATGCTCTGCGAGCGATCGCTCTACCGCTATGCCCACGGCTCGACGCTCGCCCAGCATCAGAGCGTGCAGAACTGGATCGCCGACTCCGCCGCGGAGATGCAGGCGGCGCGGCTGATGACCCTGCATGCGGCGTGGAAGATGGATAGCGACGGGGTGCTCGGCGCGCGCCGGGACATCGCGATGATCAAGTACTTCGGCGCCCGGGTCCTCCACGACGTCGTCGACCGGGCGGTGCAGGCCCACGGCGCGCTCGGCTATTCGACCGACCTGCCGCTCGAGGCGATGTACCGCTTCGCCCGCGCGGCCCGCATCTACGACGGACCCGACGAGGTGCACCGGGCCTCGGTCGCCCGTCAGGTCCTCCGCGGCTACGAGGCCCCCGCCGACGGAATCCCGAGCGAACACGTGCCGACCCGGCGCGAGGCCGCTCGCCGGCAGTTCGCCGGCCTGCTCGAGACGGTCACCGCCAACGACTGAGCACCGCCTACACTCACGGCCATGGGTGACGCGCCGGATACCTTGCTGCTCGCCGCGCCGCGCGGGTACTGCGCGGGCGTCGACAGGGCCGTGCAGACCGTCGAGCGGGCGCTCGAGCTCTACGGCGCTCCGGTCTATGTCCGCAAGGAGATCGTCCACAACAAGCACGTGGTCGAGCAGCTGCGGGCCCGCGGCGCGGTGTTCGTCGAGTCCGAGACCGAGGTGCCCGCGGGCGCGACGGTGGTGTTCTCCGCCCACGGCGTCGCCCCGAGCGTCCACGCCAACGCGCAGGAGCGTCGTCTGCAGACGATCGACGCCACCTGCCCGCTCGTGACCAAGGTGCACGTCGAGGCCAAGAAGTTCGCCGCCGACGGCTACACGATCGTGCTCGTCGGCCACGCCGGCCACGAGGAGGTCGAGGGCACGATGGGCGAGGCACCCGATCACATCGTGTTGATCGAGAACGAGGCCGACGTCGACCGGCTTGACGTCGAGGATCCGTCCAAGGTCGCCTACATCTCCCAGACGACGCTGTCGGTCGACGAGACCACGGCGATCATCGCGCGCCTGCGTGAGCGCTTCCCGGCGATCGTCGGCCCCCGCACCGATGACATCTGTTACGCGACGACCAACCGCCAGGCGGCGGTCAAGCAGCTCGCCCGCGAGTGCGATCTCGTGCTCGTCATCGGCTCGCGGAACTCCTCGAACTCCAACCGCCTCGTCGAGGTCGCCCGCGAGCACGGGTCCGACTCATACCTGATCGACAACGAGGGACAGGTGCAGGAGGAGTGGCTGGAGGGCAAGCGCGTCGTCGGCATCACCTCGGGCGCGAGCGCGCCGGAGGAGCTCGTCCAGCGGCTCGTCGCCTTCTTCCGCGACCGCGGCACCACCGACGTGCGCGAGCTCGAGGTCATCCAGGAGGATGTCCGCTTCATGCTCCCCAAGGTCATCCGCCAGGCGATGGCCGGGGCCACCAGCTAGATCGAGGCTACGCCGCTGCGCACGCTGGTCGTCTCCGACCTCCATCTCGGCGCGCAGCGGGGTCGCGACGTCCTCCAGGACCCCTCCGTGCGGGCGGCGCTGCTCTCGGCGCTCGGAGACGTGCAGCGGCTCGTGCTCCTTGGTGACGTGGTCGAGCTCCGCCAGGGTCCCGCGCGCGATGCGCTGGCCGCGGCCCGCCCGGTGCTCGAGGCGCTCGCCGCCGCCCTGCCCGCCGGCGGCCGCGTCGTGCTCGCCCCGGGCAACCACGACCACCAGCTGCTGGCCGCCTGGTTCGAGCGCCGGGCTCGGGAGGGTCCGCCGCCACCGCTCGGGCTTCAGAGCGAGGTCGATTGGCGGCCGGGGGAGATGCTCGCGACGCTCGCCGAGTGGCTCGCGCCCCACGAGCTGTCGGTCACCTATCCGGGCGTCTGGCTGCGCGGGGACGTCTACGCGACCCATGGCCATTACGCCGACCGCCACACGACCGTGCCGATGTTCGAGCGCCTCGGGGCGGGGGCGATGGCGCGCCTGCTCGGCAACTCCGGGGAACGCAGCGCCGAGCGCTACGAGGCGATCCTCGCCCCGATCTACGCATGGCTCTACGCGATCGCCCAGCGCGGAGACACGACGCTCGGCCGCAGCTCGCACGGCGCCTCGGCCCAGGCCTGGCGAGCGCTGTCCGATGACGGCGGCAGCCGGCGGCGGAGGCTGCGGCGCTCGGCGCTCACCGCCGGCTTCCCGGTGCTCGTCGCCGGACTCAACCGGGCCGGCCTCGGTCCGCTGCGCGCCGATCTCTCCGGCCCGGCCCTGCGGCGCGCGGCGCTGCGTGCCTTCGGCGAGGTCGTCGCCGAGCTCGGGGTGCGCGCCGAGTACGTCATCTTCGGCCACACCCATCGGGCCGGGCCGCTCGCCGCCGATGACCGCTCGGAGTGGCGCGCGGGCGCAGGCGCCCGGCTCCTCAACGCGGGCTGCTGGGTCCACGAGGCGGCCTTCCTCGGGTCGCGGCCCCACGAGAGTCCCTACCGGGCGGGTTTCGCCGTCCGTCTCGACGCGACCGGGGCGCCGGAGCTCGTCAATCTGCTCGACCGCTACAGCTAGCGTCCCGCGCAGATCGCCCGCCCGCGCCGGCGAGACGGTCATCTACGCGAGGCCGGGCGTGAAGCAGACCGCGTAGCACTCGACGCCGTCGCCGACCGTGAGCTCGAGCTCCCCGGCCACGCTGCGCTCATGGGCGACGAGCTCGTAGCAGCCGGGATGATCGACGGTGATGACGTGGCCGTTGGCGGCCACCGTGCCCCGGCCGTCGAGCACCGCCCACACGCCGCCGGCCTCGTAGGGCCCGCTGTAGGGACCCTCGACGTCCTCGCTCTGGCGGGTCACGAGCGCACCGGGGGCGTCCTCGGGACGGAGCGGGACGACGGGGTCACGCGTGACCTCGAGCAGCTCCTGGATCGCCCGCTCGGTCTCCTCGTAGGCCCCCTCGCCGATGTGGTAATCGAACAGCATCCCCTCGTGGTCGAACAGGTACCGCGACGGCCAGCCGAAGATCCCGTACGCCTTCCAGATCGCATACTCGGTGTCGACGACCACGGGGTAGGGGATCTGGAGCCGGTCGACGGCGGCGCGCACCGCCTCGGGGTCCTGAGAGGGCGGAAAGCCCGATGCGTGCACGCCGATGACCCGCAGGCCCTCGGTGCCGTAGCGCTCATGCCAGGCCCGTAGGTAGGGGAGCGTGCGGATCGAGTTCGGCCGGCAGAAGTCCCAGAACTCGACGAGCACCGGCCGCCCGAGCTGCTGGTCCATCCGGATCATCGACGCGTTGATCCACGCCAGCTTGGCCGGGAACGGCGGCGCGGGGATGGGGTGGTCGGCGGGGGCGCGCATCGCCGCCGCGATGGTAGCCCCGCCCTGGCGGGGATGGCTCCGGCTCGCCGCGGGCTCGCCGCGGCGGCCGCGCTCTACGCCTCGACGAGTCCGCGGCGGATGGCGTAGCGGACGAGCTCGACGCGGTCGCGCATGCCGAGCTTGCGCAGCACGTTGCCGCGGTGGGACTCGACGGTCTTCTCGGACACGTGGAGGATCTCGGCGATCTGGGCGTTGGTGTGCGCCTCGGCGATCAGCTTCACGACCTCCTCCTCGCGCCCGGTGAGCGGCACGACCGGGCCCTTGGACCCGTCGGCCATCCACTGGCGGATGATCGAGCGCTCGGCGGCGTTCGTCAGGAAGGCCTCGCCGCGGCCGACTGCGCGCACGGCGCCGACGAGATCCTGATCGGCCTCGCGCTTGAGCACGTAGCCCGAGGCCCCCGCCTTGAGCGCCTCGAAGAGGTAGTGCTCGTCATCGTGCATGGACAGGATCAGCACGCGCGACTCGGGCACGTGGGAGCGGATCTCCCGGGCCGCCTGCAGCCCGGTCATGCGCGGCATGCTCACGTCGAGGATGCAGAGGTCCGGCCGGGTGGCGAGGGCCTGTTGGACGGCCTCGATCCCGTCCCCCGCTTCGGCGACGACCTCGAGGTCGGTCTGCCGCTCGAGCAGAAGCCGGATGCCTGAACGGACGATGCCGTGGTCATCGGCGATAAGGATTCTCAGTGCACTCATTCGATCGTCAACTCCACTCGGGTTCCCTCCCCTTCCGTCGACCAGATGACGAGCCGGCCGCCGGCGAGCAGCGCTCGCTCCCGCATGCCGGTCAAGCCGAGACCGCCGCTGCGCGGCGTGGTGAATCCCCGGCCGTCGTCGCTGATGCACAGCACCGTGCGGCCGATGAACGACAGCTCCACCACGACCTTGCCGGCCTCGGCGTGCTGGGCGATGTTCGACAGGCCCTCCTGCGTCACGCGGTAGATGACGAGCTGCTGCTCCGGGCTCAGACGTGGATGGGCTCCCCGGGCGTGGAAGCTCGCCACGATCCCGGTCTGCTCGGAGAAGTCGCGCACCTGGCTGTGCAGGGCGGGAACCAGCCCGTGGTCGTCGAGCAGCGCCGGGCGCAGCTGGCGGGCGAGGGCGAGCAGCTCCTCCATCGCCCGCGTCGACAGCCGCTTGGTCTCGGCCAGCTCGCGCCGGAGGCCCGGTGGGGCGTGCTCGATCGAGGCCTGGAGCCGCAGCGAGACCGCCGTGAGCGCCTGGTTGACCTCGTCGTGGAGGTCTTGGGCGATCCGGCGGCGCTCGCGCTCCTGGGCGCGGATGGCCGCCCGCCCCGCCTCACGGCGCTCGACCTCCAGGCGGGAGATCATCCGGTTGAACGCGCTCTCGAGCCTCAGCACCTCGATGCTGTCGCCGCGCCGCCGGGTGAGCGGGACCCGCCGGGGGTTGGCGAGGTCGATCTGCTCCATCGCCGAGATCATCCGGTCGAGCGGGGCGAACCGGCGGCGCAGCAGCAGCCAGTTGCCGAGCAGCGTGGCCACCACCGCGAGGCCGAGCACGACGACCTCGCGGCCACGGATCGCCGTCACCGGCTGGACCTGGACGACGATCGTCGCGACGAGCACCGTGCCCGCGACGAGCAGCAGGTTGACCGCCAGCACCTGGGCGAGCAGGGGTCGAGACTTCACGATGTTGAAGTGCGAGCGGGGACGGAGGGAGGATTCTGCAACCAAAATCGGCCGAACACCAAGATGGGGTCTGAACCTGATATCGGCCGAAACCCCGTTGACCGATAATCCCAGTGCGAGCCCTTCTGGACTTCTGAACGACAGCACTCGGGTGAAGGGTTCGCAACGGATTGGGTCAGGCTTGGCGGGGCGCTCCTTCACGGGGCGCCCCGTAGCCACTTAAGGGGCGTCCGCATTTGTCTCCCCGGTCGACCGCGGCCCGAAGGTCTACCCTGCAGGAGACCCGGCGAACGCCCCGCGATGCCCGTGGTGTCAGGGCCATTCCCACGCTATACTTTGGGAAGCATTGAATCCAGACCGCCTTTGAGGAGTTTACACAGATGAGCCCGTCCGGAGCAGAGGTTCTCCGCAAGATCAAGAGTTGGGTCGTCGAAGTCGACCCGGCCACCGTGCGCGAGCAGGTCTCCAACGGCGCCGTCGTCATCGACGTGCGAGAGGCCGAGGAGTGGTCGGCCGGCCATATCCCCGGAGCCAAGCACGTGCCCAAGAGCTACCTCGAGACGCGGATCGAGGGCGCGGCCCCCGACCGCGACCAGCACGTGATCCTCTACTGCCAGTCCGGCAACCGCTCGGCCTGGGCGGCGCGGACGCTGATCGAGGATCTCGGCTACGGGAACGTCGAGCACATGACCGGCGGCTTCACGCTGTGGAAGGACCGCGGCTACGAGGTCGATCAGCCCCGCACGCTCACCGCCGAGCAGCGCGAGCGCTACTCGCGTCACCTGCTCCTCCCCGAGGTTGGGATCGAGGGCCAGCAGAAGCTGCTCGACGCCAAGGTGCTCCTCCTCGGGGCCGGCGGGCTCGGCTCGCCGACCGCGCTCTACCTCGCGGCGGCCGGCGTCGGCACCCTCGGCATCGTCGACAACGACGTCGTCGACCTGTCCAACCTCCAGCGTCAGGTGATCCACTCGAGCGAGCGGATCGGCGAGCCGAAGGTCGACTCCGCGCAGGAGACGATCCGCGCGCTCAACCCCGACGTGCACGTCAACAAGTACGCGGTCCGGCTCGGCGCCGAGAACATCATGGACATCCTGCCCGGGTACGACATCGTCGTTGATGGCCTCGACAACTTCCCCACCCGGTATCTGCTCAACGACGCCTCGGTGCGGCTCGGCATCCCGGTCGTCTCCGCGGCGATCCTCGGCTTCGAGGGCCAGCTGTCGGTGTTCAAGCCCTACGAGGGTCCGTGCTACCGGTGCCTGTTCCCGGTCCCGCCGCCGGCCGAGCTTGCCCCGTCGTGTGGGGCCAACGGCGTCCTCGGCGTGCTTCCCGGCACGATGGGTCTGCTCCAGGCCACCGAGGTGATCAAGCTGATCCTCGGCGAGGGTGACGCGCTCATCGGCCGCCTGCTCATGTACGACGCGCTGTCGGCGCGGGTCACCGAGGTCAAGGTCCGCCGCGACCCCGACTGCCCGATCTGCTCACGCGAGCCGGACGCCATCTCCGACGAGGAGATGGGGTTCTTCCCGGACTACGAAGCGTTCTGCGCCGGCGCGCACTAGGGTTCCCGGACATGGCCACCGTTCGCATACCACCTGTGCTGCGCCCTGCCGTCGGCGGGGAGAAGGAACTGATCGCGCAGGGCGCGTCGGTCGGCGAGATTCTCGACGCCGTCGCCGAGGCGCACCCCGAGACCCAGAATCAGCTGTTCGCCGCCGACGGCGGCCTCAACCGCTACGTCAACGTCTATCTCAACGACGAGGACGTCCGGGTCCTCGACGGGCTCGATACGACGGTCGGCGAGAACGACACGCTCGTCATCCTTCCCGCCATGGCGGGCGGCACAGACTGAACGCCGGGCCCCTCGGCCTCGCTACACTTCGTATAGCTATGGCGGTGGAGCGCCTTCAGAACAAGCCCTGCGGGGGCCGGTACGGCGACATCGTTCAGGCCATCGGGCATACGCCGCTGGTCGAACTCAAGCGCCTCAGTCCCAAGCCGGGCGTGCGGATCTGGGCCAAGCTCGAGTCCCACAACCCGACCGGCTCGGTCAAGGATCGCGTCGCCCGCTCGCTGATCGAGGACGCCGAGGAGCGCGGGCTGATCCGGCCCGGCCAGACGATCCTCGAGCCGACGTCGGGGAACACGGGGATCTCGCTGGCCATGATCTGCGGCCGCAAGGGGTATCCGCTCAAGGTCGTGATGCCGGAGAACGTGACCCCGGAGCGCACCGAGCTGCTGCGGATGTACGGCGCCGACATCGTCTACTCCGACGGCTCGAAGGGGTCCAACGGCGCCGTCGAGCTCGCGCTCGACATGGCCGAGAAGGACGCGTCGTACTACATGCCCTACCAGTACGGCAATCAGGCCAACCCGCTCGCCCACTACAACGGGACCGCGCTCGAGATCCTCGAGGAACTCGACGAGGTCGCAGCGTTCGTCGCCGGCCTCGGCACCGGCGGCACCCTGATGGGCAACGGCCGCCGGCTCAAGGAGGAGCTCGGCGATCAGGTCAAGATCGTCGCGGCCGAGCCGATGCAGGGCGAGCCGGTCCAGGGCCTGCGCAGCCTCGAAGACGGCTTCATCCCGCCGATCATCGACCTTGCGCTGCTCGACCGCAAGATCTTCGTGACCAACACCGACGCGATCGTCTTCACCCGCAAGCTGCTTGAGGAGGAGCGGATCTTCGCCGGGGTGTCATCGGGAGCGATCGCGCGCGTCGCGGTGCGGATCGCCGGCGAGCTCGACGAGGGCAACGTCGTCTTCATCGTCGCCGACGACGGGTGGAAGTACCTCTCCTCCGGAATCTACACACGGCCCGTGGAGGAGATCGCGGATCTGGACTCCACCGTTTGGTGGTGACCGCGGCGCCGCGCGCCGCGACGAGGACTCGGCGCGGGCTTCTCGGCGCATCCGGCGCCGCACTGCTCGCCACCGGTGCGGTTCTCTCGGGCTGCGGACGCACCTCGCGCCGGCCGAAGGTCCACAAGATCCCGGCGCAGGCCCGCTCGCAGGACGTTCGCGCGCTCAACGCCTCGCTCGCCCTCACCCACCACGCGGTCGCTGCGTACACGGCGGGAATTCCGCTGCTCGTCGGCTCGGCCCACAGCGCCGCCAAGCACTGCCTCAACCAGGAGCTCATCCACGCCGGCGAGCTGGTCGGGCTCGTCAAGCAGGCGGGCGGGACTGCGGTGAAGCCGGCCGCGAGCTACGACCTCGGCCACTCCACCGGCGCGAGCGACATCCTCGCGCTGCTCATCGGCCTCGAGAGCGAGCAGATGCGCGGGTACCTCACTGCGATCCCGGTCGTCTCCCCCGGCGACGTGCGGGCTGCGGTGGCCTCGATCTTCGCCAACGACGCCCAGCACCTGACCGTCCTGCGCCAGGCGCTCGGCACGCCCGCACTGAGAGGTCCGCTTGTCACCGGCGCGTGAGACCCCGGCGGCGCTCGCCGCGGATCACCGTCCGCGCCCGGAGAGCCCGGGTGCGACCCGGCGAGGTCTGCTCGCGGGCGCGCTGCTCGCCGGCGCGATGCAGCTGAGCGAGCCCGCGCGGGCCCTCGGGGAAGGCGCCCCGAGCCCGCCGTCCGACCAGGAAGTCCTCACCGGGCTGCTGCACACCGAGGCCCTCGTCGCCGCCGTCTACATGCATGTGCTCGCCAGCGGGCGGCTCGGGCCGCCCGCCCGCCGGCTCGCGCGGCGCGTGCTCGCCCAGGAGCACGCCCACGCCGCGGTGCTCCGCACCGAGCTGCAGCTGCTCGGCGGCGTTCCCCCGGCCCCCCCGACGACTCCCGCCCTACTCGACGCCGAGCTCGCGCGCCATCGCGTCACCGTCGCGCTGACCGGTCTCAACAGCGAGAAGGCGGCGCTCCGGCTGCTCACCCAGACCGAGAGCGTCGCCGAGGGCGCGTACTTCGCCGCCCTGTCGAAATTCACCGATCCCCGGCTGCTCACGCTCGCAGCCCAGATCCTGGGCAGCGAGGCCCAGCACTTCACGCTGCTCGCCCAGTTCCTGCATCCCCACGACGCCGGCTACAACCAGGTCATCCCCGACGCCTTCGTCCAGGGCCGGAAATAGAGCGACTGGTAGCCTCGCCACCGATGCGGATCTCACGCGATGACTACGAGGCCATGGTCGCCCACGCGCGCGAGGAGGCGCCGAACGAATGCTGTGGCATGGTCGCCTCACGCGACTCGGAGATCGTCCACGTCTATCGCACGACGAACGTCGAGGCGAGCCCGTTCCGCTTCGTCATCGATGGCCGCGAGCAGTACGAGATCTATTCCGAGATCGAGGACGCGGAGCTCGAGCTCGGCGCGATCTATCACTCCCACACGCGCAGTGGGCCGCGGCCGTCTCAGACCGACATCAACTTCGCCAAGGCCTGGCCCGGCGTGCTGTGGATCATCATCGGTCTCGCCGGGGAGGACGTCGAAGTCCGGACGTGGCGGATCGAGGACGGCAAGGTGAGCGAGGCGGAGCTCACCGTGGCGTGAGCACGCCCGCCTCGGGAGGTTCGCTCCGCTGCCCGAGCTGTGGGCGCACCCAGGACGCCGGCGAGCGCTTCTGCCCGGCGTGCGGGACGCCGCTCGTGATCGAGGGCGACGCGCCGGAGCGGATCTCCGAACGCCACCGCCGCGCGCGCAAGATCAAGCCGCAGCTCGCCGAGGGGCCGCTCGTGCGGGTGGCCGGTGCTCGGAATCAGGCCGAGGGTGAGTTCATCCAGGGACTGCTGCTCGAGGAGGGCGTCCCGAGTCTCCTGCGTCGCAGCGCCGGGTTCGACGTGCCCGATTTCCTCGCCGCCGGTCCGCGCGACGTGATGGTCCCGCAGTCGGGAGCGATCGCGGCCCGTGAGGTGCTGCTCGAGGCCGAGCTGATCCCCGCCGAGCGCCGCGGCCCCGTGATCGCGCCCGGACGGCTGCTCGCCGGGCTGCTCGTCGCGCTCGCCGTCGGTGTGCTCGTCGTATGGCTGGCCAGCGAGCTCGCCCGCTAGTGCCGCGCGCGATCCTCGCCGCGCGACTCACCGCCCAGCTCCTCGCCGGCCTGCCGGCCGCCGATCCCGTCGCCGTCGCCGAGCGGCTGCTCGCCGTGCAGGCCCAGGATCCGCGCGGCGTCCGTCTCGCCATCCGGGCGCGGACCCGCAACCCCTCGCTGGTGGCCTTCGAGCGCGCGCTCACCGACGAGCGCTCGCTGATCATCACCTCGCTCAACCGCTTCACGCTCCATCTCGTCCGCGCCGAGGACTACTTCTGGCTCCACGCCCTGACAACACCGCCGCTGGCCACGGCGAACCGGACCCGGCTCGCGCAGGAGGGCGTCTCGCCGGCCGACGCCGAGCGAGCCGTCACGCTGATCGACCGCGCTCTCGCCGCCGCCGGGCCGCTCGGCCGCGACGCGCTCCGCGAGCGGCTCCAGGCCGCCGGCATCCCCGTGGCCGGGCAGGCGTTCGTCCACATCCTCGCCCTCGCCTCGCTGCGCGGGCTGATCGTGCGCGGCCCGATGGTCGGAGGAATCCAGGCCTTTGTGCTCGTCCGCGAGTGGCTCGGCGCCCCGCCGCCGTTCGACCGCGACCGAGCGCTCGCCGAGCTCGCCCGTCGCTATCTCGCCGGTCACGCGCCGGCCACCGACCGGGACCTCGCGCGCTGGGCCGGGCTGCCGCTGCGTGATGCGCGGGCCGGTCTGGCTCGGATCGCCGGAGAGCTCGGGGAGTCCCGCGACGGGCTGCTCGCCCTGCGCGACACGCGCCGTCCCGCGCCGTTGCCGCCGCCGAGGCTGCTCGGGGCGTTCGATCCCGTGCTACTCGGCTGGGCCTCGCGCGCGTTCCTCACCGCGGAGTACGACGAGCGGATCATCAGCGGCGGTGTGTTCCGGCCGTTCGCCCTCGTGCGCGGGCAGGTCGCCGGGGTCTGGCGTCTGCGCGGGCGCGAGGTCGCGCTCGAACCGTTCGCCGGCCTGTCCGACGGCGAGCGGGACGCGCTCGCCACCGACGGCGAGCGGCTTGTCGGCTACCTCCGCGGGCTCTGAGGGCCCGAGGCGCTGGCCAGGCGCGCGAGGTGGGAGCGCCAGGCGCCCTCGGTGTGCACGAGCGAGCGGCCGCCGAACGCCTGGCTGAGGGCGGCCCGCTGGCCCTGCGGATGCAGCCGGGTCGCGAACTGCGCCGCGGTGAGCTCGCCCTCCTCGCGGACGAGGAGATCGATCACCGTTCCTCCGAGCAACGTCGCGTCGCGCATGCCCGGGGGGAAGCTGGGGCGTCCGCCCTCGCGCAGACGGCGGGCGATCGCCGCGCGGGCGTGGTCGGTCTGACCGGAGAACCAGCGAGCCGACCCCTCGAGCAGCCACGCCCACCGGGTCTGCGCCAGCACCGTCGCCGGGAAGCGGCGGGGGAGGCTGCGGTTGTTCTCGACGATCACCCGCCGGGCGTACAGCGCCGCCGCGGTGAGGGCGAGCATCTCCGCCGAGCCGGGAACGTTCGAGGCCCGCTCGCGCAGGGCCGAGGGCGCGAGCACGTGCAGCTCCTCGCGGCTCGCCCAGCCGGCTACGTACCGGCGTGCCGCCGGCGCGGTGGCCAGGCGCTGGAGCGGCAGCAGCGGATTCGACATGGTGAGGGAGACGCTGTCCCGGTGCAGCACGACGGTGAGGTCGGCGACGGTGTGCGGAAACAGCTTGTCGAGCCGAGCGCGGGTGCGCTCGAGCGAGCCGAGCGTGCGATCGGCGTCATCAGCATCGGCATCGTCGTGCCTCGCGCGGAACGAGGGCGAGACGGACTCGACCCAGGCCATCAGGGGATCCGGCGGCCCAGAGCGGGCCGCCGGACGCTAATTCCTCAGACCAGCACCGGCTGGCGATCGGAGGCGATCGAGGCGATCTCCTCGGCGGCCCGGTCGAACTCATCGTCGGAGAGCACGGGCGTGCCCTCGAACGGGAGGTCGCGGGTCAGCTCGATCCACGAGCGGCAGCCCGCGTACTCATCGCGGACTTTGACCGTGACCGGCCGCGGGATACGGTAGGTGCGCAGCAGAATCACGTGCAGGGGATGACGCCGCTTCCACGCCAGGCGCTTCTCGGCGTAGTCGGGGGTCCACACGTAGAACGGCGAGAGCGCGTCGACCGCGCGGCGGTCGGTGACGGTGAAATGCGCCGCAACCTCTGCCCATGCGCGGATGCGCACGCGGTCGGGCTGGACGATATCGCCGTCACGCAGAAGCGCGCCCGGAGGGGGCTCACCGTCGCTCCACACGCCCTCCTCGAGGGCGCGCGCGAGCTCCGGACGGTGCGACTCGCGAACGAGATCGGACCGCTGGTGATCGAAGGTGGGGTAGAGGAAAAAGCGCTCGTAGTCGAGCTTGAAGTGCTTGTCGGGCTCGCGGATTCCGCCCTTGCGAAGGGTCAGGAGCTGTTCACCTTCGGCGAGAGCTCGCACGGTGACGGCCCATTCTTTGAAAGCAATCGGCATAGATTCAGGGGTTGGGGAGACGGGGCTTGACGAATTCAGGGTCCCCGGCGCGCAGCAAGTGAACGACGGCAACGGGGAGCAGTCATTCTACGTGACGACCCCGAAAATGCAAAATTTCCCCGCTAATTAGGCATTTTTGATAGCTACACCACTATAGCTTCGTGTCGGCCGCGCCTTCGAGCACCTCGATCAGCGCGGCGAAGTCGTCGTCGCCGCGTCCTCGGCCGCTCGCCGCCGAGAGGATCTCTCGGGTGAGCGCGGCGAACGGGAAAGGCACTCCGGCGGCCTGCCCCTCCTCGAGGCAGAGGCGCACGTCCTTGAGCATGTGGTCGAGCTTGAACAGCGTCGAATAGTCGTGCTCGCGCATCGGCGTCGCCTTGATCTCGAGCATCGCCGAGGCGCCAGACCCCGCCTGCATGACCGCGACGAGCGCGTCGAGGTCGAGTCCCGAGCGCGCGCCGACGATCAGCGCCTGGCCGACGGTCGCGGCGTTGATCGCGGCGACGGCGTTGTTGATGAGCTTGACCGCCTGGCCATGGCCGAGCGGGCCGGCGTGGACGATCAGGCGCCCCATCGCCTCGAGCAGCGGCCGGGCGGCGGCGAAGTCGGCGTCGCTGCCCCCGGCCATGATCGTCAGCGTTCCGTCCTGCGCGCGCGGGGACGATCCGGTGACCGGGGCGTCGAGCAGGCGGACGTCATGGGCCGCGAGGCGCTCGGCGATGGCATGCGTGGCCGCAGGGCCGATCGTCGAGCAGTCGATGCACAGCGTGCCGGGGCGGGCACCAGAGGCCGCGCCGTCCTCGCCGAGCAGCACCTGCTCGACCTGCGGGCCGTCGACGACCATCGTGACGACGAAGTCGCTTTCGGCGGCGGCCTCCGCGGGCGTGCCGGCGACGACGACGCCCGGGTGGCCGGCCGCGAACTCCTCGGCCCGCGCCGCCGTCCGGTTCCAGACGGTGAGCGGGAACCCGGCCGCGTCGAGGTTCGCGGCCATGCGCGATCCCATGATCCCGAGCCCGAGGAAGGCAACGCCGCCGCTCACCGCGCAGATGATGACGGGTTGCCGTAGCCGCCACCGCCCGGTGTCTCGATCCGCAGGCGCTGGCCCGTCGACAGCGTGCCGGATGCCTTGGCCGGCAGCGGCTCGCCGTCGAGCAGGTTGCGCCCGCACGCCCCCGGCGCGCCGCCGGCGGCTCCCGGCGGGGGGTGCTCGCGGCGCTCGGTGAGCAGCGAGAAGTGCAGCTCCGAGAGCGCCTCGAATTCGCGGACGACACCGTCGCCGCCCCGGAACCGCCCCTCGCCTCCGGTGCCACGCCGCACCGCGTAGCGGACGATGCGCAGCGGAAACTCGAGCTCGAGCGCCTCGACCGGGGTGTTGAGCGTGTTGCTCATCGCCACGTGCACGCCGCTCGGGCCGTCCGCGTCCGGGCACGCTCCCTGGCCGCCCCCGATCGTCTCGTAGTAGACGACCTCCTCGGTGCCGAACGTGAGGTTGTTCATCGTCCCCTGGCCCTCCGCCCGCCCGAACGCGGCGAGCACGACGTCGGCGATCCGCGAGGAGGTCTCGACGTTGCCGCCGACAACTGCGGCCGGCGAGCGCGCGTTGAGCAGCGAGCCCTCGGGGGCGATCACCTCGATCGACCGGTAGGCGCCGGCGGTGGGGGGGATGTCGGGGTCGGTCAGCACCCGGACGGCGAAGTAGCACGCCGAGCGGGTGACCGCGAGGGGGCAGTTGAGGTTGCCGTCATGTTGCGCGGCGCTGCCGGTGAAGTCGAGCACGAGGCGCTCGCCGTCGACGGTCGCCAGCAGGACGATCTCGAGATCGCCTTCGCGGGCCTCGAGCACGTCGCGGGCCGTGCGCTCGCCGTCCGGGAGGGCGGCGATGCAGGCGCGGGTGCGCCGCTCGGAATAGTCGAGCACTTCGACGAACGCCTCTTGCACCCGCGCCTCGCCCACGCGCTCGTAGAGCTCCTGCAGCCGCAGGGCGCCCACGCGGTTGGCGGCGAGCTGCGCGCGGAGATCGGCACGGCGCTGCGGCGGCTGCCGCATCTGGGAGCTGAGCCGCTCGACGAGCCCCTCGTCGAGCACCTGCGGTGTGATCACCACCCCCTCCTCCTCGAGCGTGCGGCTGTCGGCGGGCATGGAGCCCGGGGTGGATCCGCCCACGTCGGCGTGGTGGGCGCGGTTGGCGGCGAAGGCGATCGGCCCCTGCTCCGGCGCGGCGCCGAACACCGGCGTGATCACGGTGATGTCGGGCAGGTGGGTGCCGCCGCGGAAGGGGTCGTTCAGCACCCATGAGCGTCCCGGCGCGTGCTCCTCGTCGAGGACCGCGGCGACCGCCGCCGGCATCGCGCCCAGGTGAACCGGGATGTGCTCGGCCTGCATGACCATCTCGCCGCCGGGCGCGAACAATGCCGTCGAGGCGTCACGGCGTTCCTTGATGTTGGCCGAGTGGGCCGAGCGGATGAGCACGGCGCCCATCTCCTCGCAGATTGCCCGCAGCGCTCCGGTGATGACCTGGAGCTCGACGGGGTCGATCATCGCTCGTCCTCCATGCGGCGGAGCACGATCGCTCCGCTGTCGTGGACCGACGCCGACCATCCGGCGTCGATAAGGACGGTGCTCTCGTCGAGCTCGACGACGCCCGGAGCTGGCAGCTCGGTGCCCGGCTCGGGCGTCCCGCGGACGACGGCGATCGTCGAATCCCGGCCGCCGAGGCGGGCCCGGCGCGAGCCCGTGCTCACGGGTCGGTTGTCCGCGGACTCAGCGCCGAGCGTGACGGCGGGTCCAGCGACAGTCGCACTCACGCGCACGGTGACGAGCTCGAGCACGCCGCCGGGGTCGTGATAGCCGTAGCGCTCCTCGTGGAGCGCCTCGAAAGCGGACCGAAGCTCCGCCGGGTCGGGGGTGGCGCGGACGGCGAGCTCGAAGGACTGCCCCTGGTAGCGGAGCTCGAAGGTGGCCTGCAGCGCCGCCTCGGGCTCGTCGAGCTCGCGGCGTGCCTCGCCCCCGAGCTCCTCGACGATCGTCCTCACCGTCTCCGCGCTCAGCTCGTCGCCTCCGAGCAGGACGCTGCGCTGGACGTCGCGCCGGCGCGGGGAGATCACCAGTCCGAGCGCTGCGAGCACCCCCGAGGCCCGCGGGCAGATGATCGTGTCGATCCCGAGCTCGTCGGCGATCGCAGTGGCGTGCAGAGGGCCGGCGCCCCCGAACGCGAGCAGGGCGTACTCGCGGGGGTCGACCCCGCGCTCGACGCTGACCACGCGCAGCGCGCGG
Source organism: uncultured Solirubrobacterales bacterium (assembly GCA_963755955.1). Classification (GTDB taxonomy): domain Bacteria; phylum Actinomycetota; class Thermoleophilia; order Solirubrobacterales; family Solirubrobacteraceae; genus Palsa-465. The sequence continues at coordinate 175,317 of CAVWLZ010000018.1, forward strand.
ACCATCTCGGCATTGGCCACCCGGATGATTCCCGCGGCGCACGCCATCGGCTCGAGGCCGAGCTTCTCGCCCAGCGCCCCGATCGCCCGCGCCGATGCCTCCGGATCGAGGCGGACCCCGCCGGCGAGCGGCTCCTCACCGCCGAGATAGCCGAGCAGCAGGTTGGCGTCGGTGACCGTCGGCTCGGTCCCTCCGCGGCCGTAGCACGCGGGCCCGGGGTCCGCGCCGGCCGAACGGGGGCCGACGCGCAGCGCGCCGCCGGCGTCACGCCAGGCGATCGAGCCGCCGCCGGCGCCGACGGTGTGCACGGCGAGCATCGGCAGCGCGAGCGGTCGGCCGGCGATCTCCGCCGTGCCGCGCTCCTGCACGGCCCCGTTGTCGACCACGCACACGTCGCAGGAAGTTCCGCCCATGTCGAAGCACAGCGCGTTGGCGGCGCCCGCGGCGCCGGCCGCGAAGGCGGCACCGGCAGCCCCGCCGGCCGGGCCGGAGAGAACGGTGAGCGCGGCATGCGCGGCAGCAGCGTCGAGATCGATGAGCCCGCCGTTGGACTGCATGATCGACGGCTCGGGGAGCTGCGCGTCCTTGGACCGCTCGCCCAGCCGCCACAGGTACCGGCGCAGGAGCGGCGAGAGCGCGGCGTCGACCTCGGTGGTCACCGCCCGCTCGTACTCACGGAAGGTGCCCACGACCTGATGGGAGAGCGAGACGTGCACGTCGGGCAGCGCCTCCTCGAGCGCACGCGCGAGCGCGAGCTCGTGCTCGGGGTGCCGATAGGCGTGCAGGAGCACGACGGCGACGCTTTCCGGGTTCGCGGCCGCCACCGCCTGCGCGAGCGCTCGGGTCCCGCCGGGGGTGAGCGCGCGCTCGGGGCCGTCGGGGGACATGCGCTCGGGTGCGGCGAACCGCAGCTCGGGCGGGACGAGCGGGGCCGGGTGCGCCGCACACAGGCGGTAGAGCTCGGCCCGGTTCTGGCGGCCGAGCTCGACGAGGTCGGTGAAGCCCTCGGTGGCGATCAGCGCCGCGCGGGCGCCGCGGCCCTCGAGCAGCGCGTTGGTGGCGACCGTCATCCCATGGTCGAAGCTCTGCACCTCACGGGCGGGTCGCCCGGCGCGCGCGAGGACGGCCGCCACGGCGGCGATGACCCCGCGCGATTGGTCGTCGGCGGTGCTCGGCGCTTTGGCGGTGACGATCCGCCCGTCGAAGGCGAGCACCGCGTCCGTGAAGGTCCCGCCGACGTCGACCCCGAGCAGCATGGCGCGCGACGTTACCTCCCCGGGCCCCGCGCTGCGCGGGGCCCGGTCACCCGCACGGCTCAGGCCGCGATCGGGGCCTGGGTGAACGGCTGCTCGTACTCCTCGGTCTCGGCGAGGTGCTGATGCGACGGGCAATAGCCGTTGTGCGGCAGCGGCATGCGCTGGCACGGAGTGCCCTTGCGCGTGCTGGCCCGGCACTGCAGCGGGTTCCCGTAGACGTCGAACCCGTTCTGAGGCTGACGCGAGAGGAACTCGTCGGCGAAGCCCAGGTACCGCTCGATCACCCGCAGCACTCGCAGCTGCGCGCTCATCGGAAAATAGGCACGGATGTCCGTGAACAGCGTCCGCGCGGGGCGCGCGAAGTAATGACGGTCAGTGGCCAGTCGCTCGACCGCGGATTCGCAAGCTCGGAGGACGCGCTCATGATTCGCGTGAGGGCACTCACAGTGCGGGTCCACCACGATCTCGGCGGCCAACTCCCGGTAAATGGCACGGCTAAACCGGTACATCGCAGACTCTCTACTCCTTTCGGCTCCCTGCCGGGCGCCATCCCTTAGCTACTGGCGAGTATTCCCCGAAGAGGTGAAGTCCGATCACACCGCACGTTAACTCCACGTTAAGTGGAAACCCGGAGGGTCGGTTTTCCAAAAACCAGGATTGGCGGGAGCTTTTCAGGCCCAGGCGGCGGGTTCGGCGACCTCGGCGTGATCGACGGTCACGTGGGTTCCGTCGAGCGCAGGGTCGGTCTGCGGGAAATCACGGCGCCGGTGGGCCCCGCGGCTCTCCTCCCGGGCGAGCGCGCTGAGCGCGATCAGCCTCACCAGCGGATGCGGGTCACGGCTCAGGCCCGTCAGGCCCTCGGCATCACGCTCGAGACCGGCCTGCCGCCACAGCGCCATCCGGCTCGCCTCGGTGAGCGGTGGGGGAGGCTGGGAGGGTACCATCGCCGCCCGGGTCCGCGCCGGGTCGGCGGCGGGCTGCTCGAGGGCCGCGCGGGCGGCGCGCGCTCCGAACACGAAGCATTCGGTGAGCGAGTTGGAGGCGAGGCGATTGGCTCCGTGCAGGCCCGTGCACGAGCATTCGCCGACGGCGTAGAGCCCGGGCAGCGTCGAGGTCCCGTCGAGATCGGTGGCGATCCCGCCCATCATGTAGTGCGCGGCAGGGGCCACGGGCACGAACTCGTGCTCGGGGTCGATGCCGGCATCGCGCAGCGCGGTGACGACGTTGGGAAACAGCGCGGGATCGACCGCCCGCATGTCGAGGCTCACCGACGCCGCCCCGCTGCTCAGCATCTGCTGCTGCACGGCACGGGCGACCTCGTCGCGGGGCAGCAGCTCGTCGACGAACCGCTCACCCGCGGCGTTGAGCAACGTCGCGCCCTCGCCGCGGACCGCCTCGGTGACGAGGAAGCCGTCGGCGCCGTTGGGGGCGGCCACCGCGGTCGGGTGGAACTGCATCATCTCGAGGTCGGCGAGCACGGCATTGGCCCGGTGAGCGAGGAGCAGGCCGCCGCCGGTCGCCCCGGCGGGGTTCGTCGTGCGCGACCAGAGCGCCGCCGCGCCGCCGGTCGCGAGCACCGTCGCCGGGCTGGCGATCGCGTCGCCGCCGGCGAGCTGGGCGCCGACGCAGCGGCCGCCGTCGGCGAGCACGGCCACGACCCGGTGGCCCTCGAGGACCTCGATCGCGGGATGCTCGGCGACGAGCGCGCTCAGCGTCCGGATCAGCCGGCGCCCGGTGGCGGCGCCGCCGGCGTGGACGACCCGCCGCCGCGCGTGGCCGCCCTCGAGGCCGAGCGCGAGCCGGCCGCGGCGGTCGGCGTCGAAGCGCACGCCGAGGGCGGCGAGGTCGGCCACGGCCTGGGGCGCGTCCTCGCACAGCACACGCGCCGCCGACTCGCGCACCGTGCCGCGGCCCGCGCGGATCGTGTCGGCGAGGTGCAGCTCCGGGCTGTCGTCCTCGGACATCGCGGCCGCGAGACCGCCCTGAGCCCAATAGCTCGAGGAGCCGGCCAGGGGCGTCGCCGAGACGAGCGTCACACCAGCGCCGCGTTGGGCGGCGGTGAGCGACGTGTAAAGGCCGGCCGCTCCGGCTCCCACGACGCACAGCTCGGTCGTTCGGATCCCGGCCATATGCAGGTACGGTACTGCCGATGGTCGGCGAGCCCGTCTTCATCGAGCACCCCTCCTCACTGGAGCACGAAACCGGGTCCCACCCGGAGCGGCCGGAGCGGCTCAAGGCGATCCTTCGCGCGCTCGACGATCATGGCGGACTCGGGTTCGAGCGTCTGGAATCACCACCGGTCGAGCCGGATGTCCTGCGCTCGGTGCACCCCGCCGCGTACGTTGCGGCGCTCGAGGAGGTCTCGAGCCGGGGCGGTGGCCAGCTCGATCTCGACACCGTCATGAGCGCCGGCTCGTTCAACGCCGCGGCGCACGCCGCCGGCGGCGCGGTGCGGCTCGTCGACCTGCTGCTCAGCGGCGAGACACCGGCCGGCTTCTCGGCCCACCGGCCGCCGGGCCATCACGCCACGCAGGCCCGCGCGATGGGCTTCTGCCTGTTCAACAACATCGCCGTCGCGGCGCGCTACGCGATCGACCGCCGCGGGCTGCGGCGGGTGATGATCTTCGACTGGGACGTCCACCACGGCAACGGGACGAACGACATCTTCCACGCCAGCGACGAGGTCCTGTTCGTCTCGATCCATCAGTCGCCGTTGTATCCCGGCACGGGTGGCGCGGCCGATCTCGGGACCGGCGACGGGCTCGGGTTCACGATCAACCTGCCCGTGCCGCCGCACTCCGGCGACGACACGTACCGCTCGCTCGTCGATCACGTCGTCGTCCCGCTGCTGCGGACCTTCGAGCCCGAGCTGCTGCTGATCTCCGCCGGCTACGACGCCCATGCCGACGATCCGCTCGCTGAATGCCTCGTCACCGAGGCGGGGTTCGCCGCGATGACCCGCATGCTGCGGCAGGCCTGCGTCGAGCTCGGGGTGCCGCTCGGCTGCGTGCTCGAGGGCGGCTACGCGCTCAGCGCGCTCGCCCGCTCGGTGATCGCCACGCTCGAGGCGCTCGCCGCACCGCTGCCGCGCGCCGCTGAGCCGGTCGCGGTCGCGCCTCTCGCTGCCCAGGCACGCCAGCGGCTCGCTCCGCTGTGGCCGGGCCTGCGCTGATCAGCCCAGGTCGTCCCCGAGCAGATCACGCCAGGTCGCGAGCACGCGGGTGGCCATCGCCCGGGCGGAATACGGCTCGGTGCGCGCCCGCCCGGCGATCCGCGGGTCGGCATCGGCGAGGTGCGGAACCAGGGCTGCCCGCCAGCGGTCGGCCGCGAACGGCGCACACAGCGCGCCGGGCGTGTCGCCGATCGCCGCCGGCGCGACGCCGACCGGCGTCGACAGGACCGGCACGTCGCACGCGAGGGCCTCGAGCACGGCGAGTCCAAAGCTCTCACGCTCGGAGGGGACGAGCACGGCGTTGGCCGCGTTGACCCACAGCGGAACCCGCTCGGGATCGACCTCGCCGAGCGTCAGCAGCTGCGTCTCGCCTGCCACGGCTCGCGCGCGGTCGACGCGCTTCTCCGGCCGCTCGGGATCGGCCGGGAACAGCAGGTAGGGCCCCTCCGGGTCGAGCCCGAGGGCGCTCCGCGCCGCGCGGCGGTCGAGCGGCCGGAAGCGTCCGGTGTCGACGCCGCAGGGCAGGATCGCCGGCGGACGCCGGGTCGCCCACCGGGGGACCGCGTCGGCGAGCGGCTCGGACACGGTCGCGGCGAGGTCGACGAGCCGCAGGCCGGCGAGCGTGACCCCCCGCGAGCGGCGAGCGGTGAGGTCGGTGCCGTGCATGGTCAGCACGCGGCGCCGAGCCCGCACCGCGAGCGCTGGCCAGAGGGTGAGGCCGAAGTGGGCGTGGACGATGTCGAAGCGCTCGCCGCGGAAGCGGCGCCGGAGCGCACGCCCCGCCCCGACGTAGGCTCCGGCACCCCCGGGATCGAATGCGAACAGGTCGATCTCGGCCTCGCCGAGCGCCTCGAGCGCGCGCACCTGGTCACGCACGAAGCTGCCGAGCGCCGGATGGCCGGGACCGGGATACATGTTGGTGACGATCAGGGCCCGCACGACGCGCCGAGCGTATACGGCGCCCTCCCCGGCCACCGTCCTTGCGGCGGACCGCCTTGGCCTCTGCCACCATCTCTCACCACATGACCTTGTCTCCCCACCAGCCCATCGGCGTCTTCGACTCCGGCGTCGGGGGCCTCACCGTCCTGCACGAGATGCTCGTCTCGCTCCCCACCGAGGACTATCTCTATCTCGGTGATACCGCACGGTTCCCGTATGGCGATCGGACCCAGGACGAGCTGCGTTCGTTCGCGCTCGAGATCGCCGACCACCTACTCGAGCAGGGCGCCAAGCTGCTCGTCGTCGCCTGCAATGCGGCGAGCTCTGCCGCGTTGCCCGTCCTCGAGCGCCATCTCGACGAGCAGGGCTACGACGTCGACGTCATCGGCGTCGTGGCACCAGCGACCCAGCTCGCAGTCGCCGGCAGCCGCTCGGGGCGCATCGGGCTGCTCGCGACGCCCGCCACCGTCGCCAGCGGCGCGTACGAGCGGGCGGTGAGAGCCGCCGATCCGCATGTGCAGCTCGAGAGCGTGCCCTGCCCGGACCTCGCGCCGATCATCCAGGGCGGCTTCCCCTTCGACGAGCACGTCGTCGAGACCGTCCGGGAGTACTGCGACCCGCTGCGCGCGGCCGAGGTCGACACGGTGATCCTCGGCTGCACGCACTACCCGCTCGTCGCCCCGATGCTCCGGCGCATGCTCGGGCGGGGCGTGTCGCTCGTCACCTCCGGCACCGGCGTCGCACGCAGCGGCGAGCGCGCGCTCGCCGCGCGCCATCTCCTTAATCCTCGCGTGGCGGAGGGCAGCTACCGGTTCGAATGCACGGGCGACGTCGACTCGTTCCGCCTACTCGGCACGCGCTTTCTCCAGATGCCGCTCGGGACGGTCGATCACGTCGATCTCAGCGCACGGGTGGCGGCGTGATGGCCAAGGAGCGCAGCTATGGCCGCACCGCGCAGGACATCCGCCCCACCGTCATCGAGCCCGGGTTCGTGCGCACGGCGACCGGTTCCGCGCTGATCTCGGCCGGTGAGACGCGCGTCATCTGCACCGCCTCGGTCCAGGAGAGCGTCCCGCGCTGGCTGAGTGGCTCCGGGCGGGGCTGGGTCACCGCCGAGTACGGGATGCTTCCCGCCTCGACCGGCGAGCGCAAGCAGCGGGACGCGACTCGCGGCCGGCTCGACGGCCGCACCGTCGAGATCCAGCGTCTGATCGGCCGCTCGCTTCGAGGCGTCGTCGACTTCAGCGCGCTCGGCGAGCGCACGATCTACGTCGATTGCGACGTGCTCCAGGCCGATGGCGGCACGCGCTGCGCGTCGATCACCGGCGGCCTCGTCGCGCTGCGGCTCGCCTGCGAGAAGCTGATCGCCCGGGGGAAGCTCGACCGCTCCCCGCTCAGCGGCACGGTGGCGGCGATCTCCTGCGGGATCGTCGGCGGCGTGCCCCTTCTCGACCTCGACTACTCCGAGGACTCGACCGCCGAGGTCGACGCCAACGTCGTCATGACGGGCGACGGCGGACTCGTCGAGGTCCAAGCGACGGCCGAGCGCACGCCGCTCTCACGAGCGCATCTCGACGAGCTGCTCGCCCTCGCCGGGCAGGGAATCGAGGAGCTGCGCTTGCTCCAGGATGAGGCGGTCGCGGCCGGAGCGAAGTAGGGGTGGGCGCGTGAGCCACCGCCAGGCGCCGAGCGCCCCGCTCGTCCTCTCCACGCGCAATGCACACAAGGTGCGGGAGGTCGGCCGCGTGCTCGCGCCGTTCGGTATCGCGATCGAGGGCCTGCCCACCGACGTCGAGTTGCCGCCCGAGGTCGGCGAGACGTTCGTCGAGAACGCGCTGCCGAAGGCGCACGCGGCCGCCCGCGCCACCGGGCGCCCCGCGATCGCCGACGACTCGGGGATCGAGGCCGAGGCGCTCGGCGGCCGGCCGGGCGTGCGCTCGGCGCGGTACGCCGGTGAGCGGGCCACAGACGAGGAGAACCTCGCCAAGCTGATGGACGAGGCTCCGGCCGGGAGCCGGCTGCGCTACGTGTGCGCCCTGGCCTACGCCGAGCCGGCCGGGGAGGAGCGGGTCTTCTTCGGTGAGTGCGCCGGCTCGATGTCGTCCGAGCGGCGCGGGAGTGGCGGATTCGGCTACGACCCCGCGTTCATCCCCGACGAGGACCCGCAGCGGCGCACGATGGCCGAGCTGTCGGAGTCCGAGAAGGACGCGATCAGCCACCGGGGCCGCGCCTTGCGCGCGCTCGCCGCGTGGCTGTCGGAGTGAGCGCTCCGTGCCCGGGTCGCTGAGTCCCGCCACCGACACCCCAGCGTCGACGAGGCCCGCGGGCGATACACCCCAGCTCAAGCAGCGCACCGCGAAGCTGTCGATCGTCTCCAACTCCGGGCTGATCCTCCTCAAGGTCATCGCGGGAACCGTCACCGGGTCGGTGGCGATCCTCACCGAGGCCGTTCACTCGAGCATCGACCTCGTCGCCTCGATCGTCGCCTTCTTCTCGGTGCGCAAAGCCGGCGAGCCGGCCGACGAGTCCCACCGGTACGGCCACGAGAAGATCGAGAACCTCTCGGCGGCGATCGAGGGGATCCTCATCCTCGTCGGCTCGGCGGCGATCGCCTTCGCCGCGATCCGGCGGCTGCTCGGCCACGGCGAGGTCAGGACGGTCGGGTTCGGCATCGTCATCGTCGCGCTGTCGATCGTCGTCAACGTCGTCGTCTCGACGGTGATCGCCCGCAACGCCCGCCGGACCGAATCGCCCGCGCTGGCCGGCGACGCCGCCCACCTGCGGACCGACGCCCTCACCTCGGCGGGCGTGCTGCTCGCGCTCGTGCTCGTCAAGCTCACCGGGGCGCAGTGGATCGACCCGGTCGTCGCGCTGATCGTCGCCGGCGCAATCCTCGTCACCGGCGTGCGTCTGCTCGCGCACTCCTCGCGAGTGCTCGTCGACGAGGCCCTGCCGCCCGACGAGGTGACCGCGATCCGGACCGCGATCGAGGCCTCCGGCGCGCACGGCGTCGTCGGCTATCACGAGCTCCGCACCCGTCGGGCCGGGTCGCGGCGCTACATCGACATGCACGTGCAGTTCCGGGCTGGCACCTCGCTCGAGAGTGCCCACCGTACCGCGCACGAGCTCCAGGACCTGATCGCCGCACGGCTCAACGGCGCCGACGTGCTCATCCACCTCGAGCCCGAGGATCGGGTGCGTCCCGGGGAGGTGCTCCCCACCGGAGTCGCGGGCGGGGTCAGGCGAGATTGATCCCGGCGGAGATGGCGACCGCGAGCGTGACCCCGGCGTAGCCGTAGTAGCCCTGGAGGACCAGGATCAGGACTGCTATGAGGCAGGCGATCACCGTCGCCAGCCATCCGATGCGCGCGAGATCCACGGCGGGACATTCTCGCGGCAACCGCGGTTGTTCGCGTGGCCGGGGGGTGGCGATCGTCGGTGGCGCGGCCGGATCCTCAGTTCTGTCGGGGCTTTTCACGCTCGCGTGCGGCTCCGATGGCCGAGCCGCCTGGGCCGCGTAGCCCGCAATTTGCGAAGAAACGCCCCGGGCGGGCCCGCGTGGCCCCGACGAGGCGGTGAGAATGTCCAAACCGCGGTACAAAGGGTACGTAACCGTCCGCGGACGGTGTTAGCTTCGACCATTCCTACCACCTCGAAGGAGGGAGCAAATGACGAAGTCAGAGTTCGTCGACCAGGTCGCCGATCGGGCCGGGTTGAGCAAGAAAGATGCTGGTGACGCCGTCGACGCCGTTCTCGTGACCATCGAAGATGCGCTCAAGCGCGGCAGTGAGGTCACCTTCTCGGGCTTCGGGAAGTTCAGCGTCTCCCAGCGGAGCGCCCGTGAGGGTCGCAACCCTGCAACCGGCGAGAAGATCCAGATCGCGGCCTCGCGCGTGCCGAAGTTCACGGCTGGCGCTGGCCTGAAGAAGGCGATCAAGTAAATCCTCCCGCCGAGGACAGCAGCCGCGGCCACGGGAGACATCCCGTGACCGTTGAAGGCGCCAACGGGGCGCCTTCTCCGGCCGCCGACGCGATCCCTGACGACGCGTCGAAGACGAACTTCGGTGACCGGCTCGCGGGCCGAGTCGCTGAACGTGGATCACAGCTCGTCCTGGGGCTCGACCCCGATCCCGTCAAGCTGTGGCCGCGCGCGATTGAGCTCGCGGGTGGGGCCGGCGATTCGCCCGCCCCACCCGCCGCACGCGCCGCACGCGCCGTCGCCGCGCACTGCGCCCTGGCCATCGAGGCCGCCGGCGCGCACTGTGTCGCCGTCAAGCTCCAGGTCGCCTGCTTCGAGCGCCTCGGTGCTCCGGGTTGGGCCGCGCTTCAGGAGGTCACGGACCATGCGCGCGACCACGGCCTGCTCGTCATCGCCGATGCCAAGCGCGGCGACATCGATGTCTCGGCGGCCGCCTACGCGCAGGCCTTCCTCGGCCAAACGCCGACGCCGTTCGGCGCGGTCGACGGGCTCGGCGCGGACGCGCTCACCGTCAACCCTCTGCTCGGCTCGGACTCGCTGGCCCCGTTGCGCGCCGCTGCGGATGCAGCAGGTGCCGGTCTGTTCGTGCTCGTGCGCACCTCCAACCCGGGCGCGGCCGACGTCCAGGAGCAACCCCTGGCCGGCGGAGGCTCCGTGAGCGAACAGATCGCCGCCCTCGTCGCCGCCCTCGGCCGCGACTCGATCGGCGCGTGCGGCCTGTCCGCGATCGGCGCCGTCGTCGGCGCCACCGCACCTGAGCGCCTCGAGCGGCTGCGCGAGCTGATGCCCGCCGCGGTATTCCTGCTTCCCGGCGTCGGCGCCCAGGGAGGACGAGTCGAGGATCTCGCCGCCGCGTTTGCGCCCGGGGCGGCCGGCGGCCTGGTCACGGCCTCCCGCGGGATCGTCGGCGCCTACACCCAGAGCGGAGGAGACCCGGCGACGGCGGCTCGTGACGAGGCCGCTCGCCTGCGTGAGCTCGCGTGGACGCTGGCCGGATAACGGATCCGCCGCCGAGGCTCCGAGAACGTCGACGAACCTCGTGCATGCCGAATCCCAAGTTCCGCTTTACCTCACTTGTATGATCGCCGAGCGATGGTCAGACGCAGTCGAGCGCGCTACCTGGCGCCGATCGCGCTCCTTGCGGTGATAGCCGTCACGTATTTCCTCGTCCACACCGGGCTCAATCCGAAGACGACGACCAGTTCGGACGCTCCCGCGCCTCACCTCACGCCTCAGCAGCAGCAGCAGCGCCACCGCACCGCCACGGCGCGCTTCTACGTCGTCAAGTCCGGCGAGAACCTGACCGCGATCGCGGTCAAGACCGGCATCTCGGTCGGGACGATCGAGTCACTCAACCCAGGTCTCAATCCGGACAGCCTGCAGACCGGGCAGCGTCTGAGGCTGCGGCATTGAGCGGCCTCGCGCCCTCGCCGCGGGCCCGAGCATTCCTCGTCGCGGGCGTCGCCACCCTCGCGCTGCTCGCGGCCGCGGTCCCCGCGCCCGCCCGTGCCGCCCCGCGGCTGTCGGTGCGGGCGGCGGTCCTGATCGAGCGCACCACCGGTCAGCGGCTGTTCGGCATCGCCCCTGACGCGCGAGTGGCCATCGCGAGCACGACGAAGCTGATGACGGCGCTCATCACCCTTGAGCACGTCCATCGGCTCAATCAGGTCTTCGCCCAGAACGACTACTACCCGGCGGCCGTCGACTCGCAGATCGGCCTCGTACCCGGTGAGCGAATGAGCGTCCACGACCTGCTCATCGCAATGCTGCTGCCGAGCGCCGACGATGCCGCCGAGGACCTCGCCTACAACGTCGGCGGCCACTCGGTCGGGCGGTTCGTCGGGATGATGGACGCTCGGGCGCGCATGCTCGGTCTCACCCATACGCACTACTCGACGCCGAGCGGCCTCGACACCCCGGGCAACTACTCGACCGCGAGCGATCTCGTCCGGTTGGCCAACTACGTGCTCGCCACCGAGCCGTTCTTCGCCCGCATCGTGGGGCTGAGCTCCTCCACGCTGCACACGGGCTCCCATCCTCGCCACGTCACGAACCGCAACGACCTCGTCGGCCGCTTTCGCTGGATCAACGGCGTCAAGACCGGCCACACGGCGGATGCGGGTTACGTACTCGTCGCGTCGGGAACGAGGAATGGCATGTCGCTCATCAGCGCCGTGCTCGGCACCTCCAGCGAGACGTCCCGGGATGACAACAGCCTGGCCCTGCTCGACTACGGCTTCGCCACCTTCCACATGGTCACTCCCGTGCGCACCGGGCAGGTCCTCGCGCGGCCGACCGTCAAGGACCGCCCCGGAGTGCACAGCGCGGTCATCGCCGAGCGCTCGTTCACGACCGTGCTGCCACGTCGCGACGCCGTCCGCCTCCAGCTCGACGTCCCGGCGCAGCTCGCCGGTCCGTTGCCCCGGCACGCCGTGGTCGGAACGGTCATCGTGCTCGCCTCCGGGCGCGTGCTCACGCGGATTCCGTTGCTGCTCGCGCAGCGCCTCCCGGCGGTGAGCCCGCTCACGCTCGCCGCTCAGTTCCTCACCCGAGCGACTACGCTAATGATGCTCGTTGCACTGTTGCTCGTCGCCGGCGGATTCGTCGCCATCAGGCACTGGCGATCCCGCGGGCGCGATGCGGAGCATTTGGAGGGAGCATGATCATCACCGTCACGTTCAACGCGGCGCTTGACAAGACCCTCGAGGTCCCGAACTTCACGCCGGGCCGGCGGCACCGGACCGTCGACCAGACGACGATGGCCGGCGGCAAGGGCGTCAACGTCGCCCGCGCGCTCAAGCGGCTCGGTCAGCCGGTGATCGCCACCGGTCTCGCCGGCGGGTCGACCGGCAACCGGATCATCGACCTGCTCACCGAGGAGGCGATCCTCAACGGCTTCGTACGCATCCGCGAGGAGTCGCGGACCAACACCGCGGTGCTCGATCCCACCACCGGCCTGCACACCGAGATCAACGAGCGCGGGCCGAGCGTCTCCGCCCAGGAGCTCGAGATGTTCCGTGAGAAGCTCCTCTACCTCGCCCAGGGTGCGAGCATCTGCGTGTTCGCCGGCACGCTCCCGCGTGGCGTCGACCCCGATGTCTACGCGCGGCTCATCCGTGAGGTCCGTCGCCTCGGGGTGACGACGGTGATCGACACCGAGGGCGAGCCGCTGCGGCTGGCCATGCGCGCCGAGCCCGATGTCGTCTCCCCGAACGAGCTCGAGGCCGAGGAACTCGTCGGTCATGAGTTCAACGATCTCGGCGATCGCGCCCAGGCGGTCGTCGAGATGACCCGGCTCGGGGCCGCCGAGTCGCTCATGACGGTGCCCGACGGCTGCTACGCCTCGCTCCAGGAGGACGGCAGCGCCGCCCTCTACCGCGTCCGGGTCGAGGAGCAGGAGGCTCGCTCGAGCATCGGCTCCGGCGACGCCTTCCTCGCCGGTTTCGTCGCCTGCCGCTACGCCGGCCGCACCCCGGTCGACTGCCTGCGCTTCGGCGTCGCCTGCGGCGCCGAGTCGACCCGGCACTTCGGCGCCGGGATCATCGACCCGGCCCGGGTCGAGCGGCTGCTCGGCGAGGTCGCGGCCGAGCGGGTCGAGATCGGCGCCGAGATCAGCTGAGGTCCTTGCCGGCCGGGTGAGCGGGCGGCCGACCGCCGCGACGCGGTCGCGACCCCCGAAAGTGCGGCTTTCCTGCGCCGGCGCACCGGGCGTTTCACCGTCCCGCTGCTAGCATCCGGAGCCCGATGGTTGCCGCCCATCACAAGACGGTTTTGCGCCCCCGCAACCGCCTCCCAGTCTCGTCCGCGATGCGTTCTAGGATGATCTGATGGAAGTCGAAATCGGACGTGGAAAGAAGGCCCGGCGGGCCTACGGATTTGACGACATTGCGATCGTGCCCTCGCGGCGGACGCGCGATCCCGACGATGTCGACGTTTCGTGGACGCTCGGCCCCTACCGGTTCGAGCTCCCCCTTCTCGCCGCCGCGCTCGACGGCGTCGTCTCGCCGAGGACCGCCGGCGAGATCGGCCGCCTCGGCGGCCTCGCCGTCCTCAACCTCGAGGGCATCTACTGCCGCTACGAGGACGCCGACGAGCAGATGCAGCGGATCGCCTCGTTCTCGCGGGACATCGCCACGCGGGAGATGCAGGACATCTATCGCGAGCCGGTCAAGCCGGAGCTGATCGCCCAGCGCATCCGAGAGATCAAGTCCCATGGCGTCGTCGCCGCCGCCTCGCTGACGCCGCAGAAGGTGCGGACGTACTACGAGGTCGCGCTCGAGGCCGGGCTCGACATCCTCGTCATCCAGGGCACGGTCGTCTCCGCCGAGCACGTCTCGACCGACGAGACGCGTCCGCCGCTCAACCTCAAGGAATTCATCCGTGAGCTCGCGCCCACGCCCGTCGTCGTCGGTGGCTGCGCGTCCTATCACACGGGCCTGCACCTGATGCGCACCGGCGCCGCCGGCGTGCTCGTCGGCGTCGGCCCGGGCGCGATCTGCACGACGCGCGGTGTGCTCGGGATCGGCGTGCCCCAGGCGACGGCGATCGCCGACGTCGCGGCCGCCCGCTCACAGCACATGCTCGAGACCGGCGAGTACGTCAAGGTCATCGCCGACGGCGGCATGCGCAACGGCGGCGATATCGCCAAGGCGATCGCCTGCGGCGCTGACGCCGTCATGCTCGGGTCCGCCCTCGCCCGCTCCTACGAGTCGCCCGGCCACGGCTTCAACTGGGGCATGGCCACGTTCCACCCGACGCTGCCGCGAGGCACCCGCGTCGCGACGACGCCGAACGGGTCCCTCGAGGAGATCATCAAGGGCCCGGCCCGGGAGAACGACGGCACCTTCAACCTGATGGGTGCGTTGCGCACCTCCATGGCGACCTGCGGCTATCGCGACATCGCCGAGTTCAATCGCGCCGAGCTGCTCGTCGCTCCGGCGCTGCAGACGGAGGGCAAGCACCTCCAGCGCGAGCAGGGCGTCGGCATGGGTGCGAGTGGCAAGGCCGCGACGGTCGGTGTCGCCGACTAGCGACACCACAGTCTCGACGCAGGTCACCGAGAGCAGCGTGCCGGCGGCGGCGACCGAGGAGGTCGTCGTCCTCGACTACGGCGGCCAGTATTCGCAGCTGATCGCCCGCCGGGTCCGCGAGTGCGGCGTCTTCTCCGAGCTCTTGCCCTATCACGTCGGCCCGCAGGAGGTCGCGCGTCGGCGGCCCAAGGGCGTGATCCTGTCCGGCGGCCCGGCCTCGGTGTACGCCGATGGCGCGCCACCGCTCGATCCCGAGCTGCTCGAGCTCGGAATTCCGGTGCTTGGCATCTGTTACGGCATGCAGCTGATCGCCCGCGAGCTCGGCGGCCGCGTCGAGGGCGCCGAGGTCGGCGAGTTCGGCCGCTCGCAGCTCACGGTGGGGGATACCGGACGCCTGCTGGCCGGGACCCCGCACGAGCAGACGTGCTGGATGTCGCACCGTGACACGGTGTTCGCTCCGCCGCCCGGGTTCACGGCGCTCGCGTCGTCGACCGCATCGCCGGTTGCCGCCTTCGAAGCGACCGATCGCGGGGTGTACGGAATCCAGTTCCACCCCGAGGTCGTCCACACGCCCTACGGGCAGCAGGTGCTGATCAACTTCCTCTCGGACGTCTGCGGCTGCGAGCGGACGTGGAGCGCGAGCTCGGTGATCGAGGAGCAGATCGAGCGGATCCGCGCGCAGGTCGGCGACGGCCGTGCGATCTGCGGGCTCTCCGGTGGCGTCGATTCGAGCGTCGCCGCACTGCTCGTGCACCGTGCGATCGGCGACCGGCTCACGTGTGTCTTCGTCGACCACGGCCTGATGCGCAAGAACGAGGGCGCGCAGGTGATCGCCGCCTTCCGTGACCACTTCCACGTCCCGCTCGTCGCCGTCGACGCCGAAGAGCGCTTCCTCTCCCGGCTCAAGGGCATCACCGACCCCGAGGAGAAGCGCAAGCGAATCGGCGCCGAGTTCATCCGCGTGTTCGAGGAGGAGGCGGCCGAGCTCGACGACGTCAACTTCCTCGTCCAGGGGACGCTCTACTCCGATGTGATCGAGTCCGGCGGAGGCACCGGCGCGGCGACGATCAAGTCCCATCACAACGTCGGCGGCCTGCCCGACGACCTCGAGTTCGAGCTCGTCGAGCCGCTCCGCGCGCTGTTCAAAGACGAGGTCCGCGCCGTCGGTGCCGAGCTCGGGCTCCCCGAGCGCCTCGTGTGGCGCCAGCCGTTCCCCGGCCCCGGCCTGGCCATCCGCATCGTCGGCGGCGAGGCGACGCGCGAGCGCCTCGACACGCTCCGTGAGGCCGACGCGATCCTCCAGGACGAGATCCGCCGGGCTGGTCTTTATCGCGATCTGTGGCAGTCGTTCTGCGTCCTGCCGGACATCCGCACCGTCGGCGTCCAGGGCGACACCCGCACCTACGGCAACGTGATCGTCATCCGCGCGGTGACCAGTGACGACGCGATGACCGCCGACTGGGCGCGGCTGCCATACGACCTGCTCGAACAGAT
This sequence comes from uncultured Solirubrobacterales bacterium, assembly GCA_963755955.1. Lineage (GTDB taxonomy): Bacteria > Actinomycetota > Thermoleophilia > Solirubrobacterales > Solirubrobacteraceae > Palsa-465. Next base: position 191,187 of record CAVWLZ010000018.1, read on the forward strand.
CGCCTCCCGGATGATCAACGAGATCCGGCCGGTCGGTCGCGTCGTGCTCGATATCACGAGCAAGCCGCCGGGCACGATCGAGTGGGAGTAGCCGCCGGGCTGGGAGTAGCCGCGGGGCTGGGAGTAGCCGCCGGGCTGGGAGTAGCCGCCGGGCCGGGAGTAGCCGCCGGGCCGCGGGAGCCGGGCGGGGCTCGCCGACGCGCCGCCGCCCTGCACATTTCGCCGCCCTCAACGTGTCTCGAACCTCGAAGGGACGATTCTGTCCGCTTATCGGACGACATCGTCCCCGCGACCTGCCCGTCGGGTCGAAGGCACCGAAATGCGCAGCGTGCCGGCGGGCTTCGGGGGCGCCCTGACGCCCGCCTGCCCCCGGCCTGACGCCTGCGCGCGTTGTGGCTATCATTGGCCGCGAGCCGCGCCAGCGAGGCGCGGCTGTTGCATGCCATGAAGACCTACGTCGCGAAACCCACCGATCGAGAGCGCAACTGGCTCATCGTCGACGCCACCGGGCTGACCCTCGGCCGGCTCGCGACGCAGATCGCCGACGCACTGCGCGGCAAGCGCAAGCCGACCTACACGCCGCACATCGACACCGGCGACTTCGTCGTCGTCGTCAACGCCGAGAAGATCGCGGTGACCGGCAAGAAGCTCGAGGACAAGCGCTATTACCGCCACTCCGGCTATCCCGGCGGACTCAAGTCGCGGACGCTCAGCGACATGCTCGAGCGCCGCCCTGAAGAGGTCATTCGACTTGCCGTCAAGGGCATGCTGCCCCGCAACCGTCTTGCCCGTAAGCAGCTGACCAAGCTCAAGGTGTACGCCGGGCCCGAGCATCCACACGCCGCCCAGCAGCCGCAACCGATGGAGATCGCGCAGTGACCGACGTTCAGCCACCCGAGGACGAGCCGCGCAGCGAGGACGCAGCGGCCGAGTCCGAGCCCGCAGCTTCCGCCACCCCTGAGCCGCCGGCCTCCCCTGAGGAGCACGACGCGCCCGCGGAGGAGCCCGCCGCCGCGGAGCCAGTAGCCGAGGAGGCGCCCGCCCCCGCAGCCGAGACTCCGGCCGAGGAGGCGCCCGCCCCCGCCGCCGAGGCGCCCGCAGCCGCTGAGCCGCCCGCAGCGACGGAGGAGCCGACCGCGGCCGCCGAGCAGCCCGCAGCCGCCGCCGAGCAGCCCGCACCAGCCGCCGAGCAGCCCCCGGCCGAAGTGGTCGTCGAGGTCGAGGTCGAGGTCGAGGTCGAGGGCGAGGATCTGACGCCGCGCCAGAAGCCGGAGATCCCCGGCGCCGACCTGATCCCGGACATCGTCACCGACGGCGACCAGTTCCTCGACGCCGAGGCTCAGGCCGCGGCCGAGGCGGAGGCCGAGGCGGCCGCCGCCCGGGCCGCCGAGTCAGACCAGGTGGAGGAGTCGAAGCCGATTGCCGACGCGGCCATCAACCTCGCCGCCGGCGCTCGCTATACGGCGACCGGCAAGCGCAAGACAGCTGTCGCTCGCGTGATCATCAAGCCGGGCTCGGGCACGTACACGATCAACGGCAAGACGCTCGAGGACTTCTTCCCCCGCGAGACGCTGCAGCGCGTGATCCGCCAGCCGCTCGAAGCGGTCGGATATGACGCGCGGATGGACGTCGTCGCCCGGATGCACGGCGGCGGGGTCGCCGCTCAGGCGGGCGCGCTCCGCCACGGCATCTCCCGCGCGCTGATCGTTGCCGACCCGAACCTGCGCGGCGAGCTCAAGCGCCGCGGCTTCCTCACGCGCGACCCGCGTGTCAAGGAGCGCAAGAAGGCCGGCCTCAAGAAGGCCCGCAAGCGGCCGCAGTTCTCCAAGCGCTGACGTCCTAGGTCATGGCTCGCAAGCTGTTCGGCACGGACGGCGTCCGTGGCCGTGCGGGAGAGTTCCTCACCGCGGACCTCGCGCTCGCCCTCGCACGCACGGCGGTCGCCCGTGCCCCCGAGGACCGACCGCAGGTCCTGATCGTCCGCGATACGCGTGAGTCCGGCGAGATGCTCGAGTCGGCGATCGCCGCCGGCGTGACCGCCGCCGGAGGCGACGCGCTGCTCGCCGGCGTGCTCCCGACCCCGGCCGCTCCGCTGCTCGTGCGACGGCACGGGCTGCACCTCGCCGCGGTCATCTCCGCCTCGCACAACCCCTACGAGGACAACGGCATCAAGCTGTTCGGCGCCGACGGGTTCAAGCTCGACGACGACACCGAGCACCGGATCGAGGACGAGCTCGGGCGCCCGCCGCCGACGCCGCCGCGGATCGGACGTGTCCGCAGGCTCCACGGTGCGCTCGAGGACTATCTCCGTGAGCTGCACACCCGTTTCGCGGCGCTCGACCTCTGCGGCCGCCGGATCCTGCTCGACTGCGCGAACGGGGCCACGTACCAGGCGGCACCGGAGATCTTCCGGCGGCTCGGCGCCGAGGTCGGGGTGCTCGCCGAGCACCCCGACGGCCGCAACATCAACGCCGGCTGCGGTTCCACCCACCTCGGCCCGATCGCCGAGGCGATCGCGGCGGGCGGATACGACGTCGGCTTTGCCTTCGACGGCGATGGTGACCGCGTGCTCGCGGTCGACCGCCACGGCGTCGTCGTCGACGGCGATGAGCTCATCGCCCTCGCCGCGATCCACCTGCGTGGGGCCGGCCGGCTGCCCGGCGACGGCGTCGCCGTCACGGTCATGACCAACTACGGCTTCCACACCGCGATGGATGCCGCCGGCCTGAGCGTCGCCACCACCGCGGTCGGCGATCGGTACGTGCTCGATGAGCTGCGGCGTCGCGGCTGGGCGCTCGGCGGCGAGCAGTCAGGTCACATCATCGACCTCGGCTTCGGACCCTCAGGGGACGGCATCGCCAGCGCCCTGCTCACGCTCGAGGCGCTCGGCGGGATCGATCTCGCCGATCGTCACGCGATCGAGAAGCTGCCGCAGCAGCTCGTCAACATCCGGGCGCGCGATCGCACTTCGATCACCGCGGCCATGGGTCACCCCTCGGTCGCCGCGGCGATCGAGCGCGAGCAGACCGGCCTGACCGGCCGCGGCCGGGTGCTCGTGCGGGCCTCGGGCACCGAACCGCTCGTGCGGGTGATGGTCGAGGCGCCGAGCTCGGAGGAGACCCACACGGTCTGCGCCAGGCTCGTCGGCGTCGTCGAAGAGGCCCTCGGAGAGGAATAGACCGCGCCGCCGGGGCCGCCGGCGGCGACTAGAACATCCGCTCGCCGGGCGGGAGCTTCGGCGCCTCGCGGGTGATCCGCTGGGTGACGCCGTAGAACCGAGCCACCTCCGGGTAGACGAGCGCCTTGCCGCTGGTGATCAACGCCGCCGAGATGCCCCGCTCGGGATCCGCCCAGCCGATGATGTTGATCAGCCCGAGGTGGCCGAAGGCCTCGTCGGTGTCACGGCCGTAGAGGCTCAGCACGTTGGCGCCGAGCATCAGTCCGTAGCTGAAGCGGGTGGGAAAGCCGAGCGATAGATCAAGCTCGAGGCGGGCCTGCTCGAGCACCGCGCGGCGGACCGTCTCCGGGGTGCACACCCGCACGCCGTCGAGCTCGCCGCCGCACCGGAACAGCTCGAAGAAGCGCGAGAGCTCGTTTGCGGTGGTGACGATGTTGGCACTCGGGATGACGAGCCCGAGGAAGCGCGGGTCGTTGGAGAGGTCGACGACGTGGCCGATGGGGTAGCCGAGCACCCGGTTGACCACCGTCGACAGCGGCGGCAGCAGCGGCGGACCGGTCGCGTAATTGAGCCCCACTGCGGGGATGTCCTCGGGGCGCACGCCGTAATTGCCCCAGCGGAAGCCGAGCGGGTCGAGGATCTCCTCGGCGAGCACCTCGCGAATCGACTTGCCGGTGATCCGCGCCACGATCTCACCGAGCACGAAGCCGCCGGTGACCGCGTGATAGGCGAGGAGAGTGCCGGGCTTGGCGAACGGGCGGGCCTGGGCGATCAGGTTCACGACGAAGTCGCGGTCGTCGAGCCGGTCGAGGTCGAGCATCCCCGGCGGCGGTGTGGGAATCCCGGCCCGGTGGGCGAGGACGTGGGCGATCGTCGTGTGATCCTTGCCGTGGAGGGCGTACTCGGGGATGTAGTCGGCGACCCGATCGTGGATGTCGAGCAGACCGCGGTCCTGGAGGACGTGGATCAGCAGCGCGGTGATGCCCTTCGAGGTCGAGAACACGCAGAACGGCGTCTCCGGCGTGGCCGGGACCCGCTCGGCGTCGCGATCGTCGCGGGGCCCGTTGCCACGGGCATGGCCCAGCGCCCGGTCGAGCACGACCTCGCCGTGGCGGCGCACGCAGAGCTGCAGCGCGGGGTGCACCCCGCTGCGGTAGAGATGCTTGGCGGCCGCCCACATGCCGGCGATGCTCTCGGCCGTCAGCCCGCCCGCCGCTGGATCCTGCTCGATCCCGACCGTCGTCACCGCGTCGAGATCGTCGGGAACGCGGATCCGCCGGAGCGGGTCGGGCACGAGCGGGAGGCGCGGGACGGCCGGTAGGCGCCGGATCGATGGCACGCCGAGCAGCGGCCGCACGCGGGGGAGGAGCGGCAGGGTCATCCGCGTCGGGGCGAGCGGGGACGCATCGGGGCCAAGTCTAGGTTTTGCCCCCGCGCTGCGGCTTGTCCCGGGCACGCTCTACCATCAGACGCTCGTTCTCCGGCGGGTTCGACCGGTGAACGCGGGCCGCCGCTGCGGTTCGACCAAGCAATTTCCCCGATTTCAGGAGCTTGAACGCGCATGTGCGGCATCGTCGGCTACGTAGGGCCCCGACAAGCGCGACCGCTGCTGCTCGCCGGCTTGGAGAAGCTCGAATATCGCGGCTACGACAGCGCCGGCATCTCGGTGCTACGCGGCGACGCGATCGACGCCGTCCGGGCCGTCGGGAACCTGAGCGCGCTGCGCTCGGCGATCGAGGCTCTCGGCGAATCGCCCGTCGAGGAGGGTGCCGCCGCGGGCGAGTCTGCCTCGGCCGCCGTCGCCGTGGCCGAAGCCCCCGTTCCAGGCACCGGCATCGGCCACACGCGCTGGGCCACCCACGGCCGGGTCACCGAGGAGAACGCCCACCCGCACTTCGACAACACCGACCGGGTTCACATCGTCGTCAACGGCATCGTCGAGAACTACATCGCGCTCAAGGCCCGACTCGAGGCGGAGGGTGCGAGGTTCACCTCCGAGACCGATGCCGAGGTCATCGCCCACCTCGTCGCCCATCACAACGAGGGGGATCTCGTGGCGGCCGTCCGCGCGGCGTTCGCCGACCTCCGCGGCCATTACGCGTTCGTGGCGATGAGCGCCGATGACCCCGGTCTGCTCGTTGGTGCGCGACGAGAATGCCCACTGATCGTCGGGCGGGGAGACGGGGAGCAGTTCATCGGGTCCGCGATCCCGGCCTTCCTGCGGGAGACCCGGCACGTCCAGTACATCGGCGACGACGAGATCGTGATCCTGCGGCCCGACGGCGTCGAGTTCATGACGGCGGACGGCGAGCTGCTCGAGCGTGAGGTCGTCGAGATCGACTGGGACACCGAGACCGCCGAGAAGCAGGGCTACGAGACGTTTATGCTCAAGGAGATCCACGAGCAGGCCGACGCAGTCGCCGACACGATCGGCGAGCGCGCTGCCCGGGGGATCGGGATCGACCTCGGGGACCTCGGCGCGATCACCGACGACCTGCTGCGGGACGTGGGGCGGATCGTCGTCGTCGCGTGCGGCACGTCCTATCACGCCGGGCTGATCGGCCGTTACGCGATCGAGGAGTGGGCGCGCGTGCCGGTCGAGGTCGAGATCGCCTCCGAGTACAGGTACCGCAATCCGATCGTCGGCCCTGGTGACCTCGTCGTCGGCATCTCCCAGTCCGGCGAGACGGCCGACACGCTCGCGGCGATGCGGACCGCGCGTTCCCGTGGCGCCACCGTGCTCGCTGTCGCGAACATCATGGGCTCGCAAGCGACCCGCGAGGCCGACGGCGTGCTCTACACGCGCGCAGGCCTCGAGATCGGCGTGGCGGCGACGAAGACGTTCGTCAGCCAGGTCGTCGTGATGTACCTGCTGGCACTACGGCTGGCTGAGGTTCGCGGCGTGCTCAGTCCCACCGAGTTGAAGCCGACGATCTCGGAGCTCAAGCGCCTCCCGCATCGGATAGCCGAGCTCTTCGATTCCGATCAGCCAGGCACGATCAGGACGATCGCCGAGCGCCACGCCCGTCGCGACTTCTTCCTCTACCTGGGCCGACATGTCAGCCTGCCCGTTGCTCTCGAGGGGGCGCTGAAGCTGAAGGAGATCTCCTACATCGCGACAGACGCCTACGCCGCCGGGGAGATGAAGCACGGCCCGATCGCCCTGCTCGACGAGTCAACGCCGGTGGTCGTGGTCGCGACTGAGTCGCCCGTGCTCGAGAAGGTGATCTCCAACGTCCAGGAGGTCCGGGCCCGCGGCGCGCACGTCATCGCCGTCGCCACCGAGGGGGACACCGAGATCGGCGAGCATGTCGATTCGGTCATCACGGTCCCGCATACGCACTGGATGTTCGCCCCTCTTCTCGCGGTGATCCCGCTGCAGCTGCTCGCCTACCATGTCGCGCGCAGCCGCGGGCTGAACGTCGATCAGCCGCGCAACCTGGCCAAGACGGTGACCGTCGAGTGAGCGCTGCTCCGCGCATCGGCATCGACCTGCTCGAGATCGACCGGCTCGAGCGCGCACTCGCGCGCCGGCCGAGGCTCGCCGACCGCCTGTTCACCGACGACGAGCGCGCCTACGCCGCCGGCCGGGCTCGCCCGGCCACGCACCTGGCCGCTCGCTTCTGCTGCAAGGAGGCGGTGGCCAAGGCACTCGGGCTCGAGGCGTGGAGCTTCCGTGAGGTCGAGGTCATCGGCTCCGGCGGTCCGCCGTCGGTACGGCTGCACGGCGCGGTCGCAGCGCGGGCCCGAGAGCTCGGGGTCGAGATCACCGTGTCCCTCACCCACACCGACCGCGAGGCCGGCGCGGTCGCGCTCGCGTCGTGACCCTGCCGAGCTGGCTGGAGCCACTCCCCGGCGCGGCCGCCCAGCGCGGCCTCGACAGCTGGGCGATCGAGCAGCGCGGCATTCCCGGCGTCGAGCTGATGGAGCACGCCGGCCGCGGACTCACCGAGCTCGTGCTCGAGCTCGTGCCGACCGGGACGATCGCGATCGTCTGCGGCAAGGGGAACAACGGCGGCGACGGCCTCGTCGCCGCGCGGATGCTCCGCGAGCTCGGCCGCGAGGTGAAGGTGCTCCTCCTCGGCGAGGCCGCCGAGCTGCGGGGCGACGCCGAGACGAACCTCGGGCGGCTGCCGGGGGCGCCGCCGGAGCCGTTCGCCGTCGCCGCCCTCGACGGAGTCGCGGGCATCGTCGACGCGATCCTCGGCACCGGCTTCTCCGGGACCCCGCGCGAGCCGGCCCTCGGCGCGATCACCGCCATCAATGCCCGCGCCGGCCACGCCACCGTCGTCGCCTGCGACGTCCCGAGCGGCGTCGATGCCTCGACGGGCGAGATCGCCGGCGAGGCCGTCCACGCGCGCGCGACGGCGACCTTCCACGCCGGTAAGCCCGGACTGTGGATCGCACCCGGCAAGAGCCATGCCGGCAAGGTGCGGGTCATCGACATCGGCATCCCGGCGGCCGGTCCCGCGGCCGACCAAGCCGACGAAGCCGACGAAATCGGCCTGATCGGCGACGCGGTCACCGACGGCGTCCCCCGGCGCGGCAGCGACTCGACCAAGTTCGCGGCCGGCAGCGTGCTCGTCGCCGGCGGCTCGATCGGGCTCACCGGCGCGCCGTGCATGGCCTCCGAGGCGGCCGCCCGGGCCGGGGCGGGTTACGTGACCGCGTGTGTGCCGGCCTCGCTCAACGCGATCTTCGAAGGGCGCCTGCTCGAGGTGATGACCGTGCCGCTGCCTGACCGCGACGGGCATCTCACCACGGACGGGGTGGACACTGTGCTGAGCCGCAGTGAGCGCGTGCAGTCGCTCGTGCTCGGGCCGGGGATCGGGCGCGAGGAGGCGACGATCGCCTTCGTCCGCGCGGTCGCCCAGCGTGCCGCGGTCCCGCTCCTGCTCGACGCCGATGGGCTGTTCGCGTATTCCGGTCGCCTGGCTGACCTCGCCAGGCGGGGCGCCCCGACGGTCCTCACCCCACACGCCGGTGAGCTCGGCCGGCTGCTCGAGCAGGACAGCCGCGAGGTCGAGGCCCACCGCCTCCAGGCGGCGCGGACAGCGGCCGCTCGGGCGGGCGCGATCGTCGTGCTCAAGGGCGACGACACTCTCGTGGCCGACCCTGAGGGCCGCGTTGCCGTCAGCCGCGGCGGCGCGCCCGCGCTCGCCACGGCCGGCACCGGCGACGTCCTGTCGGGTGTCATCGGCGCCTATCTCGCCAAGGGGATGGATCCTTTTCACGCGGCGTGTGCGGGGGTGTTTCTCCACGCCGCCGCCGGCCGACTCGCCGCCCGCCGGATCGGCACGGAGGGCGTCATCGCGGGCGATGTCATCGAGCTGCTGCCGCGCGCGCTCGCGCGCTAGCGGAGGGAGCCGGCACGATCATGCCGCTGCGCGCGCTCGCCCGCGTCAATCTGGCGGCGATTGAGCGCAACGTCCGGCATCTGCGCTCGGAGCTGCACGGCAGCGCGCTGTGCGCGGTCGTCAAGGCCGACGGCTATGGGCACGGCGCGGTCCCTGCCGCCCGCGCCGCGCTCGCCGGAGGCGCCGCCTGGCTCGCGGTGGCCACCGCGGCCGAGGCTGCGGAGCTGCGGAGCGCGGGGCTCGAGGTGCCGATCCTCGTACTCGGCGCGATCAGCGCGGATGAGCTGCCGGTGGCGATCGCCGCCCGCGCCGATCTCACGGTCTGGAGCGAGCCGTTCGCGGCGGCGGCGCGGGCTCGCGCCGGCGAGCACCCGGTGCGCCTGCACGTCAAGCTCGATACCGGACTCGGGCGGCTCGGAACCCGGGACCGCGCCCACGCCCTCGCCGTCGCCGAGGCGATCCTGCGGGAGGGTCCCGGGCTCGAGCTCGCCGGGGCGATGACCCACTTCGCCACCGCCGATGAGGACCCGGAGTTCGTCGCCCATCAGCTGGCCGAGTTCCGGCCGTTCGTCGCGGAGATCCGCCGACTCGCTCCCGGGGCTGTCATCCACGCCGCCAACAGCGCGGCCACCCTGCGCGTGCCCGAAAGCCACTTCGACATGGTCCGCTGCGGGATCGCCGTGTACGGCGGGGATCCGATGAACGAGGACCCGGCACCGCTCGGCCTCGAGCCGGCGCTCGAGCTCCTGTCCTACGTCTCGGCGATCAAACCGGCTGCTCCCGGGCAGAGCGCGGGCTACGGGCGACGGTTCGTGGCCGAAGCGGACACGGTTCTCGCGACGATCCCGATCGGCTACGGCGACGGTGTCCGCCGGGCGCTGACCAATAACTGCGACGTCCTCATCGCGGGACACCGTTTTCCGCTCGTCGGCACCGTGAGCATGGACAACATCACCGTCGAGGTCGGGACCGACCCCGAGGTCGAGGTGGGGATGACGGCGACGCTCATCGGGCGCAGCGGCGCCGAGCGCCAGACCGCCGAGGACGTCGCCCGGCGGATCGGCACGATCAGTTACGAGATCCTCTGCGGCATCTCGGCGCGTGTCCCGCGACAACACCATCGCGACGGGGTGCCGGCATGAGCGGCGCCGAGCCGCTGGCCGCCCTCCCCGCCGCCGCCGAGCACGACGCCTGGCTCGTCGGCGGCGCGGTCCGCGACCGCCTGCTCGGCCGCGAGACGGCCGACTTCGACGTCGCCACCGCCGGGCCGCCCGGGCGGCTCGCCCGGGCGCTGGCCAAGGCGACGGGCGCGCACCGGTTCAGCCTCTCGGACGCATTCGGCGGCTGGCGCGTCGTGGCGCGCGACCACGCCTGGCAGGTCGACGTCCTGCCGTTGACCGGGGGTACGATCGAGTCCGACCTCGCGGCCCGCGACCTCACGGTCAACGCGATCGCCGAGCCGTTGCAGGGCGGCGATCGCCTCGATCCGTTCGGCGGCGTCGAGGATCTCGCCCGTCGTCGTCTGCGGATGGTCGCCCCGACGGCGTTCGCGGCCGACCCGCTGCGCACCCTGCGGCTCGCGCGGATCGGCTGTGAGCTCGATTTCGCCATCGACGCGGACACGCTCGTGGCCGCGCGGGAGCGTGCCGGCGGTCTACGCGACGTGTCGGCCGAGCGCGTGTTCACCGAGCTGACGCGGCTGATCGCGTCCGAGCGGGCGCTCGCCGGGCTCGCGCTGATGGACGAGCTCGGGGTGACCGAGGCCGTCCTGCCCGAGCTCACCGCGCTGCGGGGGATCGAGCAGAGCAAATACCACCACCTCGACGTCTACGACCACACGCGCGCGGTGTTCGCCGAGACGATCGACCTCGAGCGTGACCCGGCCCGGGTGTTCGGGGCGGACGCGCCGGCGATCAGCGCCCTGCTCGCCGAACCGCTGGCCAACGACCTCACGCGCGGCGACGCACTGCGCCTTGGAGCCCTGCTGCACGACGCCGCCAAGCCCGAGACCCGCGCGGTGACCGCGGAGGGGCGGGTCACGTTCATGGGGCACGACGAGCGCGGCGCGGCGCTGGCCGTGGCCGTGCTCGGCCGGCTGCGGGGAAGCGACCGGCTTGCCACGCACGTGGCCGGCCTCGTCCGCCACCACCTCCGGCTCGGCTTCCTCGTCCACGAGATGCCGCTCAGCCGCCGGGACGTGTACGGCTACCTGAGCGCCTGTGAGCCGGTACAGGCCGACGTCACCCTGCTGAGCGTCGCCGACCGTCTCGCCACCCGCGGCACGGGCTCGGAGGTCGCGATCGAGCGGCACCTCGAGCTCGCGCGCGAGCTCCTGCCCGAAGCGCTCGCCTGGCGGGCCGACCGTCCACGGCCCCCGCTGCGCGGCGACGAGCTGGCCGCGGCGGTGGGAATCGCCCCCGGGCCGGAGCTCGGCCGGCTGCTCGCGATGCTCGAGGAGGCGAGCTTCGCCGGGGAGATCCGCACCCCCGAGGACGCGATCGCCCGCGCGCGGGAGTGGCTGGACGGTGGCGCACGCTAGGCTGCGCGCGATGAGCGATCCCGACTGCATCTTCTGCAAGATCATCGCCGGCGAGCTGCCGGGCCAGATCGTCGACCACGACGGCGACACCGTGGCGTTCATGGACATCGCCCCAGCCACGCGCGGCCACGCCCTCGTCGTGCCCCGGCGCCACGCGCGCAACCTGCTCGAGATCGATGACGACGATCTTGCGGCCACGGTCCGGGCCGCTCGCCGCCTCGCCGCCCGGATGCCCGAGCGGCTCGATGCCGACGGCGTGAACCTGATCAACTCGTGCGGCGCGGCCGCATGGCAGACGGTGTTCCACTTTCACATCCACGTCATCCCTCGTTACACGGACGACCCGATGCGGCTGCCGTGGACCCCGTCCCCGGGCGATCCCGAGCAGATCGCCGCGACAGCGCAGGCCCTGCGATGAGCATGGCCGCCGGCGTCCGGCTCGAGCGAGGGCCCGACGGGATGGCGGTCGTCACCTTCGACGCGCCACCGCTCAACCTCTACGACGAGGCGCTCGGCGCCGCGCTCGAGGCGGCGCTCGACGAGCTCGAGGCCGAGCCCGCCCGGGCGGTGCTGTTCCGGGCCGAGGGCCGGGTCGTCAGCGGCGGCGTCAACGTCGAGCTGTTCGCCGCCCAATCCGGTGCCGAGGCCGCCGCCGCGCAGTTCGAGCGCCTGATCACGCTCGCGCGGCGGGTCGACCGGTTGCCGTGCCCGACCGTGTTCGCCGCGCACGCTCTCTGCCTGACGTGGGCGTTCGAGCTCGCGCTTGCCTGCGACCTGATCTTCGCCGCCGAGACGGCAGCCTTCGGCCTCGTCGAGATCGTCGTCGGGCTGACACCCGCGATGGGCGGCACGCAGCGGCTCGCCGAGCGGGCGGGCAGCGGCCGGGCCCGTGAGCTCGTGATGACCGGGGAGCCCTACGACGCCGCCACCCTCGAGCGCTGGAACGTCGTCAACCGGGTACTGCCGGCCGAGGGCTTCGACGAGGCCGTCCGGGCGTTCACCGCACGGCTCGCGGCCGGGCCGACGCTCGCCCACGCGGCGACCAAGCAGGTGATCCGCGACTACCACGAGGGTGGCGTCGAATTCGCCAACGATCGCGTCGCTCGCGTGGCCGGCGAACTGTTCGAGACCGAGGACCTGCAGGGCGCGGTCCGCACGTTCCTGGAGCGCGGGCCGGGTCACGCCACGTTCTCGGCGCGCTGACCGCCGGCAACGGCTATAGCAGGCGGAGTCGGGGGTCGGCCCCACAGCTGTCCAGCCCTCCCCGTTGAAGGTCCCGGGATGGTAGGTTTTGCGCGTTCAGTCGAGGCCAGCCGGGCTTCGGCGCGTTCAAAAAGCAGCCGCGCGAAGGGGAGTACATGGCAACCGGAACCGTCAAGTGGTTCAGCGACGACAAGGGGTTCGGCTTCATCACACCTGATGATGGGGGCCGCGACTTGTTCGTCCATTTCTCGGGCATCTCCGGCGACGGGTACCGATCGCTGGCCGAGGGCGCGAAGGTCTCCTATGAGGAGGAGGCCGGACCCAAGGGCCCGAAGGCGGTCAACGTCACGAAGATCTAGCGTCCCGCCGGTCCGGGGCCGGTCTCTTCGCGTTCAGCAGGTGAATACCGGAGCCGCGCGTCGGCCACGGCGCAACTGCTAGCGCTCATTCGTGTTCAATGGCTGATATGAAACGCTCCCCATTGGCCATTCTGGCCGCGTTCGGGCTCCTCACGGTGCTCACTCCGGCGGTAGCCCAAGCGCAGGTGATCGAGCTCGGTGCGCCTCGCTCGGCGCTGATCGCGCCTTCGTGCCCGTCCACCGTGAAGCCTGCGAACTGCACAATCATCCTCACCCAGGTGACCGCGCTGGAGACGATCCGCGACGGCGTCGCCTACCCGACCAAGGTCACCAAGTCCGGCAGAATCGTCGCGTTCACGCTTGGTCTCTCCCGGCTTGATTCCAACCGCACCACCGCCAAGCAGGACATCCATTTCCTGGACAGCTCCTACGGCGGCGTGCCGCTCGCCTCGATCACCGTGCTCCGGCCGGTGGGCAAAGCCAGCCAGCGTAAGTGGGCCGTCGCCGGCGAGAGCCCGGCCGTCCACCTGATCCCCTACCTCGGGCAGGTCGCCCAGTTCCCGCTCGATCGGGCGCTGACCGTCAAGCCCGGCTACGTCGTCGCGCTCACCATCCCAACCTGGGCACCGGTGCTGTCGTTCGACCTCGCGGCAAAGAACTTCGCCTACCGCCAGAGCCGGTCGACCGGGTGCAACAATCCGGCCCCGTCGGAGATGGCCCAGCTGACCATCGGCGCGACCGCCGCGTACGGGTGCAACTACCCGGGCACGCGCGTCGAGTACAGCGCCACCGAGGTCACCGACGCGACTCCGACCAAGAACTACGTCCACGCGCCTGACCGCCCGTAGACGCGCCCGTTTCGCTGACTGAACACGCCGCGGCGTCCCGTCTGGATGCCGCGGCGTTTCTGTCTCCGGGCGGACCCGGGGCGGCTCTCAGCAGGCGCCGGGGTTCTGCTGGCAGAACGCCGAGCCGAGACCCGCCCCGCCGCTGCTCGACGTCGAGCTGCTGGCGCTCGTTCCCGAGCCGCCGGTCCCGCCCGCGCCTGAGGTGCCCGAGCCACCACTCCCGCTCGTCCCGCCCGAGGCGCTCGTGCCGCCCGTCGCGCCTCCGGCTGCCGTCCCGGTGTTACCGGTGGCGGACGTGCCTCCGCTCGATGCGGTCCCGGTGTTGCCCGTGGCGCTGGTCGTCGAGGACGACGAGGGCGTCGTGGAGGTCGTGCTCGAGGAGGTCTTCACCACGATGGCCAGGCTGCCGGTGGGGACGGTGAGCGGCGGCGCGCCGGCGCTGTTCGTCGTCGACGAGCCGCCGCCGCCGCAGGCGGAAACCCCGACGGAAAGGGCCACGCCGGACAGAAAGATGCCAATGAGACGAGAACGACTGAGCACAGCGAAAGGGGGTCAGGACTCCAGAGGGGCCATGCGACGGCCGCAATTGGGGCAGTCGTTCAGGTCCTTCTGGGAGAGCTGGTCGCACCAGTTGCAGAACCGGAGATTCTCGACCGACCACGGCAGCTCTGACGCGGTCGGAGCCAGCGGAAGCAGCTGCGCGACGACCTCGAGCGGCTCGCCCGTTTCACGGTCGACGTACTCAACCCCGGACTCGGCCTCGATGATCACTTCCCGACCGGTCGAGGGCGTCCGCATGCGGTACTTCTGGCGCGTCCTCATGGACTCGTCATGCTACCAGCGAGCCCCGTCGCAAGCCCCGCTGGGGGTGTCATGAGCCGGACCGGGAGCATGAACGCCGTCCGGCCGGCGCCGGCGGGCGGGGTCGTGGCGCCGCCACGCCGAGCGCTCGGATAGAGTGCCGCCCGCAGCGTATGGAGAGGGTATTGGAACGCATCAGCCGTAGCACGGCCGCGCTGGCGATCGGGGGCACGTTCCTGCTCGGCCTGGCCGGGTGCTCGATCAAGCATCCGACGGCCAACCTGATCCAGGGCAAGCAGCTGTTCGTGCAGAGATGCGGCGCCTGTCACACGCTCAGCCACGCCGGCACGACGGGTGCGGTGGGGCCGAACCTCGACGACGCCTTCCGCCAGGCCCGGGCTGACGGCATGGCGAGCAGCGACATTCGCGGGCTCGTGGACTACTGGATCCAGTACCCGAGCCACGACGGCGTGATGCCCGCGATGCTCTACAACGGCCAGCACGCCGCAGACGTCGCCGGGTACGTGGCCGCCGTGGCCGCCAAGCCGGGGCAGGACACCGGTTCGCTGGCCACGGCCGTCCAGACGGTCGCCCAGCACCCCGTGACCGAGAAGGCCGGCGTCATCCAGATCGACGCCGATCCGACGGGCCAGCTCAAGTTCCTCGCCTCGAGCGCGAGCGGCGCCGCCGGTCACGTGACGATTCGCATGAAGAACATGTCCTCGGTCCCGCATGACATCGCCATCCGTGGCGGTGGTGTCAGCCAGGTCGGCCAGATCGTCAGCAACGGCGGCGTCTCGACCGTCGCGACCACGCTTCCGGCCGGTACCTACACGTTCTACTGCTCGGTCGACGGCCACGAGGCCGCCGGCATGAAGGGTACGCTGACGATCAAGTAACCGGCGCCCGCGCCCGCAGGCGCTCGCGCAGCTCCTCGACGCGCCCGGCGGCGACCGCCCGCGCAGCGCGGCGCTCGTCGAGCTCGACGCCCTGCGCCTCGGCGAACTCGAGCAGCTCCTGACGTTCCTCGCTCTCGCGGGCGACCTTGAGGAACAGCCAGCAGAAGAGCCCGATCGTCAGCAGGCTCTCCTCGACCATCATCACGCCTGCGGCGCTGATCTGGTCGGCCATCTGGCTGAGGTGCCAATGAGCGTCACCGGCGCGGTAGTACGGGTACCAGACCGTGCCGGAGAAGATCATCGCGTTGGCGAGCACCGTGCCGAGCAGCCGCACGGCGATGATGTAGATGAGCCGGGCGCCGTTCCCGAACCAGGCCGGCTTGGGCAGCGGCCCGAGCAGCCCCATCCACATCATCATCCCGAAGAACAGGAAGCTCGCGTGCTGGAGGGCGTGGATCGCGTCGTGGCGCAGCGCGGCCTGGTAGAGCGCCGGGAGGTGCCAGACGTAGAAGTCGATCGCCCACAGGGTGACCGCGACGACGGGATGGGCGAGGATCCGCAGGCGGCCGAGGTAGGGGAGGCGCAGGATCGGCGCGAGCAGCGGCCCGGTGAAGCCGAGCACGATCAGGAGCGCGGCGAAGTCGCCGATCATCAGGTGCTCGGCCATATGCGCGATGAGCAGCTGGTCGGCGAGGTTGTCGACCGGGGGGCTGAGCGCGATGGCCAGCACGATGAGGCCGGCGCCGTAACACGCCTGGCGCCAGTCCGGCACGGACCGTCCCTGCGCCGCGAGCGTCTTGACTCGGGCCCGATAGGGGAACCAGAACAGCAGCGCGAGGATCGGCAGGAAGATCCCTCCGGCCGGCCCGGCGCCGGCGATAGGCAGCGGGTCGCTCACGGTCCTAAGTGTGACGCCGCCGCGCCCGCGGGGGTGCGCGGCCCCGGGGCCGTCGGGCCGGACTCACGGTACTAGAGTGTCCTGATTCGCAAATTTCGGTGGCAGTCTCGCGGCGTCTGGACGCGCCTTGCGGATGGCGACGACCCCGCCGGACCACCAGTACGACTTGGGTCGTCGCCATCCGCCATCCACGCCCAGCCGCTCCCGACCCTGCTCACGAATTTCCGAATCACGGCATTAGACGGCGCGGGCGATGAGCACGATGGCGATGATCACGCCGAAGACGACCGCGAAGCCGAGGAGCACCCGGAACATCCCCGCCTCCGAGCGCAATGGGTTGAGCATCGCGAGCTTCCGGCCGGGGGTCAGATCACGTACACCGTCGTGAAGACGACGATCCACATGATGTCGACGAAGTGCCAGTAGATCCCCGGGACTTCCATCCCACGATGTTCCTCGGTCGAGTAGTGCCCTCGGAACGCCCGGATCGTGATCATCAGCAGCAGGCACAGGCCGATGAAGACATGGGCGCCATGGAGGCCGGTGAGCGAGTAGAAGACGCTCGCCTGGGCCGAGTCCTTGGGGGCGAAGCCGATGTGGATGTACTCGTTGATCTGAACGGTGAGGAACGTGAGCCCGAGCAGGAAGGTGCTGAGCATCCCCGCCTTCAGACCGAAGCGGTTGCCCTTCTTGACCGACACGAGGGCCCAGTGCAGCGTGATCGAGGACGAGAGCAGGATCGCCGTGTTGATGCCTGCGACGGACTCCGGGATGACCGTGCGGATCGCCGGCCACGGATCGTGGTTGACCACGCGGATGAAGAAGTACGCGGTGAAGAACGCCCCGAAGATCATCACCTCGGAGATGATGAAAAGCAGCATCCCCAGGGTCGCCGGCTCGGCCCGCGAGGAGCGGTGCGCGGGCGGCGGCCCGTGATGTTCGGCGTGAGCGATCGCGGCGGCTTCCATCCTGCTCCTAAGCGGTGGCGGTTTCCGTTTCCTGGTGGACGATGTGCTCCACCGGCTTGCCGCTGACCCGGCGGACGCGCTCGATGAGGTCGGCGCGCAGCCACCCTGATTTCGTCTCGGCGAAGGTCGAGATGACGATGTCGTCGACCCGGAAGTACTGGAGGGCGTTCATGACGGCCGTGTACGGATCGGGATCGCCGATCATCCCCGCGGCGAACAGCCCGGCGTCCTGCAGCCGGTCGAGGACCAGCTTCAGGCGGGTGCGAGCGCGGCGGGCGGCATGGCCGTCGCCGCCCTCCTGGGGGACGATGACGAGGAACAGGCGGCCACCGGCCTCCTCGCCCGCGGCCTTGGCCTTGAGCGCGTCGAGCAGCTCGTGCCCGCTCGCGGTGCGGTTGGCCACCGCCAGCGTCACGTGGAAGGGGAGGCCCTCGCTATCGGGGTCGGCGACGACGTGCTCGACGGGGACCCCCGAGACCTCCCGGACACGGTCGATGAGGTCGCGCCGCAGCCAGCCCGAGCGCGTCTCCGGATAGGTCGAGATGATGATCTCGTCGGGGCGGTACTCGCGCACGGCATCCATCGTGGCCGTGTAGGCGTCCGGATCGCCGACCTCGCCGATCGCCTTGATCCCCTCGGCGTGGACGAACCGCAGCGCGAGGTCGACCCGGGCCTGCGCGGCATCGAAGACCGCGTCGTCGTAGACGACGAGCCCGGCGCGCGGGCGCGTCTGCGGGACGCAAAGGATGAAGCTGACGTCGCCCTGCTCGACGCGCTTGCGGACGGCCTCGATCAGCGCACGGCCGCCGAGCGTCTCGTTGGCGACGACGAGGATGGTGCTCATTCGTGACTCTCCTGGCTGGGCGGCGTCGACACGCTACCGGCGGGTACCGTCCGGGCCGCCTCGGTGGGACTCTTGAAGATCCCGTGGACGGCTCCGGGCACCCCGTACTCGTAGGGGCCGCCGACAACCGTCGGGACGGCGTCGAAGTTGAACACCGGCGGCGGTGAGGACACCTGCCACTCGAGGGTCAGGGCGCGCCACGGGTTGGCCGCGGCCCGCGGGCCCCCGCGCCAGCTGGCCACGATGTTGTAGAGGAAGATCAGCGTGCTCAGTCCGAGCACGAAGCTCGACAGCGAGATGAAGAGGTTCCAGGCCGCGAACTTCTGGGCGTAGTCGGCGACGCGCCGCGGCATGCCCTCGAGCCCGATGAGGTGCATCGGGGCGAAGGTGAGGTTGAAGAAGATGAAGGTCATCCAGAAGTGGATCTTGCCCAGGCGGTCGTCGAACATCCGCCCGGTCATCTTCGGGAACCAGTAGTAGACGCCCGCGAAGATCGTGAACAGCGAGCCGCCGAACAGCACATAGTGGATGTGGGCGACGATGAAGTACGTCTGGGAGACGTGGATGTCGAACGGGATCATCGCCAGCATCACGCCGCTGATCCCCCCGAGCGTGAACATCGTCAGGAAGCCGAGGGCGAACAGCATCGGCGTGTCGAGATGGAGCACGCCGCGCCAGAGCGTCGCGAGCCACGAGAAGATCTTGATTCCGGTCGGGATCGCGATGATCGCGGTCGTGATCATCATCGGGATGCGGATCCATGGCTGCATGCCGGAGACGAACATGTGGTGCGCCCACACGGTGAAGCCGAGCACGACGATGGCGAGCAGCGAAAACGCCATCATCCGGTAGCCGAAGATGGGTTTGCGGCTCTTGACCGCGAGCACCTCGGAGATGATCCCGAAGCCGGGCAACATCATGATGTAGACGGCCGGGTGGGAGTAGAACCAGAAGATGTGCTGGTACATGATCACGTTGCCGTTCTTGCCCGCCCCGACGAAGGCGTCGAAGAACTGGAAGCCGAGCGCGCGGTCGAGCAGGACCATGAACTGCGAGGCGGCGATGAACGGCGTGGCGATGACGACGAGCAGCGAGGTCGAGAAGTTCGCCCAGACGAGCAGTGGCATGCGGAAGAAGCTCATGCCGGGCGCCCGCATCGTGATGATCGTGACGAGGAAGTTCAGCGCCGTGGCGATCGACGAGGCCCCGGCGAACTGCACGGCCAACGTGAAGAACAGCTGGCCGAGCGGCATCGTCGTCGACAACGGCGCGTAGGCGGTCCACCCGGAGGCGAACGAGCCGCCGGGCGCGAGGAAGCTCATCAGCATCATCAGGCCGGCGATCGGCAGCAGCCAGAACGACAGGGCATTGAGCCGCGGGAAGGCCATGTCGGGCGCGCCGATCATGAGCGGCAGGACGAAGTTGGCCAGGCCGGCGAACACCGGGATGACGAATAGGAAGATGAGCAGGGTCGCGTGGACCGAGAAGAGGCCGTTGTACTCCTGCGGGGTCACGAACTGCATGCCGGGCTGGGCGAGCTCGGCACGGATGAGCATGGCCAGCATCCCGCCGACGAGCAGGAAGAAGAACGACGTGACCGTGTACTGGATCCCGATCACCTTGTGGTCGGTGTTGACGCGGAAGTAGTCGCGCCAGCTGTACGCGCCGTGCGCGGAGTGGTCCTCGGCCCGGGTGCGGCGGCCGGCCGCCCAGTAGAACCAGTAGTCGAAGGCTCCGAGGCCGACGAAGAAGAACAGCGGCACGGCGATCAGCGCGACGATCGTGATCGCGTCGCCGTCGACGACCGGATGCTCGTGCATGAGCGTGCGCACGAGCACGACGAGGCCGAAGGCGAAGCCGAAGCCGAGGACGTCGAAGAGCGCCGCTCGATACCACCCGGGCGCCCTCAGTTTTGCCGCAAGAGCCATCAGCGGATCTCCTTGCACTCGCGGAACGCTCTCCCTACGAACACCACCATCTGCAGAGTACCTCTCACTTGGTCGCCCCGGAGATGAATGCGACCAGCTCCTGGATCTGGGTGGGGGTCAAAGTCTGCGCGAACGTCTGGGGCATGATCCCGGGCTGGAATCCCGGCGAGATGTAGGCGTTCGGCTTCACGATCGACTCGTGGATGAACTGAGCCAGGGGCAGTCCGCGCTTCTTGGAGTCCGGTACCTCGGTCATGCCGAGGTTCGGCCCGATCGTGCCGGTGGTCCCGGCCGCGGCGAGGGTATGGCAGGTCCCGCAGCCGGCCGCCCCAGTGAAGACGGCCTTCCCGGCCGCCGCGGCTGCGCTCAGCGAGCCGGACGAGCTGCTCGAGCTGCCCGACGCGCCGGTCGAGGCCGAGGAGCCGCTCGACGCGGCGCCCGCGGCGGCGGCGGCGCCGGCACCCGGCTCACCGGGCTCGGCGGCGTTCGGGGGCGGGGTTCCGACCGGCGGCGGCGTGTTCGCCGGCTGCGTCTGGAGCCAGGCCTGCAACGCCGTGGGGGTGACCACGTGCACGGCCGACCGCATCAGCGCGTGGCCGGCGCCGCAGAGCTCGGTGCACTCGACCGGATAGGTGCCCATCCGCGTCGCGGTGACCCTCAGCGTCGTGGTGATGCCCGGCACCGCGTCGATCTTCTCGGAGAAGTTGGGCACGAAGAAGCTGTGGATGACGTCGAGCGAGCGGAGCTTGAACACGACCGGCTGGCCCTTGGCCATGTAGAGCACCGGCGAGACGATCGTCCGTCCGTTGGCACGCGGGTAGGAGAACTCGAAGGCGAACTGCCGCTCGGTGACGTTGACGACCATCGCATTTGCCTTCACCGCCTCGTTGGAGTGCAGCACCGCATAGGCGTAGCTGACGAGCGAGATGATGAGCAGGGCCGGGACCGCCGTCCACACGACCTCGAGCCGCGTGTTCCCGTGGATCGGCGGCCCGTCCTTCAGCTCCTCGCCCGGCTTCATGCGGAACTTCCACACCGAGTAGAGGACGACGGTGAAGACGAGCACGGCGATCGGCACCGAGACGATCAGCAGCACGTCGAACAGGGTCTTGGTGTTGCTGGCCTGCTTGGACGCCGTGGTCGGGAACCACGGAATGAGCAGCGCAATGACGATGCCGATCACGGTGGCGACCGCACCCATCACCAGCATCTGAACAAGTGGCCGCCTGCTCACCTATCGGCTCCTGACCTCTGGCCCTCTCTCATGTCCGAGCGCGCATCCTATGCCTTCTCGCCGACGAACGCTGCGGTGGCGCAGAGGTGGGGTGGCCGGGGGGCGGGCGCGGCCCGGCCCGGCGGCGGGCGGGGTGTGCCGGCGGGGCGCAGGACCGGCGCTCGCGACCGGGGGCGCGGTGCAGAACCGGGCGCCTTTGGGTAGCGAAACCCGTGTCCGGCCACTGGCAGAGCGCGGACTCTGACTATGATTGAGGCAATCGTTGCAAGCCACCTGGAGAGACCATGTTTGTGAGAGAGGGGATGTCGGAGGTCGTGCTCACCGTCGGTCCGGGACACACGCTCCGAGAGGCGGCCGCCGCCATGTGCCGGCGGAAGGTTGGTGCCGCGATCGTGATCGACCCTGACGCGCACGGACCCGGCGTCATCACCGAACGCGACATCCTGCTCGCCGTCGGGCGGGGCGAGGATCCCGACGCGGAGCTCGTCGCCTCCCACCTCACGAGCGATCTCAAGTTCGCCGCGCCAGGCTGGTCGCTCGAGCAGGCGGCCTCGGTCATGATTCGCGGCGGATTTCGCCACCTCGTCGTCGTCGAGGGCGCCGACCTGGCCGGAGTCCTCTCGATGCGCGACATCGTCCGCTGCTGGACGAACGACGGCGCGACGTGTGAGGTGCCGGCGGGGGTCGACGCCTCGTAGGCCCGGGTTGGCGCCGCAGGGGAACGACTGCGGACGGCCGACAGCCGGGCTAGATGGTTGATTCCACGACCCCGCGTGCCGGATGAATCCGGCTGATCGGCGCCGGATCAGCGTCCTCGGACTCGCCAATACGTCCAGTATTGGCTTCGTCCTGCGTCCTTGACCGGCTTGTTCCCCGGATCCCCCGGCCCCCACGCGGCCGCGGAATCAACCATCTAGTGGTGCTCTTCAGGGAGCTGGGAGATGTCCCGCCGCGTGTCGCGGATCCACATCATGACCGTGACGAGGAAGACGATCACGCCGATGATCGAGAAGTAGATCGAGATCGTCGTGCCGATGACGGCGAGGGTGATGCCGATCGCGCAGAAGAACGGGAGCATCGAGGGGCCGGGGAGATGCACTTCCTCGCCGACCGGAGGGGCCTGCTTATCGCGCTGGCTCACGCGTGAACGTAGATCGCGGCGGCTACGAAGGTGATCCCGAACAGGAAGAAGCAGGCGGCGCCGGCGATCAGGCCTGAGCGGATGTTCTTGCGAGCGAGCTTGCGGTCCATAGTCGGCTCCTTGGGGGAATCTACAGCTTTACGTCTGCGACCATCGCGCCGAAGAGGAGGGCGAGGTAGAGCAGGGAGTAGAGGTAGAGCCGTAGGGCGGTGCGGCGGTCGGCGCGGCGGTAGAGGAGGATGGCGCCGGTGATGAACGCGAGTCCGAGGGTGATGGAGGCGGCGAGGTAGATGCCGCTGAATTCTCCGGCGCAGAACGGGAGTTGGGTGATCGCGTAGAGCAGGAGGGTGTAGAGGAGGATCTGTCGTCGGGTTTCGTGTTCGCCGCGGACGACGGGGAGCATCGGGATGTTGACCTTGGCGTATTCGTCTTTCATGAGCAGTGAGAGTGCCCAGAAGTGTGGTGGGGTCCAGTAGAAGATGATCGCGAACAGGTAGATGGCGGTCCAGGACAGTGATCCGCGGACGGCGGCCCAGGCGACGAGGGGTGGGACGGCGCCGGCGGCGCCGCCGATGACGATGTTGTGGGGGGTGCGGCGTTTGAGCCAGATGGTGTAGATGGCGACGTAGCCGACGAAGCCGCTGAGCGCGAGCGATGCGGCGAGCACGTTGACGGTCGTCGAGAGCAGCAGGAAGGACAGTGCGGCGAGGGTGCATCCGTAGATGAGCGCGAAGCGGGGGGAGATCCGCCCGGCGGGGATCGGCCGGGTTGCGGTGCGTGTCATCTGAGCGTCGATGTCGCGGTCGTACCAGTGGTTCACCGCGCCGGCGCCGCCGGCTGAGAGGTAGCCACCGAGGCAGGTCAGCGCGATCAGCTCGATCGACGGGTGACCGGCGATCTCCATCGTCGTCACCGTCGTGAACAACAACAGCGTCTGAACCTTCGGCTTGGTCAACTCCAACAGATCAGCAGCCAACTGCCGGACGCCGCTGACGCTCTCTGCGGTGAGGACGCTTGCGCTTGGGGCGCTCATCGCGCGCTCAGACCCTGGCGAAGCGCTCGCTGCCGCCGGTCTTCTGGACGACGCCGGTCTCGCGCTCGATCTGGCGCCGGATGTCGCGCATCGGCTCGACGGAGCGCACGCGCGGGATCGTGTCGAAGTTGTTGACCGGCGGAGGTGAGGTCGTGAACCACTCGAGCGTGTTGCCCTTCCATGGATCGGGCCCAGCGAGC
This sequence comes from uncultured Solirubrobacterales bacterium, assembly GCA_963755955.1. Taxonomy (GTDB): domain Bacteria; phylum Actinomycetota; class Thermoleophilia; order Solirubrobacterales; family Solirubrobacteraceae; genus Palsa-465. The sequence goes on from CAVWLZ010000018.1 coordinate 214,617, forward strand.
TTGCCGCGCTTGTAGTTGAGCGCCACGTTGATGATGGTCAGCAGGATCCCGATGCCGAGAATGAACGATCCGATCGTCGAGATCAAGTTGAACGTCGACCAGCCGAGACCCGGCTGATAGGTGTAGATCCGTCGCGGCATGCCGTCGAGGCCGAGGGCGTGCTGGACGAGGAAGGTCATGTTGAAGCCGATGAACATGACCCAGAAAGACCACTTGCCGAGCCGCTCGTTGAGCATCCGGCCGGTCATCTTCGGGAACCAGTAGTAGAGGCCGCAGAAGATCGTGAACACAGCCCCGCCCATCAGGACGTAGTGGAAGTGGGCGACGACGAAGTACGTGTCGTTGAGCTGCCAGTCGACCGGGAACGTAGCCAGGAAGATGCCGGTGATGCCGCCGAGGATGAAGATGGCGATGAAGCCCACGGCGAAATGCAGGGCCGCGGTGGGCACGATCGATCCTCGCCAGAGCGTGGCGATCCAGTTGAAGATCTTCACGCCCGTCGGCACGCCGATCAGGAACGAGCTCAGCATGAAGAAGCCGAGGACGACGATCGGCACCGGCGAGGCGAACATGTGGTGGGCCCACACGAGCGTGGCCAGGAACGCGATCACCGCGGTCGAGGCGGCGATCGCCTTGTAGCCGAACACCGGCTTGCGGGAGAACACCGGGATGACCTCGGAGATGATCCCGAAGCCCGGCAGGATCATGATGTAGACCTCGGGGTGGCCGAAGAACCAGAACAGGTGCTGCCAGAGCACCGGCGATCCGTGCTGGGTGGGGTCGAAGAAGTGGGTGCCGAAGTGGCGGTCCGTGAGCAGCATCGTCACGGCGGCGGCGACGGCCGGCAGCGCGACGATGAGCAGGATCGCGTAGACGAGGATCGACCAGACGAACAGCGGCAGGCGCCCCCAGGTCATGCCCGGCGCGCGCATGTTGACGATCGTCGCGTAGAAGTTGATCGCGCCGACGAGCGAGGAGATGCCGGTGATGTGGATCAGGAAGATCCAGGCGTCCTGGCCCCCGCTCGGGGAGTATTGGATGCTCGAGAGCGGCGGGTAGCTCCACCAGCCGGCCTCCGGCGGATGCCAGAAGATCGTCGCGTAGAAGACGATCCCGCCGAACAGCAGCAGCCAGTAGGACAGGGCGTTCAGGCGCGGGAAGGCCATGTCGCGGGCCCCGATCATCAGCGGCACGAAGTAATTGCCAAAGCCGGCCATGACGGGGACGACGAACAGAAAGACCATCGTCGTCCCGTGCATCGTCAGCAGCTGGTTGTAGTGCTCGGCGCTCAGCAGCGTGTTGTTCGGCACGCCGAGCTGCGTCCGCATGAGCAGGGCCTCGATGCCGCCGAGCCCGAAGAACACGAAGGTCGTGACCAGGTACATGATCCCGATCTTCTTGTGATCGGTGGTGGTCACCCAGTCGATCCAGCCCTGGCGGGCTCGCGGCTTCGCCACCTCGTGGGAGACGAGCTGCGGGACCGGGCGAACGGCTAGATCGGTGGTGGACATCGAACTCCTAGAGGTTTCCGTTCGCGGTGAGGATCTGACGCAGCTGCGTCACCTGCGAGTTTGCGTTGGAGATGAGCTGGCTCTGACGCTGGACCCAGGCGGCATACTGCGTGGGCGTCACAACCTTCACGAACGCGATCATCGCCGCGTGCTGGCGGCCGCACAGCTGTGCGCACTGGCCGCGGTAGGTTGCGGAGTGTGGGGCCTTGAACCACGTGTAGGTGGTGTAGCCCGGGACGGCGTCGACCTTGCCGCCGAGCGAGGGCACCCACCAGGAGTGGATGACGTCGGTGGCCTGGATGACGAGCTTCACCGTGGTGTTCGACGGGGCGACCATTTCGGTGTAGGAATAGGGCAGGCGGTTGGCGAAGGCGTCGCTGTTGCAGCCGGGGCCGTAGGTGAAGCGCCAGATGTACTGCCGGCCCTGGACGCAGATCGTGAGCACCTTGCCGTTCGGGGGCGTCGGCGCGTTGAGGGAGGCGGAGAGCACCGCGCCGGCCGGGTCGGAGTTCGGCGGGTTGGTGATGCTCGGCAGCTTCACGAACGTGACGATCGTGATGACCATGAGGATCAGGGCGGCGCCGACCGTCCATCCGATCTCCAAGCGGGTGTTGCCGTGGATCTGCGCGGCGACGGGGCTCTTCTTCGCCCGGAACTTGTAGACCGAGTAGACGAGCGCCCCTTCGACGATCACGAACACGATCGCAGCGAGGACGAGGATGATCACGTACAGGCTGTGGATCTGATCCGCGTTGGGCGACCCGCCCGACTTCGGCGTGAGCCAGCCTGCGAGCGCGCTCGCGGGAACGATCAGCGACGCCGCGAGGGTCGCCGCGGTGGCGGAGACGGTGCGCGCCATGGAGCGGCGCCGGCGATGGGGCTTGTCGGCGGAGTAGGCGAGTCGCAAGGGGCCGGGATTCTATCCACGGGGGCCACGGGGCAGCGCTGCGGCCCGCGCGACCGGGGTCGGGGCGTCGCGTGGGGTCTCCGCCGGCCGCGACGGACAGGGGCGAATCGGGCGAGCGAACCTATACTGGCGCGTCTTGCGCGTGCCGAGGGGCATCCGAGTTGCGGCATGGGCCCTCGTCGTGACGGGGGTCGCTGCGCCTGCCCTGCGCCGGCGCCTGCGCCTGCCGCCGGCCGTCGTCCTCGGCGCAAGCGCGGCAGCGCCCGTTGCCCTCAGCGTCGTCGTCAAGCGCAGTCGCGCCCGCGACGGAGCGCTCTGCGTGCTCAACATGTGGGCGTATCTCGCCGCCTACGAGATGCCCCACGACGATCCCCAGCGCCTTCACGCCCGCGTGCACGTGCGCTATCCGGTGGCGATCGACACCGCGCTCGGGCTCGGGGTCCCCCCGAACGTCAGGCTCCAGCGCCGCTTCGCCTCCGTCGGGCGCATCAACCGCTTCGAGCGCGTGCTCGTCTTCTGTCACTGGGTGTGGTTCATGGTCCCGCACGGGAGCGTCGCCTACGTGCTGGTGCGCCGGAGCGACCGGTTTCCGGCGGCCGCCGCCCGGATGTACGCCGTGTTCGACATCGGAGCGGTCTTCTACTGGGCGATCCCGACCGCGCCACCGTGGTACGCGGCCGAGCAGGGCGAGCTCGGCAACGGCAAGACGGGCGAGGTCCGGCGGATGATGATCGAGTACGGGGAGCAGTTCTGGGGTGACCGCTGGACCGGGCTTTACGATGTCCTCGGAGGAAATCCCCTTGCCGCTATGCCGTCGCTGCATTTCGCCACCTCGCTGATGGCCGCGCACCTGCTCAGCGAAGTCGGGCCCGTCGCGGGCGCCGTCGGCACCGCGTACGCGGGCCTGCTCGGCCTCGCGCTCGTCTACCTCGGCGAGCACTACGTCGTGGACCTGCTCGCCGGGGCCGCGCTCGCCGAGAGCGTGCGGCTCGGCGCTCCGCATGCGGCGCCGCTGGTGCGGATCATCTCCAAGACGGTCCAGGCCCTCGAGGCGCGGGCGGCGGTGGGGTAGGAACCCATGGCCGGCGACGCCTCCACCGAACAACGGGCGCCGGCACCGATCGACCCTCCCGCGAACGCGGTCGACCTGGACAGCCCGGACGAGCGCTCGGCGCTCGAGGCGGCCGTCGAGGACCGTGCCCAGGCCGAGATGCCGCGCGTGCGCTTCACGCGCCGGCGGCTGTTCCTCTCGATCCTGTTCGTCGTCTCGACCGTCGCGTTCCTGTACTTCGTCCTTCCCCGGATCATCGGCCTGCGCGAGACGTGGAACCGGATCCAGGAGGGCAACGTCTGGTGGCTTGCGCTGGCGCTGATTCTCGAGATGGCGTCGTTCTTCGGCTACGTCGCCCTGTTCCGGGCGGTGTTCGCGCGGCGGGCCCCCCGGATCGACTGGCGCGTGAGCTACCAGATCACGATGGCCGGGCTGGCGGCCACGCGGCTGTTCGCCTCCGCCGGGGCGGGAGGCATCGCGCTGACGGTGTGGGGCCTCTCGCGGTCCGGTCTCGGACCGCGAACGGTCGCCGCGCGGATGATCGCGTTTCTCACCCTGCTCTACGGCGTCTACATGATCACCCTCGTCGTCTGCGGCCTTGGGCTCTACGTCGGGCTGTTCCCAGGACCGGCGCCGTTCGCGATCACGGTCGTGCCGGCGATCTTCGGGGCCGTCGTGATCATCGTGTTCCTGTCGGTCGCGCTCCTCCCCGGCGACTTCGAGCGGTTCGTCGGCCGTTGGGCCCGGGGCACCGGCCGGGGAGCGCGCTTCATTCGGCGGGCTGCGGCCGCCCCCGCGACGGCGGCGACGGGCGTGCGCACCGCCTTCGCGCTGATCCGCACCCGGGACCCGGGCCTCCTCGGGGCGATCGCCTGGTGGGGGTTCGACATCGCCGTGCTGTGGGCGTGCTTTCACGCCTTCGGGTCCGCGCCCCCGCAGGCGGTGATCGTGATGGCGTACTTCATCGGGATGCTGGGTAACACGCTGCCGCTGCCGGGCGGAATCGGCGGCGTCGACGGCGGCATGATCGGCGCGTTCACGGCGTTCGGGGTGCCGGTCGAGATCTCGGTCGTGTCGGTGCTCGCCTACCGGGCGATCGCCTTCTGGCTGCCGACGATCCCGGGCGCGATCGCCTATTTCCAGCTCCGCAAGACGGTCCACCGTTGGCGCGAATCCGGCGCGCCAAGCTATATTTAGTGAAGTGAGCGAGCAGCAGATCGAGAACGTCGTCATCGTCGGCAGCGGACCGGCCGGGTACACCGCTGCGCTCTACACCGCGCGCGCGAACCTCGTCCCGCTCGTGGTCGAGGGCTTCGCCTGGGGTGGGCTCCTGCAGCAGACGACCGACGTCGAGAACTATTCGGGCTTCCCCGCGGGCATCGTCGGCCCCGAGCTGATGCAGCGGATGCGTGACCAGGCCGAGCGCTTCGGCGCCCGCCTCGAGACCGACGACGTCACCGCGCTCGAGCTCTCGCCCGACGGTGAGCCGCACAAGGTGTGGGTCGGCGACGACCTCCATCTTGCCCGCACTGTGATCCTCGCCATGGGGGCCGAGCACCGCAAGCTCGGGGTGCCCGGCGAGACGGAGCTGTCGGGGCGCGGGGTCAGCTACTGCGCGACCTGCGACGCTGCCTTCTTCCGGGGCGCGCCGACGGTCATCGTCGGCGGCGGCGACTCGGCGATGGAGGAGGCGATGTTCCTGTCGAAGTTCGCCGACCGCGTCGCGATCGTGCACCGTCGCGACGAGTTCCGGGCCTCCAAGATCATGCTTGAGCGTGCCCGCTCGATCGCCAACATCGACTGGCTCACGCCGTACACGATCGACGAGTTCGTGGCCGGCGAGAACGGCTCGCTGTCGGTCGCGCGGCTGCGCAACACCGCCGACGACTCGACGCGCGAGCTTCCGATCACCGGTGCGTTCATCGCCGTCGGCCACGATCCCCAGTCGCATCTCGTCCAAGGTCAGGTCGACACCAACGAGGAGGGCTACGTGGTCACCCAGGGCCGCTCGACGCACACCAACCTGCCGGGCGTGTTCGCCGCCGGCGACCTGGTCGATCACACCTACCGCCAGGCGATCACCGCCGCGGGATCCGGCTGCCAGGCGGCGCTCGACGCCGAGTGGTACCTCCGCGATACCCCTTTCCCGGTCGCGCAGGCGGCTGATCCCGCCTCGGCCTAGATTCCGCTTCGGCCTAGATCCGGTACGGGCAGTGGCGCATCGGCCCGTCATTGGCTGACGGCGGGAACAGGCCGAGGCCGAGACCGAAGTCCTGCGTCCAGGTCGCGCCGCCGTACGGGCCGACTGACCGTGAGCTGACGCCGGTGCCGACGTTCTCGAAGTCCGGGCTGAGGACGTTCTGGCAGTGGCCGGTGCTCGCCATCCACGCGCGAACGACCGCGAACGGGGTCTGGAAGCCGGTGGCGATGTTCTCGCCGGCGAACGACCACTGGTAGCCGGAGGCGCTGATCCGTCCGCCGAAGTTCGCGCCGTGCGAGAACACGCCGGTGCGGACCATCGCGTTCGTCCAGTTCTGCGCGGAGCGATTGAGGCGCACGCTGGCGCGCAGGGCATTGAGATGGTGAAGCCGACGTTGCCAGTTGACGAGGCACACCACGGCAGTGCGCATCGTCGCGACAGACGATCGCGAGGCGGGGACATTGATGTTCGCGCAGCGCCTCGCTGCTACCGCAGCCTGGGAGACGGTCGCGCCGGCCGGCGGGGCGGCCGCGAGGCCGGCCGGTACGAGGGCCGCGAGGCAGGCAGCAGCGGTTGTGACGTGACGAACGGGGTGACTCATGTTTCCTCCATCGGGAGGCACCCGGGGTCAGAGAAACGTGCTAACGCCTGACTAGGACAGACGTTGAGAGAAACGGCGAACCGGGGGTCCCGGGCTCCCGGCGAGCCCCTGATTACCCCCCGCATGGCCGCTTACACACGCGTTCGTCTCGTCAGGCCAGGTTCGTCCAGACCGTCTTGGTCTCGAGATAGGCCTCGAGACCCTCGCGGCCGTGCTCGCGCCCGATGCCCGAAGTCTTGTAGCCGCCGAACGGAGCGCCGGCGTCGCTCGCTCCCCAGCAGTTGATGTACACCGAGCCGGCCTTGAGCACCGCGGCGAGGCGATGGGCGTTGCCGACGTCCCGCGTCCAGACGCCGGCGGCGAGGCCGTACTCGGTGTCGTTGGCCCGGGCCGCGACCTCCTCGAGCGACTCGTAGGGCAGGGCGACAAGCACAGGTCCGAAGATCTCCTCGCGGGCGATCCGGAGGTCGTCGCGGGTCGCCGTGAACAGCGTCGGCTCGATGAAGTAGCCCTCGCCCGCCGCCGCGGCCCCCCCGCCGGTGACGAGCTCGGCGCCCTCCGTGCGCCCGGCCGCGATGAAGGAGCGCACACGTTCGTGCTGGGCTTCGGAGACGACCGGGCCGAGCTGGGTGCTCGGATCGAGGCCGTGACCGACCCGCGAGCGCGCGGCACGCTCGGAGAGGCCGCTCACGACCTCGTCGAACTGGTCGCGGTGGACGAACAGGCGGCTGCCCGCGTTGCAGGCCTGGCCCGAGTTGAAGTAGAGCGCCTGGTAGGACCCGGCGATCGCCGCGGGTAGGTCGGCGTCGGGCAGGATGATGTTCGGCGACTTGCCGCCGAGCTCGAGCGTTACCCGCTTCAGCGCTCGGCCGGTCTTGGCTCCGATCTCGCGCCCGACCTCGGTCGAGCCGGTGAAGGCGATCTTGTCGACCCCGGGATGGTCGACAAGCGCGGCGCCGGTCGCGCCGTCGCCGGTGATGACGTTTATCACGCCGGGCGGGAAGCCGGCCTCGAGCGCGAGCTCGCCGAGCCGCAGGGCGCTGAGCGGCGTCTGCTCGGCGGGCTTGAGCACCACCGTGCAGCCGGCGGCGAGAGCGGGGGCGAGCTTCCACGCCGCCATCAGCATGGGGAAGTTCCAGGGAATGATCTGCCCGCAGACCCCGACGGGCTCCTTGCGCGTGTAACAGAGCATGTCCGGGACGCGGACGGGAAGCGTGGCGCCGACGATCCGTTCGGGCCAGCCGGCGAAATGGCGCAGCTGTGCGACGGTCGAGGCGACGTCGACGAGCCGCGCGACCTTGACCGGCTTGCCGTTGTCGAGCGCCTCAAGCTCGGCGAACTCGTCGGTCCGGGCCTCGATCAGGTCGGCAAAGCGGGCGATGAGCCGGGCGCGCTGGGCGGCCGTCGCACCCCCCCAGGCCTCGGACTCGAGGGCTCGGCGGGCGGCGCCGACCGCGGTGTCGACGTCTTTCGGACCGGCGGTGGCGACGCTCGTGATGGGCCGCTCGGTCGCCGGGTCGAGCGTGGCGAATGTGGCGCCGTCAGCCGCCGGCATGCGCTCGCCGTCGATGAGCAGGAGCTGCTCCCGGGCGGCGAACTCCCGGGCCGGGGCAGAGAGCTGATCGGGAAGCGCGGTGACGGGCATGTCTCCTCCTGCGGCTATGGGGCGAGCACGATCTTCAGGGCCTCGCGACGATCGTAGAGCGCGTAGGCCTCGGGGGCGTCGTCGAGCTTCATGTGGTGAGTGACAAGCGGGCGCGGATCGAGCCGGCCGGCTGCCAGCATCGCGAGCACGCGGTCGACGTGTCCGATGACGTTGGCCTGACCGGTCTTGACCGTGAGCGCCTTCAGCCACACGAGCCCCATGTTGATCTCCCCCGGCTCCGCGTAGACGCCCAGGGCGACGACCGTTCCAGCCTTTCCGGCAAGGCGGAATCCGAGGTCGAGGGCACTGAAGTGCCCGACGGCGTCGATTGCCGCGTCGACACCGCGACCGCCCGTCGCCGCGCGAACGACGTCGCGAGGGCTCTCCTCGGTGAGATGGATCGGCGTGGCCCCGAACACGCGGGCCATGGCCAGCCGCTGCGGCACGGAGTCGATCGCGAACACGGTGGAGGCGCCGGCGGCCATCGCCACTTGGACGGCGCATAGACCAACCGGTCCGAGGCCAAGAACGGCGACGAGGTCGCCCGGCCGGACGCCGCCCTCGGCGACTGCGTGGTAGCCCGTCCCCATCACATCGCCAGCGAACAGGGCCACATCGTCGGGGACAGTCTCTGGCACGGCCCGCAGGGTCATGTCGGCCATCGGAACGAGTGCCTGCTCGGCCTGGGTGCCCGGAAGCGACCCGAGCACGGCGCCGTGCCCGAACGTCCGCATCTCGTCGCATTTGTGGTAGATGCCGCGCAGGCAGTAGAAGCATGTCCCGCAGGCTGTATGAAAGCAGCCGAGGACGCGGTCGCCGGCCCGGATGCGAGCAACTGCGTCGCCGACCGCGAGCACCGTGCCGACGAACTCGTGGCCGATCGTGAAGCCCGGCTCGATCTTCACCCGGCCGTGGTAGATGTGGAGGTCCGAGCCGCAGATACCGCTCGCGGCGATCGCGACGATCGCGTCGGTCGGGGTGATCAGCTCGGGCGCAGGCCGGTCCTCGACCCGCACGTCGCCGGCGCCGTGAAAGGTGACCGCTCTCATGTCATCTCCTCGTAGGTGAAGAAACCCTCGCCGGTCTGGACTCCGAGACGGCCCGACCAGACCCGGGCCGTGAGCTCCGGAGCGGGGCGGTAGCGCTCCTCGCGCCGCTCCTCCCACAGCGCCTCGAGCACGCCGAGGACGTGGTCGAGGCCGATCGCGTCGGCCCAGCGGAGGATCCCACGGGGGTAGTTGAGGCCGTGGACCATGCCGGCGTCGATGTCCGCCGCGGTTCCGACGCCCTCGGCGAGAGCGAACGACGCCTCGTTGACGACCTGGCAGACGATTCGCCCGAGCACGAGTCCGGGCGCGTCGGCCACCCACACCGTGCGCTTGCCCAGGCTGGCGAAGAAGCGCTCGGCGGCCTCGGCGGCCGACGCGCTGCTCTCCGGGCCGCGCGTGAGCTCGACAAGACCGGTGTCGGCGAACGGCGGCAGGGCATGGAAGCCGACCGCGCTGCCGCCCGGGTCGAGCGCACCCAGTGAGCCGGCGTGCGTGCAGATCGCCTGGGGCCCGCCCTGAAGCGGCGCGTCCTGGGGGACCCCGCCGCTGAGATCGAGGACGAGGGACGGGACCGCCCGGCCCTGGGCCGCGTCGGGGTCGGCGACCTCCCAGCCCGCGGCCGCGGCCGTGACCGCGATCTCCTCGGCGAGGACGCCGTCGCCGGCGACCACGATGAGGCCGGCCCCACCACCTGCGGTCAGGGGCTCGGGGTCTGGTGGCCGATGGCTGCCCGGTCCCCCGGCGTAGTCGTAATAGCCGCGGCCCGACTTGCGTCCGAGCCGGCCGGCGGCGACCGTGCGGACGGTGATCGGCGACGGCCGCCAGCGAGGCTCGCCAAAGCTCTGCTCGTAGAACGAGCGGGAGACGGCGAGGCCGGTGTCGACTCCGACGAGGTCCATCATCTCGAACGGACCCATGCGGAAGCCGCCCCCGAGCCGGCAGATGCGGTCGATCTCCTGCAGCGGCGCAACCCGCTCTCCAAGCAGCCGCAGCGCCTCGAGGCCGAAGGGGCGGTTGCAGCGGTTGACGAGGAACCCGGGGCCGTCGTGGGCGTCGATCACCACCTTGCCCATCGCCTCGCCGGCGGCGCGGGCGAGCGCGAGCGCCTCCGGATCGCTCTCGGTGCCGGCGACGACCTCGAGCAGCCTCATGACCGGCGCGGGGTTGAAGAAGTGCATGCCGACGACCCGTTCCGGGTGGGGGATGCCGGCGGCGACCGCGGTGACGAGCAGCGATGAGGTGTTGGTGGCGAGCACGCAGCGCGCGGAGACGATCCCGGCGGCGAGCTCTCCGAACAGTGCCTGCTTGATCTCCAGAGCCTCCGGCGCGGCCTCGATGACGAGCTGACAGGGCGCGAGGTCACCGAGCCCGGGGGCAGGTCCGAGCCGCGCCTGCGCGGCGCACGCCTGCTCCTCGCTCAGTCGGCCGCGCTCGACGCCCCGGCCCAGCTGGTGACGAATCCCCTCGAGACCGCGATCGAGAGCCTCGGGCACCGGGTCGTGGACGAGTGTGCGCGCCCCAGCGAGACAGGCGAGCTGGGCGATGCCGGCACCCATCGTGCCGGCACCGGCGACGCCGATCGTCTGCGGAGCTCGCGTCGGGGCCATCGGGGAACGGGCTCAGCTCGGAACGAGCGCGTTGATGCCGGTGAGCGCCCGCCCGATGATCAGCTTCTGGATCTGCGAGGTCCCCTCGTAGAGGGTCGTGACCCGGACGTCACGGAAGTAGCGCTCGACGGGATGGTCGTCGACGTAGCCCGCGCCGCCGTGGACCTGGATCGCGGTGTTGGCGCACTCGACCGCGGCTTCAGTCGCATACAGCTTGGCGATCGAGGTCTCGGTCGTGTTCGGGCGCCCGGCGTCCTTGAGGAAGCCCGCGCGCCACACGAGCATGCGGGCGGCGTCGGTCTTCACCTTCATGTCGGCGAGCATCGCCTGGACGAGCTGGAAGCTGGCGATCGGCCGCTGGAACTGGGTGCGCTCCTTGGCGTAGGTGACCGAGGCGTCGACGCACCCCTGGCAGATGCCGACGCAGCCGGCCCCGACGCTGAAGCGGCCGGAGTCGAGCGCGCTCATCGCGACCTTGAAGCCGTCTCCGACCTCGCCGAGAAGTCCGTCGTCGCCGACCTCGACGTCGTCGAGTGAGATCGCCGCGGTGTCGGAGCCGTGCAGGCCCATCTTGTGGTGGATGGCCTGGGGCTGGAAGCCGGGCTGGTCGGTGTCGACGAGGAAGCAGGCGAGCCCGCGATGGCCCTTCTCGGGATCGGTCTGGGCGAAGATCAGTGCGACCTTGGCGTGATTGCCCATCGAGATCCACATCTTCGATCCGTTGATCACCCACCCCGAGTCGGTCCTGCGCGCGCGAGTACGCTGATTGGCGGCGTCCGATCCGGTGTCCGGCTCGGTGAGGCCGAAGCAGCCGAGCCACTCCCCGGTGCACAGCTTGGGGAGGTAGTGATGCTTCTGCTCCTCGGTGCCCCAGCGCACGATCGCCGAGCACACGAGCGAGGTCTGGACCGAGACGACGGTCCGCATCGCCGAGTCGCCGCGGCCGATCTCCTCGACGATCAGCCCGTAGGTGAGGTAGTCGAGCCCGGCACCGCCGTACTCGCGCGGGACAATCGCCCCGAGGTAGCCCTGGTCGGCGATCTTGCTGACGAGACCGAGGTCGAAGTGCTCGTTGCGGTCGTTCTCACGCGCCTGCGCGATGATCTCGTTGTCGGTGAAAGCACGCGCCGTCTCCTGGATCAGACGCTGCTCGTCGGTGAGGTCGAAGTCCATGCTGGCACGCTACTAGATGGTCTAGAGCGGAAGTGGGGAGGGGGATAGGCTCCGTCTGCCGATGGCGCCCGAGACCCGTTACGCCCGCAGCGGCGACGTTCACATCGCCTACCAGGTCGTCGGAGAGGGCCCGATCGACCTCATCTTCGTGCCGAGCTGGATCTCCCAGGTCGAGGTCTACTGGGAGGAACCGGTGATCGCGCGGTACTTCGAGCGACTCGCGGGCTTCTCACGGCTGATCATGTTCGACCGGCGAGGGTCCGGGCTCTCGGATCCCGTCGCCCGAGCCCCGACCCTCGAGGAGCAGATCGACGACGTCGTCGCGGTGATGGATGCCGCGGGGTCCGAGCGCGCGGCCGTGTTCGCGATGCTCGAGGGGGGTGCGATGGCGATCCTGTTCGCCGCCACCCACCCCGAGCGCACGACCGGGCTCGTCCTCTACGAGGCTCAGCCGCGGATGTCCTGGGCGCCCGATTACGAATGGGCGCTCCGGCCCGAGGACCGCGAGGCTCACCTGCGGGACGGCGGCGTGCTCGGCTGGGGCGACGGATCGCGCATCCTCACCGTGTCGCCGAGCTCGGCCGACAACCCGCGGCTGCGGGCCTGGTACGGCCGGCTCGAGCGGCTCGCCGCCAGCCCGGGCACGGCGGCTGCGCTGATGCGCATGAACGCCCAGGTCGATGTCCGGGCGGTCCTCCCGAGCATCCAGGCGCCGACCCTCGTGCTCCACCGGGTCGGCGACCAGCTCGTCGACATCCGTCACTCCCGGTACCTCGCCGAGCGCATCCCCGGTGCCCGCTACGTCGAGCTGCCCGGCAACGAGGCGCTGCCGTTCGCCAGTGGTCGCGCGACCGAGATCGACGAGATCGAGGAGTTCCTCACCGGGGTACGGCGCGGGCCCGAGTCAGAGCGGATCCTCGCCACGGTGATGTTCGGGGACATCGTCGACTCGACCCGGCGGGCGGCGGAGATGGGCGATCGTCGCTGGCGGACCCTGCTCGGCTCGCTCGAGGACGAGGTCAGCCGCGAGCTGTCTCGCTACCGAGGCCGCGCGGTGAAGAAGCTCGGCGACGGCTTCCTCGCCACCTTCGACGGGCCGGCCCGGGGGATCCGCTGCGCGCGCGCGATCGGCGAGCTGGCCAGCGCGCAGTTCGGCCTCGAGGTGCGCAGCGGGCTGCACACCGGGGAGATCGAGATCATCGGCGACGACGTCGGCGGGATCGCCGTGCACATCGGCGCTCGGGTCATGGCGTGCGCGCAGCCCGGGGAGGTGCTCGTGTCCGGGACGGTCAAGGACCTCGTCGTCGGCTCCGGGCTCGAGTTCGCCGACCGCGGCGAGCGCGAGCTGAAGGGCGTGCCCGGACACTGGCGTCTGTGGGCCGTCGCCTGACGCGCCCGGCCCCCGCCGTCAGCGGCGAGGGCCGGATGCGTCGCGCCGGTCAGCGACCGGGCGTCAGGTTGCGCTCGGCAGCGAGGCCACCGGGAGCAGGTTCACGGTCACCGACACCGGCGAGGACGCCGAGCCGACGTTGTTCTCGTCGCCGAGGATCCGTGCGCGGTAGCTGAACGTCCCGACCTCGCCGATCCTGCGGACGAACTGGTAGGTCGAGTCGCCGCGGACCCGCGTGCGGGCCACGGTGTGCCAGTCGCCGTCGGCACCCAATCGCTGGAGATAGACGACGTGGCCCGCCTTGTCCGGCGTGATCGCACCACTGAGGGTCAGAGGCTCGTACTGAGACACGCTCGCGGCGCTCTCGGCCAGCGTGATCACGTCGTGCACGCCCTGGAACAGCACCGCGGAATGTCGGTGGGGTGCCATCGTCGTGCGCACCTGATAGAGCACGTTCTGGGCGGGCTGGACGCTGAACTGGTAGTTGCCGGCCGCGTCGGTCATCGTCGAGGTCAGCGCGTGGAAGTGGGCCTGATCGGCGCGCCGCGTCCACAGCGTGACGCTCGTCGAACCCTCCGGCGTCGTCGTGCCCGGCATATCGAGCACGCCGGAGATCGTCGCGGTGTCGCCCTCCTTGATGATCGGCTGCGAGGTGTTGATCGTGAAATCAGGCATCTGAGCCTGCTCGACCGTCACCGTGACCGAGTCAGACTCACCGCCGATGTTGCGCCGGTCCCCGGTGAACACCGTGCGCAGCGTGTACGACTCCGGGACACCCGTGCTCCACCGGATGCGGTAGTTCGATCCCGGGCCCAGCCGGCCGCTGCCGACCGTGCGCCAGTCGTCGCCGCCGACCTGCCTCTGGAGCAGCACGCGCTCGAAGGCATGGTTGGGCGTGACGCGGCCGGTGAAGAACACCGGCTTGCGGGTGTCGACGGTCGTCTGGCTCGCTGTCAGCGAGACGAGCGCGGCGACCCGCTCGTAGACGGTGCGGCTGTGCACCGAGGGGTCTCCGGCCTGGCGCACGAACCAGCTGCGGTTCGTGCTGACGACACCGTCGGCCCGGGTGAACTCGTAGAAGCCGAGCGCGGTGGTCGTCGTGTGCTGCACGACCGAGTATCCGCTCGGGCCTCCGGAGACATGGTGGTAGAGCACGACCGTCTTCCCGACGACGTCGCTGCCCTTGATCTGCCCGTAGATCAAGACCGGATCACCGGCGTTGATCGGGTTGGGCGTCACGTTGATGGTGAGACCGCGGTTGTGCTTCGGCGCCGCTCCGGCGACGCCCGGTGCGGCGGCTACCCCAGCGAGTGCTGCGGTGGCCGCAAGCGACGCGAGCACAGCAATGCGTGGCCGCATGTGGGCCCTCCTTTCCCAGCATTTTGAAGGTCCGCCTCCGACTGGTTCCCGGCCTCACGCGCGGTGGCGCAGACGCCCTGGAAAACAACCCGCAGCCGCCAAAGTTGCGGCTGCCACATATTCGCCTCCGGACGGGACTCGTGGCCTCAGGCGATCATCAGCGTCTGCGGGTCGTCCGGGCTGACGCGGACCTCGACCGTCGCCCCGGGTTGGAAGTCGCCGATCGCGAGCCGGCTGATCACCTGGGTGAGCGTCGCCGGGTAGGGATCGCGGCCAGGCACCGTGACGGTGAGGTTCAAATCGACCCGGGGGTTGTCGTTGACGGCGCGCCGGTGTCCGTGACCTGGTCGATCCGCGCCCGGCCGACGACGCCGCTCGCCATCAGCGCGACCGTCTGCTCCTGCTGGCGCTCGGGGGGTGACACGTCGGTGAAGGAACCCATCTCACTCCTCGGCGGTTTGGTGGCGGGTCGGTCACAACACTAGGCAGCGCGGCGACTGCGGACAATCGCGGATCGGTCTCAGATTGGTCTCGCCTGCGGCTCGCGGGGGTAGACTGCCGGGCAGTGGATCCCTTCGCCATCGTGCTGCTGGGAGGGTTGGCTGCGCTGATCCTGTGGGTGTGGATCCTGGGAAAGTTCTACCCCGGATCCGGCCTCGAGCAGGTCGGGCTGCGCTCCGCGCGTGAGATCACCGAGACGCGAGAGGAACTCGAGGCGGAGGACCTCGAACAGATGCTCGCCGTGCACAACGCGCGACGCCGCGCACGGGGAGAGCGCGAGGTGACCGTGCACGACCTCGAGATGCGGGTGATGGACGATCTCAACGAACAGCGCCGGCGCCGTGAAGATCTCGCCGGCGAGCGGGAGCTCGACGAGCTGCTCGATGTGACCAACGCCCGCCGCCGGGCCCGCGGGCTGGCCGAGCGGACCCGCGAGCAGGCCCGGGAGGAATTCGGGTCCGGACCGGGCGGACAGTAGCCCGCTCCGAGCGCGTCGATCGTCCTTGGCTCGGTGTCTGATCATCGGTTGCGGCTGCCGCGGGCGAATGCTCGCGCGTGAGCTCGTCGTCGCCGGTCATGCCGTTCGGGGCACCACTCGTGACGCCGCGAACGTGGCCGAGATCGAGGCGGCGGGCGCGGAGGCGTTCGTGGGCGATCCCGACCGAGTGGTGACGATCTCCCCCGCCTTCGCACACGTGAGCGTCGCGTGCGTGCTGCTCGGCTCGGCCGTCGGCGACACCGCCGCGATCGAGGCGCTGCACACGACGCGGCTCGACATGCTGCTCACCCGGATGATCGACACGACCGTGCACGGCATCGTCTACGAGGCGGCCGGCGCCGTCGACGCCGGGCTGCTCGCGCGCGGGGGTGAGCTTGTGCGCGCGACGTGCGAGGACGCGCGGATTCCGCATGTCGTGCTCACCGCCGATCCCGGCGATCCAGCGGCCTGGGTGGCTGCCGCGACAACGGCCGTGGCCGAGGTGCTGAGCACCTCCTGACGGGCGCACGACTAATCTCAACCAGATTAGTGGAGATACGGCGGCGAGGGTGCCTCTCGCGCTAGACTGCGCCGGGGCGGGTGGAAACAGGCAAAAGACGACTGACAATACGTGTGTTACCCATCTACCGTGAAGCGAGGGAAGCATGGCTGAGTATGCGAAGGACGTGCTGGTGGAGCCCGATTGGCTCGAGCAGCATCTCGACGATGACTCGATCCGGATCGTCGAGGTCGACGAGAACCCGGCGCTGTACCGCGAGGCGCACATTCCGGGCGCGATCGGCTTCGACTGGCAGAAGGATCTCCAGGATCAGGTCAAGCGTGACTTCCTCGGCCCTGAGGACTTCGGCAATCTGTTCGGCAGCCGGGGCATCTCGAACGACCATCTCGTGATCCTCTACGGCGATCGCAACAACTGGTTCGCCGCATACACGTACTGGTACCTGAAGTACTACGGGCACGACAAGGTCAAGCTGCTCAACGGTCCGCGGGAGCGGTGGCTCTCCGAGAGCCGCCCGACGACGACCGACGAGCCGAGCCACGCCGCCGCGACCTTCACCGCCAAGCCCGGCGACGAGACGATCCGCGCCCGGCGTGAAGAGGTTCTCGCCGCCCTCGACGATGCGCGCAAGCTGGTCGACGTCCGCTCGCCCCAGGAGTACTCCGGTGAGCTGATCGCGATGCCCGGCTATGAGAACGAGGGCGCACAGCGCTCCGGCCACATTCCCGGCGCGGCGTCGATCCCGTGGGCCCAGGCGGTCCGCGAGGACGGCACCTTCAAGAGCTCCGACGAGCTCCGCGACCTCTACGGCGGCAAGGGCGTGCTGAGCGGCGATCCGATCATCGCCTACTGCCGGATCGGCGAGCGCTCGGCTCACACCTGGTTCGTCCTGCACGAGCTGCTCGGCGAGGACGATGTCAAGAACTACGACGGCTCGTGGACGGAGTGGGGCAACCTCGTCAACGTGCCGATCGAGAAGGCCTGAGCGCCGGCGCGGCGGGCCGGCTCCGTGCCGGCCCGTCCCGCGCCGCGGTCAGGCGCCCTGACCGGCGGCCAGCAGCGGGCCGATCCGGTCGAACAGGTCGGCGAGAATGCGGGCGGTCGCGCCCCAGATGAGGTGCTCGCCGACGACGTAGGTGTCGGTGCGGATCGGGAGCCCGCGCCGCACCAGCCGACGGCGGGCGTAGCCGGCGAGCAGGCGTCGCAGTGGCAGCTCGAGGACCGCGGCCACCTCCTGGGGGCTCAAGGTCCACTCCCGTCCCGGCTCGATCAGTCCGACGAACGGGTACACGGCGTAGCCGGTCGCGATCGTCGGCACGGGCTGGAGCGCGCCGACGATCTCCACGTCGGCCGGGGGGAGGCCGATCTCCTCGTAGGCCTCGCGCAGAGCCGTCTCGCAGAGGTTCTCGATGTCCTGCTCGTGGCGGCCGCCCGGGAACGAGATCTCCCCGGCGTGTCGGCGCAGATCGTCGCGGCGCCGTGTGAACACGGCATGCGTCTCGCCGTCACGGACGTAGAGCGGGACGAGCACCGCGGCATCGGTGCGCCCTCGGACCTCGAGCCGGACGGCCTCCCCAGGGGAGAGCAGCACGCGTTGCAACTCGGCGCGGAGCGAGTCGTCGACGGTCGCCATCGGGCGGGGGCTCGCTCAGGATCCGGCCGGCGCGGCCAGCTCGAGCCGCTGCTCGAAGGTGACCTCGCCTTCGAGGATTCGGTGGACCGGGCACTTGCCGGCGATCACCCTCAGGCGATCCCGCTGCTCGCCGGTGAGATCGGCGGGCAGCGTCAGCACGATCTCGAAGTGGGTCGCCTCGCCCGGCGCCGAGCGGGCGTAGCGTGCCTCCACCTCGACCGTGGCGAGCTCCCAGCCCTTGCGGCGGGCATACATCTCGAGCGTCACGGCGATGCACGAGGCGAGGCTCGCCGAGAGCAGCTCCTGCGGCGTCGGCCCGTCATCGCTGCCGCCGAGTGCTTCAGGCTCGTCGGCGATCAGATGGTGCCCGCGCGCGATGATCTCCTGCCGGATGGCGTGCGGAGCCTGGCGCCGGGCGACGGCGCCGATCATGTCCCGCTCCTCAGCCTCACCTGACACTGTGACCGCGCATCGTAGCGCCGGGCGCGCGGGCTACTCGGCGAGTGGGTTGAACAGCAGCCCGGTGGGGATCTTGGGGAAGAAGTAGGTCGACTTCGGCGGCATGCTCTCGCCGGTCGAGGCGACCTCCTGCACTCGGGCCACCGGCGTCGGGGCCATGAAGAAGGCGGCGTCGTAGCTGCCGTCCTGGACAAGCTCGAGCGCCTGCGCGTCGTCGCGGGCGTAACCGAGCCCGTGAAGGTGGTCGATGTCGTCCTCGCTCATCCCCAGCGCGCCCTTGAGAATCAGCGCCTCGAGCACCGCGGTATCGAGTCGGCGGTAGGGCTCGGCACGGTCGGGCAGAGCCGCGTCGGCGATCGCCGGGTCCTTGAGCGTGAGCCGAAACGGGCGCTGGAAGTGGGCGTCGATGTAGCCGATCGTGACGGCGTCGCCCGCGCGCGGCGGCAGCTCCGAGGCATCCGCGAGGGGCTCTACGTCGAAGTCGCGGCGGATCGCCTCGGCGAGCGCCTCCTGCTGCTCGGCGCTGAGCCCGCCCACGAGCCGGTGGGTGGGGAACACGGTCAGCCCCGGATCCTCGAGGGCGACGAGGCACATGAGCACGTAGCGGTGGGGTCCCTCGCCACCGATCTCCTCCGCGTACACGCGAGCGGTCTCGTAGCGATGGTGGCCGTCGGCGATCAGCAGCTCGGCCGGCGCCACTGCCGCCTGCACGGCGGCGATCGCGGCGGGATCGGCGACGCGCCACAGGCGGTGGATCGTGCCGTCCTCGTCGGTGGTCTGGCCCCATGGCGCGGCCGCCGTAGCCGGCGCGAGTGCCGACCACGCCGCGCCCGTCGGATCGGAGAACAGCGAGAAGATGGGGGAGAGGTTGGCCTGCGACGCGCGCGTGAGCCTGAGGCGATCCTCCTTGGGGCCGGGATGGGTCCGCTCGTGCGGCCGGATGCGACCGGCGCCGTAGTCCTCGACGCGGACCCGGGCGAGAAAGCCCCGCCGCGTGCGTGCTTGCCCGTCCGGCCCGGTGTAGTCTTGCTCGAGCGGCCAGATCGCCGGGGCGTCGTCGCGGACGATCGCGCCCTCCTCGCGCCATACGCGCAGCAGCCGCGCCGCCTCGGCGTAGGGGTCGCCGTCGGCCTGCGGCAGGTCGATGCCGACCACGTTGTACGGCGAGCGCGCGGCGAGCTGCGCCCGCTCCGCGGCGTCGATCACGTCGTACGGCGGCGCCACGACGGCCTGGAGGCCGCCGGTGCGGGCGAGGTCGTAGTGCAGCGCGCGGAGCGGCTCGACGGTGGTCATGGCGGCGGCTGAGGCTACTCCAACGCGGGCGCGGGCGCGCGCGGGGCGGTGGGGCGCCGCGGGGTGGGGCGCTCGGAGCGCGGGGCGGTGGGGCGAGGGGGCGCGGGGCGGTGGGGCTCGCCCGGGCGCGGGCCCAGGGCCCAGGGCCCAGGTACACTCGCTGCCCATCGGGGCGTGGCGCAGCCTGGTAGCGCGCCGCCTTTGGGTGGCGGAGGTCCCCGGTTCAAATCCGGGCGCCCCGATTTCAGAGCTCCTCGCGGTTCTCGGTTCCGTCTCGCTCGTTGAATGGGCGCGGCTTGTCGGGTTCGCCGATCAGACAGGCCGCTTCGGAACCGGCGCGGATGAGGGGACGAACGGGCGGGCGGCAACCGCACTTGGGACAGACGAATCGGAAAGCGCCGCCCGCCCCCACGCCGGGACTACTCGTCGGGTCGGTCCATCTTTCAGGTCCGAGCTAGCGACATGGTGACAAACCGCACGCAGTCCGTCATCGGCCGAAACCAACCCGCGTCCATCGGGGGGGAGTACGGATCTCCCCGCTGGCGCGCGCCGCCTCGCCGCGCCAGACGCGGCCCGCGGCGGCTCGTCACGGGCTGAGAAGCGCCGGCAGCTCGCGCATGTGCTGAAACAGAATCGTGTTCATCCCCGCGAGGCGCTCGGCCGGCGTCAGCCCGCCGGCGAAGGCGAGTACGTGCATGCCGGCGGCGCGCGCCGCCTCGACGCCGGGGCGGCTGTCCTCGACGACGACGCAGGCGGCCGGCGGCACCCCCATGCGGTCGGCGGCGTAGAGAAAGAGGTCAGGGGCCGGCTTGCCCCGAGCGACATCCTCAGCGCTGAAGATCCGCCCCGCGAAGCGCTCGTAGAGTCCGGTCAGTGCGAGCCGGTAGCGCAAATGCTCGTGCGTGCCACTCGACGCCACGCAGTTCGGCAGCGTGATCTGATCGAGCGCCTCGACAACGCCGTCGACGGGTGTCAGCTCGGCCGCGAACACGCGCTCGTACATCGGCTCGAATCGCTGCGCCCAGTCCGCGGGCAGCGCATCGCCCAGGTGGCGCTCGATCGTGGCCTGGATGTCGGCGTTGGAGCGTCCGACGAACCGCTCGATCACCTCGGCCTCCGACAGCGGCCAGCCGAGCTCACGCAGCAGCAGCATGTCGACCTTGACCGCCAGGCGCTCGCTGTCGACGAGCACGCCATCACAGTCGAAGATCACCAGGTCGACCGGCTCGGCGCCATCGATTGCGTCCGTCACCGGGGTTCCGCGTTTCCGGGCCGCAGGCTCAGCACCCGCTGCCCCACCGGATCGGCGAGCGGACCTGATACCCGTTGGCCGACAGGGCGTCCTGGATCACGCCGACGGGCGCGCTCGGATCGGACGCGGTCGTCTGGACGGTCACCGAGTTCCCGTTCGTATCGGTCCCGACGCACGCCTCGCTGACCGGCGGCCCGGCCGGCAGCGTCGGCTGTCCGGTCCAGCCGGCGACGCGCCCGACGTGCTCGAGCAGCTGGCACGATTGACTCGGCGTCGGCCCGCGGACGGTGATGATCACACCGGACGCGCTTCCGGCCACGCAGCTGCGCACCGATTTGCTCGTTGAGCCGCCGCACCCGGCGAGCAGCAGACCGGCGACGGCCAGCGCGAGTGCCCAGACCGGGCCTCGCCGCGTCGGCGATCGCCTCGTCCGCCCGTCCATCCCCTCCATGATCGGCAGCCTACACGCGGTCAGCCGGCCGGATCACGCTCCGGCGACGTGCGCGGCGGAGGGCCGGGGAGACCGCGGAGCAGCCGGGCGAAGATGCCTCGCAGCGTCGCCTTGCCGTAGGCGTGCGAGCCGTCGTACATGGTGAGCACCGCGAGCGAGACGCGGGCGCAGCCACGGACGAGGAGCACGACCTGGTGATCGAGGAGTCCGGTGCCGTATCCCCATCCGCCCTTGAAGTAGAGCTGCCAGCCCCGCGGCGCGACCTCGCCGATCCCCCACCTCTGCGAGGGGGTGATCGACGCGAGCAGGTGCATCGCGAACGCTCGGTGCCGCGCGACGACGTCGCGGTCGATATGGAGGAAGAAGCGCGTCTGGTCACGCGCCGTGATGTGCGTCTCGCCCCACGGCGAGGCGTTGGCGAAGTGGGTCATGCCGACCCGTTCCGCGAGCGCCCGCAGGCCGCTCCATCCGACGATCGTGTCGACGGTGTCGGCGGCGTTGTTGTCCGAATGGGTGATCATCGGGACGAGCAGCGAGCGGTCATAGCCGGTGAGGTTGCGACCGGCGACCGAGGTCCGATCGAGGTAGGCGACCATCAGCATCGCCTTGACGACGCTCGCCGACCACTCGACGTGATCGGGGCGGTAGCCGTAGAACCGCCCGTCCGTGCGCACCGCGAACGCGACGTCGCCGGCGCGATGGTCGTTGTAGCCGATCGCCGCGGCCATGTCCGGGCGCCAGAGGGCGTCAAGTGGCGCGCCGTGGCCCGGCACGAGGCAGGGCGAGGCCGACCGGGCGGCGGCCGGACGTGAGCCGAGCGGCCCGGTCAGCATCCCGGCGAGCGCGAGCGCGAGCGCGGCGAGCCACATACGGCGGACGCGAAATCTGGCCACGAACCCCTCTACAGTCCCGGAGGCAACGGGCCCCCGTAGCTCAGCTGGATAGAGCGACGGCCTTCTAAGCCGTGGGTCGCAGGTTCGAGTCCTGCCGGGGGCATGATCGTTCCCACCGCAAATCTCCCTTTCCTGGTGAACTCGAATCCTCGCCGTTCACGCGCGGAACGGCAAGCGGCGATGATCAGCGCCCCGGCGCGCTGCTAGATTCCGTCCCCCACGGTGGGCGTAGCTCAGCTGGTAGAGCTCCTGGTTGTGGTCCAGGCGGTCGGGGGTTCGAGTCCCCTCGCTCACCCTCCGAAGGCCCTGGTAATCGCCAATTATCAGTCAAACGGTGCATGCGGACCGGTCAAGGTGTCCATCAATTGTCCATCAATTTGTTGGCTGACTTGCAGCATCTGAGGCTTTGGAGCCGGGCTGCGAGGCGCTGGAGCTGTCGGAGACCAAGACGCTGATCACCTACGCCCGCACCAGCGCGGCGCGGTTCCTCGGCTACGAGATCACCGTCCAGCACGACGACCGAAAGCTCACCGCTGGCCGCAGGACGGTCAACGGCGGGATCCGGTTGCGCGTGCCCAGGGAGGTGATCGCGACCAAATGCGCGCGGTACATGCAACGGGGCAAACCCGAGCGACGGCCCGAGCTGATGAACGAGCAGGACCACGCGATCATCAGCCACTACGGCGCCGAGTACCGCGGCATCGTCCAGTACTACCTTCTGGCCGGCGACGTCTACCGGCTGGACCGGCTGCGCTGGGTGATGGTCACCTCGCTGCTCAAGACGCTGGCAGGCAAGCACGACTCGACGGTGACGAAGATCGCCCGCAAGTACGCGGCCCAGACGCCGGACGGGCCGCGCGTATGCATGCAAGCCATCGTTGACCGCGGCGAGGGCAAGGCACCGTTGGTCGCCACGTTCGGTGGCATTCCGCTCAGGCGGCAGAAGACCGCGATCCTGTGGGATCGCGTTCCTGTCCGAGCGAATTCTCGTCGCGGAACAGTCGCTGGAGGCGTTCTGAAGCACGTCGGATGGTCCGGCGAACGGTTATGTGAAGACCGGGCGCGGGTTTTGCGCCAGCGGGATACGGCGGTGCGTGCAACAGCGGGGCTCGGACGGGGAGCGCGGCCGGTCGGTATCCGCCGGTTCGTCAGCGGCTCGGTCGAGCGACGCCATGCTCCTTGACGCGGGTCGACTCTCGTAGAAGCGGCGGTCGGGTGCTCTCAGCGGCCACAGCGGATCGGGTGTTCTTTGATCCACGCGCGTAGGACCTTGACGGTCTCGGCGGTCAGCGTCGTGGCGCGCGTCTTCCGGCCTTTTCCCAAAACCTGGATGTGGGGGCCGTTGCCGAGGTGCAGATCGCCGACGTGTAGGCCGGTGAGCTCGGAGACGCGCACCTCGGTCTGGATCATGAGCGCGAGTAGCGCGTGGTCGCGGCGGCCGAGCCAGGTGCG
The DNA here is from genome assembly GCA_963755955.1 of uncultured Solirubrobacterales bacterium. Taxonomy (GTDB): domain Bacteria; phylum Actinomycetota; class Thermoleophilia; order Solirubrobacterales; family Solirubrobacteraceae; genus Palsa-465. The sequence goes on from CAVWLZ010000018.1 coordinate 238,042, forward strand.
TGTGTCGGGCGCGGCGAGCAGCGCCGCGATCTCGTCGCGGTCGAGGTAGTTGAGCGTGTTGCGCTCGTAGCGTTTGGTGGGGATCGCCATCACCCTGGCGATCGTGTGCGCGTGTTCGGGGTGCTCCAGCGCGGCGAACCGGTAGAAGGAGTGGATCGCTCCGAGTCTGGCGTTGCGGGTTCTCGGGCTGTTGCCCCGGTCTTCTTCGAGATGCGTGAGGAAGGCGCCGATCACCGGCGCGTCGAGATCGTCGATGTCCAGCTCGAAGGGCTGCTTGCCGGTCCGCTCTTGGGCGAACCGGAGCAGCAGCCTGAACGCGTCTCGGTAGGCGGCGATCGTTTCCGGGCTGGAGCTGCGCTGGGTGATGAGACGATCGGTGAAATAGGCCTGGAGCGCGGGCGCGAGTGCGGTCATGGGAGCACCTCAGGCAGCTGCTCCAGCCGACGGCTGATCAGCTCAAGCAGCTCGGGGACCGCCTCCAAGTACCAGTACGAACTGGACGGGTCGACGTGCCCGAGGAACGCGGAGAGCAGCGGCATCCGCCGGTCGATGTCCTCGCCGGCCTGATGCCAATCCAGGAGCGTGCGCACAGCCAGGGTATGTCTGAGATCGTGCGGGCGGGGTCTGGCGCGGGCGCCGCGGCCGTCCAGGCCGATCTCGCGGATTAGGGTGGTGAACGTCCGGTTGAGTTCCCCACGAGGCACCCGCCGGCCTCGCGCGCCGATGAAGAACGCCGAAGTTGTGGGCTCGGGGAAACGAGCGTCGCGCAGCCGCGCATAGTTGCGCAGCGCCCGGATCGTGCTGTGGTGCAGTGGCACCTCGCGCTGTTTCTTCTGCTTGCCGGCGCGGACGTGCATCACGCCGTGGCGGAGATCGACATCGTGGCGGTCGAGCGCGAGCGCTTCCCCGGGGCGCATCCCGGTGACCGCCAACAGCCCGATCAGCGTCTGATGCCGCGCCGCGCGCAACGGCGGGCTGAGTCTTCCGGTGGCCGCCATCAGCGCCGCGATCTCCGCGTCTGTGTATATGTATGGGGCGATCCGCGGACGGTGGCCGGGCAACAGGTCCGTGGAGGGAACCTCGCTTTCGGGGTCGATCGTGGCGAGGTGGCGCGCGAACCCGCGCACGACCGACAGCCGCTGGCGCCAATAGTGCGGGTGCGCGTGGACTGGCATGCGCGCCCACGTGAGTGCCAGCTCGGTGGTGATCCGCTCAGCGCCCGCCTGCTCGAGGAACTCCACGAACCCCTCCAGCAGTCGGCCGTCCTGGGGCATCTCGAACCCGAGCCGGCGACGCAGCCGCAGATAGTCAGCCAGCGCTTCGTGGAGCGTCATGCCGCACCACCTTCCTGCGACGGCCACGGACGCGCGAGCGCGCGTAGCGCTCTGCGATCGACCTTGGCGTATATCGCTGTGGTCTTCTGCTCGCGGTGGCGCAGCACCTGGCCGATCTCCGCCAGCGACGCGCCGTGCCTGAGCATCTCGGTCGCCGCGGTATGCCGCAACCGGTGAGCCCCCACGCGCGGAAGCTCCGCCCGCGTGCACGCTTCGCGGACGATCCATCCGATCGTGTGCGGCGCCAGCCCCTGAAGCGGCGCTGTCATGCGCAAGAACAGCGCCCGGCTCTCGCACCGCGGGCGGCGGCGCAGATACGACACCACCGCTTCACCAACGTCCACCGGCAGCGGCAACACGTCCTGCCGGGAGCCCTTGCCGCGGATCAGAAGCTCGCCGGCCCGCCAATCGACGTCCTCGAGCCCGATCGCTGCGACCTCGCCGCGGCGCAGCCCGAGCCGTGCGAGCAACAGCAGGATCGCGTAGTCGCGTCGGCCAACCGTCCGCCGCCTGTCACACGAGGCCAGCATTTTGCGCACCGCTGCCTGCTCAAGACCGCGCGGCAGCGTGCGATCACGCAGATCAGCGACCGACGGGACCGCCCACACCAACGGCGCCTCGATCAGCCCAGCCAGGTGCAGGTAGCGCAGAAACGACCGCAGCGCGCTCGCGAGGTCCCGCGCGCCCGTCACGCTGCGCTTGGGGCACTCCGCGACCAGGAACATGCTCACCTCTCCCGCCGACAGCCGCGCCAGCCCGAGCCCGTCCAGGCCGTCCCGGCCAGCCAAGAACAAACGCGCGGCCGGGAGGTACGCATCACCGACCGTGTGCTCCGCCAGACGCCGCTCGACCCGCAAATAGCGACCGTAATCGGCCAGCAGCTCCTCCAGCGGACCGCTCACGACCGTCGCCACCGGCGTCAGCATCACGCCAATCTCCCGCAGGTACTCGAGCGGCAGCGTCGTGCTCTTCGGCGAAGTCCACGTCACCAACCCCGCCTCGCGACGCGAGTTTGCGAACTCCGCCGCCCGCACGTCGCTCAGATCCTCAGTAGCCAGCCCCTGGCGCTCAAGCCAACGGCTGACGGGTTCGGGAGGGGGCCAGAGGAAACGGAGCATCATCGTCACCGCGCCTCTGGCCTACCTCGTCGACACGGAGCTACGACGTGGGCCACCTCGCTCGGGTCCGCGAGCAGGCGGCGTGGCTGGCACGGCGCCGCCGAAGGTGGGCGCGCAGCGGCGCACTTGGCGTCGTGTGCCTCGCCCGTGCTCGTGGCGTCGAGCGGGTCGAGCACGACGTCCTCGTGGTGTCTATCGACCGGTTGACGCATGTTCTTCGCGTCGCGGCGGGCGTGGGGCCAGACGCGCGTTCAGCCGGATGAGGGAGTAGCCGGGCGAGCGAGGCTCCGGCCGGCTTTACCCTGGTGGTCATGGCGATCATCAGCTGCCCGACCTGCAATGCGCGCAACCGGGTCGCCCCGATCGCCCAGGGAGTGCCGCGATGCCCGCGCTGCAAGTCCAGTCTGCCTTGGGTCGTCGACGCGGACAGCGCCACGTTCTCGGCTGAGACGACCGCGTCCGTGCCCGTCGTGGTTGATTTCTGGGCGGCGTGGTGCGGGCCGTGTCGGATGATCTCGCCCGTGCTCGAGGACCTGGCCAACAGTCACGCGGGACACTTGAAGGTCGTGAAGGTCGACGTCGACGCGAATCCAGGACTCGCGACCACGTTTGGCGCGCAGTCCATCCCGTTGCTGGTCGTGATCCGGGATGGGCAAGAGGTCGACCGAGTTGTCGGCGCGCTTCCTCGCGCTGCGCTGGAGCAGCGACTGCGGCCAGTGCTTGCCGCCTGATTGGTGATCCGCCCCGACCTTCCGCGAACGGGGCGTCTCTCCAGGCGCGGAGTTGCCCGGGCGGCGGGTCAAGGAGGTCCGCGACGTAATGGCGAAGGTTGCATCCGCGCCGACTCGCCGGCCACCACAGGATGCTCGTGGGCTGACAGGAAGTCCGATTCGCACGCCGGCGCCATCGGCCGGCCGGATCGTGACGACTGGATCGTGGCCAACGCGATCGCCCGGCGCGAGGGGGCCGGCAAATGAAAGCGATCACGCGGACCGGCAGCCGGACGGTCGAGACTGGGAGATAGAACCGTTTCGCTGGGCCCACACGGCGCTGCCACTCCGCAGTAGCGCCGCGCAGCTGAGCACGGCCGCCGGAATATCCGGGTCGCGGGGCCACGGCTCCGTCAGGTGGCGATCGAGCGTCGCGTGGATGCCCGAGCCTCCCTAACTGGCGGAGGGTTCGGCTGCTTCCGGGTGATGTTCTCGGCGCGCGGTCCGCGTCGTCGTTCTCGACGTCGCGCACGGAACCTCGGTCAGAACTATCCGGCTCACGGCCCCGATGCGGTAAGAGCCCGCAACGAGCTCGAAGCGGTCGCCGGACGGGCGGAGGTTCAGCGCGCAGGGTGCGTGGCCGGGCGAGCCGAGCGCTTCCTCGGATTCCGCCGCCCCAGGGAGCCCGCTGCACTCGCGGCGGACCCGGCGGAGAGCTGACGTCCCCGCGTTATCGCAGAGCGGCCGGAAAAGAACTGGTGCACCAAGCCTCGAGGCCCGTGCACTCGCCGTTAGTGCACCGGACACAGCTACAGTCGCCGCAAAGGGAGCTGGAGAACCGTGGTTTTCCTACGGGTGCCTCAGAGCGGCGGAAGCTTCTCGAGAAGCCGACGCATCCCGTCGTCGCCTCCCAGGCTGGGGTAGTCACCGAGCAGGCCATCGCACATCGCGATCAGCTGGTCCTTCTTGGGGGGGTCCTCCTGGAAGCGGTAGAACTCGAACGTGGGCGCGGCGGTCTGCTGGGAGGATGGCGTGGCGGGCTGCTGGACCAACAGGTTCGCGATGGGGTACAGGACCCCGCCCATCGCCGCGATAAACCTGCGCTCGAGCCCGTACCGCTCGCTGTGCTGGAGCGGCTGGATCGTCGACGAGGTCGTGTGGTAGATCATGTCGATCATGCAGAGGACGTAGCAGTACGCAGCATTGAAGAACTCCGCCAGCGCGCGGACGGGACCTTCGAAGTCGACGACCTTGGGGTCCGTGGGGACGGGCCAGACGTCGCGGATCAGGTCGATGCCCTCGGAGATTCGCTTGAACTTGGCGTAGTGGGAGTATTCCTCCTGGCCGGAAACGGGCTCGGCCGGCTCGATCGGCACCTTTGACTTGTCGGGGTCGGCGCCCTCGCCCTGCTCCACGATCGTCTGGATCGCCTGCAGCGCGCTCGGCAGGTCAACCACGACGATCGGATGGCCGCCGCCGTCGTTGTTCCAGTATGTGGTCCCGTACTGGAGATCCGAGTTTGGCTGCCTCCACAGGGTCGGGCCCGAGAGCCGCTCGAGCCCATCGACGATCGCCGCGTAGAACTGTCCGATCGTGTTGTAGTGATCGGGCTGGGGGGGTGCGCTTACCTTCTCCGGGAGTTCGAACGGCATGAACACTCGCTCCATCAGCTCGCTTGTGCACGGCTCCAGGTGGAGCGTCAGCTCGGGCTCGCGGTGCATCATCGGGCTCGGGTAGGTGGGTATGAAGTCCTCGTCGTAGAATGCAAACGGCGGCGCGCCGGTGGCGACCAACAGGTTGCGTACCAGGCACAGGTGGAGCATCTCCTCGATCACGACGCTGCGGATCGTGCGGAAGGCCGAGATTCCCGGATCCCACTGGTAGCCCCCGGACGTCTGGATCGAGTACGCCGCGTACAGGTACAGCGGAATCGTTGACATCTCGACCCGGGCAGCCTGGTAGAGGTGGGTGTGCAGCTGCTCTATGGTGCTGATCGGCTGCTGAGGGTCCACCTGCTGCTTGAGCGCGCTCGTCACGGTGTCCTGTACTCCTCTCGGTTGTCAGCGAAGGATTGGAACCGCGACACGAAGCAGCCGGCCGCGGTCCACTGCCGCACCAGGCACCTGGCCTCCGCGTCCCTGATGTCGGCGTGCGAGGCGGCGAGCCCAATCGGGACGCCGTGGACAAGTTGGTCGAGCATCTTGTGCTCGCGTGCATCCAGCACAGTCAGTGTCACCACGTAGTCGCGGCGGCTCACTGCGAGGAAGCTTTCTTCTGCCGGTGGAAGATCGGGGTCTTCGCCGCGGCGGATCGCGCTCAGGTACGGTCCGACGGCGAACGACGACCGGACCAGGCGCAGACACTTCACGGGCTCGGCGATGCACGCGAGCAGCTCCGCATCGGCGACGGCCGGAAGCGCGTCAGGGATGCGCATGTCTTCGGAACCGCGGGCGTCGTAGACCTCTGCCACGATGACTTCCAGGCGGGCAAGGTCGATCATCAGATCGACCCAACGCTCAGCCACGCCGCCGGCGTCAGGGCGGGTGGCGGCGAGATAATCGGGGAGTCCTTGGGCGAGCGCCCGTAGCGTATAGCTGCGCGACGGACGGGCGTGGACGTATTCGAGCGCGAAGTCGTCGAACAGGTCGCCTCCGAGCATGTGGCGGAGACCCGGAAACGCCACCCGGATCGCCTCGAGCAGCCGCAGGTGGTAGCTGCGTTGGTACAGGGCCAGCCGCTGCGCGGCGCTCAGCCGGGAGGACGGGGCGATCACGAGCTGGAGCTGATCCGGCGGCACCTCGAGCTGGCACCGCGCCGCGGCGGAGGCCGCGCCCGCTGCCGGCCCGTCCGCATGCGTGATGACCTCGCGCAGCCACCGTTCGAGCCGGTCGAGCTCGAGCGAGTCAGCCACTGACGGCCTCCGCGAAGCGGCGCGCCTTCAGCACCTCGGCGTGAACCTCGGGAAACGGCGGCAGGTTGTCGTCCCATTCGAGCAGCGTCGAAACGGGCCCGATCAGCCGGACCGCGGTGTCGTACAGCTCCCACACCGCGTCGGCGACCGGCCGATCGTGCGTGTCCACCACATGCGTCCCGACGTCGTTGTGACCGGCGAGGTGCATCTGCACGACGCGGTTGTGCGGCAGCGAGCGCAGATACTCGACAGGGTCGAACTCGTGGTTAATCGACGAGACATAGACGTTGTTGATGTCGAGCAGCAGACCGCAGTCCGCCTCCTCGGCCATCCGGGCCAGGAACTCGGCCTCTGACATCGTGGATCCGGTGAACGTCACATAGGTGCTCGGGTTCTCGAGCACCAGCGGCCGCTCGAGGAAGTCCTGCGCGGTACGGACACGCTCGACGACGTGGGCGAGCGACTCCTCGTTGAACGGGATCGGGACCAGTTCGTGGGTATTCACGCCGCCGACCGCCGTCCAGCACACGTGGTCGGACAGCCACACCGCGCCGGTCTCCTCTGCCAGCTTGCCCAGCCGCCGCAGGTAGTCAAAGTCGATCCGGTCGGTGCTGCCGACCGACAGCGAGAGGCTGTGGAGGACCACTGGGTAGGAGGAAGCGATCCGCTCGAGCACGTGGCGCGGCATTCCATGGGAGTCCAAGAAGTTCTCCGGGATGACCTCGAACCAGTCGACTTCCGGCGTGTTCTCCAGGAGGTAGGCGAAGTGCGCCGAACGCAGCCCGACTCCCAGGCCAAGGTTCGGGTAGCCAAGCCGTGGGGGCGGCGTGGAGCCCATCGCGCTAGCTGCCGCGCTCGTAAGGGGGCACGAGGTCGTCGGGATAGCCCTCGCCGGGGGAGGGGCCGAAGGGGATGCCCGCCTCATACATTCGGGCTTCGAAGATCGCGCGGGCCCGCTTCCACACGCTCTTGCCCTTGAACGGGCCCGCGGAGAAGACCCTGCTCTCGTTGATCGGCACCGCGCAGCTCCCGTTAGTGCTGCAGGCCTGGTCTCCGGGCTTGTACTGCTGGTAGTCGTCGCCCGAGTAACCGCACCCTCCTTGGCCGCGGCACTCGTTGTCGGCGTGGCAGACGTGGTTGATCGTCGCGCACTCGCCCATCCCCGCCATCGGCACGGTGCCTTTGACATCATGGCAGGCACAGGAATTGAGGCCTCTGCACACATGGAGCTCGTACGGGCCGTGGCCGGGGGGCGGCGGACACGGGCGATCGGCGTATGTGGACTCGACGCCTGCCTCGTGCGCATCCTGACGACGCATCTCCCCAACTTCGCTGCCGACTCGACCGGCCTTACCGCTCATGTCGCTCCCTTCAGAGCAAGCATCCCGCTGTGTCAGCGCGGCAGCGGCGGAATGCTTTGCTGATTGTGAAACACATTGCCAGGGTCATATTTGGTCTTGACCTTCACAAGACGCTCGTAGTTCTCGGCGTAGTACTCCCGCTTCCAATCCGCGATCCTCCGATTGGGAAAGTTCTGGTAACTCTCGCGGGGTGTGTGTGGGACGATCGTGCTGATCATCTCGCTCGTCCACGTCAGCAGATCCTGTCCCACGTGCTTCGGTGCATCGTCTGGCCAGTCAGGGGTGGCACGGAGCAGCGTCAGCATGTTGCGATGCGCGTAGGCCGTGTCGCGGCGGTCGAACAGATCTACGACTGGCCCTCCGATCCAGCCGAGAGACCAGAAGGACCCGTTGGCTGTGGCGGTCCGGCTGGGGCAGCTCGCCACCTGCTGAGCAATGTCTTCCATAACCGCGTCAGGCAGTGGCGCGGTCGAGTACCGCGACAGATCACCCCACGAGTGCCGCGGGGCCTCCTTTGACGCGAATATCTTCTGCATCTCCCAAAAGGGCATCGTGTCGACGGTCACGGTCCCGTTGGTTGTGGCGTTCACGAGCGGTTGGACCAACTCACGCAACTCGGCAGGCGGCCCGATGTACTGGCCACGAGCGAAGGTGTCAACCGTGGGCGTGAGTGCGCTGGGGCCGATCGGGGTCGCCTGGGCGTACGCGTCGGCGTTGAAGGCCGGTGGAGCGGTCTGGAGAATCCGGTCGAACGTCTGCAGCGCCACGGCCGTGTTGTGCACTCCACGGCACTGGAAAGCGAAGTGAGCCACCTCTGGCCGGGGCACCTCCACGAGCTGGAACGTGAAGGAGGTGTTGATCCCGAAGTTGCCGCCGGCCCCGCCCCGGCAGGCCCAGAACAGGTCCGGGTGGCGGTACTCGTCGATCTCGAGCACCTCGCCCGCGGCGGTCGCGATCCGTGACGCCCGCAGGTGATCGCACGTCAGCCCGGCCCAGTGTGTGTTGAAGCCGATCCCGCCGCCGAGTACCAGGCCGCCGACACCCACTCCGAGGCATGTCCCGCCGGGAAGGATGAAATGCCCTCCGTCGCTCGCCCGGAGGAGATCTGCGTTCAGCGTGGCGCCCCCGACCTGCGCGATCCCCGTGGCCTTGTCGATGACGACTCTCTTGAGCTTGCCGATGTCGATCAGCAGCCCTCGTGTGGTGGAGTACCCGGCGTAGCTGTGGGCCCCGGCTCGGGCCACCGGCTGTACTTGGTGCTCGACGCACCAGTTGACGCAGGTGGCGACGTCGCTCTCTTTCGCGCACCGAGCCACCGCGAGTGGCCGAATGTCTGCGTAGCGGCCGTTCCGGGGCGCGCTGCCGTGCGCGTATCCGCGGTCGCCGGGGAGCAGCAGCGCGCCATGAAGCTTCCGCCTGAGCTCATCGAGCGCTCTCGGCCCGACGTACGCCTTCGTGGCCCGCGCGTGCCAGGCGACCGACCGCGATTGCAGCCGGAACGGAAGCCAGAGCCCGAGCGCGCCTACGGCACCGCCACGGACAAACTCGCGCCGAGACAGGCCGTCCGTCGGAGCATCCCGGCCGGGCCAGCGCGAGCTAGGCGACTGCGTCATAGAACAGCAGGCTCTGAGGATAGTCGGTGAACAGCGGCCGTTTCTGTGTGTAGTCGATCTCCCACACGCGGTCGAACACGGTACCCTTCCAGGGGGTGACGCCGGTCGCCCCCAGCGCCTCTGCCAGGGATTGAATCGTCCCGTGGTGCCAGCAGATCAGGACCACCTGACCGGGGTAGTCCTGCCTGACGTCGTGCGCCACCTTGGCGTAGTGCTTGTCCGAGTACGGGGTCTTGGGCGTCAGGTTGAGTACGGCGGCGAGAGGGGTGACGGTTTCCAGGGGGCGATGGCTGGTTGCAGTGTCACCGCCAGACGCCGGCTGCTCGTCCGGTCCGGGGCTGGTGGCGTAGATGACCTGCGGGGTCCGGAAACGCGGCGGGGCAACGGCTTGCTGGGGCACCTCGTGATACATCCCAGTGAACGAGCCGCCAATGGCATCGAGTGCACAACTGGGCGCAGTCGGGGCGTCGGCTGTGTTCTGAGGGCCGGGCAGGAACAGCGACGGGAGCGCTGCCGCCCGAGCCGAGCCTCTGACTGAGAGGTCGGGACCCCCGTCCTTGTCGTTGTTCGCATCGCCGAGCTTCTCCCCGTGCCGGATGAGATACACGACGCTGGGATCGCTATTGCCATTCATGCTGACCTCCGTCTTGTTGCCAGCTGCCCATCCCCCGGTTCACCCGTAGCTCTCGACGCCCCCAAGGAAAGAGTGACTAAAGCGGTGTCGATCCTCTACCTACGCCGAGCAGATGTCAAGCACGCCATCCCTGTTAATAGCTGACAAATCCGCACGACCCGTAACGCTCCTTCACCCCGCCTTTGTCCCGAGGTCGCGCTTGGTCGCCAACTCGATCGCGCGACGCGAGTCGGCCGAAACACAAATGCGATCGTGGGGAGGCGAGACCTAGACTCTCGAGATTGGGCGAACGCGAAGCTGCGGTGCGATGCCGACCCGCGGGGCCTGGACGCGCGCATTCGCGCCGATGAGTGCTCGTCGCCGCTGACCCCATGGGGCGCCAACCGGCGCAGAGCAGGTGTCAGGCGCGCCGGAGTTCGTGAGCCTGCTCGAACGGGCCGGCCTCGATGCAGCGAAGACAGAGCGGGCGCTCGCGTAGGCCGCCACGCTGTGCCGCCTCAGAGTCGATCTGCGTGGTCGTGCATCTCTTTTGCGTACGAGCGAACCGCGGCGGTCTTCCCGACGCTGAGTGCAACACGTGTACCTACAGCTTCGATCCCACCTCGCCTACCTCAGGCACGCAACGGCCCGGAATCTCAAGACTGGACCGCCTGAATGACTCGCAGAGACAGCTCGGCCGCTACGCGTGCCGCAGGGCTTTGTCGATCGGCCTATCGATCATAGGCGCCCTCTTGACCATAACCGTCGACACCACGCCCCCACGCATCCACATCTTCCATGGCGGTCGGGCGCTGTGCCGCGCACACGGCGGAAGGTTACAAACGTTTAGTTAGGGCTTGTCAACTCCGATCGCTGAACAGTGCCCGACCAACAAATAAAAAGCCAACTATCCAGCAAGCTATGGTAGCGTCAGCGACTCGTAAGGCATTGAGGCACGGGTATCCGCGGGACTGTCGACTCTAGGCACGCGGGTGGCTAAATCGGGCAGGTTAATGCGCCGGCTGTGGCGCTCACGGGAGGAGAGCAAATGGCAAGTGTGCCGTTCAACAACCCCGATTGCGGAAAGACGTCGGGAACGACCACGCCGCAAGGTGGTGCCCTAAATCCAGGCGATCAAGTGGAGATTAACGGCAGTGTGGATCTAAGCACGTGCCTCGTGGGCAACAGCAACGCGCGCGTCTTCAGTATCACGCTTCAGAAACAAGCCGGGTTCTTCAGCTACGTCCTCGATGTTATCGCCCAAGGACCGAGTGGGCCATTTTCGGGCTGGCTGTACCTCTACTTCACCGACCAGACCAACGACAGGTACTCTCTCGGCATCTTCAGTTCCACCAAGCAGCAGCACACTGTGGCCTATAACAGCGATCAACCGGGCATAGTGAAGATCGAATGGGGCGATAGCTGAGTTGCTTATCGCTTCGACTCGTCTAACCGGACGAAGGTCTCTTGCGACTGCCAGAGGGCCGAACGCGCGAAGCCTGGCGCAATGGCCGTGCTCCAGCTGAGAGGACCGGGAGTTTGGCCGGCAGGACGGGGCGGTGCAAGCCCGCCTCGTCCCAGCCGGGCTTCAGTTCGATCCTTAAGCCGGTCAGGGGACTTTGGGCGCCTAATCCTCGGACTCCGCGCAAACGTTGGAATCGCTCGCCCTCCGCTAGCGCTCAAAATGCGTAGCGCTGCCCGTGTCGCACGCTGCACACCATCTTAGGGGTCGTCCTATGCGGCAGCACTGCTGAAGATGGCGCGTATCGAGTCGTACGCTTTCGTCACCCTGCGGGGCGGGCGACTTTTCTTTTGTCGAGAGCCGGTCTTCAGAGACAGTAGGTCGAGGTGTTTAGAGCCAGGTTAGCAAGGAGCCTAAATGCAGGATTACACGAAACTAAGCACAGAGTTGAAGACCGCCTGGAACGACCTCTCGCCAGCTAAACGCGCGCGACTGGAACCGATGATTCGCACCAGCCACGCAGATCTTCTGCGCATCCGAGATCGCGGCACCGTGCAGGGGCAACCAACACGAGAGCTGGCACTCACTTACAGCCTTCTTCATGATGACCCAGACGGCCTGCTGAGCGATTCCATCACCCCGGAGGCCGTAGGTACGTACGTCGGACCCGACGGCCAGGTGTACTTCGGCAATGTCGACTACGATTCCACCGATCCCGGTTGGTCATACGTGTTTCTCGCGTGGGGTTGGACTGACCCGCCCACGCCGCCCCCCTCCTTTAGTGACAATCCAGCGACGATCCAGATCCCGAGCACTGTTGCGATTACTCTGCTCGGGGATTGGGGAGGGAATAACGCTGCGGCGCAGGAGATCGCGAGCCACGTAGACCCAAACGACTTCATCGTCCACCTAGGGGACGTGTACTACGCGGGCACGAACGAAAAAGGTCTTGTCGAGCGTGATTATGAACAGGACAACTTCTTGACACCTTGGCCGGGTCGGAGTGGGCAATCGTTCGCCCTAAATTCTAATCACGATATGTACGCCCATGGAACGGGGTACTTCAATACGACTCTCGCTTCAACTACGTTTCAAAGTCAGAAGGGGTGCAGCTACTTCGCTTTGTACAACGGATCCTTTCGCATCGTAGGGTTAGATACCGCCTACTTCGACCAGGACGCGTCGGCGACGGGATACATGAACGGAACGCTCGGACCGACGGGTCCACGAACCCAGGCCCAGTTCCTAAACGACCAAGCGCAAGCCGCGGCCGCTTCGAAGCAGACGCTGATTCTTCTCACCCATCACAATGGGCTCCCGTATGACGGGTCGGCCCCACCAACACCGCTCTGGGATGAGGTGGTGGCGCAGTTGACCCCGCTCAGCGGCGACAGAGTCATATGGTACTGGGGTCACGAGCACATGGGGGTGGTCTACTCAGACAAAACCACCCCGAGCGGCATCACGATTTCCCCGAGATGTTGCGGGCACGGCTGCATCCCCTGGGGCAATGCGACCGGTTTGAACAACCCTGGGGTGACGTGGTACGAGCAGACGGTTCTAGGGCCCGGAGGAAACTACTTCGTGGCAAACGGTTTCGCGACGCTGGCAATCAACGGCTCGTTGATCTCGGAGACCTTCTATCGTCAAGACGGCAACCAAAGCTGGCACAAGTGATCTTCGTCCCGATGAACTGTGGGCGCACGCCGGGGGCGTTTCTGAGCCGGCTGTGGCGGCGGTGCTTGATGGACGCCGTCGACCGTTCGCACGAGAGGCTGCGGCGGCGCGGATCAGCGGGTTGGTTACCCGACGTCGCACCTACGCCGTCGCTCTGACAGCACCCCGCGGCTATTTACAGCAGTCTTTGGACGCGACCCCGTTATTGCGTACGACCCTGCCATGCCGCGGATAGCGCTTCTCGCCGGCGATCGCTTTCGTTTCGAGGGAGCCTCGGAGCTGGCGAGCGCAACGGCGACGAGGAAGTCGTCAGCGATGCCAGCGACCTGGCGATCGCGTTGCTGGAGGAGCACTCGCCCCGCGCCGACTACGGCTGACCGCTCAGATGTCGCTAAGGCGATCGCCTGCTCGGTGACCCGCTGGATGACGAAAGGGATCGTGCGCGAGATGCGCGCTTTCCCGCATAGCGGGTCTCAGCTGCTCAGTGAGCGGAGACTTGCGTTCGAGATTGCGGGGGTCGGGGTCGCTCGCAACGCATCCGGATCGCGGCGCCCTGCTTTTGTGATTCACGGGTGTTCGGCGTCGACGTCTACGACGACGAGCGGGCCAAGGTCGCCGCGGGCCTCGCTGCTGGCGAAACGGGGGGAGCTCGCCGCTCCTGGTCTATGCAACGCGGGCCCCAGCGGTGCCAGCATGGACGGGACGAGGAAAAGCGCACGCGGCGGTAGCGCCGGGCCCACCGATCGGGGGGCGTGTTGCCGGGCCTCCAGACCAGCCTGGATCGTGGAAGCGTCACCGTAGACAGAGCCGAGACGAGCTCGCACCTGTGAGCTCATGGATGCGAGCACGGTGGCCAGCGCGTAATATCCACAGTCGGTCTGGGAGTTGGCACTCAGACGCCGGTTCGAGCGAGAGGGGGTTCCGTGTCGGCTGGATCAGGTGTGCGTGTCTGGAGGGCGGCGGCGAGCTCATGGCTCGTGTCGGTGTTGCTGGCTGCGGTGATGGCGTCGGCGGCTGGCGCTGCGACGATCTCGGTGCCTGCCGGTGCGGCCGATTCGAGCGGGACTTGTAGCGCGAGCCCGTGCCCGAACTTGCGTTCCGCGATCGCCTACGCGAACGCGAACGCCAACACGACGATCTCGCTGGCCGCAGGGACGTACGCGCTGTCGCTTGGTGAGCTCGACCTCACTCAGAGCGCGACGATCGTCGGTCAGGGCGCGTCAGCCACGAAGATCGCGCAGACCGACGGCACCGACCGGGTGCTCGAGATCGGCGCCGGCCCGGCGGTCACGGTCCAGGGGCTCGAGATCACCGGCGGCACCGCGAACGTCGCGACGACGGTCATCGCGTCTGATCGCGGCGGCGGCGGAATCCTTGATCAGGCCGCGCAGCTCACGCTCGATCACGTTCTGCTCGACCACAACTCGGTCGTTGGTGCCAATGGCATGACGTCTGGCCTGAGCGGGGCGGGAGCGGACGCGTACGGGGGCGGGATCGACCTTCCGTACTCCCCGCCCGGGCCCGGCACCCGCGCGTTGACGATCACGAACTCGACGATCTCCGACAACACGGCGCAGGGCGGCAACGGCGGCAACACGATGTCCGAGGGATTCGGAAGCGATGGCGGGTCTGGCGGCGGCGCGCTGGGCGGCGGGATCTACGCCGGCCAGCAGACGACGATCGCCGTGACCGATACGACGCTGTCGGGCAACCGTGCGGTCGGCGGCGCGGGGGGCGCCGACCTGGTCACGCCGGCGACGACCGGACCCGCGAACGCCGGCCTCGGCGGGACCGCGGCCGGAGGCGCGATCAGCACCGCGTACGGATCGACCGATCTGATCCGTGACACGTTGAGCTCCAACAGCGCGACCGGTGGCACGCCGGGCGCGGACATCTACTCGGCCGCTCACGTCGGAACCGGCGGGGATGGCGCCGGGGGCGCGTTCGGACCGGGCGAGGGGGCTTCCGGGATGAGCCCGCTGTACATCGAGAATTCGACGTTCACGGGCAACACGGCGTCCGGCGGTGCGTCGGGGGTCGGTACCGTGAACGGGGGCGTGGCCGGCTCCGGGTACGGCGGCGCGCTCCAGCTGCTCCCCGTGGGCACAAGCAGGGAGGTGACGATCTACTCCTCGACGCTCTACGGGAACAGCGCCACCGGTGATGGCGGCGGAGGGACCGGGACCGGGGGTGGCAACATCGACATCTTCGGGACCAAGCTGGACCTGCAGGGGACGATCATCGCCGGCGGAAGCGCGCCGGCGTCGACCGGCAACTGCCGCACTCGCGTGAGCTCGCCGGCCGCCACGATCATCGACGACGGGAACAACCTCGAGAGCTCGACACCGTCTCAGTGCGGGCTGAGCACCGCCAACAGTGATGTGATCGGCATCGACCCGCAACTGCGGCCGCTCGCCGACAACGGCGGCCCGACGCAGACCATGATGCTGGGCGCCGGGAGCCCGGCGCTGAACGCGGGCGGCGCCTGCTTCGTCACCGTCGACCAGAGAGACCTGGCGCGCCCGAGCGGCATCTGCGACATCGGCGCGTTCCAGCATCAAGCGTCCGTCACCAAGACCGCCGACGCCGCGATCTCGGGGACGCCGGTCGTCGGCCAAACCCTGACCTGCGGCGGCGCCACGTTCACCGGCGGCAGCCTCACACTGTCCTACGCGTGGCTCCGCAACGGCACCGCGATCATCGGCGCGCCGAACTCCACCTACACGCTTGTCAGCGCCGACGCGGGCACCCAGGTGAGCTGCCGAGTGACCGCCACCGGCGCGGCGGGGACCGCGACAAGCACAAGCGCAGCCGTCACCGTCAGCGCTCCCGCAGGACCTGGCGGAGGGACTGGGAAGCCGGGCGCCCCGTCATTCCCATCGCAGAAGCTGATCGCAGCCACAGACGGCAGCGTGAGCGTGACTGTCTCGTGCTCGAGCGGTTCGTCTGCCTGCACCGGGACTCTCCAGTTAACGGTCACGAAGGTCGGGAACGCATACATCGCAACGACGAACGTGCGCCATCCGAAACGGAAGGTTATCGTGATCGCGTCGCACACCTTCACGATCACGGCCGGTCACAAACGAACGATCAAGCTCGGACTCACGAAGCTTGGACGCTCGCTGCTCCGCTCGCATCCGCACGGGCTCGCAGTGACGATACGCCTCGTCAAGCGCTCCAAGACAATCCTCAGCAAACGATCCAAGTTGAACACGGCGCCGCCACGCAGGCACCACTGACGCGCTACGCGCAATCGCCAACGTTCGCGTGGTATCCCGCGGGCGTGTGCGGGCGACCGCAACCATCGGCGAAACCGCCCGTGGTGCCCGTCTGTCGTCGACAACCCGCGGCCCTCGACCGTTCCCGACCTCGCACCTACAAGGCCGGGAGAGCACGCCGGCGTTGACATTGGGTCTGCCTCGTTGCGCGCCCGGCTTCGCCGGCTGAGCAGGAAAGGAGGCCACACGCCTCCTTCGCGCGGACAACGGGGACGGCGCTACATCGTGAGCCCGCCATTGCTTAAAGCAATCGACGCCCGGATCGGCAGTGCGCCCACCGGAACCGCGCGATCACTATCGCGTGAAGACGCTCGTTCGCCTCGCCAACCGGCGTGATCCCGTCGTCGCCGAAGCAGTCGCTTGACGGGCAGCGGCGGGCGGGCAAGAGCGACCGCAGGGGCCAAGCGGGCGGGACACTCGAGATTCGCGGATTCGGATCGCCGGCGTCTCCGGCTCCAGGGCAGGGTGCACCAAGGCGCTCGGCACAGACCGGATGGCGCGCAAGCTCCACGACGCGCTGCCCGGTGGCGAGGGCGCGCTCCGCGTCGCCGTGTGGGAATTCATGCGGCCGATGCTCTCGCCCGCGCTCGTCGCGCTCAACCGCGACGGGTTCGTTGGCGCCGAGGGCGCAGACACGACCGTCGATCTCGACGGCCACCGCGCGGCGTCCAACCTCGACGAGCTCGCGCTCGATGACGAGCCGGGCGCCGAGGCGGCGTAGGACCCCGCCATCCGCCTGCCGTCCTCCCGTCCCGGCCACAGGTCCCGGGCAGGAGGACCGGCCCGTCCGCGCCTAGTGTCGTGATTCGGAAATTCGTGAGCAGGCTCGGGAGCGGCTGGGCGTGGATGGCGGATGGCGACGATCCAAGTCGTACTGGTGGTCCGGCGGGATCGTCGCCATCGCAAGGCGCGTCCAGACGCCGCGAGACTGCCACCGAATTTATGAATCGGGACACTAGCCCCCCTTTTGAAATGGTGGTCGATCCAGCACGTGAGGCAGGAACGCGAGCGACCGCCGCGGCCGACCCCTCCAACGCAACAGCGCGACCTGGCGCTCGGGTCTTGGGCCAAGACATCTGCTTGGGCGCCGTCGCGGTACTCAGCTCGGAGCGTCGTGACACGATCGGGGTCGCTTCCAAGGAAGAGACATCGCCCACGGGGCCGGCCGTCGGTCCGTCCTGTCGGTTCGCTCGGCCGCGGGCCGGAGAGCATCACCCGGGGGGGCGGGCACGGCATCTCCGGGGTGCGGGCATGCTCGCCGTCTCCGTCCGTGCGTCCAGGTCGGTAGCGATGACCGACGCCATCCCGGCATCGATCGCCTGTCCACGTCGGTGGGACCAAACGGCCCCCGCGGGTGGCCCGTGCCGGTCTGATCCAGCCGAGCGACGCCCGGCTGCACCCGCTCCGGCAGATCGTCTGCCACCTACTGATCCGCCACTACTCCAAGCTGATCGCCGACGGCGCCGGCTGGACCGACCCCGAACGCCAACGCCCGGAGGCGACACCGGACGCCACGAGCCGCACCATCCGGACGCGATCACCGACGCCGAGCTCCAACGAAGCGCTCGCCGACCCCGACCCCCTCCGCGGGATCGCGCAGCTGACCGCACGGCGCGGCGCCCGCCTTCACCCTCGATCCTGCCGGCGTCACCCGCAGCAAAGCGCTCGGCGCGGAACCGATGGCGCGAAAGCGCCGCGACGCGCTGCCCGGGGGGCGACAGCTCGCTGCGCAACCCCGTGTGGGAATTGATGCGCCCGATGCTCTCGCCCGGACTCGCAGCGCTCAAGCACGACGCGTTCGTGCTCGACGACACCTACGCAACGAGCGTCGACCTCGCGACCCACCGCGCCGCGTCAAGCCTCGATGACCTCGACCTCGACCTGCCGGTCGCCGGATCCGCGTGGGGCGCCTGGTCGCTTAGTGGGGGATTATGTATGGGACATTCTGCGATCGTCTGTTGCCGGGCGGTGTCCTGGCTGGCGTCGTGATCCACCCCCTTGAAGGGTTAGGAGGGGCCGGTCGCGCGGAGAGGGCGCGGCTCGGCCGCGACGGATGTGCTTGCGAGGCGCTGCGCCGGGAAGCTCGCCGCGACGGTCGTGCCTTGGCCGGGGGAGGATGTGATCCGGACCGCTCCGCGGAGCAGTTGAGTGCGCTCCCGGATGCCCAGCAGGCCGAACCCTGCGGTGCTGCTCGTTGGGTCGAAGCCGTTGCCGTCGTCGCGGACGCTGAGTTTGACGGTCCCGGCGCTCTCCGTGATCTCGATCGCGGCGTGGGTGGCGTGGCCGTGTTTGGTGGCGTTGGTGAGTGCTTCTTGGATGATCCGGTACATCGCGGTCTCAAGCTCGGGGATGTGTCGGGTCGGCTCGCGGCCCTGCTCATAGGCCAGCTCGACCGAACGGTGGATCTGCAGGCCATGGCGGCTCGTTCGTTCGCACAGCGCGGCGAGCGCGGGCTCGAGCCCGAGCCCGTCCAGTGCGGCGGGGCGCAGGTCGGTGACGAGCGCGCGGAGGTTGGCGATCCCGTCGTCGAGATGCGCGATCGCCTCCCCGACGGCTTTCTCAAGCACCTCCGCGCCACCTGTGCGGCGAGCCTGCGACAGGCTCAAGCGCAGCCCGCCGAGGCTTTGCAGCGTTTCGTCGTGCAGCTCTCGAGCCCAGCGCCCGCGTTCCTCTTCCGCGGCGGCCAGCCGTTGGCGCTGCAGCTCAGACGCTGTGGAACGCGCGGTCGCGACGGCGGTCGCCGCGCTGGTCGCAAACGCCTCCAACACCGCCTGGTCCTTGGCAGTGAACGTCGGTCCCTCATCGAGCCGGTCCAGAGCGATCAGCACGCCGTAGCTCTGGTTGTGGAAGAGGAGTGGGACGACGAGTCCCGCATCGGCGCTGACGCCGTGGCGCCCGAGGCCATGCTGGTCAAAGCGCGTGCGGCTGAGCTCGACCTCCAGCCGGTGCGTCGAGCGGGTACGAAGTGCTGCGCCGGCGACGGTGTCAGCCAGCGCGATCCGTGCTCCGATCAGACCTGCTGGGCGGTCCCCGGCCGCAGCAGCGACGACGAGCTCGTCGCCGTCCACGATCTCGATCAAGAGCGCGCGTGCAGAGACCAATGCACGCCCACGCTTGGCGACGAGCTCGAGGATGACATCAACGTCGGTTACGCCGCCGACGGCATGGGCGATCTCGGTCGTCGCCTGCAGCGCCGCGACAGTCCGCGCGAGCTCGTCACCGCGTGCTGCCGCGCCGCTGTAGCGTCGCGCGTGATCGATCGCGAGGCCGGCGAACTTGGCAAGCTTTGTCGCCGAGCGTTCGTCCGCGTCGGTGAATTGGCTCCCATCCGTCTTCTCGGTCACATACAGGCTGCCGAACGGCAGACCGTCGACGAGGATCGGAATCCCGAGGAACGACTGCATCGGCGGATGCCCGAGCGGGAATCCGTAAGAGCGCGGGTGCTCGCCGACCTCGGCGAGACGCAACGGGACCGGATCGCGGATCAGCTCGCCAAGCACGCCACGGCCACGCGGCAGCGCACCGATCCCCTTGCGGATGTGTTCCTCGATCCCGACCGTGATGAACCGGGCAAGCTCGGTCCTCGAGGCGTCGAGAACACCGAGCGCGGCGTATCGCGCGCCTGTGAGCTCGCGCGCGGACTGAAGCACGCGGTCGACGACGACCTCCATATCCAGCTCGCCGAGCACGCTGCCGGCGATGTCCAGCAAGCTCTGCGCCCGATCGTCGACCACGGTATGTCCCCCCGCCAACGTCACTGGGGGTCTCGCGGATGCATGCTGCTCCGGCTCTTGACCAGCCGACCCTCGCACCACGTCAATGCCCCCCAGCGAATCGAACGAGCCGGGGCCGAGGAGAAAGAGGAGCCCCGGCGCGTGTGGCGGCGCGCCACGCCCGCAGCACCGTCAGCCCGCGGGTGGTGTTGAGCGCTCCCTCGATTCGACCGCTCGCGCATCCCGCGGAAGCCTCACCGCGCACCACAAGGGGGCGCATCATAATGGCGGCAACTATCGAACTCCGGTGCCTCGCAGCTCGCCGGACGCGCGCTCGGTGACCCAGGCGCCTCGAACCACGCCGGTTCGAGGTCAGCACCAAAAACTCATAAGCGTCGAACGACACCACGTCGTCAGCGCCTCATCCCTGCCCATCTTGGCCTCCATCGCTAGCCGACCTTCGGAAGCCACCACGTTCCTGCTGCCTGCGCACCTGCTGAGGCCCCACGAACGATGTCTCGCCAGCCACGTTACTCCGTCCGTCAACACCGTGAACGCGAACGGCACGGTCCGCCGATCCTCCACACTCCGGAGCGTCCCGGGCCTTCGGCACGACGGTCCCCCTCCTCTGCACCGAGATCAGGCCACGCGGCAAACGGCCCGGAACTCGCTCGCCGATGCGCAACCGCCGGCCCGCGGCCAGAACCCTCCTTCCGCGCGGAAAAGGTAGCGCTCTTCCGACGCCCGCACGTGGCCTGGACGCGTCGGCACACCCACGACTGCACCGGCAACTAGGGATGGCCGGATCGGGCCGAGGCAGCTTCGAATCGGCGCTGCGCGTCTCGAGATTGTCGAGAAGGAGCGCCTGGCGAAGATCAGGCGCCGCACCCGGTCTCGCGTCTATGCGGGTTCCGAGCCTGTCATCGGCGTAGCGAGGGGCCAGACGCTCAGCGAGCTAACGCCGACGTTGACCGCGGATCTGCCAGCGGCGAATCGCGCCGAGCCCTTCAATGAGCCTGGTGCTAGGGCGCTAGGCTTGCGGAGCACGCCCTCGTGGGGCCTCTCCCTCTCTCTCAGCCCAGCGGTGGTCTTCTCTCGGAGAACAGCTGGGAACGAGATCGCCGCCAACTGCTGTCGGCCCGTCAGCCTGGGCTCTGAGATGCTCATGCTGCGCGCGGAATTCGCTCGCGTGATGGCCGGGCGTTACACGCACACGGTCGAGCAGGTCACCGGACGGACCGTCGTCGCGTTGCTCTCGCAGGCGCATGTCGACCCCGACATCATTGTCGAGGCATTCTTCCTCGACCGACCGTTCGGGTCAACTGTCACCGAGGGCCTGGCTGAAGTCATCGACGTCCCGGAGGCGGGAGACACTCGCCGCGACGGGAGCGACGGGCTCGAGTGACGATTCGAACCGACACGGGGCGGCGCACGACGCGTCGCCGGAACCGAGCGCGCCGTGGCGTCCGGCGAGCAATGCGGGACCGCCAGGAAGCGTGCAGATGCGTGCTCGGGCTTTCGAACGCGTCACACGCTTGCAGGTCGCGTCATGTCAGGTTGCCGTCGGGAGGGTCTGGCGTTCTCGGCGGCTCGCCCGCTGATGAGGCGTGTGAGGCATCCTTCGGCTCGGGTGTCTCGGCCGGTGGATTGGTCGCCGCGAGCCGTTGGCCTCTCGCTCTGTTCTTGGCTGCTTGGACCGCGCTTGTGAGCGTGTCGATGTCGTAGACGCCGTAGTGACGCCTGCCGTTGATGAAGAACGTGGGCGTGCCGGACACGCCGCTCTCGTCGGCGCTCGCGACGTCCTCACTGACCCTTGAAGCGTATTCTCGGTCGCGGAGTTCTGCTGTGAACCGGTCGACGTCCAAACCTAGCTTGGCGGCGTAGCGGGTGAGGTCCCGGGGGGTGAGTTCGTCCTGGTGGGCCAGCAGCGTGTCGTACATCTCCCAGAACTTTCCTTGGGCTGCCGCCGCTTCGGAACCCTCGGCGGCGAGTTGGGCGTCGGGGTGGACGTCGTTCAGCGGCAGATGTCGCCACACGTAGCGGACGTCATCGCCGTGCTCTGAGAGCAGCTCGCGGATCACACGCTCGGCTTGTCCGCAGTAGGGGCATTCGAAGTCGCCGTACTCGACCAGGGTGACGGGTGCATCGTCCGAGCCACGGATGTGGTCCCGTTCCGGAGCGACGTCCTCGGCGAGGTCGAGGATGTCGTCGGCGGTGCGGCCGATCTGCCGCGCACGGACGGCGGTCGGCAGCAGCCGCACCGCGCGCATGGCCAGCCACGCGACCACCGGGGCGAAGATCACCGTGGCTAGGACGCCGAGCCTCGCTTCGTCGAGCCGCTCACCGCTGAACGCGAGACTCGCTACCAGCAGCGACACGGTGAAACCGACCCCGGCCGAGGCACCGGCGACAACGAGCACGGGGCCGCTGAGCGGCGATCGCGGCCCGTGCCACGCCGGCCGGGAGGCGAGCCAGGAACCAGTCGAGACGCCGATCGGCTTGCCCACGATGTAGGCGATCAAGATCCCCAACGTGATCGGGGACGAAATCGCGTCGTTCAACAGCCGACTCGTGAGGTGGATCCCCGCGTTGGCGAGCGCGAACAGCGGCACGATCACGTAACTGGTCCAGGGGTGCAGGTCGTACTGCAGCCGGTCGTTGGCCGAGATCGCCGACTGCAGGCTCTGCTGCGCCGAGCGCGCCAGCTCGGGCGTCGGCTGCTCGCGAAACGACCGGGTAAGTGTCGTCAGGCGCTCGAGATCCTCCCGTGACGGCGGGTAGGCGCTGATTCCCAGCCCCACCGCCAACCCCGTAATGACCGGGTCGATCCCGGACTTGAACATCGCCACCCAGATCGCAGCGGCCAATCCAAACGACACCGCGCGCCGTGGGATCGGCACGTAGCGTAAAGCGATCAGAGCGCCGAACAGGACGATCGCAACACCAAGCGCAACGAACGAGATGTTGGTCGTGTAGACCGTCGAGATCACGACCAGCCCGGCCAGGTCGTCGACCACCGCTAGCGTCAGCAGAAACACCCGGATACGCGTCGCCGTCCTGGGTGTCACGAGGGCGACGGTGGCAAACGCGAAAGCCGTGTCGGTCGACATCGCCGCTCCCCAACCATGCGCACCAGGGCCGCCCGCGTTGAACGCCATGTAGATGAGGATTGCTGCCGCGACCCCACCAAGAGCAGCGAGTCCGGGAACCGCGATCCGCCGCCGCTCACGGAACTCTCCGAGATCGAGCTGGCGCTTGCACTCGAGCCCGACGACCAAGAAGAAGAACGTCATCAGCCCCTCGTTGACCCAGTGCCGAAGATCAGCTTCGATGCCAGCACTACCCACCCGGATCGATAAGTGCGTACGCCACACCGACTCATAGCTATGAGGCCACGGCGAGTTGGCCCACACCAACGCTGCAATCGCAGCGGCCAGCATCACGGCGGCGCCGCCCGTCTCCGTTCTCAGGAAGCTCCGGACCGGCGCGGCCAGGTTCCGGGCCCACGCCGTCCGGCGACCGTAAGAACCCGGGGTCTCAGCCGCCACGCTCATCGCCAGCACGCTACCGCCGCTTTAGGGATTCAGACCTTGTGCCCTATCGCCCGTACCCCCCGTGCCGCTCAGCATGCAGACGGGTCTAACGACCGACGGTCGTGACCGGCGGCGGGCTGCGTTCCCCCCCAGTGACATGAGAACCCGGCGGCCGCGACACGCCGGCGTGTTCTCTTTTTGCCTAGCTGGTCGGTCCAGCACGCGCCGTAGAAGGCAAGTCGAGGGAGGCATCTGGGATGTTCAACGAAGACGAGGTCTCGGCATCGCAGACGGCGAGCTCCTCGTCCCTATGGCAGCGAGATCTTTGTCGTCGTCGTCCGCACCAGTCCAGCCATGCGGTCGCGCCCGGTGAAGGCCTCCGATGCACTGTCCGCACAAGCGACGGGCCCCCTGACGCCGGTCGGAGTCGGCAGGTGCTGACGACCCGCGGGTCGCGCTGAGCGGCCGCCAGCGTGGTGACGACGTCCTCGAGATGTAGGCCGGCGGCTGCTCGGTTCTCAAGCTCGTTGGACCTTGGCGCCGATCACTGGGCTAAGCCCGAAACGTGTGAACGCGAGATCGGTCCCCCCACACGCTGAGAATGTTCGGTACCGTGGCCGGTGCGATGGGTGGCTGTCGTCGAATCCCGGTGCGAGTCGTCGTCGATGGTCTGCGCCTCAGGTCGCACACGCAGGTGCGCCACCTGTCCCCAGCTTTGCTTGTCTGTGAGAGCATCGTCCCTGAGGTGGGTGTTGAGCTGCACTCGGCCTACGCGTGCGGCGGCGGACAAGGTCGCGTCGAGCACCTCGCGCTCGCTCCGGGGCACGCCGATACTGGAAGCACGGCACAAGCCCCAGATTCGCGGCTGGTTCCGAGTGAGCGGCAGGGGTGCCTACTCGATCACCTGTTGCGCTTCAGCGAACTTCTCGAGCAATCCGGCCATGCCGCTCGAATCGACGTGCCCAGCCGCTTGGACAGGCTTCGTCTCCTGGTTGGACATCGCGGCACTTACCGCTAGCGCTAGCGGGGAGCTGATTCCGCTCGTCACAAGTAACTGCCCGGCAAAGGGGGCGACTAGCGCAGGGCGCAGCCTCGGGTTCAGCCGACGAGTATCGTGATGTGTTGGTGTGCCGGGAAGCCTGGTCGGCGAGGGTCTGCCACGACCACGCAGGAGTTCAGATGGCTTTTCCGGACACGCGAGGCGCCGTATCGAGCCAGGACAGCTACTCGTCGATCGGCGCGTTTCGGTCGGCGCCGCCTGGCGCCCTCGCACGGTGCTCATATCGAGCTGGGCTGGACGAGCGCAGCTGGGCGAGCTGCGTGGCTGGATGGTCTTCTCAGGCGATGCCAGTTGGGGGGCGTTGACCCGCGATGTCGCCGTTGGTGGCCGCGCCGCTGTTCGTGGCATCGCTGGCGGTCACGCTGGTCGCGGCGCGTTTGTTCGCGCGCAGGTTGGATCGGCTCGGTTTTCGATTCGGGTTCCCGGAGGCGTTGGTGGGTTTGCTCACCGCGCTTGCTGCTGACGGGCCGGAGGTGACATCCGCTCTCGTCGCGCTCGCGAAGGGCGCGCACAGCGTCAGCGTCGGGGTGCTCGTCGGCTCGAACGTGTTCAACCTGGCGGCGATGATCGGGCTGAGCGCGTTGCTTGCCGGCCGCGTGTGGCTTCCTCGCGAGGTGTTGCTGCTCGAGGGTCTCGTCGGTGCCGCGATCACGCTCGTGGCGGTCGCAGTTCTGCTCGGCTGGATCGCGCCGGTGGCCGCCGCGATCCTGGTCGGGTGTGTCCTGGTCCCGTACGTGGCGTTGCTGATTCGTGGGCCGCGACCGCTCACGCGAGCGCCGTTGCCTCACAGACTTGGGGAACGCCTTGCGCTCGCGCTTGAGCAGCGGGATCATGGGAACCGGACGGCCGCGGCGTCGTCGGACCCCACGCATTACCTGCTGGCGCTGATCGTTCTCGACGTGTTCCTGATCGTGGCTGGGAGCGTTGGAATGGTCCAGGCCGCGTTGGTGCTCAGCGATCACTGGGGGATCGCTAGGCCGATCCTCGGTGTCCTCATCCTCGCTCCGTTGACGAGCATCCCGAACGCGCTCACGGGGGTGCGTCTCGGCATCGCGCGGCGGGGGTCAGCGCTTGTCGGCGAGACGTTCAATAGCAACACGATCAATCTTGCCGCGGGTGTCGTCGCGCCGGCGTTGTTCGTCGGTCTCGCCGGCCTGTCAGCGACAGCGAAGGTCGATCTCGGGTGGCTGATCGCGATGACGGCCGCGAGTCTCGTTCTGCTCGCGCTCCCGGGCGGCATGAGACGCGCGGGCGGGGCGGTCCTGCTTGCGCTCTACGTTGGGTTCGTGGGGTTTCAGCTGGTCTCCGCCTAGCGCGCTGACCCAGAAGCAGCGGGGCTTTGAGCACGCCAAACCGCCTGCCATCCGTGCTCGCGCGGGGCGTTAACTGGTGAGGCGCGCCCGCGTTCTCGAGCCGTGCTGCGGTTCGCCTGCGGTGCCCGCGGCGTGACCGTCGTCGTTCGCCGCGGCCGGTACGCGTCGGCCACGACGCCCCGGCGCGCGGCCTCGCCGGCTGGGGCGGGGTGAGGGGGCGAGCCTGTCTTCGTCGTGTGGCCGGAGCACGAGGATCTCGCCGGCGGCGTGGTTGAGTAGCCAGGCGACGTCGTCGGCATCGAAGCCCGGGCTGCCCTTCGCCGCGGCCGCGATCACGATCCGGGCGAAGCGCTCCTGGCCGATCGTCTGTCTGAGCGCGTGCCGATAAGTTCGCCCTCGCTGGGCTCGCGCGTCGATTGGCACGCCGAGCTCGTTCGCGCGCTCCGCGATCGCTTGATGGAGCGGCACGGCGTGTGCGGACTGCTCTGTGCGTGTGGCGTCGAGTGGGAGCTGTGCCGGAACGATCTCGATGAAGACCGGGACCAGCGTTGCATCCTCTGCCTTCGCGAGCCGCACCGCCGCGTCGAGCGCCCGCGTCGACACTGCCTGCGCGACGAACGGGAACAGGATCCGCCGCGTGTCGGGATCGGTCGCGTCCGAAGAGCGGCCAATGCCTCCGAAATGCTCCAGCCCGAGCGCAGCGAGCACCGGTACCGCCAGGAATAGGAGGGCGATCAGCGCGATTGTCATGACTGCTCCTTGGTTGGTCGCCCGCGGTCGGTGACGGTCCGCCGCCCGGACGCGAGATCGTTTCGCCTGCTTGGCTGGGGGTGGTGTGTGCTCATCGCCCTGCCGCGGCTGATGAGGTGGCTGATTCGCGAGAGCTGCGTGCGCAATGCGTCGGGGTCGCCGGCGTAGAGCGCTGAGTCGTTGCCATTGGTGAGCATCAGCTCAAGGAGCGCGAGGCCGGGCAGTGCCGCGTGTTCGGCTCGGAGCTGCTCGACGATCGCGCGGGTCTCGTCGGCGAACTCGCCAAGCAGCTTGAGCCCGTGCGGTGGTCGTGTCGCGATCGGGATCTGATCCCAGCGCTCGGCGTCCCCGAGCGCGCGCTCGAGGCTTCGTGCGAGTTGCGCCGAGCACCGTGGGTGAGCGAGACGGCTCACCTCGCGTGAGACTTCCTCAAGGCGCAGGCGCTGGCCGCCGCTTGCGATCAGCTTCAGGACGTGTTCTCGCTGGATCTCGCGGGCGAGGGTAAGGATCACCAACAGCGTCAGCTCGACGAGGGTCGCGGCGGTGAGCAGCCTAACCCCCCAGGGACGGCCCTCGGCGACGGCCACGACGCCGAGCAGCACCGTGCTCGAGGTGGCAGTCGCTTGAATCGCGAGCGTGTGGATCGTGGTCGCGCTGCGGCTGAGCGGATGGTCATCGCCGAGCACCGATGGCGCCTTCGGCGATCGCAGCGCACCGATCCCCCGCCGTGTGCTCGCCGCGATCAT
Organism: uncultured Solirubrobacterales bacterium; assembly: GCA_963755955.1. GTDB lineage: Bacteria > Actinomycetota > Thermoleophilia > Solirubrobacterales > Solirubrobacteraceae > Palsa-465. Next base: position 265,234 of record CAVWLZ010000018.1, read on the forward strand.
GAGCTTGCTGAGGCTGCGATCAACGCTCATCGCGCACGCACCCTCGCGTTCGCTCACTGCATGCCCGGTCTGGGGCTGGCGGAGAGGTGTGCGATCGGCCCATAAGGCCTCCTCCTGTTGGGTCTGTCGGGTCGACAACGAGCCAGCCGACCAGACTTCCCGGCACACCTGCGCATACCGTACTCCTCCAGGGTCAGGCGTGCACGCCGAATTGACGCGCTCGACTGCATACCCGGGCTTCGGAAGCGGTCAGTCCGTCTGTTCGGCTTCGATCAGGACGCTCGCGATGCCCCGTGGGCGACCGGCTCGCGACCACAGTCGATGCAGCGCCAGCCCGATGAGCAGCGCTGCCGCGACCGAGATGATCGGATGGCCGCGCGCGAGATTGACCGCGAGCGTGAACGCCACGACGAGCGCGCCGATCGTGTTCAGGACGAGCGATCCAGGATGGTGTTCCTGGTGGGAGAAGCGCGCCATTGCGAGCAGCCCGACGAGGAAGCTCATGAACACCGAGACGGCGTAATAGAGCACGAGCTGCTGGTCGTTTGCGCCCAGCGCGGCCGTCACCAGCGCCGAGATGATCAGGAACACCACGACTGACCAGTACGGGGTGTGATGCTCGTTGCTGCGGCCCAGCCACGAGGGGAGGATCCCGACGTGCTCGTTCGCGGCGACGGTGCGGCGGGCGAGCGCCTTGAGGAGCCCCGGGCCGGCCTGAAACGACGAACTGGCGGCAGCGAGCAGCAGCAGCGCGGTGGCAAGCTGGAAGAACGCGAACAGGCCATGGCCGACACTGGCTTTCGCGAGTTCCCCGATCTGGGTGCTGTTCGCCTTCGGGATTCCCACCTTCAGCCGCACGGCCGCGGCGGTCAGCCCCAGCGTGAGGGCGCCGACGATCCCCAACGTCAACCACAGGGTGATCCGACCGAACCGCCGCCGTCCGGCGTTGTCGAGCTGGCCGAGCTGGGCGATCGCCGAGGACGGCGCCTCGACACCGGTCGCGAGGGCCATCGCGACGGGAAACGCCAACAGCACCGCGATCCCGGCTGGCTGACCACTGGACTGCGTCACGCGCCCGACGTTCGCCACCGGCGCGCCCAGCCCACCGACGAGGACCGCGACCCCCGCGGCCACGAACGCGAGCGTCATCGCCGCAAAGATCGCCCGGCCGAGATGACCGAACCAGGTCAGGCCCGCGACGCCGACAAGCAAGAGCAGCGCCAGGGGAATCCGCTCCGGGGCAAGACCCGGCACGTAGTCGATCACCGCCGAGGCCCCCGCGGCAGCGCTGATCGCGATCGTGAGCACGAAATCAACGATCAGCGCCCCGATCGGCACGAACGCCCATCCTTCCCCGAACGCCTTGCCGGCCGCCGCGGCCGCCCCGCCCCCCTCCGGGAAGCGAGCAACGAGCTGGTGATAGTTGACGATCACCAGCGCGATGATCACCACGACCAGCACCATCGCCGGCAACAGCAGCCCGAGGTTGCCGTGCAGCGCGCGCAACGCGGCCTCGATCGCGTACGCGACCGAGGACACCGGGTCCGCCATCACCGCAAACGCAAACGCGACCAGCAGCACCGGCCGACTGTGAAACAGCTCACGCCCCCGCGCCAGACGTCCCGCACCGCGACTGCTGCTCATCTGCGGCGGGGTCATCCAGGCCTCCAAGCGGTCGACGACAGGACGCCGACCAGGCTTCCCGGCACACCTACGCGGAGCTTACCGACCCACCGCACGCGCAACAGCAGGGAACGCATCACCCGCTTCGCTGCCGCCGCGGCCGCCTGGCGGCGGGTCCAACGCCGCGACCGCCAGACGAGCGAGACGCCTCACGGCCCCCGGCTCAGCCCACGCAAACAGTGGGCTCCGCAGATCGCTGAGCAATCGCTCCGCGATCGCCACCCCCTCCGGACAAACCGGCCCGGGACGCTCGAGCCGCTCACTCAGTGCAAGCAGCACCTCACGACACGACACGACCTCCTCGCGGCGAACCGGCCTCGCGCTGACCCGCAACGCCGACACGCCCGCGTCCGCCTCCCAGACCACAAGACGAACACACCGCGCCAGGCACCACCGGTTCCGCTTCCGGACCAAGCGCGCCGCCCGAAACGCAAGCTCCGCGCTCGCACCCGGGTCAGCGCCACCCGCCAACGCCCGGTCAAGATGATCGCGCCCGAACGCAACCCGGACGCGCAGCCACAGCGACCCCAGCCCGCCCCGCGACACGCGCCAACTCCCACCCGCCGGCATTCCCGCTTCGTCCAACCATGGACGGCGTGAAACAGCACGCTCACCCGAGGAGGCGACGGGACTGTCAGGTGTAGCCATCACGTCCTCCCACGGTCGACGACAAACCGCCGACCAGACTTCCCGGCACACCTGAGCGACACGGTACTCCTCTCGGGCCGCCGCGCTAGGACTCGGCGAGACCAGCCCGCCGCTCTGGAGCTGGAGGAATGACTTGTCGCTGACGCGGACGCGGCTTCTCGCCGCGGTCGCCGACCGTGCTCAGCTGATCACGGCCAACGCCAAGCGCACTCCGGCTCGGTCGATCATGCATCGTGATGGGGCAACCCCTGCTAGCTGACATCGTCAGGGGAGCGCTCGTCGCGCATCGCGCCAGGCTGCGGATCGTGCCGCGGCTTAGGGGCACTCGGTTATCCAGATCAGCCGGCGAGCCAGCCTCCGATCGCCACAGACGCGCGTAGCTCGACGTGGTCGCCGCCCGCGCCGAGGCCACCTCGCTCAGCAGCCCGGTCCACCAGTCGGGTGTGCGCCATGGATCGACCTTACAGTGTAAAGTCGAGTCGGCAATGTCGCGAACAACCGCATCGGCGATCGCCCGCCGGCAAACCCAGCAACCGCCGAACCGCGAGCTGATCCTCGATGGCGCGATCGAGGGGTCGCGATGAGAAGCCGACGGCGGCCCAATCGCGCTAGGGCAGAAAGGACGGCCGGCTCGCGCCACGGCCTCACGGACGGTTCATCGCGCGCCCCGCGTTCCCGCGCCGCCTGGACGCGGCTCGCTGCCTGCACCGGTGCGGCGGCGCTGCTGCAGCTCGACGGAACCCTGATCACCGTCGCCTTGCCGTCCGTCGCGCACAGCATGAACATCAGCGGTGCGTCGACGTCCGCCGTGCTAAGCGTCTACTTCGCCGCATATGCGCTGACGCTGCTGCCCGGCGGGATGCTTGTCGACCGCTTCGGGGCACGCCGCCTGGCGCTCCTCGGACTCGGCCTATTCGCGCTGGGTGCCGCCGCTGGAGCCGTGTCCTCGAGCATTGGAGCGCTGGCAGCAAGCCGAGCGGTGCAAGGCGTCGGCGCGGGGCTCGTCAGCCCGGCCGCGCTCGCTGGCGCGGTCAGCGGCTTTCCGCCGGAGCGGCGCGGCCGCGCGCTCGGAGTCTGGGGCGCGAGCGCCGGTATCGCAAACCTGCTCGGACCGCTACTCGGAGGGCTTCTGACGATCACGCTGGGCTGGCGTGCGGACTGGTGGGCGCTCGTTCCCCTCGCCCTCCTCGCCGCCAGCGCGATCGTCGCCCACGTCCCCCCGGTTCTGACGAACGCGACAACCGAGTCTCGAGCGCCCGCCGTCAACACGGTGGTGCTCGCCGCCGCGTTCATCGCTGCGCTCACGTTTGCGGTGATGATCGGATCGTTCTACATCGCCGAGCAATATCTGCAGAGCGGGGCCGGCTACTCCGCGCTGGCCGCCTCGAGCGTGCTCGTGCTCGCGGCGCTGCTCGTCGGCGCGGCCGCGCCGATCGCCGGCAGGCTGGCGGACCGCCGGGGCGAGCGGCTGCCCGCCACGGCGGGGTGCCTCGCCACCGGAGTCGGGCTGCTGGTGCTCGGGCTTCCGAGCGTATCGCTGCACAGCCCAGTGACGATCGCACTACTGATCCCGATCGGGCTCGGTCTGGGCATGCTGTTCGCGCCCGTTTCGCCTGCCGCGCTGAACGCCACTCCGCCCGCAGGACACGGACGCACCTCGGCCGCCCTCTCGGGCGGGCGGCTCCTCGGCGCTGCGGTCGGTGCTGGCCTGGGCGGGTTCGCGCTGTCCGGCGGCGCCACGGTCTCGAGCGTCCACGACGCACTGCTGCTCGCGTGCGTGCTGTGCATCGCGATCGGCGCGCCCGTCTGCAGCCTGATGCTGCCGGAAGCCGGTCGGTCGCACGTCATGCCGTCCGCCCGCGGCGAGGGAGGTTTGACGTGAGCTTCGGCCACGAGGATCCGAGCGACCCTGAGCGGACCCGAACAAACGGCGCCGCGACGGCACCACCGGCACGACGCGCCGACGGTCGGCGCTCTGAATCGCCTCCGAGCGAATCGGTGGCCGCCGTCCCGGGACCTGCCGGCGGCTCAGCGATGCTGCGCACAGCGTCGAGCTGGCTCGGAGGAACACGGCTCGGACTCGCAGCGATGGCGCTGGTCGTCGGCGCGGGCGCCGGGTTGGGCGCGGCGGCGTTCCGTTGGCTGATCTATGCGTTCACGTGGCTGGCGACCGGCCATCACCAGTTCGGGCAGCAGGGCCACGCGGCAAGTCTGCACATGCCATGGCTCGGGTTCTGGTTCCTGCTGGTGATCCCAGTGGTGGGCGGTTTGCTCTACGGGCCGCTGATTCAGCGCTTTGCGCGCGAGGCCCGCGGCCACGGCGTGCCCGAGGTGATGCTCGCGGTCGCCGAGAACGGGGGCCGGATCCGGCCGCCGGTGACGATCGTCAAGGCGCTTGCCTCCGCGATGTGCATCGGTGCCGGTGGATCGGTCGGACGGGAAGGGCCGATCGTCCAGATCGGCTCGGCTCTCGCCTCCAGCCTCGGGCAGCTCGTGCGAATGTCCGAGAGCCGACTGCGGATCATCGTGGCGTGCGGGGCGGCGGGCGGGATCGCGGCCACGTTCAACGCGCCGCTCACGGGGCTGTTCTTCGGGTTCGAGATCGTCCTGCGCGAGTTCTCCCTCGACGCGCTGTTCGCGACCAGTCTGGCGGCGGTCACGGGCGATGTGATCAGCCGGGCGTTCTTCGGCTCGGCACCGTTCTTCAACCAGATCCCGCACGACCTCGGAGTGGTCAACGACACCAGCTACCTGCTCGTGGCCGTGCTCGCAATCGCCGCCGGACTGATCGGGATCGGGTTCAAGACCTTCTTGTACCGATCCGAAGACTTCGTCGATGAGCTCTGGAAGGGCCGCCCGGAATGGGCCCGACCCGCGGTCGGCGGCGTCGCGCTCGGCGTGGTGCTGCTCGCGCTGCCGCAGATGTACGGCGTCGGCTATCCGGTGATGGACAAGGTCATCGCCGGGCATGTCGTGGTCTGGCTGATCGTCGTGTTCATGCTCGGAAAGGTCCTGGCCGCCAGCCTCACCCTGTCGATCGGAGGGTCGGGAGGGGTGTTCGCCCCCTCGCTGTTCATCGGCGCGATGCTGGGGATGGCATTCGGCACCGTGGCGCAGCACCTGTTCGGTCCCGCGGTCGGGCCGCCGGCGATGTACGCGGTCGTGGCCATGGGCGGGGTGTTCGCGGCAGCCGCACAGGCGCCGCTCACCGCGATCGCGAGCGTGGCCGAGATGACCGGCAACTTCGGTCTCACGCTGCCGATCATCTTCGGGTGTGGGATCGCGTCGGCGCTGTCAAAGCACCTCAGCTACGGCAGCATCTACACCACCAAGCTGCTGCGCCGCGGGATCGACATCGAGCGACCGAAAACGACCAATGTGCTGCAGGCGCTCACCGTCGCCGATGTCATGCAACCCCTCCCACAGCTCAATGGCGAGGCTCGGCTTCTTGCACCTGAGGAGACCGGGGCCGACAGCGTCGCGGTTTCGGAGGAGCTGTGGGGGCGGCTGGCCGGTCCGGTCCGCGAGACCCGCCAGCCACAGGAGCTGTTCCCCGACGAGACGCTCGAGCAGGCGCTGCGGCAGCTCGCTCTCTACGGCCGCGCCGGGCTGCCCGTGCTGTCCCATGACGGCCGGCAGCTGCAGGGGTGGATCACGCGCCACAACGTGCTTCGGGCCCTGGCCCAGGCGGCCGGCTCCTCGAGCGCGGAGATCGAGCGGGGCGCCATCGCCGCTGATTTTGCCGTCGAGGACCCGCAGTCACGCGCCCATACGCCCACCACCCCGCTGCGCGGCTACGAGATCATCGAGGTGGCGATCGGGCCCCGGTCCCCAGCGCTCGGTCGCCCGGTTGGCGACGTCGCCTGGCCCGCTGGAAGCCACGTGGTCGCCGTCACCGACGGGCGCGAGGTCGTTCCCGTTCGCAACGACACCGAGCTGCGCGCCGGAGAGCGGGTCATCCTCCTCGCTCCGGCCGCCTCACCCCCTGTCGAGGCGGAGCACACCGCGGTCGGCACAGGCTGAGCCAGCCGTCGTGATTGACAGCCATCCTCTCGGGACGCTCTGTCAGATCCTCGGATCGCGACCTTCGCCCGGCGATCCGACGGTCGTCCGATATGGGTCCGGGAGATGGCGTTCTGGACGCCCTGATCGAGCGATGAGCTGGTCGCCGGCCAAGACATCCCTCTTCGGTGCCCATGCTGCGTGGGGCCTGCGGCTGATGGTGGCGCCGGCACGGGCGCTTCACCTCGGCGAGCGCTCCGATACGCGACCGGTTCGGACCACCGCCCGGATCCTCGGGGGACGCCACGTCGCGGAGGCAGCGCTGATCGTGGCCACGCATCCCGACCGACCGCCTCGCTGGGCCACGACGGTCGACGCGCTGCACGCGGGGACGATGCTGCTGGTCGCCGGCCTGAGTTCACGGCTGCGTCGGGGAGCCCTGATCAGTGCTCTGGCTTCGGGTTCGCTTGCGGCGTTGGCCAGCCACCTGCATCGACGAAGGCGGTGCTCGCCGGCGGCTGAGACGCGAGCCGATCCGTCCGCTTAGGCCTGGGCGCCGGCGACGGCGCGGCCGAGAGACGGCACGCTCTCCGGGTCGTCCAGGACGAGGTCCCGGCTCTCCGGGTCGCTGATCCGGTCGACCGCGGCGTGGGTGAGCAGCCAGTTGTTGCGGCGCTCGCGGATGAGCAGCCCGGCGTCGGAAAGCCGCTGGAGGGCCAGCGTCACGGTCGGTCGGTGGGCGCCGACGAGCATCGCCAGCAGGTCGTGGGTCAGGGGCAGCGACACGCGGATCCCGTCGGGAGTGACCGTTCCCCAGCGCTCGGCGAGCAGCCAGAAGAGGATCAGCAGGCGGCCGTAGACCCGCGGCAGGTGGGTGACCGCCTGCGTCAGCGCCAGGTGACGGGCCCGCCGGGCGACGCGTGACATGAGCTGCGCCGTGATGCTGGGCCAGCGGGCGATGCGCAGCGCGAACGCGCCGTCGAGCACCGCGAGGCGCCCGGGCACGAGCACGAGCCAGTCAAGGCTGATCGTGAGCGGCTCGTATTCGCCGTCCGCGTCCCACGGGCGGAAGATGTCGCCAGGGCCGAACAGCTCGCAGGCTTGGCGCTTGCCGACCGTCACGCGACGGACCAGCAGACCCTCGAGCACGAACAGGCCGAGGCAGTGCTCGTCCGCCTGTGCGCAGATGTCGGTCGGATCCCAGGTGCGTCGGTCGAACCCGATCACGCGGGCAACTGCGCGGTGTCGCGCCGCTGCCAACTCGGGCCCCTCGAGCTTGCTCGCCAGATCGGGATCGTGGTCGAGCAGCGCCGCCAACATCGTGCGGCTTCGATCGCCGTTGCTGATCATCTGCTGTTGCGGCTACCCGGATGGATCGCCCTACGAACTCGGGGCGGGACACGGGAGGGCCCATGCCTCGAAACGCCGGGTCGGCCGCCCGGCGGCGCGCTCATCAGCCGACGGCGTGCTGTGAACGCTCGCGACGTGCCTGCGCGAGGTTCTCGTCGAGCAACACCGCGGCGTTGATCAGCGCGAGGTGCGTCAGCGCCTGCGGGATGTTGCCGCGCATCGTGCGCGATGAGGGCTCCATCTCCTCGGCGTAGAGCCCCACGTCGGTCGCCAGCCCGGTGAGCGAGTCCATCATCGCTGTGGCTTCGTCGAAGCGGTGCGCAGCCGCGAGGGCCTCCACGCACCAGAACGAGCAGGCGAGGAAGGCGTTCTCTTGGTCCTGCATGCCGCTGTAGCGGTAGAGGAGTGGCCCCCCGGCGCTGAGCTCGCTACGGACCGCGTCGATCGTCGCGTTCATTCGCTCGCCACGCGGATCCGCATAACCACGGCGAGCAGCGAGCAAGCAGCCGGCGTCGAGCGCGTCGCTGCCCGGCTTCTGGAGGTAGCTTCGCTTCTCATCTGACCAGAGCTCGTGCTCGATATAGGACTTCAGCTCGTCGCGGGCGATCCGCCAGCGGGCCGCGTTGCGGCCGGGAACCTGGCCCTCTTCGGCGAGGTGCAGGGCCCGGTCAAACGCCGTCCAGCAGCTGAGCTTCGACGTTGCGTACTGCGCGTAGTCACCAAGCTCCCAGAGCCCTGCGTCCGGCCGGCGCCAGATCCGCGCGAGCAGATCGACGATGTCCGCGATCCGCGCGCCGCTCTCGGGATCGAGCACAGCGCCGTGTCGCGTGTACATCCACGCGGTCTCGAGGAAGTCGCCGAAGCCGCCAAGCTGCAACTGTGCTGTGGCCTGATTGCCGAGGTGCACCGGGCGGCTATTGCGATACCCCGGGAGGGTCAAGCTCTCCTGCCCCCCGAGTACGTCGCCGCCGAGCCGGTAGACCGGATTGACCCGCGGGTGTGTGTGGCGAGTGGCGGACAGCAGCCAGCTGAACGACTGCTGCACGAGGTCGTCGAAGCCGACCCGCAGGAGCGCATCGAGCGTGAACGAGAGGTCGCGGATCCACGCGAAGCGGTAGTCGTAGTTGCGCTGCTTGCCGATCGCCTCGGGAAGTGATGTCGTCCCGGCAGCCGCGATCGCTCCGGTGCGGTCATCGGCGAGCAACCCGATGGCAAGTAGACTGCGCTCGACGGCAGCGGCCCACTGGCCCCCGAAGCGGTTGCGCGCGACCCATCGCCTCCAGTACGCGACGGTGCCGTCGAGGCGGCGCACGGCGGCATCCCGGCCTGGGAGTAGCAACGGCTTTGCTCGCTCGCCGACGAGGACGAGCAACGCGCTGGAACCCTCCTGCGCGGTGAATGCTCCGCTCAGTGCGCCGTGCGCGACCCCCGGCTGCCCCGCTTCCCAGCATTGCAAGCCGAGCCGCAGTTCATCTCGTTGTCCGGAGAGGATGAAGGCGTCACCGGTGCGCTCGATCAGGGCGGGCTGCGCGCCGTAGTCAAATCGCGGCTCGATCCGCCACCTGACCGGGACGCTTCCCGCCAGGCCGTCGACCCGTCGGATCAGCTCACGCCCCGGAGACGCCTCCCCAGCGGGACGGCTGAGGGCGTCCGTCACCCTGATCACGCCATCGGCGGTTCGGAAGGTCGTCTCGAGCACGTTCGTCTGGTCGATGTAGCGACGCTCGGATTCGAACGGCACGGCGGGCGAAAGCGCGAAGCTGCCGCCGGCCGCCGGGTCGAGGATCGCGCCGAACACGCTTGGCGCATCGAGCTCCGGCAGGCACAGCCAGTCGATCGTCCCGCCTCTGGTGATCAGCGCGAGCGAGCGCCCGTCACCGATCGCGGCGTACGCATCGATTGGGGCATAACCGTTGACACGCTCGACCCCGGTAGCTGCGTCGGGGTTTGGTGTCGCAAGGTCGTCGCGTCGGGGTGAGCCTGCGGGCATAACCTGGCTCTACCCCCCCGGTGCAGAGCAGGTGCGGCCTCCCGCCGGTTTTTGTCTGCGTGCCGACAACGCGCCCGCTCCCCGGATTGTGGGGCCGCGCGGAAGGCGTGCGTGCGCTGCTTCGCCAGCTCGCCCAGGCGGGGGCGCCGCTCCTGTTCGGCCTGCTCGCCGACACGCTCACGGGAGGGGCCACGCGCTCCACGTCCAACCTTCCGGAGCCGTGTCCGGCACGACCGTACAGGGACTCCAGTACGCGTTCCTGATCATGCTCGTTCCGCTCGCGCTGAACGGCATCGTTTTCCTTGGTGCACCGCGTACCCGCCCGCCGTCGCGACAGCGATCGCGTCCGAGGCGCCGCCGGTCTCTTCTTCAGCGGCGGTTCGACCTGCGCATTCTTGCCGCCGCCGCGATCGCCGCGGTCGCGCCCGCGATCGCCACGGCCCCCACGGCTCCATAGCGCTTGACCAGGAGTTCCCGCGGCGCACTGGGCCGTCGCTCGTAGTACCGGTCCTCGGGCTTGCCCGGCGTCCAGCCGGTGGGGCCGTGCTCGCGGGCCAGCTTCATTACCTGTGAGACGTGCAGCGCGCGCCGGCCGGTGTCGGATTGCTGGATTTGCGTCTTGCACGAGAAGCCGTTGGCGACGACGACAGTGTCGGCTGCTGCCGTGCGCACGGCCGGGAGCAGCGCCTGCTCCCCGCAGGCAACCGAGATCTCCCGCTTTCCCGGCTCGAAGCCCCAGGAGCCGGCGAGGCCGCAGCACCCGCCGCTGACCTGCTCGACGTCGATCCCCATCCGCTCGAGCAGCTGCTCTTCTGGATCCATGCCGCCGGTCGCCTTGTGGTGGCAGTGGCCCCACAACAGCGCGCGGCGCGTGAGCTGGGGAACCTCGACGTCGAAGTGCTCGAAGAACTCGCTCCAGTGAAACGCGTTGCGTCGCAGGCGCTCGGCGTCGTCGTCGTGCGGCAGGATCTTCGGCAGTTCGTCCTTGAATACCGCCAGGCAGCTCGGTTCCATCCCGACCAGCGGGGTGCCGGCCCGGATGTCGTCCCGTAGCAGGTCGATCGTGCGGCGCAGGTAGCGCTCTGCCAGGTCGAGGAAGCCGTAGTCATAGAGCGGACGCCCGCAGCAGACGTGCTGTTGCGGGATCACGACCTGCCACCCGGCCGCCTCCAGCGCCTCGACGCATGCCACTCCGACGTCGGTGTGGAAGTGGTTGTTGAACGTATCGGGCCAGAGGATCACACGGCGACCGTCGGGGTTGACCGGCGCCCGTCGTGCGTGCCACTGCTGAAGGGTCATCGGCGCGAACGTCGGGATCTCCCGCTTGCCGTCGATTCCCGCGGCCAGCTTCGCCACGCGTGAGAAGGGAGGACGCTGGGTGAGTAGGTTGACGAGCTCGGGCATGTGAGACGCCGCCCGCGCGGCCTGGTCGATCAAGCCGAACGCGTAGGCGTAGCGGGGGCGCCACCGCGTGAGGCTGCGGTAATGGTGGTAGAGGAACTCCGACTTGTAGGTGGGCATGTCGACGTTCACGGGGCAGTCGTTGGTGCAGCCCTTGCAGGCCAGGCAGAGATCGAGGGCGTCATAGACCTCCTGGCTCTGCCACCCGTCGGTGATCACCTCCCCGCGGAGCATCTCCCAGAGGATCCGGGCGCGGCCTCTGGTCGAGTGCTGCTCATCGCGCGTGACCATGTAGCTGGGGCACATGACACCTTGGGCGTCGGGGACTCGGCACTTGCCGACCCCGACGCAGCGCAACGTCGCGTGGGCGAAGTCGCCGCCGTCCTGCTTGTAGGCGAACTTGACCGGCGGCCGGGCGGGGTTGTACTGGACGCCGAGCTTTAGGTTGGAGTCGATCGGGAACGGGTCGACGACCTTTCCGGGGTTCATCTTCGCCCGCGGGTCCCAGATCCGCTTGAACTCTCGGAAGGCCTGCACGAGCTCTGGCCCGAACTGCTTCTCGAGGAACTCGGCGCGCTGCTGGCCGTCACCATGCTCGCCTGAGAGCGTCCCGCCGTAGCTGACGACCAGGTCGCTGGCCTCATCCATGAACCGCCGGTAGGCCTTCACGCCCTCGGCATGACGGAGGTCGAAGTCGATCCTGGAATGGATGCAGCCCTGTCCGAAGTGCCCGTAGGTGGCGCCCTTCAGGCCGTGGCGGGCGTAGAGCTGACGCAGGTCGCGCAGGTAGGGACCGATCTGGCCGGGAGGGACGGCCGAGTCCTCCCAGCCCGGCCAGTGGTCGCCGCTGCGATCGGGCGGGAACGCGGTCGAGCCCAGCCCGGCCTCCCGGATCTGCCAGATCGCCCCGCTGTTGCCGCCCTCCTGCGCGCTGCGAACGACCGAGATCCGGTCATCGGCGAAGCCCCTGTCGTCGGTCAGCCACTGCACGAGCTCCTGGGCTCGGCATTCTGACTCCTCGGCCGTGTCGGCGCCGAACTGGACCAGCAGCCAGCCGTCGCCTTCGCGGCGATCGGGCAGCTCGTCGAGCGAGTCGACGTTCATCTCGAGGTCCTGCTGGTCCTCGATCAGCCGGCGGTCGATTCCCTCAAGGCCGATCGGTTTGAACGTCGCGATGATGTCGTGAATGTCGTCGCCCGCGTCCGGGAGGTCGTCGTACTCGATGATGACCAGCGTTCGCATGTACATGCCTGGCATCAGGATCAGCTCGACTTCGGTGGCGGTCACGCAGGTGCTCTCGGTTCCGACCAGGGCGCGGGCGACGTTGAACCCGCGCTCGGGCAGCAGCTCGTCGAGGTTGAACCCCGAGACGCGGCGGGGGAGCTCACTGGCCGGCTTCATCCGCGCACGGATCAGCTCGGCGTAGCGGTCGCGAAGGTCGCGTAGCTGGCGGTAGATCTCGCCCTTGCGACCACCGGCGGCGATGATCTCATCCAGGTGCTGCTCCTCCCCGACGCCGACCCAGAAGCGCTCGCCGTCATAGGTCACGACTTCCATCGCCTTGACGCAGTCGGACATGCGCGGGCCAGGCCCGTAGAGCTGCGCCTGGACGGAATGGATTCCGCAGGAATTGTTGCCGACGTTGCCGCCGATCGTGCAGCGCGAGTGCGAGGAGGGATCGGGCCCGAAGATCAACCCGGCCTGCTCGCCCGTCCTCTCGTTGACGTGCTCGTTGATCGCCCCGGGCTGGCAGCGGACGGTCCGTCGCTCGCGGTCAACGTCCCCGATCCAGGTCAGGTATTTCGAGCTGTCGATCACGATTGCGCGGTTGACGGTCTCGCCGGACAAGCTCGTCCCGCCGCCGCGGTTGACGATCGGGGCGCCGTACTCGGCGCAGGCGCGGTGGGTACTGACGATGTCCTGGACCGACCTGGGGATCACGACACCGAGCGGGACCTGGCGGAAGTTCGATGAGTCGTTGGCGTAGATCGCGAGCGTGCCGGGATCGAAGCGCACCTCGCCGCGGACGGTCTGCTTGAGCGTGCGCTTCAGCCGTCCGACGTCAACGGTGTCCGCGTCGGGTTTCGTCCCGCCCGGACCGGGGCGGACCGTGGCGGCGACTTGCTCGAGGTCGGTTCCGGTGAGCGTGCTCATCGGTTGACGAACTCGGCCAGCTTGCCCCTGAAGGACTCCTTGGCGATCCGGGTGCGGTGCGGGTCGGCGGTCAGCGCCATCGCCATGTTCTTGGCCTGCTCGAAGCGGATGTGCGGCGGCAGCGGCGGGTACTCGGGATCGGTTACCGCCTCATACAGGACCGGACGATCGCTGCTGAGCGCCTCCTGCCAGGCCGATTTCACCCGATCGTCGCGGTCAACGCGGATCCCGCGCATGCCGAGCGTCTCGGCGTAGCGGGCGTACGGGAAGTCGGGCAGCACCTGCGAGGCGTCCAGCTTCGGGTCGCCGGCCAGCACCCGCTGCTCCCAGGTGACTTGGTTGAGATCCTGGTTGTTGAGGACGAGCACGATGAACGTCCGGTTGGGCCAGCGGTCCTCGTACTTGGCGACGTCGATCAGCGCGCTGACGCCGAGCATCTGGAATGCGCCGTCGCCCATGCAGGCGATGACGGGACGGTCGGGGTAGGCCATCTTGGCCGCGAGGGCGTAGGGCAGGCCCGGGCACATCGTGGCGAGCGTCCCCGACAGCCCGGCCTTCATCCCCTCGCGGAGCTTGAGATGGCGAGCCCACCAGTTCGTCGCCGAACCGGAGTCCGAGGTGGTGATCAACCGGTCCGGCAGCAGCGGGCTGAGCTCGTGAAAGACCCGCAGCGGATTGATCAATCCCGGCTCGCTGGCGGTCTGGGTGGCGCGGTCGGCGAGGATCTCCCACCAGCGCTCAATCTCGTCCTCGAGGCGCTGACGCCAGGTGCGGTCCTCCTTGCGCTGCAGGTGCGGGATCAGCGCCTGGAGGGTGTCTCGTGCGTCGCCGACGAGGTTGACCTCGGTCGGATAGCGCATGCCGAGCAGACGGCCGTCGATGTCGATCTGCACCGCGCGCGCCTGCCCCTCCTCGGGCAGCCATTCGGCGTAGGGGAAGCTCGTGCCCACCATCAGCAACGTGTCGCAGTTCATGATCATGTCGTTCGACGGCTTGGTGCCGAGCAACCCGACGCCCCCGGTGACGAACGGCAGGTCGTCGGGGAGCGCGTCCTTGCCGTTCAGCGCCTTGGCGACCCCCGCGCCGAGCAGGTCGGCGACGTCCGTGACCTCGGCGGCCGCCTCGCGGGCGCCCTGGCCGATCAGGATCGCGACCTTGCTGCCCGCGTTGAGCACCTCGGCTGCACGCTGAAGATCGTGCTCGCGGGGGACGATGTGCGGCCGCGTGAGCCCGGCGCCCGAGTACACGGCACCGTGCATCCTCGGTGGCTCAGAGTGTTCTGCTTCCTGGACGTCGGCGGGCACGATGATGCACGTGGGACTGCGGGTGCTGAGCGCGATCCGCATCGCCCGGTCGACCAGGTGCCGCGCCTGCTCGGGGGCCATGCAGTACTGCACGAACTCCGAGCAGACGTCCTTGAACAGGACCTGGAGGTCGACCTCCTGCTGATAGTTGGCGCCGAGCGACATGCGCTTCTGCTGGCCGATGATCGCGACCACCGGCTGGTGGTCGAGCTTGGCGTCGTACAGGCCATTGAGCAGGTGGATCGCGCCCGGCCCGGACGTCGCCATGCAGATCCCCGCCTCGTCGGTGAACTTTGCGTGGGCGGTCGCGGCGAACGCGGCGATCTCCTCATGGCGGGTCTGGGTGAACTCGATCCGATCGCCCACGTCATGAAACGCGCCGAGCAGCCCGTTGATGCCGTCGCCCGGATACCCGTAGATGCGCGTCACGCCCCACTGCTCGTGGAGGCGGTTGAGAATGAATTCGGCGACGTTCTGGCTCATGAGGGCTCCTCGGGCAGCTGTCCATTCGGTGCTCTGAGCGTCCCCCCGTCCCGCGTGGTCAACCGCCGGCGTGTCGGTATCACAACGACCGGAGCGGAGGCGATCGTCATCGTGCATACATCTTTTCGCCCGCGCCGGTTGCCGAGCCGCGCGGGGCGGGCACCTCAGCGGCATGCCGCCGCCCCCGGTCAGCGCCCTCTCGCGCCCGTGCCTGCGCTGATCTCCACGCGGAACGAGTACGGCCGGCTGTCGGCGATCTACGTCCCGATCGCGATCGGGGTATTCGCGATCGTCGTCCTGGTCGTGGGCTTCGCGCTGGTGCGCTACCACGGACGCCCAGCGTCGGCGGCGGCGCGCTGGCATGAGAACAACCCGCTGGAGGCGGGCTACGCGGCGGGCCTGACCGCGGTCGTCGCGCTGCTGCTGTATCTGAGCTTCTCGGCGGAGCATCGCGTCGACACCGTCTCGGCTCAGCAGCGCCCGGGCCTGACGGTCGACGTCACCGGCGCGCAGTGGGAGTGGACGTTCTATTACCCGGGGTATGGGATCACGGCGCGCAGCGGGACGGTGGGTCGCCAGGCGCTGGTCGTCCCGACCGGAGAGGCGATTCGCTTCAACCTGAGCTCCGTGGACGTGATCCATTCGTTCTGGGTCCCGGAGCTTGACTTCAAACGTGACGCGATCCCGGGCGCCACCGAGAGCGTGACGCTGTCGTTCGCTCGCGCGGGCGTGTTCCGGGGACAGTGCGCCGAGTTCTGCGGCCTGCGCCACGCCGACATGGTGTTCACCGTCCACGCGGTCAGCCCGGCGGTGTTTCGGGCGTGGGCGGCCGGCGGCGGCAGACGGAGCCCGGCGTGAGCGTGGCGACCGCGACGGAGGCGCCGGCGTCCCGGATCCCCGGCTGGCTGGGGCGCGTGACCAGCACCGACCACAAGCGGATCGGCTTGAACCTCGCGATCGCCGCTCTGGCGTTCTTCCTCGTCGGCGGCGTGTTCGCGCTGCTGATGCGCGCGCAGCTGGCGCGGCCGAACGGTCAGCTCGTCTCCGACAACACCTACAGCGAGCTGTTCACGATGCACGGCTCGACGATGATCTACCTGTTCGTCACGCCGATGGCGATCGCGATGGCGATGTATCTCGTCCCGCTGCAGATCGGGGCGGTCTCCGTCGCCGGTCCCCGCGTCGCGCTGAGCGGCTTCTGGATCTGGCTGTCGGGAGGCCTGATCATGCAATCGGGCTGGCTGACGGGAGACGGCGCCGGGCGGGCCGGCTGGTTCGCCTACGAGCCGTTGTCCAACGGCGCCAACACTCCCGGTGTCGGGCAGGACCTGTGGGTGCTCGGGGTGATCCTTGCCGCTGCCGGACTGCTGGTGATGGCCGCGTGTGTGCTGGCAACGATCGCGCGTCGCCGCGCGCCCGGAATGTCGGTCATGCGGATGCCGGTGTTCACCTGGACCGCGCTGGTCAGCGTGCTGATGACCGTCGGTGCATTCCCGGTGCTGATCCTGGTGATGGTCCTGATGTACATCGACCGACACGGCGCTCACATCTTTACCGGCTTCAACGGCGCGATCGACTACCAGAACCTGTTCTGGTTCTTCGGCCACCCGGTCGTCTACGTGATGTTCTTCCCCTACCTCGGAGCGGCCGCCGAGGCGATCGCCGTGAGCTCGCACAAACGCTGGTTCGGCTACACCGCGTTCGTCGCCTCGATGATGGCGTTCTCGGTGCTCTCGATGAGCGTCTGGGCCCACCACATGTTCACGACCGGCGGGGTCACGAACGAGTACTTCGCGTTCACCTCGACGTTGCTCGTGGTGCCGGCCGGGATCGAGTACTTCGACATGGCCGGGACCCTGATCGGCGGCTCGCTCGTGCTGCGCTGCTCGATGTTGTTCGGCCTGGCGTTCTTCCTCCAGTTCCTGATCGGCGGTCTCAGCGGCATCTTCGTCGCCTCACCGGTGCTCGATTACCAGGCCAACGACTCGTACTTCATCGTCGCCCACTTCCATTACACGCTGTTCGCCGGCAGCGTGTTCGGCTTCTTCGCCGGCGTCTATCACTGGTTTCCGAAGCTCACCGGCGCCCGGCTGCGCGAGGCGCTGGGGAAGCTGCAGCTGGTTCTGATGGTGATCGGCACGAACCTGACCTTCTTTCCGATGTTCTTCCTCGGCCAGGACGGCATGCCGCGGCGGATCTCCCGCTACCCGACCCACCCCGGCTGGGCGACGCTCAACCTGCTCGAGACGATCGGCGCGGGCGTGATCGCGCTCGGCGTGGCGACGTTCCTCGCGAACGTCTGGGTGTCGCTGCGCCGCCGCGAATTCGCCGGCGATGATCCGTGGCTCGGCCACACGCTCGAGTGGGCAACGTCCTCGCCGCCGCCGCCGCTGAACTTCGACCGGCCGCTGCCGCCGATCCGCTCCTACGCGCCGCTGCTCGATCTGCGCGAAGTCGCCGAGGACCGCGAGCCCACCCCCGCGGGAGCGACGCCATGAGGGGCGGCGCGATCCCGTTGCTCGCCTGGGGAGCGCTGCTGATCGTGATGGCGGCGATCAACTGGATCTGGACCGGAGACGCGATCCAAGCCGGGACGTTCGCCTTCGCCGCCGGTGTGGTGCTCGCTGCCGCCGGCCTGCTTGCCCTGCGGAGCCGCGCGGCCGCGGTCCGGCGCGGTCCGCCGGAACCGTCCGCCGCGCCCGAGCCGGTGCCGAACGCCAGTTTGGGTGCCGCGCTCGCCGGGCTGTCGGTGGCGGCGATCCTGTTCGGCTTCGCATTCGGTCGGTTCCCGATCTACTTCGGCGCCGGAATGCTCGTCGTGTCGCTTGGGCGGATCGCGATCGAGATTCGGGCGCAGCGTCGCAGTCGCGCGCGCGCCCTGCGGGAGCCACGGTGGTGAGGGTGCCCTCGTTGCCGCAGCTGTTGGTCGAGCATTGGCAGCTCGTCTGGACCCTGGATGTCCAGGCTGGACTGTGCGTGGCACTCTACCTGTGGGGGGTGACGCGCACGCGTGCGCGCTGGCCACGGCGCAGGACTCTCTCGTTCCTGGCGGGAGTCGCGTGCGTGCTGATCGCGCTGCAATCGGGCATCGACAGCTTCGACGACTGGTTGCTGTCAGTCCACATGGTGCAGCACCTGCTGTTGCTGCTGGTCGCGCCGCTATTGCTCCTCGGTGGGCGGCCCGTGATCCTCGCGCTGCGGGCGCTGTCCGGTCAGCGCCGTCGCGCGCTGGCGCGCGCGATCTCTCGCGGCCGGCCGGTGAGCGCCCCGGTCGTGTGTCTGGCGATCTTCTATGCGGTGCTGCTGCTCACGCATCTGCCGTCCTTCTATGACGCGGCGCTGCGCAACGGAACGGTGCACGAAGCGGAGCACGCTCTCTACGTGTGTGCCGGGCTGGCGCTGTGGTGGCCGATCCTCGACGGGGATCCGGTTCCTTCGCGCCGGCTGGGAGGTCTCGGGAGGCTGATCTATCTGCTGGCGGCGATGCCGCCGATGGCCCTGGTGGGGGCGTATCTGACCCGTCACGCGTCGCTCGTGTACCCAGCCTACGACGCCCCCGCACGGGCGCTGGGGGTCTCTGCGCTGACCGATCAGGCGCAGGCCGGCGCGATCATGTGGGTCGCGGGCGGCAGTGTGATGGCGGCGGTCGGGCTGTGGGCGTCGATCGCCGCGCTCGTGGGGGAGGAGCGCCGACAGCAGGCGCGAGATGCCCGGCCGGGCTCGACGGCAAGCGTGGAGCCGCGCACCGGCGTGGGGATGGCGCCATGACGCGACACCTGCGTCGGTGGCTGAGACGCCCGTCCCGAATACCCCGGTCGCTGCGCGCCGCACTCGCGATCGTGCTCGGGGCACTCGCACTGGTGGGCTTCGCCGCTCCGGCTTCGCCCGGTGCCGCCGGCCCACTCGCCGCCGCCGGCGGCCCGCCCACCTCGAGCCCGAACGCTCCCGCCAAGTCGCCCGAGCCGCCGGGCCCCGGCGACCCGAGCAAGACGTTCGCGAGCTCGCCGACGCTCGTGGCTGAGGGCTACAACCTCTATCAGGACAGCTGCTCCTCGTGCCACGGAATCGCTCTTCAGGGCCAGCACGGCGTCGCACCGTCGCTGATCGGGGTCGGAGCGGGGCCGGTCGACTTCTATCTCTCGACCGGACGCATGCCGCTCAGCAACCCGCGCGACGAGCCAGAGCGGGCCACCCCGAAATTCAACCGCTTCCAGATCGACGCACTGATCGCCTATGTGAGCTCGTACGGCGGCCCGCCGGCACCCACCGCCAACCCGTCCAACGGCGACCTCGCGCTCGGACTGCACGAATTCACGCTCCACTGCGCGGGCTGCCACCAGCTGGTCGGCAGGGGAGGACTCACCGTCGGTGCGCAGGTTCCCAACCTCCAGCAGGCGACGGCCCAGCAGATCGCCGAGGCGGTGCGAATGGGACCGTATGTGATGCCGCACTTCGACGCCAGGCAGATCGATCAGCACAAGCTGGACTCGATCGCTCGCTACGTGATCTGGACCCGGCATCCCGACAACGCGGGGGGCTGGGGGATCTACAACATCGGTCCGATCCCCGAGGGGATGGTTGCGTGGTTCGTCGCGCTCGCCGCGATGGTGATTGTCGCCCGGCTGATCGGGGAGCGGGCCGCGTGATCGAACCCCCTGCCAGGACAAAGGACGAGCGGTGACCCCGGACCGCAGATCTCGCGTGACGACACTCGGCAAGCTCCTCGGTGGACTCGTCGCCGCGCGCACCTTGTGGCGCACGGCGGCAGGGCGAGAGGCGCCGCCGGCGGCAACACAATCAGGTGTTGACCCGTCCGAGCGGATCGTTCCCTCGAACCGGCGAGCGGAGACGCTCGTCGCCGCGTTGCTGGTCCTGGCAGCGGTGTTCGGCTTCGGCTTCACCGCGATCTACATCGTCTTTCAGACCGACACGCAGCTGCTCGGGATCGCGATGGGAGGCGCGCTGGCGATGCTCGCGACCGCGGCGATCCTCGCCGGCAAGCTCGTGGTGCCGCAGGAGACCAGCGTCGAGGAGCGCGATGTGCTGCTCGACGAGCACGAGACCGGGGAAGTCGTGGGGATGATCGAGTCCGGCGCAGAGGGAATCTCGCGCCGGGTACTGTTGACCGGGGCCGGCGGTCTGGCCGGCGCGGCCGTGCTGACGGCAGCCGCCACGCCCCTCGCCTCGCTCGGTCCCAAGCTCGATCACATCCACGACACCCCGTGGCGGCGGGGCGTGCGGCTGGTCGATGACCAGGGACGGGCATATCTCGCGGATGAGATCCAGATCGGCAGCTTCTACACGGCGCTCCCCGAGCACGGCGATCCGGAGCACCTCGCCGCCGGCCTGCTTGTCGTCAGGCTGCCCGCCGAGCTGATCCACCTGCCCCCGTCCCGCCAGGACTGGGCTCCCGAGGGGGTTCTCGCCTACTCGAAGATCTGTCCCCACGCCGCGTGTGCGATCTCGCTCTACCGCTACCCCACCTATCGGCCGACGAGTGTGGAGCCGGCATTCACCTGCCCGTGCCATTACTCGACGTTCCTGCCCGGCGAAGGCGGACGGCTGGTCTTCGGGCCGGCCGGCCGCTCGCTCCCACAGCTTCCGCTGATGATCGACGCGAGCGGCTACCTCCGGGCGGCCGGCCCGTTCCACGAGGACATCGGACCCTCCTGGTTCGACGTTCACCGGTCGGAGTCGTGAAGCTGATCGAGCGACACCTGCATCGCCGCGTGCTGCGGCTCTCGCGCTATGCGGAGCAGCGGATGGGCGCCGCGAAGGGAATCAGATGGGCGCTGCGCTACGTGTTCCCCGACCACTGGTCGTTCCTGCTCGGCGAGATCGCCCTCTACTCGTTCATCGTGCTCGTCGGGACCGGGATCTACCTCGCGCTGTTCTACACCGCCAGCGATTCGCAGGTCATCTACCACGGTCCCTACGCGCTGCTCAACGGCGAGCAGATGTCGGAGGCCTACCGATCGGTGATCGACCTGAGCCTCAGCGTCCCGGCCGGTCTCCTGTTTCGGCAGGTCCACCATTGGGCGGCCGACGTGTTCGTCGCCGCGATCGTGCTGCATCTCGTGCGGATCTTCTTCACCGGCGCCTACCGCAAGCCGCGTGATCTGAACTACTACATCGGCCTGACGATGCTGATGCTGGCGATCCTCGAAGGCTTCGCCGGGTACTCGCTCGTCGACGACCTGCTGTCCGGCATGGGGCTGGCCATCGCCTACTCGGTGGCGTTCTCGGTCCCCCTGATCGGGGCTCAGCTTGCCTATCTCGTGTGGGGCGGGCCGTTCCCGGGATCGAGCAGCTTCCTCCCTCGCCTGGAGATCGTTCACGTGCTCCTGATCCCCGCGGCGCTGGCGCTGCTGATCACGATCCACCTCGTGATGATCATGCGCCAGCACCACTCGCAGTTCCCCGGGCCGGGGCGGCGCGAGCGCAACGTCGTCGGCACGCCGATGTGGCCCGCGTACGCGCTGCGCTCGCTCGGTCTGCTGCTCGCCGTCGCGGCCGTCCTGTTCCTCGTCGGAGGTCTGATCCAGATCAACCCGATCTGGCAATGGGGGCCATTTCATCCGTACCTGTCGGAGAACGGGGCGCAGCCGGACTGGTACATCGGCTGGTTGATCGGCGCGCTGCGGCTGATGCCGAACTTCGAGCCGACGATCGGGCACTACACGATCGTTCCCAACCCCTTCTGGGGTGGCGTGTTCTTCCCGCTGGTGGTGTTCGCGGTCTTGTTCGCGTGGCCCGCGCTCGAGCGCAGGATCACCGGCGATCACCGCCGCCACGACCTGCTCGACCGCCCGCGTGACCGACCGATCCGAACCGCGATTGGCGCAGCGTTCCTCAGCTGGGTCGTGATCGTCTTCGCCGTCGGCTCGACCGACCGGCTGTTCTACCGCCTGCACATCTCCTACACCGCGCAGATCCACTTCTGGCGGGTCGGGATCTGGGTGCTGCCGATCATCGTCTTCGTGCTCACCCGCAGCGTCTGCCGCTCCCTGCAACGCAGCGGGGCGCATCCGCTGCGAGCATGGGACGGCGAAATCGTTCGCAGGGGCGCGGACGGCGCTGTCGCAGTGTTGGAGGAAAGCCCCGACCGAGACACAGAACCCATCTCCGAGGAACCAGTCGGCACCGTACCCGGGCACGCGTATCCGTCCCGGAGCGCGGCTGCTGTGCCATCATCGCGGGACGGCGCGGACAGCTGACGGAGTCGCGGATGCCCGCTCGGCATCGATGCCCCGCGAGGTCGACGCGGCTAGCGTCGCGCCGCCTTGAGCCAGCCGAGCGGAAGCTCTCGGAGCTTGCCCTGCCGGACTCCCTCTCTGACCGCCGCCTCAAAGCTGCCCTCACGCCACCGGGCGGCATCGCAGGCGACTGCCAGCCTCTCGCGTGGCATCGGTCCGATCGCGAGCAGTCGTCGCTCGAGCTGGCGCATCTCGGCGGAGACCACCGTGTGACGGTGGCGGTCCGGCTGACGCTCTTCGTCCTGATCCATCATGTTCCTCCACTACCCGGCGTTCGCTGTCACCGGCGCGGGTTCGTCAGCGCGCAAACCAAAACACGCCCGGGCAACCACGATCCCGGAGCGGTTGGCGACACGACGGCCCCGGCGGGGTAACGGCTCTCCATGGGTCGCATCGAAATAGCCCTGTGCCGGCGGCGAGGCACGGCCACTGTGGCGCCATGAGCGCCGCATCAGCACGGCCACGACCGGCCGCCGCCGATGCGGCGCGGATCTTCCTGCGGCCGATCGCCACGCCGTTTCCCCTGGGCTTTCTCGCTCTCGCGACAGCGAGCCTGCTCGTCGCGGGACTGGAGCTCGGCTGGTTCTCGAGAGCGGATCGGCCGATCGTCGCGTTCGTCCTGGTCGGGTTCGCGTTCCCGCTGCAGCTGATCGCCTCGGTGTTCGGCTTCCTGGGCCGTGACACCGCCGCGGCGACCGGCTTCGGGGTGCAGGGCGCGACGTGGCTGATCGTTGGGATCGACCTGCTGGTGACGCCCCCACAGCACACGAGCCGTGCGCTCGGCGTCTTCCTGCTCGCCGCGGCGGCGTGGGTCCTGATCTGCGCGCTTGGATCGGCGCTCGGCAAGCTCGCCCCCGCCACGGTGCTGACGCTCACCTCGCTCCGGTTTCTGCTCACCGGCCTCCACGAGCTCACGGGCAGCAGCGCTCTGGGCAGTGCCGCCGCGATCGTCGGATTGGCGCTCGTTGCGGCGGCCGCGTATGTCGCGCTCGCGCTCGAAGTCGAGAACCTCCAGCGGCGGACGGTTCTGCCGGTGTTCCGTCGCCGCCACGGGGCTGAGGCGATGCGCGGTGATCTCGCCGGGCAATCGCGGCGGCTGGAGCACGAGGCCGGCGTCCGCGAGCAGTTGTGAGACCGAATTGAAGCTCGGGAGCCGAAACGGTTTTCCTGCAGACAACCAGAGCCGCTGGCCGCGTGCGCGTCGCCCGACCGGGTAGGGCTCTTATGACTCCCGATTGCGGAGTTCACCCCCAATTTTCCCCGCGAAAGGAACAAGATATGCCCAACCACGGCGAGGTAGTGGTCATCACCGGAGCCTCCGGCGGCGTCGGCCGCGCCGCCGCGCGGAAGTTCGCCGCCGAAGGTGCACGCGTCGCGCTGATCGCGCGCGGGCGGCGAGGACTGGAAGCCGCGGCGCGCGAGGTCGAGCAGGCCGGCGGCGAGGCGCTGATCCTCCCGATCGACGTGGCCGACCCAGACCAGGTCGAAGCCGCTGCCGCCTCGGTCGAGGACGCCTTCGGGCCGATCGACATCTGGGTCAACGACGCGATGGTGACCGTGTACGCCGAGTTTCTCGACATCGAACCGAAGGAGTTCAGGCGCGCCACCGAGGTGTCCTATCTCGGCATGGTGTGGGGCACTCGTGCGGCGCTCAAGCGGATGACCGTGCGCGACCGTGGCTCGATCGTGCAGGTGTGCTCGGCGATGTCCTATCGCGGCATCCCCCTGCAGTCGCCGTACTGCGGCGCCAAACACGCCTGCAAGGGGTTCACCGAGAGCGTCCTCACCGAGCTGCTTCACCACAAGTCCAAGGTGCGGGTCTCGATGATCCAGCTCCCGGGCCTGAACACCACCCAGTTCACCTGGGGGCGAACCAAACTGCCCAAGCAGACGATGCCGGTACCGCCCATCTACCAGCCGGAGGTCGCCGCCGACGCGATCCACTACGCCGCGCATCACAAACGCCGCCAGATCTACGTGGGCATGCCCACGGTGATGAACATCATCGGGGAGCGAGTCGCACCCTGGCTGCTCGATCGCTACCTCGCGAAGTTCGGCTTCAAGTCGCAGATGACCGAGCACGCACTCGACCCGAGCGGGCATGACAACCTGTTCGAGCCGGTTGACGAGGATCGCGGCGCGCACGGGCCCTTCGACGAGCAGGCGCACAGCGTCAGCCCCCAGTACGAGCTCGCCAAGCGTCGCGGCCGGATCCTCGCCGGGCTCGGCGCGGCTGCCGTCGGCGCGGCGGCAGTGCACGCTGCTCGGTGAGCCCGGTAACGCGGATCGGAGCGTGATGAGCGCTTCAACGCACCCAGTTGGCGCCACGATCGACGGCGTTCAGGTCAGCGCGTATCACGTTCCGACCGCGACCGAACAGGAATCCGATGGCACGCTGGAGTGGGACTCCACGAGCGTCGTCGTCGTCGAAATCTCGGCGGGCGGACACACGGGCCTTGGATACACGTACTGTCACCCGGCGGCGGCCCAGGTGATCGAGACGAAGTTCGCGAGCGCGCTGGAGGGCGCCGACGCGCTGATGCCGGAGCGCTCCTGGGCGCGCATGCAGGTCGAGGCGCGCCAGCTGGGGCACGCGGGGATCTCAGCGATGGCCGTATCGGCGGTCGATATCGCGCTATGGGACCTGAAGGCCAGGCTGCTCGGCGTATGCCTGGCCGACGCGCTCCCGCGCTTTCACGACAGCGTCCCGATCTACGGCTCGGGTGGGTTCACCAACTACAGCCCCGAGCAGCTGTCCGACCAGATCCGCCAGTGGGTTGAGATGGGGTTCAACCGCACGAAGATCAAAGTCGGGCGCGACAAGCCCTCCGACATCGACCGCGTCAAGCTGGTTCGCTCCGTCGGCGGGGCGGCCGTCGAGCTGATGGTCGACGGCAACGGCGCCTACACCCCCTCCGAGGCGCTCCTGTGGGCGGACCGTTTCCGCCAACTCGGTGTGAGCTACTTCGAGGAACCCGTCTCCTCGCAGGACCTCGCGGGACTCGCCGACGTGCGCCGCCGGGCTCCCGCCGGCCTGCTCATCGCTGCGGGCGAATATGGCTGGAACCTCACCTGCGTCGAGCACATGCTTGCCGCCGGCGCGGTCCACATCCTGCAGGCCGACGTCACGCGCTGCGGCGGGATCACCAACATGCTGCGCATCGACGGGTTGTGCAAGGCACGAGGCGTGCCGTTCTCCGCTCACTGCGCTCCGGCGATCTCCGCGCACATCTGCTGTGCCATGGAGACCGTGATCCATATCGAGTATTTCTTCGACCACTACCGGATCGAGAGCCTGCTCTTCGACGGCACACTCGATCCGCGCGACGGGTCGCTGACTCCGGATCGTGCCCGTCCGGGCCTGGGTCTCGAGCTCAATCGCGCGACGGCTGAGCGCTACGCCGCACATCCCGAAGCGGCGTCCTGACCTGCGCCGTGCTTCGCCGAACCGATCGCCAGAGAGGCGGCCAACCTTACGGTGTAAAGTGCTACGACGATGCAAGGGCTCCACTGCCGACCTCGACACCGACAACGGCTACGAACGCGGCCTCCGGGCGCTGCTCGACGACCTGGCCGACCCGAAATGACGATCCCCGACGACCCAGCAGCACAGTGCGAGCTCCGGTGAGCGTCTGTCGGGTCCTATCCGAGGATCCGGACATGGCCGAAGCGATCGCTCCGGCCGACAGAGGCCGGGCCGTCGACGAGTGCATCGCCCCAGCCGTGCGCATTCCGCGGGGCCGCTGGGGCGTTCAGCGGATCGATGTCATGCGGGACGGGATCGGCCTGCTGGTGCTGCAGGGGCTGCTGATCCGCCGCGTTGGTGTCGACGGGCGATTCGGCGCCGAGCTACTCGGGCAGGGCGATGTCTTGCGGCCCTGGCAAGGCGAGGATGCGCACCCGACGCTGCCGCGGATGACGGGCTGGCGGGCGCTCGAGCCGACCCGCGTGGCGGTGCTCGACCGGCGGGCCGCACAGCGGTTCGCTCGTTATCCGGAGCTGACGGGGCGCCTCGTCGCTCGAGCGCTCGAGCGCTCGCGCAACCTCGCGATCAACATGGCGATCGTCCACCAGGCGCGTGTCGATGTCCGACTCCACATGCTGTTCTGGCACCTCGCCGACCGGTGGGGACGCGTGCGCAGCGACGGGATCATCCTGCCGCTGCACCTCACGCACACGGTCCTCGCCGACCTCGTAGCCGCGCAGCGGCCGACGGTCAGCAGCGCCCTGGCTGAGCTCGCCCGACGCGGCCTCGTCGGCCTCGTCGATGATGTGTGGCTGCTCGCCGGTGAACCGCCCGCGCAGCTCGTGGAGCTCCGCGCCGCGGCCATGGGACCGGGCAACCCGCCGCCGACAGACCTCCGTCCGCCCGACGCTCACCCAGATGGGTCTTCGCCGGAGTCCCGGCTCGCCGGTGGGCCGAGGTCGACCGCCCCGCAGTCTGCGCATTCCTCGCCCGCCCACGCCTGACGGCATTCGCGCACAGCCAGCGCAGCAATCACAAACGCAGCGACCGGATCAAGCCACCACCAGCCCAGCACCGCGTTGGCGAGAATGCTCGCCAGGACCCCACCGGCCGCGATCGCGCACAGCCAGGACTGGGCGGCGTCGCCTGCGGCGGCGGCGGACCCAAGCCGAGCGGCTACCCGGCCCTTCGCGCCTGCCAGCAGGGGCATCACGATGACGGCCCCCAGCGACACCGCAGCACCGGGCCAGCTCATGTGCGGATGTGAACGGTCGGCAAGCGCTCGGGTGCCGTCGAAGACGAGGTATCCGGCGAGCACCGCGAAGCACCCGGCGATCACCCGCTGTGCGCGTCGCTCGGCCGTCTCGCTGTGGCTACGGACCCCGCTGAACCGCCAGATCACTGCACTTGCCGAGGTGAGCTCGATCAACGAGTCCAGACCGAACCCCAACAACGCAACCGCACCGGCGACCACCGCAGCGATGATCGCCACGCCGGCTTCGAGCACCATCCATCCGATACTGAGCCACGACAGCACCCTCGCGCGGCGCACCAGACGCGAGCGCTCGACCGTGGCGAGCCGAAGAACGGGGGCCGCCTGCGCGGTCGCGCCGCCGAGCCGACGATCAAGCCCAAGCATGGCGGAGGAAGTTGGCCCGAACGTGCTCAATCGCAAACCGGACTCACTGCGGCGGAAACGCTTGGTCGAGCTCGGCAGGTGCCGATTCCGCAGAATCGCCCGGACCCTCGGTGGCGCGGTTGGGCGACACGCCGAGCGGAGGCAGCGCCCGCGCCAAGCGCCTCACCTCGGCCTGGATCAGCGCCTCATCATGCCTGCTCGTTCCGCGGCCGTGAAGACGGCCGCGCGAACCGACGCCGTCGCGGTGGTTGCGCGGCGGGCCGCTGCCTGTCACGGAGGATGCTCGCGCTGACGTCATGAGGCAACTATCCAGCAAGCCGGTCGCCGCGGGCAGAGCGCCGGTCGGGAGTCTGACAGGATCGCCGAAATGCACCGCCCGCGGGACTAGACGCAGTTCAAAAACGGTCACTTCCCTGACGGGTCGGTCGACGCCCCCCGCGACAACAAGCGGGGCTCCCGTGTTCCAAGGGGCAAGGAACTGCGCCTTGCCAGCCTCAACTCCAGCCATCCCGAGGGCCCGACGTTGGCGACCGACAATGCGCCCGACGCGCGCAACGCTTCGTGCCCTACGCAGGGGACGCTGCATCCGCTGCGAGATCTGCGGAACGACGGTGCGCGAGGGCGATGCCATCGGCCTGGTCGACGCCAGAGTCACGCACGCCGAATGCGCACTATTCACCTGGCTGCGCCATCCCCGGTCACGCGCGACCACCGAGCTTGCAAGCCCTGATCCGAACGCGGGGCCGCCGTCACTGACCGCAGCGGATGAGCACTGGATGCTCAGCGAGTTTCTGGATGGGCGGTTGTGAACATCGGTATCGCCACGCGTGGCGGCTCGCCCAAGCGACGAGGCTCATGATTGCGGGCGTGATCTTGGGGGCGAGGCGACGCCGTCGGCAGCCACCGTTCTGTCGTCGCCGTCGGCCTTGCAGAAGGTGAACACGACTCCGCTGGCAGAGCAGCGAGGCGCCGAGGCCTCGACCCCAAGACAACACCCGCATCCCGCTGCCCGCCATCCGCGCCGGGCGGCGGGCTCGCCTCAAGCGCGAGTTCGTTGCCGTCGGTGAGCGTGGCGCAGATGCATCACCTCACCCCCGCCAGCGCTGAGATCAGCCTCCGCGGGGTGTGGACTCTCCGCGCGCCAACAGCGCTACACAGCCAGGAGTACTTCCGACTTGCCGACGCCGGCCCCGCCGACACGCCTCGCCGATCAGCGCGCACACCAGCCCGGGCGTGAACGGCCCCGGCGCGCCGAGCGGAACCCTTCCGGCTGCACCTCGGGAAAGCCAAATCGCGGTCCGGTCACGAACGGCGCCCGAAACCAGCCTCGGTCGGGGGCTTAGCGAACGTCGAGACGCAGGAACGCCGCGTTGGCCGCGACCGCGCCGAGGACCGCCACTCCGAGCAGAACCGCAAACGACGCCGGTCCCGCGCCGTTGGTGAGCTGCTGGTCGCCGACCGCCCAGTAGAACAGCGACACGAACCGCAGCGGATGGATCCAGTGCACTACGGGGGCGAGCGAGCTGATCAGGTAGAACAGTGCCGCGACCGCGCTGGTCAGCCCGATCGCGGTGCCGCGGCTGCCGGTCGCGGCACCGAGCGCGAGTGCGATCAGGCCCAGGTCGATCCCGAGCAGGAGCACCGCGAGGGTGGCGGTGGCGACGTGCCAGGGATCGAGCGTCACCTCGAACGCTCTGCCGAGATACACGCAGGCGGCGACCGTGAGGTCCAGAATGAGCGCCTGAATGATCATCGTCGCGATCTTGCCGGCGAGGATCCGCGGCCGGGCGAGCGGCAGGACGAGGAGCAGCCCGAGGGTGCCGTCCTCGTTTTGGCCGGCGATCGCGCCGGCTCCGTAGCCGATCGTGAGCAGCAGCATGATCAGGGGCAGGAAGTTGGCGTACGCGTTGACGTTCAACCACCCGGCCGGCGACGTGAGCGTGCCGGTCGCGCCGAACAACGCAGCCACCGGCGAGTTGCCCTGGGTCAGCTGGTTGAGCTCGGTCGAGTGGCTAAACGATGGATACAGCACGATTATCACGAGCATGTAGAGCGCCATCCCGACCGAGTACCAAAGGGTCGAGCGCCGCCGGTTGTCGAGGTCGTAACGGGTGATCTCAGCCGTCACCGTCAGTCCCGTCCTCTCGGTAGTAGCTGAGGAACAGCTCGTCGAGGTCGGCGTGGCGGGCGACCACGTCGATCGGATCGTGGTCGGCGATCACCCGCAGCAGCCCCGGCAGGTGTCCGGTCGTCCGCAGCGAGATCCGATCACCCTCGACCGTGACCCGCTGGACCCCCTCGAGCGACTCGAACACAACCGCCGGGACCGGCTGGGCGAATCGCAGCTCGATCGTCTGTGGCGATTGGCGGCGCAACCCCTCGACGGTGTCGGTGACGACCACCCGGCCCGCCCGGATGATCGCGACGCGATCGGCGACGCGCTGCACTTCGTCCAGCTCGTGTGAGGACAGGAAGACGGTGCGGCCTTCAGCGGTCGTCTCCCGCAGCAGCCGGTGAAACTCGTTCTGCATCAGCGGATCAAGCCCCGAGGTGGGCTCGTCGAGGATGAGCAGTTCGGGGCGGTGCATGAACGCGAGCACGATCCCGAGCTTCTGGCGGTTGCCCTTCGACAGCTCGTGGATCTGGCGGTCGAGGAGCACTCCGAACCGCTCGACCAGCTGGTCGCGCAATCGCCGATCGACCTGCCCGCGGGCGCGGGCGAACCAGTCGAGCACGCGCCGACCGGTCATCCGCGGGTGCAGCTCGAACTCGCCGGGTAGATACCCGCAGCGGCCGTGGACAGCGACGCTGTCGCCCTGGGTGTCCAACCCGAAGACGCGGGCGCGCCCGGCGGTCGGGCGGTGAAGCGCGAGCAGCAGCCGGATCGTGGTCGTCTTACCCGCCCCGTTGGGGCCGAGGAATCCGAACACCTGACCTGGTTCGACGCGCAGGTCGAGACGGTCGACCGCGAGCGTCGCACCGTATGACTTCGTCAATTCGAGCGTCTCGATGGCGGCGGCGGTCATGGCTCGGATCGTCGGCTCATCAGCTCCCCGCTGCCGCAAGGCGATGTGCAAACGCGGGCGTCCTTCCCGGGAGCCGGCCTGGGATGGCGGGAATGTGCACGCGTCCGGGGGCCGTTTGCATCGGTCGTTCGCGCAGGCGGTCGGCGCTGCCGGCCCGCCTGGCGCGGTCGTCGGTGGGCTGAGTTCCGCGTTCGCTGCGAGATCCAGGAGCGACTCTCGCTCCTTGGCGGGCGAAGCGGTTGAACAACCACCCGAGGAGCACGGTGGTCAGGATGATGTGCTCGATCAGCATCGCGGCGCCGGCGAGGTTCTGATCAGAGAGCGCGTTCAGCCCGCGGGCGGCGTCGCTCGCGTTGGAGAAGGGGTAGAACACGCTCTGGGCCCAGATCAGCACGTTGGCCAGGATCGCCCCGGAGGAACCGGACCGCGATGACGAGGCAGGGATTGCTCGCCAGCGCCCCCCAAGCCGATGCCGCGCGGCCGAAGGGTGAGCTCGACTCCGGCCACGAGGACCACCGCGGGCGCGGCGATCCCGATCCCCGCCCACGGCGCGGTGGTGGAGCGTCTGCGTTGCCCGTAATCTGCCCTGGACGGCATCGACATTGACCTTACAGTGTAAAGTCATCGCTTGGAATGCCTCGCGGCGCCGCATCTACCCGCCCGCCACCGCCTGAGCGACCGCTGAACCGGGATCTCATCCTGAATGGCGCGGTGGCGTTGATCGAGCGCGAGGGCCCCGGCGCGCTCAGCATGCGGCGCCTCGGTTCGGCGCTGGGGGTCGAGGGGATGGCGATCTACCACCACTTCGAGAATCGCGAGGAGTTGCTCAGCGCGATCGGCGACCGCCTGCTCGAGCCACTGCACAAGCTCGAACTGGGGTCCGATTGGCGGGAGGCCTGCCGGCGGTTCGCGACCGCCTTGCGCGACGTCGCCGTCGCCCAGCCTGCGACCTTTGCGCTGCTCGGTCTGCAGCCGCTCGACACGCCCTCGTCTCTGCGGCCCGTGGAACGGCTACTGGGCGTGCTGGTCGCCGCAGGGTTCGGCCCGCCGGCCGCGCTTGCGATCTACCGCGCGACGGTCAGCTATGCCCGCGGCTACGCGCTCGCCGAGGCGACCGGGTTCACCGTCGATGCGGCCCGACCAGCTGGCCGGCGGCGGCTGAGGGCGCTGCCGCGCGCCGAGTTCCCGATCCTCGCTGGCAAGGCACGGGAGATGAGCGCGCTCGACGCCGATAGCGGCTACGAGCTCGGGCTGAGGGCGCTGCTCGCCGGGCTCGCCGATCCGGTCGCTCCTGACTAGCGCGGGCGCCAGGTCCAACGGTCGGGTGACGGTCGATCGTAAGCGTCCGGCAACGATCGCATGTCGCTGCGCCGATGCCGGGACTGGCGCAGCGTCACTCGACGATATGTGTGCCGAGGCGGGTATGAGCAAGGGGGCAGGCGGGGCTGCTACGGCTTCTCCGAGCAGAAGCGAGATCTGCTGCTCGCGCTGCAGGAGGCCGACGCCGCCGCGCTGGACCATGAGCTCGAGCGGATCACCAGCACGAGCGCGGCCGGGGTCGAACGGGTCCGGCCGTTCACGCAGGCGATGCTCGCGCCCAATGACGACGTGGCGCGGGTACAGGTCCGCGCCGACCTGTGGGCCGACCTCTTGACCGAGGATGCCGTCCGCCAGCGGCTCGCCGAAGCCACACAGTTCCGACGTCAGCTCGTGCGCTCATGGATCGAAGCGGGGTTGCATCTGGTGAGCTGGAGGAGGTCCCGGCCAACGCACTGGCCTTGATCCTGCTCGCGTTAGGGGAGGGGCTGATGGTGCACGGCGCGCTTGACCCGGCCGCGTTTCGTTGGCGCACCATCCGCCGTGCGATCGATCTGATGCTCGCCGGCCTCGAGGCGAGTTGACGGCACGGCCGATGCCACCGGACAGCAAATCGACCACGACGCCGCCGTAGCGGCCGAGGGGGTGAGGACAACCTCCGGATCCCGCGAGCAGCGGAAACCGCGGCTGCGCCGGATCGATCCGCCCAGATGACACCTCCACGAGGGCGACACGAGTTCCGAGAGCAGTCAGAACCACAAGGGCAGCGGCAGCGGCGGTCCCGATGACGATCACGACTCGTAGTTTCGTGCCAGGGGGCAGGGGGTTTCCTCGGATGCGAGCCAGCCTGGTGGCAAGGATGATCCGGATGTCGCGAGTCGCGCCAACCTGCGCGCGTCAGCGCGCCGGATGGTTTGGCGCTGTCCAGTCGTATGAAGGAGTAGCTGTAATGACAGCCTCTACACCGAAGAGCAGCAGCGTCGAGCGGGATGCCGAAGGCTTTCTCCTGGACAGCAATCAGTGGTCCGAGACGCTCGCCGAGGCCACGGCACGCGAGAACGGCATCGATCCGCTCACCTCCCGCCACTGGCATGTCATCACCTCAATGCGAACGGCCTACGTTGAGCGTGGATGCCTGCCCTGGGTACATATGCTCGCGAAGGTCGCCGATGTCCCGATTCCGGAGTTGTTCGAGCTCTTCCCTGAGAGTCCGTCACGACTCGTGACCAAGATCGCGGGAATCCCGAGGAACCGAGCCTGCATCTAGTTCGCGCGCAGGCGTCGAGCGCGCCGATGCGCGAGATGCGGGTCGGCGCTCAGTCCCGAGCGAGCGGGTCCGCGATCACGCGGAGCAGGGCGGCGAGCCGACGACGCTCCTCGGCGGTCATGCCCGGAAACGCGGACGCGGATCTCGTCGCCATCGACGGAGACCGACGCGTTGCCGCCATCGTCACCGACCTTCGCTCGCTTCTAAGTTGCCCCTGAGTCGACGAACGCCTGAAGGTCCACGCCTTTGACGCGGACCCGCCGCGAGCCGACCCGTACGGCGGGAAGCCCGGCCCCGGTCGATCCAATTTTCTCACCGTCTGTTGGTTGACCTTCAACTCCGCCGCCACCGATTTAGCCGAATTTCCTGGCGAGCGCCTGGACAAGGCGGGCGATCTCGTAGCGGATTACACGAACCTCTTCGATCGGGCGACCCTCGGGTCCGGAAGTTCCCAGTCGACGTAGCGCTTGCCCGGGATGTTCGGGCAGGCGCCTCCGCAGCCCATCGTGATCACGACGTCGGCCTGTTCTGCAAGCTCGCGGGAAGGCGTTGAGCGTGTCGGTCTGAGAGATCGAGGTCGAGTTCTCGCATGACCTGCACCACTTCCGGATGCACACATCCGGCGGGGTCCGCTTCGCTTCCAGCGGAGATCGCGTGATGGCGCCCGCCTACCGCGCGCTCAAATAGGGCGGCGCTCATCTACGATCGTCCAGCATTGTGGAGGGCAGACGAAGAGTGCGGTTGCCATCAGCGACCGCCCACCGCAGCGCCGGCGGCGAGCTCCCGCAGCGCGGCGGCCCCGACCGGTGGCTCTGGCTGCCAGCCGACCAGCCAGGTTCGGTGAGCAGACGCACGGCGGACGCGCTCGATGTGTGCGCGCTCGGCGGCGGCGCGGGCCCGCAGCGTTGGGTGTCTGGTACCGCCCGCGAGCAGCGATGCGTTGATGACCCAGCCGAACGATTCGATGTCCGCGCGGCGTAGGTCTGCCTGGAGGCGCTCGGCTTCCTGCACGGGCGTGGACTCCGCGAGCGTGATCACGAGCATCCGGGCGAACTCGGGGTCGCGCAGGCGTGCGAGTAGTTCCGAGACCTCGGCGGGCACGTTTGCGTTGGTGCGTTGCACCTCGCGCTGGTAGCTCTGCGCGGCGTCGAGCAGCAGCAGGGTGTGGCCGGTCGGGGCGGTGTCGAGCACGACGATCCGCTCCCGCGCTGAGTCGACGGTCCGCGCGAACGCGCGGAACACGGTGATCTCCTCGGTGCACGGAGAGCGCAGGTCCTCTTCGAGAAGCAAGCGGCCTTCCTCGTCAAGCCCGGCCGCAGCAAGAAGTACTTCGTCGGTGTAGCGGGCGGTCTCAACTGCCGGGTCGATGCGCTCGACGAGCAGGCCGTCGGGTGTGGCGTCGGCGAGCGCGTCGGTGATGTGCGCGGCGGGATCCGTTGTCGAGAGCGTGACGTCGTGGCCGCGGTCAACGAGGGCGATGGCGATGGCAGCCGCGAGCGTCGTTTTTCCGACTCCGCCTTTCCCCATCGTCATGATCACGCCGTTGCCGGCGGCGTCGAGCTCGTCGATCAGCTCATCAAGGCCCCGAAGGTCGATAGTCGAAGCGTCGGCCCGGTCGGCGGCAGGTGGGATGTCGGCGCTGGCGAGCTGCCGCAGAGCGGCTAGCCCCGTCACGTCTCCGGCGATCAAGTCGACCGCGGCGGCGGGCAGGGGCGCGAGCTGCGCGGGTGCTCCGCTGAGGGCGTCGCTTTGGCGTTCGGTGAAAGCGAGGGCCGCCAGGTCCTCCCCTGGGTTGCGCACGAGGCCGTTCAGCACCAGCCGCTGGTTGGCGACGCCGAGCGCGCCCAATTCCGCGCTTGCGCGGGCCGCCTCCCGTAGCGCGCTGTCCTCCGCGCGGGAGACGAGGACCAGTGTCGTGAGCGTGGGGTCGGCCAGTGTCGCGACGGCGGCCGCGTATTGCTCACGGCGCTGGTCAAGGCCCGCGAGCGGGCCGAGGCAGCTGGCTCCAGCGGGGTGCTCGTCGACGTATCCGCTCCATGCGCTCGGGAGCGTCAGCAGCCGCAGGGTGTGTCCGGTCGGTGCGGTGTCGAAGATGACGTGGTCAAATTCGCCGGTGTTCTCCGGCGCGGCCAGAACTGCGGTGAACTCGTTGAACGCGGCGATCTCGACGGTGCACGCGCCCGAGAGCTGCTCTTCCATGCTCGCGATCGCGGACTGCGGCAGCACGCCGCGGTATGGGCCGACGGCGCGCTCCTTGAACGCTTCGACGGCGGCCTCGGGGTCGAGGTTTGAGACGAACAGCCCAGGCACTCCGGGTACGGCTGTGGGCTGCGGGCCAGCGACCATCCCGAACACGTCGTCGAGGTTGGACGCGGGGTCGGTGGGAATGACGAGCGTCCGCTTGCCGGCGTCCGCGAGCGCGACCGCAACGGCGCTAGCGGTGGTTGTTTTTCCGACGCCGCCTTTGCCGGTGAAGAACAGGTAGCGGGTGTCCCAGCCCGTCCAGTCAAGCGCGGGGATCGCCTCGGTCGGGTGCAGGCTCATCAGCAGCATCCGCCAGGTCCGTGGAGGCCGGAGCTCAGCGGCAACTCGACGACGGCCTCGGCTTTGGCTGAGAGCAGGTCAGCGAGCTCCTCGCGGGAGGGGTAGCGGCCGTGGACGGCGATGTCACCATCGAGAAGCAGCGCCGGGAGCGCCGCTTCGCCGAAGGCAGCCATCAGACCGGTGACTTTCGGGTTGGCGACGAACGCGTCGGGGTCTGAGGAGAGGTTGTGGCGGATCACGTGCGCGCCCTCGGCCTGCGCCCAGCGGAGGTCCTCGCGGATGTCGATGAGCTGCTGGTCCACGGACGGGCCGCAGACGCCCGACTGGCAGCACATCGCCGGCTCGAACATCTCGATGCGATGAGCGACGGCGGGGGTGTCAGGGCTGACGTTGACGACGTTAAGGGTGGTCATGGCGGGGGAGGACTCCGGTTTCGCGTTAGATGTGGAGGCAGGAAGGGGGGTGCCGGGCTTGCGGGCGCGGACGATCGCCGAGGTCGCGTGTTCGTGCACGCGGTGGGTTTCGCGGATGTCGATGTCGGTGAACCCCGCGGCGGTGAGCCCGTCGCGGAACTGCTCCTCGGTCAGCGCGCAAGCGATGCAACCGGTGTACGCGGCTAGGTCCGCGCGGGTGGCCTCGTCCATGTCCGGGCTCGCGATGACGTCTGAGACGGCGAAGCGCCCCCCGGGCTTCAGCACCCGGGCGGCCTCGGCCAGCACCTTGGGCTTGTCGCCAGAGAGGTTCAGCACACAGTTGGACACGATCACGTCCACGGACGCGTCCCGGAGAGGGATGTCCTCGATGAAGCCCTTGACGAACTCGACATTGGCGACACCGGCCTGCGCAGCGTTGGCGCGGGCGAGCTCGAGCATCTCGTCGGTCATGTCGAGCCCGATCGCCTTGCCGGTCGGTCCCACGCGCCTGGCGCTGATCAGGACATCCGCACCGGCACCCGATCCGAGGTCGAGCACGGTCTCTCCCTCGTGCAGGTCCGCGACCGCGGTCGGGACCCCACAGCCGAGCGACGCGGCGACCGCGGTCGCGGTCGCACCGTCGGTCTCTGCGCCGTCGTACAGCGCCGCGCCGAACACGTGCGCCGTGTCGGCGTCAGTCAGCGCGATCGGGCCGCAGCATGATGCGGAGCCCTGCTGCTCGGCGACGGCCCTGGCCGCGGCTGCGTACTTGTCTCGCACGGTTTCGCGGATGTCCTCGGACCCGGTCGCGGCCACGTCTCGTTCGCCAGCAGAGCACCCGCAGCCGCCGGCCGCGACCGCGGCCGCGGGGCCGCGGCAGGCGTCCTTGTCGGCCGGCTCGCAGCAGTTCGCTTGCGTCTCCGGGGCGCAGCAGCCCGAGGTCGGGGTCGGATCGGTTCTCAGCTCAGCCATGCGGTCAGCTCCTCGAGAGCGTCGCTCGAGACGGAGTAGTAGGCCCACTTGTGCCGGCGCTCGACATTGACGAGGCCGGCGTCGACGAGCTTCTTCATGTGGTGAGAGAGCAACGACTGGTGGATCCCGAACAGCGGGATCAGCTCGCACTGACACACCGGCTGCTCGCTGCGGCGCAGCACGTCCAGGATCTGCACCCGCAGCGGCTCGGCCAGCGCCTTTGCCACCGCTGCGATCCGCTCGGCCTCAAGCGTGGGGTCGAGGCCGGCGGTCGGAGCGCAGCATTCGGCGGCGGCAGGACCGGCAGGAAGGACAGGAGGCGAAGAGGTCATATCAACAAGCCTTGTTTTGAATTCGAGTTGGAGGCTAGCACCAGCCGATCCTCATATCAATGGTTCTTGATCAGAGTCGGCGGCTGGACCGCATCGCCCGACCGTGGCTTCTACGGACGACGCGGCGGAATGCGGCATCGAACGGATGTCACCGCCGCCCGGCCGCCATAGCCTGGGGGACATGCCGACCATCGACCAGCCCCCCGCTCGTGACAGAACGAGCGGCGATCCGTTCGCGCCGTTGTCGTGAGACGGGCCGTGGACCAGGTTCCTGTTCTTCACGGGCAAGGGCGGCGTGGGCAAGACCACCGTCGCGTGTTGCGTGGCGTTGCGGCTCGCCGCGCTCGGAGGAACCGTGCTGTTGGTCAGCACCGACCCGGCGTCGAATCTCGACGACGTCCTCGGCGTCAGCGCGGGAACGTCGCCCACACCGGTCCCCGGCAGCTGCAAGGCGACCTGCGACGTGCCGGGATCGATCCCTATGGCTGGCTCACCAACGCCACCCTGAGCGGCAGCGGCACCAACGACCCGCTTCTACGGCGCCGCGCAGCGCTCGAGCAGCCCCACATCCTCCGCGTCCGCGAGCACCTCGCCCATCGGCTTTGGCTCCTTCCATGGTCCACCTCGCCGGTGCCATAGCCGGACGCAGCGGCACCCGCCGACTATCCGGCCATCGGCCTTTGAGCATCGCTCGCTGCAGGACCGTCGCCATCCGCGTCTCCCTTCCCTCTGGCACCAGAGGATCCTTCCACACGGGGGGTTCACGATCACCGTGGGAGGCGGGCGGGCCGTGCCCCGTCGAGGGCCGCGATGCCAGCTGGCGGGTGCTGCTCAGGCCGGACCGCTGAGGGGCACGCCGACGATGTTCAGCCGCCGGGTGAGGCCTTGGAGTGCGAAGTCGCGGATCTCATCGGCAGTGGCGCTGAGCGCCTCCCAGTCGCTGTCGCCACGATCAGGAGGAGCGAGCGCGCTGGCCACTGCGGGGAGAAGCTCGCGGAGCTTGTTGCGGATCTGATCGGCGAGGGCGAGGTCGCGCCTAACCGCTTGGCGCAGGTACCAGACGCCGTAGCCGATGTGGCGCTGCTCGTCGCGATGGATGTGGCTGTAGCCATCGACGAAGCCGGGCAGCAGCTCGTTGTTGTTCAGGTAGCGGGTGATGAACTCAAACGCCGTCAGCCCGAGCGTGCTCTCGATCACCAGGTGGTAGATCGTGATGAAGTCGACCTTCGCGAACGGATCGGCCGGGTTCGCGGCGAGGCGTTCGTGTGCGGACACGAGCGCCTGGTCGAAGATCACCGTGAACGAGTCGCCGAGCTCACGTGAGCGTGCGACGTGAGCGGCGATGCTCGCGGGCTGCGCGATCACCTCGTCCTGGAATCGGGCGTGGAACTGCATGTGGCGGGCCCTCGTCGATCTGCTGGGGGGCGAGGTAGGTCGCTTCTTCCTCACTGTCGGCGGCCATCACGAGACCGGCGAACTTGGTCGTGATCCGCTCCTCGGCGACCATCAACGAGGACAGCGACCAATAGACCAGACCCTTGTCCTCCTCGGACATGGCGCTCTGCCATTGATCGCGGTCTGCAGCGAGGTTGATCGACCACGG
This sequence comes from uncultured Solirubrobacterales bacterium, assembly GCA_963755955.1. Classification (GTDB taxonomy): domain Bacteria; phylum Actinomycetota; class Thermoleophilia; order Solirubrobacterales; family Solirubrobacteraceae; genus Palsa-465. The sequence continues at coordinate 304,084 of CAVWLZ010000018.1, forward strand.
GTTCCACTGCTCCTCCTCCCAATGGCGATACAGGACCTGCGGATCGTGAAGACGACGCGTGGCGCTCACGTCGTGGTCAGCTCAGCCATCCGGAGAGCTCGTCCAGCGCATCGGACATCACGTAGTAATAGGCCCACAGGCCCTCGCGCTCTGAGCCGACGATCCCGGCTTGGCGCAGCACCTTGAGGTGATGGGAGACCGTCGGCTGCGAGAGATCGAACAGCGGCACGAGCTCGCAGACGCAGACCTTGCCGGCGTGCTTGCGCAGCACGTCCACGAGCTGCAGGCGCACGGGGTCGCCGAGCGCCTTGGCGATCGTGGCCATCCGGGCGGCCTGGTCGCGCTCGACGTCGGGGTACACGACAGGCTCGCAGCATGGCTCACCGGCCGGGCGCTTGACCTTTGGCGTGAGCTCCAGATCGACAGCCATCTATCTAGCTATATCGATTGAACAGAAGAATGTCAATGGATAGACTCGGGGCCCATTCTGCGGTGAGGTCAGCCATGCACATCGAGATGAGCCGGTTGATGCGTCAGTGCCTCGACGCGAGCACGACGAAGCTCTCGGAGGAGTTCGGCGGAGTGTTCTCGCGCGAGACTGTGGGCAGATGCGTGGAGGAATCGTTCGAGAGGATCGGCGACCGCCCGACCGTGGGGCCGAACTTCATGCCGGTGATCATCGAGCGGTTCGCGCGCGCGCGCCTGTGGGCGGTCGCACAGGCCGACGGAACGGTCGAGAAGCCGCTGCCGGAGGTGCTGTTCGTCTGCGAGCACAACGCCGGGCGAAGTCAGATGGCCGCCGCGCTGGCCCATCATCTCTCCAATGGCTGGGTCGGGGTGCGCTCCGCTGGATCTCATCCCGACGAGCAGATCGACCCGGTTGTCGTCGCGGCGATGCGCGAGCTGGCCATCGACGTGACGTGCGAGTTCCCAAAGCCGCTCACCGACGAGGTGGTGCGGGCGGCCGACGTCGTCGTCACGCTGGGATGCGGCGACGCGTGCGCGGTGTACCCAGGCAGGCGCTATCAGGATTGGCCTGTCGCAGATCCCGCCGGCCGGCCGCTCGAGGTCGTGCGCCGGGTTCGCTACGAGCTCTATCACCGCGTCTGGGAGCTGCTCGAGACGCTCGTTCCCGCCAGCAAACTCATCGACATCCACCGACCCACAGGGGGCCAACGTTGAATCGCGTTGCGGTCATCACCGACATCCACGGCAACCTGCCAGCGCTCGAGGCGAGCCTTGAGGCGATCGACGCGATCGGGGTCGACGGCCTCTACTGCGGCGGCGACCTCGTCGGCTACGGCCCGCACCCGAACGAAGTGTGCGCGCTGATCGCGGAGCGTGAGATCCCGACGATCTACGGCAACTACGCTGTTCGAGGACAAGCCCGCGAGCCTGTACGAACGGCTCGCCGTAGCCGAGGAAGCGCAGGTGCTCGTATTCGGCCACACAGACAAGCCCTGGGTCCACACCTACAGCGGGGTGCTGTTCGTCAACTGCGGCTCGGTCGGCAAACCGAAGGACGGCGATCCTCGCGCCGCGTTCGCGATCCTCGAGCTCGACAACGCGAGCCAAGTTCAGGTCTCGATCGAGCGTGTCCCCTACGACGCTGAGGCGGTCGCGCGCGAAGTCGCGGCCGCGGGACTGCCCGGCGAGTACGCCAAGAAGCTCGTCGCCGCCGCATAGAGAAGGAGACGGAGAGATGAAATACGTGTTGTTCGTCTGCACCCACAACGCCGGGCGCTCGCAGATGGCCCAAGCGCTGTTCGAGCGCTACGCCCCGGACGACGTCCGCGGCGAATCGGCCGGCTCAGACCCCGGCCGCCACGTGTGGCCCGAGGTCATCGAAGTGATGCGCGAGCTCGACATCGACCTCTCCCGGAACAAACCCAAGCGCCTGTCGGTCGAGATGCAGCTGCACGCCGACTGGGCGGTGACGATGGGCTGCGGCGACGTCTGCCCGTACGTGCCGACCACCGTGGATGACTGGAACATCCCAGATCCCGCCGGGCGGCCGATCGACGAAGTCCGCGAGATCCGCGACCTGATCGACGAGCGCGTCAAGGAACTCGCGACCGGGAACATCGACGCGATCCGATCGGACGGAACCTCGCACGGGTGGCGACTCGCGAAGCTGCTCCCACAGCTGATCGAAGAGTTCGGCGAGACCCGCCCGCCAGAGGTCATCCGGGGTTGCGCTGACCGGATCCTCGATGACTATGACCACGTCCCGGTCCGCAGCCACGTCCTCACGCTCGCTCACAAGCAGACCCGTGAGTGCCTGCGCCAGGAGCGCTGCCACGTGCTGGAGCTGGCCGACTAGCGATGACCGAGCCGCCACGCTTGGTGATCGTTGGCGGAAGCGATGCGGGGATCTCGGCCGGCCTGCGCGCCCGCGAGCTCGACCCGGCCGTACGTCCGACACTCGTCGTCGCCGACGCCTATCCGAACTTCTCGATCTGCGGCATCCCGTACTGGCTCAGCGGCGAGGTCGCCGACCGGCGAAACCTCGCGCACCGAACGCGGCAGGACCTTGAGCGCGCCGGGCTCGACCTGCGGCTCGAGACGCTCGCGCAGCGAATCGACGTGGAGCGGCGAGAACTGACGGTACGAACGCCGGCCGGGGGCCAGGAGACGCTCGGGTACGACCGGCTCGTGATCGCCACCGGCGCGGTGCCGGCCCGTCCGCCGCTCCCCGGGATCGAGCTTACGGGAGTGCACCTGCTGCACTCGATCGACGACGCCATCGCCGTCCATGCCGCCTTGGACGCCCGCGCGCGGTCGGCGGTGATCATCGGCGCGGGCTACATCGGCGTGGAGATGGCCGACGCGCTGATCCGACGAGGCCTCGAGGTGTCGGTGATCGAGCAGGCTCCCAGCGCGCTCACGACCGTTGATCCCGAGCTCGGCGCGCTCGTCGTCGACGAGCTCACTGCTCGCGGAGTTCGGTGCTCAATCGGGGCTCGGGTGACCGGGATCGAGGCAGTCGGCGACCGGCTTGCCGTGAGCGCCGAGGGCGGTCACCGGGCCGAGGGTGAGGTCGTGCTCGTCCTCGTCGGCGTTCAGCCCGACACGCAACTCGCGCGCGACGCCGGCGCAGACGTTGGTGTCCGGGGGGCGATCGCGGTCGATCGGCAGATGCGCACCGGCCTGCCAGACATCTGGGCCGCCGGCGACTGCGTGCACACCCACCAACAACTGCTCGAGAGGCCTGCGTACATGCCGTTGGGCAGCACCGCGCACAAGCAGGGGCGGGTCGCCGGCGAGAACGCGATCGGCGGAAGCGCCGAGTACGCCGGCAGCCTCGGCACCCAGGTGGTCAAGGTCTTCGACCTAGCCATCGCCGCGACGGGCCTCCGGGAGAACGCCGCCCGGGCCGAAGGTTTCGACGCCCTCACCGTGGAGACGACCACCGACGATCACAAGGCCTACTACCCGGGCGCGCACGCACTGCGCTTGCGGATCGTCGGCGATCGCGAGGACGGCGTGCTGCTCGGCGCGCAGATCCTCGGGCACGTGTCCGGGCAGGTAGCCAAGCGGATCGACACGCTGGCGACCGCGATCTATCACCGCATGACGATCGCCGAGGTCTCGGACCTCGATCTTGGCTACACCCCGCCCCTGTCATCCCCATGGGACCCGGTGCAGATCGCCTGCCAGGCCTGGGAACGCGTCCACCGATCCCGACACAAGCCGCTCCACACAATGGCGATCAGATGAGCACCAAGCCAGTCTCTGTCCCGACCACCGACAGGACAACCACGGGGTTACGGCTGCGCTCCGCGCGTTTCCGCCGAGGTTCCACCACCCGACGTCGATAGCAGCAGGCAGGACGAAGCCGGCTCGAGCGTGTGAGGGGAGACCTCGGCAAGAACACCGCACGCGCTGAGTACGTTCGGCGCGATGGCGTCGAAGGCTGCCACCGCTTCAACCGACCGGGTGGCCGAGCGCCGTCGCGCCGTTGCCCTGGCGCGCCACTTCCGCGAGGCCGAGGGCCTCTCGGAAGCCCAGATCGCCGATCGCCTCGGCCGATCACCGGCGACCATCAAGGCGTACTTCTACGACCCGACCGGTGAGAAGGCCCGGGCGGTGAAGGCCCGCTACGTAGGAGTGTGCCGGGGCTGCGGCGCGTACACGCAGCCGCGCAGCGGCAAGGGCGACGCCTACGCGTACTGCAAGGCGTGCCACCCCGGCGCGATCGAGCGGCGCTGGACCGCCGCGCAGGTGCTCGACGCGATGCGCACGTGGCGCGAGCTCCATGGCAGGCTGCCGTCGTCGTACGACTGGTCATACACACACGCGCGCCGGCGCGGTGGAGATGCTCTTGCGCGACTGGCGGTCGGGGCATTGCCGGCGGCGAGCGTCGTCACGGACATCTTCTGAACGTGGGCGGCCGCCCGCGCGGCCGCGTCGGGGCAGAACGTCGAGGCGCCGTCAGCGCAGACCTGACGCGACCCCCTCCGCAAAATCGGGCCGGAAGCCCTGCGCTACCTCGGTCGGGGCGAGCCTGCCACCAGGGCCCCGATTCGAGATCGATGCCGCCGTCCCGACGGGACCGCGGACGCGCCGGCATGCTCGCTGCTGCCGCCCGGTCCTGCGGCGCCTACGACCCGGCTTGCCGGCGCCGAGACGTATTGGGCGCGGTTTCCGTCCGCGGGAGTGCGGATGCGCGCCCCGCCGTCGAGACGCTCCATCGGTTCAAAGGGCGAAGCCTACGACGAGAGTCTCGGTCCGATGCGAGGTCCCGCCTTGCGTCTGCCGTGTTCGCCCGTCCGGTGACCTGACTCGGTGTGGGGACAGATCGTCGGTGATACTGGGCGGATGCCGGGTACGGACTACTCGAACTGCGGGGATGGGTGAGCGGTGGTCTCTGTCAAACAGGTGCATCATCCGCTCTTTGCCCGCTTCTACGCGCTGTTGACGCAGCATGAGTCGGCGCAGATGCACGAGCATCGACGTGAGTTGCTGAGCGGGCTCTCCGGCCGCGTGCTCGAGGTCGGTGCTGGGGCCGGCACGAACTTCGAGCACTACCCGCCTGAGGTCAGCGAGGTGATCGCCGTTGAGCCTGAGCCGTTCCTGCGCGAGAGGGCGAAGGCCGCGGCCTCGCGGGGAGCGGCCGCGATCACGGTGCTCGACGGGGTTGCGGAGCAGCTACCGGTCGAGGATGGCTGCTGCGATGCCGCTGTGGCCAGCCTGATGCTGTGTTCCGTTGCAGACCAGGCCGTCGCTCTGGCGGAGCTGCGGCGTGCTGTGCGCCCTCAGGGCGAGCTACGCTTCTACGAGCACGTGCTCTCGCACGACCCGCGGATCGCACGCACTCAACACTTCGTCGACCGCATGTTCTGGCCCAAGGCGTTCGGTGGCTGCCACACCGCTCGTGACACCCCAGCGGCGATCGAAGCGGCCGGGTTTGAGATCGAGCAGGAGCGAAGGATCTGGGTGGCGCCGATTCCGATCGTGGTCCCGGTCGCGACGCACGTACTCGGAAGGGCCCGCCGCCGGTAAACACGGGAGGGGAGGATCCCGCGCCGGTGGAGGCGCCGGATGGGACCGGGCCGAGTCGAGCAGTACGCGATGCCGGGAACGCGAGCATCGCACCGGCACGCTTGATCGAACGGTTCAACCGGAGCGTGATCCCACCCTCCACGGGCCCGAGCACCTCGCGGGCGGTGCGCGAGAGTGGGCGAAATTGCTAACCGTCCCCGCGCCGACCTCGGTTGCATGCCCCGGCAGTTCCGGGAGCAGTCGTCCAGGCGGTGCCGTGTGTCCGCGCGCTCGTCCCGGCTTATCGGCGACCCAGCCGCGCGAACCCGGGAGGATGGACGGCGGGTCGGTGGCATGGACGCCGCGCCGGGCGCCGGCGCCGGACCGTCGGTTCAGTGCTGGCGCCTGTGGCGCGTGAGTGCAAGGTACCCCGCCACTGCCAGAACCGACGCTGCAACGCTCGTGGCGATTGGGAGCTCGTCGAGCAGACGGCTTCCGTGGACCCGGCGCCCGCGCAGCCGGGCGAGCAGCGCGTCGAAGGTGTTGGCGGAGCGGTTGGCGACCGTCATCACCGTGGTGACGAGATCCAAGTCGTCGCGCTCGGCCGCACTGTAGTAGCGCGCGAGCTCGTCCTCGAACTCCGCCGGCACCGGCCCGAGCGAAGCGCGCGCACGGGCATCGGCCCAGGCGATCGCCGCCCACGTGCGCCGGTCGAACCGTTCTGGGTCCTGGTTCTCGAGCGCGGCGAGTTCCGCGTTGGTGAGGCCTTCGGCGAGCGCCCACCGCCGGTGCGCCAGCGTGCACAGGCGACACGCGTTGGCCTGCGCGACAGCGAGCATCACCTCCTCCCGCAGCTTCGGATCGAGACGCCGTCCGCCCCAGATGGCAGCGACGTCGAGCAGCCGCCGCGTAATGCGCCCCACCTGAACGACCAGCGTTGGTGCGTCGGTGGTGGCAGGGGCAACGGAGGGCTTCATCGGGATCCAGCCTACCCGTCGCCGGACCGCCCGGCCTGCAACGCGCGTCGCGCCTTCCTCGCCGGCTCCTTCGGCCGTCTGTCCTGGGTTGTGTGTGCGCGAGGATGTCTGCATGAACGGCGTATGGGGGACAGGCGTAAGGCTCGGCAGGTGCCGTGGTGGACTGCGGCGGAATGAAGGGGCGGGGCGTTCTGCGGCGGTTACGACTTGGACACAGCCCACAGGCAATCGCCGACCCGCTGGACTCGGGCGGGGGGCGGGTAACTGCGCCAGCGGTATCCGTCCACTGACGATCGCTGCGATTGACCACTGCGTCGGGGGTGCGCTCGTTCTCGCGGCAGCGGCGACATCCGAGTCGCCGCGAGGTGTACCGGTCTGTCGATCCCGGTGGTCGGCCTCAGGGTCCCGCTGCATGAGGCGGCATTCCGGGACTTGTCCGCGAGCTCGGGTCGGCGCTCACGATGGAGCTCGTGCTGAGCTCCCGCCCGTGCAGCGCACCTGAGCGCCCACGCGGCCCGTTTCCGGCTCCGATCGGTCCAACGGGGCGAACGTGATGAACAGATCCAGCCGATCGCCGCCCCGCTTGCGGATCCGTCACCCCACGCACGCAGTCGACGCAGCGGTCGAAGATGCATAAGCGACGCGCCAGAGCTTCTGCGATGCGGAGGCCGCGATCCCGCGCTGGACAACGAGAAGGCCCGCGCCGCGCCGGGGGCTACGTAGCCGTCCGTCGCCGTCCCGACCAGGGGCCGTGATCGTGCCCAGCGGCAAGTTCCGTCGACACGGGTATGGGTAATTGACCGCCTGCGATGTGCGGCCAACCGCGGATACGACGATCGCCCCGGTCGTCGACCATCCGACTATGACGATGACGGCAACCGCGCGCTCTTTCGATGGGGGGCTGCGCCACGAGATCGATGTCAACGGCCGCCATACGATGGTCACCGACGAGCCGGAGAGCCTTGGCGGGACCGACGCCGGCCCGGCACCACATGAGCTGCTTGCGGCAATGCTTGCCTCGTGCGTGTCGACGATGATCGCGCTGTACGCGCGGGCGCGCGACTGGCAGTTGGGCGAGTTGCGCGTCGAGGTCGTGTATGACCCCGAGTCGACGCCGAGGGACGTTCAGGTGACCGTTCATCTGCCCGAAGGGCTCAGTTCGGACCAGGTCCGGCGACTTCGCCGGGTCGCCGAGACATGTCCCGCTCGGAGAGCTCTGGAGGCGGGGTTCACGTTCGAGGAGCAGTTTGTGTTCGAACGCTCAGCAGCCCACGTGAACTAGCGCGACGACGGCCTTTGATCAGCCGGGTGCGTCCAACGCGCTAGATGCAGGCTCTCCGCCTCGGGATCCCTGCGATCTTGGTCACGAGCCCCGCGGGGTCCCGATGCGGGCGTTCTGTCGTCGGACCCTACGCTGTCGGTCTTGGTGAAGCATTTGGTACGACCGGGACAGCTGAAGCGGATCGTTGGATTCCTGCTTGGGGCGGCGGTGAGCATCGGCGCGCTGGTAATCGTCGTGGGCTCCTCGGGCGGCGTCGGGCAGCTGGCTGCGGCGCTGGATGCGGTGAGTGCGGGATGGGTGCTCACCGCTCTCCTCGCCCTGCTCGCTGGCTATCTGCTGTTGGCGCTGCATCTGCGTCGGCTGGCGTCGGGTGAGATCTCGTTGTGGCGTGCGGTGCGAGCGGATCTGCTGCTGTTCGGCCTCGGGAACGTGCTTCCGGGGGCTCCCGCGCCCGGGGCGGTGCTGGCGGCAGCGGAGCTGCGACGCGATGGCCTGTCGCCGCGGCGGGTGCGTTTCGTTCTCGGCTTTACGGTCTGGTTCAACGTCCGGACGCTGCTGGGGATCGGGGCGTTGGCGTTCCTGGTTGCCGTCGCCCGCCGGCATCCGGGGGTGCGGGAGGTCGGGCTGTGGTGGGTCGGCGCGGTCGTGGTGCTGCTGGTGCTCGCTGCGACCGCCCGCATGGCGGCTCGGCCGACGACCGCCCGGCGGACGGCGCGGGCGGTTGTGCGGCTGCGTCGCTGGCAGTCGTTGCCGCCGGCCGAGACGACGGTGCAGAGCGCGGATGCGTTTCACGCGGAGGCCAAGGCCGTTGTCGGAAGCCCCCGCAACCGCGTCGTGCTGGTCGCGCTCGCCGCCGGCTCCTGGATCGCGGACGCCGCTTGTTTGCGCCTGTCCCTGGCCGCCGCCGGCGTCAAACTGGATGCGGACGTCGTGCTGCTCGCCTATGTCGCGGGGATCCTGATCTCCAGCCTCCCGCTGCTGCCCGGCGGGTTCGGCGCGGTCGAGGCGGCGATTCCAGCGATGCTCCATCACTTCGGCGCTCCGCTTGATGCCGCGCTCGCCGGCACGCTCGTCTATCGCGCCATCTCAGCATTGCTCCCCGCGGCCGCTGGAGCGCTCCTGCTCAGCGCGGCGTCGGTGCGCAGGCTTCCACACCGCCGCAGACGCGGTGCGGAGAAGGCGAGCCGCTCACCTTGAGCATTAGGTGGATCCGGACGTTCCGTCCCGACGCGTTCGGCGGAAAGCAGAGCCGCCAGATCCTTGCCATCGTCAGGCTGAGGCCGGGAATCGATGGTGCTCGGCGTCGTCATCGGCAGCCAGCCCGGCGGCTGTCGCGTCTCGCGGCTCCGGCGTTGGCGGCGGGCTGGACGCCGTCCGGGGCGCGATCACGACCTCCCAGGGTCCTCGCAGCCTGAGGTCCTCCGCGAGGCTCAGCCGGGCGACGCGGCGCAGACGCTCGGCGCGTCGCCATGGCACGACGACGATGTCCGCCTCGTGCTGTCGCGCGGCTTGGGCGAGGACCTGGCGTTCCGGTCCGCATGCGGCGAGGTAGTGGACGGCCGGCGAGTCACCGATGGTCGTCGCAGCGTTTGAGAGTCGCTCGTGTGCAAGCTGCCGCAGCTGTTCGTTCCACGCCCGTGCGCTTGCCCGGCAGTGGCCGCATCCGACGTCCGTTCGTTCCTGCGGTGCTACGGACGCGACGGTGAGGGTCGCTCCGGCTGCCCGGGCGAGGTCTCGCGCGTAGGACAGAGCCGCATCTCCTTCGCGGGACGGCTCGTAGGTGACGAGCACGCTCTTCACTTCCTGTCGCGCTGGCGTCGTCACGATCGCTCCGAGGGGCTGTAGTCGGAGGCTTCCGAGAGCACGCCGTAGGTGTGCCACCGCTCGATCTCGACGAGCGCGCTGACGCACCCCTCTCGTTCCGGCCAGGGCTCGCCTGTGTAGCGCATCGAGAGGCGATCCATCACCTCGAGCTCGGGGTCATCCCACGTCTCGATCACCGGGCCCGAGATCGAGACGTGTTGATAGGGATCCTCGCCGAGGATCGTCATCGCCACGTGTGGAGTTCTGCGGATGTTGGGCAGCCGGCGGGAGGTGGCGTACATCGTGATCAGGACCCGGTTGTCGTGTAGCTCATACCAGCACGCCGTGCTCGCCGGTGTGCCGTCGCGTCGCACCGTCGCCAGCACCGCGACGCGGGGGTGCTCGAGGAAGTGTCTGACCGTTTCAGGGAGTCTTTGGGCGGACTCGCTCATCGCCGGCGCCTCGGGTGAGGGTCGGTCGCTCGTTTCTCAGCAGGTGTTGCGAGGCGGGAGGTCATCGGGCACGCTCCTGAGGTCGATGAATTCAGCGGCAAAGTCTTGGAATCGGCGCAGATCGGCGAAGTTTGAGGCGAGACCGAGCGAGGCGCGGATCGCGCCGCCGGAGGGGAGACCGATCGCACGGACGTAGTCGTCAAGCGTCATGCCTTCTCCGAACTCGCCGCCGACGAGGGTCTCCCGGGAAATCGTGAACGCGACCTCGCCGGCTCCGGGGTTGCAGAAGCAGCCGGTCCTCAGCGAGATCTTGTGCCGGCCGGCGACGCGGTCGACGTAGCGCTCGTCGACGACGCTCCCGTCGGGATGCAGGAAGTTAAACGCGATCGTGGCGCCCCGGCCCTGCCAGGTTCGTGGTCCGTAGATCGCGGCGGCGGGCGAGCCGTCGCTGTGCCGCAGCGAGCCGAGCGCGTCGAGCAGCCAGCCGCCGAGCGCCGCGACGCGCGTGTGGATCGTCTCGATACCGATCCGGTCGAGGAACCGCAGGCCGATCTCGACGGCGGGGAGGTTGAGGTAGTTGACGGTCCCGTCTTCGAAATGCGCAGCGCCGGGGGCCGATTGGTAGTACTCCCGCTGCACGAACGCCGCCACGATCGTTCCGCCCGAGAACCACGGCCGCTCGAGCTTGGCGAGCGCGGCGCGGCGGGCGAGCAGGCAGCCCACGCCGGTCGGCCAGCCGAACATCTTGTAGAAGGAGACCGCGACGAAGTCGGGATGCCATACGCGCAGATCCAGCCGGTTCGTCGGCACGTATGCCGCGGCGTCGAGCAGCACGTCCCAGCCATGCGACTGGGCCAGCTCGATCCATTCCAAGGGGTGGTGAACGCCGGAGAAGTTCGACTGCGCCGGGTAGGCGAGCAGGTTGTGGTGATCCCCCGCGGTATCAGTGAGGTAACGCGGGAGCAGGTCCTCGTCGACGCGCAGGTCGGGCGTGACGCTCGGCACATACGTCGTCTCGGCGCCCCGTGCGCGGGCGAACTCGCGGATCCCATTGACCGAGTTGTGGTTGTCGAAGGTGAGCAGGAACCGATCTCCAGCGTGGAACGGGTACGCCTCACCGACCAGTCGCAGCGCGCCGGTCGCGTTTGGGGTGAAGATCGCGACGTACTCCTCGGGCGAGGCATCGAAGAACTCCAGCACCGACGCGCGAGCGCGGTCGACGAGCTCGGTGCTCGCCGCCGAGGTCGGGTTGATGGAGTGCGGGTTGCCGAACACGCCGCGCTCGAGCAGCCGCATGTGCTCGCGCAGCTGCGACTCGGCATAGAGTCCGCCGCCGGTGTAATCGAGGTACACGTGGCCATCGCGGTCAAGCCGCGCGAAATCGGTCTTGCGCAGCTCATCGAGTACGGCGGTGTCGCCGTACTCGGGATGCTCGCGGGCGAACGCCACCGTTGCATGCTCGAGCGATTGGCTTCGGTCGCCAGCGATGCTCATGGGGTCAGCGCTTCGGTCATTCCGCGCGGCTCGCGGGTGAGCGTCGCGGGGTCGGGGAGCGGCAGGCCGGGGGTCCGGGCGACCGCGGCGGCAACGAAGATCAGGTGGATGCCGGGGACGCGCGGACCGCGCTGGGGCGGACAGGTCGCCAGGTAGGCGGCGTGGCGGTCGAGAAGCGCGCGGACCGACGCAGCGACGGGAGCGTCGGGATGGTCGCCGGGAAGCTCGCAGGCGAGCCGCGCGAGCTCGAGGTATTCGTCGGCGGGGTAGCCGGCGGTCAGGCGGGCGGCGGCGGCGATCAGCAGCGCGTGCACGCGTTCGAGTAGCGGCCCCGCCGCCGGCGCGGGCGTCATCGGTGCGGGGCCGAGGTCGTGTGGCTCTGCGCCGGCGAGCAGCCGTTCGAGCTGTCCGCCGGCGACCGCGGTGATCTGCTCGGCGCTCAGTCCAGCCGCGAGCGCTGCACGGAGCACGAGCGACGCCGCGGCGACGGTGCGCCCGTACGGGGTGTCGGACGCGAACAGGATCTGGCCGGGTGGGACCAATGTGAACAGCGCCAGCTGATCGGCGGTATTCCACCAGGCGGTGTCGAAGAACAGGTTGCGTTGGCCAGCGGCCGGGCGCCAGATCCACGCGAGATCGGAGATCGCGAGGTGGGCGAGGATGATCGGGGCGTGTGGGAACGCCCTGGCCAGCTCGAGGGCGTCGCGTCCGAGCGATGGGATCCCCCGGCCGGCGTGGACGATGATCGGTAGCCGGCGCTCGTCCGCGAACGTGGCAAGTCTGCGGACTGCCGGATCGTTGAGCCCAAAGCGCTCCGCGCGTGGATGCAGCTTGATGCCCGCAGCGCCCCGAGCGATCGCGCGCTGCGCCTCGTCCAGCGCGCCGTCGCGCGGATCGACGCGACAGAACGGGACGAGCCGACCGCCCGCGGCCTGCGCCAAGGCGAGCGTGCGGTCGTTGGCGGCCCGATAGGAGTCCGGTTCGGCGAGCGGGAACACGACCGCGCGTCCGTCCACGACTTCGAGCGCGCCAACGAGCTCGTCGACGTCGAAGCACGAGCCGTCCGGATCAGCACACCCGAGGTGCGTGTGGCAATCGAAGATCCGCAAATCGGCGAGTCGGTCCTCCAGGCACGAGAACCACGGCCGGAGCAGAACATCGGCGGTGAGTGCAGCGACGACGGCGCGGGAGTGCTTGGCGGGGGCGACGTCGGCTGTTGCGATCATGCGAGCGTTCCCTGGGTTTCAGATGGGGCGGCGGGCGCGCACGAGCGCGTCCAGCGCCACGCGCTCCCCGTCGGATGTCAGCACCGGGCGCTCCACGCGCTCGGCGCGTTCGATCTGCAGGCCAGCGCCGTCGAGGTCCTCGACGACGTCACGGGCGGTGTAGAGCACGGCCGGGATCTGCGGGCCGCCGTGCCCGTGCTCGAGGTTGCTGCTGTCGTGGGCGACGAGCAGGAACGTGCCGCCGGGGGCAACGGCGTCGGCTGCCGCTCGGATAATCGGTCGGCGCTCGGTGGCGGGCACCTGGAGGTAAAAGATCAGCACAAGGTCGGACGCGCGCGGGTCGGGGCGGTACTCGAGCAGATCCGCGGCCACCCAGTCAACGTCCACGCCGCGAGCATCGGCCAGCTCGCGAGCCTTCGTCAGGCCGACCTCGGAGAAGTCAACGCCGACCGCCTGCCAGCTCCGCTCGGCCAGCCAGATCGCATTGCGTCCCTCACCGCATCCAAGGTCGATCGCGCGTCCCGGGGCGAGCGTCTCGGTCTCGGCGACGAGGAAGCGGTTCGGCTCGGCCGTCCAGATCAGCTCGCGCCCACCGTAGCGGCGGTCCCAACTCGCGCTGTCCATCGCCGAATCCATCCTAACCGGCGTCAACCGGCACACCGACGTTGACGGTCGTGTGCACCGGCAGGTCGAGCGAGACGGTGACCAGACATGTGTCCTCGGCCTTGGCGACGAGCGCCTGCGCCGCCGCCTCGTGCTCGGCATCGGTCGTCAACTCGACGGTCTGCTCGATCCGCACGAACCCGAACCGGCCGTCGGGCCGGCGCCCGACGATGCCGTCAGCTGTGACCGACAGACCGTCGAGGGGAAGCCGGTCGCGTTCGGCGAGCGCGGCGATCGTCACCGCCAGGCACGAGCCAGCGGCCGCGACGAGCGCGTCCTCAGGGCTCCACATGTGCGGGTCGGTGCCGCGGAACTCGGGCGGCGTCACGATCGGCAGCGGCGGCTTGCCGTCCACGCGCGCGACCGTGCGCCGACCGCCCTCCCAGGTCACCTCGACCGGGAAGCGGAACTCTCGGTGACGAACCTGTGGTGCCATGTCTGTGCGCTCCTATCGTTGCGGTGGTCAGGCGGCGCTGATCGCGCCGGCTCGGGTCTTATTGGCCGCTCGAGTGGGCGGCCTGCACGGCCGCCGGCTCGGCGAGCACGTGGTCGTCGAAGAAGACGCCGATCACCCTTGCCGGGTGCGCACCGATGAAGCCGGTCACGGGCTCCCCGTCGCCGAACACGGCCACGATGGGGGTGCTCTGGACCCCGTGATCGGCCGGGAAGTGGCACTTCGTGTCTCGAGCATGTGAGGTCATCTGCATCACGTGGCGAGCGACACGCCTTTGTGCTTTCAGCGTGAAACCGGCCCGCCGCTGCGGCGGCCCAGATGCAGCACGGAATAGAGCGGGCAGTAGCCGATCGCACTGGTCGCCAGCATGATCGCCGCGATTGCGTACAGGAGAATCGCGGCGGCGGATCCAGGGCCAACCAGAATCCCGATGACGACGGTGGCAGGAGCGACCAGCAGGGTGCGCACGCGCCGATCGACGATGTTCATGTTCTTGCTCATCACTTGCTCCTTTAGGGTTGCGCCGCCGTGGCGACCGCGTCCGCCCCCAGAGCCAGATGCTCGAGGACATAGCGCCACTCTACACCTTTACAGCTGAGCAGTGGTAGAGTGGTAACTACTGAGTTGTTGCCCTCGCCGCGGCGTGCTTTTCCGCGGGCTCTCGAGCGGTTTGCGCGGATGGCTGGCCGTCGGACGGTTCTATGGTCGCCAGCGATGGACGTCTGAGTGAACAGGCCGGCCAACCGTGACCGATGGCGTCACGCGCTGAGCACAAGCAACAA
>CAVWLZ010000019.1:0-12846 GCA_963755955.1 uncultured Solirubrobacterales bacterium
CTTCCCAGGACTATAAGAGGCGACCTCATGCGAGCGCGAGGCGGCCTCACGAAAGCGCAGCATCGCCCGGCGCACCGAGGCGCAGCCGGACAGCCTCGCGGGTCGACGCCGTGACCTTGAAGCGCTCCGACGTGGCGACGCCGGCCACCCAGGCGATCTCGCCGCCCGACTCGACCACGGCGATCCGATCCCGCCGGCGTCGGGGGATGCGCCGCGCGGTGAACAGGTCCTGCAGGCTCTTCGTGCCCCCGAGCCCGAGGGGCGCCATCCGGTCCCCCGCTCGCCATGACCGCACGACGAGCTCGGGCCCGATCCGCGCGCGGTCGAGGATCCCGGGATCGCGGCGGGGCTCGGTCAGCTCGCAGATCACCTCGCTCTCGCCGAAGCGGGCCCGCCCGGGAACGCCGAGCCGGGTCGCCCCCGGTGCCGCGGCCGACGCACCGAGCGGCTCCATGTGCAGACGCCCGTACTCGACGACCGCCCGAACCCCGCCGGGGAGGTCGAGCTCACGCGTGCCGCGGTCGCCGAGGGCGATGATCTCGGCGGTCCGCGGCCCGGCGCCCGAGGCGAGCTGACCCGCGGCGGCGTCGTCGGCGAGGCGCTGGACGACGAGCTGCGCGACGGCGGCGGGCAACTCACGCAACGCGCTCAGGAACACCGCCTCCTCTCCGGCGAGGATGCCGTCGACGATCGCCTCGAGCGCCTCGTGCTCGGCCCGTAGCCGCTCGGCCGCCGCGAGCACGTTGGCCTCGGCGCCGGGATGGACCTCTCGCAGCGCGGGGACGAGGCCGGCCCGGATCCGCGAGCGGGCGTAAGCCGGCGACTCGTTGCTGACGTCCTCGCGCCAGGTCAGACCGCGGGCCCGGCAGTGCGCCGCGGTTTGCGCGCGCGTGTACGAGAGCAGCGGCCGGACGAGCGATCCGTCGCGCTCGCGCATCCCGAGCAGCGCACGGCGACTCGGCGAGGAGGCGAGCCGGTAGAGGATCGTCTCGACCTGGTCGGTGGCGGTGTGGCCGGCGGCGATATCGCCGCCGAGGTGCGCGGCGAGGGCCTCGGCCTCCCGGTAGCGCTCCGCGCGGGCCCACGCCTGGAGGTTCCCGCGTGACGGACGCACGGAGCGGCGGACGTCGCACGGAACGCCGAACCCGGCGGCGAGCCGCTCGCAGTGCGACTGGTCGGCGTCGGCGTCGGGACGCAGCCCGTAGTTGACGTGCAGGGCGCTGACCCGGTCGACGCCGGCGATGCGGACGGCGAGATCGAGCAGGCAGGTGGAGTCGCGGCCACCGGAGAGCATCACGACGACGGGTCGCTCGTCGCTGAGCAGGCCGTCGTCGCGGACGCGCTCGAGCAGGTCGTCCATCACTCCTCCCGCTGGCGGGCGACGAAGATCTCGGTCGACTCCTTGAAGCCCTTGAGACGCACCTCGCCGATCCGCTCGAACACGAGGTGGCCCTCCGCGCTCTCGACGACCGGCCGGGTCACGAGCACCTCGCCCCCGCCCGAGCGCGCCGCGACGCGCGAGGCGATGTTGACGTCCCGGCCGTAGTAGTCGCCGTCGCGGTACAGAGCGTCGCCGTAGTGGATGCCGATCCGGGGCAGCGGGCGCTCGCTCTGGAGCTGCTGGAAGCCGACGGCCCAGTCGGTGAGGGTGGCCGGATCCGAGCCGACGATCATCACCTCGTCGCCGATCGTCTTGATCACGCGGGCCTCCTCGGGCAGGGTGATCTCGACCGCCTCGACGAACCGCTCGACCGCGTCGACCGCCTGAAGCTCACCCTCCTCCTCGGTCAGGCGCGTGTAGCCGGCCAGGTCCGCGAAGGCGATCGCCACCCGCATGCGGCCGAGGTCGATCGCCTCGCCGCCGAGGTCGGACTCCATGTGCCCGACGACGTCCTGCTCCACGAAGTGCTGGAGGTAGCGTTGATGGACCTGATCCATGACCGGCGAGGACAGGGGAAGCAGCTCACGGGTGAGGGCGAGCATCTCCTCGGCGGTCTCGATCCCGTTCGCGCCCGAGCGCATCAGCGGCTCGTGGACGTAGAGGTGGAAGAGCCGGACCTCGGCGTCGGCGACCTGGGCCATCGCCTGGCCGTAGACCCGGACGAGCTGGAGCATGGCGACGAGCGGCAGCCCGGCGGAGAGCACCGCCGAGACGTAGCGCAGCAGCTGCAGGTCCTCTTCGGAGATCGACTGAGCCTGGGCCGGGCTCCAGCCCAGCGTGGTGAAGATGCGCTCGACGAGCGCCGGCTCGAGCCTCGTGTCCCGCGCCGCCTCCCGCAGGCTGTACGTCGCCTCCCCGGGCGGAAACAGCTCCTCGATGTAGCCGAAGGCGAGTCGGCCCTCCTCCGTCGCCTGGCGGATGTCGCTGAGCGAGTGGCCGCGCTCGCGCAGCCGCGCGACCACGCGCGCGTGACTGATCGCGGCGGGACTCCAGTCCCCGTCATACTGGGGGATGACCCCGGTCCGGGCCCAGCGGCTAAGCGTCTGGGGCGTGACCCCCGCACGGCGCGCCGCCTCCCGCAGGCTCATCGCTCCGTTGTGTTCGCCGTTGCTCGACATCGCGCTAGCCGAATTACGCCCATGGGGCCGTTGGGTAACGCGGTGCCCGTCGCCGAGGGCAGCAAGAACGGCGGCGGGACCTCGGGAGAACGAGGCCCCGTCGCCCGCGGGCATCACGGCCCGCTGCGTCGGCCGTTGGCGCTCGTCACGTTTCCGGCGGCGCCTCGCGGACGGAATGCCCGGTCGATCCCGAGCACGACGGCCACGTTCCGGCCTGTTGCCTTGCTGATACTGAAGGTCTACTCGCCTCCCATGGCGATGTCAATGCAGATGGCCGTAAGTTGGAGAGGTCGCCGCGCGAGCCGCCGGGACACGGCCGCGCCGGGCGAGCCGCGTCACTCCTCGAGGTGCGGGTAATCCTCGGCGATCATGTCGCGGTACCGCGCGAACAGCGGCTTGGTGATCGGGAGGATGGCGAGTGCGGCCTTCACGTCCCCGCCGGCCTTGATCCGCCGGCGGGCGATGGCGATGGCCATGTTCTCCTTACCCTGGAAGTAGCGATTGGCGGTCTCCGAGCTCATCGCCATCTTGACCTTCGGCTCCCAGGTGACGTCGTCGGACCACTCCCATGCGAGGTTGGGCTCGTCGCGCCGGCCGGGCCGGATGTTGACGACGAGCTCGTAGTCGGTGAACTCGAATCGCTGCGGCGTGTCGGCCTCCCGCAGCTGTGGTCCCATCTGGGGATCCTCGCTCATGATCGTGAACGTACGGTTCATGACCTCGCAGAACTCGTCTGCGGAGTGGAACCCGGTCACCGGTCCCTCACCGCCCTGTTCGGACAGTTCATGCGCGCGGAGTCTAACCTCGCCGGCGTGACGGCCACGACGGCACACCTCCACCCCACGGCGGAGCTGGCCGAGCGGGTGCTGCTGCCCGGGGATCCGGGTCGTGCGCTGGAGCTCGCCCAGCGGCTTCTGCACCCGGCGAAGATGTTCAACCATGACCGCGGACTGTGGGGCTACAGCGGACCGGCCGCCGACGGTGAGCTGCTCACCATCCAGAGCACCGGGATGGGTGGTCCGAGCGCGGCGATCGTCGTCACCGAGCTGATCATGCTCGGCGCGCGCCGCATGATCCGGGTGGGAACCTGCGGCGCGCTCACGCCGGAGGCGGCACTCGGCGAGCTGCTCATCGCCGAGGAGGCGCTGGCCGCCGACGGCACGAGCCGCGCCCTCGGATGCGGCGAGCGGGTGGCGGCGAGCGAGACGCTCACCGCAGCGTTGCGCGAGGCCGGCGGCGCCACGGCCCGCCCCGGCCTTGTCGTCTCGACCGACCTCTTCTACGAGCCCCGCCCCGGCATCGAGCAGGCGTGGCGCGATCAGGGCGCCGTCGCGGTCGATATGGAGACCGCGACGCTGTTCGCGCTCGGTCGCCGCGAAGGGCTCCCGGTCGCGTCGCTGCTCGCCGTCTCCGACCTGCTCGTGCCGACCCGCCGGCGCATCGCCCCGGAGGAGCTGAAAGCGGCCGAACAGCGCCTCGGCGCGACCGCGGTGCGGGCGCTCTCGGCCCTCGCGGTCGCCTGAGCGTCGGCGGAGGCGCTCAGCTTTCGCTCTCGCCGGAGCCGGCGGACGCCAGCCCGCCGACCGCCTTCTCGACCCGCGCGAGCGTCGCCTCGATCGCCGTCAGCCGCTGCTCGACGGCGCTCTCGGCGCCGAGGCCGTCGATCCGCTCCTCGAGCCGGTCGAGGCCGTCCTCGATCCCCTCCAGGCGCTGGGAGACGCTGCGCAGCCGGCGGGTCAGGCGCTCGAGGTCGCTGGCCGAGGGGAGATTGAGGGCCCCCATGGCGACCTCCTGGGCGCGCATTGCGCGCTCGCGCGTCTCGAACGCGCGCGAGAGGGCGCCGCTCACCATCGGGTTCTCGAGCAGCTCCTGGGCGAGCTTGCCGATCGTCTCCTCGCTCTGTCGGGTGACCCGCTCGCGCAGACCCTTGTCCTCGGTCATATCGATACCTCCTGGAAGCGTCGCTCGTGTCGAGCCACCCTAGCGCTCGGTGGTCGCCTGACCCCCCGACCAGCCCGGATCACCAACTCTCACTCTCGACTGGAGGCTGAGGTAGAAAAATTCGGTGCGTTCAGCGCTACAGTCCACGGCCAAAGCAGCCGATGCGGGATGGAGTAACTCGGCACTCCGTCACCGGCATATCCCTTTGCCCCAGCATTCCCAAGGCTCTCAGCGCATGAACGGTTGGTCGTTGAAAACCAGAATGGCAGCCAGTAGCGTCCTTTCGACGTCGCAAAGTGCTCGCGGCGAGTACGAATTGCGCACGCCGCTGGGCGGGAGGAGAATCCACGGATGTTGAGGCGGAAGCTGACGGTTGCGATCGCGACGATGGGCCTCACGCTCATCGTCTTCGGCGTGGCCGAAATCCCCGTCGCCTCGGCCGATACGTGCGTGATCACCGTGACGCTGCTCGGCGGCGCGCAGGAGTCCTTCACGGTTCCCGCGGGGACGCCCGTGTCGAAGCTTCCGGTCACCGGGCCGGTCGTCAGCTCAACCCAGTCGTGCTCGTCCTCGGGGAGCCGCTCGAGCTCGTCGAGCACCCCGGGCAACTCGAGCTCGTCGTCGAGTACGACCTCGACCTCGACCTCGTCCAAGTCGAGCTCGACGAGCACCAGCACCTCAAGTACCACTTCACACTCACAGCAGCCGCCGAAGTCCACCGGCCCCGGCGGCGTCCAGAAGCCCTCGACGCATCAAGGCGGTGGCACCAAGTCCGGGGGCACCGGGAGCAAGCCGAAGACCAAGGCCAAGGCCAAGACCAAGGCCAAGACCAAGGGGAAGTCCGCGCCCAAGCCGAACAAGCCGGCGGCGCTGCGCAGCAACGGCGGCGCTCCGACGGCAACCAACCCGACCTTCTCCTTCGCGCTCCCCGGCCCGGCCCCGCTCGGCGTCCCGAACTTCTTCATCGACTCCTTCCGGATTCCGCCGTTCCTGCTCCCGATCTACCAGGCGGCCGGAATCGAATACGACGTCCCGTGGCAGGTGCTCGCCGCGATCAACGAGATCGAGACCGACTACGGCCGGAACCTGTCAGTCTCCTCGGCCGGCGCCGTCGGCTGGATGCAGTTCATGCCCGCGACCTGGAAGACGTGGGGCGTCGATGCCAACGGCGACGGCGTGGCCGACCCCTACAACCCGGTCGACGCGATCTTCTCGGCCGCGCGCTACCTGCACGCCGCCGGGGCCTCGCAGAACATCGGCCAGGCGGTCTACGCATACAACCACGCGACCTGGTACGTCCAGTCGGTGCTCCTGCGCGCGAAGCTGATCGGCGGCATGCCGAGCAAGCTGATCAGCGCGCTCACCGGCCTCGTCGAGGGCCACTTCCCCGTCGCGGCGCCGTCCAAGTACGCCGACGACAGCGTCGAGCAGCTCGCCACCCGGCGCGTGCACGGCGGCAACGCCGCGATTGCCATCGGGTCCGACCCGAACAACAAGGCGACCTCGATCTACGCCAAGCAGGGCTCGCCGGTGATCGCCGTCAACGACGGTCGCGTCGTCAAGATCGGCACGAACAAGCAGTGGGGCCACTTCGTCCAGCTCCAGGACCAGACGGGCAATACGTATACCTACGCGCAGCTCGGCAGCGTCGCCAAGCAGTACGCCGTCGCCAAGCCGGTCAAGCTCACGCGCCGGCAGCTCGACGCCCAGCTGTCGACGCCCGCGCTCGCCGCGCCCAAGATCGCCGCCACCGCCGGTCAGCAGCTCGCCTCCCCCACCGTCTCCACGCAGAAGGCCCAGAGCGAGACCCACAAGGCCGTCCAGCTTCCGCAGACGACGTCCGCGGCCAGCCAGTCGACGCCACCGGCGTCGGTCGCCATCGTCAAGGAGCGGCTGTTCGCCAACCCGCATCGCTCGGCCTCCTACGCCGCCGGCGGCCGCCTTCAGGTCCAGACGAGCACGCAGCAGGAGATCTCGAGCTTCAACAACTACTTCTCCGACGTCCTGCACCTGGCCAAGAACCAGTACACGCTCGCGCCGCTGCGCGCCGGAGCGGTCGTCATGGCAGGCACGATCCTCGCCCGCATCGGCGGGGCCACCCCGAGCCAAGCCTCGCATATGCAGTTTATGATCCAGCCCGCCGGCAAGAACGCGCCGATGATCGACGCCAAGCCGATCCTCGATGGCTGGAAGCTGCTCGAGGCGACCGCCGTCTATCGCGCCTCCGGGGTCGACCCGTTCTTCGGTCCGCACGCGCACAACCCCACGATCGGCCAGATCCTGCTCATGTCCAAGGAGCAGCTGCAGAACCGGATCCTCCAGGACCCGCACGTGTCGATCTACGCCTGCGGTCGCCGTGACATCCAATCCGGCGTCATCGACCGGCGGATCCTCGCGTCGATCGAGTTCCTCTCCGCCTCCGGCCTCGATCCGACGGTCTCCGGACTCAAGTGCGGCAGCAACCTCCAGGGCACCGACGCGGCAGGGCTGAGCGGCTCGTCCGTCGACATCTCGAAGATCAACGGCATCCCCGTCCTCGGGCATCAGGGCCCCGGCTCGATCACCGACATGACGATCCGCCGGCTGCTCACCCTCCAGGGCGCCATGAGCCCCGACCAGATCATCAGCACGATGAGCTACAAGGGCCAGGACAACACCCTCGCGCTCCCGGATCACCAGGACCGCATCCAGGTGGCCTACACCCCGCTCTACGGGGCGAACAAGAAGCTCTCGGCCGAGTTCAGCACGATCCTCCAGCCGGGCCAGTGGGCGCAGCTGATCAACCGCATCAGCATGATCCCCGAGCCCGTCGTGCCGATCACGCCGAGCCAGTACGCCATCCGTACCAGCGCTCACTGACGCCGACCTTCCGCTTCAGCCAACTCGAGCTGCCGTGGCTGCTCGGCCCCCCGGAGGGCCGTTACCTGCTCCGAGCCGTGGGCGCCCCGGTCGATGCCGACCCGACGCACGTGCTCGTGCTCAGGCCGCTCGCCGCGACCCAGCGGCACCTGCTCGGGCGCCGGCGCAAGGCCACCGAGGCGCCGCCGGCTCCCGGGCCCGCCCCCGTCGAGAGCTCGCGGGTGACGATCGTCGACGTCGGCGAGCCGTTGGCCGATGACGCCGCCGCCGCGGTGTGGCTCGAGCGGGCCGGCGAGGCCGAGCTCGCCGTCGACCTCGAGGTGCTCAACCGGGCGCTCCATGCCTTCCGGCTGGTGATGGCCGACCCCTACGTGCGCGAGGTCCGGCGCGAGCAGGCGCTCGTCGCCCGGATCGGCTACGGCGCCGGCGAGCAGGTCGCCGAGGGCATGTGGACCCGGGCCCGGGAGCTCGTGCCCGGCGAGCCCCGCACGCACCGCACGCGCGTGCTCCACCCGCAGGCCCGGCTCGCGGCGATCCTCAGCGGCCGGGAGCCGGCCCTCGCCTGCGAGGAGCTGACGCTCCGAGCCCGGCTCGACCTCGACGCCGGCCGCGACCGCGAGGCGGCGCTGCAATTGCTCGTCGCGCTCGACGCGGCGCTGGCCGAGCTGCCCGGCGACCCCACGGCCGGCGCCCTCCAGGAGCGGCTGGAGGAGCTCCGAGGTCTGCGTGACTCCGTGCGCGTCGCCGCGCAGTCGGCGCTCGCCGGCCCGGTTGGCCCCACCGACCGCGACGCTGTCGCCCACGTGCTGGGACGCATCGAGGCCGCGCTGCGGGCCCGCGCCGTCGCGAACGCGTAGCCGTCGCCAGCCAACGTCGCTACGTGGCGTCGACGCGCTCGAGCTCGGCGGCGAAGTGCACCGCGCTCACGTGCCCGCCTGGAGCCCGAGCACCCGCAGGACCGACCCAAGCTCGTCGACGACGTCACCGCTGCAGCGCACGACGGCACGGTCGTCGAACGGGGTGCCGCCCTGGGTGATGATCGCCAGGCTGCCGCCCGCGGAAAGCGTGAGCGCGGGGAGCTGGGCGACCGGGTACACCTCGAGCGAGGAGCCGATGCAGAGCATGAGATCGGCGGACATGGCCAGCTCCTCGGCGCGGGCCATCGAGATCCGGGAGAGGTGTTCGCCGAACAGCACGACGTCCGGCTTGAGCGCGGAGCCGCATGTGCAGCGCGGGACTCCGTCGGTGGCCCGGACGTGTCGCTCGCGGACGTCGGCGAGCTCGTAGCGCGCGCCGCAGCCCAGGCACGAGGAGCGTCCTATCGTGCCGTGCATCTCGATCAGCTTGCGCGAGCCCGCCTTGGCGTGGAGCTGGTCGATGTTCTGGGTGATGACGGCATCGAGATGGCCCGCCGCCTCGAGCCGGGCGAGGGCGTTATGGGCGCCGTTGGGGCGCTTGCCTTCGAGGCTCTGGAAGCGGTCGCCGTAGAAGTGCCAGAAGCGGCGCGGGTCGCGCCGGAAGACGTCGATATGGGCGACCTCCATCGGATCGACGTTCGCCCACAGTCCAGTGCCTGGAGAGCGGAAGTCGGGAATCCCCGAGGGCACCGAGATGCCGGCGCCGGTGAGCGCGACGACCCGGTCGGCGTCACCGATGAGGGCGGCGAGCGCCGCCGCCTCGGTCGAGGTCGCGCTCACGCGCCGCGAAAGGTCGGGGTGCGCTTCTCGAGGAAGGCGGAGATGCCCTCCTTGGCGTCCTCGGAGGCGAACACCTCGGCGAAGGCGCCCTTCTCCGCCTCGATCCCGGTGTCGAGGTCGGCGGCGGCCGACACTCGCTTGATCTGCTCGACGGCGAGTGGCGCCTGACCGGCGAGCTTGCGCGCCCAGGACAGCGCCGTGTCGAGAAGCTCGTGGTCGGGGACGACGCGGTTGACGAGTCCGATCTCGAAGGCCTCGTCGGCCGAGATCGGGTCTCCGGTGAGGTTGAGCTCGACCGCCCTGGCCTCGCCGACGAGGCGCGGAAGTCGCTGCGTCCCGCCGAAGCCGGGGATGATGCCGAGGTTGATCTCAGGCTGGCCGAAGTTTGCCGACCGCGCGGCGATGCGCACGTCGCAGGCCATCGCGAGCTCGCAACCGCCGCCGAAGGCGAGGGCGTTGACCGCGGCGATCGTCACCACCGAGGAGCGCTCCATGTCGCGCAGGAGGCCGTGCATCTCGTCGAGCAGCGCACGGCCCGCCGCGGCGTCCATCGTCGTGAACGCCTTGATGTCGGCCCCGGCGCAGAACAGCATCGGGTTGGCCGAGACGAACACGAGGGCGCGGACCGTGTCCGAGGCGGCGACCGCGTCCCACAGCGAGCGCAGCGCGGCGGCCACCTCGGGCGAGATCGAGTTCGCGGGCGGGCGGTCGAGCCAGGCGAGCGCGACCTCGCCGCGCGTCTCGAGCTTGACCGGTTGCCCCTCCCAGCCCGCGTCGGAACGGGCGTACGGGAAGAAGCCCTGCCCGGTGCTGACGCCGAGGCGACCCTGGGCCACGAGCCGGCGCAGGATGACGGGCGGCTCATAGTCGTCGCCCCAGTCGCTCGCGGCGCGCTCGAGCCGGGCGAGGAGCTCGTCGAGCCCGAGCTGGTCGGCCCGGGCGAACGGCGGCGGAATGATCGCGGCGCCGGCCATCATCCCAAGGTCGATGTCCTTGAGCGAGGCCACTCCGTCCTCGAGCACGAGGCAGGCCTCGACGAACGCCTTGAGCGTGAAACGCTCGAGCAGTCCCGCGATGTCGACGCTGGGCTCAGCCATGCTCGTAGAAGCCCTTCCCCGTCTTCGCTCCGAGCTGGCCGCCGGCGACGAGCTCGCACATCCCGCCGTGGACGTAGAAGCGCTCGCCGTAGCACTCGCGCAGGTACTCCGACACACTGAGCACGGTGTCGAGCCCGAGCAGGTCGGCGACGTAGAACGGTCCCGCCGCCCCGGTCTCGATGATCAGCCGATCGAGCTCGTCGACCGCGACCCCGCTCTCCTCCTGGAAGCGCCACAGCTCGGACACGGCAGCGTTGAGGATGCGGTTGACGACGAAGCCCGGCGCCTCGACGCAGGTGATCGGGAGCTTGCGGATGCCCTGCGCGAACGCGACCGCCGCGCGCACCGTCTCGGGGTCCGTGTCCTGTCCCTCGACGACTTCGATCAGCCGGGCCGAGGAAGCGGGATAGAAGAAGTGGAAGCCGACCACCTTCTCCGGCCGCGTCGTCGCCTCCCCCATCTCGGTGATCGACAGCGAGGAGGTGTTGGAGGCGAGGATCGCGTGGCCCGGCGTGACCTCGTCGAGCTCGGCGAACACGGCCTGCTTGATGTCCATCCGCTCGGGGACCGCCTCGATCACGAAGTCGACGTCGCCGAAGCGGTCATAGTCGGTCGTCCCCGTGATCAGCGCGAGCTTGCGCTCGGCCTCCTGCGCCGCCAGCTTGCCCGCCTCGACCTGGGACTGCCAGAGCGAGCGCGCGCTATCGAGCCCGGTCAGGACGAAGTCGGGGTCGACGTCCTTGAGCACGACGGGGATGTCGGCGCTCGCGACCGCCTGGGCGATCTCACCGCCCATCGTGCCGGCGCCGACGACGGCGGCTTTGAAGACGAACATGGAGCCTCTCGGGGTCGTGGTCGCGGCGCGCTGGCGGCGCGCACCGCCCCGGCAAGTCTAGGCCAGCCGCGCCTCCTCGGGCGGCCGGGCGCTCCTAGGGCAGCCGCGGGGGCCCCTGGGGCAGCCGGCCGCCCGAGGCGGCCGCGAGCTCGGCGCCGAAGCGGCTCAGTGTGTTGCGCAGCGAGGTGACGATGACCGGCCGGATGAACAGGGGGTCGATCAGCGGGGTGAACAGCGAGCGGCGCTTGATCTCGTACTCGAGCGCGAGCGTGATCTCGACCTCGTCCGCTCCCCGGGGCGAGAAGGCGACGCTCTGGCGCCCTCGCAGCGACGTGTCCTCGACCTCGACGCTCTGTCCGCCGAGCGGCTCGTAATGCACGACCTTCTCACTCACGCGGCCACGTCCGGCCGGACCGGATTGCCAGATGAGGGACCCGCCCGTCTTCGGCCAGGGCTCGTCGACCTCGACGACATGGTCGAGCTCGTCGACCCACACCGGCCAGCGCGCCGTGTCGTACCAGCGCTCCTGCGCCGCGTCGACGCTCGCGTGAAACACGTCGGTGACACTGACCGACCTCATCGCCTCCTCCGGGGGCGCATGGCCACGATTATCACGGCTTCGCCCGGGCCGAGGTGCGGGGGGATTACGCTCCTGTGAGCGATGTCCGATCACCTCCCCCAGATCGTCGAGCCCTTCCCGGACATCTCTGCGAAGGCCTACGAGCATCCCGCCGACCGCGCGGCCACCGCTGCGCTGAAGTCGATCCCGATGCTCGACTCCGTCATCCGCAAGCTGATCGAGTGGCAGTACGAGCGGGCGTTGCGCCAGTTCTACCTCGGCAATTCGGTGCGCGTCGGCGAGCATCAGCTCCCGGACCTGTGGTCCGGCCTCACCGGGGTCATCCGCGTGCTCGACATGCCGGACACCCCCGACCTGTACGTCTCCGACGGGGTCCTCGGCTCCGCCCAGGCGATCGGCTCGACCAAGCCGATGATCGTCATCGACGCGCAGCTCGTGCAGCGGCTCGGCCCCGGCGAGCAGCGCGCGGTGCTCGCCCACGAGCTCGGCCACATCCTCTCCGATCACATGGTCTACATGACCGCGCTCAACATCCTGCTCAGCGTCGGAAACGGGCTCCCGTTCTTCGTCGGCATCCCCTTCCGCGCGGTGAGGGCCGTACTGCTCGAGTGGTTCCGCGCCGCCGAGCTGAGCTGCGACCGGGCGGCGACGCTCGCGGTGCGCGATCCGCAGATCGTCTGCCGTGCCCTGATGGTCCTCAGCTCCGGCATGCCGGCCGACGAGCTCAACCTGTCGGCGTACATGGCCCAGGCGGTGGACTACGAGGGTTGGGACGACGCCAGCGATCGCGTGCGACGGTTCTTCAACGAGATGAACCGGACACACTCCTCGGCGGTGCGGCGCGTCTCGGAGGTGATGCGCTGGGTGCAGAGCGGCGAGTACGACCGGATCATCCGCGGCGAGTACCGCACCCGGCGCCAGACCGCAGACGCCCGCGAGGAGGCGAGCGACGCGATGGCGTTCTACGCCGCTCGGTTCCGGGCGATCTTCGCCGAGGCCGGCGACAACCTCACGACGCTCGGGTCGCAGATGGGCGACATCGGGCAGCAGGTGAGCGACTGGCTCCGCACGCGCGGTACCGGGGGGCCCGGGGGCACCGGCGGGCCCGGCGGCCCGAGCGGCGAGGGCGGACCCGACGGCCCGGGCGGCAGCCACGACGAGGAGTAGCGTGTCGTGAGCATGGCCGTGCACAGTCCGACCCAGCCTGTCACCGCCACGCCGGCGATCGCCGTTCGGGGATTGAGAAAGCAGTACGGCGAGGTCGAGGCCGTCCGCGGA
>CAVWLZ010000020.1:0-71283 GCA_963755955.1 uncultured Solirubrobacterales bacterium
CGAGTTCGAGGTGGCGACCGGTGAGGTGTTCGGGTTTCTGGGCCCGAACGGAGCGGGCAAGACGACGACGATCAACATGCTCTGCACCCTGGCGAAGCCCACCGGCGGGACCGCGAGCGTCGCCGGGCACGATGTCGTCCGCGAGCGCGACGAGGTCCGGCGCAACATCGGCCTGGTCTTCCAGGACCCGACGCTCGACGGGTATCTGACCGCCGCGCAGAACCTCCGCCTCCACGCCGAGCTCTACGGCGTCCAATCGAAGCTCGTGCCCGACCGGATGCGCCAGGTTCTCGAGATGGTCGGCCTGTGGGAGCGCCGGGACTCGCCGGTGCGCAACTTCTCCGGCGGGATGCGTCGCCGCCTCGAGATCGCCCGCGGGTTCCTACACTCGCCGCGGGTGCTGTTTCTCGACGAGCCGACGATTGGGCTCGACCCGCAGACCCGCCGGTCGATCTGGACCTACATCCGGGAGCTGAAAGAGGCCGAGGACATCACCATCTTCCTCACCACGCACTACATGGACGAGGCGGAGTGGTGCGATCGGATCGCCATCATGGACCACGGGCAGATCGTCGCGCTCGATTCTCCGGAGGCGCTCAAGGAGGGGGTCGGCGCCGATACCGTGCGGATCCACACCGGCGACGACGAGGCCGCGATTGCGGCTCTGGCCGATCGCTTTGGCCTCGAGGCGGTGGTTTCCGAGGGGGCGGTCACGTTCCGGGTGCCGGCCGGCGAGGAGTTCGTGCCTCGGCTGTTCGCCGAGCTCGGCGTGCCGATCCGCGCCGTCAACGTGTCGCGCCCGACGCTCGACGATGTGTTCATGTCCTTCACCGGTACCTCGATCCGCGACGCCGAGGAGGACACCGCCAAGGCGTCGAACCGGGCGATGATGCAGATGATGACGGGCGGGCGCCGGTGAGCACGACGACCGACCGCGCGACGGCCCCGGGAACCACGGCGCCGGCGCCGTCCCCCGTCGCCCGGGTCCACGTGCCCAAGCGCAGCCTCGCCTCGGAGGCTCGCGCCATCAAGATCGTGTGGACGCGCGAGCTGATCAGGTTCCGGAGCGACAAGCTCCGCATGGTCACCTCGCTCGTGCAGCCGCTGCTGTTCTTGTTCATCCTCGGCTCCGGGCTGCAACGGCTCTCGAGCACGAGCACCCACGGCGTCAACCTGAAGACGTTCATCTATCCGGGGATCCTCTGCATCTCGGTGATGTTCACGGCGATGTTCTCGGCCGCCTCGATCGTCTGGGATCGCGAGTTCGGATTCCTCCGCGAGATGATGGTGGCGCCGATCCGGCGCAGCTCGATCGTGATCGGCAAGTGCCTTGGCGGGGCGACGGTGGCCGGCATCCAGGGCGCGATCGTGGTCTGCCTGGCCGGATTCGTCAAAGTCCCCTACGCCCCGGTGCTGATCATCGAGATCCTCGCTCTCCAGCTGCTGCTCGCGTTCTCGATCACGGCATTCGGCGTCATGGTCGCCGCCAGGATCACGCAGATGCAGGCATTCATGGGCGTCATGCAAATGGTCGTGATGCCGATGTTCTTCATCTCCGGCGCGCTCTTCCCGGTTGCCGGGCTCCCCGCGTGGCTCGCGGTGCTCAACCGGCTCGATCCGCTCACCTACGCGGTCGACCCGATGCGCAAGCTGGTGTTCGATCACATCCACACCAACCCGCTCGCACAGAAGGTCCTCAACCCGGGCGTGACCTGGTTCGGCTGGCACGTGCCCGGCCTGCTCGAGGCGGGGATGATCCTGATCCTCGGCCTGGTCATGCTCGGCATCGCCATCTGGGAGTTCAGCACCACCGAGTAGGGGCCGGCGGGCGGCACGACAGACACTGCCGCGCCGAGACCGCAGCGCCGGGGGCCCAACGTCGACGGGCCGCCCGAAGGCGGCCCGTGACGCACACGTCAGATGAAGCAGACGGGCCTACGTGTGGGCGGCGGCCGACTCCTCGACGCGCCGCGGCAGGAGCGTCTCCCGCGCGATGACGAGGCGCTGGATCTGCGCGGTGCCCTCGTAGAGCTGGAGGATCTTCGCGTCACGCATCAGCTTCTCGACCGGGTATTCCTTGATGAATCCGTACCCGCCGTAGACCTGCACGGCATCGGTGGTGACCTCCATCGCGATGTCCGCGGCGAACCGCTTGGCGTGCGAGGACTCGAGCGTGTTGCGAGCGCCCTGATCGAGCAGCACGGCCGAGTTCCACGTGGCCAGGCGGGCGAGGTACACCTTGGTCGCCATGTCGGCGATCATGAACTGGATGCCCTGATGCATCGCGATCGGCACGCCGAACTGGACGCGCTCCTTCGAGTATCCGATCGCGAACTCCATCGCCGCGCGGGCGACGCCGACGCCCATCGCCGCCACGCCGGGACGCGTGCGGTCGAGGGTCATCATCGCGATCTTGAAGCCCTTGTTCTCCTCACCCACGAGGTGGTTGAGGGGAATCTCGACCTCGGGGAAGGTGATCGTGGCCGTGTTCGACGCGCGCTGCCCCATCTTGTCCTCATGCTTGTCGACGACGACGCCGGCGTCGCGGGGAACGATGAAGCATGAGATGCCGCGGTGGCCGGCCTCCTTGTCGGTCTTCGCGTACACCGTGTAGTAGTTGGCGTACTCGCCGTTGGTGATGAAGCACTTCGAGCCGTTGATCACCCACTTGTCACCCTTGCGGGTCGCGGTCGTCTTCATGCCCGAGACGTCGGAGCCGGCGTCGGGCTCGGTGAGGCAGAACGACGCGAGCAGCGGTGCCTCGCTCAGGCGCCCGAGGTACTCCTTCTTGAGCTCGTCGGAGGCGGCGAGCCCGATCGGCGCGGTGGCCAACCCGTTGCAGGACAGCGACGTGCCGATGCCCGAGCAGCCCCAGGCCATCTCCTCCTCGATCAGCACCCCATCGAGGTATCCGAGTCCAGGCCCGCCGTACTCCGACGGCAGGTGGCTGTTCATCAAGCCCAGTTCCCAGGCCTTGTCGATGATGTCCTGCGGCCAGGTCCCCTCGCGGTCATATTCCCAGGCGACCGGCCGGATCTCCTTCTCAGCAAAGTCATGCGCCATCTCACGCATGCTCTTCTGCTCGTCGGTGAGCGTGAAATCAACCACTGGATTGCTCCTTAACGCTGGCGCTGGTGGGCTTTCCTGGATCCGACCGACGGGCGGCGCCTGGAGGCGCGTGTCCGGTCTGACCGGTTTCTGTCCTCAGCGCGGGACGACAGATTGACTAGTCAGTCAACGGCTATGTGGAAAGCGTACCCGATCTGCCCGGCGCCGCAACCGGATCTCCCCTGATCCCGCTGCGCAAGACTTACGGACAGTGCACGAAGCGTTTGGCACCGTCATCTGGATCGTCTGCGGAGTCGGGGCCGTGCTCGCGATCGTCGGGCTCGTCCTCAGCGGTCGCACGTGGGAGGAGCTCGGCCGTGACCGGCTGCTGATGGAGCGTGAGGTGAGCCGTTCGCCAAAGGCCGGCTCCGCGGCCGCCCAGCTCGAGCGCGACACCGAGATCCGCCAGCTGCTCGAGGCCCGCAACCTCCGCCGGCAGCGCCGCGGCGAACCGCCGATCGACGTCGAGGCCGAGCTGCGCAAGTTGACCGCCCCCCAGATCGACGACGAGCTGCGCCAGGAGATCCGCGATCTCGTCGTCGCTCGCAACTACCGCCGCGCGCGGACCGGCAAGCCGCCGCTCGACGTCGAGGCGGAGGTGCAGCGGCAGATCGCCTCCCTCGGAGATCTCGACTCGCTGCCGGGCGACGCGCCGAGCTTGTAGGCTGCGCGCCCCATGGCAAATGCACGTCGAATTGAACTAGAAGAGCTGGTCAATCGGCCCGGCACGTACTTCAACCCCCAGACCGAGGTCCTCGTCATCGTCGACGACTCCCCGGACCTCGACAGCGAGATCTTCAACATGGAGGAGTACGAGGGCGCCGACTGGATCCAGATCTCCGAAGAGGTGCCGGTCGACGAGAGCCGGCGTGATGAGATGCTCGAGGCCTTCCAGATCCCGGGCAACGAGCTTGACGAGCTCGAGGAGGACGTCGAGGAGGACGAGGAACCCGCGGAGTAGCCGCCCTCCGGGGCGGCTGTCGCCGCTAGCCGTTGAGCAACGCCGCGCAGCGCTGCAGCTTGCTCATGTTCTGCCCGGCGGCGTGGACGCACTGGCTGTACTTCTGGATCGCCGCGCTGCTCGTGATCCCACCGCTGCCCGAGCTGCCCGACCCACTCGACCCGCTCGAGCCCAGTGCGCCGGTGAGGCCGCTCGCCCCGAGTCCCGACAGCAGCGACTGGAGCTGCGCGCTGAACTCCGAGAACGGCCGGACCGAGGTCGGCGCGGTGATCGTCTGGGGCTGGTTGAGGTCGGCGTAGCGGAGCACGAGCGTGATCCGAGCCGAGGTCAGGCCGCCGAGGGAGGAGGAGACCTTGCCGGTGACGGGAATGGTGAGATCGATCGAGAGCTTGCGAACGGTCTTGTCGTTGCTGCCCGTCCACACGTTGAAGCTGGCGTTCTGGATCTCACCGGCGATCTTCGCCTGTGTCTGCGGCGAGATGCCCTGCGGAAGCTTGGAGGTCCCGGTGACTCCGAGCGACGAGGCCTTCTGCAGGAAGGTGTTGAGATCGGCGAGCAGCGCCTGGACGTTGATGCCGGCCTGGATGTGGATCGTCTGGGCCCCCCCGACCGTCTCGGTCCCGACCACGGTCGGGTTCTGGAGCCAGTGCAGGGGGTCGATCCCGAGCTTGCCGAGCGTCCCGCCCGCCGATCCGCCCGGAGAAGCGGCGATCTGCCCAAAGCTCGACTCGAGCTTCTGGAACGTCCCCGCCGGCAGCTGATAGCTCGTCCCGCCGAGGCTCACGTACCCGGCGGCGCCGGTCGAGACGATGCCGATCGACATCGTGTGTCCGAGCGCCCCGAGCGACACGGTGAAGTTCGAGGCCGGGAGCTTGCCCGGCCCGTGGCTCTGGAAGGGCCCCCCGAAGCTGATCGTGATCGGTCCCGGAAGGCTGCTCGAGCCCGACGGGACGATGGTGAGCGAGACACCGAGGTTGCCGCTGTTGACCGTGTGCTGGCCGCTGAAGGTCTGCTTGAGCGTCGAGGTCGCGTCAGGCGAGCTGCTCCCGCAGGCGCTCAGGGCGACGGCGGCGAGCGCCGCGCACAGCAGCCCGACCAGCGCCCGGCGAGCGTGGACGCGACGAAGCGGGAGCCCCTTACGGTTGGACGTTGACGTCCGCACCGCCGCGAATCTAGCATTGGTGTGAGTGAGTAGGGGACGGACGATCAGCCTCGCGCTGGTGTGCTTGGCCGCGACCGCGATGTTTCCGGGCGGCGCTCAGGCCGCCCGCGTCGTCGTGCTCGGACCGCACGGACTGGCCTCGCAGGCCGACGACCCCTACCTCCCGGCGGACGCATTCCCGCCCGTGCGGCGCGCGTCGGGAGCCGGAACGACCCCGGCCCGCCCGGCGGCGGTCGATCGCAACGTGGCCACCGAGCTCGCCCGCCTTGCCCGCACCCACGCGATCCCGGCGGCGGCCGAACGGCACTACCTGGCGGACTGGAACGCGACGCTGGCCACCGAGCGACGGCTGACCGCGACGCGCGCGGCGGAGCTCGAGGCGGTGATCGAGAACCTCCACGCCATCGCCGCGAGCGGCCAGCTGACCCCCTCGCGGCTTCCCGTCCTGTTCCTCACCCTCGACCGCAACCGGGCGTGGTGGTCCTCCGGACCGCTGCTCGCCTCCGGCCAGCGGGTCGAGTTCAGCGGCTCGGAGCTCGTCTGGGAGTACTACGCCGGCCAGGGGATCGAGCTCCAGGAGCTCGGCACCTTCGGCAAGGCCGACGGCCTCTACACGGCCGGGCCGAGCCGCTATGGCGAGATGCTGCGGCTGCTGTCGGAGATCATCCCGCTCGCCGCGGCGCGCGACGGGGGCCTGGCCTGGGAGTACTACTTCAACTTCGACGGCGGGTCGCCACCCTGGACGAGCGCAATGGCCCAGGGCACGGCGCTCGAGGCGCTCACCCGCGCCTATCGGGCCACCGGCAAGCGCAGCTACCTCGCCGTCGCCCACCGTGCGCTGGCACCGCTCGCCACCTCCCCCCCGGCCGGCGACGCCGTGCGCACCGCCCGGGGGCGGCGCTTCCTGCTCTACTCGTTCGCGCCAGGCGCGGCGGTCATCAACGGCTTCCTCCAGACGCTGATCGGGCTCTACGACTACACGGGAACCAGCCACGACCGACAGGCGTCGCAGCTGTTCGCGGCCGGCGACACCGAGGCACGGAGCGAGGTCCCGCACTACGACACGGGCGCGTGGTCGCTCTACCAACCCGGCCTCGAGGACACGCTCAGCTACCACACCGTCGTCACGGGCTTCCTGCACCAGCTCTGCGCGAGGGTCCACGCCGCCGTCTACTGCAGGACGGCGAACCACTTCGACGCCGACCTGAAGACGCCGCCGGCGCTCGCACTGCTCACCGGCCCGGTCCGCGCGCGGCGGCCGGCGCAGCTGCGCTTCCGCCTCTCGAAGGTCTCGCACGTCGGCATCGTCGTCACCCGCGGGAGCACGACACTGTTCGAGACGAGTGCCGAGTTCGGCTACGGCGTCGACACCGTCGCGATTCCGGCCCTGCCCGGCGCTGGTCAGTACACGGTGCGGCTCGCCGCGACCGACGAGGCCGGCAACTTCCACCGCATCGTCGTCGGCCTGCGGGCGACGTCATAGCGCCCGCCCCCCGCGGGCGCTGGGTGTGGCTCGTAGACTCGCCCCGATGAGGCCTCGCACGATTCTCTACACCGGCAAGGGCGGTGTCGGCAAGACCTCGGTCGCGGCCGCCACCGCGCGGCGGTGCGCCAACGCGGGGCTGCGCACCCTGATCCTCTCCACCGATCCCGCCCACAGCCTGTCGGAATCGCTCGGGGCGCCCCTCGGCGGCGAGCCCGTCCGCGCCGGCGAGTGCCTGTGGGGCCAGGAGGTCAAGGCCCAGGACGAGATGGAGCGCCACTGGTCCGGGGTGCAGGACTGGCTCGGGGAACTGCTGATCGAGCGCGGCGTCGACCGCATCTCGGCCGAGGAGCTCACGGTGCCGCCGGGGATGGACGAGTTGTTCTCGCTCCTGCGCCTCCAGGCGCAGCACGAAGCCGGCGAGTGGGACGTCATCGTCGTCGACTGCGCCCCGACCGGAGAGACCCTGCGCCTGCTGTCCTTTCCCGACATCGCGCGGTGGTGGATCGACAAGGTCTTCCCGATGGAGCGTCAGATCCTCGCCGCCGCCCGTCCGATCGCGCGCTCGCTGCTCGATGTGTCGCTGCCCAGCCAGGCGGTGTTCGCCGACATTCAACGGCTCTCGCAGAACCTCATCGCGATGAACGAGATCCTTCGCGACCGCGAGCACTGCACCGTGCGGCTGGTGATGAACCCCGACAAGATGGTCATCGGCGAGGCGATGCGGACCTTCACCTACCTCAACCTCTACGGGTATCTCACCGACGCGGTCGTGGTCAACCGCGTGTTCCCGGACGAGGTCGGCGACTACTTCGCGCAGTGGCGCGCCGTCCAGGAGGAGCACCTGGGGCTCGTGCGCTCGGCGTTCTCGCCGGTGCCGATCCTCACCGCGCCGTATTTCGACCAGGAGGTGGTCGGCGGCGAGATGCTCGATCGACTCGCCGCTGCCCTGTTCCCCGACCACGACGCGGCGGCGGTGCTCCACGACACCGTCACCCAGGAGCTCAGTCGCGACGAGGACCGGGCGTCACTGCGGCTCGCCCTCCCGTTTGCCCGCAAGACGGACATCTCGCTGAAGAAGATTGGCCTCGAGCTCGTCGTCGGCGTCGACGGGCAGCGACGGACGATCGTCCTGCCCGCGTCGCTGGCCAACTTCGAGCCGTCGGGAGCGACGTTCGAGGACGGGACCCTGGAGGTGAGCT
This sequence comes from uncultured Solirubrobacterales bacterium, assembly GCA_963755955.1. Lineage (GTDB taxonomy): Bacteria > Actinomycetota > Thermoleophilia > Solirubrobacterales > Solirubrobacteraceae > Palsa-465. Next base: position 7,917 of record CAVWLZ010000020.1, read on the forward strand.
TCGATGCACCACGACCCGCGCGAGTCTGAGCCCACGCCGCCGAGCGGTCCCGAGGACCTGCTGCGTCGTCTCGAGGAGCGTCTCGACCGCGCCTCGACGGCCGCCGAGCAGCTGCTCGCCGATGCGGCGAACAACGCGGCACGGCGTCGCGGGCGGACGGACGCCGAGCCGGCCCGCGCCGACAACGGGACCGAGCCGCCCCCCGCGGGCTGGCAAGTGCCCGAGCCCGAGGGCGTCGGCCCCGGCCCCCGCGACACCGAGCTCCTGCTCGACGTTCTCCACAACCTGCGTGAGCTCATCCCCCCCGACCTCCAGCGCCGCCTCGCCGAGGCCGTCCGCGAGCTCCTGCTCGCTCTGCGCGCGCTGATCGACTGGTATCTCGAGCGCGCCGAGCAGCGGCGCCGCGAGCCCGCCGAGGTTCAGGACATCCCGATCACCTGAGTGCGCGGGAGACGGCCGCCCGGCGCCTACAATCGGGGGCGTGGCGCTGGCGATTCAGGGACAGATCCGGCCCGTACCCGATGATGACGCCACCGTGTTGATCGATCGGATGAGCGCCGTCGCGGACGCCCGGGCATGAGCTCGGAGCGGCGCGCGATGCGCCACAACGGAGGCGTCGCCCGGGCGGGCTCGTGGCTCGGAGCACTGGCCGGCCGCCTGCGGCGCGCCTGGCGCGTGCTGCCGCCCGAGCGCCGGCTCGCCGCGTACGCCGCCTGCGGGCTGTTCTTCACGCTGTTCCTGCCCTGGTACCAGGAGACGGTGATCGCGTCAGGCCGCGCGACTCGGTTGCAGTCGCTGACCGAGAGCCTCACCGGCTGGGGCGCGTTCTCGTTCGTCGAAGCGGCCGTCCTCCTCGTCGCCGTCGGTGTGCTCGTGCTGCTCGTCCAGCGGGCCGAGGGCCGCGCCTTCCACCTCCCGGGCGGGGATGGCTGGGTGATCACCGCGGCCGGCGCATGGACTTGCCTGCTCATCATCTGGCGCATCTTCGACAAGCAGGGCGCCGACAGCCACGGCCAGTACGCCACCACCTCGGGGATCGAGTGGGGCATCTTCGTCGCCCTGGCCGTGGCCGCGCTGCTCACCTACGCCGGCTCGCGGATCCGCGCCGCCCACCAGCCTGAGCCGCCGCTCCCCGGCGAGCCGGGCGCGCCGGAGTTCGGCTTCGACGTGCGGGCCTCGCGGTCACGGCCCGCTGCCCGTGAGGCCGTCGCCACCACGGCGGCACCGGAGCGCTCGGAGGCGGCATCGGGGCGGCCGTCGGCCGCCGCGAAGCGACCGCCCGCGCCCACGCGGCGGCGCCCACCGATCCCGACCAGCGACGAGGAGCGCACCCGCGGTTGGCTGACCGCGCCGCCGAAGCACTCGGCGCGTGACGCCCCGCCGGCCGACCCCGATGTGGCGCCGCCCGCTCCCGACCCGTCGCCGGCCACCGACGCGACCCAACCGACGCGCAGAGCCGCCGCCGACGAGCCGCCGCCGGCGTGGGACGGCGCCCCGCGCGAGTGGCCGCTGCGCCGCGCGCGGCCGTCGTACCCGTCGCTCACGCGGCCCGAGGCGCAGCCGCCGGCCGCCCCGCAGGCGCCGCGCCCCGTCCGCGCCCCCGACCCGCCTGACGACGAGGCGCCGACGCGGGCCGCCGCGCGCGACGACGTCGCCGGCGACGAGCAATTGACGATCCGCTTCGACCGCGACGAGTAGCCGGCGTACGCGCCGTGCGGCGGGTGGCTACCTGCCCGACGGCTGGAGTACGAACGAGAAGTAGGCGCTGACGAGGCCGATGATGAGAATCCCGGTCAGGATCAGCGTGCGCGAGTGGATGATGTGCCCGAAGACGCCGACCAGCAGCCCGAACACGAGCACAGCGGTGAACGCACCCAGGTGCGAGGAGGCGACGAGCAGAAGGAGCACGAGGCGAGAAACCCTATATTTGCAGCATGGCGGAAAGCCCCAGTAGCGTGACCGATGTCGCGAACGGACTGCGCGAGGCCGGCTATCTCCCCGGTGAGTCGACGGCGCTCGTGTCGTTCCTGGCCACCAAGCTCGGCAAGCCGGTGCTCGTCGAGGGACCGGCGGGCGTCGGCAAGACGGAGCTGGCCAAGTCGCTGGCCCGCTACCTCGACCGCACGCTCGTGCGGCTCCAGTGCTACGAGGGCCTCGACGAGGCCAAGGCGCTGTATGAGTGGAACTACCGCAAGCAGCTGCTGCGCATCCAGGCCGAGTCCGACGGCACCGGCTGGCAGGACGTCCAGGACGACATCTTCGGCGAGGAGTTCCTGCTCCAGCGTCCGCTGATGACCGCGATCGCCAGCCCTGAGCCGGTCGTCCTGCTGATCGACGAGATCGACAAGACCGACCAGGAATTCGAGGCGATGCTGCTCGAGCTGCTCAGCGACTTCCAGATCTCGATCCCCGAGCTCGGCCGGATCGAGGCCCGCACCCACCCGGTCGTCCTGCTCACCTCGAACAACACCCGCGAGCTGACCGAGGCCCTCAAACGCCGCTGCCTGTACCTCTGGCTCGACTACCCCGAGCTCGAGCACGAGCTCGAGATCGTCCGTCTGCACTCCCCCGAGCTCGACGCGACGGTGGCCCGCAAGCTCGTCGAGATCGTCCATCAGGTCCGCGAGCTCGACCTCAAGAAGCCGCCGAGCATCGCCGAGTCGATCGATTGGGCCCGCGCGCTGATCCTGCTCGGCGTCGATGACATCGATCAGGACACCTTCCGGGACACGATGAGCGTGATCGTCAAGCACCGGACGGACCTCGACACCGTGGCGGCCCGCGTCGGGGTGAAACTCGACTCACCGGCCGATGCCCGCCCCGCAGCGTAATAGCGTCGCGGCGCGCAACTACGCGCGCATCCCCGAGCGCTCGGAGGGCGGCTTCGAGGCGCAGGTGCTCGGCTTCGCCGAGGAGCTGCGTGAGGAGGGGATGGCGGTCGGCACCTCCGAGCTCCTCGACGGCTTTGCGGCCCTCGAGCACGTCCCCTGGACCGACCAGGTCGACTTCCGCGAGGCGCTCGCGGCGACGCTGGCCAAGTCGCCCGACGACCGGCGCATCTTCGACCTCGTCTTCGACCGGTTCTTCTTCCGCGCCGCCGAGGCCGAGGCCGCTCGGCAGAAGATCGCCGAGAGCGGCGAGCCGAGCGGCGAGGGCCAGGGCGAGAGCCAGATCGACCTCGAGACGCTGCGCGAGCAGATCGCCGCGGCCCTGCGCGACGGCTCGGACGCGGCGATGCGCGACCTCGCACGGCTGGCCATCGCCGCGTTCGGCAAGGGCGAGGGGTCGGGCGTGCTCGGCGTCGACGTGCAGCGCATTCGCCGGGCACTCGGCCTCCGCGCCGAGCCCCAGCCCGAGCTGCCCGCCGACGATCCGCGCCGAGAGGGTCTCCCCCGCGAGCAGCTTCGCCGCTTTGAGCAGCATCTGCGGCGTGAGCTCGAGCGCGACCTCATCGAGCGCACCGCGACGTTGCCGCCGAAGCGACCGCTGAGCGAGCTCGATCGGGCGCTGCCCACCGGGCCGATTCAGGACCTCGCCGCCGTTCATCGCGTCGTCTCTCAGCTCAAGCGCCGGCTCGCCACCCAGGGCCACGAGCTCAAGGGACGCAAGCGCCACGCCCACGTCGACGTGCGGCGGACGATGCGAGCGTCACTGCAGAGCGGCGGCGTGCCGATCGAGCTCAAATATCGCCCGCGGCGGCCCCGCCGGCCGGAGATCTTCGTCCTCTGCGACGTGTCGACCAGCGTGACGTCGGCGAGCACGTTCTTCCTGAGCGTTCTGCATGCCCTCCACGACTCGTTCCGCAAGCTGCGCTCGTTCGTGTTCATCGAACGGATCTCCGAGGTCACCGAGGTGTTCGAGCGCGAGCGGGACTTCCGTGCCGCGAGCGAGGCCGTCTCCCGCGACGCCGGCGTCGCCGACATCTCCGGATACACCGATTACGGGCGGGTGTGGACCGAGTTCCTCGCGCTGATCGAGGACGAGCTGCACCCGCGGGCGACGGTCATCGTCCTCGGCGACGCGCGCACGAATGGACGCCCCCCGCGCGACGACGTGTTCGCCGCGATCACCGCTCGCGCCGGGCGCACGTTCTGGCTCAACCCCGAGCCCCGGCTGTACTGGAACTATGGCGACAGCGTGATCGCCGCCTACGAGCAGTACTGCACGGCGTTCGAGTGCTGGCGCACCGACCAGCTCGAGGACTTCGTCAAGGCGCTCACGCAGCCGGTCACGGCGTAACGGGAGCTGTGACCGTCACGGTCTGAGCACCTGGCGGGACAGGCGGGCCCGGTCACGGCGGACAGCACCGGCGAGCCGCTCCTGGACGAACTGCGTCCGCATCGTCCGCGTGTCGCCGTTGACGTCGGTGAGAGCCCACGTCGCGACGTATGCGCCGGCAGCGAGGCTGCGCACGGTCACCCCGCTCGGGGTGTCGACGTTGCCCGAGCGGAAGACGATCCGGCGCGAGCCGCCCCGGCTGATCTGCAGCGAGACCCGCGTGCGACCGGGGATGACCGAGTGGTTCGGGCCGGGCACGCCCGTCTGCGCGAGGGCGACGAACGGTCCGTAGAGCGTCGCGTCCTGCACCGGCGCGGTGCCGAGGAACTCGGGCACCTCGGTCGTCGTCTCGCCGCCGCTGAGGTCGTCGATCTGCGAGATCGTCCCGGTCGGAAGGCCCGCGGGCGAGCCGGTCGGCGAGCACAGCATGCCGTCGCCGGTGACGCCTCGGCTGCCGATGCCGCTGCCGGTCGGCGGCGAGCTGAGCCCGGGCCCGTAATACAGGCCGGGCTCGCAGCGACCGCCGGCCACGACCGTCTGCGCGTCCGCGATGTTGACCCGGAGATGCGCGACATGGAGGGTCGTGAGCACGCGCCGAGCGGCGTTGCGCAGGGTGAGCCGATCGCCGCCGGCGATCGCGCGGCCGGGACCGAAGCCGGCAAACGAGGTGAACCCATCGACGTCGGCGCGGGCACCGCGGGTGACATTGCGGCGGCTGCGGGTCAGGGCGTAGCGGGCGCCCGGCACGAGTCCCGAGCAGGTGACCCGCTGCAGGCGCAGATGCGCGGTGCAGCTCGGGGCGCCCGACGGGTTGAGCGGCACCAGCGCGTTGCCGAGCGCGCTGACCGAGCGCGGCTCGCCGAGCGGGATCGTCAGGTCGACGAGCGCGCCGTTAGGCGAGCTGAGCGACACCGCCCGGTTGTCGAGACTCGAGAGATAGCTGGCGGTGCCCGCTCCGATCGGGCCGGTGGCCACGGTGGCGACGTCGTCCTCGGTGCCGCACTGGCTGATCGGCGGCGGGGCCAGACGGCCTCCGACGCGGACGCTGAGGACGCCGACCTGCGAACACGGGGACACCGACACCGAGCTCGGGGTGACCGTGTAGCCGTTGTCGAGCGCGAACCAGCCGGTCCAGCCCGCCTGCGTGAACGGGTTGCCGCCGTCCCCGGTCTGGATGAACTCCTCCGGGGGCCCGTGGGCGCCGTAATCGACGAGGATCGTGTCACGGTCGTCGCCGACGCCCTGCGGCGAGCCATCGACGATCGACCGCAGCGTCATCGACCAGCTGCCGTTGCCGTCGGTCGACGTGTCGCCACCCGCGACGACATCCTGTGCGCGGACGAGCAGCACGGTGACCTCGACGCCGCGACGAGCGATCCCGGTGTTCCCGCTCACCGCCGAGCTGTACTGGCGGAGAGCGACCCGCGGAAGCGGGAGCGCGGAGGCGGTCGAGGACGACGCCTGACTGCAGCCCTGATCGACGTTCGACCACATCCCCTGAAGCAGATACTGATCGCCGTTGATCACCTCGTTGTAGGGCGAGCCGTCGGCCGCGTAGCCGAGCGGCGTGCCCTCCTGGGGGCCGAACTCGCACTTGTCGCCGACCTCGAAGCCGTTGGGGTCCATCCAACCCGAGCCCTCGGGGTCGGTCATCGCCTCGGCGAGCTCGTGGGTGGCGGTGTCGATCGCCGACTCGGCCTCGGGGTTGCCCTGCGGATCGCTGCCCGGCGGCGGGGTGAGCTCGACGAGCGGATCGGGGACGGCGACGTAGACCGTCTCCCCGTGGCCCTGGTTCAACAGCGCGTGGTATCCGGCGAAGGCGCTCGTCGCGCACTGCCCGGGGGCGACGCAGAGGTCCACGTTCGGCGGCAGCAGGACGTACCACAGATCGCGCAGGCCGTGACCGCCCGGGTCGCGCGCCTGGACCACGCGATCGAGCTCGCGCTGGAGCTGAAGGTCGGTGATGCACACCGCGACGCCCCCCGGCGACGCGCAACGGTTGCCCGGCCCGGGGTACGGGGCCGCGTCGCTGAGCGAGTCGGTCGCCGGGTCGTACGTGATGGCCGAGTTGCGGCCCCCGCCGGCGTCGGGATACTGGCGGCCGAGCGAGAACACGTTGGCCGTCGACCCGTAGTCGTGCGCGACGTCGGCGAAGAAGCGCTCGATCAGCTGCCGGTAGGACAGCCCACCGGCGCTGACCGGACCGTCGAAATGAAAGCCCGGCGGGGCCCAAAACAGGGTGTGGACGTGGACGGTGTGCATCACCGGACCGCCGTGGTAGACGACCGGAATGCTCGTGCCGAGCGCGATCTCGGCCTGGGCATGGGTCGGAATCAGCCCCATCGCGCCACCGATCCGCGGACGGAAATGCGTGCGGCTGAGCGCCGCCGGTGCGCATCCGAGCATCACCGCGACGGTCGCCACCAGAGCGCCTAGCCTGCTCCCCACGGCGCGGACGTTACCGGACGGCGTGCCCGCACGATCGTCGGGGATGGAGGAGTCCGGGGCCCATGGCCGCGCCGGCGCCGTATCGGCGACAGAGGGCGCGCTAGGATCCGCAGATCCACTGACAACCCAGGGGTGCTGGCGGAAGGCCGGCTGAGATAGCGCCCCCACGCGGATGTTCGCGGTCCGGCGCTGACCCTTCGAACCTGTGGGGTAATGCCCGCGGAGGGAGCAGGCAGAGCGATGATCGAGGCTCCCCTCAAGGAGCCTCGCGAGCTCGACGGATCCGGAGAGATCCGGGTTGAGCTGGCGAGCCGGACGTTTCAGACCCGCCATGGCCCGGTTGCCGCGCTGGCCGGGATGTCGCTGCGTGCCCGGCCGGGTGAGATCGTCGCCGTCGTCGGGCCGAGCGGCTGCGGCAAGTCGACCCTGCTCGAGCTGATCTGCGGCCTCCAGCGGCCCGACGCGGGCGTCGTGCAGTCGCCGCCGGCGGCGATCATGCCCCAGCGGGACCTGCTCTTGCCGTGGCTGAGCGCGGCCGACAACGCGGGCCTCGCGCTCCGCGCTCGCGGGGTATCTCGCGGCTCGGCGCGAGCGACCGTCACGCCCTGGCTCGAGCGCTTCGGCCTCGCCGAGTTCGCCCACGCCCGGCCGCCGGCCCTGTCCGGCGGTATGCGCCAGCGCGTCTCCTTCCTGCGGACGCTGCTCTCGGGCAAGCCGGTGCTCGCCCTCGACGAGCCGTTCGCGTCGCTCGACGCGATCACCCGGGCCGAGATGCAGGGCTGGCTCGCCCACGTGCTCGCCGACCGCCAGCGCACGGTCGTGCTCGTCACCCATGACGTCGAGGAGGCGGTGGTGCTCGGTGACCGCGTGCTCGTCATGGCTCCCCGTCCGGGCCGCGCAGTGGCCGAGCTCGAGGTCACCCTCCCCCGCCCGCGACGCCGGACCGACCCGGAGGTCGTCGCCCTGCGCGAGCAGGCGCTCGAGGCGCTCGGGGTGGGCTCGTGAGGCGGCTCCTGCGCCCGCTGCCGAGCGTCGTTCTGCTGCTCGGGCTGATCGGGATCTGGGAGCTGTACGTCGACCTCGGCGGCGCCGACCCGCTCGTGCTCGCCGCCCCCCACCAGATCGCGCAGTCGCTCTACGAGGACCGGGCGCTGCTCTGGAGCAACTTCCTCGTCACCGCCGAGGAGGTGATGCTCGGGGTCCTCGTCGCCGCGCTCGCCGGTCTCGGCCTCGCGCTCGTCCTCCATCTCTGGCGGCCGGCGCGGCGGGCGGTGTATCCCGTCGTCGTCGCCTCGCAGACGATTCCCATCCCCCTGCTCGCGCCGCTGCTGATGCTGTGGATCGGCTTCGGCATCCTGCCGAAGGTGATCGTCATCGCGCTCGTCTCGTTCTTCTCGATCGTCGTCACCACGCTCGACGCCCTGTCCGCGGTCGACCCCCAGCTGATCAAGCTGATGCGGACGTTCGACGCCCCCCGCCTGCGCACGCTGCGGGAGATCGAGCTGCCGGCGTCGCTGCCCGGCGTGTTCACCGGCGCCAAGATCGCGGTCGCCGTCGCGGTCATCGGCGCCGTCTTCGGGGAGGTCACCGGGGGCTCGAGCGCCGGCCTCGGCTACGTGTTCCTACAGGCCCAGAACCAGCTGCTCACCGCCCGTGCCTACGCAGCGGTGGTCGTCCTGGCCCTGTTCGCCATCGCGCTGTTCGCGATGTTGTCCCTGACCGAACGGCTCGCGTTGCCGTGGGCCTATGAACCCAGAGGAGATGTACTGACTTGAGAGCGATGAAGATCCTCCTGCTCACCGGCCTGGCCGCGTTCGTCCTCGCCGGGTGCGGCGAGAAGAAGGACACGCTGTCGGCCTCCGGGCACAGTCAGCCGTTCACGCTGATGCTCGACTGGCAGCCCAACGCCGACCACCTCGGCATCTACCAGGCGCTTGCTGAGGGCGACTTCGCCCGCGCCGGGCTCGACGTCCACGTCGAGGTTCCGACCGATCCCGCCACCCCGCTGCAGCTCGTCGAGGCAGGGAAGGTCGACGCCGCGATCTCCTACGAGCCCGAGGTGCTGCTCGCGCGGGACGCCGGCTCCCCGCTGGTGTCCGTCGCGGCAATCGTCCAGAGGCCCCTCACCTCGATCCTCTCGCTGGCGAACAAGCACATCCACTCGGTGGCGAATCTCCGCGGCAAGACGGTCGGGACGGCGGGCATCGCCTATCAGCATGCGTACCTGACGACGATTCTCGGCAAGGCCGGCGTCCCGGCCTCGTCGGTCAAGGAGGTCAACGTCGGCGCCAACCTCGTGCCCGCGATGCTCAGCGGCCATGTCGACGCCACGCTCGGCGGCTACTGGAACTACGAGGCGATCCAGCTCCAGCAGGCCGGCAAGCGCCCGAACGTCATCCGCATGGACCAGGTCGGCGTGCCGACCTACGACGAGCTCGTCCTCGTCGTTAAGCGCGGGACGATCTCCGATCGGACGGACTTCATCCGCCGCTTTGTCCAGGCGCTGGCCCGGGGCTACGCGTCAGCGCAGGCCAATCCCACCGCCGCGATCGACAACCTCGTGCAGGCCAACCCGGGCCTCAGCAAGAAGCTCCAGGTCGCGAGCGCGAAGGTGACGCTGCCGGTGTTCCTCCCGCCGAGCGGCAAGCCGTGGGGCTGGCAGGACGCGACCCAGTGGAACGCCTACGGGCAGTGGATGATGAGCCAGCATCTGATCTCGAATCCCGAGGCGATCGCCGACGCCTCGAGCAACGAGCTGCTCGCCGGCCAGGGGCTGTGACCCGCCTTCCGTAAGCTCTCGGGGCCATGCTTCTGCGCTTCGACGACCGCGGCGTGCTGGCCATCGGACAGGCCTCGCACGCCTGGATCTGTGGCCAGCTCGCCCGTGCCTGGGGTAACGATGCCTTCGGCGTGGTCGAGCCCCTCGAGGAGGTCTGCCTCGCTGCCGAGCAGCACGACGTCGGAATGGCGGCGTGGGACCTCGAGCCGCCGTTCAACCCGGACACGGGGTTTCCCCTCTCGTTCACCGAGATGCCGATCGAAGTGCATCTGCGCCTCTGGGCGCAGGGCCCGCGCCGGCTGCTGCGTCAGAGCCGCTACGCCGCGCTGCTCGCCTCAATGCACGGCACCAGGCTATTCGAGAAGCGCGACCTCTCGACGCTGACCGCCGACCAGGCCGAGCGCCTCCAGGCCTTCTTCGCCGACCAGGGCAACCTCGAGCGCGCGCTGCTCGACTCCCTGCGCGCCGATCCGCTCATCGCGCAGGCCGCGACCGACGAGCGGATCGGACGAGCGAGCCAGCTCCTGTGGACGTGGGACTGGCTGTCGCTCGCTCTGTGCCTCGACTGGGCACCGGACAGCGCCAAGGCCGTGCCGACCGCCGGCGAGCCCGTCGAGCTGGCGCTGCGGGGCGGTGAGGGACCCGGTGAGGTCATGCTGACGCCGTGGCCGTTCCGCGGACCGGTGGTCACTGTGAGCTGCGAGGGCCAGCGCCTCACCGAGCGCTGCGGCGACGCCGAGGAGCTCCGTGACGCGCTCGACCAGGCGCCGTGGGAGACGGTGCGCTTCGAGCTCAGCTCGGGCTGAGGCGACGGGCCACCGCGCCCGCGATGATCCAGCTCAGGCCGCGACCGGACGGGGCGGCGCGGCGGCTGCCATGCCGCGGAGCGCGTACGCTCCCGCGAGGCCGGCCCACGGCGCGTAGGGCGCGAAGAACTCCTCCACCTCGGCCTCCTGCGCCCGGGCCCATGGATCGCCGGTGAGATGCCGGCCGACGAGCCGGCGATAGGCGAGGTCGCCGAACGGGAGCTGATCGAGACGTCCCTGACCGCCGAGCGCGAGCGACTGCACCGTCCAGGCACCGATCCCCGGAATCGCCCGGAGACGTCGCCAGCCCCGCTCGTGGTCGCTCTCGTCGAGATCGACGCGGCCGCGGTCGACCTCACGGGCGGCGCGGATGAGTGCCCGGGCGCGACCGCCGGAGAGGTCGAGCGCCTGAAGCGCCACGGGCGCCTGCGCGGCGAGCGCCGCGGGGGTCGGCGCGTCCCGCAGCCCGCTGCGCTCGCAGCGGCGGCCGAACCGCGCGACGAGCCGGCGCTCGATCGCCGCCGCGCGCTCGTACTCGATCAGCTGCTCGCAGATCGCCCAGGTGAGGGCTTCGAACGGCTCGGGACGGGCGCGAACGCGGAGTGAGGGGTCGGCACGGACCGACCGGCCGATCAGGGGATCGAAGCGAAACCGGCGATGGAACGCCTCGAGGTCCTGATCGATCCCGAGGGCGCTGCGCATCCGCGCGAGCCCCACCGCGGCGGCCGCGCGATCGTCGGACTGGGCGCCGAACAGGACCCGCTCCCGTCCGGTCTGGGCGACCCGCAGGTACACGGGCGCCTGCCCGACGTGCAGCAGGCGGTGGAGGACGCCGTCGCGGCTGCGGGTCAGCCCGTCCATCGTCGAGTAACGGGGCAGCTTGAAACACCAGCGCGGCCGCACCTCGAGCCGCAGCTCATGGGCGAAGGCGCCGGCGGTGGCGCGGCCGGTCACTCGCCGGGCTTGGCCAGCAGATGGACGTCGACGAGGAACGTCCGGCTGCCGACGATCGGCAGCATGTCGACCGCCCGCCGCGGACCCGAGCGCTGCCGCGCGACCTTGCGCGCACTGTGGCGTTTGACGAGCACGACGGTGGCGGCACCCGCGACGAACCCGGTCGCCGCGACCGCGGCGGCCTGGACGGCGGGCAGCACAGCGGGCGTGGTGCGCTCGATCGCCCGCACCTCGGCGAGCACCGGGAGCCCCTCGACCGTCTCCTCCTCGATCGCGTCGGTCACCTCGGCGTCCACGATCGTCTCGAGGGGCTCGACGTGCGCGCGGCCGTCGACAGCCAGACCCGGGTCAGGGGTGGCTGCGCCCTCGGGCATGCTCGGCACGTCCTCCGTCACTCCCCCATGGTGACAGCGGCCGCGGTCGACTTCAAAGAACCTTCTCGTAGACGCGGTATTTCCGGACGATCCGGCCGCCCATGCCCTCCATGGCGCGGTTCATCGATTTGTTCGACTCGAGGATCCAGCCCATCTCGCCGCCGGTCTGAGGGGTGCGCGCGGCGGAATCGAAGTGCAGCTCGTAGAACTTCGCCGCGATCCCCGTGTGCTGCCACTCGCGCTTGACCCCGAGCGCGAACACCCGGACCCGGCTGATCTTCTTGCGCTGGCGCAGCGCCTTGATCCAGCCGAACGGCAGCAGCTTTCCGTCGAGCTGGACGAGCACCTGGTTGTAGTCGGGCAGCGTGAGCGCCGCCCCCACGGTCTCGCCGTCCTTCTCGGCCACGAACGCCCAGTTCTCGTCGAGGATCGGCTTGAGGTCCTTGGCGTAGCTGCGGACCTCCTCCTCCGTGAGGGGCACGAAGCCCCAGTTGCGCTCCCAGGCGGCGTTGTAGACCTCGAGGAAGCGGTTGATCTCCGCCTCCATGTCCTTCTTGCGCATCGAGCGCACGGTGATCCCGTGCTTGGACTCGACCTCGGCGGCCACCTGCCAGATCGCCGGGTGCACCCGGGAGCGATCGGAGACCTCGAGGTTCCACATGAACAGATCCATCGCCTTGGTCAGTCCGTAGCCCTCGAGCAGCGCCGGGTAGTAGCGGTGGTGCCAGTTGGTGAGGATCGTCGGCAGCTGGTCGTAGCCCTCGATGAGCACGCCGCACTCGTCGTTGGTGGTGAAATCCATCGGCCCGACCATGCGGTCACGGCCGCGCTCGCGCAGCCAGCGCTCGGCGGCGGCGAGCATGGCCTGCGCCGCCTCGGGATCGTTCTCGCACTCGAAGAAGCCGAACATGCCCCAGTCGTGATGCTGGAACTCGTTGAAGTGGCGGTCGATGTGGGCGGTGATCCGCCCGACCACGCGCCCGTCGCGCCAGGCGAGGAAGTACTCGGCCTCGGCGTGCTCGAAGAACGGATTCTTCTGGCGGTCGAAGAAGCGCTTGCGCTCGAAGAGCAGCGGAGGGACCCAGTTGGGCTCGTTACGATAGAGGCGCCAGGGGAGCTTGATGAACGTGTTCAGCTCGCTCTTCGAGGCGACGGGACGTACTTCCAGCGACATTCGAGCCGGGAAACTACATGCCAACGTCGATTGATGTCTTCGCCAAGGCACGCGAGCACGAGCGCCTCGAGCAGCTGAAGCTCGCGCGCGAACTCGACGCGCTGCCGTACTTCCGCGTGCTCGAGGGCCCGACGCTCCCCGTCGTGGAGATGGAGGGAGCCGAACGGATCATGCTCGGCTCCAACAACTACCTCGGGCTGACCGGTGACGAGCGGGTCAAGCAGGGCGCGCTCGACGCGCTCAATCGGTATGGCACCGGGCTGACCGGCTCGCGCTTCCTCAACGGCACCATCGACCTGCACCTCGAGCTTGAGCGCGAGCTCGCCGAGTGGCTCGAGGTCGAGGCCGCGCTCGTCTTCACGACCGGACACCAGGCCAACATCGGCGCACTCGGGACGATCCTCGCCCCCGGCGACACGGTGATCGCCGACTCCGGCGACCACGCCTCGATCCTCGACGGCTGCATCCTGTCGCGGGCCAAGCTCCGCGCCTTTCGCCACAACCGAGTCGATCGTCTCGAGCGGACGCTCGAGAAGGCGCAGGCCGACGGCGGCGGGATCCTCGTCGTCGTCGATGGCGTGTTCTCGATGGAGGGCGACGTCGCTCCGCTGCCGGAGATCGCCGATCTCTGTGCGCGCTTCGGTGCCCGGCTGATGGTCGACGAGGCCCACGCGCTCGGCGTGCTCGGAGCTCGTGGCGCCGGCAGCTCGGAGCTGCTCGGGGTCGAGGATCGAGTCGATCTGCGGATGGCCACCTTCTCCAAGTCGCTCGCCTCGTGTGGCGGGGTCATCGCGGGACCCGCCGACGTCATCGAGTTCCTGCGGATCCAGTCGCGGCCGTTCATCTTCACCGCCTCCGCCGTCCCTGCCGCCGTCGGGGCGGCCCTCGCCGCGGTGCGGGTCTGCCGCTCCGAGGAGGGCCGCGAGCTGTTCGCACGCGTGCTCGACAACGCTCGCTACCTGCACGACGGCCTGGCCGCGCTCGGGTTCCACGTCGTGCCGCCGACCCGCCTCGCCGACGGACGGGAGATCGTCACCCCGGTCGTACCGGTCGTCGTCGGCGACGACTGGAAGGCCGTCTTCCTCTGGAAGGCGCTCTACGAGGCCGGCGTGTTCGTCAACGTGGCGATCCATCCCGCCGTGCCGCCGGCCGGCGCGCTGCTGCGCTGCAGCGTGATGGCCACGCACGACCACGCGACGCTCGACCGCGCCCTGGCGGCGTTCGGCGAGGCCAAGCGGGCGTTCGAGGCCGAGCACGGCCCGCTCCCCACTGCCGACTGACGGCGCCCGCCGCGGCCCTCGACGCCGCCATCTCGACCACCCGTCCACCCCTCGGCGACGCCAGCCTCGACGACTCGTCCACCGTCTGACCTTGTTCAATCGCGCACAAGGGCCAGATACGAGAAAAAACACGCAATGAGCACATGCTCTGACAATTGTGTCCTTGCTGTGACCGCCGGACTAGCGCTAGCTTCTGCCCCGCAGAGCGGACTGCCAAGCGGACACGGAGTCGACAACCCGGGGTGGGGTCGACCCAGAGCGCTGGTGCGTACGCCTGGGGTTGGATGTGCCATACCGCAGTACCCGGCTGCGCGCGGCCATGCCGCGCTGCGCGCTGCCGGCACAAACGAACAGTCAGCCATGGAGTCCGTTCGGGCGAGCGGACGTGATCAGGGAGAGAGATAGCTACATGTTGCACACCGCCACGATGACGCCGGAGCCGCAACGACTGCGCGCTCTGGAGCGAGCCAATGAGGTGCGGCTCGCGCGTGCGGAGCTCAAGCGTCAGATCGCTGAAGGCCGGATCTCCGCTGGGGACGTCATCCTCGACTGCCCGTGGGAGGCCAGTAGCTGGATGGTGGGTGATCTGCTGATGAGTCAGCGCCGCTGGGGCAGTACGCGCTGCCGTAAGTTCCTGTCGCGCAATCACATCAGCGAGGTCAAGCAGATCGGGTCGCTCACCGACCGCCAGCGCCGGTTGCTGGCCGAGCAACTCGATGAGTTCACGCCGGGCACCCGGACTCTGGACGGTTCGCCGGTGCACACCCTTGAGCTCGTCGGAGTCTGAAGGACCCCGGTCCTGATCGGTCCCGCGCCGGCTGGCTCAAGGCGCGGGATCGAATCAGGACACTAGCCGCCGGGCCCGTCGCTCAGAGCTGGATCCCGAGCGGCACGGGACTCGCCCCGGCGAAGAAGAAGAACCACACGGCGAATGCGGCGAGGGTGAAGCCGGCGCTGACCACGAGCACGCCCTCGAGCACGAAGTGGCCGGGATCGTCGAGCCCGCGGGAGACGCAGTTCGAGCGGTAGACGTTGCTGAGCTTGGCCAGCAGCGAGGCGAGGACCGCGATCGTCGCGATCACGCCGATGAACATCGTCCCGAGGGCGGCGCCGAGTGACTCTGTCGCGCCCTGGACCTGGGACCCGATCCACAGCCAGAGCAACGGCGTGCCGATCCACATCACGACGCTCCCGATGAACATGATCAGCACCACGAGCACGGCGCCGATCCCGGTTCTCAGCACGCGCTGCATGGGCACCATTGGAGACGATGGTCAGGGGTCAGGGCTGCGGCACCGGGCCACAGCCCCACGCTAATGGACAGCCCGAGGAGAGCTTGACCTGCCACCAGCCCATCAGCATCCCGATCAGGCCGAGCCTCGGCCTGACCTGCCACACGCCGCAGCCCGGCTCGCCGATCGCCGCCCGCGAGACCCGCACGAAGCGATGGCGGCCCGGCTCGAGCAGCATCCGCTCGAGCAGCAGGCGGTTCTGGGCCTGGAGGTCGGCCCGCTCGGTGATCGTGGCGCGTGCCGCATGGAGGCGCTCGGCCAGCTCGTCGCGGACGCGCTCGAGCTCGCCGAGGTCGAGCAGGCGGGGCTGCCGCCGCGCGTTCTGCGGAAGCGCAAGGCCGCCCATCGGGTAGGCGGTGAGGAAAGCGTCCGAGAGCTCGCGCTCGAGTCCCGCGATCTGCTTGCGCAGGGTGCGGCGAGCCGCGCGCTCTGCCTCCTCGGTGCAGACAGCCGGCGGCACGAGACCGGAGATCTGCGTAGCGCTGGGGTGCTGCTCGAGGAGCTCCATACTCCCTCCTTTCCCTGAGCACGGGCAGCTTAGCAGTCGGCATACCCGCTCCGGCGGGGGTTCAGACGCTGCCCAGGACCTCCACGGCGATCCACAGCGCCTCCTCGAGGTGGATCGCCGGAACCCCGGGCGCGCCGACCGAGAACAGCGTGACGTGGCTGGTCCGGGCGTGCGGGGCCTCGGCGGCGTCGACCTCGCCGAACAACGTGGCGTGCACGCGCGCGGCATCGGCGACGACGAGCGTCCCCGCCTCGATCTCCGGCCCGTCGGGGTCCGCCCCAAGGCGGTCGTCGTCTCCCGCCTGACGGACCTCGAGCCCGCCGGCGTCAACCCACTCGGCATCGAGCGCCCACACCGGGGCGCCGGTCTCGACGAGCGCGATCAGCCGCGCATCGTCGACGATGTTGCGGGAGAGGAATCCGCCGTGCAGCAGCCGGCCGACGGCCACCTCCTCGCTCGGGATGCGTGTGACGTCCGGATCGAGGCCGATCTGCCGGAACAGCGTCCGGTACGCATGAGGGACGGCCTGCGTGCGCATCGCGATGACCGACGCGCCACGGTAGCGGCTCGAGAGCTCGCGCAGTCGCCGCTGCACCTCGCGGGGGCTGGCGCGCAGATGGCCGCGCATGGTGAGCCAGCGGAGCTCGAGGCCGGGAAGCTCGGCCTGCACCGCGGGGTCGACGCGGCCCGGCGCGGCGACGAGCTCGGCGTCGTCGCTCATCCCGTTTGCAGCGCGCGCACCTGGGACGCGAGCGCGCGCGGGTCGAGCCAATGATCTCCGATGAGCCGCTTCTCGACGACCCCACCGGGGCGCGCGAGCTCGATGATCGGACAGATCTCGATCCCGTAGAGGCTGGCGAGCGCGCCGTCGCGATCGAAGGCGACGGGAATCGTCCAGCCGTGCGCACGGACGATCTTCGCGGCCTGCGGTTTGGCGGTGTTGATCGCCACGGCGGCGAAGCGGATCGACGTGCCCGCGAACTCACCCGACACCCGCTGGAGCGTGCTCACCTGGCGCACGCACGCGCTCGAGCCGGGCGTGAAG
This sequence comes from uncultured Solirubrobacterales bacterium, assembly GCA_963755955.1. Lineage (GTDB taxonomy): Bacteria > Actinomycetota > Thermoleophilia > Solirubrobacterales > Solirubrobacteraceae > Palsa-465. Next base: position 24,855 of record CAVWLZ010000020.1, read on the forward strand.
AAGGTGAGCACGAGCGGCGTCCGTCCGCACACGTTGACCGCGAGCGGGTTCGGGTGTGCGGGATCGCATCGTGGGCTGAGGTTCGCATCGAGGTCGGGGCCGACCGTGGCCAGCGGCGCGACGAACAGGTGCAGCTGCCTGCCAGGTGGCACACCGGGACTGCCGACCCCGTGGCGGACGAACTGATAGACGGAGATCCCGGCGACGAGGATCAGCCCGAAGATCCCGATCATCCACACGTAGCGCCGCGTGTCGACCTCCGAGGGCAGCGGAGTCTGCGTCGCCCCCCCGGCCTCGGCTCCCGGCGGCGCATCGACCGCCGGCGACGGCTCCGGAGCGCCCCCCGCGGGCGGGGAGCCGGCACGGGCGGCGGCCTCCGCGGCCGCCCGATCGGGGTCGAGGCGGTGTGGGTCCGGACGCTCGCCTGGCGGCGGTCCGCTCACGCCACGGTGGGCCGGCGCCGCGGGCGCGGCAGGGAGGCGATGGCGGATCGCAGCAGGCGACGAAGCTCGCCGGCCTCGCGCTCGCCCTCGGCCACCGCGAGCACCGCCGGGAGGATCGCGAGCACCCCGGCCAGCGACACGGTGAGGTCGATCAGCGTCGCGAAGCCGAACTCGCTCAGCATCGTGATGCTCGAGAACACGAGCACGCCAAATCCGGCGATCGCGGTCACGCCCGACGCGAGCACGGCCGCGCCGGTCGAGCGGTACGTCCGGTCGAGCGCCTCGCGCATCGGGTAGCCGGCGCCGCGCTCCTGGCGGAAGCGTTCGGAGAGCAGCACGCTGAACTCGGTCGAGATCGCGATCACCAGCGCGCCGAGAGTGGCCGACATCGGGTTGAGCGGGATTCCGATCACGAACAGGATGAGCGCCGACCAGCCGGTCGCGAGCGCGATCGGGATGAGCGGCACGAGCGCCCGCGCGGTTCGGCGGAAGATGGCCAGCAGCACGAGTCCGACGGCGATCAGCCCGGCGAGCAGAGTGAGCAGCCGGCGGCCCGAGGAGGCGAGCGCGGTGTTCGCCTCGGCCGCGAGCACCGGCAGGCCCGCAAGATGGGCGCTCACCCCGGCCGGCGGATGCAGCTGTGAGTTCATGTAGTCGAGCACCCGCTGCTGCTTGGCGAGCGGCATCAGCCGAATGCCGAAGGCGAGCGTCGCGCTGCGGTGGTCGGGCGTGATCACGGCCTGGGAGAAGTACGTCGGCACCGCGGCGAGCAGCGACCTGATCGACGCTTGCGTGAGCCCCGAGCTCGCGTTCTGGCCGGTCTGGGTGCCGGCCGAGAACAGGTCGGGCAGCGACAGCGCCGGACACAGGGTCGAGCGTGCGCAGCCCTTCGTCTCGAGGTAGCCGTAGTGCTGCTGCAGCTCGTTCTCGTAGTTCAGCATCCAGCCGACGACGGCCGGGGTGGCGACGTTCCTGGCGTTGACGATCACGTCGATCTCACCGGAGACCCCGGTCACCCGCTCGAGCTCACGCAGGTCTCGCAGGGCGGGCATGTTCGACGGCACGAGCTTGGTCACGTCGGACTGCACGCTCGTCTGCGTGTCGGCCACCCAGCCGAGGACCGCGAGCACGCCCCCGACGGCGAGGACGAGCCGTGGCCGGCTCAGCACGGCGTTCACCGTGCGCGGCCCGACCGCGTGGACAGGGGCCCCGCGACGCGGGAGGCGTGCCCGCACCCGGCTGCCGCCGTCCCGGAGGATCTCGCCGGCGCCGCGCAGCGAGGCGCCGATGCGGCCGCCTTCGCGATCGGACAGCACGAGCGCCGCCGAGCCCGCCGTGAGCGTGACCGCGAACGCGACCGCGATGCCGACGACGAGCAGCAGGCCGAAGCTCCGCACCATCGGCACCGGCGAGAGGAGCAGCACGAGGAAGCCGGTCGCCGTCGCCAGGGCCGCGGCGGCGATCGTCGGCGCGCCCGCCCCGGCCGCGGCGGCGACCGCGCCGCGGAGGCTGCGACGACCGGCGGGCTGAGCCGCGCGGGCCTCCTGGGCCCGGGACTGGAACTGGATCGCATAGTCGACGGCGAGGCCGATGAGGATCGGCAGCACGGCGATCGACGCCATCGTCAGCGTGCCCCCGAGCAGTGACAGCGCGCCGAAGGTGATCCCCGCGGCGGCAAGGGCGATGGCCAGCGGCAACAGTCGCAGCCGGCTGCGGAACACGAGCAGCAGCACTGCAGCCATGACGAGCAGCGCCGCGACGAGCAGACCGAAGATCGAGCCGGTGATCTGCGTCGCGAGATCGTTGACGACGACCGGCGCCCCGGTCACCGTGTAGCTGCCGCCGTTGTTCAGCGCGAACATCGGCATCTTCACCGCCTGACGGATCCAGCTGATCGCGCGGGCCTGCGCGGCGTCGCTCAGCGAGGCCTTCAGCCGGATCTGGATGAGCGCGGAGTTCGCGGTCGGAAACAGGTAGGCAAACCGGGACTTGGGCTGGTTCACCCCGCGCGTCTGGTCGAAGACGATCTGCGGGATGAACTGGGGATCGTCGATGCGCGGCATCCCGGAGATACCCGAGTCGAGGTAGAGCTGCTCGAGCTGCTGGGTCTGCTGCTGGCCCTCGAGGGTCGCGGCCGAGCTCGCCGCCTGCGTGGCCTGGGCCTTCGAGAGCCCGCGGCCGAGGGCGAGCTGATACGCCGCGCCGCGGGCCTGCGCGATCGCCTGCTGGGCGGAGGCGAGCACCGCGCGCACCTGGAGGTTGACCGCGGCCACGGCCCGGTTGAGGAACGTGCCCGGCCCGTAGACGACCTGGGCGGGTTTGTACTTCATGAGCCTCCCGCACGGGCTCCCGTAGCCGCCGTACGGGGCGTGGGCCCCGGGCGGCGCGGGCTGGAAGGACTGCAGCTGCGTGTCCGGGACGGCGTACTGGCCGGCGAGGCACGCCTCGAGGAAGGTGACCGTCGCGAGGTCCTTGCTCTCGATGAGGTCGCTGAGCGGCTCGCCCTTGATCAGCACGATGACCGCGTCGGAGCCGAACTCCCGGTGGTCGAGCGCGGTCGCCCGGTAGCTCGGCGACGAGCTCGAGACGAAGGTGTCGGTGCCGGCCGACGGCCGGAGGCTCAGCGCGAGCAGCCCGCCCGCCAACGCGAGCGCCACGACGATCGAGACCGTGAGGGCAGGCTTGCGCGCAGCCGACCGCGCCACCCACTCGAGCCTCTCCTTCACCGTCATCGTGCGCTGAGGCTACCGCCCGGTCCGAGCGGGTCGCGTCAGTCCATCGTGAGCGGGCCCTGCGACTCCCCGGCCAGGAACTGGCGGATGAACGGGTTGTCGGAGTTGAGCATGTCCTCGGCCGGCCCGGCCTCGACGATGCGGCCCTTCCACAGCACGTTGATGTAGTCGGCGACGCGGCGTGCGCTCATGATGTCGTGAGTGATGACCGCGAAGGTCGGGAGATGCTCGCGCTCCTTCTCCTTGGCCTCCTCCATCATGTCGCGGTGGATCTCGAGGATGAGCTCGCCGAGCAGTGCGGTGCGGACCGGGTCCAGACCGGAGTCGGGCTCGTCGAACAGGAGGATGTCCGGCTCGAGCACGAGCGCCCGGGCGAACCCGGCGCGCTTGCGCATCCCGCCGGAGAGCTCGTTCGGCATCAGGTCGCGGGCGCTACCGAGGCCGACCTCCGTGAGCCGGCGCATGACGATGTCCTCGACCTCGTCCTCACCCTTCTCGGTGTGCTGGCGCAGCGGGAAGGCGACGTTGTCGAAGATGTTCATCGAGCCGAACAGCGCGCCGTCCTGGAACAGCAGCCCGAACTTCTTGCGCATCTCGAACAGGTCGTCGTCGGGCATGTTCGGCACCGATTCGCCGTGCACGAGAATGTCGCCCTGGTCCGGGTACAGGAGGCCGACCATGTGCTTGATGCACACCGACTTCCCGGTCCCCGACGGGCCGAGGATCATCGAGACCATGCCCTCGGGCAGACCCATGTTGAGGCCACGGAGGATGCGCGCACGGCCGAACGCCTTGTAGGTGTCGATGAACTCGACGGCGTCCGGGCGACCGGAGGGATACACCTTGTAGGTGTGCCACTTGTACTCATCCTCGTCGGCCCCGTCCGGCGGGGCCGGGCGCGGCGGCTGCTCGTCGACGACCGACACCCGGGAGCCGGACTCCTCTGAGCGCCCGTCGCCCTCGTTCTCGGCGGTGTCGCCGGAGCCCTCGTGGCGGCTGCCGTCCTGCTCCTCGTCGATGGCGGCGGGCTCGTCGTCCCTGTCGTCAGGCGAGAAAGGACTCATGTTCAGCCTCCAATTGGTGCTCGTGGGTTCGCGCCCCAGAACAGCTGGGTGCCGAGCATTCCGATGAGATGTACAGAGACGATGTTGACAACCATCGACTTCGCGGTCGCCGTCCCCACGCCGACCGGGCCGCCACTCGCGTTGTAGCCGTAATAGCAGCCGACGAGAACGATGACCGTGGCCATCGTCATCGCCTTTATCAAGCTGAATAAGAGGTCAGGCGGGTTCTGGAACTGCCAGAAGATGAGGAAGAACCCGCCCGAGGAGACGTCGCCGATCTGCTGCACGACGACGAGATAGCTGGCGAAGAACCCCGCGCCGATCGAGCAGAGGTAGACGAACGGCAGCACGAGCCAGGCGGCGAGCAGGCGCGTCGCGCACAGGAAGGTCATGCCGCTGATGCCCATGACCTCGAGGGCGTCGATCTCGTCGGAGATCCGCATCGAGCCGAGCTCGGCGACGATCCCGGTGCCGATCTTCGCGGCCATCATGTAGCCGAAGCCGTAGGGCACGAGCTCGCGCAGGTCGCACCAGGCCGAGAACACGCCGGCGTACGCGGGAACGCCGTTGGCGCGATCGAAGTACGCGCCCTCGACGCCGCACTCGAGGCCGATGATGAACACGAGGCCCCAGATGACGAGGGTCGATGAGACGATCAGGATCCCGGACTGCCGGAGCGCCTCGCCGAAGAACTTGAACACGCGCAGGCGCAGCACCTCGCTGACGATCCGCGAGGTGAACTTGACCATCTCGCCGAACGACTCCACCCAGCCGCGCGGGGTGGCGAGCAGACCTTCCATCTACGCGTGATTCCTCTCGTCAGGCGCCCGGAGAGCGGTCATTTGACGATCGTCGTGATCTCGGGATGGGTGGCGAGCAGGGTCTGGGTGAACGCGTAGTTGAACGCGAACACGCCGAGGAAGGCGATCACCACGGCTTGGTTGACGGCGCGGCCGACCCCCTCGGCGCCGCCGGAGGCGGTCATCCCCTTGTAACAGCAGACGATCGCGATGATCGCGCCGAAGATCGTCGTCTTGACGACCGAGCCCCACAGGTCCGTCGTCGAGGCGTTGTTGAAGAAGGTGGCCCAGAAGGGCCCGAGCGGCGCGTTGTTGACGATCGTCGCGACGATGCCGCCGAAGATGCCGAACAGCAGGGCGTAGATGTCGAACAGCCCGGTGACGAGCATCAGGGCAAGGAAGCGGGGCACGACGAGGTTCTTGATCGGGTCGACGCCGAGCACCTGGAGAGCGTCGAGCTCCTCGCGGATCTTGCGAGCTCCGAGGTCGGCGGTGATCGCCGTGCCGGCGACCCCGGCGAGCACGATCGCGTCGACGAACGGGGCGAACTCGCGGATCGACGCGAGCACAAAGAAGCCGCCGAGCCGGTCGAGCGCGCCGAACAGCACGAGGAAGTTGGCCGCCTGCAGGCCCGGAGCGGCGTAGCCGAAGGCCACCGTCGAGATGAGCAGCGGGAACCAGCACAGCTTCATCGCGAACAGGAACTGCCCGACGAACTCGCTCCCGTACGGGTACGGCGGCCGGATGGCCGACGAGATCGTCTTCCCGGTCAGGATCATCATGTTCCCGACTTCCTCGAGCACGCTCTTGGTGGGCAAGAACGCGCGGTCGGCGACTGCTCTGATCAAACCTTTCTCTTCCTCCCGAGGTGGGCGTGGCCGCCGGCGCGGCTCACGACGGCTAAGCCTACGCCAAGCACACGCGCTACACCAAGTGGGAACCGTCCGCCGGCGCACGGCGGTACGCCGGCGTATCGACGACCGGATCCCTCGGTGGCACGCCTGCGGGATCGTCCGGCGAACCGGCGATCCGCCCCCCGTGGCCGTGGTATGTTCAGGCCGCTTTGAGCCGGTGGAGAGTGAGCAGCGGCACCATCGCCGCCATCGCGGGCGCCGCGCTGCTCGCCGGCTGCGGCGGGGGTGCGCGCCAAGACGCAAACGAGCCGTCCGGGAACTTCCCGGTCCAGGTGACGACGGCCAGCTTCCCGTCGCTCCAGCGGCTCGCCCAGCGCTCGCGCCTCGTGCTCGTTGTGCGCAACACGGGCAGCAAGGCGATTCCCAACCTCGCGGTGACGATCTGCAACGTCACCTGCGCGAGCGGGTCCCCGGCCGGCCAGGGTACGGCCGCGGCCTCGTTCGGGCAGGACATCACCCAGACCGGGGTGGCCTCTGCGTCGCGTCCGGTGTGGATCGTCGATACGCCGCCCGGCCCCTGCGGCTACAGCTGTCAGGCGGGCGGTCCCGGCGGGTACGTCACCGCGTACGCCAACACATGGGCGGTGGGTACGCCGCTGAAGCCAGGTGCGAGCGCGGTCTTCCGCTGGGGGGTCACTTCGGTTAAGGCTGGCCGCTACATCGTCGCCTGGCAGGTGGCGGCCGGGCTGGGCGGCAAGGCCAAGGCCGTGCTCGCCGACGGCTCGGCACCGGTCGGCACCTTCCACGTCGTCATCTCACAGAGGCCCCAGCAGGCCTACGTCAACGATCAGGGCCAGGTCGTCAACACGCGCTGAGATATCTAGGCGCTGCTCGACGACTCCCAGAGGTTGATCGCGCCGTCGACCGCGTGCCGGTCGATCGCCTCGAGCTCGGAGGCATCGAAGTCGAGGTTGCCCAGCGCCGCGACGTTCTGCTCGAGCTGGGCGACACTGCTCGCGCCGAGCAGGGCCGTCGTCACGCGCGGATCACGCAGGACCCAGGCGATCGCGAGCTGCGCGAGCGACTGCCCACGCCGCTGCGCGATCTCGTTCAACCCGCGTACGCGCGCGAGGTTGTCCTCGCTGATCATGTCCTGTGAGAAGTAGTTGCCCCGGCGCACGCGCGAGTCCGCCGGGACGCCGTCGAGGTACTTGCCGGTGAGCAGGCCCTGGGCGAGCGGGGAGAAGACGATCGCCCCGACGCCCTCGCGCGCGAGCACGTCGAGCAGCTCGGCTTCGATCCAGCGGTTGAGCAGCGAATACGACGGCTGGTGGATGAGCAGCGGCGTGCCGAGCTCGCGCAGGATCTGCACCGCCTCCTCGGTCCGGCGGGGGCCGTAGGACGAGATTCCGACGTAGCGCGCCTTGCCCGAGCGGACCGCGGTGTCGAGCGCGCCCATCGTCTCCTCGAGCGGGGTGTCCGGATCGAATCGGTGCGAGTAGAAGATGTCGACGTGGTCGAGGCGCATCCGCTCCAGGCTCTGATCGAGGCTCCCGAGCAGGTATTTGCGCGATCCCCACTCGCCGTAGGGCCCCGGCCACATGTCGTAGCCGGCCTTCGTCGAGATGACGATCTCGTCGCGGTAGGGCCGGAGGTCCTCGGCGAAGATCCGGCCGAAGTTGATCTCGGCGCTCCCGTAGGGCGGCCCGTAGTTGTTGGCGAGATCGAAATGGGTGATGCCGAGATCGAGCGCCCGGCGGAGGATCGCGCGGCTGTCGGCGAGCGGGCGATCGTCGCCGAAGTTCTGCCAGAGACCGAGCGAGATCAGTGGCAGGCGCAACCCGCTGCGCCCGCAGCGGCGATAGCCGATCCGCTCGTAGCGATCGGCGGCGGGAACGTACGTGGTGGGACCGAGCTCAGGGTTGAATGGCACGGCGCGAGTATTTCACGCCGCCGCGCCCTGCACTCCGCACGCCGGCCCCGCCCTGCACTCCGCCCGTGCGGCCAGGCTGGTAGCGTCACCGAGCGAGGCTCAGCCGGACGGCGAACCGTGATCGGGGCGGTTTGGACATTGGGATAGTGACCTCCCCGCGACCGTGACCTACGCTACCGCGCTGGAGGTCTGCACCAGACCAGGATTACCCACGCGCGCCTCGTAGACGGGGCTGACCCGTCCGGCGCGGATAGGAAGGACTACGACACCTATGGCTCGCATCCGTCAGCAGAACGTTCTCGCCGCGCAGTGGGCCCCGAATGGCGGGGCGCTCGGGGCACCGGACCTCACGGTCGCCGACAACCAGGTATTCGGCGCAAACGTGTTCAGTCCTGCGGTCCAGCGGCAGCGGCTGCCCAAGGACGTCTTCCGCCGACTGCAGCAGACGCTCGCCCGCGGCGAGTCGCTCGACACCTCGCTCGCCGACGCCGTCGCGCTGGCCATGAAGGAGTGGGCACTCGAGAACGGTGCGACGCACTACACCCACTGGTTCCAGCCGCTCACCGGCTCGACCGCCGAGAAGCACGACAGCTTCTACATGCCGACCGGCGAAGGCACCGCGCTGGCCGAGTTCTCCGGCAAGGAGCTGATCCAGGGTGAACCCGATGCTTCGAGCTTCCCGACCGGCGGCATCCGCGCGACCTTCGAGGCCCGTGGCTACACGGCCTGGGATCCGACCTCGCCGGCCTTCATCCTCGAGAACCCCAACGGCGCGCTGCTGTGCATTCCCACCGCCTTCGCCTCATGGACCGGGGAGGCGCTCGACCACAAGATCCCGCTGCTGCGGTCGATGGACGCGCTCTCGAAGTCGGCGATCCACGCCCTGCGGCTGTTCGGCAACGAGAGCGCCCAGCGCGTGTTCACGACGGTGGGAGCCGAGCAGGAATACTTCCTGATCGACGAGCAGTACTACTTCGAGCGCCCTGACCTCATCACGACCGGCCGCACGCTCTTCGGCGCCAAGCCGCCCAAGGGCCACGAGCTCGACGACCACTACTTCGGGTCGATCCCGGAGCGGATCCTCGCCTGCATGCTCGATACCGAGCGTGAGCTCTCCAAGCTCGGCGTGCCGGTCAAGACCCGCCACAACGAGGTGGCACCGAACCAGTACGAGATCGCGCCGGTGTTCGAGAACTCGAACGTCGGCTCCGACCACCAGCAGCTGACCATGCAGGTGATGCAGAACGTCGCCCGCCGCTACGGCCTCGTGTGCCTCATGCACGAGAAGCCGTTCGCGGGCGTCAACGGCTCCGGTAAGCACAACAACTGGTCGATGGGCACTGACACCGGCGAGAACCTGCTCGACCCGGGCGACACGCCGCACGAGAACCTCCAGTTCCTGTTCTTCTGTGCCGCCGTGCTCCAGGCCGTCAATGAGCATCAGGGCCTGCTGCGGGCCTCGATCGCCTCGCCCGGCCAGGACCACCGGCTCGGTGCCAACGAGGCGCCGCCGGCGATCATCTCGATCTTCCTCGGCGCCGAGCTCGAGAAGGTGTTCGGGGCGATCGAGCGCGGCGAGGCCGGCGAGTCGACCCCGGAGTCGTTCCTCGGCCTCGGGACCCCGGTGCTGCCGCCGCTGCCCCTCCATGGTGGCGACCGCAACCGGACGAGCCCGTTCGCGTTCACCGGCAACAAGTTCGAGTTCCGAGCGCTCGGCTCGAGCATGTCGCTCTCGCTCCCCAACACGGTGCTGAACACGATCGTCGCCGAGGCGATCGACAGCCTCGCCGAGGAGCTCGAGAACGCGAGCCAGGCCGGGACCGAGCTCGAGGCGGCGCTGCGCCCCATCCTCCAGCGCAGCTACGCGGCCAACAAGCGGATCGTCTTCGGTGGCGACAACTACTCCGAGGAGTGGCACGCCGAGGCCGAGAAGCGTGGCCTGCTCAACCTCCGGGCGACACCGGACGCGCTGCCGTACCTGGTCAGCGACGACACCGAGACGCTGTTCGACAACTACGGCGTGCTGTCGCCGCGGGAGCTCGAGTCGCGCTACGAGGTGTTCCTCGAGCAGTACGTGACCAAGATCAACATCGAGTCCGAGACGGCCGCCGCGATCGCGCGGACGCTGCTGCTCCCTGCCGCGGCACGGCACCTGGCCATCCTCCATGAGGCGCAGCTCGCCGAGCTCGCCTCGGAGACAAAGGGCCTCGTCACGGAGTTCGTCCAGGCGATCAAGGATCTCGAGACGGCCAACCTCGAGGAGAACCAGCCGCACGACGACGTGCTCAAGCACGCCAAGTACATGCGGGACACGGTGATCCCGGCGATGGATGCCGCCCGCGAGGCGGCGGACCAGCTCGAGAAGGTGGTGGCCGACGATCTGTGGCCGCTGCCGAAGTACTCCGAGATCTTGTTCATCAAGTAAGGCGGCCGGGGCGCCGACGCGCGCCCGGGCTCAGGGCCGACCGGCCGTCGAGGCGCGATCTTCCCGCGAGGGCGCGCTTCGGCGGCCCGGTCGCCTTATGACTCACGGGCCGCCGGGCGCGGGCCGGCCGGGCCGGCCGCGCCGCGAACTCTGGCGAATTGGTTCGGGCGTCCCGAACCGAAACGCCAAAGTTCGCGCCAGGGCGGGCCGAAGACGAGCTTCACCGACGCGGGCGGTGCGGCGGCAACCGCAGAACCGAAACTTGCGGGATCGCCCTGGGTTTACGAGTACGGTGGTTGGTATGACGCAGGACCGTCCGTGGTACGGGCGTGCGGCCTTGGGGACTCGGCGGCTGCGCGCATTTTTCGTCGTCGCGATCGCGATGATCGCGTTCGGCATCGCGGCGCCGTGGGCGGCGGCAGCGTCGGGCGGAGCCGGGCTCGGGGGCAGCTCGAAGCCCCCGGCCAAGAAGCCCGCGCCCAGCCGCCAGACGGCGGCGCGGCGGATCAACCCCTTCGCCTCGCGCGGGATGTGGATCTGGTACGTCTCGGCATCCGACGGCGGCAACCTGACCTCGCTCATCGCGACGGCGAAGCACTACCGGATCACGACGCTGATGATCAAGAGCGGCGACGGCACCGGGGTGTGGTCGCAGTTCAACCCCCAGCTCGTCGCGAAGCTGCACGCCAACGGGATCCACGTCTGCGGCTGGCAGTACGTCTACGGCAACCAGCCGATGGCTGAGGCGAAGGTCGGCGCGTACGCCGCGCGCAGCGGCGCGGACTGCCTGCTGATCGACGCCGAGGGCGAGTACGAGGGCAAGTACGTGCAGGCCCAGACGTACATCAAGACCCTGCGCCAGCTCGTCGGGGCGAACTTCCCGGTCGGGCTCGCCGGCTTCCCGTACATCGACTATCACCCCGCCTTCCCGTATTCGGTGTTCCTCGGGCCGGGCGGCGCGCAGTACAACGTGCCCCAGATGTACTGGTACGACATCGGCACCTCGACCGATGCCGTCTATGCCCACACCTACGAGTACAACCGCATCTACCAGCGGCCGATCAACCCGATCGGCCAGACCTCGGGCTCGCCTCCCCCGGCGCAGATCCGTCGCTTCCGTGCCCTGCTCGGCGCCTATGGCGGCAGCGGCGTGAGCTGGTGGGACTGGCAGGAGTCCTCACTCGCCTCGTGGTCGGCCCTGTCGGCGGGAGTCGCGCCACTGCGCGGGTACACGGCGGACAACCTGCTGGCGAGCCTCGGGCTCCATGCCCAGGGCGACGTCGTCGTCTGGGCCCAGGAGCACCTCGTCAAGGCGGGCCAGAAGGTGACCATCGACGGCTCGTACGGACCGCAGACGCAGACCGCGGTCGAGAACTTCCAGCTTGCCCATGGGCTGCTCGTCACCGGGCTGATCGACACCGCGACGTGGAAGGCGCTGCTGCGCTACGCGCCCGTCACCGTGACCTGGACGAAGACCGGCGCACACACCGCCGGGGCCGCCCGGGCCGGCGTTCTGCCGGTGCCGAAATCGGCCTCGCTTCCGGCCAAGCGCTACGAGATCGGCCGCTCGCCCGGCCGCGGGTAGCCCGCCGGCTCAGAGCGGCCGCGATGAGCCCGCCGGCTCAGAGCAGGCCGGCTCAGAGCAGGCCGTGCTCACGCGCGTAGGCGACGAGCTCGGCCCGCGTCGTCCGGCGCGTCTTCTGCTGGATGTGCGCGCGGTGAGACTCGACGGTGCGCACGCTGAGGTAGAGCGACTGGGCGATCTCGCCGTTGGTGTGGCCGAGCGCGATCATCCGCAGCACCTCGAGCTCCCGGACGCTGAGGTCGTCCGGCGGCCCGGCTGCGGCCGGCGGCTCGGCGGCCAGACGCGCCCCGAGCTCCGGATTGAGGTAGGTCCGCCCCTCGGCGGCGAGCCGGACGGCCTGCACGAGCTCGGTGTCGGCGGCCTCCTTGAGCACATACCCGATGGCGCCGGCCCGCAGGGCCTCGCGGGCGAAGGCCGGATCGTTCTGCATCGTCAGCACGACGATCTGGGTGTCGGGCGCGGCCTCGCGCATACGGGGGATCGCCGGGAGACTCGATTCGCCGGGCATGTTGAGGTCGAGAATCAGCACCCTCGGCTTGTAGGCGTTGAGGCGCCGCTCGGTGGTCGGCACGTCCCCGGACTCGGCCACGACCTCGAACCCGTCCTCGGCCTCGAGCAGCAGGCGCAGGCCCGCACGCACGACCTGGTGGTCGTCGGCGATGACTATCGAGATGGGGCCGCCCGCTGATGCTTCCTCGTCCATCCGTGCGCACGATAACGTGGATCGCGGTCGGGATGACGGCAAGCACGTCGCGGGCCGGGTGCGGATTACTACTAGGTGCGGTTCGGATCCTTTGCCGATGACCGCTCGGGGAAGGACGCGTAGCGTCCACCGGCGGTGAGGAATACGCGCTCATCGCCGGACGCGACAGCTCCCCCGACGCGGGTGCTGATCGCCGGGGGCGGGGTCGCCGCACTGGAGTCGATTCTCTCGCTACGGGATCTCATGCAGGAGCGCGTCGAGCTGCGCCTGCTCAGCCAGGCGTCCCACTTCGTCTACCGGCCGCTCGAAGTGCTCGAGCCGTTCGACAGCGAGGCCGTCGTCCGCTTGCCATGGCCCGAGCTCGCGGCCCAGACGCGCTGCTTTCGCATCGTCGACGATCTCGCCAGCGTCGACGTGTACCGGCGCTCGGTCAAGACCACCGGCGGCCATGCCCTGCGTTATGACGCGCTCGTGCTCGCGATGGGCGCGCGGCCGAGCCAGGCGGTCGGTGGAGCACTCACGTTGGGCGCACCGGGCTCGGGCTACGCCCTGACCCGGCTGCTGCAGCGCGTCCGCTCCGGCGCCACCCGCCGTGTCATCTTCGCCTGCCCGGCCGGCGTCGCCTGGACGCTCGCCGCCTACGAGCTCGCACTGCTCAGCGCCCAGAGCGCTCACGCCGCCGGCGCCCAGCCGGAGCTCACGCTCGTCACCGCCGAGGAGAACCCGCTCGAGGTGCTCGGCCCCGCCGCGGGCGAGACGGTCCGCGCCCTGCTCGACGAGCACGGGATCGTGCTGCACACCGCGACCACGCCGCTGCGGGTCGGCAACCACGTGCTGCTCAGCGAGCCCGATCTCAGCCTGCAGGCCGAAGCGATCGTCGCTCTCCCCCGCCTCTACGGACCCGACGTGCCCGGCGTCCCGTGCACCGAGGACGGCTTCATCCGCGTGGACCTCCGCGCCCGGGTCGAGGGTTGCGAGAACGTCTACGCGGCCGGCGACGCCGCCGACCGGCCGGTCAAGCAGGGTGGCCTCGCCGCGCAGCAGGCCGACCACGTCGCCGCCGAGATCGCCCATCGCGCCGGGGTGCAGGTCAGCGTGCGGCCCGAGCCGGAGGTCATCCGGGCGTTGTTGATCAGCGGCCACGAGCAGCGGTTCATCCGCCGGGAGCTCGGGGTGTCGGCCGGCCCGGACGAGCTCAGCGAGGACCCGCTGTGGTGGCCGCCGGCGAAGATCGTCGGGCGCCACCTGGCGCCGTTCCTGGCTACCCGCGCGGCTGGCTGACCCGACGCTCGTCGAGCGTCTCGAGGTAGGGCGCGAGGAAGCGCCCTCGCACCTTGCTCGCATATGGCCACAGCGGGGTCGTGCTGACGGTCGCCGTCGCGGCGCCCGCGCCGATCTCCGATTCGATGTAGCGCGCCTCCTCGCCGGTCAGCAGCACCGCGCGCAGCACCGGGCGAAAGCCGCTCGGCTCGGCGGCGGCGCCGGCGGCCGCGGCGATCGTCTCGGCGACCACGTCGGCCTGCTGGGTGGCGAGGCCGCCCTGTTTGATCGGGAAATTGGCCGCGTCCCCCGCCGCGTAGACGCCGGCCGCGCCGATCACCCGGCCGAACTCGTCGACGGGAAGGAAGCCCTCGGCGTCCTGCGGCAGCCCGGGGATGGCCGGGCCGCCGAGGCGGCCGAGCGCGATCGCGAGGTGCACGTCGAGCGTCTCGCCGCCGGCGAGCAGGAGACGATCCTCCTCCTGGCGCACGGCGCGGCCGCTGACGAACTGCATGCCGCGCGCCTCGAGCAGGGCGGAGACCTCCGCGCTCACGGCGCTGCCGAAGGTCGCCAGCGGCCCGCTCTCCGGGGAGACGACGCTGAGCGGCACGTCGACGTGGCGTGCGGCGAGCCAGGTTGAGGTCTGTAGCGCGAGCTCGTAGAGCGGCAGCGGCCACGTATGGCCGCCGGGCACGACGAAGGCCACCCGGCGATGGCGCCCGGAGTGCGCCTCGAGCAGCAGGGCCCGCAGCGCAGCGGCATCCTGCGCGCCGCGGAACTGCATGGCGCCGGCGACCGTGCCGAGCTCACGCCCGCCGACGGCGAGGATCAACGCGTCGTAGCTGCGGTGAGCGCCAGACGACAGCCGGACCGTCGCCTCGTGCGGGGCGACGCTGACGAGCCGCTCACGCACATGCACGACGCCGAGGTCGGCGCAGACCTCGGACAGCGGATAGCGGTGCTCGTGCCCGTGGTGAAACGGCGCGATGACGTCGTAGGCATGGACGACGAGGTCACGATCCGGGGCGACGAGCTCGAGGGTGGCGGCATCGCCGAGGAACTCACGCAACGCGAGGAGCGCCTCGATCGCGGCCGGGCCCCCACCCGCGACGACGACTCGCTGAGGCTCGCCCATGCGGTCATGCTAACCGCTCAGGCGAGCCATCGCGGGCTGTCTAATCCGACTGCTCGCGGTAGTGGTCGCGCCAGATCAGCTTGTAGATCGGGATGCGGCGCGGGATACCGTTGATGCCGGGAATCAGCGGGACGAGGACGAAGGCGAGGCTGAGGACGCCCATGATCGCCATCACATAGATGTCCGCGTTCATGCCGAAGACCGAGTTGGGATTGCTGAACGGCTTGATCTGGTACCAGAGCGTGTAGAGCCACAGCCACACCTGGCCGGGGAAGCTGCCGGTCTCGTTCATCATCCCCCACTGCTCGCCGAGCAGGTGCAGGGCCTGCGCGCGATCGGAGAGGACGGCGCCGTCGGCCATGAACAGCAGTGGCTTGGTGTAATCGGTGTTGTAGAACTGCCGGCTGGTGAGCAGCTGGCCATCGAGCCCGCCGCTTTGGGCGAAGCTCAGCAGCCCATTCATCATCGGCGCCACGGGCCCGTAGCTGCCGGCGGGCAGGGTCACCGCTCCGGAGCTTGTCGCCTTGGCGTTGCCCACGCCCTTGGTGTAGGCGTCGGTCCACGCCGCTTGCTGCTTGGCCGGCGCGGCTTGGTAGAGGCTCACCGCCGCCTGGAGCAGCGGCGATTGCGGGATCGCGCGCAGCGGGTTGATGACGAAGTCCTGGGCGGTGTCGATCGGATGGGAGACACCGATCCACTTCGCCGGGTACAGGAAGGCTAGGTGCTGGCCGTCGGCATTGTGGTTGTACGGCGGTCCGTAGCCCGCGAGCCCACTCGAGCCGTCGAGCTCCGAGACCGCGGTGGTGACAAAGTCGACCGGGTTGGTGCGCGACCACGTCTTGATCGTGCTGGGCCGGTCGTCGGGGGAGGAGAACAGGATCGTCAACACGATCGAGATCACCACGACCACGCCGAGCGCGATGGTGAACTCCTTGACCAGATCGTAGGGGCGGTACCCCCCGGTCCAGGTCCGGGCGGCGTCGTTCTCGCGCTTGCGGCGCTCGCGATAGCTCATGACCGGACCTCCGTCGCGCCGGCGTCAGGCGCAGTTGCGTCGGCGGCAGGCGCCCCGTTACCCACTGCCGGTACTGCGGCGGGCACAGCGGCGGCCTGGAGCTCAAAGGGGGGAACCACACCGTGCTTGCGCACCAGCAGCACGTGACCCACCACCAGGGCGACCACCGCAAGGGGAAGCAGCACGACGTGCCAGCTGTACATCTGCCCGAAGTTGGTGAGGTTGAAGAACGCCCCGATCCCCACCGCGTTCATCGCGTCCTTGGCCTGGGTCGAGATCCACTGGGCGTCGAAGTTCTGCTGTGAGACGTAGCCCGTGAGCGCGCAGGGAACGGCGATCAGGAACGTGACCGCGCCGGTGACCCACGTGCGGACGCGACCGCCGCGCCACGCCGCCATCCAGTACTTGCCCCAGAGATGGATGACCATGAAGAAGAAGAACAGCTCGACCGCCCAGAGGTGAATGCTGTTGAAGAAGTGGCCGATCCCGGTGAAGTGCCACCACGTCGGGCCCTTCAGCGACAGGATCACCCCGGAGAAGATGAGCGTGGCCAACGCGGCCAGCGAGAGGACACCGAAGACGTAGATCCACGACGAGACATAAGACGGCTGCCTGTCGGCGAGCAGCTTCTCCGGCGGAAGCGCGTCGACAGCGCGGTCACGGACCCTGGCGGTCCATGAGCGCTTTTCCGTCGCACTCATGAGGACTGTCCCTTCCGTGAGTGGCCGGGGAACGGCAACGCGATTGCGAGCGCGAACACCACGAACATCAGGATCAGCACGACGACGTTGGCGACCGAGATGCTGATGAAGTGCCAGTGCAGGGTGTGCGCCGGATGATTGAGGTTGAAGATGGCAGCCATGAGGCGGAAGTGTCCGGGGGACAGGCCCCTTGCCACATCCGTAATGGCCCGCAAGGCGACGGTGAAAGCTACGCCTGTTCGAGCGCCCACGGCCGCGAGCGCGCCAGGGCGTGAACCGTGATCAGGCGGTCTGGCGGATCGAACGGGCCGTCGGCAGCCAGACGTGCACCGTCGTGCCGGCCGGGCTGCTCGCCAGCTCGAGCTTGCCCCTGAGCAGCGCCACCCGCTCGCGCATGCCCGTCAGCCCGAAGCCGTCGGCGGGAACGCGGGTGTCGAACCCCTGCCCGTCGTCGCGGATGACGAACTCGAGGTTCTCAGGATGCTCGACGATCGACACGGTCACGTGATTGGCGTGGGCATGCTTGGCGACGTTGCTCAGCGACTCCTGGATGAGGCGATAGGAGGCCGTCTCGACATCGGGGTTGAGCCTGGTCGACATGCGGGCCCTCTCGTAGGCGAGGTCGACCGTGGCCTCGATCTCCAAGCCGTGCAGCATCCGCATCCGATCGAACAGCGTGTCGAGCGCGGGCGCGAGCCCGAGTTCGTCGAGCGCCGCCGGACGCAGCTCGGTGATCAGCGAGCGCAGGTTGTCGATCTCGTGGCCGATCTGGTCGACGGCCGCCTCGATCGTCGAACGGAGCGCCTCGGTCTGCTGGCTGCGCCGCGCCGAGGACAGCAGCACGCGCAGGCCACCGAGCCCCTGAAGCGTCTCGTCATGAAGCTCGCGGGCCCAGCGCCGGCGCTCGTCCTCAGCCGCCCGCAGCGTGCGGCGCAGGCGGTCCTCCTCGACCGACTGGGCGGTGGCCACCGCGGTGGCCGCGCTCGCCGCGGCCGAGAGCAGCATGCGCTCGTCCTCGGCCCGGAACTCGGGGCCGTTGACGCGGTCGAAGGCCTCGATCACGCCGAGGTTCGCCCCGTGGAAGACGAGCGGCACGAACACCCCCGAGGTGACCCGTACCCCGAGATCGGCGAGCGCGAAGCGCAGCGAGCTGGCCACGTCGCCGACCCGTTCGGCCCGGCCGCTGGCCACGACGCGCCCGGCCACCGAGTGCGCCTTGGTCACGTGGCTGCCGATGATCTCACGCGGGACCTCGCCGGCTGTCGCTGCCACAAGGAAGCGATCGCCGTCGAGCAGCAGGATGGCCACGCCCGACGCCTCGACGAGGGCGCGGGAGCGCTTGGCGATCAGCTCGAGCACGCGGTCGAGCTGTGTCTCGCCGCCGACGGCCCGGGCGATCTCGGAGGTCGCCTCGAGCGCCTGCACCGACCGCTCGAGCTCGGACCGCCGCTCCTCGGCCTGCTTGTAGAGGCGGACGTTCTCGACCGCGATCGCCGCCCATGCGGCGAGCACGGTCGCCGCCTCCTCGTCGGAGCGATCGAAAAAGCTCCCGGCTTTGTCGGTGAGGTAGAGATTCCCCCAGGCCTCGCCGCGGATCAGAATCGGCACGCCGAGGAAGCTGCCCATCGTCGGATGTCCCTGGGGGAAGCCGTATGAGCGGTTGTGGCTGCCGACGTCATCGAGCCGCAGCGGGGCCGGGTTGGAGATGAGGAGCCCGAGGACGCCGCGTCCGCGGGGAAGATCGCCGATCTTGTGGTGCGCCTCGGGGTCGATGCCCGCGGTGATGAAGTCGGCCAGAGTCTCGCGCTTCTCGTCGAGCACACCGATGGCGGCGTAGCGCGCCCCCGTCAGCTCGCGAGCCACCTCGAGGAGGCGTTCGAAGATTCCCTCGAGCTCGCGCTCGGCGACGACGGCGCGCCCGGCAGCGATCAGCCGGCGCAGACGCCCGGCGTCCAGAGTCGATTCGAGGTGGTCGGTCACGGCCTGCCGTCATCCATACTAGACCGTGTTGTCCCCGCATATCGGGAACTGGCCTGCGTGTCCAGTCGACGTTCGGAGCGAACCTTTGCCAAACCTTTGCCGGAGGTTGGCGGACTCTCATCAAGATCACCGACATGTCGGTGTACGGTGTCGCATTACGAGATGTCGTGGGACCGGACCATGTCGTCACCGGGTGAGCACGGCCCGACCGTCCTCCTGGTCGAGGATGAGCAGTCGATCGCCGAGCCATTCGCGAGCGCACTGACCCGCAGTGGCTTCCGCGCGGAGATCGCGCGCACCGGCGCAGAGGCGCTGGCCAAGGCCGAGGAGCTTCAGCCGGACGTCGTGCTCCTCGACCTCGCGCTGCCCGACGCCGACGGCCGCGACGTCTGCCGCCGTCTGCGCATGGACTCCGACGTCCCGATCATCATGGTGACGGCCAGCAGCAGCGTCACCGACCGGGTCGTCGGACTCGAGCTCGGCGCCGACGACTACGTGGTCAAGCCGTTCGCCACCGGCGAGGTAGTCGCGCGGATCCGCGCCGTGCTGCGACGTGGACGCGGTCGCGATCCGGAGACCCCTGAAGAGCTGCGGGTCATGAGCCTGCGCATCGATCTCGCGGCGCGGCGAGCGTGGATCGACGACGCCGAGCTCGAGTTGACGCGCAAGGAGTTCGATCTGCTCGCGCGCCTGGCCAGCGATGCCGGGCGCGTCGTGACCCGTGAGCAGCTGATGTCGGACGTCTGGGATACCAACTGGTTCGGCTCGACCAAGACACTCGACGTCCACATCGCCTGGCTGCGCCGCAAGCTGGGAGACGACCCGAACGCCCCGCGGTACATCCACACCGTGAGGGGCGTCGGATTCCGGCTCGCCGATGCCGAGGAGGATCGGCCGTAGGCCGCCCGCTCACCCTCCGGCTGCGGCTCCTGCTGGCCTTCGCCTACGTCCTGCTCCTGGCGATCGTCGCACTCGGCGTCCCACTGGCGATCAATCTCCGAGCTCGGGTGAACGCCGAGGTGCGTACTCAGGCCCAGGCCCAGGCCGACCTCGTCGCCGCCACCGCCGCTGACCTGCTCGCGCCATCGCAGCGCAGCAGCCTGCGAACCCTCGTCCGCACCGCCTCGAGGTCGGTTCGCGGCCGGGTCCTGATCGTCGGCAGTGACGGTGCCGTCCTCGCTGACTCGGCCGGTCCGACGCAGCTCGGGACGAGCTACGAGAGCCGCCCGGAGATCAGCGCGGCGCTCGCCGGCCGTCAGGTGCAGGTCCAACGGAGCTCCAAGACGCTCGGGCAGGAGATCCTCGCCACCGCGGTGCCGATCATCCGGCACGGCGTCGCCGTCGGCGCGGCGCGGATCACCCAGAGCGTCGCCGCGATGCGCTCAGCGGTGCAGCGGGTCGAATTCGGACTTGGGCTGATCGCCCTGATCGTGCTCGCCCTTGGTCTGCTCGCCGGCGTCGTCATCGCCGGCGGGGTCGGGCGGCCGCTCCGACGCCTCGAGGCGGTGGCGAGGCGCGTCGCCCACGGGGACCTGCGGGCGCGCGCCGAGCTCGAGGGCAGCCGCGAGCAGCGGTCGCTCGCGCGGTCGTTCAACGAGATGACCGACCGCATCGCGCGGCTGCTCGAGGCCCAGCGCGAGTTTGTCGCCGATGCCTCCCACCAGCTCCGCACGCCGCTGACCGGCCTGCGCCTGCGCCTGGAGGAGGCACGCGCGGTCGGCCCCGGAGCGGCCGCGCGTGAGATCGACGCCGCGATGGCCGAGGTCGACCGGCTCGCCCATACCGTCGAGGAGCTGCTCGTCCTCAGCCGCGCGGGCGAGCGGCAGATGGCCGGAGGCCCGATCGATATGCGCGAGGTGGCCGGCGCCGCGGTCGAGCGTTGGCGGGCCCAAGCCGCCGAGCTGGGCATCCGCCTCGGCTGCGAGCCCGCGAGCGAAGCCGATCTGAGCTGGGCCAGCCGGGCCGACATCGAGCGCGCGCTCGACTCGTTGCTCGAGAACGCGCTGCGTTACTCCCCCACCGGCAGCGAAGTGACCGTGGTCGTCGAGACCGGCGCGATCGAGGTGCGAGACCGGGGACCGGGGATCGCGCCCGAGGAGCGCGACGTCGTGTTCGAGCGCTTCCGCCGGGGGCGGTCCGGGCGAAGCGGCCCGCCCGGGAGCGGCCTCGGGCTGCCGATCGCCCGCGAGCTCACCCGCGGGTGGGGCGGCGACGTGTCGCTGCAGGACCGTCCCGGCGGCGGCACGCGAGCGCGGATCGAGTTGCCCGCGCTTCCCGCCGGCCTCGCCGACGAGGCGCCCTTTGCCCGGACTTAACCGCCGGCCCGGTAGGTTCGCGCCATGACGCGCCGCAGCGTGCTGACGATCCTCGCGGCCCTGCTCGGGATCGTGGCCACGGCAGCGATCGCGTGGTCGGCAAGCCTGCTCGCCGGCCAGCGGATCGGGCTGGCCTCGGAGCCGTTCTCGGTGACGAGCCACCTCGCGCCGGCGCCCGAGCCGGCGGAGCCCAAGCCTCAGGCTCGGGTCGTCGGCCATGGGACCCGTCGTCCGCAGCTGGCGGCGGCGGCCGCGCCGGCGACCAGCGCCGCCCCCGCGGCCGCGCCCGCGACCACGGTGCCGCCGGCGAGCGGCGGCCAGGCATCCTCCTCAGCCGGACCGCCGAGCGTCGCGTCCCCCGCGCCGGCTCCGGCGAGCCGGTCGACGACATCGAGCACCGTCACCTCGACCCACAGCGCGCCCTCGGGCCAGGAGGACAACGGGGGAGGCCCGGGGTCCGGGAGCGGCGGCTCGGGCGGCGGCCGCGACGACTGAGCCGGTTCCGGTCTGAATGCGACGCTACGGGTAGACCTGCTCCCGGGTGGCGGGGTCGAGCAGACGGATCGCGGTGCTGGGACAGCTCTCGGCCGCGTCGAGCAGGGTCTCGTCGGGTGCGGTGCCGACGACGCGCACGACGTCGTCGAGCTCGAACGCATCCGGAGCGATGTCGACGCAGTCGCCGTGGGCGAGGCAGGCCGCCTCGTCGATTTCGATCACGTAGGTCATTGCTGGTCCTCTCGGTTCTCGATGAGTGTTCGCGCCGCGGGAAGGGACTGCGGACGGCCGACGAGCAGCGCGGCGACTGCCCGGCCGGACCGGGTGA
Organism: uncultured Solirubrobacterales bacterium; assembly: GCA_963755955.1. Lineage (GTDB taxonomy): Bacteria > Actinomycetota > Thermoleophilia > Solirubrobacterales > Solirubrobacteraceae > Palsa-465. The sequence goes on from CAVWLZ010000020.1 coordinate 46,623, forward strand.
AGGTGGCTTGGAAGTCGCGCGCCGCGGGATCGCCGTCGATGTGCATGGCGTCGGCGAGCGGCGCGTGTCCGAGGTACTGCACGCGGAGGCCGTACTGGTCGGTCCAGAAGCTGGTCACGGGTGCGGTGCGGCCAGGCGCCCCGAGCATTGCCTGCGCGGCGAGCGTCCCCTGGCGGACCGCCTGCTCCCAGTGTGAGCCGAGCACGTGGCGACCGAGACGTATGTCGAAGGTCTCCGCGGCATCGCCGGCCGCGAACACGTCCGGGTCGGAGGTCCGGCCGTGCGCGTCGGCGAGCACGCCGCGGCCAAGCCTCAGCCCCGAGTCGCGGAGCCAGTCGACATCGGGGGCCACGCCGACGCCGACGACGACGTGGTCGACGTCGACGTTCGTCGCACCGGAGAGCGCGAGCGATTCCACGCGGCCGTTGCCCCCGACGCCGGTCACCGTCTGCCCGGTGAGGACCGTGACGCCCTCGTCGTGATGCAGTCGGGTGAACCACGCTCCGATCTCGGCGCCGAGAATCGCGGCCAAGGGCGTATCGGCGGCCTCGATCATCGTCACCTCGGCGCCGAGCCGGCGCGCGCTGGCCGCGACCTCCTGCCCGATGAACCCGGCCCCGACCACCGCCAGCCGCGGGCGGTCTCTGAGCACATCGCGCAGCGCCACAGCGTCGTCGACCGTGCGCAGCACCGAGACGTTGCGGCGGCCCGTGAGCAGCGGCAGCTCGCGGGCGCTGCTGCCGGTGGCGATGAGCAGCACGCCGTAGCTGAGCGTCGACCGGTCGGACAGGCGCAGACGCCGCCGGTCACGGTCGACCCCGACCGCCCGCAGGTCGACGATGAGCTCGATCCCGCGCTCGGCGTACCACGCCGGTGGCCGGAAGCTGAGCGACTCAGCCTCGCGTGCCCCGGTGAGGATCTCCTTGGAGAGCGGCGGGCGGTCATACGGCCGCTGCGGCTCACCGCAGACGATCCGCACCGGTCCCTCGTAGCCGCGGCGGCGCAGCGTCTCGGCGCAGCGCTGGGCGGCGAGGCCGCCGCCGGCGATGACGATTCCGTGGGGTGAGTTCGGGCTCATGGCGGCAAGGGTGCCGGACGCGGGCAAAGAGTCGGTGTGCTCCGCGTAAGAGAGCGGTCACCTTTGCCAAAGCTTTGCCTGCCCTTGGCGGCTGTCTCACCAGCTCCCCGCCACATTGGCCCGGACCCCACGACACCGGAGGACGGGAATGCGTCTCACCTACTCACGAAGCCTGGCCACGCTGGCGGCGGTCGCCGCGGCGGGCGTCGCCGCCTACTCGCTAAGGCCAGCGAGCCAGCCGGCGGTGATCGCCGCCCGCGCGCCCGCGGTCCAGTACCGCACCGAGGTGATCCGCCGGACGATCCATGTCGTCAAGCACGATCCCAGCGGCCACTTCCCGGTCCCGCGAGGCGCCGTCGCCACCGGCGGCGGGCATCCGGGCAGCGCGCGTGCCGTGCACACCGGCGCGAGCGGGTCGCACGGCAGCTCGGGCGCGTACAGCGCCGCGGCCGGAGGGGTCGTGACCCGGACCAGCGGGCACGGCTCGACCGGCGCGAGCGTCTATGCGGGCGGCTCAGGCAGCACGCCGGTGGCGACGCGGACGAGCGGATCGCACACCTCCGGCTCCACCGGCGGCTCGACTGGCACGAGCGGCGCCCCGGTGGCGACGCGCACGAGCGGATCGCACACCTCGGGGTCCACCGGCGGGTCGACCGGCGCGGGCAGCGCCCCGGTGGCGACGCGGACGAGCGGCGGCGCGGGCGCGAAGAGCGGCGCCGAGAAGGGCGACGGTGGTGGCGATGGCGGCGGAGACTGAATCCCTCGCCGGCGGCATGCGCAGGCCTGGAGTCCGGCGGGCCTCCGGTCCCGATCGGCTCACCGTGTGGCTGCTCGCCGGCGCGGCCTTCCTCGCCGTGCTCGCACTGCTCGCCGGGCAGCTGCGCGCCGGCCCGTCGCGGACCGCGGCCGCTTCCGTCGTCGTCGTCCGGCGCATCTACGAAACCCGTATCGTCGAGACCGTGCCGAGTGCCGGCGGCGGCGCCGGCGGGACATCGGTGAGCCAGTCGGTGTCGAGCAGCGCCGCGCCCACGGCGAGCGCGCCGGTGAGCACCCGGACGTCGTGAAGGATCCGAGATGCCCGACGACCTCGACTACACCTTCCACACGATGGGCAGCGACATCCGGCTGCTGATCGGGCCGAGCCTCGTAGCCGGCGATCCCTCGCCGCTCGCGGCCGCGGACCGCGAGCGCGCGTTCGTGTTCGACTTCGGCCGCCGGCTGTCGCGGTTCCGCGAGGACAGCGAGCTGACCGTCCTCAATCGCGACCCGCGGCCGGTCGTGCGGGCCTCGCCCCTGCTCCGCGCGGCAGTGCGCGCCGGTCTGTGGGCGGCGGAACGCAGCGAGGGCCTGCTTGACCCGACCCTCGTGCGGGCGCTCGAGCGCACGGGATACCGCTCGTCGATGGACGGCGCGCCCCCGGCGCCGCTCACCGACGCGCTGCGCGCGGCACCTGAGCGCCGGCCGGCCCAGCCCGATCCCGGCTCGCGCTGGCGCGAGATCGTCGTCGATGACGATGCCGGCACGATCAGCCGGCCGCCGGGCGTGATGATCGACACCGGGGGAACAGGCAAGGGCCTCTGCGCCGACGCCGTCGCCCACCGCCTCGGACGCCACACGCGGTTCCTCGTCGATTGCGGCGGCGACATCGCGGCGGGTGGCGCCGGCGCCCGCCTCGCGCCATATGCCGTCGAGGTCGAGCACCCGCTGAGCGGCGCGTCGATCGGCACGCTGACGCTCGGCGTCGGCGGCGTAGCCACGTCTGGTCTCAACGTCCGCATCTGGCGGGACGCCGCGGGCCGCTTCGCCCATCACCTCCTCGATCCGAGCACCGGGGCCCCCGCCTGGACCGGGCTCGTCGGCGTGACCGCGCTTGGCGGCACCGCACTCGAGGCCGAGACGTTGTCGAAGATCGCGCTGCTCCTCGGGCCGGCCGGGGCACGTGAGGTGCTCGCCGAGCACGGCGGCGTGATCGTCCTCGACAGCGGCGTCGCCGAGGCTGTCGGCGCGCTCCGCGGGCGAATCGCCGAGCACGCCCGGTTCGTCGCGGCGACGGCGCCATGAAGCCGGCGCCACTCCACGTCATCTGGTGGCTGGTGAGCCGCGCCTCGGGCGTAATCGCCCTCGTCCTGATCTCGCTGTCGGTGATCATGGGTCTGGCGATGGCGGCGAAAGTCCTCCGGCGCCCGGCGCTCAAGCGGGCGGTCGTCCGGCTGCACGAGCACGTCGCGCTAATCGCGCTCGCCGCCATCGCCGTCCACGGTGCCGCGCTGCTCGGGGATACCTGGCTGAAACCCGGCCTGCGCGGGATCACCGTGCCGTTTGCGCTCGCTTACCGGCCGGCGTTCACCTCAGCGGGCATCGTCGCCGGCTATCTCGCCGTCCTGGTCGGACCAAGTTTCTACGTCCGCCGCCGGATCGGTGCCAAGCGCTGGCGGGCGCTGCACCGCGCGACCGCACTCGTGTGGGTGCTGGCCGTCGTCCACACGCTCGGCTCCGGCTCCGACGCGGCCTCCGTGTGGCTAAGGGCCGTCGTCCTCGTTCCCGCGGTCCCGATCGTCTACCTGCTCGTGCTGCGCGGGCTCAGCCCCCGGCGCGCCGCAAGATCCCCAAGTGCCTCAGGCCGTGGCGAGCGAGTGCCCGCCCTCGCGCAGGTGCCGCGCGAGGGCCGCCGTCCGCGGCACGACGAGCAGCGGCGCGGTCGACTGCAGCATCACCCGGTGCGTGACGCTACCTAGCAGGACACGCCCAACCGGACCGTAGCCGCGCGAGCCGAGCACGAGGAGATCGAGGTCGGCCGCCTGCTCGGTGAGGACGTCGACGGCGGCCCCGTCGATCAGATGAGTGTGGATGGAGATGCCGTGCCCGAGCACCCGCACGGCGTGCTCGAGATCGGTGCTCGCCGCCTCACGGGCGTCGACGATCACGTGGCCGACGCCGAGCGCCCCGAAGCGGATCCGCTCGATGGCGGCGCCGTCGAAGGCGGAGATGACCGCAAGCTCGGCACCGGTCTGCTGGGCGAGCTCGGCGGCGACCTCGAGCGCCGGCTGGGCGTCCGGCTCCGGCGAGTAGGCGGCGCCGATGCGCATGAGCCGCTCGGGCGCGCGGTCGCGGTAGCCGACCGGAGCAACCGCGACCGGGCACGGCGAGCCGTGCAGCAGCCGGTCGGCGGTGGTGCCGGGCAGCGTGCGCCCGACCTTGCCCCGACCGGTCGAGCCGACGACGACGAGATCGAAGTCGTGTCCCTCGATGAGTTCCTGGAGCGCGCGTGGCGACGAGGGGTTGGCGACCGACGTGACGTCGATCGCGCTGCCGTAGCGCTCGGTGATCCGGGTGACAGCCTCCTCGAGTTCCCCAGGCCGCATGTCCGGTCCGGCGTAGGACGCGCCGGCCCCGCCCCCAGTCGGCAGGTACCAGTAGACGCAGACCGCGGTGATGTGACCGTCGGAGCTCGAGGCGATGAGCGAGGCCAAGGCGAGCGCATCGTCCGAGCGAGCGGTTCCGTCATAGCCAACGAGCACGTTCTCGAACATGGGGAGCTCCTTCCGATCCTGATCCCACGGTAGGCGGTCTCCCCTGGCGTCACATCCGTAGAGGTGTGTCGTGCTCGTCCGTAGAAACGCGCTCGCAAAGCTGCGGGGATGCGGTCACCGCTTGCGCCGATTTGCCGAGGATGCGTAAGCTAGCCGCCTACAGAGTGAGGGCCAGTCACTCGCGCGTCGCCTCGCTTCCACTTTCCGTCTCAGCTCGACAAGGAGATCAAGTATGCCCGCCGCCAAGAAGCCCGCCGCCAAAAAGCCCGCGGCAAAGAAGCCCGCCGCCAGGAAGCCGGCGGCAAAGACGTCGGCTGTGCGGAGCGCTCGCGCCAAGCTCCCCACCTCGGGGCCGATCACCCGCAAGGAGGTCGAGGCCGCCGCCGCCCGGTTCGAGAAGTCGCTCGGCGAAGCGAACGCCGCGCTCGCGACGATGCGCAACGACCTCGGCCGTAACGTCAAGACCGCCTACACCGACGTCGCCGCCGCGCTGAGAAAGCTGCAGAGCGACGCGACGCGCACGAACAAGACGCTGCTGAAGGACCTCGACAAGCTGCGTGACGCGGTCACGTCGAACGCAGGCACGACGGCCAGCAAGACGACGACGGCCCGCAAGACGGCCACCGCCCGCAAGACGACCGCCGCCCGCAAGACGACGTCCGCTCGCTCGACGGCGAAGAGCACCGCCGCCAAGCCGGCGTCACGCACGGCCGCGAAGCCCGCGGCGACCAAGGCGCCCGCCCGCCGCACGGCGGCGAAGAACACGGCGGCGAAGGGCACGGCGGCCAAGTCCACCGCGGCCAAGACGACCACGCGCGCCCGCACCACGCGCAGCACCGCCGCCAAGACGAACTGACAGCGCCGGGGCGTCAGGAGTTCACGGAGCGCCCGGAAGGTGCGGGCTCGTGAACTCCTCGCCCCGTGCCGCGCGGCGGACCGCCTCAACGAGGTCGTCCGCCCGGTCCTTGATCACGAAACCGGCCGCCCCGGCCTCGTGTGAACGGCTCGCGAACCCGCGGCCGTCGCCCATCGTGATGATGACGACCTCCGTGCCCGGCTCCTCGCTGCGCAACCGTCGAACCGTGCTCAGGGTGAAGCCGTTGGTCATGCTCAGGTCGAGCACGAGCACCTGCGGGTGGTGGCTGTGCACGAGCGCGATCGCCCGCGAGATCTCCGCCGCCTGGGCCACGACCTCGATCCCCGGCTCGGCGTCGAGCACCATGCTGAGGGCATGGCGCATCGCCTCGTGCTCCTCGGCGAGAACGACCTTGACATCGCCGCGACGCTGCCGCAGTTCGGTGACGACACGCGGTGAGCGGTCGGGCATGCAGCGGACGGTAGGGACGGCCGGCCGACGCCGGAAGCGGACAAAGCTGCCGACCTCGTGCGGCAAGCTACGACGCTCTCGACGAGGGCAACTACGGAGCGACGCGAGGGGGGTTGCGTCCGACCTGTGGAGATTCCCCGATGTGCGTTCCCGGTGGCCGGGGCACGATGTGGCTACCGCAATGCCCTCGCTCCCGTCATCCGCCCCGATGGTGACGGTGCTCGGCCCTGATCCACTGCTGAGCATCACCATCGAGCAGCGCGGCGGGAGCGACGACATCCACCTTCATGCCGCCGGCCAGGGCGTGTGGGTTGCGCGGATGGTGGCCGAGCTCGGCGCCCGGCCGATCCTCTGTGGACTGATCGGCGGGGAGACCGGCGAGACGCTGGCGCCGCTGCTCGCGCAGAATCTCGACGAGCCGTGCCTGATCCGCACCGAGGGCGCGACGGGCAGCTACGTCGTCGATCGCCGCGCGGGTGAACGGCGCACGCTCGCGTGCGCGTTGCGCCCGCCGCCGCGCCGACACGAGCTCGACGATCTCATCGCGGCGACGTGTGCGAGCGCGCTGGCGAGCCGGCTGCTCGTGATCTGCAATCCGTTCCCGGTGGCGGGCATCCCCGAGGAGTTCTACGCCACGGTCGCCGCGAACGTGTGCGCGGCCGGGGTCGAGGTGATCGTCGATCTCTCGAGCCCGCGTCTGCAGCAGACGCTCGCCTCCAAACCGGCGGTGGTCAAGCTCAACGACTGGGAGCTGGCCGAGTACGTCCGCGGGCCGGTCGACGGGGCGCGCGGGCTGGCCGCGGCCCGGTCGCTCGTCGCCGCCGGGGCGCGCTGCGTCGTCGTCACCCGGGGCGAGCACCCGATTCTCGTCGTCGACGCCGACAGCGAGCCGACTGAGCTGGTCCCGCCCGAGTTCCGGCGCGGTCATCGCGAGGGATGCGGCGACGCGATGACGGGAGCGCTCGCGGCCGGCCTCGCCCGCGGCCTCCCGCTCACCGAGGCGCTGACCCTCGGCGCCGCCGCCGGCAGCGGCAACTTCCTGCGCCACGGTCTCGGCAGCGGGCGGCGGGAGACGATCGAGGCGCTGATCCCGACGATCGGGCATCGCCCGCTCGCCCGCGGCTGACGGCCGGGGCCGGCGGACGGCGCGACGGCGAGACGGCGCCTGACGGCGGGGCGAGGCCGACGGCGATCAGTACGGCGCGCGGATGTCCTCGCCCGCGATGATCGCGCGCGGCGCGCGCTCGGCGATCCAGGCCAGGTGCCGCTCGGTGCGGGCGACGGCGCCGAGTGCCGCAAGCGCACCGCTCAACACGGCGGGCCGGCCGAACCGCGAGGAGTGTGCGTCGCTGCCGAGCACGTGGATGACGCCGGCGGCGGCGAGCTGCGCCATCCCGTCACGTGAGGCGGCGTCGGTCAGCGAGGCCGCGGTGGCCTGGACGAGCGCGCCGGCCGCGACGACGCGGCGCAGCCGCGGGATGAGATCCTCGGCGAGGTGGCGCTCGGGGTGGGCGACGACCGCGCGGAACCCGCGGGTGGAAAGCTCGGCGACCGCTCGTTCGAGGGCGTCGTCGAGCGGACCGGGAGCCGGCTCGAGCAGGACCCAGCGACGCCCGCCGCCGAGCGATACGGCCGCCAGCTCGCGGTCGTCGAGGCCGGCGAGCGCGGTCGCGGCGACCTCTCCCCCGGGCACGATCTGGACCCACCCACCCGCGTCGGCGATGGCCTGGCGCAGGGCGAGGATCCGCTCGGGAAGCTCGGCGATCCGCACGTCGTGGTCGTGCCGGATGTGCGGCGTCGCACAGACCGCCGTGATGCCGTCGGCCTCGGCTTGCCGCGCGAGCGCGAGCGCATCGTCGAGGTCACGCGCACCGTCGTCGAGCCCGGGCAGGATGTGGCAGTGGAGATCGACCGCGGGGACGTGCACGCCAGGCCCGGTCAACCGGTCGCCCCGACGCCCACCACGACAACCATCTAGTGTCCTGAGTCATAAATTCGGTGGCCGGCTCGCGGCGTCTGGACGCGCCTTGCGGATGGCGACGACCCCGCCGGACCACCAGTACGACTTGGATCGTCGCCATCCGCCATCCACGCCCAGCCGCTCCCGACCCTGCTCACGAATTTCCGACTCACGACACTAGCCGGTGAACTCAGGCTGGCGCTGAATGCGGATGACGGTACGCACGCCATCCTCACCGTCGACGGCGATCATCATCGGCGCGAGCAGCGTGTGGCTGTCGACGATGATCCGCTCAGGGTGATCGACGAAATGCCGCAGCACAGACGGCAGGTGTGGCCCGCCGCGTGCGCCCGCGACGATGAACACGTCGTCGCGATGGTCATAGGTGATGACCTGCAGGGCAAGGCTGCGAACCTCTTCCTGCGGCGGCTGGTCATCCTCCGCGATCTCGATCGAGATCTCGGCACCGTCGAGCTCGCGGTTGACCGCTTCCAGGTACTCGCCCCAGACTTCGTGGGCCAGCTCTCGGGTTGCACTCATCCTGTCCTCCGATCCTTCGGTGCTGTTCACGCTACGCGCCGCCCAAGCACGGCGTCAGCGCGGTTTTCCGCTGAGGCGATGCGGCGAACTACGCGATCATCCGCGCGGGGAGAGGGCGGCGCACGGAGCGAGGCTGCGGCCCTCTGCCGATGTCCGATCTCGAGCCCGGCCGTAGCGTGCGGATGATGCTCGACACCTGCGACCTCCGGACCCCGCTCGGAGCCGGCCGGCCGACGGCGACGAGATGAGCGCCGCGCGCCAGTTGTCGCTCTCCGAGCTGCGTCGGCGCTGCGACGGCGCGAGCCTCGGCTTCACCACGACGGCCGACGTCGCCCCCCTCGAAGACGCCGTCGGCCAGCGGCGCGCGCTCGACGCGATCGACTTCGGTCTCGACGCGGAGATGCCCGGCTACAACATCTTCGCCGCCGGTCCCGTCGGGACCGGCAAGCGGACCGCGCTCGAGGCGCAGCTGCATGCCCACGCCGCGCAGCGCCCGGCGCCGCCGGACTGGGTGTACGTCCACAACTTCCGTGAGCCGCTGCGACCGATCGCGATCGAGCTTCCGACCGGCTCCGCCCGTTCGCTCGCCGCGGACATGGCCCAGTTCCTCGAGGACGCCCGGCGGGAGCTGGCCGCCGCGTTCGAGAGCGACAACTACACGGCCCGCCGGCGGGCGGTCGCCGAGCCGATCGACCACGAGCAGGAGGCTGCTCTCGGCGAGCTGCGACGGGCGGCCGGCGAACAGGGCATCGGGCTCGAGCTCACGCCGGCGGGAATCGCCACCGTCCCATTGCGCGACGGCCACGCGATGGTCCCCGAGGACTTCGCCCAGCTGCCGGACACGGTGCGCACCGCCTACCAGGAGCGGCTGGAGCGACTCAGTCCCCTCGTCGAGACGTTCCTGACGCGCGTGCGGGGGCTCCAGCGTCAGGCGCGTGACCGGCTGCGCAGCCTCGAGCACGAGGTGGCGATGTTCGCCGTCGGTCACCTGCTCGACGAACTGCGCCAGCGTCACGGCGAGAACGAGGCCCTGCGGGCGTGGTTCGACGCCGTCGCCCAGGACGTCTCGGACAACCTCAGCCTGTTCAGCCCGGCGCACGGGGACGACGGGGACGAGAGCCCCGAGACCCTCGCGGCGCTCACCGGCGGCCGCGCGCAGGCGCTCGCCCGCTACGAGGTCAACAGCTTCGCCGCCCACGACGGCGACGGTGGGGCACCGGTGGTCATCGAGACCAATCCGACGTTCCCGAACCTGTTCGGGCGGATCGAGCATCAGGGCCTGCTCGGCGGCGGATTCGTCACCGACCACCGGATGCTGCGGCCGGGTGCGATCCACCGCGCCAACGGCGGCTACCTGCTGCTGCCGGCCGCCGAGGTCCTCGCGCAGCCGCTCCTGTGGCTCAAGCTCAAGGACGCGCTCCGAGTCGGGTGCATCCGGCTCGAGAATCCGGCTGAGGAGTTCGCGCTGATCCCGGCCCGGACCCTGACTCCGGCCCAGATCGCGCTCGACATCAAGGTCGTGCTCGTCGGCAGCGCGCGCCTCTACCAGCTCGCCTACACGCTCGACGAGGACATCCGCAAGCTGTTCCGGGTCAAGGCCGAGTTCGACTGGTGCGTGCCCTGGGACGCCGAGGCCGAGCGCGGCTACGCGGCGTTCGTCAGCGCCCAGGTGCGACACGGCCGGCTGCGTCACTTCGACGCACCCGCGGTCGCGCGGCTGATCGAGCAGGGCTCACGGCTGGCCGAGGACCGCGAGCGACTCTCGACGAGGTTCGTCGAGATCGGGGGCCTCGCGGCCGAGGCGAGCCACTGGGCGAAGCGGGCGGGCGCCAAGCTCGTCGGCGCCGAGCATGTCGAGCGTGCCGTCGCCGAGCAGCTGACCCGCTCGAACCTGATCGAGGACAAGCTCCAGGAGATGATCTCCGAGGGGACGCTGATGGTGAGCGTCGAGGGCGAGCGGATCGGCCAGGTCAACGGGCTCGCCGTGCTCGACCTCGGCGACTACAGCTTCGGCCATCCCGTTCGGATCACGGCGACGGCCGGGCCAGGACGCGGTGCGGTCGTCTCGATCGACCGGGAGTCCGAGCTGAGCGGACCGATTCACGACAAGGGCTTTCTCACCCTCAGCGGCTTCCTGCGCGAGCGCTACGGCTCCGAGCAGCGGATCGCGGCGTCGGCGACGCTCACCTTCGAGCAGTCATATCAGGGCATCGACGGGGATTCGGCGGCGAGCGCCGAGCTCTACGCGCTCCTGTCCCGGATCGCCGAGCTTCCCCTCCGTCAGGACATCGCCATCACCGGGTCGATCAACCAGCACGGCGAGATCCAGGCCATCGGCGGCGTCAACGAGAAGATCGAGGGATTCCACCGCTCGTGCGCCGTCAAGGGGCTGACCGGAGAGCAGGGTGTGCTCATCCCCGAGGCCAACGTGCGCAACCTGATGCTGAGCCGCGAGGTGCTCGACGACGTGCAGGCGGGGCGCTTCCACGTGTGGAGCGCCACCGATGTCGACGCCGGGATCGCGCTGCTGAGCGGGCGCGCGGCCGGCGAGCGCCAGAGCGATGGCGCCTTCCCGGAGGGCACCGTGCACGGTCTCGTCGCCGAGCGGCTCGGCCGCTGGGTCGAGCTTGCCGTCCAGGGCGAGAACAACGCGCACGACCGGCCCGGCGCCGCGGCGTAGCGCGCGAGCACGACGTTGCGCCGAAGCGATCACGCGGGCGGCTGACCGCGACCGCCCACCCGCGGCGCGACGAGCACCGGACACGGCGAGCCGTTGACGAGCGCCTCGCCGGTGCTGCCGAGCAGCACCCGCGCAAACGCACCCCAGCGCCGCGAGCCGATGACGATGAGGTCGACCGAGGCGGCGAAGGCGAGCAGGATCTCCGACGGAGCCCCGCTCACCGCGGCCACCGTGACATCGGTCGCACCGTGCCGAGCGGCGGCCTCGTCAGCCTGGCCGCGAAGATGGGCGACGTCGTCGGCCACGAGCTCGCCCCAGTCGGCGATCACCCGCGCGCCGCGCGGCCCGGACAGGCCGAAGGCGGGAATCCAATCGTCGATCACGGCGCGGATCTCGAGCCGGGCCTCCGTGCGCCGGGCGAGCGACGCCGCAGCGGCGAGCGCGGCGTCGGCCTCCTGCGAGCCGTCATAGCCGACGCCGATCACGCGGATCGGCCGGCGCTCGCGGCCGCGATAGCCACGCGGCGCGATGACCAGCGGACAGGTGAGGTGGCCGAGCAGCTGTCGCGTCGTCCGGCCGATCGTCACCTCGCCCGCGGGACGATCACGATGCGAGCCGACGACGAGCACGTCGCGGTGCTCGAGCGTTACCACGCGCTGGAGGCCGCGGGCGACCGAGAAGTCGGTCTCGATCACCGTGCGGGCGCCCGGCCACAACTCGTCGCGCAGACCGGTGACGGTGGCCTGGGCCTGATCACGCAGCTCGCGCCACTTCAGGCCGACCGGCGGCAGCAGCGTCGGGTCGGCGATCACGGTGACGAGCATCAGCTCGCCGCCGGTCGCGGCGGCGAGTGTCGCGGCGAGCGCGGCGGCATCGGCGCCCTCCTCGAAGCCGTCGATGCCGGCGGCGAGGCGAGAAAGCGTCAGCGTGCTCATGTCGATCACGTTCCCATTCTGGATTTATCGACGCATCCGTGACGGCTACTGATGCCCCGAGCGACGGTGTGTGAATGGGTCGTAACTACGGACTCGGACTACCCGGCTTTTCGGATGTAGTTGTCAGCGTGCCGACATAGCGTGACTACGGAACGTGCACAAAACGAATCATCGATCGGCATGCCGCCGTTCGCCCGACCCGAGGAGATGGGTGCGATGATCAGTCTGGCTAAGCTTTCGATCAAGAGGCCCAAGACCGCGCTGGCAGCCTGGTTGCTTGCCGGCGTTGTTCTGTCCGTGATCGGATTCGGCGTCGCAAACTCGCTGTCGCCGTCCGTCACCGTCGTGCCCGGGACACAGTCCTCGCGCGCGGTGAAGCTCTCGAACGCAACTTTCGGACCGACCCAGCAGCTCCCGATCCTGCTCGAGGGCCCGAAGGCGGCGCTCAATCGCCAGGGCCCGAACCTCGTGATTGCGCTGATGAAGCGGCCGCACACGAGAGTGCTCTCGGCCTGGGATGCCGGCAGCGCCAGCGCGCTGTTGCGCCCGTCGCCGACGGCCGCGATGATGATCGTGGCGGTCGACCGCACCGAGAAGCAGGTCGCCCAGCAAGATTGGCCGTCGATCCAGCGGCTCGTCGCGCGCCAGATCCATGCTCCGGTCCGCTCGTACGTGACCGGTCAGGCCGTCCTCGATCAGGCGCTGAAGGACGCGTCGATCAACAACCTGCGGCAGACCGAGCTCATCGCCATCGGAATCTTGTTCGTCCTGCTGCTGATCGGCCTGCGTGCCCCGATCGCAGCGCTAATCGTGACCGCGGTCGGCGCGGTCAGCATGCTCGCGGGGTTCGGCGAGGTCGCGGTGCTCGGCCGTATCTTCCATCTCGACCCGGTCGGTGTGGTGCTCGGCACCATGACCGGGCTGACGCTCGGGGTCGGTTTCTCATTGCTGATCCTCGACCGCTTCCACCGCGAGGAGCTGCCCGACGGGGTGCATCCTCGCGACGCCGCGACTTCGGCAGTCCGTGACCTCGAGACGACCGGCAAGGCCGTGCTCGTCGCGGGCACCGCGGTCGTCGTCGCACTCGCCCTCGTGGCGATCATCGGACCAACCGAACTGATGGTCTCACTTGGGACCGGAATGCTGACCTGCGCCATGTTCGCGATCGGCGGCGCGGTCGTGGTCATGCCCGCCGCGCTCGTCCTGCTCGGACGGCGCCTTGACGCGTTCAGCTTCCCCGCGCCTGCCTTCCTGACGCGGGCGTGGTCGCGACTGCTCGACGGCGGTAACTGGGTCACCCGGCACGCTGTCTACGCCGGGTTCGCCGCGACTGTCCTGCTGGCCGCGATCGCCGTGCCGGCGCTTGCGCTCAAGACGGGGCCGCAGGACATCAGCCAGCTTCCGAGCAACGCCCAGGCCAGGATCGCCGTCGAGGAGATCTCGCGGGTCATGGGCCCGGGCTTCCCCACCCCCTACAACATCATCATCGTCCCGCGCAACCGCCCGATCACGGATCCGGCGGTCCTGGCGAGCGTCAATCAGCTGCAGAAGCAGATCGCGGTCAACAAAACCGTTGACTCCGTCTCAGGTCCCGCGGAGATCTACTCGACGTCGGAGCAGCTGAAGGCGTTCGGTCCCGGGCAGGTCAACGCCATCAAGGTGTCCAAGAAGAGCAAGACGGACCTGCTGCAGCTGATCAACGGGCTCGGACAGGCCGGCGCCGGGTCGGCACAGCTGCAGAGTGGCCTCCAACAGGCGGCCTCCGGCGCGACCCAGCTGCACGGCGGCTCCGGTACCGCGGCGTCGGGCGCGGCGCAGCTGCATTCCGGGTTGGCCCAGGCACGGTCCGGATCCAGCCAGCTCTCCGCCGGCCTGAGCCAGGCGCTGTCCGGCGCGACGGACCTGAAGAATGGAGCCGGGCAGGCGCTGTCGGGTGCCTCCCAGCTCGCCGCCGGCCTCGGCAAGGGCGCGCCGCAGGTGACGGCGGGTCTGCCGTCGATCAATCAGCTGGCCAGTGACACCGCGACGGTGAACGGCCAGATCGGCTCGGCGGCGGGCAATACCTCCGCCGCCCAGAGCGCGGCGGCCAGCGGGCTCGCCGCTCTGAACGGCATGACCGCCGCGGCCAAGAGCGATCCCAACTACGCGGCGGTCGCGAGCGCCCTGCAGAAGGCGAACGGCAGCGCCGCCGCGGCCAGCAGCGATCTCGCCGGCGCGTCCCACAACGCGGCGACCGCGACGCTGATCGCGGCCGGTGTCAAGTCGCAGGTCGGTGCGCTGGCTCCTCAGCTCACCGCAGCGGCCAGCGGCGCCGCCCAGCTCGAGTCCGGCATCGCCCAGCTGCGCAACGGTAACGCGCAGCTGGCCAGCGGCCTCAGCCAGCTCAACGGCGGTGGCAGCCAGCTCAACAACGGCCTCGGCCAGCTGACCAACGGAGCCGGCCAGCTCGAGGCGGGCCTGGCGCTGCTGAACGCCGGCACCGGTCAGCTCGCGTCCGGCCTGGCCCCGGCCCCCGCCGGTGCCGGCCAGCTCGTGACCGGGCTGGGCCTGATGCAGGCGGGAGTGGCGAAGTCCCGGGGGCAGATCCCGTCCACCAAGGACCTCGAGACGCTGATGAAGCAGTCTCCCGGGATCTTCAGCTCTGGCTACTTCGTGCTCTCGGCGGTGTCGGGCGCACTGCCCGCCGACCGCAACGCCGCGTCATTCCTGATCAACCTGGTCAGCGGCGGCACGGCGGGCCAGATCACCGTCTGGTCGAAGTACGCGGACACCGACCCGCGCACGCAGGCGCTCGGCGATCGGCTCGTCGCCCTGAGCCAGACGTACGCCAAGCGCTACAACGCCCAGGTGGCGCTCGGAGGGCCCGCGGGCACCCGCGCCGACCTGACCAGCCTCACCAGGGATCGGATCCCGCTCGCGATCGCCGCGATCGCGATCGCGTTGACGCTGATCCTGGCCATCGCACTGCGGGCAATCGTGCTGCCGGCGGTGAGCGCGGCGTTCAGCCTGCTCGTCACCGCGGCGACGTTCGGCATCCTCCAGCTGCTGTTCGGAGGGTCGAATCCGCCGCTCGGCGGCCCGGGATGGCTCGATCCACCGACCGTCCTCGGCATCTTCACGGTCGTGTTCAGCATCGCGGTCGTCTTCTCGACCCTGCTGCTGATGCGCACGCGCGAGGCCTACGTGGCCGGTGACGGCAGCCGGAGCAGCGTCGCGATCGGGTTGCGAGAGACGGCGGCCCCGGCCACCGGCGCCGGGCTCGTGATGATCGCCGCCCTGATCCCGTTCGCCGTCAGCGACCTGATCAACGTGCGACAGTTCGGCATCGGCGTGGCGGTGGCCATCCTGCTCGAGGTGCTCCTGGTCCGGCCCGTCCTGCTGCCGGCCGCCGAGGCCGTGCTCGGTCGCGTCGGCTGGTGGCCGACCAAGCCGGCCGGCCCGAGCGAGCCCGAGCCCAAGGAGGAACGCGAGCACACGCGACGGTGGCGCCGGCCCGCCGTTCCCAGCCACCGTCCCGGCCCCGCCCATTGACAGGAGCAGCAAACGATGACCACCATCACCCCACAACCAGACACCCCGGCGGGCGTCGGCGGTGCCGGTCCCAACGAATCGCGGACGCTCGGCACGATGATCCTCGACGCCGCGGCCACCCACACGGGCACGGCGATCGAGTACAAGCACGGCGGCCGGCCGGCCAAGATCAGCTACCCGGAGCTCGGCACGATGGCGAGCGAGATCGCGCGGGGGCTCATCGCGCTCGGTATCGAGCCCGGTGACCGCGTGGCGATCCTCGGCCTGACCGCGGCCGAATGGACGCTTGCCGACTGCGGATCGCTCTGCGCGGCCGCCGTTGTCACGCCGATCTACCACACCAACTCGCCGGAGGAGTGCGCGTACGTCCTCGGTCACTCGGAAGCCCGGCTCGTGTTCTGCGAGAACGCCGAGCAGGCGGCCAAGATCGCCCAGGTCCGCGACCGCTGCCCCGCGCTCGAGCACGTCGTGCTGCTGGGCGACGACGAGGGCGAGATGACGCTCGACGAGCTGCGCCGGACGGGTGAGGAAGTCGATCCGGAGGTGATGTACGAGCGGCTGCGGGCCCAGGGCCCGGATGACCTCGCCACGCTCGTCTACACCTCGGGCACGACCGGTCCGCCGAAGGGCTGCATGCTGAGCCACGGCAACTTCCTCGCCACCACCCGCGCCTACGCGCAGCAGCTCCACATCAACGAGACGCACTCGATGTTCCAGTTCCTGCCGCTCGCCCACGTGCTCGCACGCGTCGCCCAGATGGTCGTAATCGGCGTCGGCGCACGCCTCATCTACTGGACCGGCGACGCGACGAAGATCGCCGACGAGCTCGCCGAGACCGCGCCGACGCACTTTCCGGCCGTGCCTCGGATCTACGAGAAGATGCACGGCGTCATCGAGGGCAAGATGGCCGATGCACCACGGGCGCAGCGGCGCCTGTTCGAGTGGGCGCTGTCGGTCGGCGCCCGGGCGCGCCCGGCAATGCGCGAGGGCCGGCTCCCCGACGTCCTCACCGACATGCAGTACCGCGTGGCCGAGCGTCTCGTCCTCTCGAAGATCAAGTCCGTGTTCGGACCCGAGCTGCAGCTGGCCATGGTCGGCGCGGCGCCGGTGGCCAGGGAGCTGCTCGAGTTCTTCGACGCCTGCGGCGTGCTCGTCGCCGAGGGCTACGGCCTCACCGAGAGCTGTGCGGCAGCGACGATCAACACGCCCGAGGCGACACGCTTCGGCACCGTCGGCAAGCCGCTCCCGGGCACCGAGGTGACGATCGCACTCGACGGCGAGATCCTCATCCGCGGGCCGGAGGTGTTCAAGGGCTACTACAAGGACCCCGAGGCCACCGCGGAGACGCTCTCGCCCGAGGGCTGGCTTCGCACCGGGGATCTCGGACGCATCGACGGTGACGGCTTCGTCGCGGTCACCGGCCGCAAGAAGGACCTGATCATCACCTCGAGCGGCAAGAACATCACGCCGGTGAACATCGAGAGCATGCTGCGCGAGAGCCGCTACACGACCGAGGCGGTCGTCTACGGCGACAACAGGCCCTACCTGGTGGCGATGCTCACGCTCGACCGCGAGGAGTCGGTCAAGCTGGCCAAGCGACTCGGCATCGCCACCGACCCGGTGACGATCGCCGCCGACCCGGCCGTGCACGCCGAGGTCCAGAAGGAGGTCGACGCGGTCAACGCCAAGCTCGCCCGCATCGAGCAGGTCAAGCGCTTCGTGCTCCTCGGCCACGACCTCGCGCAGGCCGACGGCGAGCTGACCCCGACGCTCAAGGTCAAGCGCTCGGTGGTGTACCAGAAGTACGCCGACCTGTTCAACGGGCTCTACGAGCAGGAGAGGGCGCGGCGATGAGCGCGACCTTCTCGAGTGCAGACGCAGCCTGGCTGCACATGGACCGGCCGACCAACCTGATGGTCATCAACTCGGTGCTCCTGTTCGACGGACCGGTCGACTGGGACCGGGCCGTCGAGCTCACCCAGCGGCGGCTCGTCGACCCCTACCCGAAGTTCCGCCAGCGCGTCGTCGAGAGCCGGCTGCCGCTGCGCCCGCCCCACTGGGAGGACGATCCGGATTTCGCCATCGAGCACCACATGCACCACCTCGCGCTCCCCGCCCCCGGCGATGTCGCGACCCTCCAGGCGCTCGTCGGCGACCTCATGACGATGCCGCTCGACCGCAGCCGGCCGCTCTGGCACACGTACATGATCGATGGCTTTGGCGACGGCGCGGCGATGATCATTCGCATGCATCACTGCATCGCCGACGGCATCGCGCTCGCCCGCGTGATGCTCTCCCTCACCGACGCCGCGCCGGATGCCGGCGTCGCCCCGCTCGAGCCTGAGCCGCGGGCCCCCGAACGGGGGCTGCTCGGCTCGGTCACCGCGACCGGCGCGGCGCTGGTCGGGAGCGCCGCGCGCGCGGGGATCGGCACCGCGCGACGGAGCGCCGAGATCGCCACGTCGCCGAGCCACGCGGCCAAGCTCGCCGGCGCGATCGCCCGGGACGGCGGCACCGCGGTGCGGCTGCTGCTCACCCCGGCCGACGCAGCCACCGCGCTCAAGGGCGACCCCGGCGTCAGTCGCCGGGTGGGCTGGACCGCTCCGATGCCGCTCAGCGAGATCAAGCACATCGCCCACCTCCACGACGCGACCGTCAACGATGTCCTGCTCGCAGCGGTGAGCGGCGCGCTGCGCCACTACCTCCAGGATCACGGCAGTCCGATCGGCGAGATCCAGGCCATGGTCCCGTTCAACCTCCGTCCGCTCGACGTCCCGGTGCCGAGCAACCTCGGCAACCGCTTCGGCCTCGTGTTCCTGCCGCTTCCGGTGGCCACGAGCGGCAGCTACCGCCGGCTCGTCGAGGTGCACCGCCGGATGCGGGAGATCAAGGACGGGCGCGAGGGCGCCGTCTCCTACGGGATGCTCAGCCTGACCGGCATCACCCCCGAGCCGGTCGAGCGCCGGATCATCGACATGTTCACCTCAAAGGGGACTGCGGTGATGACCAATGTCCCCGGGCCGCGCGAGACGGTGTACTTCGCCGGCACCCCGGTGCGCAGCGTCCTCTTCTGGGCACCGACGTCCGGCCACATCGGCATGAGCGTCAGCATCTTCAGCTACCGCGGCGAGGTGACGGTGGGGCTGATGGTTGATGCCGCGCTCATCCCCGAGCCAGGCGAGATCCTCGACGGGCTCGAGGATGAGATCGCTCTGCTCGGGCGCCTCGGCCGCGACGGGCACGTGAAACGGCGGCGCTCTCCCCGCCGCTCCTCGCACAAGGACGGGAGCGCGCCGGCGACCCCGACGAAGGTGCGGTAGGACTCATGCCGCCCGCAGAGCGTCCCTCACCTCGGCACGGACCGCGTCGGCAACCGCAGCCGCCCCCGCACGGACCGCAGTGCAAGGTCGCTCACCGGTGCGAAAGCTCTCCCCCGCGATCCCATACACCACGACGACCGGCGGCAGCCGACCGAGTGTCCGTGCGAGCTCGATGCCGCCGGCCACGCTGGTGGCGTGTGTAGAGGTCCCGCGGACGGTCGCGGGCAGCGGTTGTGACCCGGCGTCGAAGCGGTGCACGACGCCCGCCGGACCGTCGCCGACCACCGCGTCGATGATCCACACGGCGTGCGCGCCCTCCCACAGGTCGAGCAACCCCACCCCCTCGCCCTCATAGCCGCGGACGGTGACGCCGTCCTCGCCGTCGAGATCGGCGAGCAGCTGCACCGCCTCGAGCCCGGCAGCGTCATCACCGCGCAGCTCGTTGCCGACGCCGATGACGAGCAATCGCGGGCTCAGCTTCGATCCACGGTCAGCTCGAGGAAATGGGTCGCGCAGGAGATGCAGGGATCGTGGTTGCGGATCGCCTGCTCGCAGCGCAACCGCAGCTGCTCGTCGTCGAGGTCGCGGTAGCGCTCGACGACGCCACGCAAATCCTCTTCGATCACCATCTGGTTCTGCGAGGTCGGCGGCACGATGCGGGCATCGAGGATCGTGCCCTCCTCGTCGAGCTCGTAGCGGTGATACAGCATCCCCCGCGGGGCCTCCGTGGCCCCGTGGCCGACGCCCGCCCGGGGCACACACTCGACCGCGGGCTGCTCCGGCGGCGCGTAGGCCGCGATGATGGCCAGCGCCTCGTCTAAGGCCTGCACAAGCTCGACGGCACGCACGATGATGCTCCGGAACGGGTTGCGGCAGCTCGCGCCGAGCCCGGCCTCGAGGGCCGCATCGCGGGCGAGCGGGCGGAGCTCGTCGAACGCGAGGTTGTAGCGGGCGAGCGGACCGGTCAGGTAGCTGCCGCGTTCGCGCAGATGGGCGTGGAGCGCGTTGGAATGCTCCACGTGCTCCTCGACGACGTGCGCATCGAAGTCGTCAGGCGGGATGTCGAGACCCGCGGTCGAGACGATCCGCCCGAGGTCGATCGGGTAGCGCCTGGGCTCCCGCAGGGCGACGAGCTCGGGCTCCAGGGTGACCTCGGGAATCGGCAGCTCGGCGGTCCAGCGCACCGTGGCGAGCGCGCCCTCGCGCGCCCGCTCGAGCTCGTCGACGAGCGCCCGCAGCTCGCGCGCCTTCGGCGCGCGGTAGAAGCCGCCGACCCGGACGTTGATCGGATGCACCTCGCGCCCGCCGACGGCGGACATCAGCGCATTGCCGGCCTTCTTCATCTGCAGCCCCTGCTCGGCGATCTGGGGATGGTCGCGGGCGAGCGCGATGAAGTCGGGATAGCCGAGGAAGTCCGGTGCGTGGAGCAGGTACACGTGCAGAGCGTGGCTCTCGATCCACTCGCCGCAATAGAGCAGCCGCCGGAGCTCGCGGATCGGGCCCTCGTCGATGGCGACGCCGCAGATCTGCTCCATCGCCCGAATCGAGCTCATCTGGTAGGCGACCGGGCAGATGCCGCAGATGCGGGCGGTGATGTCCGGCGCCTCGGTGAAGGCGCGGCCCCGGAGAAACGCCTCGAAGAACCGCGGCGGCTCGTAGATGCGCAGCTTGACGTCGCTCACCCGCTCGCCGTCGATGCGCACGTACATCGCCCCTTCGCCCTCGACGCGAGCGAGGTAGTCGGTGCGGATCGTCCGCGTGCCGGCGCCCCGCCGGCCGGCCAGATCACTCATGGCGCTCACTCGCCTCCCTGAACGGGGGGGCGGTGGCGTTGAAGGTGCGGTAGATGCGCACGAGGTCGCGGTCATCGAGCGGGGTCCACTCGTCGAGCGCACGCGGGTTGGGCGTCTCCTTGGGCCCGAAGCAGCCGTAGCACCCGCGGTTGAAGGTCGGGCACAGCGCGCCGCAGCCGGCATGGGTGACCGGTCCGAGGCACGGCGTCCCGTGGGCGACCATCACGCAGACGTTGCCAGCCCGCTTGCAGTCGACGCAGACGCTGTGCGAGCGGATCCGCGGACGGCGGCCGGCGAGCAGCGCGGCGATCACCTCGAGCAGCTGGTACTTGTTGATCGGGCAGCCGTGGAGCTCGTAGTCGACCGGGACGTGCGCGCTGATCGGCGTCGAGGTGGTGAGCGTCGAGATGTAGTCGGGCGAGGCGTAGACGAAGCGCGTGAACTCCTCGACGTCGGCGAAATTGCGCAGCGCCTGGATCCCGCCCGCGGTCGCGCACGCGCCGATCGTGATGAGCACGCGCGACTGCTCGCGCACGGCGTGGATCCGCTCGGCGTCGTGGAGCGTGGTGATCGATCCCTCGACGAGCGACACGTCGTACGGCCCAGCGACCGACGCGCTTGACGCCTCAAGGAACTCGGCGATCTCGACCTGGCCGGTGAGCGCGAGCAGCTCGTCCTCGAGGTCGAGCAGGCTCAGCTGGCAGCCGTCGCAGGAGGCGAACTTCCATACCGCGAGCTTGGCCGTCACAAGCCTCTCACCGCCAGCCAGCCGCCGATCTCCGACCATGGGTACACCGGGCCATCGCGGCAGATGAGCGTCGGCCCGAGCTGACAGTGCCCGCAGTGACCGACACCGCACTGCATGTTGCGCTCCATCGAGACGTGGATCCGCTCGGGGGCGACCCCGCGCCCCTCGAGCTCGGCGACGACGAAGCGCATCATCACCTCGGGCCCGCACGACATGGCGTGCGTCCGCGGCCCGTCGAGCTTGGCCAGGCGGACGAGGCGGGTGACGACGCCGATGTGGCCGAGCCACTCGGGACCGGCGGTGTCGACAGTCGTGAACACCTCGAGTCCCTCCCGCGCCCAGCGCTCGAGCTCGTCGACGAACAGCAGCTGGTCGGGGCTGCGTCCGCCGTAGAGCAGGATCAGCCGCCGGTAGCGCTCGCGCCGGGCGAGCAGCTCGAGGATCGCCCCGCGCAGCGGCGGCAGCCCGATTCCCCCGGCGGCGATGACGACGTCGTCGCCCTCACCGCTCTCGAGCGGCCAGCCGCGGCCGAAGGGACCGCGCACCCCGAGCACCCCGCCCGGCGGCGTGCCGACGAGCGCGGCGGTGGCGAGCCCGACCTCACGCACGGTCTGCACGAGACGCCCCGTCTGCTGGGGGTCGCCGCTGATCGAGATCGGGACCTCCCCCGACCCGCCCCGGGAGATCATCGTGAACTGCCCGGGAGCAAACGGGAAGGCCCGGCCGGAGGCCGCCTCGAGCGCGAGCGTCCACGTGTCGGCGGCATCCTGGCGCTTGTCGAGCAGGCGGAATGGCTCGGGAACCAGTCCGGGGCCCGCGGCCTGGCGCTCAGGAGCCAGCATGCCCGTAGACATCGAGCAATTGCAGCCGCGTGGCCTGCAGCCGGTCGACGAGGTTGGCGGCGAACCGCTTCATCAGCGCGTAGCCGAGCTCGTGATCGCTCTCGCACTTGCCTCGCAGGCAGGCGCCATCGAAGGCGATCAGCGAGCACGATTCGAGCGTGCGCGCATCGAGCTGCCAACGGTAGGGCGAGAACAGCCACGACCAGCCGACGGCGTCGCCCTCGCTGAGCGTCTCGATCCGGATCGTGCCGCGAGCCGGGGCGTGCACCTCGAGCGAGACAGTGCCGCGGCGGATCACGTAGAACCAGTCGGCGGCGTCCCCCTCCCGCAGGAGCAGCTCGCCGGCCTCGACGTGAGTGTTGCGACCACAGCCGGCGACGAGCCCGAAGTGCGTCTCGCTCAGACCTTCGAACACCGGCACCCCGGCGATCAGTTCCTCAATCAGCTGCACGGCCTTCTCCGTCGTGTTCGCGAATGGCCAGCGCCTCCTCGGTGAGATCGATCCCCACCGGGCACCAGGTGATGCACCGCCCGCAGCCGACGCACCCCGAGCTGCCGAACTGATCGTGCCAGGTGGCGAGCTTGTGCGTCATCCACTGGCGATAGCGGGACCGCGCGGACCCCCGCACCGCGCCGCCATGGATGTAGGAGTAGTCGACGGTGAAGCACGAGTCCCAGCGCTGCCGTCGCTCGACGGTACCCGCGAGGTCGGTGACGTCCTCGACCGTCGTGCAGAAGCACGTCGGGCAGACCATCGTGCAGTTGCCGCAGGTCAGGCAGCGCTCGGCGACCTCCTCCCAGCGGGGGTGCTCGAGGTTGCGGTAGAGCAGCTCCTTGATGCCGTCGGTCTCGAGCTCACGCCCCATCGTCGCCGCCGTCCGCTCGTAGATCGTCGCGGCCTGCGTCCGTTCGGCGTCCTGAGCGGGCTGATGCGGAACGGCGCCGAGCACCTCGGCGCCGCGCTCAGAGCCGACCTCGACGAGGAAGCGGTGCAGACCGTCGGCGAGCAGCTCGGTGAGCGCGAGGTCGAAGCCCGCGCCTGCGACCGGCCCGGTGTCCATCGAGACGCAGAAGCACGTCGCGCCGGCCTGGCCGCATTGGACGGCGATGACGAACGGGTCGCGCTCGGGGCGAACCGGCTCGGGGCCCGACGCGAGCACGTTCCCGAGGATGCCCATCGCGTGCAGCTCGCAGGAGCGGACGCCGAGGAACGCAAGCGGTCCTGATGCGGGCGGCGCGTCCTCGAACGTCGACAGCCCGCCGTCACCGTCGGGGGCCGACCGCCACAGCGTGATCTGCGCCGGCAGCTGCTCGCGCTTCCACGACTGCGGGCCGAGCGAATAGCCGAACAGCGCCTCGTCGTCGCGGCGCTGAAGCCGGTAGCGACCGGCCTCCTGCTCGTCAGTCCATCCCACCGGCAGGTCGGTGGCGGTCTCGATCTCCTCGAGCACGATCGCGCCCTCGGACACCGTCGGGCCGATCACCGTGTAGCCCCGGCTCGGTGAGCGCGGTCAGCAACCCGCCGAAGTCGCCCCGCTCGATGACGAACGACCCTGTCATCCGCCACAGACTCTACGCGCTGTCCCGGAAATCGGGCACGACACTAGACGGAGACGAGCGCCTCGGCCCCGAACAGGAGCGTCATGTGGTACTTCGTCCACGCCTGCTCGGCCGCGGCCACAGCCCGGTAGTGACGGTCGGCGATCCCGCCGACGCAGATCCGGCGACTCGTCTCGAGAGGATGGGAGCCGAACAGGTTGACGCGCATCAGCGTCAGCTCGGATGCCTCCACGACCTGAAGCTCATCCGTCTTGGGGCGGTTGCGGGTCACTGCGGCCGCGACGACCGGCTCCATGAAGCTCAGCTCGTACTGGACCCCCACCGTCTGCGCGCGCCGCGCGGGCGCGCCGGGGACCGGGCGGCGAATCGACACCGTGTAGGTGCGCTCGTCGCCCACCTTCCCGGCGAACAGGGTCGAGGCGTGGATATCGAACCACGCGTTGTTCGCGCTCCGCAGCGCGCGATCCTCCCCGTCGCCGACACCGATCGTGCAGATCCGGTGCGAACCCCCCGGATGCACGCCGAACAGCGTCGCCCGGGTGAGTTCGCGGTCGCGCAGGCTCACCGCCTCGATGTCCGTCTCGGCCGGCGGGTTGCGCTCGGCGAACGCGGTGACCAGGTCCTTGGTGTACTGCAGGTTGTAGGACACCGCGACCATGCCGAGCGGCTCGCCCGGAACCCGATGGTGAGGCCGCCGTGTGGAACAGGGGTGTCGTGGCGCTCATGTCTGCTTTCTGTCATCGGCCGGATCGTCCCGCAGCGCAAGCATTACTGAATCAGCGCCCTGCGCGATCACCATCGGGTCCGAGTACGGGAT
>CAVWLZ010000021.1:0-80090 GCA_963755955.1 uncultured Solirubrobacterales bacterium
ACCGCGTTGATGCGCCGGTTGCCGCCAGGGTTGTAGCGATGCCGGACGGGCTCCCCGGGGCCCTCGGCTGTCGAGGCCGGCAACGGCGCGGTCGCGTTGAAGCGGCGAAAGCCGCCCTCTGTGAAGCGGCGCACGTCGCCCGTCTCGACCAGCAGCTCGGCGACCGACCGGATGGAGAGGCCGCAGAGCTCGCCCAGCGTCGAGCCGCTCTGGCGCACGAGCTCCTCCAGCGCGGCGATGACCTGCTGCTCCTCGCGATCCAGTGCCCTGATCTGTGCGTGGTAGCCGTCGAGCAGTTGCAGGCGCAGCCGCGTCGGCGGCTCGTAGCGCCGGCGTCGGTTGCGACGCTGCAACGCTTGGAGCCTGCGCCGGACAGCCTTGCTCTGGGGCAGTTGCTCGCGCAGCTCGAGCGGCAGCTCGCACAGCAGGTGCTCGGCCTCGTTGACGAGATGCTGGCGGCTGGTCAGGATCGAGCGGCGCCGGTTGTGCCACAGCGCCAGCAGCTGATGCAGCTGATCAGGCCCCCGGTCCTGTCCGGCGCGCTTGAACGCCTTGGGCAGCAGCGCGTGCGCCAGCGTCTCCCGCGCGATCCGCTCGGAATCGAGGCTGTCGGACTTACCGCGCTGCCGCGCCCGGTCCTGCCGCGGCGTGCGGTTGGCACACACGTCGCGCACGTCATAGCCGCGACCGATCAGGAAGATCGCCGTGTGCCGTCCCCAGCCAGCGGCATTCTCGACTCCCCATCGCGCGATCTGCCCGAACTGGCGCGCCCACGCCTCAAGCGCCCGATGCCCGCCACCGGACACCTTGAAGTGCTCGGAGGCGACAATCCCGCCGCGAGGATCGACGACCGTCGCGGTCAGCGTCTGCTTGTGCGGATCGATCCCCACCACGTTGCCAGCGTGATCGGGCGTGGTCAGCACGCTCGACGGCCCCGGACGGCGCTTCTTGGCTCTGCTCACCTTGACCCTCCTCAGCGGTATGTTGTTGGCGGACCGGCCGACAACATCCCGGTGGGCGCCCCCTCCAACGGGGCAAACACTCCTTATCAAGTCAGGCCGATCCTCGAAGGCAAGAACCGAGGCCGACACTTCGTCCGAAAGACACCCCTCGCCGGGAGTCAGATCGCTTTAGAGCCAGACCTCGGTTCAGCCTTCGACCCTACGCGAGCCGTCACCCGCGCGGGCACCGAAAATTCAACACCGGGATCGCTTCCACCGAGGCCCGCACGACACGACTACGAGCGCTGCGGCGACGATCCGGTCGTCACGATCCGGCCGGCCGATGGCGCCGGCGTGCGAATCGGATTTCCTGTCAGCCCACGAGCATCCTGTGGTGGCCGGCGAGTCGGCGCGGATGCAACCTTCGCCATTACGTCGCGGACCTCCTTGACCCGCCGCCCGAGCAACTCCGCGCCTGGAGAGACGCCCCGTTCGCGGAAGGTCGAGCCCGGATCAACGCTCAGGCGGCGAGCACTGGCCGCAATCGCTGCTCCAGCGCAGCGCGAGGCAGCGCGCCGACAACTCGGTCGACCTCTCTCCCGTCCCGGATCACGACGAGCAACGGGATCGACTGCGCGCCGAACTCGGAAGCGAGCCCTGGATTCGCGTCGACATCAACCTTCACGACCTTCACGTGTCCCGCATGACTGTTGGCCAGGTCCTCGAGCACGGGCGAGATCATCCGACACGGCCCGCACCACGCCGCCCAGAAATCCACCACCACCGGCACGGATGCGGTCGTCTCGGCCGTGAAAGTGCCGCTGTCCCCGTCCACGACCCAAGGAAGATTGGACTTGCACCGCGGGCATCGCGGCACTCCCCGGGGGGTCGGGGCGACCCGGTTGCGCGCATTGCAGTTCGGGCAGCTGATGATCGCCATGACGACCAGGGTAGAGCCGGCCGGACCCTCGCTCGCCTGGCTACTCCCTCATCCGGCTGAACGCGCGTCTGGCCCCACTCCCGCCGCGACGCGAAGGACGTGCGTCAACCGGTCGATGGACACCACAAGGACGTCGTGCTCGACCCGCTCGACGCCCCGCACACGAACCAGGCACATGACGCCAAGGGCACCGCCTCGCGTCCATCTTCGCCGGCGCCGTGCCAGCCACGCCGCCTGCTCGCGCACCCGAGCGAGATGATTGGCGTCGTACGCCCTCGTCTTGGTCTCGATCGCGATGGCGAGCCCGCTGGGCGCGATCGCCGCCGAGTCGACGTCTCCCCAACCCTGCCACGGCAGCGAGTGACGCATCCGCCAGCCCTCCGCCTCCAGCGGTGCGAGCACACGCCTGACCTCGTCCTCAGAGCGTGCCCCGACGCGACTCCGGCCAGCCAGCGAGAGCTGGTAGCGGGAGCACAGGCCGAGCGCAATGGCGATGAGGAGCAGCCCTGCTGCGAGGTACACCGCGCGGTCGCTTGCGGCCGCGAACCCAAGCAGCGAGATGATGACTCCGCTGGCGCCCGCTTTGCCCGCACGCAACAACCGGCGGTACTGCACGCGTCGGGCGTAGTTCATGCTCCCTGGCCAAGGCAGACGAGATCGGACCACCATGGCCCCATGTTTCCACCAGCCCAGGATGCGACCCGGGAGCGGGACTGCGAGCCGCCGGTCCGATACCTGATGTACGTGAGGACGAGCAGTCGTCGGATAGCAGGGTCTCGCCGTCCGCCAGCCCGCGCGACGCGCGAGACGGAGGTGCACCGCGCGCGGTCGGCTCTCAGCGCGTACGGTTCAACCCGATGGCGCGACCCGAGGTCCAGATGCGCGCGAACCGACCCGGGGAGGAGCGCCGGCGAGCGTGGATACGCTCCTGACCCCGCAGCAGGTCGCTGAGGCGTGCCAGCTGAGCGCGCGCACGGTGCTGCGCGCGATCGAGCGAGGCGATCTCCGCGCGAGCAAGCTCGCGATCCGCGGAGGCTGGCGGATCGTGCCGACCGACGTGGACGCATGGCTCGCTGCGCGATCCAACCACCGGCGCGAACCCGCCGACGGCGAGCGCCCGCACGGCAAGGAGATCCAGCCAGACCTTGCGGGGATCAAGACCGCGCCGAGATCGTCGCGGGGCCGGACCGACGGTCGCCTGGTGCTTCGGCCCGGAATGGGCAACAGGGCCGCATGAAGTACGCGCCCAAGGCGATCCCCGGCGTGGAGGTCCGCCATCGGCAAACGAGGACCGGCGATGACTACGCGGTCTATCGCGTCCGGTACCGCGACGCCGCGGGCAACCGGCGTAGCCGCGAGTTCGACTCCCCCGACGACGCACTCGACTTCAGGGCCCACGTGCGCCTCCTCCGGCGCCAGGGCGATCTGACCGCGCTCGACGCCGGCACCGACCGCCTGGCCGACTTCGCCGCTGAGTGGTGGGAGCTCTACGCCGGACGGCATCTGTCGATCTCGACGCTCGACACCTACAAGAGCATCTGGAACATGCACCTCAACCCCCGGCTGGGACATCTCGAGCTGCGCCAGATCACGCCGCTGACGCTCGAGCAGTTCGCGGCCGAGCTCGCGGACGACGGCGTCGGTGCCCCGACGATCCGCAAGGCGATGAGCATGCTCCAGGGGATGCTCGGCCGGGCCGTCGCCTGGAACCGGCTGCGCACGAACCCGGCCCCGTCCGCCAAGAAGCCGTCCGCGCCACGGCAGCGCGCGATTCAGCCGCTCGCGCCGATCACGATCGAGCGACTGCGCCGTCAGCTGTCCAGCGAGCGCCGCGACGGGGCGCGCGACGCGATGCTGATCTCGCTGCTTGCCTACTCGGGCGAGCGTCCCGAGGAGGCACTCGCGCTCGAGTGGCGCCACGTGCGATCGAACACGCTGCTGATCGAGCAGAAGCTCGTGCGTGGCCAGATCATCGCCGGCCAGAAGACAGCGCGGTCGATCCGCACGATCAAGCTGCTCGGCCCGCTCGCCCAGGACCTCGCCGAATACCGAGCTCAGACCGGCGCGACCGGCCTGCTGTTCCCGAAGCCGGACGGCGGGCCGTGGCTCGATCACGACTTCCGCAATTGGCGCAAGCGCAACTTCCGCCCCGCGACTGAGGCGATCGGTCTCGTCGCTGCCCGGCCATATGACCTGCGCCATAGCTTTGCCTCGCTGCTGATCCACGAGGGCCGGCCGTTGATGGAGATCGCCGACCAGCTCGGCCACAGCGTCGAGACGCTGCTCCGTCACTACGCGCACCTGATCGCCGAGATGGCCGGCCAGCCGCCGATCCCGGCCGAGCGCGCGATCGAGAAGGCGCGGGCCAAGGTGGCCCGCGGATGACCCCCAAAACGCCCCCAAGACGCCCCCACGACGCCCCTTTCAGCGGACCACGCGCCCCCAGGACGCCCCCACAAAGCCCTCGACCACTTCCTGCCACGCCCCACATAGCGAAAAAAGAGCCTGTTTCCAGGCAAAAAAAGAGAGCCCTCTGACGGACTCGAACCGTCGACCCCTTCCTTACCATGGAAGTGCTCTACCAGCTGAGCTAAGAGGGCGCTCCGGTGGAGGGTATCGCGTCTGTGGCGGGGGCGACGGTCGTTACCAGGAGCCCTGGAGCAGCGACATCATCGTGCCCGCGGTGCCTGGCCCGAGTGGATTGCCGGAGCTGTCGCAGAAGCCGATCTCGATGTGCGGGCCGGTCGAGATGCCGACGATGCCGGGCCCGACGGAGCTGATCACCTGGCCGGCGCCGACGTGGGTGCCGATCGGCAGCTGGTAGAGCGGGCCGGCGTGGCCGTAGTAGACGTAGCTGTAGCCGCCGACCGGGCTGTCGCAGTGGAGCACGGGCGCCCATGGGCCGAAGCCGCCGATGCCGTGGAGGACGATCGTGCCGGAGCAGACCGCGTACTCGGGCGTGTCGCCGGGGGCGGACATGTCGACGCCGTCGTCGGGCGACCAGCTCCCCGGACCGGACACCGAGCCCTTGGGCAATGGGAACGTGAACCCGCCTCCGCTCGACACCGGTCCGCTGCTCGGTGGCGCTCCCGCGCTCCCGCCGCCGGAACTGCCGGAGCCAGACCCGGACCCAGAGCTCGAGTTCGCCGATGCCGCAGCCCGCGCTGCCGCTGCCGCGCGCGCCGCCGCGGCGGCCTGCGCGGCCTGGATCGCGGCGAGCTGATGCTGAAGACCGGCGACGTGGCCGCGCGCGTCGGCGAGTTGGCCGGCCTTGGCGCTCCGGCTCTCGGCCACGGCGATGCGCTGCCGCAGCAGGCTGACCTGAACCCCGGCGAGTGCGTTGCGCTGGGCGAGGACCTGCTCGGTCAGCGCCTGCTGGCGGACCGCGAGGGAGCCGAGCCGCACCGCCTCGGCGGCGACCTGACGCCGCGCGCGCTTGACCGCGGCGACGACGCGCACGTCCTGGCTGCGAACCCGGGTGGCGAAGGAGATCTGCTCGAGCAGGTCCTGGAAGCCGCGGGCCTCGAGCACAACGCTGACGATGTCCGGGTGATCGGTCTCGTAGTTGTTGATGAGCTGCGCGGAGAGCGCCTGCTCGGCCCGCGCCTCAAACGCCTCGAGCTGTGCGAGGTGCGTGCGGGCCGCGTCGAGCTCGGTGCGGAGTTTGAGCAGCTCGACCCGCTTGGCGTCGAGGTCGGCCTGGATCGCGCCCATCCGGCGCTCGAGCGAGGAGATCGTCGCGCTGAGCTGAGTGAGGTGCCCGGACGCCGCGCTGACCGCTCCCGCCAGGCTCGAGACCTGGCTCTGTCCGGCGCTGATCTGCTGTTGGAGCTGGCCGGTGGTCGCCGCTCGCGCGGTCCCGCGGCCGAGGCCGCCGAGCACCGCGGCGGCAGCGCACAGCACTGCGACCACGAGGGCGCAGATCGCACGGTTGTATGGACGTCGAAGGCTCGGCATCACGGGGTGCCCCGGCAGGCGCGCAGGGCTTCGCGCACGCCGGGTTTTGCCTGCATCCGATCAGGATCAGGTCGCCGCACCGTAACACGCGCGCCCGGCCTGCGGCGGCACCGAAACGTCCCTGCACGAAGACTTGCAGCAGGAGGAAATCCGGCCTCAGCGACGACCGGCATGGAGTGGCGGGACCAGGATTCGAACCTGGGAAGGCGTAGCCATCTGATTTACAGTCAGACCCCTTTGACCGCTCGGGAATCCCGCCGGGGATTGGCGATCACCGCGGACCCGCGGCGAGCTGCGGAAGGATTCTAGGAGCTTGCCCTACGAGGCGTCTCGCAGCCGCTGCGCCTCAGGCAGGGCCTCGAGCTTCTTGAGCGTGTGGTTCTCGATCTGGCGGATGCGCTCGCGGGTGACGTTGAATGCACGGCCGACCTCCTCGAGCGTGTACGGCCGCTCGCCGGTGAGGCCGAAGCGCATCTCGATCACCTCGCGCTCGCGCTCGGGAAGCGCCGCGAGGGCGCGGCGGAGGTTCTCACGCCGCAGGTGCTCGGCGGCGAGCTCGAACGGCGACTCGGCGGTCTGATCCTCGACGAAGTCGCCGAGCTCGGACTCCTCCTCCTCGCCGATCGGCTTCTCGAGCGAGATCGGCTGCTGGGCCATGCGCAGCACATCGCGGACCTCACGCACCGTCGTCTCGAGCTCGGTGGCGATCTCGTCGGGCGTCGGCTCGCGACCGAGCTGCTGGACGAGCTGGCGCTCGACGTGAACGACCTTGTTGAGCTTCTCGACCATGTGCACCGGGATGCGGATCGTGCGGCCCTTGTCGGCGATCGCGCGGGTCACCGCCTGGCGGATCCACCACGTCGCGTAGGTGGAGAACTTGTAGCCACGCCGGTAGTCGAACTTCTCGACCGCGCGGATGAGGCCCATCGACCCCTCCTGGATGAGGTCGAGGAACGTGAGCCCGCGCCCGAGGTAGCTTTTGGCGATCGAGACGACGAGGCGCAGGTTGGCCTCGATCATCTGCTGCTTGGCGGCCATGTCGCCGCGCTCGATCCGCCGGGCGAGAGCGACCTCCTGCTCGGCGGTGAGCAGGTTGACCTTGCCGATCGACCGCAGGTAGAGGCGCAGTGAGTCGAGGCTCGGCTCGACGGTGAGGTCGACCTCTACCTTCTTGCGCTGCTCGGCGCGCGTCTCGCCCGGCGCCCCCGCGCTCGCCTCGATGCTGCCGCCCTCGGACTTGGCGACCTTGCCGTCGTTCTCCATGACGACGATGCCCTGCTCGTCGAGGTAGGCCCGGAGCTCCTGCACCTGCTCCTTGGTGACCTCGACTTCCTCGAGGCACGCTTCGATCTGCGCGAAGCTGAGGACACCCCGCTCCTGTCCTTCTGCGATCAGCGGGCGCAGCTCCTCGAGCTCCGCGATCGGAGCCTCGTCGCTCAGTAGAACTATTCCTTTATCGCTCACGGCCCCTGAGCTCCCTCAGACGTTGCTTCAAGACCCTCTCTCACAAGGGCCTCCCTCTCTCTCACAAACTCTCCCAAACTTCATGGCGAGTGATACCACAATCGCGACGGTTGTCCAGACCCCGCCCCGGTCGAGCCCGGTCGACCGTCTCTCTACTCTGTGTAGGGAGATGACGCTTTCACGATCCACAACGACCGCGATGGTCGACGTGCAGTCGCAGCGCCCGGCGGTGCAGGTGAGTCTCTCGCGGGTCGGCGTGACCGGCGTCGAGAAGGTGATCCGCATCCGCCAGGACGGCTCCGAGCAGCTGTTCTCGGCCCGCTTCGAGTGCGTCGTCGATCTCGGCGCCGCACAGAAGGGCGCGCACATGTCGCGCTTCGAGGAGGTCGTCAACGACGCGATCGGCGAGGTCGTGCTCGGCGAGTCGACGTTCAAGGTCGAGACCCTGGCCCAGCACATCGCCCAGCTCGTGCGCGAGCGCCAGGGCGCCCGCCGCGCTGAGGTGAGCGTCCAGGCGCGGTTCCCCGAGCACAAGCCGGCGCCCGTGTCCGGGATCCAGACCCAGGAGCTCTACACCCTCCTCGGCTCCGCGATGTGCACCGAGATCGGCACCCGCCGGCTGATCGGCGTCACCGCCCAGGGCATGACCGCGTGCCCGTGCGCCCAGGAGCTCGTCGCGGCCGCCGCCCGCGAGCGGCTCGAGGGCGAGGGCTTCGACACCGACGAGATCGACCGGATCCTCGAGGCGGTCCCGGTGGCGACGCACAACCAGCGTGGCCTCGGAACGCTCCACATCGGCTGCACCGAGCTGTGCCACGACGAGATCGACGCCCGCACCCTCGTCGGCATCGTCGAGCAGTCGATGTCCTCCGAGATCTACGAGCTGATGAAGCGCTCCGACGAGGCGCGCGTCGTCGAGAAGGCGCACCGCCGCCCCCGCTTCGTCGAGGACTGCGTGCGCGAGATGATCCGCGGCGTCGTCGACGCCTTCCCAGGTCTCGATGACCGGGCGTTCGTCTCCGCCCGCCAGGAGAACCTCGAGACGATCCACCAGCACAACGTGGTCGCCGAGCGCTTCGGCACGCTCGGCGAGATCCGGCACGAGCTCGCCGGCGGCGAGCCGTCCGCGGTGGAGACGAGCCGGCGGGCCTGGCTCGACGCGACTCCGTAGGACGCGCGCAGCCCGGCGCCCGAGACGCGCCTCAGGCGTCCGAGTGCTGGTCGGTGTCGCCGAGCTCGGAGTCGTCGTTCGACGGCGCGGCAGGAGGCGTGTCGGCTGCCGGGCTCGTCATGCCGCCCTCGGCGCCCGGCTCGTCCGGTTGATCCTCGGGTCGGCGGGTCTCGTGGGCGTTGATGTCATCGGAGAAATTGGTCATGGTCGGTGGCTACCCGACGGGCGCGGCGCACAACCGGTCATCATTGAAGTGATGCGCGCGATGGTGCTCACCGCTCCCTACCGCCCGCTCGAGGAACGCGAGCTCCCCGACCCCGAACGCGGCGACGGGCAGCTTCGGCTCGAGGTCCGCGCCTGCGCGGTGTGCCGCACCGACCTGCATCTCCGCGACGGAGAGATCGCCACCCCGAAGCTGCCGATCGTGCTCGGCCATCAGATCGTCGGCATGACCGAGGACGGGCGCCGCGTCGGCGTGCCGTGGCTCGGCTGGACGTGTGGGGTGTGCCGCTACTGCCGATCGGGGCGGGAGAACCTGTGCATCCGCGCCCGCTTCACCGGCCGCGACATCGACGGCGGCTACGCCGAGCTCACCGTTGCCGATGAGCGCTTCTGCCTCCCGCTGCCCGACGGCCTCCCCGACGAGCAGCTCGCGCCACTGTTGTGCGGCGGGCTGATCGGGTTCCGCGCGCTGCGGCTCGCCGGCGACGCCCCGCGGCTCGGCCTCTACGGGTTCGGCTCGGCGGCGCACATGATCTGCCAGGTTGCTGTCTACCAGGGGCGCGAGGTCTACGCCTTCACGCGTGAGGGCGACGCGCGCACCCAGGCCTTCGCTCGTGAGCTCGGGGCGACGTGGGCGGGCGGCAGCAGCGAGCACCCGCCCGAGGAGCTCGACGCGGCAATCATCTTCGCGCCGGCCGGCGAGCTCGTCCCCCAGGCGCTGAGCGTGATGGCTCCCGGCGGCAGCGTCGTGTGCGCCGGCATCCACATGAGCGACATCCCGTCCTTCCCCTACGAGGATCTCTGGCACGAGCGCTCGATCCGCTCGGTCGCCAACCTCACCCGCCGTGACGGCACCGAGTTCCTCGAGCTCGCGCCGCAGGTCCCCGTCCGCACGACGGTGACGACCTACCCGCTGTCGGCGGCCGAGCGGGCGCTCGACGACCTCCGGGCCGGCCGCTTTGAGGGCACCGCCGTGCTCCTGCCCTGAGCGCTGCCGGGCCGTGTACCGCAGTCAAGCGAGTGGGCCCTCGCTAGGGTGTAAGGCATGCCCCTGATTCCCATGGTGATCGAACGCACCGCGCGCGGCGAGCGCGAGTTCGACATCTACAGCCGCCTGCTCAACGAGCGCATCATCTTCCTCGGAACCCCGATCGATGACACCATCGCCAACCTCGTCGTCGCCCAGCTGCTCCACCTCGAGTCGCAGGACCCCGACAAGGACATCTCGATGTACATCAACAGCCCGGGTGGCTCGATCTACTCCGGCCTGGCGATCTACGACACGATGCAGTTCATCAAGCCGGAGATCCAGACCATCTGCGTGGGCATCGCGATGTCGATGGGCTCGCTGCTGCTGGCCGGCGGGGCGAAGGGCAAGCGCTTCTCGCTCCCGAACAGCCGGATCCTCATCCACCAGCCGTCGGCCGGGTTCGAGGGCCAGTCGACCGACATCGAGATCCACGCGCGTGAGATCCTCAACATCCGCCGCCGGACCGACGAGATCTACGCCCACCACACCGGGCAGACGATCGAGCAGGTCCACAAGGACATGGAGCGCGACCGGTTCTTCAAGCCCACCGAGGCGGTCGAGTACGGCCTGATCGACCGGGTGATCGAGCACCACTAGGCTCAGGCGGGCGCGCGGCTCAGGCGGGCGCGCGGCTCAGGCGGGCGCGCGGCGCAGCCGCCCTGAGCCCTCGCCCCGGGTCTCCGGCGGCTCGGGCATGACCGGCCGCGACAGCGCCCAGAAGATCATCAGCGCGCCGAACACGAGCATCCCGAGCCCGGCCCAGAGGTTGATGTTGATGCCGGCCGCCTTGTGCTTGATCGCGGCCGAGCCGAAGATCCCGATCGCGGTGAGGATCACCCCGTAGACGATGAACAGGCCACCGATGATCCGGCGGACGTCGAAGCGGTTGGCCTGCCGGGCGGCGGCGAGCTCCTCCTCGTCGGAGCGCTCAGGCGAGGTGAGCGACTCGCCGGCGGGGGCGCCCGGACCGGCGAAGGGCTGCTCTGGCGTGTCGGACACTCAGTCCTCCTAGGCGAAGATGATGTTGAGCACGACGAGGATGCCGATGGCCACGCCGGCGAGCAGGCCCGGCGAGCGCCACCACAGCTTGTCGCGCGGGTCCTCGTTGACCTCGCGCTCCTCCTTGCGGGTGAGGCCCCAGACGAGGCCGCGCAGCTCCTCGTCCGTCTTGCGCTTGGTGAACAGCGAGACGACGACGAGCGTGACGCCGCCGACGATGAACGCGATGATCGCCTGCCAGAAGCTCGCGCTCAGGGGCGAGCCGAAGTGGAAGACGACGTTGTACGCGTTGAGCTGGTTGACGGCGTAGGCGGCGAGGGTGCCCGCCACCAGGCTCACGAACCCACCGATCGCCGTCGCCCGGCGCCAGAACATCGCGATGGTGAACGTCGCGAACAGCGGCGCGTTGAAGATCGAGAACAGCGTCTGGATGTAATTCATGATGTTCGAGTAGCCCTTGGCGATGAACGCCGTGAACACCGAGATCACGATCCCGACAACGGTCACGATCCGGCCTGCGCGCAGGTAGTACGCGGGGTCGCGCGAAGTAGGCCTGGATGAGGTCGTAGGTGACGACCGTGTTGAACGAGGTGACGTTGGCGGCGACGCCGGCCATGAACGCGGCGAGCAGGCCGGTGACCGCGACCCCGAGCATGCCCTCCGGCAGGTAGTTGCCGATGAGGTGCGGGATCGCGGTGTTGTATTGCATGCCCACCGCCGAGCCGACACCGAGGCCGTGTACGGTGAGCACCGCGGTCAGCCCGGGAATGATGATGATGAAGGGCAGGAGGATCTTCGGGTAGGCGCCAATCAGCGGGGTGCGGCGTGCGGCCGACATGTTGCACGCCGACAGGGCCCGCTGGACCTCGGCGAAGTTCGTCGTCCAGTAGCCGAAGCTGAGCACGAAGGCGAGGCCGAACACGAGCCCAACCCAGTCGGAGGCGAGCGGGTTGGTGACGTGATGGATGCCGAGCCCTCGCCAGGCATGCAGTCCGGCGTTGCCGAGCGCCTTGAACGCCTTGATCCGCCGCTCGAGCCCGGAGATGCCCCCGACGGCGTGCAGCGCGACGAGCGTGAGCGGCAGCAGGCTCGCGACGATGACGAAGAACTGGAGCACCTCGTTGTAGATCGCCGAGGTGAGGCCGCCGAGGGTGATGTAGACGAGCACGAGCGCGGCGGCGACGAGGATCGCGGTCGCGATCGACCACCCGAGCATCAGGTGGATGATGAGCGCGAGCGCGAACAGGTTGACGCCGGAGATGAGCACCGTCGCGACGGCGAACGTGCAGGCGTTGAAGGCATGGGCGAGGTCGCCGAACCGCAATCGCAGGTACTCAGGTACCGAGCGGACCTTGGCGCCGTAGTAGAACGGCATCATCACGAGGCCGAGGAAGATCATCGCCGGCACCGCCCCGATCCAGTAGTAGTGGACGGCGGGGATGCCGTACTGGGCGCCGTTGGCGGCCTGGCCGAGGATCTCGAGTGCACCGAGGTTGGCGGCGATGAACGCGAGGCCCGTGATCCAGGCCGGGAGCGACCGGCCGGAGAGGAAGAAGTTGACGTCGGTCTTGATGAACAGGCGCGCGACGAAGCCGATGCCGAGCACGACGACGAAGTAGATCCCGAGGATCACATAATCGATCGTGCTCGGGTGTAGTCGCAGCACCGGTGCAGCCTCTCCAGGGCGTCACATACCCGGGCCCGCCGGTTTCTGTCCGCGGCGTGTGCGTTTCTGCGCGAGGCGTCTACGCGACGCGCTGCTCGATCGTTCCGAGCCGCTCGATCTCGATTCGCACGACGTCGCCGGCGGTGAGGAAGCGGGGTGGGTCGAGCCCCATGCCGACCCCGCTCGGCGTGCCGGTCAGGATCAGGTCGCCGGGCTGCAGCATGCACGTCTGCGCGATGAAGGCGACGAGCTCCTCGCAGCCGAAGATGAGATCGGAGGTGCGGCTGTCCTGGCGGAGTTCGTCGTTGACCCAGGTACGCAGCCGCAGGTCGCCGGCGTCGGGGACCTCGTCGGCGCTCGTCACCCAGGGCCCGAACGGGCAGAACGTGTCCGCCCCCTTGGCGCGGGTCCACTGCGGCTCGCGCCGTTGGAGGTCGCGCGCGGAGACGTCGTTGGCCACGCAGTAGCCGGCGATCCGGTTCTCGGCGCCCATGACGATCGTCAGCTCCCCCTCGTAGTCGAGTCGCTTGACGACCTCAGGGCAGCGGATCGGGCCGTTCGGCGGAGCCGCCGACCCGGCGACCTTGACGAACACGATCGGCGTCTGGGGCCGGGTACCACCGGTCTCCTCGATGTGACGCGCGTAGTTGAGCCCGATCGCATAGATCGTCCCGACGGGCTGCACCGGCATGAGCAACGCGACCTCCGACAGCGCCCAGTCGCCGAGTCGGGCGTCCGGCACCGGCGCACCGGCGAGCACGCTGCGCACGGCGCCGGCCGGACCGAAGGCGGCGATGCGATCGCCCTCGACGAGCCCGGCAAATGGCCCCTCACCGTCGGGTGCCGTGAAGGCTGCCAGCTTCATCGGCTGGCAGCCTACCCGGATCGTGTGGCTCAGACGGCCGCGGGCTCGGTGACCCCGGACGGCGCGAGCACGTGGGTCACCGGCAGCCCGAGCGCCCGCACCTTGCTGACGAGATCGAGCTTGAGCCAGCGTGAGACGCCGAGCGGCAGCGTCGAGATGATGATCTCGTCGTAGTCGCCGAGGTTGACCGCATCGTGGACTGCCATCAGCGGCTCGGCGTCCCCGACGCTGCCCGTCACCTCGCTGCCCGCCGCTTCGCTGAGCTTGGGCAGCGCGGCCGCGAGTACCTGCTCGGCCTCGCCGGCGCCGGCGTCCTGCGGGTCGACCACCTTGTGCATGCCGTGCGCCTGGCGCGGCACGACGAGGTGAAACCGCGCCGGCCCCTGCTGCGCCCGCTTCCTGACTGCCTCCAGTAGCTGGTGCGTGGCCGCGGTCTGATGCGCGACGACCAGTACGTGAGCCGGTTCTGCCATGTCATTCACCTCCGGCTGAGTGGTGCGCGTCCGCCGTCGAGTATCCCACCGCCCCGGGGGCGTGGCAACCGTCGGCCGGCCTACGCCGCGCCGAGCGTCGGGAGCTTCTGATGCGCGCTCGGCGGGGCGAGCAGCAGCAGCTCGGGCACGGTCACGAGCCGGTAGCCGCGGCGGCGGAGCTGGCCGATGATCTCGGGCAGCGCCGCGACCGTCTCGCTGCGGTTGCCACCACCGTCGTGGAGGATCACGATCGCCCCCGGCCGGGCATGGCCGAGCACGGTGGAGACGATCGACTTCGTCCCCGGCAGGCGCCAGTCGCCGGGATCGATCGACCACAGCACCATGAGCATGCGCAGATGCCGGAGGATCCCAAGGGTCGTGCTGTTGTACGCGCCGTAGGGCGGCCGGAACAGCGACGGCGTCGGCGCCCCGAGCCGGTGGACTGCGGCCGCCTGCTCCTCGATCTGCGCGGACTGGCCGGCGCGTGAGAGGCGGATCAGCCAGGCGTGGTTCTCGGTGTGGTCCCCGATCGGGAAGCCGTGGCGGATCTCCTGCTGGAGCGCGGCGGAGAAGTAGCGCAGCTGCTGGCCGACGACGAAGAACGTCGCCGGGGCGTGCAGACGCTCGAGTACGCGGAGGATCGCCGGCGTGTACGGGCTCGGGCCGTCGTCGAAGGTGAGGGCGATCACCCGCCGGCGCTGCGAGCCGGCGGCGACGGTGCTCGTGTAGCGCAGAACGGTGCCGGCCGCGCGACGCTCCTGGCGGGCGGCCCTCCGGCGCACGGGGGTGACCGGTCCGGCCCCGGCCGCCGCCGCACCGGCGCTCGGTCGTCCCGCGCGGCCGACCGAGGCCGCCATCACGGCCGCCGTGGCAGCGAGCAGGAGGACGATCACGAGGACGAGCAGCAGCAGCGGGTGGCGGACGCGCCGGCGCCGTCGGCGGCGCCCGACCGAGTAGTCCGAGTGCTGGCTGACATAGCGGGGCGGCTGGCGCTTGCGCACCCATCCCACCATAACGCCGCACGGCCGGGAACTTTGGGCGATCTGGTTCAGCCGCGCCGGGTCTGGCGCTGGGGCGGTCAGCGGCCGGACCGCAGGGCGCTCAGCCGAGCTTGGCGGCGACGGCCTCGGCGCCCATGTGGGCGATCGCCTGGATCGAGATCTGGGGGTTGACGCCCGAGGCGCTCGGGAACGACGAGCCGTCGAACACGTAGAGGTCGCGCACGTCCCAGGTCTGCCCGTTCGGGTCGCAGGCCGAGGTCGCCGGCGACCCGCCCATCCGGGCCGAGCCCATGATGTGGAAGGAACCGAGCGAGATCTGCCCGGCCCCGTAGCCGGCGGCGTCGGCCTCGATGAGGAACCGTCCGCGTGAGCCCGAGCGGCCGGGCTCGTAGCTCACCCACCGGGTGTGAGAGGAGAAGATCTTCCGCGCTCCCGACGCCTCGAGGATCTGGGCCGCACCGTCGAGGCCGGTGCGCAGATGCCCGGTGTCGAACTCCGAGAGGCGGTAGTGCACGATCGGCTCGCCGTCGCGCCCGACCCGGACCTCACCGCCGTCGCGGTCACGCAACAGGACGCCGATCGGAACGCTGTGCGG
The DNA here is from genome assembly GCA_963755955.1 of uncultured Solirubrobacterales bacterium. GTDB lineage: Bacteria > Actinomycetota > Thermoleophilia > Solirubrobacterales > Solirubrobacteraceae > Palsa-465. The sequence continues at coordinate 15,325 of CAVWLZ010000021.1, forward strand.
CAGCCCCTCCATGAGGCCGTAGTGCTCGCCGGCGCCCCGCCATGGGCTGAAGGCGATGAACAGGTGCGGGTGGTTGGCCGCGGTCTCGTACTTGAGTCCGTAGCCGTCGTCGAGATCGCGGTGCTGGTCGGAGTAGAGCGCCTGCATGACACCCTCCCACGGCTTGAGCTCCTCGTCGAAGACCCCGAACACCGCCGCCGCCGGGTGGAGCTTGAGGTGGCGGCCGATGTTCTCGTTGCCGAGCCCTGAGCGCTTGAGCAGCGCCGGCGTGTGGATCGCGCCGCAGGCCGCGATCACCGCCCGCGAGCGGATCGTGACGTGGTGCCCGTCGGCGGTGCGGGCCACCACCCCGCGGGCCGACCCGCCGTCGACGAGTACCCGCTCGACGCGCGTGCGCACGATCAGGCGGGCGCCGGCGTCGTGCGCGTCCTTGAGCCACGTCTTGACCACCGACTGCTTGGCGCCGACCCGGCAGCCGAGGCCGCAGTAGCCGCACTCCTTGCCCTGGGCGCAGTGGCGCACCCCTCGGGGCATCGCGTCGACGTGCCAGCCGAGCTTGACGCAGCCCTCCTGGAGCTTCTGCTCCCGGGTCGAGGGCTCGTTGTACTCCTGACTGACGCCGAGGCGCTCGCAGACAGCGTCGAGGCTGCGCGTGTAGGCATCGCCGGTGAACGCCGGCACGCCGTGCCCGGCCCACTCGGCCCGGACCTCATCGGGCGTGCGGAACGAGGTCGAGTAGTTGACCACGGTGCCGCCGCCGAGACAGGAGCCGGCGAGCAGGGTGACGCTCTGATCCTGGGTGGCCTGGGGCGCGCCCATGTAGAACCCGGTGAGCGCCGTGAGCTCGGACCCGTCGAAGTCCTGGTCGTCGTAGTAGCCACCGGACTCGACGACGATCACGTCGAGGCCGGCTGCGGTGAGCACGCCGGCCGCGGCGCCCCCGCCCGCGCCCGAGCCGACGATCACGACGTCGCACTCGAGCCGCTGGTCGCCGGCGATCTCGAGCGGGGTGAGCGCCTTCGGTGGCGCGTCCTCGAGCCGGCCGAGCGGGCCGTCGTAACCGATCGCGTCCCATGCCGGGCTCCGGCCGCCGCCAGGCCCCGGCAGCATGTAGTAGAAGAGCAGCGCGCCCTTGCGCAGCGCCTGGAAGACCGCGCGGCGCTGCGGCAGGCGCGAGTCGGCCCAGCTCAGCAGCACCTGCTCGCGCTGGGCGCGGCTGAGTGCGCTGAACCGCGCAGCGCCGGCGCCGCCGACCGCCCCGAGCACCGCCGTGTCCCACAGCGAGAGCAGCCCGGCGAGCTGCCGGCGCTCGGACGCCCGCGGGTTGAGCGACACGGCGGCCAGGACCGCGTCGGCAACGCCGAGCTCACGGGCGGCCGGGGCGCCGTTGCCCGCCGGGCAGAAGGTGTCGCAGATGTCCTCGAGGGCGCGCCGTTGGCGGGGGCTGAGCTCCATGTGCCAATCCTTTCAGGTCAGCCGGTAGTGGCCGCGAGCAACGATGACCGCCGCGCCGCCGACGAAGACGGCGTCGACCTTGTCTCGGCTGCCCTCCACCCGGGCCCGGAGCAGCGATGGGCGGGCGATCTCGGCGCCCTGGTGGATCTCGATCGTCGTCCCCGGCTCGACGACTCCGTGCCGCACGAGATGCATCGCGAGCGGTCCGGCCGCCGAGCCGGTCGCCGGGTCCTCGGGCACACCGAGCGAGGGCGCGAACATCCGGGTCTTGAACCGCGTTCCGGCGCCGGCGAAGCAGCTCACCCCCATCGTCCCGAGCCCTCGGAGCGCGCCCAGGTCCGGTGCGACCGTGGCGACCGTGGCCTCGTCGGGCAGCGCGACCATGACATGCACCGGCCCGTTGTCGTAGGCCTCGATCGGCATGACCGCGCGCGCGGTCCCGAGCGCGGCGAGCAGCGCCTCCGGCTCGGCGAACGGCGCGACCGTCGGCAGGGGCTGGCGCATCTCGGCGAACGTCACCTCGCCGTCGCTGCGGGTCAGCTCGAGCGTGATCACCCCGGCCTTCGTCCGCAGGCGGATCGCCGTGGCCTCGGCCCGCTCCACCGCGAGGATGAATGCCGTTCCGAGCACGGGGTGACCGGCGAAGGGCAGCTCCGCCGTCGGGGTGAAGATCCGCACGGCGACGTCGGCCTCGGAATCACCCGGCAGCACGAACACCGTCTCGGACAGGTTCATCTCCCGGGCCGTCCGCTGCATCTGCGTGTCGGTGAGATCCGCGGCGTCGACGAACACCGCGACCTGATTGCCCTCGAGCGGGGCGTCGGTGAAGACGTCCGCGACGACGTAGGCGTAGCTCACGTCCGGGCCATCTCGAGCAGGTTGAGCACCGTCGTCCAGTTCCGAGAGGTGCCGATCACTCCGCGCTTGAGGCCGGCGAGCTTCATCGCGACCTTTGACCGACCGACGCCGTCGGGGTGATGGGCATAGATCTCGCAGCCGACGACGGCGACGCGCTCACGCTCGGTCGCGAGGCGGTCGAGCTGCTCGACGAGCGCTGGCTCGGGCGCGGCGCTGAGGAAGGTGACCTGGTAGCGCTTCGGGTCCTCGGCGGCGCCGTCGAGCGGGTCGCCGGCGACGATCTGCGCGAGGTCCTCGCCGGAGCGGACGAGGACCGTGACCGGCGCGCCGAAGCGCTCGACGATCAGCCGCTCGCACTCGTCGGCGAGCTTATCGGCCGAGAGCGGGGTACGCACGACGGCGTTGCCGCTCTGCAGGTAGGTCCGCGCATCCTCGAAGCCCCCGTCGCTCAGCATGGCGCGCAGGTCGGCCATGCCGATCCGGTTGTGGGAACCGAGATTGACGCCGCGCAGCAGGAGGGCGTACGCGTCGCTCAGAAGAGCACCTCCTGCCCGGGCGCGACGGCGCCGTGGCGTGAGCCGGGCGCGACCTGGCCGAGCGCGCCGGCGAGGTCCTTGGCGATCGCGAGCTCCGAGCGCGAGGCCACGAGCGGGCCCTCGATGCCCTCGACGTGGACGAGCGTGCGCCGGCCATCGCCGCGATCGCCGCCCTCGAGCGGCACGAGCGCGTAGACGCGATCGGCGCGCACGAACTTGCCATAGCCGAGCGGGACAAGCGGGGGCACACGCGCCATTCCCGCAATCGTAAGGGGCGCACGGCGGACAGTGCATGGGTACCCTGGCTCCGGCGATGAGCAACCGCGCTGGCAGGGCAGCGTCAGGGACTTCGGACGGGGAGGACGGAGCCGGATCTCCGTCCTCGTTCGCGCGCGGCAACGCGCTCGCCGAGCGCGGGCGACTGAACGAGGCTAGAGGAGGCCTACCGCGACGCCGACGAGCGGGGGCATCCGACCGCGGCGGCGTACGTCGGGCTGTTCGCCGAGATCCGCGGCGACACCGCCACCGCTCAATCCGCGTATGAGCGCTCGGACGAGCGGGGCGACGGCTTCGGCGCGTTCCGGCTCGGGATACTGCTCTCCAGCCGCGACGATTGGGAGGGCGCGGAGGCGGCCTGGGCGCGCGCGGATGACCGCTGCCGTGACGTCGAGGGGCCCGATCTCGCCGCTCTCCTGCGCACGGGCGGCCGATCGCGCAGCGACGAGAAGAAGCTCACCCCGGGGCCGAGCGCGCTGACCAGCCCGGTGCTCGTTGGGGCGCTGTCGCTGCTCGCGCTGCTTGTTGCCGTGTTCCTGGCGTATACGGCGAATTCGGGGTTGCCGTTCGTGCCGACGCGTCAGTTGAAGGTGGATATTGCGGATGGGTCGGATGTGGTGATCGGCGCTGATGTGCGTGAGGGTGGGTTTCGGGTGGGGTTGGTGTCGGATATGAAGCCGGTTGAGTTGTCGAGTGGGCAGGTTGGGGCGCAGTTGACGCTCGATCTTGATCAGTCGAACGGGAAGGTTCCGGCGGATTCGCGGGTGTCGATTCAGCCGCTGTCGGTGTTGGGGTTGAAGTATGTGGCGTTGTCGAAGGGGTCCTCGTCGCGGCTGCTCGGCACCGACCCGCACACCCCCGGCGACCAGGGCCCGACGTACAAGGGCCGCGCCCACGTACCCGCCGGCGAGACCTTCACCCGCAACCCGACCACCGGACCCCAACTGGCGTCGGTCGCCGGCAATCCGTAGGCCACCGGACGCGGGTCGCGGCCTCCGAACGAGGGGGTGGGGAATCTAACCCGTCACTATGCGCAGCAGGATTCCCCACGTCCCCCCTGCCCGGAGTTACTCGCCCGGTATTCTTTCCGGACGACCCGGCCGATAGAGTCCCCACGATGCGTGCACTGCACCGGGGCGGTGTGGCGCTGGGGGTGGCGGCAGCCTTGGCTGCACCGTCGGCCGCAGCCGCCACGACGACGACTACGACCTTCAGCATGCCCAGCGAGCACGCCTTCGTCGTTCCGCCTGGGGTGACCAGCCTGCAGCTGAGTCTCGTCGGCGGGCACGGCGGGGACAGCTCCACCGGTGCGCTCGGCGGAGCGGCGGCCACGGAGATGGCCACACTTGCGGTCCTGCCGGGCGAGATTCTGTACGCCGAGGTCGGGGGCAACGGCGGCAACGGCGACACGCTTGGCAATGCTCTTGGTGGCACGAATGGCGGCGGGGCTGGCGGTTCGACCGCTTTTGGCGGGCTGTCCGGCGCCGGCGGCGGTGGGGCGTCCGACGTCCGGACGCTAAGCGCCTCGTCGGCTGGGTCGCTTGCCTCCCGACTTGTAGTTGCCGGCGGCGGTGGTGGAGGTGGCGGCGGTGGGCTATTTGGTGGGGGTGCCGGCGGTAACGGCGGTGCGTCCGATGCCAACGGCTTCGATGGCGCGCCAGACACGTATCACCATGCAATCGGTGCGGCTGGGGCACGCGGAACGCCCAGCGTCGGCGGGGTCGCCGGCTCAGGTACTTCGGTGGCGCCAAATGCCGCCACACCCGGCGTGCTCGGCATCGGCGGCGACGCCGGTGGCGAAGACCTCGGCGGAGGCGGCGGCGGAGGTGGCGGCGGCATCTATGGCGGTGGAGGCGGCGGAGACGGCACCGGCCAGTACTTCAGCAGCCCGTCGCCGGGATACATCGTCGGTTCCGGCGGGGGCGGTGGCGGAGGCGGCGCCTCCTCGATCCCACCCGGACCGTCCGGCGTCAGCAACCTCTCGCTGATCCCGACTGCGACCGGCGCCGCGCCCCAGATCACCTTCACCTGGGCGATCCCGCCGCCCACGGCGACGACCACGGCGCCGTTCGAGATCACGGCCCACACCGCCACGCTCACCGGCACCGTCAACCCCAACGCCTCGCCAATCACCGGCTGCTACTTCTCGATCACGCCGGCCCCGCCGAGCGGGCCGACGATCAGCTGCGCCCAGCAGCTCCAGACCGGGGCAACGCCGACAGCGGCCTCGGCGCAGCTTGCCGGCCTGCGACCGTCGACTCAGTACACCGTGCGCCTGGTCGCCAGCAACGCGCAGGGGCCGTCCATCGGGGTGCCGGTGAGGTTCACGACCTGGCCCCCGCCGCCGAGCGTCAGCCAGCTGACCGTGGCCAAGACCGTGCACCGGGGCGGCGCCCGCCATCCGAAGCAGGTCAAGGTCGGACTGCATCTCAACCAGCGCTCCAAGGTGCTGGTCCAATTCGCGCGCTACCAGCACCACCGCTGGATCACGCTCACCTACGTCCTCGCGCCGACGCTCGGCGCCGGGACGGACGCGGTGCGGTTCAGCAGCGGCCGCCTCGGGCTCGGCCGCTACCGCATGTACGTCTCGGCGATCAACGCCTTCGGCGAGATCTCCGGCGTGCAACGGGCGCCATTCTCGATCGTGCGCTGACGCGCGCTTGCGCAGCGCCCCCGCGAGGACGCGGCAAGACCGGGCTACTACTCGCCCAGGATGAGCCCGAGCCGCGCCTCGAGCGCGGCGCCGAGCACCTCACGCACCTGACCCTGCTCGAAGCGCTCGACGAGCGACGCGAGGAAGCCCTCGATGACGAGCCGCTTGGCGGTGTCCTCACGCAGGCCGCGCGTGCGGAGGTAGAAGAGCTGCTCGGGGTCGACCTGGGCAACGGCGGCGGCGTGCGTGCAGCGGACGTCGTTGGCCTGGATCTCGAGGCCGGGGATCGCGTCGGCGTGCGCCCGCTTGGAGAGCAGCAGGTTGCGTGACTCCTGGAAGGCGTCGGTCTTCTGCGCGCCGGGGTCGACGATGATGTTCCCCTTCCACACCGCACTCGAGCGTCCGGTGAGGACGCCGCGGAAGGCGAGGTCGGAGGTCGTGTTCCGCGCCGCGTGCTCCTGCGTGGTGTCGAAGTCGATGTGCTGTCGCGCGTGGGTGGCGTAGGCACCGGTGACGCGGGCGTCCGCACCCTCGCCGACGAGCCGGGTCTCCATCCGCACCCGGCCGCGGCCGGAGCCGAACCCGAGGGCAACCCAGTCGAGGCTCGCGTCGCGAGCCACCTCGGCCCGCTGCGCGCCGAAGATCCAGCTCTTCTCCGACAGGTCCTGGCCGCACACGTAGCGCAGGTGGGCGTTGTCGGCGACGATCAGCTCGGTGACGACGTTGAGCACGGCGTCGATCTCGCCGTCGGCGGTGAGGTACTGCTCCCAGACCTCGGCCTGGGCGCCCTCCTCGAGCACGACGAGCGTGCGCTGGTGCAGCAGCGCGCCCGATGCCGGCAGGATGCTCGTCAGGGCGATCGGCTCCTCGACGGCGACCCCGCGCGGCACGAACACGAATGAGCCGCCGCGATAGTCGGCGCCGTCGTTCAAGGCGACGAACAACTCGTCGGCCTCGACGAGCGACCCGAGGTGGCGCTCGACGAGCTCGCGATGCGCACCGACCGCGTCAGCCATCGTCGTGACGATCACACCCTCGGGCAACCGCGCGGGCGGGAGGTCGAACAGCGGGGCGACGGCGCCGTTGGCGGCCGGCGCCGAGCCCACCGGCTCGTACGCCGACAGGTCGAGGCTCGAGATGTCGGTGAACTCCCAGCCCGGCCGCCCCTTGAATTGAGGCAACTCGAGCGTCGCTGAATCAGCCAATCGAACCCTCCATCTGCAGCTCGATCAGCCGGTTCATCTCGACCGCGTACTCCATCGGGAGCTCCTTGGTGATCGGCTCGATGAAGCCGTTGACGATCAGCTTCGAGGCCTCGTCCTCCGGGATGCCGTGCGACATCAGGTAGAAGAGCTGGTCCTCGCCGACCTTCGAGACTGTCGCCTCGTGCCCGACGTTGACGTCGTCCTCGCCGATACGGATCGTCGGATAGGTGTCCGAGCGGGACTCCTCGTCGAGCAGCAGCGCGTCACAGACGACCTTCGAGCGCGAGCCGTGCGCGCCCTTGGCGATCTCGAGCAGGCCGCGATAGGAGCCACGGCCGCCGTCCTTGGAGATCGACTTGGCGAAGATGTTCGACGTCGTGTTCGGCGCGGCGTGGATGATCTTGGCGCCGGCGTCCTGGTGCTGGCCCTTGCCGGCGAAGGCGATCGAGAGGACCTCTCCGTGGGCCCGCTCGCCGAGCAGGTAGATGCTCGGATACTTCATCGTCAGCTTGGATCCGAGGTTGCAGTCGACCCACTCGACGGTGGCATCCTCCTGGGCGACCGCACGCTTGGTCACGAGGTTGAAGACGTTCTGGGACCAGTTCTGCACGGTCGTGTAACGGATCCGGGCGCCGGGCTTGGCGATCAGCTCGACGACCGCCGAGTGCAGCGAGCTCGAGGAGTAGGTCGGGGCGGTGCAGCCCTCGACGTAGTGCACGTAGGAGCCCTCGTCGGCGATGATCAGCGTCCGCTCGAACTGGCCCATCGACTCGGTGTTGATCCGGAAGTACGCCTGCAGCGGCATCTCGACGTGGACGCCCGGCGGCACGTAGACGAAGGATCCGCCTGACCAGACCGCCGAGTTGAGCGCGGCGAGCTTGTTGTCGTTGGGCGGGATGATGCTCGCGAAGTACTCGCGCACGAGATCCTCGTGCTCACGCAGGCCGGTGTCCATGTCCTTGAAGATGACGCCCTGCTTCTCGAGGTCCTCGCGGACCTGGTGGTAGACGACCTCGGACTCGTACTGCGCGCCGACGCCGGAGAGGAACTTGCGCTCGGCTTCGGGGATCCCGAGCCGGTCGAACGTCCGCTTGACGTCCTCGGGCACGTCATCCCAGTTGCGCTCGGCCCGCTCGGACGCGCGGACGAAGTAGTGAATGTCGTCGAAGTCGACCTCGGCGAGCATCGGCGAGCCCCACGTGGGCATCGGACGGGCGAGGAAGTGCTCGAGCGCCTTGATCCGGAAGTCGCGCATCCACTGCGGCTCGGACTTGAACTCCGAGATCTTGGCCACGAGCTCGGCGCTCAGGCCCTTCGGCGCCTTGTAGAGGTAGTGCTCGGCGTCGTGGAAGCCGTAGCGCTCGGTGTAGTCGGCGTTGATGCCCCGGAGCTGGTCGTTCTCGGACAGCGTCGCGGGATTCAGGATCTCGGGAGTAGCCACTACTCCACCTCCAGCTTGATCGTCTCGTTTTCGATGATCACCTTGAACGTCTCGACCGGGACGTAGGCGGGCAGCGTCAGCGGCTGGCCTGTCTTCAGATCGAATCGCGAGCCGTGGCGGGGGCACTCGATCGTACACGCCGCCTGGTCCAGCTCACCCTCCACCAGCGGCCCGTCGTCATGCGAGCAGCGGTCCTCGATCGCGTAGACCGTGCCGGCGCAGTTGAATACGCCGATCTCGAGATCGTCGTGCTCGACCAGACGCATCTGGCCGGGCTCGAGCTCGCTCGTAGGGCACACTTCGATGACTTCGGGCACGACTCAAATCCTAGCGCAGAGATAGGATTTACCGGAGGCTCGGCGCGCTGCCGCCTCGAGGGGAGCGGAGCGCGTCAGCGGCCGGCGCCGCTGCCGACCGTCTGCCGCTCCCGCGCGCCACGGCGCGCGCCCCGGCCGGCCGAGCCGTCGCCGTCGCCGCGCAGGCGGCTGTGCCGCCGGGAATAGGCGAAATAGACGACGAGTCCGACGACCATCCAGACGGCGAACCGGACCCACGTCGCCGACTGGAGGTTGAGCATCAGCCACAGCGACGCGAGCACCGAGAGGATCGGGATGACCGGGACGAGCGGTGTCCGGAACGGCCGCTCGAGCTCAGGCCGGGTGCGGCGCAGCACGATCACGCCGATGGCCACGAGCACGAACGCGAAAAGCGTGCCGATGTTGACGAGCTCGGCGAGCGTCTTGAGGCTGAACAGGAAGGTGAGCGCGGCGACGACGACGCCCGTAATGAGCGTCGTCCGATACGGCGTGCCGTAGCGCTCGGAGACCTGGGCGAACACCGGCGGCAGCAGCCGGTCACGGCTCATGGCGAAGAACACCCGGCTCTGCCCCATGAGCAGGACGAGGACGACCGAGGTGAGCCCGGCGAGCGCGCCGTAGGCGACGATCGTCCCGATCGTGTTCTCGTGCACGGCGATGAACGCCGTCGACAGCGGGGCGGCGACGTCGATGTGGTTGTACTTGACCATCCCGGTGACGACGAGCGAGACCGCGATGTAGAGCACCGTGCAGATGGTCAGCGACGCGAAGATGCCGATCGGCACGTCACGCTGGGGACGCTTGGCCTCCTCGGCGTTGGTGGCGACGATGTCGAACCCGATGAAGGCGAAGAACACGAGCGCGGCGCCGGCGAAGATCCCGCCCACTCCGAACGCTCCGGGGGCGGCGCCGATCTGCTGAAGGAGGGTCTCGCTCGAGGATCCGCCCGGCGCCGGCTTGGAGCCCGACGGCGGGATGAATGGGTGGTAGTTGCCGGCGTGTATGAAGGAGATCCCGGCGACGATGACGAGCAGGACGACCGTCACCTTGATCGCGACGATGACGGCGTTGACCCGGCTCGAGGTCCGCACGCCGAGGCACAGGACCCCGGTGACGAGGAGCACGATCGCGGCGGCGGCGACGTTGTGGCCGTCGGCGAACAGCCAGGCGGGGGGATGCAGGTGCCACGGGGAGGACGTGAGCACGATCTTGAGGTACTGCGACCAGCCGGAGGCGACGGTCGCCGCCCCGAGCGCGAGCTCGAGCATCAGGTCCCAGCCGATGATCCACGCGACCAGCTCGCCGAGGCTCGCGTAGGAGAAGGTGTAGGCCGACCCTGCGGCCGGGACGATCGCGGCGAACTCGGCGTAGCAGAGCCCGGCGAGCAGGCAGGCGACCCCGGCCACCGCAAAGGAGAGGACGATCGCCGGTCCGGCGATCGTGCCCGCGGCCTCGCCGGTGAGCACGAAGATCCCGGTGCCGATGATGACGCCGATGCCGAGGACCGTCAGCTCGACGGCCCCGAGCGAGCGACGCAGCCGATGCCCCGGCTCGTCGGTGTCGCGCACGGCCTGCTCGACGGACTTTGTCCGCAGAACCTCCATGCGTCCGGACTTCCCCGTCCGGGCGCTGCGCATTCACCGACTACCAGGACGGGTGCGCCCGCCCTCCCGCGGGACCGGCTCAGGCGACTTCGAGGAACAGCTCCTCGTCGACCTCGAGCGACTCGCGCAGCCTGCTCTTGAGGCGGCCGTGGATCTGGCACACGCGGCTCTCGGTGACGCCGAGCACGTGGCCGATCTCACGCAGCGTGAGGTTGTCGACGTAGAGGAGCACCGCGACGACGCGATCGCGCGCCGGCAGCTCGTCGAAGGCGAGGCGGAAGCGATCGACGGCGGCCTCGCGCGCGGCGGCGAACTCTGGGTCGGCCTCGCGATCGGAGCTCTGCAGGGTGTCGATCCGCTCGATCGCCATTTCGTCGTCGCCCATCACGAGCACGTTGAGCGAGCCGACGTCCGAGCGGGCGATGTCCCGCCGCCGGCGCTCGAGATCCTCGACCGGGATGGCGAGCGCGTCGGCGAGCTCATGGCGGGTCGGCCGCCGGCCGTAGAGCCGGCTGAAGCGGTCGCTCGCCTGGCTGATGTCCCGCTCCCAGCGGCGCAGCGATCGCGGCGCCCAGTCACCGCGCCGCAGCTCGTCGAGCACCGCGCCGTGGATCCGCGTCCACACGAACTGCTGGAGCGTGGCTCCGCGCTCGGGGTCGTAGCGGTCGAGAGACTTGATCACAGCCTCGACGCCGACCGAGATGAAGTCGTCGACCTCGCAGCGCGCCGGGATCTCCCGGATCTTGCGGTACACGATGTATTTGACCAGCGGGGCCAGCGTGAGAACGAGTCGGTCCTTGAGCCGTCCGTCACCGGTCTCCCGGTACTGCTCCCACAGTTCCTGAACTGCGTCTCCTGCCTGGCGTGTTTCTGTGAACGTCGCCATCGGCCTCATCGTCCTTAATGTCGGCTTTACCGAGACACCAGGAACATCGGCGCGAAGAAGGCCCTGCACAAGAGGGCTTTGCGTCCACGCGCGGCCGTCCAGACAACGTCCATCCAAACCTCGACAAACCGTACAATAGCTCCGGCAACCTGCCCGAACCTCACACCGTCAGGCAGCGGCGTCGTCAGGTGCCGAGGACTCCCATTCGACGGAATGTCCAAGGGAAGCGCTCTTGAGCACCTTGAGCGAGAGCAGCGCACACTTCAGCCGCGTCGCCGAGATGTCGATCCCGAGCAACTCGAGCACGAACTCGCGGTCGAGCGAGAGCAGCTCGTCGACCTTCATCCCCTTGACCTCATCGGAGGCCATCGAGGCGGCGGCCTGCGAGATCGCGCAGCCATGGCCTCGGAAGCGCACGTCCTCGACGCGCCCCTCGGGGTCGACCGCGAGCTGCACGGTCAGCTCGTCGCCACACAGCGGGTTGAGGTCGTGGAACTCGAGATCGACCCGCTCGAGGTCCGGCGCCGGCGGACTGAAGTTGTGCGGGTGCTTGTAGTGGTCGAGGATGTTCTCGCGGTAGAGGTCGTCCATCTCAGAATCCAGGGTAGCTCGCGCCGATCGGCGAATCCGGCGTCGGCATCAGAGCTGGAGCACCCGCCGGACCTCGCCGATCCCGTCGAGCAGCGCGTCGACGTCGGCGGACGAGTTGTGGACCGCGAACGATGCCCGAGTCGTCGCCGACACCCCGAGCCTGCGCATCAGCGGCTGGGCGCAGTGGTGACCGGCGCGCACGCATACCCCGCGGCGCCCGAGGATCTCGCCGACGTCGTGCGGGTGTGCGCCCTCGACGGTGAAGGACACGAGCGCGCCGCGCTCGGCGGCGTTCATCGGCCCGTGCAACTCGATTCCGGGGAGGTCGGAGAGTCGGGCGAGGGTCTCGGCGACGAGCGCCTCCTCATGCGCGCGCACCGCCTCGATCCCGAGCGCGTCGAGCCAGTCGACGGCGGCACCGAGCCCGATGGCCTCGGCGATCTGCGAGGTGCCGGCCTCGAACTTCCAGGGCAGGTCGGTCCATGTCGACTCGCTGTCGGCGACGGTGCGGATCATGTGTCCGCCGCTGATGAACGGCGGCATCTGCTCGAGCAGCTCGCGCCGGCCGTGGAGCACCCCGATCCCGGTCGGGCCGTAGGCCTTGTGACCGGTCCAGGCGTAGAAGTCGGCGTCGATCTCCGGCAGCGAGACGGGGAGCTGCGGCACCGCCTGGCTGCCGTCGACGAGCACGACCGCGCCGGCGGCGTGGGCCCGACGGGTGATCTCGGCCACCGGGTTGATCGTCCCGACGACGTTGGAGACGTGCGCGACGGCGACGAGCTTGGGGCCGCGCTCGAGCAGCCGGTCGAACGCCTCGAGGTCGAGGTGGCCATCGGCGAGCACCGGCACGTAGGCGAGCTCCGCTTCGCGCTCGAGGCACAGCTGCTGCCAGGGGACGATGTTCGAGTGGTGCTCCATCTCGGTGAGCACGACGAGGTCCCCGCGCCCGACGTTCGCCCGGCCCCAGGTGTAGGCGACGAGGTTAATCGCCGCCGTCGCGTTGGCGGTGAAGATCGTCTCCTGCGGGGTCGACCCGAGCCAGCGGGCGATCCGCCCTCGTGCCCCCTCGTAGAGGTCCGTCGCCTCGACGGCGAGCGGATACACGCCGCGGTGGATCGACGCTCGCGAGTGCGTGTAATAGCGGGTCATCGCGTCGATGACCGGCTGCGGGGTCTGGGAGGTCGCGCCGGAGTCGAGGTAGACGATGCGCTGCCCGTTCATCGGGCGGCGCAGGACTGGGAACTCGGCGACGACGTCGCGCAGCTGGGCGGTCGTGATCGCCATCAGGCAGCGGCCTTGTCGATCTCCTCCGTGATCCAGCCGTAGCCCTTCGCCTCGAGCTCGTCGACGAGCTCGGGACCGCCCTCGCGGACGATCCGGCCCTTGTACATGACGTGCACGTGACTGGGCTGCACGAGGTGGAGGATGCGCTGGTAGTGGGTGATGATGAGCACGCCCATGTCAGGCCCGGCGACGGCGTTGACGCCGTTGGCCACCACCCGCAGCGCGTCGATGTCGAGCCCGGAGTCGGTCTCGTCGAGGATCGCCATCTCCGGTCGCTGGAGCGCGAGCTGAAGGATCTCCATCCGCTTCTTCTCGCCGCCGGAGAAGCCCTCGTTGAGGTACCGGCTCGAGAACTCCTTGGGGACGTTGGTGAGCTTCATCGCCGCCTCGACCGTCTGGCGGAAGTCACGCAGCGGGATCGGCTCCTCGCCGTGGGCCTCGCGGTGGGCGTTGAGCACCGTGCGCAGGTACTTGGTCACCGTCACGCCGGGGACGGCGACCGGGTACTGGAAGGCGAGGAACAGCCCCATCCGGGCCCGCTCGTCGGGATCGGCCTCGGTGATGTCCTCCCCGTCCCAGATGATCCTGCCGTCGGTCACCTCGAGGTTGGGGTGGCCCATGATGGCGTTGGCGAGGGTCGACTTGCCCGAGCCGTTCGGGCCCATCAGGGCGTGGATCTGGCCCTTGGTGACGGACAGGTCGAGCCCGCGGAGGATCTCCTTGTCCCCCGCGCGCACGTGAAGGTTCTGAATCTCTAGCTCTGACATCTCCAGCTTTCGTTCGTTTCTCTAGGCCGCGGGGGCGCTCACGCTCAGCATCAGCGGCTCGCTCACCTCGCGCTCGCCGCGACGCGAGAACTCGACGAGATCGGCGAGCGTCGTCGTCTGCAGCGAGCGGATGATGCCGCCCTGTACGCGGGTCCACAGCAGCTTGGTCGCGCACCCACGCCCGGAGTCGGGCTGATGCGAGCAGAGCACGCGCTCGGTGTTGTCGTGGACGAAGCACTCCATCGGCGCGATCGCGCCCTCGAGCGCCTGCACCACTTCGTCCATGGAAATCTCCTCCGGCGCCCGCGCGAGCCAGTAGCCGCCGTGCGCTCCGCGCGCGCTCATGACCAGGCCGGCCTTGCGCAGCCGCGCGACGACCTGCTCGAGGTAGGCCAGCGGCAGGCCCTCGGCATCGGCGATCGCCTTGAGGCTGGTGGGATGCTCGGGCGCCTGCCGGCCGAGCTCGACCATCAGACGCACGCCATATTCGGCTTTGGAGGAGAAGATCATCGACTCCAAATCCTACCAGGCAACTAGGTTATATATGGCCCCGCTTGCGCGGGCCCCGGGTTTTCTCCCGGACTCTCCGCGGCTGGCATATATGATCCCGCCCGATGGGATTGGGGGCTGCATGAGTATCCGCGCGCGCACGTGGCTGGCCGGCGCCCTCGCGCTCGCCCTGTTCGCCCCCGCCGCCGCGGCCGCGCGGCCGCTGCCGAGCTATCACTCCCCCGGCTACGCCGGCACTAAGCGCTTCGCTCGCGTCGGCGCCGCGACCCTGCCGCCGATCACGCTCGGCACCGGCAAGTACCCCAACCTGCTCGTCGACGGCGCCGGGACCGCGCACATCGTCTACGCCGTCGACGGCGGCGTGAGCGCGCCGGACTCGATCGTGCTCTGCAACCTCCAGCGCGGGATCAAGCTTTGCGCGCCGTCCGGAGCGGTGCCGACGCCCCAGGCGCCCGGCCTGCCGGGCAACATCCCGAGCGCCAACCACGACACCCAGGGACCGATCCCGCTGTCGATCGGGAATCAGCTGTTCATCGTCGACCGCCGCTTCCCCGACGTGTTCAACACTCCCGGCGGCGGCACCTCGGACAGCAACGTGTTCGAGTGGAGCTCGATCGACGGCGGCGCGACGGTGACCGGCCCCGGCCAGATCGGCGATGACCAGATGGGCGGCGGCGCGATCGCCTACGGCGACCCGAGCTTCCCCTCGCTCGGCACGATCAGCGCGACCGAGACCGGGGGCACCTTCTTCCAGGGCAGCCCGGCCGGGCAGTACACGACCGCCCAGGCCAAGCTCGGCACCGGTGACCAGGCCTATGACGGGGCGCTCGCGGCCGACGGCTCCCGGCCGGTGGCGACCTTCGCCGACCTGAGCGGCAACGTGTTCGTGCGCGAGTGGTCGGGCCAGGGCGACGTCAACGACGCCGCGACCTGGTCGGAGTCGTCCTTCGCCGGCTACTCGCCGCAGATCATCGGCGGCCCGGCGGGGGTGTTCGTGCTCTACAGCGACAGCGCGCTCGGCGGCGGCAACCTGCTGCTGCGCCGGATCGCCGGCGGCGCGCCGGCCGGGGGTCCGGTCGCGCTCGGCCGCTCGCTCGCCCAGCCGGCGATCTCCGAGGACCGCACCGGCCGGATTGCCTTCGCCTACCTCGACGCGAGCGGCGTCGAGGTCCGGACCTCGGCCGACGGCGTTCACTTCTCGAATGCCGAGCTGTCGGTGCGGCTGCCGAGCGGCACGACGATCGACCACCTCGTCGTCGCGGCGACGGCCGACGGCGGCGGCTTCACCAGCTTCATTCGCAACCCGACCGGCGCCGAGGGCATCGGCCCCGTCGTCGCCTCGATCTTCGGCACCCAGCGCGCGACCGGCCGTCCTGGTCTCGGGCCGCTGCCCGGCGGCGGCCTTGGCTCGAGCGTCGGTGACCAGCTCGCCACCTCAACCTGCACGTCGGCCAAGTTCGGGGTCGTCGACGCCGAGATCAAGGCGGGCTGCTTCGCCCACGACCCGAGCGACCCGAACATGGACGTCTCGCTCGGCGAGGTCGACATCAACGGCCTGCGGATCATTCCCGACGTCGGCGTGCGCATCGGCATCGACCCCAGGCTCCACTCGATCGACACGACCGGCACGGTCAGCGTGCTGCTGACCGGCGGCGGCCTCAACGTCACGATCTGGCACGGCGAGATCCACGCCAAGATCCCGGTGGCACAGCCCGGGTATGACCTGTTCGACTTCCACGAGCTCGCCGCCCCCGTCCTGGCCGGCTTCCCGATCAGCGGCGACGTCGACGCCAAGCTCATCACCGGCGGCGTCGAGGTGCCCGTGTCGCTCAAGCTGCCGGGGTACTTCGGAGGGGTCACCGGGAGCGCGACCCTCCAGGCGACGATCGCCGGCGGCCTGAAGCTGAGCTCGGTCGAGTTCACGATCGGCGACGCCAACTTCGGCGGTCTCGAGCTCAAGAACGTCGACGTCAGCTACACGCTGCAGGGCTCGGTGTGGAAGGGCACCGGGACGGTCAACGTCCCGGCCGGCGGCTCCGCCCTCAGCCTGTCACTGGCGATCGAGTTCGACAACGGCGACTTCAGGAGCGGCTCGTTCGACGTCGGCCTCCCCTACCCGGGCGTTCCGTTCGACCTCAACGATCCCCCGCCACAGCTGTTCCTCACCCACGGCGGGCTCGGGCTCGGTCTGAGCCCGCCGTCGCTGTCGGGGACGATCGGCTTCGGCATCTCTCCGCTGTCCGCGCCCGGGGCCGGCGGCCAGCGCGATTACGCCTTCAGCCTCGACGGCAAGCTCACGGGGGCGTTCGGGGACCCGGTGACGTTCACCGTGTCGGCGACCGGCTACCTGTACGTGATGAAGGTCGCCAACGCTACGCTCACCTACAAGATCCCCGATCAGGTCACGCTCACCGGCACCGAGGACTACGACCTCGGGATGATCGAGTCCAAGGGCACGCTCGGCGCGATCATCGACCCGAAGAACAACGTCTTCGGCGGGCTCATCCGCAGCGACGTCATCGTCCACGTGTCCAAGCTCGGGCTGTCCTCGGTGCTACCGAGCAACGTGCTCGACGGTGGCGACATCACCATCCCATCGCAGTCGATCGCGATCAACAACACCGGCTTCGGCGTCTACATCCCGCCGCCCGGGATCTTCGGCTTCTTCGGGACGATCGCCTACCACTGGGGTGACCCGGCTCCCGTCCCCTACCCCTTCCAGGACGTCACCGGCCGCTTCACCGCCGGCATCCCCCCGGCGGCCGCCGATGGCCGGCGCGCGAGCGCCGCGGTGGGCGAGAGCTTCCGCGTCCCGGCCGGCGCCCCGACGGCGAGCCTCACGGTCACCGGCGCCGGCGGCGCGCCCGCCGTCGTCCTCGTCGCGCCGAACGGCACGACGATCGCCCCGGCCGCGCGGACCGGCCACGGCGCGAGCGCCGTGGCCCTCGGCGATGCCGCCGGCGCCACCACCTACATCGGCCTGCGCCACCCGGCGGCCGGTCGCTGGCAGGTGCGCCAGGCCGCCGGCAGCCAGATCACGATCACCGGTCTGCGCTACTCGATCGGGGAGCCCGCCCCGTCGATCCGCGGGACGGTGAGCGGGCGCGGGTTCCGGCGTACGCTCCGCTACCGCGTGCGGGTCCCGGCCAACGTCAGCGTCACGTTCGCCGAGCAGACCGCCCGCCTCTTCCACGTCATCGGGCGGGCGCGCGGCGCGGCGGGCACGATCCGCTTCACCCCCGCCCTCGCCCCGGCCGGTGCCCGCCGGCTCGTCGCGCTCATCGCCAACGGCGGGGCGCCGCACGGCAGCCGCGTCCTCGCCACCTACACCGTGCCGCGCCCGCCGGCGCCCGGACGGGTGGGGCGGCTGCGGATCCGGTCGAACCGCCGCGTGTTCATGATCAGCTTCACGCCCGCGGGCGGCGCCGTCCGGACGCTCGTGCGGATCACGGCGAGCGACGGCCGCCGCCTGCAGACGGTCCTCGGGCCCCGGGCCCGGAGCCTGAGCGTCCCGGTGATCGGTTTCACCGATCGTCTCACGGTCACCCTGACCGGGATCGACGCCGCCGGCCACCGCGGTCCCCCGGTCCGGGCGACCGCGGCGAGGAAAACCAGCCCGTCCGGGTAAGGTGCGCCAATGAGCCACTCCACCGCGCCCACGCTGGCCACCCAGGACGAGATCGGCGAGGTGGCGCGGCTCGGCCGCGAGTCCGGGCGGCTCGGGATCGACACGGAGTTCATGTCCGAGGGCCGCTACCGGGCGCTGCTGTGCCTCGTGCAAGTCGCGGTCGACGATCCGGCGGGCGGCGACGAGCCGCGGATCATCCTGATCGACTCACTCAACAAGGCCGATCCCTCGCCGCTCGCTGCGCTGCTCGCCGACCCCGACGTCGAGGTCGTCTTTCACGCCGGCCGCCAGGACGTGGCCATCCTGCGCCGGGCGTGGGGCACCGAGGTGACGAACATCTTCGACACCCAGCTCGCGGCCGGCTTCGCCGGGGCGAGCGCGCAGGCCGGCTACGGCAACCTGCTCGACCTCGTCCTCGGACGCCGGGTCGGCAAGACGGCGAGCTACACCCGCTGGGACGCACGCCCGCTCACCGGGGAGCAGCTCCGCTACGCCGCCGAGGACGTCGCCCATCTGCTCGAGCTCACCGACGCCCTTCAGGATCGCCTGCGCGATCGCGAGCGGCTCGACTGGGCGCGCGAGGAGTGCGTTCGGCTCGAGTCGGTGACCGACGAGCGCGACCCCGACACCGTGTGGGAACGACTGCCGCGGGTCAACCAGCTCGACCCGCAGGCCCGCGCCGTCGCCCGTGAGCTCGCCGCCTGGCGCGAGCGCACCGCCGCGCGTGAGGACCGGCCCGTCGGCTCGGTGCTCGCCGACGCCCCGCTCGTCGAGCTCGCCAAGCGCCAGCCGTCGGCGACCTGGGCGCTCGAGCAGATCCGGGGCGTCCACCCCTCGACCGTCAAGCGCCGCGGCGACGCGATCATCGAGACGATCGCACGGGGCCGCGACGCGCCGCCGATCCCCCGCGAGGAGTCCCGCGGACGCTCGGACCCGGGCGATTCACCGCTCATCGCCCTCGCCGAGGCGCTATTACGGGCGCGGGCGCTCGACGCCGGGCTCGCGTATGAGCTGATCGCGTCGCGCAGCGAGCTCGAGCAGATCATCACGGCCGCGCGGCGCTCGGACCCGGAGCCTGAGGTGCGCACGCTGACCGGCTGGCGCCGCCAGCTCGTCGGCGAGGACCTCGGCCAGCTGCTCGAGGGCAGCCGCGGACTGTTCGTCGGCCCCGGCCGTCGGCTCGAGCTCGACGGCCGCTGAGCGGCCGCGGCCTACGACGGCCCGGATTCGAGCAGCATCGACATCGCCGCCGTGTGCGAGAACATCGTCCGCGACAGCGTCAGGGTGACGGTCTGCGAGCGCTTGATCCAACCGAGGTCGATGCCCCGCAGGTCGCCGGAGGCGGTGGCGAAGGTGACGCGCAGCCGGTGCCCAGGGGAGTTGGCCGCCTCCTGCTCGCCGGTCTCGGCGTTGGACATCGACCAGCCCTCGTGCATGAGGTGGTGACGCTCGGCGACCATCAGCACGTCGGAGCTCTGGTAGCGCGGATCGGCGACGACGAGCTCCCAGGCGCAGTACGCGTTCGCGCCCGGGTCGCACCGCTGGACCTGGGTGACGATCCTCGAGCCGGGCACGAGCGGCAGGTGCACGACCGGCGGGACGCGCTTGGCCCCGCTGCCGCCGCAACCGGCGAGGAACAGCCCGAGCGCCGCGAGGGCGAGGGGCGCACGTCTTAGTGTTCGCGCCGTCATGAGGAGCAACGCAAGCGTAGCCAAGCGACGACGCCGCCCGGACGCGGCGGGCCGGCGGGAGCCCTGAGCCGATGGGCGTGAGCATCGCGCGCTACACGCTCGGCGTCGCCGGGCTGCTGCTGCTCGGGGGCAGCGTCTCCGTCGCCGCGGTCGCGCTGCGGCGGCGCTGGTGGGGCGACTGGCGCGGGGCCCCGGCCCGGCTCGCCGAGGCGGTGCTCGCGCTCACCGTGCTCGAACTGCTCCTCGAGCTGATCGGCGTGCTCGGCCTGCTGCGATTCGCCCCGATCGTCGTCGGAGCCGTCGCGGTCGGGGCGATCACGCTGTGGCGCTGGCCCTCGACGGCCCCGATGGCGCAACGGGCGCCCGCGCTCGATCTCCGCTTCGCCCTCCCCGGCCTCGCCGCCGCCGCCGCGGTGTTCGCCGAGTGGCTCGCGGTCACGCTCGAGTCCTACACCGTCGGCATCCGCACGTTCGACTCGGTCTGGTACCACCTCCCGTGGGCGGCCTCGTTCGCCCAATCCGGCCAGATCGCCTCGCTGCGCTTCACCGACATCGAGTACCTGACCGCGTTCTATCCGGCCACGTCGGAGCTGCTCCACGGCACCGGCATCGCGCTCCTCTCCCGCGACACGCTCTCGCCGGGGATCAACCTCGTGTGGCTCGGGCTCGCGCTGCTCGCCGCGTACGTCATCGGTCGTGCGCGCGGCGTCGGGTGGCTGTCGCTGATCGGCGCGGCCGTCGTGCTCGCCACGCCGGCGGTCACCTACTCGCAGGCCGGCAGCGCGGCCAACGACATCGCCGGGATGTTCTTCGTGCTCGCGGCCACGGGGCTGTTGCTCACCGAGCCGGGCCGTCGGCGCGCGATCGTCCTCGCCGCGCTCGCGGCCGGGCTGGCGGCGGCGGTCAAGCTCAGCATGCTCGCCGCGGTGGCCGGGCTGACCGTGGCGGCGATCGCGCTCGCCCCTCGCGGGCGGCGCTGGGGCGCGGCCGGGGCGTGGTTCGCCCCGTTGCTCACCGCGGGCGGCTTCTGGTACCTGCGCAACCTGATCGCCGTCGGCAACCCGCTGCCGTGGGTCAACCTCCCCGGCCTCGCGGTGCCCACCGCGCCGCTGCAGGCCGGGACCGGCTTCTCGCTCGCGCACTATCTCTTCCACGGCGGGGTGTGGACGCGGTACTTCGAGCCCGGACTCGCGGCCGGTTTTGGCCCCTGGTGGCTGATCGTCGTGCTCGCCGCGCTCGCCGCCGCGCTCGCCTGCCTGCTCAGCATCCGCGACCGCCCCGTGCAGGTCCTTGGAGGCGTCGCGCTGCTCGCGCTCGCCGCCTTCGTGATCACGCCGGAGACCGCGGCCGGGCCGCCGGGGCGGCCGCTCGGGTTCGCGTTCAACCTCCGCTACGCGGCGCCGTCGCTCGTGCTCGCCGTCGCGGTGCTGCCCCTCGCGGCGCCCTTCCGCCGCCTCGGTGCTCAGGTTGCACTGCTGCTCGGGCTCGGAGCGGTGCTCATCGCCACCCTCGCCCAGGCCCGCCTGTGGCCGGCCGCGCACGGACCGACGGCGGCGATCGTCGTCGCCGTCGTCGCGGCCGGCGTGCTCATCTGGATGCTGACCGGCCTGTGGCGGCCGCGCGGCCGGGGCGCGATCGCGGCGACCGCCGTGCTCGCCGCCGCGCTGCTGATCGTGGCGCTCGCGGGCGGCTACGCCGGCCAGCGCAGCTACCTGCGAGGTCGCTTCGCCTACCACTCCGGGGTGAGCTACCTCGCGCGGAGCTGGGCGCTGTTCCGCGACATTCGCGGGCGCCGGGTCGGGGTCGTCGGCACGTTCGGCGGCTTTGCCACCTATCCCTACGACGGCCCGGACGACAGCAACCGCGTCACCTACATCGCCCGGCGCGGTCCGCACGGCTCATTCACGGCGATCCGCACCTGCCGGGGCTGGCGCGCGGCGGTGAACGCCGGTCACTTCGACTACCTCGTCACCACTCCGGGACGCGACCCGTGGCGCCCGCGCCACCTCCTGGCCTCGCCGGAGACGGCGTGGACCGCGGGCGACCCCAACGCCCATGTCGTCTACCGGCAGGCGGCGAAGGGCCTGCCGATCACGGTATTCAGGCTGACCGGCCCGCTGCACCCGGCGGGCTGCCCGACGAGCCGCGCCAGCTAATCTGGGCAGCCGATGTCGACGACCGCCGATCACCTCGCCGATCCCGAGCTGCTCAGCACCGAGTGGGATCTCGTCCCGCTGATCGACGGCGACCGCGAGCACGGGGTCGACAGCCTCATGGCCGAGGCCGCCCGCCTCGGCACGGCATTCGCCGAGCGCTACCCCGGCCGCATCGCCGAGCTGTCCTCCGACGAGCTCCGCGAGGCGATGCGGACGCTCGAGGCGATCAACGAGCTGATCGGCAAGGCGGGTTCCTACGCCTCGCTGCACTTCTCGACCGACACCGCCGATCCCGCGCGGGGCGCCCTGCTCCAGCGCGTCCAGGAGCAGGCGACGGCGATCGAGACCGAGCTGCTGTTCTTCGAGCTCGAGTGGGCCGCGCTCGACGATGCGCGCGCCGAGGAGCTGCTCGCCGGCGAGGGCCTCGAGTTCTGCCGCCACTATCTGCGCAGCGCCCGGCGCTACCGCGAGCACCTGCTCACCGAGCCCGAGGAGAAGATCCTGGCCGAGAAGTCGCTCTCCAGCCAGGCGGCTTGGAACCGGCTGTTCGGCGAGCTCACCTCGGCCCTGCGGGTCGAGCTCGACGGCGAGGAGGCCTCGCTCGAGGTCGCGCTCAGCCGGCTCCAGGTGCCCGAGCGCGAGCTCCGCCGGACCGCGGCCGAGGCGGTCACCGCCTCGCTCCAGCCGGGGATACGCACACGCGCGTTCATTTACAACACGCTCGTCCACGACAAGTCGGTCGAGGACCGCCTGCGGCACTATCCGCACTGGCTCGCGTCGCGCAACCTCGCCAACGAGGCCTCCGACGAGTCGGTGATGGCCCTGATCGAGGCCGTTCGCGGCCGCTACGACATCCCCCAGCGCTGGTACCGGCTCAAGGCCAAGCTGCTCGGCATCGAGCAAATCGCCGACTACGACCGCGCGGCGCCGGTGCTGCCCGAGGACGTCACCTTCTCCTTCGGCGACGCGCGCGACCTCGTGCTCGAGACCTACGACGCCTTCTCCCCCGATGCCGGGAAGGTCGTGCGGCGGTTCTTCGACGAGCGCTGGGTCGACGCGCCGGTCCGCCCGCACAAGCGCGGCGGCGCCTTCTGCGCCTACACCGTGCCGAGCGTCCACCCGTACGTGCTGCTCAACTTCACCGCCCGCCGGCGTGACGTGCTGACGATGGCGCACGAGCTCGGGCACGGCCTGCACGCCGCGCTCGCCCAGCCCCAGGGCGTCTACCACCAGTCGACGCCGCTCACCCTCGCCGAGACCGCGTCTGTGTTCGGCGAGGCGCTCACCTTCGGCCGGATGCTCGACGCGGCGACCGACGACGACGCCCGGCTGAGCCTGCTCGCCGACCGGATCGACGGGGCGATCGCCACCGTCTTCCGGCAGATGGCGATGAACCGCTTCGAGCACCTCGTCCACACGCGCCGGCGCAGCGACGGCGAGCTGTCGGTCGACCGCATCAACGAGCTGTGGGTCGAGACCCAGGCCGAGCTCTTCGGCGATTCGGTGGAGATCACCGACGGCTACCGCCTGTGGTGGTCCTACGTCCCCCACTTCATCAACACCCCGGGGTACGTGTACGCATACGCCTACGGCCAGCTGCTCGCGCTGTCGGTCTACCAGCGCTACCTCCAGGAGGGCGACTCGTTCGTCCCCGCGTACCTGCAGATGCTCGCCGCCGGCGGCTCACGCGCGCCCGAGCAGCTTGGCGAGATCGTCGGAATCGACCTCGCCGACCCGGGCTTCTGGGACTCCGGCCTCGCGCTCGTCGAGGAGCAGCTCCGGGCCGCCGAGGAGCTCGCCGCCCAGCGCTAGCGAGTCAGTGGTGCGCCCGGCCGCTGCTGCTCGTCGGCCGGCGCGTGCGCGAGCGCTCCTCTTGGCGCTCGACGACGTTGACGATCAGCTTCATCACCTGCTCGATGCCGGTCGCCTTCGCAGTCCCCTTCTCGAACGCCTCGCGCCAGTCCCGCACGTGGCCCTTGGTCGCGAGCTCGTTGAACTGCGCGCGCGGGATCTCGACCGTGACCTTGGCGTCGGGGGCGATCGCCTTGGTCACCTTCGGCCCGGGCACCTCGACGCGGTAGAGCTGGACGTCCCCTCGTCCGCGCAGCTCGAGCCCGGCGACCATCTTGAGCGGCGCCAGCTGCGGCACCTCCTCGAGAAACCGCGTGACCGCGGTCTCGATCAGCGACCTGGTGTCCGAGGGAGACGACAGGAGACTCAGTCTACGCACTGTTGACTGGGCCCGCGCAGCGCGAGAAGATCGCGCGTGGGCAATCCAATGAGGAGGGACCAGATGTCCAGGATGATGGCCGACTGCCGCCGCTTTCCCAGCGACAGCAACTGCTCGCTCGTGATCATCGGCGAGGAGGACGAAGTCGTCCGGGCGGCTTCGGAGCACGCCGCCTCGGTGCACGGGCACGATGACAACGCGGAGATGCGCGAGCAGATCCGCGACATGCTCGAGCCGGCCGAGCAGTATTCGGCCGCGCCGCGCGAGCACGAGCCGCTCCCGGGGTAGTCGCCGTCGTGGGCGCGCGCAAGCGCGCCCCGGCTATTTCGTCCGCCGCGGGGGTGGATTGATCCGGAAGCTGATCGTGATCGTCGTGCCTGTCCGCCCCCCGGACCGTGGCGTCAGCTGCGCGCGGTAGCTCCCGGGGGCAAGCTTGCCGGGGCCGAGGCGGCCGGTGAAGTGCCAGCGGTTGCCCCCGGCTCGGTCGGCGTGGCGCACGCTGCCGACGCGCTGCAGGCGGGTGCAGGGCTTCCCGTGGGCTCCCCGCGTCGGCTTCACGCATTGGCGCCCGTGCCGGATCCCGGTCACGGCCCGGAAGATGACGACGGTCGTCTGCGCCGCGAGCGAGTCCGTGTAGCTGACCGTGGTCCCGGTCGCCCGCCGGCCGGCGGGGGCGGCGAGGAACGCGCTCGGGGCAAGGCGGACTCCGGTGAGATGCGGGGCGCTCGGGGGCGGGGGCGCCGCCGGCGTCGTGAACGTTGCATCGCCGCTCGCTCCGGTGCCGTCGCTCGAGGTCGCCACGAGACGGAAGTGATAGAGCGTGCCGGGGCGCAGGCCGCTCAGCTGCGCGCTGAACGCACTCGGCTGCAGTCCGCCGACGACCTGCGTGGTCGTGCCGGCACCGTAGGCAGCGGTGGGCCCGTATTCGAAGTGGACGCTCGCCGCACCCGCGTTCGGCGTGACGGTACCGTGCAGGGTCGCCGCGCCGGTGGTGATCGGACTGGCCGTGGACACCGCGACGGCGGGCGGTGTCACCTCGTAGGCACCGATGTCACACGCGGCGCCACTCGGCCTGGCCACGCCGCGCTGATCGGTGGGCGGGCACCCCGCGCCCTGGTCGATCGCGGCACTGCCGGCCTGGAGAGCGATCGTCGGTGTGGGCCCGCCGTTGTCCTGGAGGGAACCGAGCGCGGCGTTCCCGGTGGCGAACGGGCAGGTCGCGTCGCTGAGATTGTGGCCGCCGTCGGTGATCGCGCCGGCGCAGTTGCCGAGCGCGTTGTCGGCCACCAGGGTGTTGGTAAGCCGAGCCCCCGGCGTGCCACTCACGTAGATGCCGCCATCGAATGCCGCCGCCCCGGCCGGTCCCGCCATCGTGCCACCGACTCCACCGTGTCCGGGGTTTCCGGGTCCGCCGACGTGACCGAGCGCCACCGTGACGTTCGAGAGCGCGACCGTCGCACCCCCTCGGACGAAGATGCCGCCGCCGGCGCTGCCGTTGCCGGCGCCGCCGCCGGTGCCATCGGTCATCGGCGGTGGCCCGAGGCCGATGCCGCCGTTGCCGCCGTTCCCGCCGGTGCCGGTCAGGTTGGCGGCGATCGTGCTGTTGGTGATCGTGAGCGACCCGCCGCTGACCGCGATCCCGCCGCCCGAGGAGCCGCCCGCACCGGTGCCACCGTTGCCCGCCGCGCCGCTGGTGAACGGCGACCCGCCGCCTCCGGCGGAGCCCCCGTCGCCGGCGATGTTCTCGCTGATCGTGCTCGCGGTGACGGTGACGCTACCGCCGGCGCTGGCGAGACCCCCGCCGTCGCCGCAGCAGCCGCCGTTGGCGCCGGAGCCGGCGCCGGTCGACCCGGGCACCCCGAAGCCACCGAAGCCACCGTTGCCCGACCGGTTGCCGGTCACCGTCACGCCGGTCAGCGCCAGCGTGCCGGTGTTGAAGATGCCGCCACCGAGCCCTCCGTTGCCGCCCGTGGCCCCGCCGTCGAAGGGCGAGCTGCCGCCGCCTCCGCCGCCGGCGCCGCCGTTACCCGCGGAGTTGCCGGTCACGGCGGCGTCGTCGAGCGTCAGCGTCCCCGCGTTGGTGATCGCGCCGCCGCTGGCGCCGGGAAGGCCGGGCGTCGCCGGGGACACGCCCCCGCGCGCACCGTCGGCCCCGTCGGGCGCGTGGCCGCCGCGGAGCGTGAGACCGTGCACCGTGACGCCCGCGCCCGCCGTGACGTCGAGGATCCGGTCGCCGAGCCCTGTCGCGTCGATGGTCGTAGTGCCAGGGCCGTCGCCGGTGATCGTCAGAGCGGCGACCGACGAGGTGAGATTGAGATCGCCCGTCGAGGAATCGTCGGCTCCGCTCGGCGCGATCGAGAGGGTGTAGGTCTGCGGCCCGAGGACGATCGTGTTCCCGACCGCGCTCGCCGTGCCGCAATCCGGGATCGCCGTGCCGGGGGCGTCGACGGCCTGCACCGCCTTGCGCAGCGAGCACTGGCCGGCGGCGAGCGAATCCGCCGTCGTCGTGACGGTCAACGTGGCCGCGCCGGCGGGGGCGGCACCGACCGCCAGCACCGCAAGCGCGACTGATAGCGATCGTGCCCCCATCCCTTGCGGAGGATCCTATGTCTCCGCGATGGCCCGGCGCAAGGGGGGTGGCGCCGCCACGATCGGCGGAACGCGGCCGCCACCCCACGGGGCGCGCGCGAGCGCGCCCTTCTAGATCTTGTGGCGCTCGAGCAACTTGCGCCCGATGACCATGCGCTGGATCTCGCTCGTGCCCTCGCCGATGAGCAGCAGAGGCGCGTCGCGGTAGATCCGCTCGATCTCGTACTCCTTGGAGTAGCCGTAGCCACCGTGGATGCGCAGGCATTCCTCGGCGCAGAAACGACCAGTCTCCGAGGCGAACAGCTTGGCCATTCCTGCCTCGATGTCCGAGCGCTCGCCGGCATCCTTCATGCGAGCGGCGCGGAGGGTGAGCAGGCGGGCGGCGTCGAGCTGGGTGGCCATGTCGGCGAGCTTGAACTGGATCGCCTGGTGCTGGGCGATCTGCTTGCCGAACGTCTTGCGCTCCTGGGAGTAGCGGAGCGCGAGCTCGAGCGCGCGCTGGGCGAGACCGACGCCGCGGGCGGCGACGTTGACTCGGCCGAGCTCGAGCGCGTCCATCATCTGCCCGAACCCCTTGTTGAGGCCGGCGTCCTCACCGCCGAGGACGCTGTCGGCCGGCGTGCGGTAGCCGTCGAAGACGAGCTCCGTCGACTCGACGCCCTTGTAGCCCATCTTCTTGATCTGGGGCGGCACGTCGAAGCCCTTGTACGCGCCGGTGTTGACGGCGACCCCGGGCTCCTTCTCGGCGATGAAGCACGTGAGGCCGCGGTGCTTGGGCTCGGCGCCCGGGTCGGTCCGGACAAGCACGAACACGAGGCCGGAGCGCAGGCCGTTGGTGACCCACATCTTCGTGCCGTTGATCTCGTAGTCGCCGTCGTCGGTCTTCTTGGCGCTCGTCTTGATCGCGGCGACGTCGGAGCCGAGCTCGGGCTCGGAGAGGGAGAAGGCGGCGCGCAGCTCGCCGGTGGCCATCTTCGGCAGGTACTTCTGCTTCTGCTCCTCGGTGCCGAACTTCATGAGCAGGTAGGAGCCGATGAAGTGGGTGTTGATGACGCCGCTGATGCTGATCCAGCCGCGGCTGAGCTCCTCGACGATCATCGCGTACGTCGTGAGGTCGAGCCCCATGCCGCCGTACTCCTCGGGGATCGTCACCCCGAACAGGCCGAGCTCCTTCATCTGCTCGACGATCGGCTCGGGAAACTCGTCCTCGTGGTCGTAGTGCTCGGCGTTGGGGATGATCTGCTCGTCGGCGAACTGGCGAACCATCTCGCAGATCGCCTTCTGCTCGTCGGTCTTCTCGGTGTAGGGAGTCGTCGCGATGGCCATGCGTTTGAGCATACGCGCTTAGGTGGTGGGGTGAGGGGCGGCTGTCGCGGGCGAAAAGCGGGCAACGAAGGGGGCGATTTGTGCTGCGTTGGAGCTCTTTAGTACATAGGACCAAAGATCCCCAAGGACTCCCTGATCGCCGCACTCGCGCACCGCCAGCACGGCAATGTCACCCGTGCCCAGCTCCTCGCTGCCGGATTTTCGAGCACCGAGATCGCGTACCGGATCAAGACCGGGCGCCTGTTCCCCGTCTACCCGGGCGTCTATGGCGTCGGCCGCCCACCCCGCACGCCCCTCGAGAAGGCCGCGGCCGCCGTTCTCGCCTGCGGCCCGGGCGCGGCGCTCAGCCACCGCTCGGCAGGCAGCGTCTGGGGCTGGTGGACGCGATGGGACCAGCCGCTCCACGTCTACGTCACCGCCGACCGGCGCCCCTCCGGGATCGCCACTCACCTCCTCAAAGGCCTCGAGCGCCGCGACCTCACCGTCCAGCTCGGACTGCGGGTCACGAGCCCGGCCCGGACCGCGCTCGACTGCGCCCCGCAACTCAGCCGAGCCCAGCTCACCCGCGCGGTCAACGACGGCCGCCTCGCCCGTCACCTGACGATCGAGGCCCTCGCCGACGTCGCCAACCGCTTCCCGCACCATCGCGGCGCCGCCGCCATCAAGGCGATCGCCGCCGCCCACCACGGCGATGGCCCGACCCGCTCACCGCTCGAGGACGAGTTCCGCGCCTTCTGCCGTGACCACGGCCTGCCGACACCGCGGTTCGCGACGCACGTCGCCGGTCACGAGGTCGACGCGCTGTTCGAGGCCCATCGGCTGATCGTCGAGCTCGATGGCTGGGAGTTCCACCGCGACCGCACGGCCTTCGAGGCCGACCGGGACCGGGACGCCGACACGCTCGCTGCCGGGTTCGTCACCGTGCGCGTGACAAAGGCGCGCCTGCGCGCGCGGCCCGACCACGAGGCGGCGCGGCTCAGCCGGATCCTCAGCCGCGGGTGACCGCGGCGGGCGCGTTCTGCGCCGCGGCAGCGCCGGCGTGCGACCACGGCGTCTGTGGACGCTCGCGCAGCTCGCCGTCGACCTCGATGTCGACGCGCTCGCCGAAGAAGCAGAGCAGGCCGCCGATCCGGCCGGCCTCGGCGAGCGGCTCGGCGTAGAACCACAGCAGGTCCCGCCCGGCCTCGCCGATGTCCCCGATCGAGTAGTAGCCGGCCTGGCCCTTGTACGGGCAGTGCGTGACGGTTTCGCTCGGGGTCAGCTCGGCGACGACGTCCTCGCGCGGCAGATACCAGCGCACCGGCAGGTTCGTCTCGAACAGGGCCATCGCCCGGTCGCTCTGCGCGAGCGTGCGACCGTCGAGCGAGATCCGCACGTGGCCCGAGGCCGGGATGACGTCGACCCGGTGGTACGGGTCGCGCGGGTGGCCGAAGACCTCCTCGTCCTCCTCGTACCAGTGGTCCATCCGCTTCCAGTAGAAGGCGATGCGGCCCTCGAGCGCGGCGGGTGCGTGGTCGTACGGCTCGGGGTAGTACCAGGCGCCGTTCTCGACGACCGTGTCGCCGGCGGTGATCGTGTAATACGAGGCCTCGCCCTTCTTCGGACACGTCGTGTGGTGCTGGGTCGGCTCGAGCAGATCGGCCCGCACGTCCTCCGGCGGGAAGTAATAGATCGGCTGGTGCCCGGACTCGTGGACCATGACGACGCCGCGACTGTCGGCCACCGTCTGGTCGCCGACGACGACGCGGATCCGCTTCGGCGTCGGCTCGACGAACAGCACCCGCCCGAAGCCCGGCGTCGTGAAGTTGAACTCGCCCGCCGGCTCACGCCCGAACGGCCCGCTGCCCGTCATCAGACCCATGCGATTCAGGGTAGCGAGGCCGACCGCCCGGGCCGGCGGGCTCAGCCGGCGACGACGATCCCGAGCCAGACGATGGCGATCGACCCGAGGAAGATCGCCGCGTCGAGCACGTGCCAGGTCGGGCGCTTCATGTGGAGGGCGATGAGCACGCCGACGAGCACGACGAGCCCGAGCTTGACCTGAAGGGTCGAGTCGCTCCACTCGTGCAGATGGCCGGCCAGCGCGGCTCCGGTGATGACGAGCACGCCGACGGAGATCAACGTGCCGATGCCGAAGCGGCGGGCGGCGGCGAGCAGCGGGCCGCGATCCTCCGCGCCGCGCATCACCGGGACGACGACGGCGGCGAGCATCAGCTGACCGCCGACGAAGAAGGCCATCGCGAGCAGGTGCAGCCAGAGCAGGCCGTTCCAGACGTTCATCGCGGGCGATCCTGCCAGACTGCCGGGCCGCATGAATTTCGCC
The DNA here is from genome assembly GCA_963755955.1 of uncultured Solirubrobacterales bacterium. Taxonomy (GTDB): domain Bacteria; phylum Actinomycetota; class Thermoleophilia; order Solirubrobacterales; family Solirubrobacteraceae; genus Palsa-465. The sequence goes on from CAVWLZ010000021.1 coordinate 45,651, forward strand.
CGCGACGTGGTGGAGGCGGCCGACCCACGCGGCCGCGCGATGGTCGAGCTCGCCCGCGACGGCAGCCGGAGAGAGTGGAGCTTCGGCGAGGTCGCCGAGCGCTCCGCCCGGCTCGCCGGCACGTTCGCCCGGACGGGCGTGCGTCGAGGGGACATCGTCATGACGCTGATCGGCAACCGCCCGGAGTGGGTGCTGTCGATGGTCGCGTGCTTCCGCCTCGGGGCGGTCGTGTTGCCGTGCAACGAGCAGTTGCGCGCGAAGGATCTCCGGCTGCGCCTCGCCGAGGCCCGGCCGTCGCTGATCATCGCCGACGAGCGCAACCGCGCCGAGCTCGAGGCCGCGGCGCCCACCTGCCCGGTGCTGACGATCCCCGACGACGGCCTGGTCGCCGGCGACCCCGCGCCGGCCGCTGAGCTCGATCCCGGCGACCCCTGTCTGATCACATTCACGAGCGGGACGACCGGCGAGGCGAAGGGGATCATCCATGGCCAGCGCTATCTCGCCGGCCAGATGCTCCAGTCCGAGCACTGGCTCGGGGCGCAGCCCGGTGATCTCGTGTGGTGCACGGCGGCGAGCGGCTGGTCGAAATCGGCGCGCAACGTGTTCATCGCGCCCTGGCTGCGCGGGGCGGCGGCGCTCCTGCACGACGCCCGCTTCGACCCCGTCGAGCGGCTCGGGATCCTCGCCGCGGAACGGGTGTCGGTGCTGTGCATGGCCCCGACCGAGTACCGCGTCATCGCCAAGCGCACCGACATTCACCCGGTGCCTTCATTGCGCGGGCTCGTCGCCGCCGGCGAGGCGCTCAACCCCGAGGTGCTGCGCGCCTTCCGCGCGGCGACCGGGCTCGAGATCCGCGACGGCTACGGGCAGACCGAGACCGGACAGCTGACCGGGATGCCGCTCGGGATCCCGGCCCGGCCGGGCTCGATGGGCCGCCCGCTGCCCGGGGTCGCCCTCGCCGTCGAGCACGGCGAGCTCGTCCTTCAGGACCCCCACAGCGACCCGACGTTCTTCGTCGGCTACCTCGGGGCCGGCCCGGCACCCGAGGACACGCCGTGGCGGACCGGCGATCGCGTCGAGCAGGACGAGGACGGCTTCCTCTACTTCGAAGGCCGCACCGACGATCTCATCATCTCCGCGGGCTACCGCATCGGGCCGTTCGAGGTCGAATCGGCGCTCGTCTCGCACGGGGCCGTGGCCGAGGCCGCCGTGGTCGCGACGCCCGACGAGGAGCGCGGCGCGGTCGTGCGCGCGGTCATCGTCCTCCGCGACGGCTACGCCCCGAGCCCCGAGCTCGCCGCCGAGCTCCAGGAGCACGTCAAGCAGGAGACCGCGCCGTACAAGTATCCGCGCGTCGTCGAGTTCGCCGCCGAGCTGCCGAAGACGGCGAGCGGCAAGATCAAGCGCGCCCAGCTGCGGGCCGACGGCCGCTGAGCGGCGCTAGTACGACTTCGAGGACGAGCCGCTGCTGACCGCGGCGCCGCCCGAACCGGAGCCCGAGCCCGCCGCGTGCGCGAGCGGCTCGACGGTGAGCACCCCGACCATCCCGGCCGCGCGGTGGCCGGGGATCGGGCAGTAGAAGGTGTAATGGCCGGTCTTGGTGAGATCGACGGTGAGGGTCGCCGTCGCGCCCGGCGCGATGTTGCCCGTGCTCACCGTCCCGCTCGGCGTGTCGACGGCGAGCGCATGGGTGATCGCACCCGTGTTCTTGACGGTGATCGTCACCTTGCCGGTATGGCCGAGCGTCGGCGCCGCGGGGAGGATCTTGAACTCCTTCTCGCTGAGGGCGAGCGCCTCCGCGCCGCCCGCGCCCGACGCGGCCGACGAGGCCCCTGAGCCCGAGCCCGAGCTGCTCGCGGCCGTGCTCGACGTCGCCGCCGAGGACGAGCTCGTCGTCGCCGAGGAGCTGCTGCTCGAGGAGCCGCAGCCGGCGAGGGCGGCGGCGACGGCGAGGGCGACAAGCAGGGCGAGCGCGCGCATCACGACCCATTGTGCTCCTTCGGCGCGCGCGGGGGAGCAACGCTCCGCGCGCAGCTCGGCCTGGAGCTTGCCTGCGAGATCGGCCCGGAGCGGACGCTAGGCTGGATGGTCATGCGCACATCACGCCCGGCGATCGGCATCTGCACGGCGCTCGAGCGCGCCAACTACGGGGTGTGGGATCAGCCCGTGGCGCTGAATCCGTACACGTACATCGCCGCGATCCAGCGGGCCGGGGGCCTGGCGGTGATGATCCCGCCCGACGAGGCGCTCGTCACCCATCCGGGGGAGATGCTCGACCGCCTCGACGGCCTCATCCTCGCCGGCGGCGCCGACGTCGACCCGTCGTTCTACGGCGCCGAGCGCCACCCGGAGACGCACCACACCGTGCCCGAGCGCGACCGGACCGAGATCGCGATCGCGATCGGCGCGATCGAGCGCGACCTGCCGGTGCTCGGCATCTGCCGGGGGATGCAGGTCATCAACGTCGCCCTCGGTGGCACCCTGCACCAGCACCTCCCCGAGCTGTTCGGCCACGAGGAGCACCGCCGTCACCCCGGGACCTTCGACGGGGCCGAGCACGACGTCCGGCTCGAGCCGGGCTCGCTCGCGGCACGCGCCGCCGGCGAGGAGGTGCACGTCACCAAGTCCCATCACCACCAGGGCGTCGATGTCATCGGCGACGGGCTGCGGGTCACAGGACATTCGACGCTCGACGACCTCGTCGAGGCGATCGAGCTGCCGGGGAAGGACTTCGTGCTCGGCGTGCAGTGGCACCCCGAGGCCGACGAGAAGAGCCGCGTCGTGCGGGCGCTCGTCGAGCGCGCCGATCAGTCGAGGGCGACGATCGCGTCGATCTCGACCCTGGCGCCGCGCGGGAGGGCCGCGACCCCGATGGCCACGCGGGCCGGAGGATCGGTCTCGAAGAACGAGCCGTAGACCTCGTTGACCTCGGCGAAGGTCGCCATGTCGGTGAGGTAGATCGTCATCTTCACCGCGCTGCCGAGCGAGGCGCCGGCCGCGTCGCACACGGCCGCGAGGTTCTCGAGGCAGCGGCCCGTCTGCTCGCCGGCGGTCACGCCGGTGATCTCCCCCGTCGTCGGGTCGAGCGGCACCTGACCGGAGCAGAACAGGAGGCCGCCGGCCTTCATCGCGTGGACGTAGGGCCCGATCGCCTCGGGGGCCTTGGGGGCGGTGACCGGTTCGCGATGCGCTGCCATGAGAGTCCTTCCCGTCGCTGATGTGGTTGTTCGCCCGGCGCCGTCGCGCGCGACGGCCGTGCCGGACAGGACGGGAAGCGTATTCACCTCTCGGCCCGGGGGTAGGCTCCGGCCATGGCCAACCGCCTCGCCGCCGAGACCTCGCCCTACCTCCTTCAGCACAAGGACAATCCCGTCGACTGGTACTCGTGGGGCGACGAGGCGCTGGCGCGGGCCCGTGAGCGCGACGTGCCGCTGCTCGTCTCGATCGGCTACTCGGCCTGCCACTGGTGCCACGTGATGGAGCGGGAGTCGTTCGAGGACCCGGAGATCGCGGCGCTCATGAATGAGCACTTCGTCACGATCAAGGTCGACCGCGAGGAACGCCCGGACGTCGACGCGATCTGCATGGAGGCCTGCCAGGCGATGACCGGGCACGGCGGCTGGCCACTGAACGCCTTCCTCACTCCCGAGCAGGTGCCGTTCTTCGCCGGCACCTACTTCCCGCCCGAGCCGCGCCACGGCTCGCCGAGCTGGCGGATGGTGCTGCTCGCGATCGCGGAGGCCTGGCAGAACCGGCGCGCCGAGATCCGCACCCAGAGCCCCCGGATCGTCGAGTCGCTCGGCGCGACCGCCCGGCTCGAGCCGTCCCAGGAGGCGATCGACGGTGCGGCGCTCGCCGAGGCGCTCGAGCGGCTGTCCGAGTCGTTCGACACGGTCAACGGCGGCTGGGGCGGCGCGCCGAAGTTCCCCCAGGCGCCGCTGATCGAGTTGCTGCTCGCCCGGGGCGAGCGGGAGATGGCCCTGGCAACGCTGCGCTCGATGGCCGCCGGCGGCATCTACGACCAGGTCGGCGGCGGCTTCTCCCGCTATGCCGTCGACGCGACCTGGACGGTGCCGCACTTCGAGAAGATGCTCTATGACAACGCGCTGCTCGCGCGGGCCTACCTCCACGGCTGGCAGGCGAGCGGCGAGCCTCGGCTGCGTGAGGTGTGTTGCGAGACGCTCGACTGGGCGCTGCGGGAGATGCGCGGTCCCGAGGGAGCATTCTGCGCGGCCCTCGACGCCGACTCCGAGGGCGAGGAGGGCAGGTTCTACGTATGGTCGCTCGCGAAGCTGCGCGCGGTGCTCGGCGACCGCGCGCCGGCGGCAATCGCCTACTTCGGGGTCACCGAGCGGGGCAACTTCGAGCGCGGCCTGCATGTGCTCGAGGCCCGCGGCCCGGTGCCCGAGGACCTCGACGCGATCCGCGCCGCGCTGCTCGAGGCGCGCGCCGAGCGCGTCCGCCCCGGGCTCGACGACAAGCGGCTGACGGCCTGGAACGCGCTGATGATCGCGGCGCTCGCCGAGGCCGGAGCCGCGCTCCACCGCGAGGACTATGTGCGCGCGGCGGTCCGGTGCGCGGAGTTCGTGCTCGGGGAGCTGCGCGATGCCGACGGTCGCCTGCTGCGGACCTGGAAGGACGGCGAGGGGCGGATCGGCGCCTACCTCGAGGATCATGCGTTTCTGCTCGAGGCGCTCGTGACCCTGTACGAGGCGACGTTTCAGGCGCGCTGGTACGACGAGGCGGTCGCCCTCGCCGCCACGCTCATCGCGCGCTTCTCCGACCCCGAGCGTGGCGGCTTCTTCACGACCGCGGCCGACGGCCCGCAGCTCGTCACCCGGCGCAAGGACCTCGAGGACACGCCGATCCCGTCGGGCAACTCGGCGGCGGCGTCCGGCCTGCTGCGGCTCGCGCTGCTCTCCGGGGAGGGCAGGTACGAGCGCCACGCGCTCGGGGTGCTGCGCCTGCTCTACCCGCTCGCCGTCCGCCACCCCCAGGCCTTCGGGCACCTGCTCGCCGCGGCCGACTTCTACCTCGCGCCGGTCCGCGAGGTGGCGATCGTGGGACCCGAGCCTGGAGTGCTGCTCGACGTCGTCCGCCGCGCCTACAACCCCCACCTCGTGCTCGCCGGCGGCGAGGGTGAGGGCGTGCCGCTGCTCGAGGGCCGCGGCCCGGTCGACGGCCACGCGGCCGCGTACGTGTGCGAGCACTTCGTCTGCCAGGCGCCGGTCACCGACCCCGACGCCCTCGCTACCGCGCTACAGGACCGGTAGGTAGCGCTCGAGCTCCCAGGGCGTCACCTGGACGCGGTAGTCGTCCCACTCCTGGCGCTTGATCTCGACGTAGCGGTTGAACGTGTGCTCGCCGAGGGTTCGCAGCACGAGCTCGGACTGCGCGGTGAGCTCGATCGCCTCGCCGAGCGTCTCGGGCAGCTGGTCGATGCCGAGCCGGCGGCGCTCGTCGGGCGAGAGGTGGTAGAGGTTCTTGTCCATCGGGTCGGGCAGCTCGTAGCCGTGCTCGATCCCCTCGAGTCCGGCTTGGAGCAGGACGGCGAAGGTGAGGTACGGGTTGCAGGCCGGGTCCGGACAGCGGAGCTCCATCCGCGTCGTGCGCTCCTTGCCCGGGTGATAGAGCGGCACGCGCACGAGGGCCGAGCGGTTGCGCCGTGACCAGGCGACATACACCGGCGCCTCGTAGCCGGGCACGAGTCGCTTGTAGGAGTTGACCCACTGGGCGAAGACGGCGCAGATCTCACGCGCGTGGCGGAGCTGGCCGGCGATGAACGCCTTGCCGACGTCGGAGAGGAAGTACTCGTCGTCGGGGTCGAAGAACGCGTTGCGCTCACCCTGGAAGAGCGACTGGTGCGTGTGCATGCCGCTGCCGTTCTTGCCGAACAGCGGCTTGGGCATGAAGGTCGCGTGGAGGCCGTACTTCATCGCGTACTCCTTGACGGTGATGCGGTACGTCATGCAGTCGTCGGCCATCTTCAGCGCGTCGGAGAAGCGCATGTCGATCTCGTGCTGGCTCGGTCCGACCTCGTGATGGGTGTACTCGGTGTGGATCCCGAGCTGCTCGAGGGCGAGCACCGTCTCACGCCGCAGGTCCGAGCCGGCGTCGAGCGTCGTGAGGTCGAAGTACCCGCCCTCGTCGAGGACCTCGGTCGACTTCGCATCCCGGAAGTAGAAGTACTCGAGCTCGGGGCCGACGTAGAAGTGGTCGAAGCCCATCGCCTCGGCCCGCTGGAGCGCCCGGCGCAGCACATAGCGGGGATCGCCCTCGTACGGCGTGCGCTCCGGGGTCTGGATATCGCAGAACATCCGCGCGACGCCCTGCTCCTCGGGCCGCCAGGGCAGGATCGCGAAGGTGCTCGGGTCCGGCATGGCGATCATGTCGGACTCCTCGATCGGGTTGAAGCCGGTGATCGACGAGCCGTCGAAGCCCATCCCGCCCTCGAAGGCGTCGGCAAGCTCGGTCGCGTTGATCGAGAACGCCTTGAGCTGGCCGAGGATGTCGGTGAACCACAGCCGGATGAAGCGGATGTCACGCTCGGCGGCGAGCGCCATCACGTCGTCGGCGGTACGGGGGCGGGCATCGGCGGTAGTCATCGAGCGGGGAACGTTACCCGGAGCGGCGGTCCTTGCCGCCTGCCGGTTGTGCGCCGTGCGCGGCGACCCCTATCCTCGGCCCGACCGTGCGACGGATCATTCCCCTCGTCTGCGTGCTCGTCCTCGCCGCCTGCGGCACCTCCGCGGCCGGCACCGGGAGCCGGTCCGCGACCGGCCCGGCGTCCGGGACCACGTCGACGGCCTCGGGCGGCAGCACCTCGACCGCCTCCCCCACGGTGGCCGTCGCCTGCGGCCCGACCGGCGCCCCGACCCTCGCCTCCGGGCGCCACGCCCGGGTCTACGTGCAGGATGGGACGGCGTTCGGCTGCGTCGCCGGCGTCCACGCGCGCTACGCCCTCGGACATCACGGCAGCTGCCTAATGCATGCGTCGGTCGCGCCGGTCACCATCGCGGGGACGCTCGCCGCGTATGGGCTCGAGCGCTGCGGCGTCGACACCGGCTCGACCATGGTCGTCGTGCGGCGCCTCGACGACGGCGCGGTCGTCCGCAGCGCCCCGGCCACCTCACGGCCCGGACCCGAGGGCTATCAGCTCGTCGGTTCGCTCGTGTTGCGCGCCGACGGGGCGACGGCGTGGATCGCCAGCGCTCGGTCGCTCGGGCGAGGCGTGTCGATCGTCGAGGTGTGGAGGCTCAGCCGCACCGGCGTGCTCACGCGGCTCGACTCCGGCGGCGCGATCGCTGTCGGCTCGCTGCGGCTCGCCGGCTCGACGCTGCGCTGGCGTCACGGCACGGCCGTGAAGAGCGCCCGGATGAACTGAGCGCGGGCGCGCTCGGCTCTGCGTTGTCAGGCCGGTTGGCCCGGTCAGACGTGCGCGGTGCCGCGATCGCTGAGCCAACGCTTGGCCCAGCGCTGGAGCTCGGAGAGCGCGGGCTCGAGCTCGCGGCCCATCTCCGAGAGCTCGTACTCGACCCGCAGCGGCGGGCCGGGATGCACCGTGCGCTCGACGATCCCGCGCGCCTCGAGCTCCTTCATCCGCTCGGACAGCAGCCGGTCGGAGAGCTCGGGCACGGCGTGGGCGATCTCGGAGAAGCGCAGCGAGCCGTCCATCAGGACGCGGAGGATCGCGCCGGTCCAGCGGCGGCCGATGAGCTCGACGGCCTCGTGGTAGTACGGGCAGCAGCCGGCCCGACGAGTGGTCGAGTCGGCTCCCGCCGTATGTACCTGGGCGTCCATCGCCGGATCAGCTTAGGCGGCTTGGAGGGCGCGTGACTGCTCGCTCGAGCCGTCGACGGGCACCTCACCGGCCACGTTGATCATCGCGCTGAAGCTCTCCAGCGCGACCGCGGCGATCGCCTCCAGGATCTGTTCGTCGTCCCATCCCGCCTCGCGTGCCTCCTCGTGGAGGTGCATCGGCGGCTTGCCGCCCTCGACGAGCGCCTGGAGATAGCGCAGCAGCGCCGCCTCCCGCTCGTCCTTGGAGGAGAAGCGCCGGGCGAGCGCCACCTCGTCAAGCGCGAGCCCCGCTGCGCGCGCAGCGCGCGCGTGCATGGCGAGCCCGGGCTCTGACTGGTAGTGCTCGGAGACGGCGAGGGCGATCCGCTCGAGCGTCGGCAACGTCAGCTTGCCGTGCCGCAACTCAGATCGGAAGCGCGCATAACCGCGCAGCGCTGCCGGCGAACCGGCGAGCACCCCGAGGAAGTTCGGCAGCTGCCCACCGCTCGCGAGCGCACCGCGAAGGACCGGGACGGAGCCCTCGGGTGCGGTTAGGTCGTCGTGTATCTGGAACCTGCTCATTGAAGTCTTCATAAGCCACCGCAGCCCTGATTTGTCGTTACCGCGCCGCAAGTCGTCCTTTACTTTCGTGACTTGCTTACGCAAGATAAGTCTACTTGGCCGCCGCCCGTCGCACAAGGGATCGGAGGGCGATGGCGGGTGAGCGTCCGACTTCGGTCAGGACCGGGTCGCCAGAGCGCTGCGGCCGCCTTAACTCCTTATACGTGGGCCGATAAAGGCGCGATCATCGACGGGCACGAGATCTGTAAGCGGCCCTTGCGGGCCCGGCGATCGCGGTGGGACGAGCGGCGAGCGTCGCCGGGGCGTGGGCGGGCGTCGCCGGGACTCAGCGGGCGCCGAGCGCGGCGAGCGTGTGCGCGGCGGCGTGGTGCACGAGCACGGCGGCGTGGGCGCTCGTGGCCGCGGCAAGAATCATCAGCACGCCGAGCAGGACCGCCCACATGGCGGCGCGGTCGGGCTGGAAGCCCTCGCGCTCGTACGGGCGCTGGCTCGGCCGCCGACGCTGAACCACCGGGGCGTACCGCTCGCTGCCCCGACCGGTGATGGTGACGATCCGGCGCCCATCGGCGCTGAGCCGCGGCGGCGCTTCGACAACGGGCTCGGGGCGCGGCTCGCGGGCCTCGCGCACGGCCTCGAGGCGGCGCGAGCGGCGGCGGGGCTCGATCGCATCGGCTCGGCCGCGGGCGGGCGGCGCGGCCGGGACGTCGACCTCGATGACCGGCTCGGCGAAATGGGCCGCCTGGCGGGCGGAGCCCGAGCGCCGCCGCGCGGCGGACGCGGCCCGGGCGGCGGCGAAGTCGAAGTCGACCGAGGCCGCGAGCGCGCGATCGCTGCGGCGCGGGGCCAGGGCTTCTCTGCTGTCAGCGCGCGCGGCGCGCTCATCACCGCGCTCCGTGTCACCCCAGGGCGCTGCGAGGCCAACTTGCGGCATTGCCGTCCTCTTTCTTTGCTTGCGGGGTTAGCTGACGGGCTCGCACCGAAAGAGCGGCGCTACGCGCGAACGCGATTAGCCCCAACAACCTGGGCCCCCCGCTTCCTTCACCACACCCGGCAAGGCGCGATGGTCACGGGAATTCAGCTGTACGGATTGGGGATCCTACCGATGGCCGCGGCAGAAAGATCCGCCACGAACCGGGGCGGTCAGAGAACCCCGCACGATGCGAGAAAACGGGGCCGCTGCGCGGCTATTCGTTGCCGGCCACGCGGCCGACGAACGCGGCCACGTCCTGGGCCTGCCGGCCGGAGAGCAGCTGCGCCGGCATGACGCCCTGCCCGAGGCAGGCCGCTGAAGCGGCGTTGGCCGGCGGGTTCTGCAGGCAGCCATTGTTGATCGTGTTGAGCACGAGCGACGCGGGCGGCTTGAGCTGGTCGAGGTTCGGCCCGACCTTGCCGATCGCGTTGGCGGCGGCGAGCGTGTGGCACTGCGCGCAGCTCTGACCGAACAGCATGCGGCCCTGCTTCTCGGCCGCGGTGAGCGTCAGCCCGCCGACCTGGCCGCTCGCGTTGGCGTGGTTGCCGGCGAGCACGGCGATCGGGATGACGGCGCCGAACGCGACATAGACGATCGCGAAGATGATTCCCGCCGCCTTGCGTCCCGATCGCGACGGGCCCTGGGGGCTCGTCCGCGCGCTCCCGAAGCCCCCGCGCACCGCGACCAGGAAGAGGCCGAGGCCGAGGATGACCCAGAAGGCGATGAAGAGAACAGTGGCCAGCACGGCGCCGTGACCTTATCGTGCTGCGGCGCCGGACGCCTCGCTCACGGCCCGGCTCGCGGCCTACCACCGCCGCCGCTCAGCCGCCGCTCAGCCGCCGCTCAGCCGCCGCCCAGCCGCCGCTCGTCTGCGGGTCAACGGCCGCTCAGCTGCCGCTCAGGGTCCGGAACGGGTAGAGCAGGGCGGTGTCGACGAACATCGCGGCGAGCCAGATGACGAGCAGCCAGCGGGGGACGCGACGGGCGGTGAGCAGCCGGGCGACTGCGATGTACAGCGCGGGCATCGTGACGACCATGTAGTAGAGGTAGGTTGTGCGGTTGTCGATGAGGTGGAAGAGCGCCGGGGGCAGCCACGTGCCGAGCACCCAGGCGACGACCAGGAACGAGAGGTCGTCACGGCGGCGGATCGCCCACCACACATTGAGGATGATCGCCAGCCAGGCAGTGAAGAGCAGCACCCGGCCGATGTAGCCGCGGAACCAGAGGGTGGTGATGGACTTCGACACCACCCGGGTGGCCACGACCTCGGTATGGGACGCCGAGCCGGAATGGACGACCTTCGTCACCGTCGTGCGGGTCGTGACGGTGTGAGCGACCCTGAAGTAGTTGATGTCCTTCTCGTCGAGCCAGAACTTCGTCGGCTCGCTGGCGATCCCGTGCGGGCCGCCGACGTCCTGGAGCTTGGCGGCGTAGGTCTGCATGAAGACGATGTGGTTGCACGCGCTGCCCCACAGCGGCACGGAGTCGCAGAAGCTCGACTGCCCGCGGTCGACGGCGTGCCCACCGCTGTAGGGGGTGACGATCCCGTCGAGGACGGCGAGCAGCGTGATGTAGGTGAAGGCGGTGATCACCGCGACGGCCAGCGGACGGGCCATGCGCCGCACGAAGGCGCGGACCGAGCGATCGCCGGCGAGGGCGCGCATCAGCTCGAGCAGGATGACCACGATCACGGCATAGACCGCGAACTCCTTGACGCAGCAGCCGACGCCGATGACCACCGCACCGAGCACCGCCGAGCGGCGCAGGTAGAGCGCGAGCCCGGCGAGCATGAACGGCACGACGAAGATGTCGAGCACGGCGATCCGCGAGGAGACGATCCAGAGGTTCTCCGACGCGGCGAGGAGCGCGGCGAGCACGGCGAGCCAGGGCCCGCCGCCGGCCGAGCGCACGAGCCAGTAGAGGAGCAGGATCGACAGCGCGCCGAAGATCACCGCGGTGATCCGCCAACCGACCGCGTTGTCGCCGAACACGACCATCCCGCCCGCGATGAGGATCTTGCCGAGCTGGGGGTGCTCGGCGTTGGGGTCGGCGCCGAGCGGCGCGGACCCGGCGTACGTCTCGCCGGCCCGGTTGACCTTGCCCTCGATCGAGCGCGCGGCGGGCACGTAGTAGCGCTCGTCGAACACGTAGCCCTTGCCCGGCCCGCCGTAGGCCGGAATGCCGAGGTTGTAGGCCCGCACGGTCGTGCCGAGCGCGGTGATGAGGACGAGGGCGACGAGCGGTGCCCACCGATTGGCCGCGATCCGCCGTACCCGCGCGGCGACCGCGCGCCACCAAGCGGCCGGACGCGAGCGCCGGATCAGCCCGAACCGCTGTTCGACGGCGACGGTGAACACCGGTGCATCCCTATCACGCGTCGCGGCGGGCGTGCGCCGAGCGGCGGTGCTCGGGCGCCATGGCAGGATGGCTGTGTGCGATGTGGTGATTGTCTTACCTGGCGCAACGACGCGAGGACGGCCGGCGCTCGGGCCGGGTTCCTATCGCCGGCGTCCCGAGGCAAAGCTCATGACCGGCGGGGCGACCGCGCGGAAGTCCTCAGCCTCACCTCCCTCCTCCTGGCGCTGCTCCTGACGCCCGTGTCGGACCTGCTCGTCGAGCATCGAGAAGTCCTTGACCTCGGCGAGGATGCGGTCGGGTGCGGCGATCGAGTCGACGCGGTCGACGAGCACGTTGATCGCCCCGCCGGCGGCGGCGAACCGCTCGAGCTTCCCCCCGACCATCATCAGCGGCTCGGTGCGGACGGTGAGCCGGTGGCGCTCGTAGACCGGCGAGGGAATGACGAGGTTGATCGTCCCGTACTCGTCCTCGAGCAGCACGAACACCATCCCGTTCGCCGTGCCCGGACGCTGGCGGGCGACGACGAGGCCACCGACCTGGAGCCGGCTGCCATGGGGCAAGGTCTCGAGCTCCCGGCTCGTCACCGCGGCGGCGGGGAGCCGAGATCGCAGCAGGCCGATCGGATGCTCGTGCACGGTCAGCCCGGTCGTCCCGTAGTCGGCGAGCATCGACTCCCAGGCCGAGACCTCGTGCAGCTCCGGAGGTGCGGGAAGGTCGAGCGGCAGCGCGAGCTGTGTCCCCCCGGGCACGTTCCGTCCCGGCGTCGCCACCCCCAGCTGCCAGAGGGCGAGGCGTCGTGCGGAGAGAACCCGCGCCCCGGGCTCGGCGGCGGGAGGCGGCGGCACGAGCGAGTCGCACGCGCCTGACCAGGCGAGAAGCTCGAGGGAAACCGAGGCCGCCCCGGACCGCGAGGCGAGGTCGGAGAGGCTGCGGAACCGCCCGCCCGCGGTCCGCGCCGCGACGAGCCGGGCAATCTCCTGCGCGCGCACCCCGCGGACGTAGGCGAGACCGATGCGGACCTGGTTCGGGAGCACCACGTCGCCCCTGGGGTCCATCTCGCAGTCGACTGCGCTCGCGTTGACGTCGGGCGGCAGCACCTCGATGCCGCGCCGCTGTGCTTCGTGGACGAGCGCGTCGGGCGGATAGAAGCCCATCGGCTGTTCGTTGAGCAGCGAGCAGAGGAACTCGGGGCTGTAGTGGACCCGCAGCCATGTCGACTGGTAGGCGAGCAGCCCGAAAGCGGCGCCGTGGGCCTTGGGGAACCCGAAGCCGGAGAAGCCCTGCACCATCGAGAACACGCGCTCGGCGGTGGCCTCGTCGACGCCGTGCAGGCGCTGGGCGCCGGCGACGAAGTGCTTGTGATGGGCCTCGATCGCCGCCTCCGAGCGCTTGCGGCTCATCGCCCGGCGCAGCCCCTCGGCCTCGCCGGGCGAAAAGCCGGCGAAGGCGATCGCGACTTCGAGGACCTGGTCCTGGAAGATGATCGTCCCGAGGGTTTCGCGGAGCACCGGCTCGAGCGAGGGATGCTCGTAGGGGATCTCGTAGCCGGGATCCTCGCGGAGCCGCTGGCGGCGTTCGATGTACGGGTTGACCGCGCCACCCTGGATCGGTCCGGGCCGGACGATGGCCACCTGAATGGTGATGTCCTTCAGGTTCTCAGGCCGGGTCCGGCGCAGCGACTGCATCTGGGCCCGGCTCTCGATCTGGAACACCCCGGTCGTATCGGCCTCCTGGATGCACCGGTAGGTCTCGGCGTCGTCATAGGGGATGCGGGAGAGGTCGATTCGCTCTCCGCGCGTGCGCGCGACGAGTTCGACGCATCGCTCGACCGCGGAGAGCATCCCGAGGCCGAGCAGATCGATCTTCAAGAAGCCGGCGTCGGCGCAGGAGTCCTTGTCCCACTGGGCGATCTGGCGCCCCTCCATCGCCGCGGGCACGATCGGACAGCAGTCGACGAGCGGCCGCGTGGCCACGATCATCCCCCCGGAGTGCTGGGAGAGGTGCCGTGGCAGCCCATGGGCCTCGGCGGCGAGCCGGGCGAGCCAGGCCCAGCGGCCGGTCGAACCGCGGCGCCCGGAGGGCTCGGGTGGACCGTCGCGAGCACGGCCCTGATCGCCCCGCGCCGGCGGCGCCGCCGCTCCGACGGGAGGGCCGTCCCGGGGGTCGCCGGTCAGCGGCCACTGGGCCACCGGGCGCGGACCGCTCCCGCCGGCGACCTCGCCGTCGGCGAGCCCGAAGGCGCTCTCGATGTCCCGATCGACGTAGCGCGCGTCCCAGCCCTCGCTGCCCCGGGCGACCCGCTCGATCTCCCCCGGCGGCAGCCCAAGTGCCTTGCCGAGCTCCCGGATCGCCCCCCGGGCCCGATAGGTGGGAAACGCCGCGACGAGCGCCGAGCGATCGTGGCCGTAGCGCTCGTGGATGCGCGGGATCAGCACCTCACGGACGTCCCGGGGAAAGTCAAGATCGATATCCGGGAGGGCGGTCAGCTCCTCGTTGAGGAAGCGCCCGATCATCAGCTCGTTGGCGACCGGATCGACGTGCGAGAGGCCGGTGAGATAGCAGACGATCGAGGAGACGCTCGAGCCTCGACCGCGGCCGGGTGGCAGCAGCGCTCGGGCGGTGTCCGGTCCTCGCACCTCGGCGGCGACCTCACGGGCGAGCTCGAGCAGGTCGTGGTGGAGGATGAAGAAGCCGGGCAGGTTGAGCTTGTCGATGATCCGCAGCTCCTCCTGCAGACGGGCGGCGGCGACATCCCGGATGGTGGCATCCTGCCCTGCGTAGCGAGCCTGTAGCCGCTGATCGCACAGCTCGCCGAGCGTGCGCATCGCGGCGGCGTCGTCGGCGCCCGGATAGCGATAGCCGAGATCACTGCCGAGATCGAAACGCAGCCGATCGGCGAGCCGCTCGGTCTCGGCGACCGCCTCGGGGTGCTCGGGAAATCGTGCGGCCATCGTCTCCGGAGTGGCGAGCACGTGGCTGAAGTTCCCCCGCCGCTGCGGCTCGGAGGCGTCGAGCGTGAGATGCAGCCGCACGGCGACGAGCGCGTCCTGGAGAGGAGCGCGCGATCGTGCGTGCGCGTGGACGTTGCCGGTCGCGACCGTCGCCACGCCGAGGCGCCGCGCAAGGCCCGCGAGGCGCCGGTTGCGTGCGCGATCGTCGCGCAGGAACGGCCGCTGTAGCTCGATCCGCAGCCCCTCGGGCCCGAACCCGTCGCGCAGACGGCGCAGCGTGAACTCGTCGTGCACGCCCCGCCCGGCGCAGCCGCTCAGGCATACGAGGCCCGTAGAGAGCTCGAGCACATCGGCGAGTGACACAAGGGCCTGCGAGGGCGGTCCGGGCCGTTCCCGCGTGTCGGCATGGGCGCGAGTCAGCAGCCGACAGAGGTTCGACCAGCCGCGGGCGTCCTCGACGAGCAGGGTGAGGTGGCGCCCGTCATCGAGGTCGATCTCCGCCCCGTGGATCGGACGTAGGCCGAGTGCCCGGGCGGAGACGGCGAACTCCATCGATCCCGACACCGTGTTGTGGTCGGTGAGGGCCATCGCCCCGTGGCCGAGCTCGATTGCGGCGGCGACGAGCTCATCGGGCAGCGACGCTCCGTCGAGAAACGAGAACGCGGAGTGGCAGTGGAGCTCGGCGTACCGCACGAACACATGTTCGCATCACGACCGGACGCGAAGGCGATCACTCCACCCCCTTGACATCTGATTAGTGACTGCTAATGTCATACTAGTTAGCAGTCACTAATCACCTAGGAGGACCTGATGGCAGGAGAGAAGGGACAGACGAGGCGGGGCTGGACCCTCGCGATCGTGTCGATCGGCCTGTTCATGGTCGTGCTCGACAACCTCGTCGTGAACGTTGCGCTGCCGAGCATCCACCGCGAGCTCGGCGCCTCGATCCAGGCGCTCGAGTGGACGGTCAACGCGTACGTGCTCGCCTACGCCGTGCTGCTGCTCACCGGCGCCGCCCTTGGCGATCGCTTCGGTCGCAAGCGGATGTTCATGGCCGGCATCGGCCTGTTCACCGTGTCCTCGGCCGCCGCGGCACTCGCGCCGAGCATCGGCATGCTGATCGCCGCCCGCGCCGCCCAGGGCGTCGGCGCCGCGATCGCCACGCCCCTGACCCTGACGCTGCTCGCCGACGCGTTCCCGCCCGCCCAGCGCGGTGTGGCGCTCGGCATCTGGTCCGGCATCAGCGGGATCGCCGTCGCCCTCGGACCGCTCGTCGGAGGCGCGGTCATCCAGCTCAGCTCGTGGCACTGGATCTTCTGGATCAACGTCCCGATCGGCGCCGTGCTCCTCCCGCTCGCCGCCGCCCGGCTGACCGAAAGCCACGGCCCTGAGCGCGGGCTCGATGTCGGCGGGCTCGGCCTCGCCTCGACGGGCCTGTTCGGGATCGTCTTCGGGCTCGTCCGCTCGCAGTCGCTCGGGTGGGGTTCGACCGAGGTCATCGCCTCGCTCGCCGTCGGCGCCGTGCTCGTCATCGCGTTCGTCGTTTACGAGCTGCGCAGCAGTGATCCGATGCTGCCGATGCGGTTCTTCGCCAATCGTGGCTTCACCGTCACCAACGTCGTCTCGCTGGCGATGTACTTCGGCATGTTCGGGTCGATCTTCTTCCTCAGCCAGTTCCTCCAGAACGTGCTGCACAACACCCCGCTGCAGGCCGGCGTGAAGCTGCTGGCCTGGACGGGGGCGACGATGGTCATCTCTCCGCTCGCCGGCTACTTCTCCGAGCGGCTCGGGAGCCGGCTGTTCATGGTTGCCGGGCTCTCGCTCCAGGCGATCGCGCTCGGCTGGCTGGCGACGCTCGCCTCCGTCGACACGAGCTACGTGAGCATGCTCGCGCCGTTCGTGCTCGCCGGCGCCGGGATGTCGCTCGTGTTCGCCCCGGCCGCGAACGCGATCCTCTCCTCGGTCCGGACCGACGAGGCGGGTCAGGCATCGGGCGCGACCAACGCCATCCGCGAGCTCGGTGGAGTGCTCGGCATCGCGGTGCTCGGCACGGTGTTCACGAGCCACGGCGGCTACACGTCGCCCCAGGCCTATGTCCACGGCCTGACCCCGGCACTGTGGGTCGGGGTGGCCGTGCTCGCGGCGGGCGCCCTGACCGCAGCGGTGCTGCCGTTCAACACCCGCGCCGCGGCGCTCGAGCAGGCAGCTCGTGAGACCGCCCCTCCGTCCGGGGAGCTCGCCGGTGGACTCGCCTGAGCATGGCGTAGGATCGGCGGCGAGCATCATGGCCGTTTCGTCGAGCTCCACGACCACACCCCGTCAGCGTGTGCCCGCCGCCGAGCGGCGGGCCGCGCTCGTGGAGGCCGCCGTGCACGAGTTTGCGCGCGGTGGCCTCCACGGCACGCCGGTCGACCGGATCGCCCGGCGGGTCGGGGTCGCCCAGCCGTACGTGTTCAGTCTCTTCGCCAACAAGCGCGAGCTGTTCATCGCCGCAGTCGAGCGCGGGTTCGAGCGGGTCGGCGACGCGTTCACGGCGGCGGCCGAGGAGTTCGACCCCGCGATCGCGCTCCCGGACACGGACGTGATGACGGCGATGGGCAAGGCCTACGTCGAGCTGCTCGAGTCAGACCGCGACTGCCTGATGCTCCAGCATCACGCCTACGCCGCCTGCGACGACGAGCTCATCCGCGAGCGGGTCCGGGCCTGCTACGCGCGGCTCGTGTCCCACGTCGAGCAGCTCTCCGGCGCCGACACCGAGACGCTCGACGACTTCTTCCGCTATGGCATGTGGCTCAACGTCGCGGCCGCGATGGGGGTCGAGGACCTCTCGGTCGGCTGCGAGTGGCTCCGGGAGGAGCAGCAGGAGCTCAGCTGAGGCGCCCGCGCGCGGCGAAGCCCGGACGGGTCAGCTGAGGCGCCCGCGCGAGGACTCCGGGAAGCGCGGGAGGCCGTCGTCGGGGATCGGCTCCCAGGGCGCGGCGTAGGCGACGAACTGGTGGTGGCCTGGGGTGATGCCGGGGTCGCCGTCGATTGTCCCGAGCCGGATTCCGAGCTTGTCGTGGTCATCGGGGTCACGGCTGAAGATGGCCGAGCCGCAGTCTCCGCAGAACCATTTCTCGAATCCACCCTCGGGCGCCCAGCAGCGGAGGCGGTCCTCGCCCTCGAGCAGGCGGAAGGAGCCCGGCTCGGAGCGACCGTTGGCGGAGGACCCCGTCCCCGTGCGGCGCTGGCAGCGCGTGCAATGGCAGTAACCGGCCGAGACGAGCGGGGCGGTCAGCTCATAGCGCACCGCACCGCAGGCGCAGGCTCCGGTGAGGCGGAAGCTCACGGGACGCTAAACCTGAACGAGGTCTCGGTCGGGCTCGATCCGCCAGCGGCGGGCGACGTCGTTGAGCCGGGGGTTCAGCCCCCACCCGTCGGCCCGCTCCTCACCCTCGTGGGCGGGATTGCCGCCCTTCAGCGCCATGCAGCCGACGTTGTCGCCGAGGCGGCGGATCGCCGCGACGTCGTCGGGCGTGAGGCGGTTCTCGGCGGGCAGCGCCGCGAGCTCCGCCCGCTTGTCCTCAACCGGCCGGGCGTTCAGGCCGGCCTCCTGAACGAGGGTCGGAACGACGCACTCGACGGCGGGGTGGGCGAGGTTCCACTGGCAGGCGAGCTGCAGCATGGTCAGTCCCGTGCGCTCGGCGATCGTGCGCATCGAATCCATCCGCGCCCGGCCCGCCTCGATCCAGCCCGCCGGGCGGAAGGCGCGGTGATCGTGCTCGTGCATCTCCTGGCCGGGGATGACATCGTCGAAGAACAGGCCCCCGTAGTCGACGACGCGCGTGATGACCTTGACGTCGGCCTGTGCGGCCGCGTCGAGGCACAGCTCCCCGGGCCACGGCTCGAGTGGGTTGAGGATGATCATCGCCCAGTCGATCATCGCGCCGAAGCGCTCGAAGCAGTCGATCAGATCGAGGGTGAAGCCGTTGGCGGGCCCCGGGGCCACGCCGATCATGCGGGCAAGCCCGCGATCGCGCAGCGCGGCCATCCCGTTCCATACCACCTCGCTCGTGTAGCCGATGCGGTCGGGGTTGTGGAGCATGAGCAGGTCGAAGCGGTCGACGCCGACGCGCCCGAGGCTGAGCTCGGTCGCCTCGACGAGGTAGGGACCGTAGTCCTCGGGTCCGCGCAGACCGGGGTCGGTGAACCGCGGGAAGCCCTTGGCGCCGTCACGCTGACCGGTGTAGAAGTCGTGCCCGACGGTGCCGACCACGGACATCGTCCCGCGGTCGTGACCGGCGATCGCCCGGCCGAGCATGCTGTCGGCGTCACCGGTGCCGTACACGTCGGCGGTGATGACCGTGTGGATCTGCTCGTCGGGTGCGATCAGCGCGAGGTAGCGCTCGTCGTCGAGCGGTTGGCCGAAGCGCATGAAACGTCCGCCGCTCCAGGTGCCAACGGCGGTGAGACCGGGATCGAGGCCTCCCCCGGGAGCCGAGGGGTGAGGGCCGGGGGGGTGGTCGATGCGATCCATGGTCATGGCACGAGTGTAGGCCCTGGTCCAGGGGCGAGACTCGGGATTCCCGCACGACCGAGCGGGGATCCGGCGCCTCTGAGATGTCGTTCTCGATCAACGCTGGCGCCACCACCTCCCACTCTCGAGATCGTGGAAAACGACCTCGTCGCGACCGCTGGTGGTCACCACCTCCCAGTAGCGGCGGCGCAGCGGCCGCTCGGTCCACCAGCGATCCTCGATCAGCCATGACTCACGCACGGACTCGATGTCGCGCCCGTCGACGTTGACCGGCACGCCTCCCTCTCCGGAGCGCACGGCGACCCGCCGGGGAACCGCCAGTCGCCGCGGGCCGGCCATCAGCCCTCGAACGGCGCGAGGACGGCGCGCCGCTCCGGAAAGCGTGAACCGGGATCGACCTCGAGCACCCGCATCGCGGCGTCGGGACCGGCGGCCACCCGTGCCTGGCGGATCGCCTCGCGCAGCCGGGCTCCGCGGAGAGCGGCGGGATCCTCGAGCAGCGGCCGCTGGTCGCTCGCGGGCGGCCCGTAGCGCTCGACGGCCAGCCGCAGTTGCTCGGCGGGGGCGGGCATCAGGGCGAGCCGCGGCCCGAGCGCGAGCCGCATGCGCGCCGGATCCGACAACGCCTCGCGGAAGACGACCTGCTCACGCCATGTCCCACCCTGATCGACGAGCACGGCCGAGAGCACGACGGCCCGGAATGTCCGGCCGTCCCGCTCGCGCCGGGCGAGGAGGCGATCGATCAACAGCCACAGGGCACGTTCGAGCTGCATGCCCGACGCGGCCTCGGGGAGGTCGAGCGACTCCCGGAGGTACTCGGCCGCCGGCCGCGGGCGCAGCGCCCCATCTCCCCCGCTGGCCAGCTCGTGGGCGAGGAGACCCGCCTTGCCGAAGCGGTCGGCGAGGGCGGCGGGCGGCATCGCCGCGAGCTCGCCGAGCGACTTCACGCCGAGACGCTCGAGGGCGTCCGGCAGATCGGCGAGCATCGGCCGCGCTCGCAGAAGGGCGACGGGCAGCGGCGCGAGGTACTCCCGTGCGCGTGACCGCGGGCCTTGAGCCTCGCTCCTTCCTACCGAGCCCCGAGCCTCGCTCCTCCCTACGCTGCCCGGCACGATCTCCGGCCGGCGCACACGTGCCCGGGTGGCAGCGGCGACGGCGGCGAAGCGCGAGGGCGCCACGCCGAACCGGGCGGGGACCCGGAGCGACCGGCGGCCGACGCGGAGGACGCCCTCGATCCCGCCGTGAAGCCGGAGCAGTCCCGCGGCGTCGAAGCACACGAGCCCCGGCCGCTCAGGTTCGACGGCGGCGCCGATCGACTCGAGACGAACGAGCAGCCGCTCCCAGAAGTCGGCCACGCCGGCCGGGTCAGGCGGGACGAGCGTCAGCCGGGGGCAGCGGGCGAGCGCCTCACCGAGCCGCATGCCGGGATGCACGCCGTACGCCTCTGCGGCGAGCGACACCTCCCCGACCTGCTGGGCGCCTCCCGGCTCAGGGCCGAGAGCAGTCGGCGCCTGAAGAAGCTCGGACCGATCGCCGGCGGCGATGGTGAGCTGAAAGCGGGGAAGCAGGACGCAGACGATCAGAGCCATAAGGGGAACGTATGTTCGCATCGTGCCCGGATGGATACAACACCCCGACGGAGCGCAACGCGCCCGCCCGCGGTCAAGCTCCACCCGGCTCAGGGTGCAGTGGTACGGTGCCGAGATGGCGCCACCCAACATGGGCGACATCGCGATCAGGGGTGCGCAGACGCTGCGCGCGTTCGGCCAGCGCATCCCCGGCGCCGGCGGGATCCTCGCGCGCTCGCTCGAGGACGCGGTCGAGGGCCGCATCGTGATGATCACCGGCGCATCGTCGGGCATCGGCGAGGCGACGGCGCTGGCCATCGGCCGCGCCCGCGGCGAGGTTCTGCTCGTCGCCCGCACGCTCGAGAAGCTCGAGAACGTCGCTGCCGAGGTCGAGGATCAAGGCGGGGTCGCCCACGTGCACCCGTGCGACCTCAGCGATCTCGAGGACATCGACCGCCTCGCCGCGGAGGTGATCGAGCAGCACGGCGGCGTCGACATCCTCGTCAACAACGCCGGCAAGTCGATCCGCCGCTCGGTGAACCGCGCTTATGAGCGCTTCCACGACTATCAGCGGACGATGCAGCTCAACTACTTCGCACCCGTGAAGCTGATCCTCGGCCTGCTGCCGGAGATGCGCGAGCAAGGCACCGGCCACATCATCAACGTCTCGACGATCGGCCTGCAGACGAACACGCCGCGCTTCTCTGCCTACCTCGCATCAAAGGCGGCACTCGACGCCTTCTCACGCTCGATCGCCGCCGAGATCATCGACGATGGCGTCCACATCACGACGGTCTACATGCCGCTCGTCCGCACGCCGATGATCTCCCCGACCAAGATCTACGACCACTTCCCCACGCTCAGCCCCGAGGAGGCGTCGGGGATGATCTGCGAGGCGATCCGCAAGCGCCCCAAGCGGGTGGCCACGGCGCTCGGGAATCTCGGCCAGCTCAGCTACGCGATCGCACCCGGCGCCCAGGATCTCGTCGTCAACCGCGCCTACAAGCTGTTCCCCGAGGGCGGGAACAGCGACGGCGCGCCCAAGCAGGTGCCGGCGCCGGATGCGCCGAGTGCCGAGCAGCGGGCGTTCGCGCGGGCGACGCGCGGCGTGCACTGGTAGCGGAGCGCGGCGTGCACTGGTAGCGACGCGCGGCGTGCACTGGTAGCGATGCGCGGGCCGGGATCAGACCGAGTTGCCGGCGTCGCGCATCAGCCGGCCGACCGGGACGGCCGAGAGGTGGTCGGTGGCGAGCGTCGCGCGCAGCTTGGCGAGCAGACTTGTGATCTCGCTGCTGCTCGAGACGGTCAGCTCGACGACCTCGCCGGCATGGAGCCGACCGGGCTTGTCGCCGGTGTCGTCGAGACGGACCTGGCCGGCGACGAGGCGTCCGCCGGCGCCGTGCGCGAGCCACCACTGGCCGACGCTCGGACCGCTCGAGGCGTAGAGGAAGTGATGGTGAAAGCCCATTGCGTGGAGCATGCTGTGCAGCTGCTCACGGGTATCGAGCCAGCGGACGAGACCGCCGGTGGGTAGGCGCGGCAGTGCCTGATAGCCGTGGCCGAGCATGCTGAGCTCATAGGCCGAGGGGATGTGCGTGACCGCGAACGAGGCGTGGATGCCGCTCGCGGCGAGGGCGTCGGCAAGGACCGGCAGATCCTGGCTCGGCGCGTCGACGAGCACACCGACCTCCGGCCGGCTCGTCTGAACGGTGGTCAGGGGCCGCATGTGGACGAAGTGCGAGACGAGCGAGTACGACGTTCCGGTCGTGAGCGCCCAGGCGAGCACGGCGACGAGCACCGCGCTTCCCGCGGCCGCGCGGGCTGTGCGCATCCGCCAGACCGGAAGCGGCTTGATCCGGCGCTCGTCGGAGAGGACCAGGGAAGCCGTCGAGGGCTGGCGCGCGAACGACGTATCCGGCTCGGGCCGGCCCTCGAGCGCGCGCTCGAGTGCGGGAAGGATGTCGGAACGGTGATCGGCGACCTGGGCGAGGCCGAACTTCTTCAGCGCCTTCTCCGTCGCGCGGACGTGGCCGTAGCTGAAGCCGTAGGAGATGACCGGGCAGCCGCGGATGATCGCCTCGAGGATCGTCAGTCCGCCACTCGAATGGACGAGGGCATCGCTGGCGGCGAGCACGTCGCCCATCCGGTCGGTGAAGCCCATCAGGCGCAGGCGCGGCTCCTCGCCGCAGCGCTTGGCCACCCGGGCGCGAAGCTTGTCGTTGCGGCCGCAGAGGCAGAGCACGGTGGCGTCGGGGATCTCGAGAGCGGCCATCGTGGCGCCGAGCAGATCGCCGACGCCCCAGCCGCCGCCGGAGACAGCGATCACCTCGCCCTCGGCGGGCAGCCCGAGCGCGCGCCGGGCGTCAGCCCGGGTGCGCACCGCGAGGAAGGCCGGTGAGGTCGGCGGCTTGGCCCACTTCACGCTGCCCTTGCCGGCGATGTGCTCGACCTCCTCGGCCGATTCCGGGTGGGTGATGAAGTGGCGATCGATGCCAGGGTGAGCCCAGAAGTGCAGGCCGGCCAGATCGGTGATCGACGAGTAGCAGGGAACGTCGAGCCGGCCTTTTCGCCGCATCTCGCCGAGCACCGCGGTCACGCCGGGATAGGTGGAGACGATGATGTCGGGGTTGTGGGCGCGGATCAGGCGCATGAGCCCGCGCCGCCCGAACCCGGTGAGCATCCGCAGCGACAGCCAACGTGTCGGCGCAAAGTACATGAACATCGCGTACTGGAAGTTGAACCACCACGGGACCCAGCGGAACATGAAGGCGGAGTTCTCGCGCAGCACCTTGGTGAGCACCGGACCCATCGCGGGGAGACCGTTGACGATCGACACCTGGGTGTCGGGGTCCTCGTCCTTGAACTCGCGGAGGATCGCGCGCGCGGGGAGATCGTGGCCCTCGCCGATGTCGGCGGAGATGATGAGCACCTGCCGCGGCTTGGCCTCGGCGTCGGGCTCGCCGGCCGGGATCACCGCGGCCGCTGCGGCGTCGGCCGTCTTGGCCGCCTGCGCACGCCGCCAGGCGACGTAGCGCCGAACTCCCTCGTGGAAGGGCGTGGCGGCGCTCCAGCCGAGCTCGGTGAGCGCACGCTCGCTCGAGACGACCTTGCCGCCGAAGTCGCCGGGACGGGCGGGGGTGTGGACGATCTCGACGTCGCCGATCAGATCCTGGACGGTCTCGGCGATCTGCTTGATCGTGACGTTCTCGTTGCTGGCCAGGTTGTAGACCCGGTTGGTCGCCACGTCCTCGAGCCCGAGCGCGACGCCGTCGGCGAGATCCTCGACGTAGACGAAGCGCCGCGACTGGCTGCCATCGCCGGCGAGCGTCAGCGGCTCGCCCTTGAACGCCTTGTTGACGAAGGCGGGGATGACCGCCGCCTCGCGGGCGCGAGGCCCGTAGGGGATGCCGAAGCGCAGGATCGTGTAGTCGATCCCGTACAGCTCCTGGTAGGCCTTGCAGTACAGCTCGCCCGCGAGCTTGGTGCTCGTGTACAGGTGGCTCGGCGCCGGCAGCAGGGTGTCCTCGTCGACGTTCTCATCGACGCAGTCCGAGTAGACCCAGATGGTGCTCGCGTAGACAAGCCGCTTCACTCCGGCCCGCCGTGCCGCCTCGAGCACCGCAACGGTGCCGCGCGCGTTGACCCGCTCGGCGTCCTCGGGCTCGGCGTGGACGTCGTTGACGTCGGCGACCGCGGCGAGGTGGGCGACCGCGTCGCAGCTGTGGAGCGCGCGCTCGAGCGCCTCGCGATCGGTGATCGAGCCGAGCACGGTGTCGACCGTGCCGGGTGGATGCCAGGGCGAGGGCCGCAGGTCGTAGATGACCGGCTCGTATCCACGAGCCTTGAGCTTGTCGACGACGTGGGAGCCGATGAAGCCCGATCCGCCCGTGACCAGGACTCTCATGACTGCTCGCCCGTCTCCGGCCGGTAGTAGAGCGGCACACAGGAATGGTTGCGCGCCACCCAGTCGGAATTCGGCAGTTCGACGTCGTGGCCGAGGATGCGGTGGCAGGGCTCGTCGTAGACCCGGCCGGTCGAACGCTCGAGCCAGTCGAACACGATGTACTTGTAGAAGCCGCTGACCATGCCGTCCGGAAGCTCGAGGCGGCTCGCATAGCGCGGGTCGAGCTGGGTGCGGGCGACCTCGTTCTTCCAGTCGACGATCACCGGCAGGCGCTCGATCTGCACGAGGCCGAGCGCCGCGGTGAACTCGCTCATGCGGTAGTTGAGCCCGTGCACGTCGTAGGTCGGCTTGCCGTAGTTGCGGAACGCGCGGGCGTGCTCGACGACCTCGGGCCGGCGGGAGACGAGCACGCCGCCCTCGCCGGTGGAAATCGTCTTGGTCGCATACAGCGAGTACACGCCGGCGTCGCCGTAGCTGCCGGGCTTGCGCCCGTTCCAGCTCGCGCCGTGGGCGTGAGCGCAGTCCTCGATGAGGAAGATGTCGTGGGCGGCGCAGTACTCGGCGATCCGCTCGCTGTCGAACGCGATGTGGCCGCCGATGTGCACGAGGAACGCGGCCTTGGGCTTGTGTTGCTCTGCCTTGGCTTCGAAGGCGGCAAACGACATGCACAGGTCCTCGCGGTTGCAGTCGACGAACTGCACGTCTGCGCCGGCGCGGATCGCGGCCAGCGGCGTGGCCATGAAGGTGTTCGACGGGCACAGGACCGTCTCCCCGGTGACCCCGGCGAAGTGCAGTGCGGCCATCGCGCCGCCGGCCCAGCTCGACAGGGCGACGGCGGGAACGTCGTTCCATCCCTCCCAGGCCGCCTCGAAGCGCGCATTCATGTCGGCCTCCGACCAGCGGTTGGAGTCGAGCACCTCGTCGACCAGGGCGTGCAGGCGCGCGCGATCGCGTTGGTCAAAACCAATCGCGAACTTGTCGAAGCTCGAGGTGGCGGAGGCGGTGGTCATCGATCTCGGGAGGGCAGCCGAAGGCGTGCGGTCAACTCACGGTAGGCGCCGGCCAGCAAATACCGCCCCCCGCACGCAAGTTGCCAGGTCCTCTCAGGCCTGGGGTTTCCCCGACAAGCCTGTCAGACGGGTAAGACGGTAGCGAGTTCTCGCCTGTCAAGCTCTGCGAGGATTGGTCCCAGCGCGCGTACGGTGCGCTCGTGGGAATGCTTGGAGCTGTAGAAATCCGCGTCATGCAGGAGGATTACCCCGCCCGGCGCAGCCCCAGTGGTCGCGCGGGCCGCGATCCGCTCCGGCGTGGTGAATTTGCGCCAATCCTTGCCCCAGGCGGACCAGAGCAGGGGTTTCAGTCCCGCGGCGCGCGCCGCCGCGAGCCCAGCCGGGCTGTAGATCCCGTAGGGCGGGCGGTGATAGCGCGGCGGGCGCCCCGTGGCGGCGGCGATCGTCTCCGTGCCCCGGCGGAGATCGTCCTGCACGGCCGCCGGGCTCAGCCGTGTCTGGAGCCGATGGCGATAGCCGTGCAAAGCGACCTCGTGACCCCGCGCGAGGATCTCGGCCGCGAGCTCGGGGCGCCGCTGCACCTGCTCGCCGACGAGGAAGAAGCTCGCCCGCGCGCCGGCGCGGTCGAGGACGTCGAGGACCGCGGGGGTTCCTTCAGGGTGGGGTCCGTCGTCGAAGGTGAGGGCCACGCCGTCGACCCCCGGCAGCGTGCAGGCAAGCCCGAGTCGATGGGCCGCGGCGGGTAGCACGGGGGCAAGCGCGTGGAGCACCATGACCATCAATGATCCCCGAGTCCGCCCCGACCTCGATCGGTGGCTTCCCGATCCCGGCCTGCGCGTCGCCCACCGACGGCCGAGCGCGGCCACCCCTGGGCGGACCTGGGAGGCCGCCCGCGAGGTGCGCCTCGCCGAGACGGGCCTGCTCGGTCGCCTCGTCCGCTGGCGGATTCCCGGAACCGACCCGCAGCTGTCGTTTCTCGACCTGTTCCGCGCGCCGCCGTTCATCGTCCTCGACGAAGCGCCCGACGCGCTCGTCTCCGGCCTCGTCGGGCGGATCTGGACCCTTCGCCGTGATTACCCGCAGCTCGGCAGCCCGGAGGAGTTCCGCACCTGGTCGACGCGGGGGACGGCGCGCGTCGTGTTCGCCCACTGGGTCGGGCCCGATCAGGACGCGGGCAGCGTGCTCGCCTCCGAGGTCCGCGTCGAGGCGTTCGGTCGACGAGGCTGGCTCGGCGTCCGAAGCGTCCAGCCGCTCGTCAACCGCTTCGGGCCTCTGATCAGCAGCGACGGGCTCGGCGCGGCGGTCCGCCGGGCCGAGGAGCGCTGACGGACGCTCCACGGCGCGTCACCTGCCGCCGCGGGGCTGCTTGCCCTCCTGCTCCTGCTCGTAGGTGACCGTGCCGGGCGCGAACGTCCATCTCCGCGCCGGCTTCGGCTCGTCCTCAGGCCACTCGCCGTGGGCGTCGAAGTAGTTGCGTGCCCATTCCTCGCGCTCTCGCTCGCGGTCGCCGCTCACGCCGAGACGAAACAGGAAGTTGATCAGGAGCACGGAGAGGCCGCCGCCGACGGCCATCGCGAAGCCGTCGACACCGAGCCCGGCCGGCGAGACGACGAGCATGACAATGCCGCCGATCACCATGACCGCGCCGATGCCATAGCGGACGACGGCCAGCCCGACCCGGTGCGACCTCGATGGCGGCCCGTCGCTCACGGATCGACGGTCCTCGGGGCGTAGCGGTGATGGAGCATGAGCGCGTTGCCGTCGGGGTCGGTGAAGAAGGCCATATGGCAGACCCCGGTGTCGAAAGTGTCCATCGTGAACGCGACGCCCTTCGCCTCGAGCTCCGACCGGGCGGCGGGCACGTCGTCGACGTGCAGCGCGAGGGCATTTCGATAGGTGACGTGCTCGAGCCCCATCTTCTCGGAGTCCATGATGTTGAGCGTGAGGTTGCCGGTTTCGAACTCGGCGAAGTTGCGCTCGGGGTGGTACACCGAGCGGTGCAGGCCGAGCGTGTCGCCGTAGAACGCGACCGCCCGCTCGAGGTCGTGGGTGGGGAGCGCGACAAAGTCCACGCCGCTGATCAGGGATTGGGGGCCGATCGACATCGATCTCTCCTCACTCGTCGTGGCAGGTGTGCCAATACTGTGACACTCCCGCGCGCGGGATGGGGGCGCGGGATACCGTCCCTGCGATGAGCGACTTCGACTCCGAGGTGGTCGTCCGCCGGACCCGCTTCGCCAGCGAACAGACCGGCTGGGCCGTCATCGACGCGATCGACGCCGACGGCGAGGCGATCGTCCTCGTCGGCCCGCTCATCCATCTCGAGGCAAGCGAGCGCGCCCGGGTGATCGGCACGTGGGTCGACGATCGCCGCTACGGGCTCCAGGTCAAGGTGTCCGAGGCACATCCACTCACGCCGGTCGACGAGACGGCGGTGACCGTCTACCTCCGTCGCGTCCGCCACGTTGGCGCCAGGCGGGCGTCAGCCCTGATCGAGCGCTACGGCGCCGCCGGGGCGATCGACGCGATCGACCGCGACCCCGAAGCCGCGTTCGCCGCCGCCGGCCTCAGCCGCGGGCGCGCGGGCGAGGCGAGCGCGTCGTGGCACGAGCTCCGGGTAACCCGCCAGCTCCATCTGCTGCTCGCGCCGCACGGCCTCGGCTACCTTGTCAAGCGCATCCACGACGAGTTCGGACCCACCGCTCACCGCGTCCTCGCCGAGCGGCCGTACGAGCTGACGAACATGTTCGGAGTCGGCTTTGCGATCGCCGACCGGATCGCGCGGACGGCGGGAGCGACAGTGGACCCCGAGCAGCGCGCGCGAGCGGCGGCCGTGCACCTGCTCAGCGAAGCCGAGCGCAGCGGCAACACCTGCCTCCCTGCGGAAGTGCTCACGGCCGGTGTCGCCGAGCTCACGGGAGCAGCCGTGCCGCCGGGACTGCTCGACCGACTCGTCGACCGCGGCGAGCTCGTGCGCGAGGAGGATTGGATCTATCGGGCCGTCACGGCACGGCTCGAGGCCGAGCTCGCGGAGCGGATCGCCGACATGGTCGACGGCCCTCCGGCGGGGCGGCTGCGCGAGCCCGAGCTGGACACGATCGCGGCCGAGGCACCGGAGCTCACGGACGAGCAGCGAGCGGCCGTGCTCGGCGCGTTCCGCCACCGCATCTCGGTGATCACCGGGGGCCCGGGGACCGGCAAGACGGCCTCGATCCGCACGATCGCGGCGCTCACGCTCGGCCAGGGCGCGCGGGTGATGCTCGTGGCGCCGACCGGACGCGCGGCGATCCGCATGACCGAGGCGAGCGGCGTCACCGCGCGGACGGTCCACTCGGCGCTCGGCTGGATCCCCGGCGAGGGGCCGACCCACGACGAGGACGACCCGCTGTCCTGCGATCTGCTGATCGTCGACGAATCGTCGATGGCCAATCTCGAACTCATGCTGACCCTGCTACGGGCGGTGGGGCCGCGCACGAACGTCGTGCTCGTCGGCGACGCCGATCAACTCGCGCCGGTCGGCGCCGGAAAGCCGTTCGCCGAGCTCGTCGCCTGCGCCGTGGTGCCGGCCACGCGGCTGACCCAGATCTTCCGCCAGGCCGCCGGGAGCATGATCGTCCAGGGTGCCCACGCTATCCGGCGCGGCGAGCCGCCGAGCTTCAGCCGCGGGCCGGAGATGCGCCATGACCTGTTCCTGATCGAGCGCCCCGATCCCGCCGCGGCGCTCGCCGAGATCGTCTCGTTGGTCAGTCGTCGGCTGCCGACCCATTACGAGGTCGATCCGGTCTCCGACATCCAGGTGTTCGCACCGGTGTACCGGGGCGAGCTCGGCATCGATGCGATCAACGCCGCGCTGCGCGAGGCTCTGAACCCGGACGGCGAGCCCGTCCGCGGCGGAAGGCTGCGCGTCGGGGACAAGCTGATGATGACCGGCCGCAACCTTCACGAGCTCGGACTGATGAACGGGACGGTGCTGCGGCTCCTCGACGAGATCGGCGGTGAGGACGGGGACGACGACGCGGCGCTGCTGCTCAGTGGCGACGAGGCGGTGTTTCGCCTCCCACCCGAGGAGGTCGACAGGCTGCGGCTGGCCTATGCATGCTCGGTGCACCGCGGCCAGGGCATCGAACTGCCCGTCGCCGTCATCGTCGCGCACCCCGCGGCCGGGGCGTTCTTCCTGCGCCGCGAGATGCTCTACACCGCGATCACCCGTGCGCGCCTCGCCACGGTCATCATCGGCACACGCGGCGTTCTCGCCCGTGCAGCCCGAACCCCGGACACGGGACGGCGTCACAGCCGCCTCGGCGAACGTCTCGACGCCGCCGCCCGGGACATGTGATTGCTCGCACGGGCGTTCGGGATCCGCAACTCCTAGGCGGTCGCGCCCCCGCCGGAGCCCCCGCCGGAGCCCCCGCCCCCGCCCCCGCTCAAAGCCGCCGCCACCGCCGCCTGCCCAAACGAGATCCCGCCGTCACCTGCGGGCAGTCGCTCGGGGATGAGCACACGCAGCCCGGCGGCGGTGAGCCGCGAACCGGCGTCCTCGAGCAACCTCCGGTTGGCGAACACACCGCCGCTCAGCACGGCGACGTCGAGCCCGCGCTCGGCGGCGACGCGTAGACACACCTCGGCGGCGGCTGCCGCCACTGTGTTGTGGAAGCGGGCGGCGACGACGCCCGCGGCCACTCCCGCCGCCATCTCATCGGCCACGGCGAGGATCGTGTCCCGCGCATCGAGCTCGAGTCCCTGTGGCGACGGCGTGATCGGAAGCGCGTAGCAACCGCGTTCGGACGGCTCGCAGAGCGCCTCGAGCTCGATCGCCGCCTGGCCCTCGTAGTGGATCTCCGCTCGCACCCCGCAGAGCGCCGCGACGGCATCGAACAGCCGCCCCATGCTCGACGTCGGCGGCGAGGCAAGCCCGGTCGCCGCCATCCGCGCGACCTGACCCCAGCGCTCGGCATCGACCCGGTCCGCGAGGACGCCCGGCACGTCCCCCGCCGTCGCGCGCGCCGCGCCGAGCCAGGCGCAGGCCATCCGCCAGGGCTGCCGGATCGCCTGCTCCCCGCCGGGCAGCGGGACCGCGCGCAGCGCGCCGACCCGCTCGAACGTGGCCCGGTCACCGCAGAGGATCTCCCCACCCCACACCGTCGCGTCGAGGCCGTAGCCGGTGCCGTCGAAGATCGCGCCGACCGCGGGGCCCCAGGCGGCGTGCTCGGCGAGGCAGGCCGCGAGGTGCGCGTGATGATGCTGGACGCCGACGAGCTCAACGCCCTCGCGCTCAAGGGCGTAGCGGGTGGAGAGGTAGTCCGGGTGAAGGTCGTGCGCGACCGTCTCGGGCACGACGGCGAACAGCCGCTGGAGGTGGTCGATGCCCTCGAGAAACGAGCCGAGCGTCTCGACGTTCTCGAGGTCGCCGATGTGATGCGAGACCCAGGCCCGTGTTCCTCGGGCCAGGCAGAACGTGTTCTTGAGCTCGGCGCCGCAGGCGAGCAGCGGCGGCACCGGGCCGCCGTCGGGCGTCGCGCTCAGCGGCATGCTCGCCGGGACGTACCCGCGCGAGCGGCGCAGCAGCACGGGGCGCCGAGCGCCCCCGGCGCTGACCACCCGAGCCACCGAGTCGTCGGTGCGCGTCTCGATCGGCCGGTCATGGGTGAGCACGAGGTCGCACATCGGCGCCAGCCGCGCCGCGGCGTCGCCGTCGTCGAACGCGATCGGCTCGTCGGACACGTTCCCGCTCGTCATCACCAGGGTCGTCCCGACACCGGCGAGCAGGAGGTGGTGCAGCGGCGAGTACGGGAGCATCACGCCGAGCTCGGGAGCCCCCGGAGCGACCGCGGCGGCGACGGGCGCGGCGGGGCGCCGAAGCGCGAGCACGATCGGCCGGGCTACGGACCGCAACAGCGCGGAACCCTCCGCGTCGAGCTCGACGAGCGCCGACGCGCTCTCGGGATCGCCGGCCATCAGCGCGAACGGCTTGTCCTCGCGGTGCTTGCTCGCCCGCAGCCGGGCGACCGCCGGCTCGTCGTCGGCGCGGCAGGCGAGGTGATAGCCGCCGATGCCCTTGACGGCGAGGATGCGCCCGTCGCGCAGCGCAGCGACGGCTCCGGACAGGGCGTCGTCGCGACGCGCGACGCCCTGTGCACCCGCAGCCATCAGCGTCAGCGCGGGCCCGCAGTCAGGGCACGCGTTGGGCTGCGCGTGAAACCGCCTGTCGCCGGGATCCTCGTACTCGGCCCGGCAGCGCCCGCACATGACGAAGCCGGCCATCGTCGTCAGCGGCCGGTCGTACGGGACGCCGCGCACGATCGTGAACCGCGGCCCGCAGTTCGTGCAGTTGATGAACGGATAGCGGAAGCGGCGATCGGTGGGATCGAACAGCTCCCGCAGGCAGTCGGGGCAGGTCGCGCTGTCGGGCGTGACCGGCGCGTCGGCGGTCATGCCCGCGGCGCTGCCGGCGATGACGAACGGCGTGCTCACGCCCAGCGGGGCATCGCTGACCGAAAGTCGCTCGACGACGGCGAGCGGCGGCGCGTCGGCGGGGATCCGGGCGAGCAGCGCGTCGATCGCCGCGGCGGTGCCCTGCGCGTCGATGGCGACCCCGCGGGCGTCGTTGCGGACATGGCCGCTGAGGTCGAGCTCGTGCGCGAGCCGGTAGACGAAGGGACGGAAGCCGACCCCTTGAACGGTGCCTTCGACCCGCACGCGCACGCGCCGCATCGTCGCCCCGCCCGCGCTCACCCGACGAGGTCCCGCAGCGCGTGGTAAGCGCTCGCCTGCGCCTCCTGGATCCGCGGGATGTGCTGCGACCGGGTGACGACGACGTGATCGGCGAGACCCTCGGCGGCGATCCGGCCCCCGTCGTAGCCGACGAAGGCGATCGTGGCCAGCTCCTGGCGGCGCGCCTGCTGCAACGCCGCGATGACGTTGGCCGAGCCGCCCGAAGTCGAGAGCGCGAGCACGACATCGCCGGGCTGGCCATAGGCGATGATCTGCCGGGCGAAGATCGCCTCGACGCCGACGTCGTTGGCGATCGCGGTGAGGATGCCCGGATCCTCGGTGAGGTCGAGCGCGCGGTGGGCCGAGCCGCCCCGCAGCGACGTGCGGAAGTCGGCAACGACGTCCATCGCGTCGGTGGCCGAGCCGCCGTTACCGAGGGCGAGCAGCGTCCCGGAGCGCTCGAAGCAGCCGCGCAGCACGTCGGCCGCGGCGCAGAGCACGGCGTGGTTCTCGCTCAGCGTGGCCCGGCGGAGCGCACCGATCTCCTGCGCCTTCATGAGCACCGAGCCGCGCACGTCGGCGAGCACCGCGTCGAGGTTGTCCTCGCGCTCGGCGAGGAACGGGTAGAGGAAGCTCGAGGCACCCGCGTCGTGCGTGCTGCGCTCATCGCGGCCCGAGAGGAGGCCGCGGTGCTCGAAGAACACGTGGACGAGCTCCCATAGGAGGTGATAGAGCGTCTCGACGAGCTCCTGAGCGACCATCGGGTCCTCGGTCGGTGGGATGAAGCCCCACTCGGCTGCGTCGAGCCCGAAGGCGATCGTCAGACAGCCTCGCTCGCGGGCGCAGCTGAGCGCCCGCGCGGTGTCCGCCTCGGCGCCGAAGGCGATGACGATGTCCTGCGCCCGGACGAGCGGCGAAAGCTGACGCTCGAGGTCACCGCCCTCGCCGGAGAGCGCGACGGCCGGCAGCGCGCGCTTGCCGACGATCACCGGATGGACGAACTCGACGGCGACGTGACGCGCGTCCGAGCGCGCCGCCGGCGAGTGCCCGAGCCCGACCAGCCTCCCGCCGCGCGCGAAGCGCTCGGCCATCGCGTGACAGAGCGCGGCCAGCCGCTCGGCCTCGGCGGCGAAGAACCGCTCGCCCGCGCGAACACGCTCGTCGGCGAGGGCGCTCAGCTCGGTGGCACCGGCGAGCGGCACCTCGCTCACGCGAGCGCCGTCTCCCGCTCGGCGACCGACAGGAGCCACTCGCGCCAGGCCTCGATGCCCTCGCCGGTGCGCGCGCTGACGAGCAGCCGCTCGACGCCCGGATGAACCTGATCGAGGTGGTAGAGGAACTTGTCGAGGTCGAAGTCGAGGTGCTCGAGCAGATCGATCTTATTGATCACGACGAGCTCGCAGGTGCGGAACATGAGCGGGTACTTCATCGGCTTGTCCTCGCCCTCGGTGACCGAGCAGACCATCGCCCGGACATCCTCGCCGACCCGGAACTCGGCCGGGCAGACGAGGTTGCCGACGTTCTCGATGACGAGCAGGTCGATCTCGGCGAGCGGCAGCGCGGGCAGCGCCGACCGGATCATGTTGGCGTCGAGGTGGCACTCCCCGCCAAACCCGGAGTCCGTGTTGAGCTGGGTCACCGGCACGTGGAGCGCGGCCAGGCGGTCGGCGTCGAAGGAGCCCTGGACGTCGCCCTCGAGCACGCCGGCGCGCACGCCGGGCAGCGGCTCGCCGAGAGCGCGCTCGAGCAGCGTCGTCTTGCCGGCGCCGGGAGCGCTCATCAGGTTGACCACGCGCACGTCGTGGCGGTCGAAGTCGTCGCGGTTGGCGCGGGCGATGGTGTTGTTGGCGTCGAGCGCGTCCTCGACGACCCTCACTCGGGTCCGATGCATGCGGCCTCCTGTTCGTCGACTTCGATGTAGTCCACCTCGAGCTCCTCGCCCGCGGTCACCTCGACCCGGATCGATGCGCAGAGCGGGCACCGGAACACGGGGCTCACCGGTTCCCAGCCCCGATCGCAGTCGCGGCAGCGCAGAGCAAGCGGAACCTCGATGAGCTCGAGGCGAGCGTGCTCACACACGGTATCCCTCGC
>CAVWLZ010000022.1:0-124874 GCA_963755955.1 uncultured Solirubrobacterales bacterium
ACCCAGCCGTGGCTTGCGAGCTGGTACAACAGAGCTCGTGCTTCGCGGCTCTTGCCGCCGATCCGGAAAGTGCCCGCCGTGGAAGTGGACCAGCACTGGTGTGCCCGCGGGGCCGGACCGGTGGCGATATAGATCGAGTCGGTTGCGTCGCCCGCCAGGGCCGTAGCTGACGTTCGCGATCCGCTGCACGCTTCGGGGGTCGGAGCGGCAACGGCCACAACGCGGTCCGCGACGGCAGACGCGGGCCCGCCGGCCGACCAACGGATAAGCCGGTCGTTCCGTCGAGACCCAGATCACGGGTCAGGGCGCGGGCGACAACCGGGCCTGCCCGCAGCCCGCGCCACAGGATGAGCGCAAGGCCACACAGCGTCAGAACATCCAGTACGAGGATCGCCAACCCAGTCGGCGAGCCGAGACTCTCATTCGTGAGCGCGAGTAGCGTCGACGCCACCAGCCAGCAGAACGCGAAGAACGCGAACTCGTTGACCAGGTAGCCCAACCAGAACCCCACCGAAGCGAGCGGCCCCGGGCCGTGCGGCGGCGTCACCGCCGCCAATGTGACAAGCGCGACAGGCGCCACCGTCCAGACATGACTCATCGCGACTGCCTTCCTTGCACGAACATCGCCACGCCGTCGGCCGCGCCTGCGGAATGGTTCCGCACGCGTCGACGGAGGCTCGTGCTCGGCCAGCGACGCAGAACCGCGCCGACAGGTGCGGCGCCGCGTTGCTGGGTGGTGGCGTATACGAGCTGAGGGTTCATCGTTCCTCCTGGGTAGCTGCTGCGATCGGCTAAACGATCCACACACGCGCCCGAATTCGCATCGGCGAACCCACCAGTCGCTGTCTCCAGCGCGGCGCGTGTGGCGAGCTCCCAGCGTCACGGTTGCCGGACGATGACTGGGCCTAAGCGCGCTCGTGGTCCGGCGGCACGACTGGCGAGCACGCCGATGCGATCACGGCCGGCGACAGGGATCCTCACCGGCATGCACGCACACCTTCACATGCAACTGGCGAGGACGATCATCGACGAGCGACTTCGCGACGCAAAGGCACGCCACCACAAGCGACAGCTGCGTCAGCTCGGCGAGCGCCGCCCGCGACGGCTCCCCGACACGCTGCCGCGCGGTCACTCGGTCTCAGACCGCTCACGCGTGATCGCCACAGCCCAAGTCAAAGCAAGCCGCGCACACCAAGAAAGGCCCGCCGTGAACAACAAGAATTGGACGTCGTCGACCCTGGAATCGGCCGACGGCACCAAGATCGCCTACCAGACCCTCGGAACGGGAGCGGGACTCATCGTCGTCGGCGGCGTCCTGAGCACCGCCCGGAACTACATGGACCTCGGGCGTGAGCTCGCCAGCTCCTTCACCGTGCACTTGATGGAGCGCCGCGGCAGGGGAGCGTCGGGTCCACAAGGCCCAGGCTACGGCGTCGAGATGGAGTGCGAGGACCTCCTCGCGATGCGAGCGGAGATCGGCGCCGAGCGGGTGTTCGGTCACAGCTACCGGCGGGTTCGTGGCGCTCCAGACCGCGCGGCGCGCAGCCGCGTTCCGGCAGATCGCGGTCTACGAACCTGCGGTGGTGCTCGACGGCGCACCAGCACCAGCCTGGCTTGACCCTTACCGCGAACTCCTCGCGCATGACGACACGCGCGGGGCGTTCGCGACGATGGTCAAACATGCGGGATTCGCGCCCCGCGCGCTTGCTGCGATGCCGCTCGCGGTCGTGCGGCTGGTCCTGCGTGCGGGGATCCGCGGGCACGAATGGCAGCGAACGGAGGGACTTCTGGAGGCCAACCTCGCCGAGCAGCAGGCCCAGCTCGATGCCGCAGGCGTCGCCGGCTACGCGGAGATCGAATCGCCGACGCTGCTGATCGGCGGCTCAGACAGCCCACCCTCGGTCTCGGCACAGCTGGAGGCGCTGCGGCGAACCATCCCGGCCACGACCGTCACGATCCTCCATGGGCTCGACCATCCCGCTCCCGAGACCCACCCCGCACAAGTGGCGCATTGCGTCGAGCGGTTCTTCGCCCACACGCCCGGCGAAAGGAACCCCGATGCCGTCGACGCTGCACAACGTCCAGCGAATCACGCGATCCAGGAGCATCAGGGCTTCTACTCGTGAGCAGCACGGGTCACAGGACCAAGAGCATTCCTGCGGTCTCGTCGACACTCTGCATCGGCGCCCGAGGTTGCACGCGAAAACATAACGGCAGGTCTCCCTGCCCGGAGGGGTCGCGTCCTCCTAATCGCCACGAGCAGGGAGGTGGCGAGACTCTGCAGTCAGGTCCGCCGTACCACGTCTGCCAGCAGGCGCGTCCCATTCGTGACATACACGCTTCTTGCCGGAACCGCCCAACCGGTCACCGCCCCCGACACAGGTCTCGCCTCACCGCCTTGACCCGTGAGGCTCACCGGACCAGGCCACAGAGCAGAACCCAGGCCATAGCCCGCCGCCCGAGCTTGGGGCTTCTGGTGTGCGGCCGACTACCCGAACGACCCACGTGGAGGGCGCGTCGTCGGCCCCACACGCGTCGTTAATTCCGCATGGCGGCGGGCGATTCGGCGCCACATGTGCATCCCAACCGGATGCACTTTCGGATTGACTTTGAGATGCACCTGAGCCGGCTCTCTGCGGCCGTTGCGGCGGCCAACCGCCGTGGTCAGACGTAGACTCGCTCACCGGATGGAGAAGCGGTCACAAGGTCAGATTCGGATGCATGAGCGGAAGGACGGACTGACCACTTACAGCCTCCGTGTCCGCGCCTACGGTCGGCGTGAGATCGTCACGCTGGGGACCGACGCCGACGGTTGGACGACGCGCAAGGCGAGCGCATGCTCGAACAGGTCCTCGCAGAGATCAAGGTAGGCGTCTGGCGGCCGCCAAGCATGCCCGCTGGCGGTGAGGACCCGACTTTCCACGAGTTCGCGTCGCGTGGTGGTTCGCACGCAAGTTGGAGCTGCGGCCGACGACGCAGGCCGACTACGAGTGGCGGCTTGGAAAGCATCTGCTGCCGTTCTTCCACGCGTCCCAGGTCTCCGGGATCACGATCGCGCTCGTCGACGAGTACCGCAGCGAGAAGGTCATTGACCGGGACCGCATCAAGGCCGCCGCTGATGCCGGACGACCGATCCGCGACGAGCGCGGCCAGCGCCGTGTCGCGCTCAGCAACGAGTCCATCAACAAGACCCTCGTGCTCCTGGCGAACATCCTCGACACCGCCGTCGAGCACGGGCTACTCGCCAGCAACCCAGCGCGCGGCAAGCGGCGGCGGCGCAAGGCGGACCGGCCGACCCGTCGGTTCCTCGAAGCTGACGAGCTGGCGGAGCTACTTGCGGTCGCCGGCGAGCTCGACCGCGCCGCGAGGTCCGATCAGCGCATCGGGCGGCGGCCGCTGATCGCGGTGATGGCGAAGTCGGGGCTACGAGTGGGGGAAGTCTGCGCACTCCGGTGGCGCGCCGTCGACACGGCCCATCAGCGGCTCGTAATCGAGCAGGCTAAGACGGCTGCCGGTGTCCGCGAAGTCGCTCTGAGCCTCGACCTGATCGACGAGCTGAACGCCTGGCGCGTGGAGCGCAAGCCCGAGAGCGTCGACGAATTCGTGTTTGCCACCGAGAGCGGGCGCCCGCGCGACAAGGACAGCGTCCGCGAGCGGGTCCTCGTTCCAGTGGTCAACCGCGTCAACGAAATCCGCTTTGAGCGCGGGATCGCGCCGCTGCCGAAGATCACGCCGCACGCTCTGCGGCGCACGTACATCAGCTTGATGCTGGAGGCCGGCGCGCCACTCCTGTACGTGATGGACCAGGTCGGTCACGCCGACTCGAAGACCACGCTCGAGATCTACGCCCCAGGTGCAGAAGCGAGTCTCGCGTCAGAACGTTCACGCGGCATTCGATCGATTGCTGAACGGCGCGGACAGCGCTGTGACCAACGGCCAGCTCTAACGTGTGCCGGCTCGACCGCATCACCTCCGACCCTGCTGTCTGTCATGGCCAGCCGACGGTCAGAGGGCTGCGCTACACCGTCGAGAGTCTGCTCGAGCTGCTCGCAACTGGCATGACGATCGACGAGCTGCTCGCCGACTATCCCGAGCTGGAGCGCGACGACGTCCTCGCCGCACTGGAGTTTGC
Organism: uncultured Solirubrobacterales bacterium; assembly: GCA_963755955.1. Classification (GTDB taxonomy): domain Bacteria; phylum Actinomycetota; class Thermoleophilia; order Solirubrobacterales; family Solirubrobacteraceae; genus Palsa-465. The sequence goes on from CAVWLZ010000022.1 coordinate 4,133, forward strand.
AGCCCTCGCGGTCGGACGCCGCCGCGTCGTGCCACTGTCCGCAGCGTGAAGATTCAGAAGTCGCTTCTGAGCCGCCGCCAGCGCGCGTTCTTCCCGGCTCCGATCGGCTCGATCAAGCCCTGGTCGCGCATGCTCGCGAGCGTCTTCGAGATGTAGGACTGACTCGCCGCCGGGGCGGCCCGCCGGACGTCGGCCACCGTGAACTCTTCCGCGATCGACTGCCGCACGAACTGCCGAATCGCCTCGCGCTTCGAGCCGCGCCCGGCGACAACGCCGACGCGGGACTCGAACTCCTTGTAGGCCGCCGTGACGATCCCGAGTAGGTAGTTCAGCCATGGCGTGACGTTGTGCTCATCGGAGTGCCAGCCGATCCCCGCCGCCTGAAGTGCCTCGTAGTAGGTCTCGCTGGTCTCCTGAACAAGACGTTCGAGGCTGATGAAGCGGCCGACCTCGTAGCCGGCCTGGTAGAGCAACAGAAGCGTGAGAAGGCGACTCATGCGACCGTTGCCGTCGCGGAACGGATGGATCGCGAGGAAGTCGAATACGTAGCAGCCGGCCAGCAGCAGCGGGTGGTAGTCGCCGGAGCGCGACGCGCGCTCGAAGCGCTCGTGCAGCTCGTCCATCGCCGCCGACGTCTCGGCCGCGGGCACGGTTCTGAACCTGACTACCCGCGTCCCGTCGGGGCGGACCTCCTCGATCGAGTTCTCGACCGTCTTCCAGCGTCCGGCAGGGAGACCCGTGAACTGGTAGAGGTCGCGGTGCAGTTGCTCGACGACGCTCGGCCTGAACGGGATCTGGAGCGCGCTGGCGTGGATCGTGTCGAGCACGGCCCGGTAGCCGGCGATCTCCCTCTCGGACCGGTTCTCCGGCGTCGTCCTGTCCTCGACGAGCTCGACCACTCTTGCGTGCGGCGCGGTCACGTCCTCGATCGCATTCGAGGACTCGACGCTCTGGATCCGCGCGATCTGGATCAGTGTCTTCAGCGCCTCAGGGTGCTGAAGGCTGAACGCGCGCTCGCTGCCCTGGCTCTGATCAATCGCTCGCAGCGCGACCGTCATCGGCGCAGGTACGAGGCCAATCTGTCGATCGAGGGTCCTGAACGTGTGCATGCGGCCGCCGAACTGACGTGGCACTAACCACGCCGAACGTAGCACTTTGGCCGGACTTAGTGCCATGTTTGCTGGGTCCTCGCCGTGCCCGTAGGCCACGCTCTGGGCCACGGAAGGTCGATTCGCATGAACGGAATCACGTCGGACCCGACTAGAAATCCCTGCAAATCCGATGGGCACGGCTGGGCTCGAACCAGCGACCTCTCGCGTGTGAAGCGAGCGCTCTCCCACTGAGCTACGCGCCCTGCGGCGACCGATTCTACGCGGCTGCGGTGGGCCCGGTCAGGTCGTCGTCCGGGTCAGAGCCGGACGATGTTCTTGGCGTCCTGGCCGCGGGTGACGCCGCGCAGGTCGATGAACAGCGCGGCCTCGCGGGCCAGGGCGGCGTGGTCGATCCCGGGGTGGGCGGTGACGAGGACGACCGCGTCGGCGCCGTCGACGGCGTCGGCGAGCTCGACGTTGCTGAGCCCGAGGGCGGGAAGCGCGGGGACGAACGCGTCGTGGTAGCGGAGATCCGCCCCGCGGCCGGCGAGCTCGTCCATGATCCGCAGCGCGGGTGACTCGCGGATGTCGCCGATGCCGCCCTTGTAGGAGACGCCGAGGATCGCGATGCGCGAGCCCTTGATCGGCTTCTCCGCCTCGTTGAGCGCGAGCTCGATCCGCTCGACGCAGTGCGAGGGCATCTGTTGGTTGATCTTGCCGGCAAGCTCGATGAACTCGGTCGACATGTGGAACTCCCGCGCGCGCCAGGTGAGATAGAACGGGTCGACCGGCAGGCAGTGACCGCCCATCCCCGGTCCCGGCTCGAAGCGCATGAAGCCATACGGCTTGCTCGCCGCGGCGTCGACGACCTCCCACATGTCGATGTTCATCCGCTCGGCGAGGATCGCGAGCTCGTTGACGAGGGCGATATTCACCGAGCGGAAGATGTTCTCGAGCAGCTTGGTGAGCTCGGCCGCCTCCGGGGTGGAGACCTCGACGATCTCGTCGCAGACCGTCGCGTAGAGCTCGACCGCCCGGCGCGTGCACTCGGGCGTCAGCCCGCCGACGACCTTCGGCGTATTGCGCAGGGTGAAGTCGGTCCGGCCAGGATCGACCCGCTCCGGAGAGAAGGCGACGTTCAGTCCGTCCCCGACCGCCAGGCCGGAGCCGCGCTCGAGCGCCGGCACGAGACGCTCGCGGGTCGTACCGGGATACGTCGTCGACTCGAGCACGACGAGCTGCCCGCGCTGGAGCACGTGGGACAGCGCCTCGCCGGCGGCGTCGAGCGGCCCGAGGTCCGGCTCGCGATTGCCGGTGAGCGGCGTCGGCACGCAGATGAGGACGGCGTCGGTGCGCGCGAGCGGCGCGTAATGGCGCGTCGCATCGATCCGATCCCGCACCGCCGCCAGGCGCGCGCCAGGGATGTCCTCGACGTAGGACTGCCCGGCACGAATCGCCTGGATCTTGCGGTCGTCGACGTCGACGGCGATCACGTCGACGCCCGCCTCCGCGAACGCGACGACGAGCGGCAGCCCCACGTAGCCGAGACCGATCACACCCACTGACATGCATGGACCGTATCGACTCCCGCGGCAGGAGGCGCCCGCCGGGCAGAAATATGGACCCACGTGAGGCGAGCGGCAGGCCGGGGCGCCGGGGCGCTAGGATCCGCCGCGGACCGTGCTAGGCGGGGTGCTAGCGGTGCCCTGTACCCGCAATCCGCTCTAGCGGGGCCGAATTCCCTCTCGAGGGGCCACCGGCCCAGGGTCAGCGCCCTGTTTGTGGCGGTGATGGTTCGGTCCCATTGCGATGGAGAACTGTGAACCAGGTCAGGTCCGGAAGGAAGCAGCCTTAAGCGGTGATCTCCAGGCGCGATGGGAGCGCTGGACCGGAGCCATGAAACAGCGGCCGCGCCCTGGACACGAGCTTCGACGGAGGGTGCACGGTCCACTTTTCGCCTTCTGTTGGCGGCAGATTGACGCCGGCGGCGTCTGCTATACCAGCGCGGGCTCATGAGCGCGAGAGCCGTGAACCCACCGGCCCCCGTCGCCTTGGCCGCGAGAGCCCTCACCCCGTCGGCCGGCGTCGCGCTGGCCGTGTACGCGGTCCTCGCGCTCGTGCTGTTCGGGTTCCCGCTGTTTCATCCCGGCGCCCATGCGTGCGTGTGCAGCGGCGTTCCCGACGCCGGGATGTACATCTGGGCGTTCCGCTGGTGGCCGCGGGCGCTGATGAACGGCTGGAACCCGCTCGTCACGCATCTCATCTATTTCCCCTTCGGGGTCAACGTCACCCACGGGACGCTCGTCCCCGGAATCGCGCTGCTGTTTGCGCCGCTCACCGTCCTCGCCGGGCCGGTGTTCTCGTACAGCGGTGGACATGCTGCTGAGTCCGGTGCTCGCCGCGTTCTTTGCCTTTCTGCTCTGCCGGCGGCTCACCGGGTCGGCCTGGGCGTCACTGCTCGGCGGGTGGCTGTTCGGCTTCTCCGCCTACATGCTCGGGCAGATGCAGGCGCACCTGCATCTCACCTGGGTGTTTCTCATCCCTGCCATTGCCGCCCTGACGCTCCGCTACGTCGCGGAGGAGATCGGCCGTCCCTGGTACATCCTGCTGCTCGCCGCCGCGCTGATCTTCCAGTTCTCGATCTCCGCCGAGGTGTTCTGCGCCGCCGCCCTGTTCGGATTCATCACGCTCGCGCTCGCCTACGCCTTCGGTGACCCCGCCGCACGCGCCGCGGTCCGCCGCCTGCTGGTGCCGCTCGCCTGTGCCCTCGGTCTCACCCTACTCATCGTCTTGCCGTACATCTATTACAGCCTCAAGCCGGGCATGGTGCCTGCGCTACCGCTGCGCGCCAACTACTTCTCCGCCGACCGGCGGTGAAGGTCGCGCTGGCGCTCTTTCTGATCGCGGCGGTGTGCTCACTCGGGGGCTACCTCCATGTCGGCGGGGTGCAGTCGATCCCGCTCCCGTGGGCGCTCGCCGAACACCTGCCCGTCCTCGGGCTGATGATCCCGGCCCGGTTCGCCGTCTTCGCCGCACTGGCCGCGTCGGTGCTCGCGGCGGTCTGGCTCGCTCGCCAGTCGCTGCGCAGCGGCGCATGGATTCTGGGGATCCTCGCCGTCGTCGCGCTGTGGCCGGCGGTGGGTCGCAACTATTGGCGGGGCGTCCCGGCCGTGCCCAAGCTCTTCACCTCCGGTGGCGAGCGCCGGCTGATCAGTGCCCGCGACGTCGTGCTCGCCTTGCCCGCCGGGAGCAAGGGCCAGAGCATGATCTGGCAGGCCGACTCCAACCTTCGCTTCCGGATGGTCGGTGGCTACATCCTCGCGCCCGAGGCGCCCCAGCCCTACGGCAGGTTCGCGATCTATCCGACCCTCGCGTTCGGACGCCCCGTCCCGCATCTGCTTTCCGCGGCTTCCGTGTTCCTGCATCGCACCCGGCCGACGGTGGCGGTCATGGAGATCCGCCAGGCCTCCGACTCGCTCTGGCTGCCGCTGCTCGAGCGCCTGCGGTGGCAGCCGATCGTGCGGGCCGGAGCGGTGCTCCTGCGCCCCGGCGGCTTCCGCGCCGCCGGCCCGGCCGCAACGGCAGCGCCGACGTCGGCATCGGACAGTTCGGCCGCCGCCGTCGTGCGCGTGACGACCGCCGCCTTCCTTCGCTCGATCGCGCTCGCGGATGCCCCCGGAGTGTGCTCCGCTCTCACCTCCCAGGCGATTCTCGCCGAGCTCGGGCAGCGGTCCGCCACGGGTCCGGGATGCCCGAACGCCGTGCTTAGCCTGCTCCGCCGCGACCCCGCGTTGCGCCTCGACGCCGCCGGCGCGGGGGTCGACCGGGTGGTCGTTCACGGAGTCCGCGGCTACGGCTACGTGGTGATCCAGCTGCGGGTCGCCGGTCCGAGCCAGTACCAGTATCTCCTCGTCTCCCGCCCCCATCGGAGCTGGCAGATCAACGGGTTTCCCCTCCCCGACCACGGTGTGACCTGAGCCGGCTGCACGGACCCGAGATGGTGCCCGGCGGGAGCAGTGAGCCGCGCCGAAGCCCCCACTAGACTCGAATTCTCCGTGTCGACCGGACCCTCGCTCTACCGCCGCCACCGCCCTCGGACGTTCGCCGACGTCGTCGGTCAGGAGCACGTCGTCCGCACCCTTCAGAACGCCGTCAGCCAAGGCAAAGTGCATCACGCGTACCTGTTCGTCGGATCGCGCGGGACCGGCAAGACGAGCATGGCGAAGATCCTCGCGGCGTGCCTGAACTGCGAGCAGGGCCCGACGGTCACCCCGTGTGGCCGCTGCGAGTCCTGTCTGTCGATCCAGAACGCCACGTCGCTCGACGTGATCGAGATGGACGCCGCCTCCAACAACTCGGTCGACGACATCCGCGACCTGCGTGAGAAGGTCGCCTACGCCCCCGTGTCCGGGCGCCACAAGGTCTACATCCTCGACGAGGCGCACATGCTCTCCCAGCAGGCGTGGAACGCATTCCTCAAGACCCTCGAGGAGCCGCCGCCGCGGACGATCTTCGTGCTGGCCACGACCGAGGCCCAGAAGGTGCTGCCGACGGTCGTCGATCGCTGCCACCGCTTCGACTTCGGCCGCCCGTCGGCCGAGGACGTGGCCAAGGTGCTCGGGCGGGTCGCTCAGCAGGAGCAGATCGACATCGACGGCAATGCCCTTGCGCTGATCGCGCGCCACGCGACGGGCAGCTTCCGGGACGCGCTCGGGACGCTCGAGCAGCTCGTCACCTACGCCGGCGGCCAGCAGATCCAATCGGCGGACGTGCTCGCGGTGCTCGGGGTCGCCGACGCCGAGCAGCTGTTCGACGCCGTGCGTGCGGTGGCCGCCCGCGATCCAGCGCAGGCGCTGCGTGCGGCCGCCCGGCTCGCCGAGTCCGGCCGCGACCCCGGTCAGGTGCTCCGTGATCTCGAGACCCACGCGCGTGAGCTGCTCACCGTGCAGGTGCTCGGCGAGGTCCCGCCCGAGCTCCGTGTGACGCCGGACCGTGACCAGCGGCTGTCCGAGCAGGCGCAGGGTCTGTCGGAGACCGACGCCGTCCGTCTACTCGATCTCGTCGCCGATGCGCTCGAGGCGACCGCCAATGGGGCGCAGCCTCGGATCCAGCTCGAGCTCGTGCTGATCAAGGCCGCCGCCCCTGCGGTCGATCCCTCGACGACGGCGCTGCTCGCGCGGATCGAGCGGCTCGAGGGGGCGCTCGCCGGGGGCGCCCCGCTCCGTGCCGTGTCCGACGAGCACGTGGCCGACAAGCACGTGGCCGACAAGCGCGTGGTCGAGCCCGAGCCCGCGGATGCTGCGGCATCGACGCCTCCGCCACCCGCCGTCGCTCCCGCCCCTGCGGTTGCCCCGGCGCCCACGCCTGCGGCACCGATGCCTCCGCCACCCACGCCCGCACCGCGCGCCGACGGCGGCCCGGTCACGCTCGAGACCGTGATCGGCTCGTGGCCGGCCGTCGTCGACGTCGTCCGCGACGACAATCACATGCTTGCCGCCCTGCTCGCCGACGTTCGCCCGGTGGCCCTCACCGACCGCGAGCTCACGCTCGCCTTCCCGCCCGGCGCGGCCTTCCTCAAGCGCAAGGCCGAGCAGGAGGACTACCGGCGGGCGGCCGCCGAGGCCTTCCGCACGATCACCGGACAGAGCCGGGCGCTCCGCTACGAGCTCCGCGACTCGGGAGAGATTCCCCAGGAACCGCCCCAGGCACCCAACCTCTCGGGAGAGGAGCTCGTGCGGCGCTTCCTCGAGGAGTTCGACGCCGAAGAGCTACTTGATTGACCACGAACCCGATGAACGGGAGGCGAAGACCTGATGCCACAACAGCCCAACATGCAGCAGATGCTCAAGCAGGTGCAGAAGATGCAGCAGGACATGATGGCGGCGCAGGAGTCGCTCAAGGACGAGGTCGTCGAGGCCTCGGCCGGCGGTGGCATGGTTACCGTCAAGGCGACGGGCGACCTCAACATCAAGGCGATCACCATCGATCCCCAGGCTGTCGACCCCGACGACGTCGAGCTGCTCCAGGACATGGTCCTCGCCGCGGTCAACGAGGCGCTGCGCGCGGCGCAGGAACTCGCCTCGACGCGTCTCGGCGGGATCACCGGCGGCCTGGGGGGACTCGGCCTCCCCGGCCTTTAGGCTCCACATCGTCAATCCGGACGACCCGCAGCCACACCACAACCACCCTGCCCGCCCGTGAGCGTCTACGCCCCGCCTGTCCAGCGCCTCATCACCGAGCTCGCGAAGCTGCCCGGCGTCGGCGGGCGCACCGCCCAGCGGCTCGCGTTCCACCTGCTGCGGGCGAGCGACGAGGATGCATTCGCCCTCTCCGAGGCGATCCGCGAGGTGAAGGAGAGGATCGGGCTCTGCGAGGTGTGTTTCAACCTCGCCGATGGTCCCCGCTGCCGGATCTGCGCCGACTCACGACGTGACCTCGAGCTCATCTGCGTCGTCGAGGAGCCGTCGGACGTCATCTCGATCGAGCGCACCCACGAGTTCGCCGGCCGCTATCACGTCCTCGGCGGAGCCCTCTCGCCGATCGACGGGATCGACCCCGAGGACCTGAAGATCGCCGAGCTCTACGACCGCGTCCGCGACGGCTCGGTGCGCGAGGTCGTGATCGCCACCAATCCGACGACGACCGGGGAGGCCACCGCCCTGCACATCGCCGCCGGACTGCGTGAGATCGTCGCCGGCATCTCGGTCACCCGGCTCGCCAGCGGCCTGCCCGTCGGTGCCGACCTCGAGTACGCCGACGAGCTGACGCTCGGCCGGGCGTTCGCCGGCCGTCGCACCGTGTGAGCCATCGGCGGGCGACGCCTGAGGAGCTAACGCGAGGTTTGCCGAACTTGTCATCGGTTTAGCACCGAGTGACACTCGCGAGGACTCGGCAACGCGGTAAATTCAGTTGACACCAGCGCGGGACGTGTCACCATGGCCGTTGCGTGGCAACTCTCCCGCGCAGTGCGGGGAGCACCGAAGTCAGGGGAAGGGAGCACTCCGAACCGGGAACTGGGGCCGATGTCGGCGCCTGCACATACGCAGGCCGGCGCGTGACGCAATGCGCACGCTCGCACGATGACGCCGTCGATCCTCGTCGGCGGCTGACATGGGCAGGGGGCTGCCGGGCGCGAGCCCGGAATGGTGACTGTTGACACCGCGCTGCCTGCACGGGCGAGTGGCACACACGCCTGCCGATCAGCGGCACGCACAACAACAGTCACCGAAAGCAGCACCACTGATCAGTCATCGTCAAGGAGCTCATCGTGCCAACGTCAGTCGAAGCACCCGTCGTCAAGCTCGGTACGTCCACCGTGCAGAGCACGTTCCCGCCCATGTACTACGACTCGCCGGTTTCGCAAGTCGTCGCGCAGGTCCCGGTCGAGGCGGCCGGCGCGGTGGCGGCGGAGATCAGCGCCGGCGGGGAGTTCTTCAAGCTCGAGCAGGTCGAGATGATCGAGGAGACGGCCGCTGAGCTCGCGGGCGGCGAGCAGCGCCCCCTCCAGGTCGGCGTGGGCGGCACCCCGGCCAACGGAGGTAAGACGACGCTCCCGCGGCCGTTCCGTCTCGCCCGGGTGTGGGTGACCGCGGAGGTGCCGAAGGCGTCGGCGCCGGCGCCGGGCGCGTTCACCGGAACCGTCACGCTGAGCGGCGCCGGGGTCAACGAGACGGTCGAGCTCGAGGGCAACTACCTCGGGATGCTGATCGGCTCGGTGAGTGTGTCGCCGAAGACGGCCACCCCCGGCGAGCCCGTGCTCGTCGAGGTGGTGAACGCCGGGGGCAAGCCGCAGACCGATCCGAGCGTGACGATCAACATCGCGGGAGTCACTGCCGCCGCGCGCTGGTACCAGTTCCCGACCGCGGGCACACGCACGCTGACGATCACGGCGACCCGTGGCGGGCTCCGCGAGACGGCCACGGCGACGATCGCCATCAGCGGCGCGCCGCTCGCGTTCCGCTCTGCGCTCACCACACCGGTCGTGACCCAGTGCCCGATTCTCCAAGCTTCGCCGGTCATGGGCGCGCACTACACGGCGAGCTTCTCGGTCGGTGCGCCGAACATCCTCCCGCCGAGCCAGGAGGCCGCCTCCGAGGACACCGGCAAGACCGCCCCCGCAACGGCCGGCGGCAACGGCAAGACCGCCATCGCCAACGAGCACGTCCCCCCGCAGCCGCCGCCGGCGACGAAGCTTGCCAAGGCGGCGCTCTCGATCGAGCCCGCGAAGGCACTCGCGCCGACCGACGCGCTCGGCGCCCAGTTCGCCAAGACACTGCCGACCCTCAACACACGCGAGGTCATCCGCTCGGTGCCACAGTCGACGAAGACGGCGCTCGCGAGCTCCCTCGCCTCCGGCGTCGCGGCCGCAGTCGGGCTGCAGGCGACGGCGACCGAGACCTCATACGAGTGGGACTTCGGCGACGGGACGAAGGCGACGACGTCGTCGCCGAACGTCACCCACGACTACTTCCCCGTGATCGCCGGCGGCGACGTCTCCCGCAGCTTCGATGTCACCTGCACGATCGTGCACGACAACATCACGGTCAAGCGGACGCTCGTCCTCGCCTCGGCCTACGGCCTGTGCCGGCGGATGGGAACGATCGTGCCGCCGATCACCTCCGCGAGCGCCTATGCGACCTTCCAGCACCTCGCCTTCTCCGCCTCGCTCGTGGTCCACAACCTCGAGGACGAGCCGATCAGGCTCGACAAGATGGCCTTCGTACCGGTCAGTGACGCGGCCGCCGCCGCACCACCCGCCCCGAGCTTCACCACCATGGAGATCCCGGTGACGATCGCCGCCCACTCGGCGTCTGCCCTGGGCGTTTACATCCCCGCCAACGAGCTGCAATTGAGCGGCGGGACGACGAACGGCTTCATCGTCTACTACAGCGGCGAGATGCAGCCGCCCGGCGAGGCCGCCGTTCCGGTGCGCTTCTCCTACGCCTTCCGGATTCCGCTCACCGCCTCCGGGCTGCCGCACGCGTCGCTGCCGTCGTTCACCCGCGTCAACCTGGCCGGCGTCCTCACGGCAGCCTCCGCGCTGCTCACGGGCGGGGAGCATCCGCTGAGTACGGCGGGGAGCCAGACGCTCGACCCGGCCACCCATACGCTGGCCATCCCGCTCGCCGCCAACGCGCATGATGCCGCCACCCTTGCCCAGGTGAGAACGGCGGTTCAGGGAACGCTGACCACGGCGGCCGTCGAGGCCGGTGTCGTGTCGCTGCGCGAACTCGCGGCCGGGCCCACCTCGCTCGGGCTGAAGACCGCGCTCGCCGCGCGCGTACCCGCAAGCGCCGCGACCCTGGCGGCCACCACGCCCGCCGCCATCTCTCCGGCTCCCGCCACGGCCGGAGCGACCGCCCGGACCGGGGGCGCCGCCAAGTCACCGGGCGCGACCGCGTCCTCGATCGCGACGGCAACGCTCGAGACTCTCGGCGGCGCCCACGCCGGCGCCGTCGAGCGCATGCTCACTCTCGACCCGCTCGCGCCGCCGCCGGTCGCGGCCGGCAACGAATGCTTCCCCGACGACATCTCCGATGCCGACGCCGCGACGGCCCAAGCCGACCAGCTCGTCTGCCAGCTCACCAACGAGACCGAGACGGTGACGATCCCCGGCTCGTTCCAGAACGCGATGCAGGGAGACGTGATCCTCTCGCCGGCGCCGGTCGGCGGCGGGGACATGATCGCCGCGATGTTCGCCGCGCTGAGCCCCCCGCAACATCACGGGCACTCGGGGATGATGACGGCGAACTTCTTCGAGATCACCCACTGCACGGCGGCGCCGGAGCGGATCACCGACAACATCATCACCGACGCGGTCGGCATCCCCACGAGCCTCAACCCCTCGACGCTCCAGTTTGCCTGGCCGGGCAGCATCACCCAGAGCGTCGATGACGCCACCAACAGCCGGCCGTTCATCGATCCGGGCGGCAAGACGTACCAGATGAACAGCTTCAACACCGACAGCATCGGCGACGGGTTCCAGCTCACGCCGCCGCTCGTCGTCAAGCCGCTCCCCGAGCACGAGGCCACGGCCCGCGCGAGCCTGCGGGCGGCGGCGGACATCGCCCGCTCCAAGGGCGCGCAGTACGACGCGAGCGGAAACATGACCCAGGCAGGCGGCTGCTACTACTCGTTCTTCGGGTACACCAGCCCGCAGATCGCGTCCGGGTTCACCGACCCGGCTCCGGCCGACGCCGGCTGGGCCGCCGGCCACTCACCGGCGGTGTGCTCCTCGTTCGTGTGGCTGAGCCTCAAGAAGCAGGGCATCCCGCTGGTCACGACCAACCAGTTCGAGGCCGAAACGGACTTCTCCCCGCTCGCACAGTCGGCCGGGGCCCTGGCCGGCCCGGCCACGCTCGACGGGCTGGAGTTCTATCCCGCCGCCGAGCGGGTCGCCGCCGCCGCGGCACTGCGGCAGATGGTGCTCAACCAGGCGCTCGACAAGGAGATGGGGCTCGGCACGATTCCGGGGATCAACGACGCGATCGCCGGGCCGATCGCCGATCAGCTCCTCAACATGTTCGCCTTCGGCAATCCGAACATGGTCGGCTCCTCGCAATGGCAGAGCCCCGGAGACGGCAACGCCGTGAGCCCGGACAACATCGAGTTCTGGAACCCGCCTTTCTTCGGCTATCAGGAGCCGCTCCAGTACCTGCCCCAGCACACCGAGCAGTACACGGTCAGCCGCTGGAAGCAGGTCATCACGCGGGGCTCGGTCCACGGCACCGTGCGCCTCGACGGATCGCCGGTGCCCAACGCCCAGGTGTGGGTCTTCCAGCCCAACGGCACGACGTTCACCGGCCCGGACGGGAGCTACACCCTGAACAACGTGCCGATCGGCTCCTACGACATCAAGGCCCAGGCGGTGGTCTCCCAGAACGGTCTCAGCGAGGAGTTCACCAACGGCACCGGCGAGGCGATCACCCTCACCGCAGCGCAGGCGAACATCACCAAGGACATCGACCTCCAGCCGCCCGCGGTCTCGTTCCGGCGACTCGACATCAGCTATTCGATGAGCTGCGATCACGGAGACGCCAATCCGTTCAACACCCACGGCGTGCAGACGACCGACACGATGAGCGGCTCCCGGGACGTGAACCCCGGGCTGGTCACGAACAGCTTCTCGTACACCTACGACTACAACGGCGGCGGGTACTTCCACATCGACTACGTGTTCTCGCTCGCACTGCTCGAGGACCTGTCGGCCGAGGTGACCGTCCAGGGGACGATGAAGGACGACGGCGACAACTCGGTCCAGTTCCAATACGCGATGTCGCCGTTCAACATCCCGATGGGCGGGACATGGAGCGGCTGGATGAGCATGGAGCACGACGGCTTCAGCTACCACAACGGGCCGGCCGTCCTCACCTTCAGCATCACCAACAACCAGCAGACCGGGTAGCCGCTCGCGGTCCAGTCCCGAACTTCCGCGCGCCGTGCGGGCGGCCGCTACCACGGCGCGCGCCTAGGCAATCCGGGATCTCAGCCGGCCATGTCCGCAACGGCTGAGCCCACCCCTCGACGACGGCCGCGCACGCCCCGCGTGCGCATCCCGGCCCGGATCTGGAGCCCGCCGGCCCAATGGCGCCTGCTCGCCTTCTGCCTCGCGGTCGTGCTCGTCGTGATCGCCTTTCAGGGCTTCGCCACGAATACAATCGGGACGAGCTCCGAGCCCGGTGGCAACGGCCTGAGCGCTGGCGGCCGGAACCCGGCCGGTGCTCGTCGCCCGGGGCGGACGTCTCGTCTCGACCCGGGCGCCGCCGGGGCGGTGGATCGCCGGATCGGTCGGCGCGCGCTGCCGTACATGCTGCTCTTCCAGATCCTGCTGCCGTGCATGGCGCCGCTCATCGACCTGTTCGCCCTCTATGGGCTCGTGTTACCGGCGCGGTGCAGACGCTGATCATGTGGGGGCGTTCAACCTCGTCCAGCTCCTCATCGCCGTCTACGGCTTCCGGCTCGATCGCGAGCCGATGGGGCCGCTGTGGGCGCTGCCGCTGCAGCAGTTCGTCTATCGCCAGCTCATGTACCCCGTGATCATCGAGTCGACGGTGAGCGCGCTCCAGGGGTGCGCTCGGGCTGGAAGCATCTGCCGCGGACCGGCGATGTCGTCATCGGCAGCTCCGGCTGACGGCGCGGCGCCGGTGTCCGGCCGCGTCCGGCCACGGGGCGCCTAGCGAAGAACCCCGAAGCGCGCCTTCAGCGTGAGGTCGCGCAGCAGCGCGGTCCGCACGGCCGCTCGCACCGCAGGCTGGGTCTCGGCGGCCCGGAGGATGCCCTGGTACGCGGCCTCATGCTCGGAGGGCGGTCCCGTGATGTAGAGCAGGTCATCGCCGGCCTCGAGGGCAGCGAGCGCGACCTGGGCGGGGGTCTGGGCGGTCGGCTGGAGGGTCGCATCGAGGTCGTCGCTCATCACCACCCCGTCGAAGCCGTAGTCGTGGCGCAGGAGCCGCACTGCGCCCGGGAGCAGGCCGGCCGGGGTGACGCCGTCGAAGGCGACGTAGGCGGCGTTCGACATGACAATCACCGGTGCTCGTCGCGCAACGGCCGCAAACGGGATCAGGTCGTTGTCCTCGAGCGCGGTGAGTGAGCCGCCGACGGTTGCGGTCATCTGGTCGGGGTCGGCCGATGCGCCCCCAGACCCGGGGAAGTGGCCGATCGCCGAGATCATCCCCTGGCTGAGGTAGCCGTTGAGGGCCGCCGCGGTGAACTGGGAGACCGCCCTGGGGTCGGTGCTGAACAGCCGGCCGGTGAGGGCGCCCTGGGGGATGTCGACATCGGCCAGCGGGGCGAGCGTCATGTTGACGCCGAGTGCCCGCAGCCGCTGGGCGGCCTCGACGGCCTGGGACTGGGCGGTCGCGGGTGTCCCGTTGGTCCCGATCTGCGCCTCGGACTGCGGCGGCAGGTCGGGGATCGCCGTCTGCGCGCCGCCCTCCTGGGTCGCCGCGATCAGCATCGGCTCGTGGCCGGACTGCGAGGCCCCAGCTCGCAGTGCCGCGATCAGCTGGCCGACGCCCCGGTCGGTGCTGAAGTTGCTCGAGTCGAGCACGACGCCGCCCCAGTCGGCCGGCCCGAGCGCCGTCGCCGCCTTCGTGGAGGTCCCGTCGACGCTGACCAGGAACAGCTGCGCCACCTGGCGGGTGAGCGGGAGCTGAGCGGCGAGCGCGGCCGCCGCCGGGGCCGGCCGGAAGCCGCCTGCGGCGGCGGGGCCGGGGAGGCTGCCGGGCTTCGTCGGCGCGAGGGTCGAGGCCTGGCCGCCGGGGCCCACGGGGACGTAGTGCGGCCGGCTGGAGCCGGAGCCGAGGAAGGCGACGATGACGATCGCGACGACGACGACCACGAGGCCGGCGAGCACGGCCAGTCGCCGGCCTCCCAGGCGCCGGCGGGGACGGGCCGCGGGAGAGCTCGGCGGGCTCACCCCGTAACCTCCATGCGCGTGGAAGCCCTGGGCACCGTGGTGATGAAGTTCGGCGGGACGTCCGTCGCCGACGCCGGGCGGATCAAGCGCGCGGCGCGGCGCATCGTCGCCCAGCGTGAGGCGGGCCGGCGCGTCGTCGCCGTCCTATCGGCACGCGGCCAGACGACCGACGAGCTGATCGCGATGGCCGAGGAGGTCTCCGAGTTCCCTGATCCGCGAGAGATGGACATGCTTCTTTCGACTGGCGAGCGAATCTCCTGCGCGCTCTGCGCCATGGCCATCAACGATCTTGGCCACCGTGCCATCAGTCTGACGGGGTCGCAGGCCGGAATCGTCACCGATACGTCGCACACGAAAGCACGAATTCTCGATGTGCGCGCCAATCGGATCCAGGAGGCGCTCGACGACGATCTGATCGTCCTCGTCGCCGGCTTTCAGGGCGTCTCGACGAGCCGCGACGTCACGACGCTCGGCCGCGGTGGCTCCGACACCACGGCGGTCGCCCTCGCCGCGGCGATCAACGCCGACGTCTGCGAGATCTATACCGATGTGGCCGGGGTGTTCACGGCCGACCCGCGGATCGTCCCCGAGGCCCGCAAGCTGCCCTACGTCTCGTTCGAGGAGATGCTCGAGATGGCCGCCTCGGGGGCCAAGGTGCTCCAGCTGCGCTCGGTCGAGTACGCCCGCACCCACGGCGTCCGGATGCACTGTCGGTCGAGCTTCGAGGACAGTCCGGGTACCGTTGTCCTCGGAGAAGACGAAACGATGGAACACCCTCTGATCACCGCCGTCACCCATTCGACCGAGGAGGCCCGGATCAGCCTGCTCGGCGTCCCGGACCGCCCCGGCGCGGCCGCGGCGATCTTCAATGCGCTCGCGGAGGCGGGCTGCAACGTCGACACGATCATCCAGAACGAGCCGCTTCAGGAGGGCCGCGACGCCGAGGTCTCCTTCACCGTGTCCACGGAGGACCTGCGCGCCGCTCAGCAGGCGCTCGAGCCGGTGGCCCGCGAGCTCGGGATCGCCCGCGTCGACACCGACAGCCATATCGGCAAGGTGTCGATCGTCGGCGCCGGCATGCGCTCGCACCCGGGCGTCGCCGCCAAGGTGTTCGACACGCTCGCCGAGGAGGAGATCAACATCGAGATGATCTCGACCTCGCCGATCAAGATCTCCTGCGTCATCCGCGCCGAGTCGGTGCCCCAGGCCGTCCGCGCGCTGCATTCCGCGTTCGAGCTCGGGGCGTCAGCGATCCAGCAGGAGCGCCCGATGGGCCAGGAGGCGCGATGAACGCCCGGCCCCGCGTGGCCGTCGTCGGCGCGACCGGTGTCGTCGGTGGCACGATGCTCGAGTTGCTCGCCGAGCGCGAGTTCCCCGCCGCCGAGATCGTCCCCTTCGCCTCCGGCCGCTCCGCCGGGCGTGAGCTGAACGGGATGGTCGTGCAGCCGCTGAGCGACGAGACGATCGAGGGCTTCGACATCGCCCTGTTCTCTGCCGGCGGCGGCGTCTCACGCGAGTGGGGCCCGCGCTTTGCCCGCGCCGGCGCTGCGGTCATCGACAACTCCTCGGCCTTCCGGCGTGACCCTGAGGTCCCGCTCGTCGTCTCCGACGTCAACCCACACGCGCTCGACTGGCACCGCGGGCTGATCGCCAACCCGAACTGCTCGACGATGCAGATGGTCGTCGCCCTCGCCCCGATTCACCGGGCGGTGGGGCTCGAGCGGCTCGTCGTCGCGACCTACCAGTCGGTGTCGGGCACCGGCAAGGCGGCGCTCGACGAGCTCAGCGGGCAGACCGAGGCCGCGCTCCACGGCCAGGCGATGCCCGCCCCCGAGGTGTATCCCGAGCCGATCGCCTTCAACGTGATCGGCGCGGCGGGGTCGTTCGCGCCCGGCGATGACCACACCGACGAGGAGCGCAAGATGATGTTCGAGACGCGTAAGATCCTCGAGGACGAGGCGATCGGCGTCGCCGTCACCTGCGTCCGGGTCCCCGTCCGCGTCGGGCATTCGATCTCGGTCAACCTACAGACCCGCGAGCCGCTCACCGCGCAGGACGCCCGCGAGCTGCTCGCCGCCGCCCCCGGGATCCTGCTCGAGGACATGCCGACGCCGCTGCGGGCCGAGGGCTGCGACGAGGTGTTCGTCGGGCGCATCCGCCGCGACGAGTCCGCCCCGCGGGCCCTCAGCATGTGGGTCGTCTCCGACAACCTCCGCAAGGGCGCGGCGACGAACGCGGTGCAGATCGCCGAGCTGCTCGTCGGGGCGTCGCCGAGCCGCGACGCGCACGGGGGCGGTCGGGAAGCCGCCGAGGTTGCCTGACGAACTCTACGAGCTGATGCGCTGCGCGCCCTCGACGCGGCATTTCAGCGACGAGCCGGTCCCTCGCGAGGCGCTCCACCGCGTCCTCGACAACGCCCGCTTCGCGCCCAGCGGCGGCAACCGCCAGGGGTGGCGGGTGATCGTCGTCACCGACCAGGCCAAGCGGACGCGGCTGCGCGAGCTTTACGAGGAGCCGTGGCGGGCCTATACCGAGGCGAACGGCAGCCGGGCGATCCTCGACAACCCCGACGCGGCCTCCGGCCTCTCGCCCGGGCGGCTGCGGATGCTGCGCGGCGCCGACGAGTTCGCCCACACCTTCGATCGCGTCCCGGTGCATCTCGTGATCTGCGTGCTGATCAACGCGCTCGCCATCGTCGACCTCGAGCTGCCGCGCCCGAGCATCGTCGGTGGCGCCTCGGTGTATCCGTTCGTGCAGAACATCCTGCTCGGGCTGCGCGGCGAGGGGCTCGGCGCCGCCTTCACGACGCTGCTCACGCCGTCCGAGGCCGAGGTCAAGGCCCTGCTGGGGATCCCCGAGAAGGTTGCGCTCGCCGGGCACATCTCGGTCGGCCATCGCGCCGATCCCTGGCCCCGGCGGCTAAGCCGCAATCCGGTCGAGGACTTCGCCTACGGCGAGGCCTACGGTCGCGCCTGGTAGGGCGCCCCGCCCGCGGCGGCCCCGTCTGCGGACCGATGGCCAGGGTGTGATCGGGATTGTTGGCCACAGGGCCCGGTGCTGCCCTTGTCCAGGGGTGTAGACCTAGGTAGGTGAGATGGACTGCGTCAACCCCGTACACGGTGGGGATCGAGGAAGAGGTGATGCTCGTCGATCCCAGCGACTTCTCGCTCGCCCAGTGCAGCGACGAGGTCCTGCCGCAGCTCGACCCGGCGCTCGGCGCCCACTTCATGCTCGAGACCCATCAGGCGGTCGTCGAGCTCGCGACGTCGCCCCATATCGGGGTGTCCGGCGCCATGGCGCAGGTCGAGTCCCTGCGACGGGGACTGGCCAAGGCGCTGTCCGAGCACGGCCTCCGCGTGGCCAGCGCGGGAACGCACCCCTTTGCGCAGTGGCACGAGACCGAGGTCTCCGGTCACGGCCGCTACAAGCTCGTCTACGAGTCGATGCGGGAGCTCGCTCGGCGTGAGCCGACGTGTGCGCTGCACGTCCATGTCGGGGTCGCCGATCCCGAGGACGCGATGCGGCTGATGGCCCGGATGCGCACGCACCTCCCGCTGCTGCTGGCGCTGTCGTCCAACTCTCCCTTCTGGCAGGGGCGCGACACGGGGCTGGCCTCGGCCCGGACGCCGGTGTTCCAGGCGTTCCCTCGTGTCGGGATCCCCCGGCCGTTCGCCTCCTATGCCGATTGGCAGGAGACCGTCGGCCTGCTCGTGGAGTGCGGCGCGATCCCGGACCCGAGCTTCCTCTGGTGGGACATCCGGCCGCAGCCGAGTCTGGGCACGATCGAGATCCGGATCATGGACGCGCAGAGCAAGGCATCGGATACCGCCGCGCTCGCCGCACTCGTGCAGTCGCTCGCCCGCCTCGAGCTCGAGGAAGGCCTGCCCGCCTGGCGCGAGAGCTGGCCGGAGGTCCTCGACGAGAACCGCTTCGTGGCCGCCCGCGACGGGATGGCCGCCAAGCTGATCGATCCAATCGCCCGGGAGCGGATACCCGCCGAGGCGATGCTGGAGGAGCTGTGCCTCGCCGCGCGGCCGCACGCCGAGGATCTCGGGTGCGCCGATGCCCTTGACCACACGGCGGACCTCGCCCGGGAGAACGGCGCCGCGCGCCAGCGGCGGGTCGCCGGGGGCGACGAGGACCTCGCGCCGCTCGTGCGTGCGCTCACCGAGGCATTCCTGCAGACCGCCGCCGTCGGCTGAGCCGGGCTACTCGGGCGGGGGCGGGATCGTCGCCTTGAGGCGGCTGCGCGCGGCCTCGAGGCGCCGCGAGGCATCCTCGGGCGCGCGCCCGGGAGCGGCGGGGCGCGGGCGGTCGGCACCGCCCGGCTGGCGCCGCGAGCGGCCCAGCCACCTTCGCAGCGGCGCGATCAGGCGGCCGCGCCTGCGACCACCGACGTCGACCAATCGATCACCGCGGTCGGCCGGATGATGTGCTTGCTCATGCCGAGGTCCTTCGGCGAGAGGCCGAGGGCGAGCCCGACGAGCTGGGGCAGGTGCAGGACGGGCATCCCGAGCTCGCGGCCGACGACCTTCTGGGCGGCGGGCTGCTGCATGTCGAGGTTGAGGTGGCACAGCGGGCAGGGCACGACGAGGCAGTCGGCCTCGGCATCGATCGCATCGCCGAGATGGCGGCCTGCCTGCGTGAGCGAGTTCTCCTTGTTCATCGTGATGATCGGGAACCCGCAGCACTTGTAGATGCCCGCGTAGTCGATGACGGTGCCGCCGAGGGCCTCGATGACCCACTGCATGTAGCGGTCGCGCGGATGCTCCTCGTCGATGCCCAGTCGGTCGACCGGGCGCACGATGTAGCAGCCGTAGAAGGGACCGACCTTGAGGTTGGTGAGCGGCCGCGTGACCTTCGCCTTGAGCGCGTCGAGGCCGATCTCCTCGACGAGCATCCACAGGAAGTTCTTGTTCGTGAGGCCCTTCTCGTAGGCGAGACCCTCTTCGGCGAGGTTCTTGTTGATCAGGTCGCGGTACTCGGTGTTGGCGTCGAGCCGCTGCTGACACTCCGACTGCGCGCCCTGGCAGGTGGAGCAGATATTCATCATCATCGCCCCGTCGGTCTGCTGGGCCATCGCGAACGTCCGCGCGTTGAGCGTGTCCGCGAGCTCCTGGTTGTGCTCGGCGATCACGCCGGCGCCACAGCAGTTCGCGCGGTCGAGCTCGATCAGCTCGATGTCGAGCAGCGGCGCGACCTGGGCCATCGATCCATGGAGCTCGGGCGTGAAGCCGCGACTGACGCAGCCGGGCCAGTAGGCGACTTTCATGACGTCTCGCTTTCGCTTGATGACTCCGGCTCGTCCTCAACTCCACTCACGTACAGGTTGAGCTCGATGCGCGGGTCGCGCCCGTCGATCTCATCGAACAGCCGCTTGAGCTCCTTCGAGGCCTTGTGGGGATGGCCGAGCGCCGACTTGGGCGTCATCTTCCCCCGCCGGAGCGCGGTGAACGCGGTCGGCAGCGAGCCGAGCAGCTCGGGCACTGCGCGCGGATGGAACTTGCCGCCGTAGGAATCGGGGAGCAGGTCCGCTTCGTGCAGCAGGCCGTTGCGGCGGATGTTCTTGACGAAGGCGTGCTCGTGCCGGTAGCCGTTGTTGCGGTCCTCGATGTGGAAATCGGAGCCCGACCGGCGCCGCAGGCGCATGATCTGGCTCATCGGGTCCACACCCTTGGGGCAGGCGTCGATGCAGTTGAAGCAGTGGGTGCAGTCGTAGATCCCGTGCGGGTCCTCGGAGAGGTCGTGGAGGCGCTCGAGGTGCTCGGCGTCACGCGGATCGCCGACGAACCGGTAGGCCTTCGCCGACGCGGCCGGACCGACGAACAGCGGGTCGACCTCCATCGAGAGGCAGTCCGACACGCAGGCGCCGCACTGGATGCAGGCCATCGTCTGCGTGACGTCGACCATGTTCTCGTGGGGCACGATGTACTCGCGCTCGGGTACCGGCTCCTTGTTGATGAGCCACGGGGTGACGCGCTGGATCTTCTTCCAGTGGACCGCATCCATGTCGACGATGAGGTCACGGATGACCGGCATGTTGCCCATCGGCTCGACGGTGATGACCCGGTTCTCCTTGAGCTCCTCGGGACGCCAGCCCTCGCCGTGACCGCGCTGGGCGGCCTCGCCGAGGTGGGTGTTGCAGGCCAGACCCGGCTTGCCGTTCATGCGCACGCCGCACGAGCCGCAGATCGCCTGCTGGCAGGAGCAGCGGATGCCGATCGAGCCGTCGGTGTCGTCGCGCACCCGCAGGATCGCATCGAGCACGGACTGGGTCTCAGGCATGTCGACGGTGTGCTCGTCCCAGTACGCCGCCGCGCCGGCCTGCGGGTCATAGCGGCGGATCCTCAGCGTGTACTCGGGCACTAGTAGGTCCTTTCCTGGGGCTGCCAGCGGGTGATGGTGACGGGCGAGTAGCTCACCACCGGGACATCGGCACCGTTCATCACGACATCGATGTGCTTGAGCCACTCCGCGTCGTTGCGCTCCGGATAGTCGGTCCGGAACTGGGCCCCACGTGATTCCTTGCGCTCCTGCGCGGCGACGACGATCGCCTCCGCGCAGTCGAGCATGTAGCCGAGCTCGATCCAGCCGATCACATCCTGGTTGAACACCGTCCCGCGGTCGTCGATCGCGGCCTTCGGCGCCTCCTCCTTGAGGCGGCGGACGACCTCCAGTGCGGTGGCCAGACCCTCGGCGTCGCGGAACACCGCGGCGTACTTGTTCATCGTCTCGCCGAGCTCGTCCTTGATCGCCGCCACGCGGCGGCCACCGGACTCGCGGTCGATGATCGCCTGGATGTTGCGCTCGGTGTCGGCGAGCTTCGACTGCGGCGTGCTCGGCATCGGCATGCGGACCGCCTGGCGGGCGGCATGATCGCCCGAGCGGCGGCCGAAGATGAGCGTGTCGAGCAGCGAGTTGGCCCCGAGGCGGTTGCCACCATGGACCGACACGCAGGCGACCTCGCCGGCGGCGTACAGCCCGGGAATCGTCGTCTGTCCGTCGACGTCCGTTTTGACCCCGCCCATGATGTAGTGCTGGCCGGGGCGGATGCGGATCGGCTCGCGGGTGATGTCGGTGCCGGCGAAGTCCCGGCCGATGTTGACGATCTCCCGCAGCGCCTCGAGCGTGCGCCGCCTCGGCACCTTGGTGACGTCGAGTGAGACGGTGCCGTCGGGGAAGCCGCGGCCCTCGTCGATCTCGGTCTGCTCGGCGCGGGAGACGACGTCGCGCGAGGCGAGCTCGAGCTTGTTGGGCGCGTACTTCTCCATGAAGCGCTCGCCCTTGGCGTTGAGCAGCCAAGCGCCCTCGCCGCGGGCGCCCTCGGTGATGAGCAGCCCGTTGCCCGCCAGCGTCGTCGGGTGGTACTGGATCATCTCCATGTCCATCAGGCGAGCGCCGATCCGGTACGCCTGGGCGATCCCGTCGCCGGTGACGATCAGGCCGTTGGTCGTCGGCTTGTAGGCCTGGCCGGCGCCGCCGGAGGCGAGGATCGTCGCCTTGGCGTTGAACACCTCGAGGCTGCCGTCCCGCAGGTTGCGGCAGATCGCGCCGACGCAGCGACCCTCCTCGTCCTGGAGCAGGTCGGTGGTGAACCACTCCTCGTAGCGGTCGATCTGCTCGCTGAACTTCATCAGCTGCTCGTAGAGCACGTGCAGGATCGCGTGGCCGGTGATGTCGGCGACGTAGTAGGTCCGGGCCGCCGAGGCGCCGCCGAACGCGCGGGTCCCGAGGTGGCCGGCGTCGTTGCGGTGGAAGGTCACGCCCGCATGCTCGAGCCACAGAATCTCGTCTGGGGCCTCGCGGCACATGATCTCGATTGCGTCCTGGTCGCCGAGATAGTCCGACCCCTTGACCGTGTCGAACGCGTGAGACTCCCACGTGTCCTCCGGGTTGAGCGCGGCATTGATGCCACCGGCGGCGGCGACGGAATGCGAGCGCACGGGGTGGACCTTCGAGATGATCGCGACGGTGGCACCAGCCTCGGCGGCTGCCAATGCGGCCCGCTGTCCAGCGAGCCCTGCACCGATGATCAAGACATCATGAGAAGGCACGGCAGCGATTCTAAGGATGCGCGGTGCCGGGCGCGTCCCGGCCCGGCGTGGCTGGATGCGAGTCGGTTGCGAGGGGGTTGCGGGCGAGGGTCGTGGCGTCTGAGTTGCCGCATTTCGTTCCCCACGACGGCGGCCCGCGATCGCGGGGACGATTTCGTCCAATAGGCAGACAGAACCGACCCCGCGCCGCGCCCAGCACGGTGGAAGGTCGATTCTTCGCGGTCCGGGCCGGGAGTCGGTCCGGGGGTCCGGGCCGGGAGTCGGTCCGGGGGGCCGGGGCCGGGGTCGGTCCGGGGGGTCCGGGCCGGGAGTCGGTCCGGGGGTCCTGGCCGGGGGTCGGGACCTGGGGTCCCCGGGTGTTGAGGGGCCTACCCGACGGGGCTGCCGACCGCCGACTGCAGCGCGCGGCGGACCTGATCGACCGTGACCACGCCCTGCAGCACGCCTTCGCGATCGACCGCCATCAGCGCTCCGAGCCGGCCGAGCGGCTCGGAGGACAGCAGCTCGGTGAGCGGGCGGTCCTCGTCGACGCGCCAGTCGTTCGTCTCGGCGGACTCGACCGCCGAGCCAATCGTCAGCCACCCCTCACCACCGTCGATCGTGCTCTGCACCCGCTCCTGGCGGGCGATCCCGACGAAGTGGCTGTTCTCGTCGATGACCGGGAACCACGACCAGCCGTAGCGCAGGAAGTAGTCGTCGAGCGCCTGCGCGACCGGCGTCCCCGCAGGGATGGCCACCGGCTGGCGGTCCATGATGTCGGCCACGCGCACGCCCTCGATGCGCTCGGTGAGCGCGGTCTGCATGAGCGCGCCACGCGCCGACTGTCCCAGCAGGAAGGCGAGGAGGACCAGCCACAGGCCGCCGAACGCCGCGCCCGTCAGCATCAGCCAGATGCCGATCCCGGCGAGGATGACCGCGAACGCCTGGCCGAGCTTGGCCGCCGACCGGGTGCCGCGCTGCTTGTCGCCGGTCGCCCGCCACACCGCGGCCCGGGCGATGCGGCCGCCGTCGAGCGGGAAGGCCGGGACGAGGTTGAAGAGGAGCACGATCACGTTCATCAGCAAGAGCCAGCTCAGCGACAGCAGCACCGGCGTCAGCTTGATGTTGGGCGTGAGCCGGATCGCGTCCCACAGCAGGTTGGGGCCGACGATCGCGAGGTCGATGCCCGCGAACACGAGCACCATGAACAGCGTGGCCAGCGGTCCGGCCACGGCGATCTTGAACTCCTCGCCGGGCGAGCGCGACTCGCGCGACATCTGGGTGAGGCCGCCGAACAGGAAGAGCTGGATGTTGCGGACCTCGATCCCCTGGCGCCGCGCGGCGATCGCATGGCCGAGCTCGTGCACGATCAGCGAGAAGAAGAACAGCAGCGCGCTGACGACTGTGGTCAGATAGGCGACCGTGTTTGAGCTGCCAAGCGCAGAGCGAAACGACGGCGAGAGCCAGATAATGACCAGGAACAGGGTGAGGAACCAGCCCGCGTCGACTCCGATCCGGATCCCGAACGCGTCCACCAGCTTGATCGAGCCAGACCGACGCAACATGCTGCAATGGTGTCATAGCCGCCCGCACGGGAACGGGGTGCGCGACTCGCACCGACAGGGAGGAAGTGAATGACAGACGCTGTAGGAGACCTGCGAAGCCATCTCGCCGAGATCGACGATCTCGGCTATTCGATCCGCGTCCTCGGCTGGGACCAGCAGACGATGATGCCCCCCCACGGCGCCGGCGCCCGCGCCGACGCGCTCGCCACGCTCGAGCGCCTCAGCCACGGGCGATTCATCTCCGACGACACGGGGACGCTGCTCGACGCCGCCGAGCAGGCGACGTCCGGCGCGGACCCGGACTCCGACGAGGCATCGCTCGTGCGCGTCACCCGGCGGCGCTGGGAGAAGGCCCGGCGCGTGCCGAGCGAGCTCGCGGGCGAACTCGCGCGGGCGGCCTCGCTCGGCCAGGAGGCCTGGGTCAAAGCGCGCGAGCAGTCCCACTTCGGCTCCTTCGCCCCGTACCTCACCCACAACCTCGAGCTCGCCCGTCAATACGTCGACTGCTTCGATGGCTTCGGTGGCTACGAGTGCGCCTACGACGCCCTGCTCGACGACTTCGAGCCCGGGATGCGGACCTCGGACGTCGCGCGGGTGTTCCGCGACCTGCGGGCCAAGCTCGTGCCCCTGATCACGACCCTCGCCGAGCATCACGCCAGGGTCGACACGACCTGCCTGCACGGCAACTTCGCCATTCCGGCGCAACGCCAGCTCGTCGCCGAGATCACCGGACTCATGGGCTACGACCCGGCCGGCTGGCGAATGGACGACGCCGTCCATCCCTTCGCCACCTCGTTCGGGTCCAACGACGTCCGCATCACGACTCGCTGGGACGAGGGCTACTTCGCCTCCGGCCTGTATGGCGCGATGCACGAGTGCGGGCACGGGCTGTACGAGGCCGGCGTCGCGCCGACCCTCGCCCGCACGCCCCTCGGTCACGTCGAGTCGCTCGGCATGCACGAGTCCCAGAGCCGCCTGTGGGAGAACATGGTCGGGCGCGGGCGGTCGTTCTCGACCGTGCTTGCGCCGCGGCTCGCCGAGCTGTTCGGCGGACCCCTCGACGGTCTCGCCCCCGATGCCCTCTACCGGGCGGTCAACCGCGTCCAGCCGTCATTCATCCGCGTCGAGGCGGACGAAGCGACCTACGGCCTGCACATCGTGCTGCGCTTCGAGCTCGAGCAGGAGCTGATCGAAGGACGCCTCGCCGTCGAGGATCTACCCGAGGCCTGGAACGACCGCTTCCGCGATTACGTCGGCCTCGAGGTCGGCGACGACGCCGACGGCGTGCTCCAGGACGTCCACTGGTCGGCCGGGCTGATCGGCTACTTCCCGACCTACGCGCTCGGCAACCTCATCGCCGGCCAGCTGTGGGAGCGCGCCCACGCCGACCTGCCCGACCTCGAGGAGCAGATCGCCCGCGGCGAGCTGATGCCCCTGCGCGAGTGGCTGCGAGACCGGGTCCACCGGCACGGCGCGAAGTTCACCACCCGCGAGCTGCTCGACCGGGTCGTCGGCGGCCCGATCGAAGTCGACCCGTTCGTCTCTTACCTGAAGGCCAAGCTCGGCGACGTCTACGGCGTGGCGCTGTAGGCCGCGCGCTACAGGGAAGCGAGCGCGGCGTTGAACGTCGCGCTCGGGCGCATGGCCGCCGCCATCCGCTCCGGATCCGGGCGGAAGTAGCCGCCGATGTCGACCGGCTCGCCCTGGACCGCGGCGAGCTCCTCGATGATCGCCGGCTCGTCTGCCGCGAGCCGCTCCGCGAGCGGGGCGAACCGCTCGGCCAGCGCCCGGTCTTCGTTCTGGCCGGCCAGCTCCCGCGCCCAATAGAGGGCGAGGTAGAAGTGGCTGCCCCGGTTGTCGATCTCGCCGGTCCGACGCGACGGCGAGCGGTTCTCCTCGAGCACCCGCCCCGTCGCGCGGTCGAGCGTCGCCGCGAGCACCTTGGCCCGGGGCTTGTCGTCGGTCGAGGCGAGCAGCTCGAACGAGGGGGGGATGGCGAGGAACTCGCCGAGCGAGTCCCACCGGAGGTGGTTCTCGCCGAGGAACTGCTGGACGTGCTTCGGTGCCGAGCCGCCGGCCCCGGTCTCGAACAGGCCCCCACCGCTCATCAGCGGCACGATCGACTGCATCTTCGCGCTCGTGCCGAGCTCGAGGATCGGGAACAGATCGGTGAGATAGTCACGCAGGACGTTGCCGGTGACCGAGATCGTGTCCTCGCCGGCCCGGGCACGATCGAGCGTGAACGTCGCCGCGGCGGCGACGTCCATGACCTCGATCGTCAGGCCATCGGTGTCGAGCGCCGCCAGCGCCGGGCGGACCTTGTCGAGCAGCGCGCGGTCGTGGGCGCGGGTCTCGTCGAGCCAGAACACTGCCGGCGCGCCGGTGGCGCGCGCGCGGTCGACCGCGAGGCGCACCCAGTCCTGGACGGCGGCGTCCTTGGTCTGGCACATGCGCCAGATGTCGCCGGTGGAAACGGCATGCTCCAGGAGCGTCTCGTCGTTGTCCGTGCGGACGACGCGCATGTGTCCCGCCGCCGGCACCTCAAAGGTCTTGTCGTGCGAGCCGTATTCCTCGGCGGCCTGGGCCATCAGCCCGACGTTCGGCGTCGTGCCCATCGTCCGGGGATCGAAGGCGCCGTGCTCGCGGCAGTGGTCGACCGCCGCGGCGTACAGCGGGGCGTAGGAGTGGTCGGGGATCACGAACAACGTGTCCTGGAGGTCGCCGTCCGCGTTCCACATCTGACCGCTCGAGCGGATCGCAGCCGGCATCGAGGCGTCGATGATCACATCGCTGGGCACGTGGAGGTTGGTGATCCCCCGGTCGGAGTCGACCATCGCGAGCCGCGGTCCGTCCTCATAGGCCGCCTGCACCGACGCGGCGATCTCGCCACGCTCGTCCTCGGGCAGCGACTCGATCGTCCGCAACAGCGCGGCCATCCCGTCGTTGGCATTGACCCCGAGCGCCCGCAGCCGCTCGCCGTGCCGCGCGAACAGCTCCGCGAAGTATGCGCGGACGGCGTGACCGAAGATGATCGGGTCCGACACCTTCATCATCGTCGCCTTGAGGTGGACGGAGAAGAGGACGCCGCGCGACTTGGCGTCGGCGACCTGCTCGGCGAGGAAGCGCTCGAGGGCGTCACGGCGCATCACCGACGCATCGAGCACCTCGCCGGCGAGTACGGGTGTGCGCTCCTTGAGCACCGCGACGGTCCCGTCGTCGGCGACATGCTCGATCCTGACCGCGCCCTCGCGCTCGACGGTGACCGAGCGCTCGGTACTGCGAAAGTCACCGTCGGCCATCGTCGAGACGTGCGAGCGCGACGCCTCAGACCACGCTCCCATCGAGTGGGGATGGTTGCGGGCGTACTGCTTGACCGAGGCAGGGGCGCGGCGGTCGGAGTTCCCCTCGCGCAGGACGGGATTGACGGCGCTGCCCTTGACCCGGTCATAGCGGGCGCGCACCTCGCGCTGCTCGTCATCGCGAGGGTCCTCCGGGTAGTCGGGCACGGCGTAGCCCTGCCCCTGCAGCTCGGCGACTGCCGCCTTGAGCTGCGGCACCGAGGCGCTGATGTTCGGCAGCTTGATGATGTTGGCCTCGGGCGTCTTGGCAAGGGCGCCGAGCTCGGCGAGGGCATCGGCGATCCGCTGCTCCTCGCTGAGACGGTCAGGGAACTGGGCGAGGATGCGAGCCGCGAGCGAGATGTCCCGCAGCTCGATCTCGATCTCGGCCGCGCCGGCGAAGGCGCGCACGATCGGGAGCAGTGACTGGGTGGCCAGAGCCGGCGCCTCGTCGGTCTGGGTGTAGACGATCTTCATGCTCCGGAGCACCCTACCGACCGGGCCGTGGGGCCGACCCCAGCCTCGGGGGGACCGCCGGCAGCGCCTCGGTGGCGGGCGACCTCAGCGCCTCCGCGGGTATACATTCGCTGGCATATTCGAAACGACACTGAGGAGATGCATCAGTGAGTGACACCCCCGTACGCGTAGCCGTCACCGGCGCCGCCGGCCAGATCGGCTACGCCATCCTCTTCCGCATCGCCAGCGGCCAGCTGCTCGGGCCCGACACCCCGGTCCAGCTCTCGCTGCTCGAGATCCCACCGGCCGTCAAGGCCGCCGAGGGCACCGCGATGGAGCTCGACGACTGCGCCTTCCCGCTGCTCCGCGGCATCGACATCTCCGACGATCCCAACCAGGCCTTCGACGGCGTCAGCGTGGCGCTGCTTGTCGGCGCCCGGCCCCGCAGCAAGGGCATGGAGCGCGCCGACCTGCTCGAGGCCAACGGCGGCATCTTCAAGCCGCAGGGCGAGGCGCTCAACGCGCACGCCGCTTCCGACATCAGGGTGCTCGTCGTCGGCAACCCGGCAAACACGAATTGCCTCATCGCCCAGAGCAACGCCCCGGACATCCCCCGTGAGCGGTTCACGGCCATGACCCGGCTCGATCACAACCGCGCGATCGCGCAGCTCGCGGCCAAGGCCGGCGTGACGGTCGACGACATCACCAACATGACGATCTGGGGCAATCACTCCGCCACGCAGTACCCCGACATCTTCCACGCGAAGGTGAACGGCCGCAACGCGGCGGAGACCGTCAATGATCAGAGCTGGCTCGAGGGTGACTTCATCCCCACCGTGCAGAAGCGCGGCGCCGCGATCATCGAGGCCCGTGGCGCCTCGAGTGCCGCTTCCGCGGCCAACGCGGCGATCGATCACGTGCACGACTGGGTGCTCGGGACGCCGGCCGGCGACTGGGTGTCGATGGCGATCCCTTCGGACGGCTCCTACGGTGTCGCCGAGGGTGTCATCTCCAGCTTCCCGGTCACCTGTTCCGGCGGGGCGTACGAGGTCGTCCAGGGACTGGACATCGACGACTTCTCCCGGGGCCGGATCGACGCGACGGTCAACGAGCTCGGCGAGGAGCGCGACGCCGTTCGCCAGCTCGGACTGATCTGACCAGGTCGGCCTTCGGCGCTCACCGCGCCCGCTCAGCCTTGCGGTGACGGGCGCGGGACGTGCCGGCCGTCGTACCCCGGGGCGTCAGCCGGCGCTCGCGCCGTCGGCCGGGTACCAGCCTTTGTCACGCCGCGAGACCTGACCGGATTCGACCAGCTTCGGCAGCACGCGGTACAGGTAGTTCGGCTCGATGCTGAGAGCCTCGGCGATCTGCGGAATGGTGATGCCAGGCTGGGTGCGAACGAGCTCCAGCGCCTGGTTGGCGCGCGTGTTGCCACCGCGCCGGCCGCGCGGGCGCCCGGGACGCCGGCCGGTCGAGCTCGATCCGCGAGGGCGGCCGGGTCCGCGCTTCAGTCCCACGAGCGCTGAGCGCGCTGCCTCGAGCCGCGACACCTCTTCCTTGAGCTCGCGCAGGCGGCTGTCGATCTCCTTCACCGTACTGTCAACAAAATCTGCCACGGAGTGATCCCTCCATCGGTGGGCGAGGTTGTACCGTCAACAATAGCGACCGTCGCCTACCGCGATTCTCAGTTGATCACGGTTGCACGAACGCGTTCAGCCGCGTTCAAGCAGTGACTTGAGGTTCGCGAGTGACCGGTTCGCCTCGCGCTCCGAGGCCGCGCCGACAACGACGCGATGGGCCATGGTGCCCAGCATGCCGCCGGGCGGATGGAACTCGTTGGTGTACTTGAACAGCGTGCCCTTGCCGTCCTGAGAGGAGAGCTCGTAGCGGATCCGGGCCTTTGAGTGCGCCGGCCCGAGGCCGTCCCATTCGGCCACCTTCGGTGCCGACGCCTCGGCGAGCGTCCAGTGCACGTGGAACGACACTCCGCGCATGTGCAACGTCTGCTCCATCGTCGCGCCCTCCCGCGCGGGATTGTCAGACACGTTCTTCACCGAACGGTGAATGGACACCCAGTCCTTCAGACGCCGGGGGTCCATGATCGTGTCCCACACCTTTTCCGGTGGGGCGTCAATCGAGATCGAGGCCTGGACAGTGCTCATGGTGCACGCACAGTAACGGCTGCTATCGCGCGGCGAGCCGTTCCGCGGCCTCCCAATCGCGCAGTGCCCGTTCGATTGCGGCGTCGAGGGAGTGCATGTGGACGCCGAGCAGTGCGGCCGCCTCGGCGTCCCGGGGGAGCAGGTCGGTCTCGAGGCTCTCCATCAGCGGCTCGATCAGCTCGGGTTCCTCGCCGGCGATCACCGAAGCCACCCGGCTGGCGATCGGCGTCACCGTCAACTTCCCGAGGCCGATGGCCGGACGCCCGAGGATCATGTGGTAGCGGATGCGGTCGATCAGCCCGGCGTAGCTGACCACGTCAGGACCGGCGATGTCCAGGGACCGACCGCACAGGTCCTCGGCGGTCGCCGCCCGGGCGAGGAGCTCGACGACGTCGCGCTCGTCGATCGGAGCGGTGCGGTTGGCCCGCCAGCCAGGCAGGGCGAGCACCGGCAGGCGCTCGATCAGCCGCACGAGGAAGCGGAACGAGCGCGACCGGGCTCCGATGACGATCGAGGCGCGGAACGCGACCGAGCACGGCGAGGCGTCCTGCAGGATCTCCTCGACGGCGAGGCGACTGGCGAGGTGGCCGGAGCGTGGGCCGTGCGGGGGCAGCAGGCCGCCGAGGTAGATGGTTCGCTGCACCCCGGCGCGGCGGGCCGCGGCGGCGAAGTTCTCGGCGGCCGACCGCTCGCGAGCGTCGAAGCCGCCGTTGGTTGCGGCCGCGGGCTCCATCGAGTGGATCAGGAAGTAGGCGGTCTCGATGTCCTCGAGCGCGGCGTCGAGCCCGCGCCCGGACACCGCGTCCGCGGTCATGACCGGCACGCCCTCGACAGTATGGCCGCCGTGGCGCGAGAGGCCGCGGACGTCATGACCGTCACGCACGAGCCGCGGGGCGATCCGCGATCCGACGTAGCCCGTGATCCCGGTGACGAGGACGTTCATACCGCAGGGCTTACCCACGGAGCCCGGGTGACGAAGCTCCGATCGAGCTCGGCCGCCCGGGGGGCGCCGGCCAGGGCGAGGGCGACGTCGAGCTCGGCGAGCAGAATTTCGAGCACATGTCGCGCGCCGTCGGACCCGGACAGGGCCAGGCCCCAGAGCACCGGGCGGCCGACCATCACCGAGTCGGCGCCGAGGGCAAGCGCCTTGACGATGTCGGTGCCCCGGCGGATGCCCCCGTCGACGAGCACGTCGGCCCGGTCGGCGACCGCGTCGACGATGGCCGGCAGCGCGTCCGCACCGGAGAGCACCGTGTCGAGCTGGCGACCGCCGTGGTTGGAGACGATCACGCCGCGGGCGCCGTGCTCGACGGCGTGCCGGGCGTCCTGCGTCGTGAGGATGCCTTTGACGAGCACCGGCAATGGGCACTCGCGGGCGAACTCGGCGATGTCGCTCCAGCTGAGATCCGGGTCGATCAGCCGCGTGAAGTCCGCCGGGGTGAGCATGCCCGCGGCGCCGGCCGCGTGGGCGCTCGTCACGGCCTCGGCGGCGGCGTGGACGCCGAGGCGCAGCTCACGCTCCCGGATCCCGAGGACCGGGAGGTCGACGGTGACGACGAGGGCCTCATACCCGTGCTCGACGGCCTGGGCAACGAGGTCGCGGGTGACGCCCCGGTCGGAGAAGACGTAGAGCTGGAACCAGCGCGTGCCGCTCGGCTCCGCCGCGGCGACCGCGCCGGGCGGCGTCGTCGCCAGGGTCGAGAGGCACATCACGGCTCCGGTCGCAGCCGCCGCGCGGGCGGTCGCGATCTCCCCGTCGGCATGGGCGAGGCGCTGGAAGGCCATCGGGGCGACGATCACTGGGTGTGGTCGCGGGCGCCCGAGGAGCGTCACGCGCGGGTCGCGCTCGCCGACGCCGACGAGCACTCGCGGGACGAGCGCGAGCCGCCGCCACGCGTCGACGTTGTCCTGGAGGCTGAGCTCGTCCCCGGCGCCCCCGGCGTAATAGGCGAGCGCCCCCGGATGCAGCGTTCGCGCCGCCGCACGCTCGTAGTCGAGGAGCGAGACGAGCGGCTCGTCCCGGCGGGCGTCGGACTCGGCTGGCATGGCGGGAGAGAAAGCTACGGAAAATGCGGGGCGTTCTCGGTCGAGCCGACAAACTACCCGCTAGATGGCAACTTTTCCCTGATCCGGAAGTTCCTGCGTTTTCCGATAATCGGCCTTGCAGGGTGGGGGTGAGATCCAGTTTGATGGATCGCGTCGCCGGGTGAAGCGGAACGGCGGCGAGGGTTCAGCACTACCAGAGACAGGGTCGGGTTCAGCATGGCTAACGGGCGGACAAATGGATCGGGAAAAGCCAGCTGCGAGAGCTGCTTCTTTCAACAGAACCTGCTCTGCGCGGTCTCGGAGACGGGGCCGTGCGGGACCTTTCGGCCCGCCCATCCCGACGGCCTGCGTCCTCCGAGTCAGCTGCGGTTCGTCTTCCGCCAGGAGCGCCGCCTCCAGGTGGCATGGGCGTTCCCGACGGCGAGCGAACAGGTCGCGCTCCACGCCTGAGGCGGTCCGGCGCGCGGGGCTCCACGGGCCCCGGCGCACCCGCTGGAGCGGGCCTGAAGCACGCCGCCTCCACGGCCGATATGTTGTGGGCCATGTTCTGGCCGCTGATCGGCGGATTTATCGTTTTCGTGCTGCTCGCGATCTTCATGGGATGGATTCTCGATCCCGCGCGACGCGGCAACATCGACAAGCGCTGAGTCGCTCCGCCGCCGCCTCACCCCGCTGAGTCGTCCGTCGCCTCCGAGCGCCGGGCGATCCATTCGACCCCGGGTGTGTCGGTCAGCCCGTGGGCGATGATCGAGCAGAACACGGTCAGCGCCGCGAGGTCGAAGATCCTCCGGCCGGCGGTGATCTGCTGGCTGAGGACGAGCAGCGAGAAGGTCATCGTCGCCACCCCCTTGGGGCCGAACCACGCCATGAACCCCCGCGCGGCGATCGTCGTCGGAGTCCGGGCGAGGGCGGCGAACACGGCAACCGGTCGGGCGACGAGCAGCGTGACGACGACGACGCCGACCGCCGCCCAACCGTCGCCGAACAGCCCGCGGACGGTGAGCAGCGAGCCGAACACGACGAAGATGCCGAGCTTGACGATCTCGACGATGTCGTCGGCCTCCGCGGCGAAGTAGCTGCGGACGTCCGGACGGCGAATGCCGAGCGTGATCGCACATACGAACACGGCGATCAGGCCGTTGCCCCGGGGCGGCAGCACGGCGATGCCGTAGGCGGCGAACGCCACGCCGAGGGCGTAGAGCGAGCGCTGGTGGGCGGGGATGTCCCGGCCGAGACCCTGGGCGCGCGGCATCACCCACGAGGCGACGAGGCCGACGAGCAGCCCGGTGAGAAACCCGATCGTGAGGTCTTCGAGCACGAACCTCCACCACACGAAGCCGTGGCTCGAGGCGCTGAGCGCCGCCGCGAAGGCGAGCACGGCGGGGAGCGCGAGGCCATCGTTCATGCCTGATTCCAGGTTGAGCGAATGCCGGATGATCCGCGGCACGCGCGGGTTGGTGACCACGCTCGAGGACAGCACGGGGTCGGTGGGGGAGAGCAGCGCGCCGAGCAGCAGCGACTCGGTCCAGCTGAGACCGACGAGCAGGCGGGCGCCGGCGGCGACGATGATCGCGGTGAGCGGCATCGCCAGTACGAGCTTGCGCAGCGGCAGGTGCCAGTGGGCCTGGAGCATCTCCATCTCGACCTCGAGGCCGTCGCGGAAGAGGATCACGACCAACGCGACGATCGCGAGGTCGCCGACGAACGAGGACTGGGCCTGGAGGTTGATCACCCCCGTCACGCCCGGCCCGAGCACGAAGCCGACGAGCACGAACAGCGAGGTGACCGAGACGAAGCTGCGCCGAGCGAGGCCGGACAGCAGCGCCCCGGCGATGAGCAGCAGGCCGAAGCTGAGGAGCGCCACATCGAACCGGCGCGAGGCGGCGGCGACGACGAGCGGCATCGGCAGGTGGACCAGCGCCACCGGCCGAAGGGTGTCAGAGGCGCCGGAGCCCCGCCAGGGACGACGGGGACCGACACCCGCGGCCGACCCGCTCCGTAGGCGAACGGAACGGGTCGGCGGGCGGATGAGGAGGTGGCCGGCGCTCAGCCGAGGAACGGCCCCAGCTTCTTGACCGTGTTGGGAATCGTGTCGGTCTTGGGGAACGAGGGCAGCACGCCGTGGCCACCGGCGGCCGCGTCGAAGAAGCTGAAGTGCGACGCCTCGTTGGCCGCCACCTTCGCGGCGATGACCTTGAGGTCCGTCGAGCTCAGGGTCTTGACCGCCCCGAGGTAGGCCTCGACGAACGCGGTCTCGAGCGCGACCCCCGTGTCGAGCAGCGACTGCCCGGTCCGCGTCACCGAGGCCGGGATGTGGAACTTGAGGCCCTTCGGCGTCGAGCTGCCGAGCGCGCCGGCGAGGAACGCCTTGTGGGCCTTCTCGTTGCCGAGCGCGGCGACGAAGTAATCCTTGTTCTCCAGCCGCGGATGGCGGAAGTGGCTGAAGTCCTTCAGGATCGCCTCGTAGACGACGACGGCGAGGCTCTCTGCGATGTACGCGGCCTGGAGCGTCTTGACGTCGCTCGCGGTCGGGCCGGCGGCGAAGGCGACGCCACCCTCGGCGGCCGCGATCACACCGCTTGTGCCGACGAGCAGCAATCCGCCCTTGGCGCTGTTACGCAGGAAGCGGCCACGGCTGATCGCGGTCTGGTGCTCGCTGCTCTGGGTCTGCCCGTCGCTCATCTGGTCTCCTTGCACTGGCCGAGTTGACTGTCTCCAATACGGCCGCCCTCGGGTTCCGGATCACCGGGAACGGGCTATACGCTTAGACGCGATGTCTGAGCGAGACCTGTTTGCCAACTTCGAGCGGATGCGCCGAGAGATGGACGAGCTGTTCGGCGACGTGCTCGAGCGCACGCGGATCGGGCGCCGGCGCTTCGGCTTCACGCCCGCGGTCGACATCCGCTACAGCGCCGATCCGCCGCGTGCGATCGTCACCGCCGAGCTCGCCGGCGTGGTCAGCGAGGAGCTCGAGCTTGAGATCCAGGGCCGCAAGCTGATCCTCTCCGGCCGCCGCCCCCCGCCCGCCGCCGATGACGACCTCTACCAGCAGGTCGAGATCGAGCGCGGCAGCTTCCGGCGGGTCGTCGAGCTGAGCGCCGACGTCGTGCCCGACGAGGCCACAGCGCGCTACGAGGACGGCATGCTCCGCATCGAGCTGCCGCTCGTCCGCGCCCAGGCCCCGCAGCGGAGCGTCCCGATCCAGAGCAGCGAGCCAAAGTCGTGATCGAGATCGGCGTCCCCGAGGGCGGCCCGCGGGACGTCGAGGTGGGGGGCACACGCTCGCTTCCCGAGCGCGTCGGGGTGCTGCCGCTGCGGGACACGGTCACCTTCCCGGAGATGCTGATCCCGCTCAACGTTGGGCAGGCCCGCAGCGTCGAGCTGATCAATGATGTCCTGCGGGGCGACCGCTCGATCGTCATGGTCGCCAGCCGCAACCCGGAGATCGAGGTCCCCGGGCCAGAGGATCTCTACACCGTCGGCGTTATCGGCGCCGTCGCCCGGATGATCCGCGTCCCCGATGGGACGTTGCGCGTGCTCGTCCAGGGCAGCCAGCGAGTGCGGCTCGAGCACTGGGTGTCCGAGGAGCCGTTCCTCGTCGCCGAGATCGTCGAGGCCCCGGACGTGGTGCGCCAGTCCCCGGAGCTCGTGGCCCTGATGCGCAACGTCCAGCAGACGTTCACCGACATCGTCGCCGAGGTCCCGTACCTCCCGGAGGAGCTCCAGGTGATGGTGGCCAACGTCGAGGACCCGAGCGCCCTCAGCCACCTCATCGCCGGTGCGCTGCGGCTGAGGACCGAGGAGAAGCAGGAGCTGCTCGAGGAGCTCGACGTCGGTCGGCGCCTGCGCCGGCTCTCGGAGATCCTCGCCCGCGAGCTCGAGGTGGTGGCGATCGGCTCGAAGATCCAGTCCCAGGTCCAGTCCGAGCTCGAGAAGGGCCAACGCGAGTACTTCCTGCGCCAGCAGCTCAAGGCGATTCAGGAGGAGCTCGGCGAGGTCGACGAGGTCCAGGCCGAGGTCAACGAGCTCCGTGAGCAGATCGCCGCCATCGACCTGCCCGAGCAGGCGCGCAAGCAGGCCGATCGCGAGCTCGCGCGGCTCGAGCGCCTGCAACCGGCGATGGCCGAGTACGGGGTCATCCGCGGCTATCTCGAATGGATCGCCGCGCTGCCGTGGGATCGCTCGACTGAGGACAACCTCGACCTCGCCCACGCCCGCACGGTGCTCGACGAGGATCACTACGACATCGAGCAGGTCAAGGACCGGATCCTCGAGTTCCTCGCCGTCCGCTCGCTCAAGCCGGACGCCCGGGGATCGATCCTCTGCTTCGTCGGGCCGCCCGGCGTCGGCAAGACCTCGCTCGGGCGCTCGATCGCCCGCGCGCTCGGGCGGACGTTCGAGCGGATCAGCGTCGGGGGGGTGCGTGACGAGGCCGAGATCCGCGGGCATCGGCGCACGTACATCGGCGCGATCCCCGGCACGATCATCCGCGCGATGCGCGACGCGGGCGCGAAGAACCCGCTGCTGATGATCGACGAGATCGACAAGATGGGGGCCGATTTCCGCGGCGACCCGTCGAGCGCGATGCTCGAGGTGCTCGACCCTGAGCAGAACTCGACCTTCCGCGACCATTACCTCGACCTGCCCTTCGACCTCTCGAGCGTCATGTTCGTCACCACCGCGAATACGCTCGACACGATCCCCGGGGCGCTGCGCGACCGGATGGAGATCCTCCCGCTCGCCGGCTACACCGAGGCCGAGAAGCTCGAGATCGCCAAGCGCTACCTCGTGCCTCGCCAGATCGAGCGCAACGGCCTCACCCGCGGCAAGATCGCCTTCAGCGACACCGCCCTGCGCACGATCATCGCCGACTACACGCGCGAGGCCGGGGTGCGACAGCTCGAGCGGGAGATCGGCAGCGTGTGCCGCAAGGTGGCGCGTCAGGTGGCTGAGGGGACGGTGACGCGCAAGGTGACGGTCTCCGAGCCCCGGGCCCGCGAGCTGCTCGGCAAGCGCCGGTTCTTCTCCGACGCCCGCCGTCGCACGGCGCGTCCGGGCGTGGCGACCGGCCTCGCCTGGACCCCGGCCGGCGGCGACGTGCTGTTCATTGAGGCGACGTCGATGCCGGGTCGTGGGCGGCTCACGATCACCGGTCAGCTCGGCGACGTGATGAGGGAGTCCGCGCAGGCGGCGCTCTCCTACGTGCGCAGCAACGCCTCCGAGCTCGTGCCCGACCTCCCCGAGGAGTGGTTCGCCGAGCACGACATCCACATTCACGTGCCCGCCGGCGCCACCCCCAAGGATGGCCCGAGCGCGGGGATCACGATCGCCACCGCGCTCGCGTCTCTCCTCTCCGGACGGCCGGTGCGCAGCGAGGTCGCGATGACCGGCGAGATCACCCTCACCGGCCAGGTGCTCCCGATCGGCGGCCTCAAGGAGAAGGCGCTCGCCGCGCAGCGCAACGGGATTCGCTGCGTGATCGCCCCGGCGCTCAACGAGCAGGACGCCGAGGACATCCCCGAGCATCTGCGACGAAATATCGACTTCCATTTCGTCTCGGAGATCGGCGAGGTGCTCGAGATCGCGCTCCAGAAGCGCGCCGCCCCGCGACGGGCGGCGGCACTCCGTCGCGTCTGAGCCGTCAGTTCCCGGATCGTTCGCGGATTCCCGGGTATTCTCACCCTGACACCGCCCTACGCACCCGAGGGAGACATATGGCATCACGAGGCAAGAAGGGAAAGGCGGTGGCATTCAACGCCGCCGACGTCGCGAACATCGCGAAGTCCAACCCTTACATTCAGCGACTGATCGACGACGCGGACCTGCGCGACAACGTGCAGAAGGCGATCGAGTCCAGCCGGAAGGCCTACGAGCGGCTCACCAACGGCAAGCCGCCTCACCGGGCGCTGCTCGAGGACAAGAAGCTTCAGCACGACCTGCGTGACGCGGCCGACGCCCTCCGTGAGGCGTCCGTGGCGCTCGCCGAAGCCCCCAAGCGGCAGGCCAAGAAGGGCCGGCGGCTCGGGCGCAAGCTCCTCGTCCTCACGCTCGGCGGCGCTGTCGCGCTCGCCGGCAGCGAGAAGCTTCGGTCGAAGGTTCTCGACACGCTGTTCGGCAAGGAGGAGGAGTTCGAGTACACCCCGCCGCCCGGCGCGGCCTCGACGCCTCCGGCCAGCCCGGTCACCGCGGCCTAGGCTCGCTGACATCAAGTTGCTCACCGAGGGCGCCCACCGGGCGCCCTCGGTGCGTTCAGGCTAGTCGCGCTCCTCCGCCTGCGGGCCTAGAATGCGCCGCGTGTCCGCGGTCACCGACGAACAGCAGCGCATCGTCACCAAACGCCAGCAGCGCGCCGCGTCGCGCGAGCTGTCGAGTGACAAGGCCGCCCGCATCGTCGAGGCGATGCGCGTGAGCGTCTCCGCCCGCGGCATCGCCGGGGCGACCTTCGACCATGTCGCGCGCGAAGCCGGCGTCTCACGCGGCCTGCTCCACTACTACTTCGGCACCAAGGAGCGGCTGCTCGTCGAGGTCGTACGCCGCGAATGCGAGGTGCGCATCGCCCGGCTCGAGGAGTCCGTCGCCGGCGCCCGGTCCGCCGACGACGTGCTCGACGCCCTCGTGCGCAGCTTCGAGGAGTTCCTCGGCGAGGGGCCGACCGCGGCGGTGCTCTTCTACGAGCTGCTCACGCTCGCCCAGCGCAACCATGAGATCGCCAGCGAGCTCTCCGAGCTCTCCCGCCGGATGCGGGTACAGATGGTCATGGCGCTCCAGGCCAAGGCGGATGCGGGGGTGCTCGAGCTGAGAGCCGAACCGGACGCCCTCGCGGCGTTCCTGCTCGCCCTCGCCGACGGTGTGATGATGCGCGCGCTCAGCGAGCCCGCGTTCGAGATCGCGCCGATGATGGAACTGGCCGTCGACTCGGCCCGCGTGCTGCTCGGCTGAGGATCACGCCCGTCGCGTGCTGCTCGCGCCACCGCCGCGGCTCAGGCGCGAGTGCTGGTCTGCGGGAAACCAGCGCCGGGCGCGTAGGAAATACGGAAGTCAGGCGGCGCTCCGATCGCCACCATCGGCGTGTTGTAGGTGTCAGATGGCTGACCAGGATCGAGCGACACACCTCACCCGCCGCGGCTTCGTCAGCACGGCCGGCACCCTCGTCGGCGGCATGGCGGCCGCGAGCGTCGCCGCGTCACCGCCGGTCGCGGCGGCGAGTGCGCTGAGCCCCTCGCTCGCCGCGCCGGCATCCGTCGGGACCGGCGGCCAGCCGACATCGTTGCCGACCCTCGCCCGGCTCGCCCGTGACCACGGCGCCGGCGAGCCGATCATGTTCGTCGACCTCGCCGCCGTCGACCGCAACGCGCGGACGATCGCCTCCTTCGCCCGCGCGCACGGATGGTCGGTGCGCCCGGCCCTCAAGGTCTTCCAGTGCCCGCAGCTGTGCGGGTACATCATGCGGCTCCTTCCCCAGCCGCGCGGGCTCGTCTTCCACCTGCGCACCGTCGACCAGATCATGACCGCGGCGCCCGCGGGAACCGACCTGATGATGGGCTATCCGCCGACCCCGGGCGAGCTCGAGGCCTATCTGACCTCGCGGCCGCCGCGCTGCCAGCGCCCGCACCGGCTGACGTTGCTCGCGAGCTCGATCAACATCCTCCAGGAGATGGCACAGCTCGCGCGGCACACTCCCCGGCCGGTGCCGCTCAGCGTCGCGCTCGAGTTTGACTCCGGCGAGGGCCGCGGCGGATTCATCCACAAGCCCGACATCTCGGCGGCGATCAAGCTGCTCCGCCGCGAGCGTCGCTACCTCCGGCTGCACGGGGTCGTCTGCTACGACGGCCACGCGACCGCCGACAGCGCCGAGGCCTGGCGCAAGGGCGTCGCCAACCAGGCTTCCGGCTATTACCGCAACTACCTCGCTCAGCTCCACGACGAGGGCAGCGACCTCTACGAAGCCAAGACGCTCATCCGCAACGGCCCCGGGAGCGCCAACTACCGCAACTGGGCGGGCAAGCCGGAGATCAACGAGATCAGCCCGGGCTCGGCGTTCGTCTACGCCGGCTACCTCCGCGGCGGCTACGACACCGAGGGCCTCACGCCCGCGCTCGCCCAGGCCGCGCCGGTGCTCAAGGACGTCGGCCCCTACCCCTCAACCGGCTTCACGAAGATCCCGATCCCGCCGATCCTCGGCGAGGAGTACTTCCTCAAGGGCTCCACCTGGCCCGACCAGGCCGGCACCCAGCCCGCCTTCACCTATCCGGCGCGCGTCCAGGACGACGACCGCGAGGGTGGCCGCTGCATGGTCTGGGCCCCGTCGGGCGAGCTCGGAACGCGCGACTACGTGCTCTGCTGGCCCAATCAGGGCGGGGACGGCACCGACTACTTCGGCGCCGTGCATCCCGTGCGGTCCGGGCGGATCGTCGGCGCGTGGCCGACGTTCACCCGCTGGGGCACGCCCCGGTAGGCGCGCCCGACGGGCGTGATCGCGGGCGGTCCGGGCGGGGGCGCGATCGCGCACCGGTCGGGCTCCGTCCGGGCAGGATCGCGGGTGCGATCGCGCCCGGTCCGGGCGATCGACCTCCTTGCGTCCCGGGCGCCGCGCCCGGACCTTGGGAGATCTTCATTACATAGGACCAAAAATCTCCCAAGCAACCGGCGGGTTGCCCCGCCCCGACCCGACCCGACCCGCCGCCCCGACCCGACCCGCCGCCCCGACCCGACCCGCCGCCCCGACCCGACCCGCCGCCCCGACCCGCCCCGCCGCCCCGACCTGCCCCGCCGACGCGACCCGCCCCGGCGCCCGCACGGCCGCGACGGTCTACCGTGCCCCGCCATGCGCCGCCTCGCCGCCCTCGGGATCGCCGTGCTCGTCGTGCTGCTGTTCGGCCTGGCCCAGCTCGTGCTCCCCGGGATCGCCGCCCAGCGCCTCCGTGACCGCCTCGCCCGCTCGGGAACTGTGCTCGAGGTCAAGGTCGATGCCTTCCCGGCGATCAAGCTGCTCTGGCATCACGCCGACCATGTCGTCGTGCGCATGGCCGACTACCGCTCGAGCAGAGCGGACCTCGGCAGCTCGCTCGCCCAGACCGGGGACGCCGGCACGCTCGACGCGAGTGCGGCCATCGTCCACGCCGGCCTGCTCACCCTACGCAACGCGATTCTGCGCAAGCGCGGGGATACGCTCACCGCCACCGCCCAGGTGACCGAGGCCGACCTCCGGTCGGCGGTGCCGTTCCTCGACAACGTCCAGCCGGTCGCGGCCGGCAACGGCACGTTGACGCTGCGCGGCACCGCGAGCCTGTTCGGGGTCACGGCCAGTGCCGACGCGACCGTCGGGGCGCAGGCCGGGAAGCTGCTCGTCCAGCCTGACCTGCCGTTCGGCGGCCTGGCCACGGTCACGTTGTTCGACAACCCCCACGTCGCCATCCAGGCGATCTCGGCGACGGCGGCGCCCGGCGGGTTGACGGTCACCGCCACCGCCCGGCTGCAGTAGCGCCCGGGCCGACTATCCCGAGCGCAGTGACGAAACCCCGCCGACGTCGCCGTCGCGCTGCATCCGGGCCAGCGCCCGCGGCCATCCCTTGAGGTAGTGGTCGAAGAAGTCGGTCGTCACCCGCTCGGTCACCGCCGTGTAGGGCTCGATCCCGGTGTACGGGGCCAGATGCGAGGCGCCGTCCAGCGTCAACAGGTACTTGGGCCGCGGCGCGATGTTGTAGAAGCCGAACGTGAAGCTCGGTGGGTTGACCACGTCCGCGGTGCCCTGGGTGGCGAGCAGCGGGGGGCTCGGAGCGGGGAAGCTGAAGCCGCCGACGCCCGGAATGACCGCGCCGGAGAGGATCGCCGCGGCGCGCACGCGGCGGTCGACGAAGTAGCGGTCGTAGGCGACCGCGAGTGCCGTCTCACCGCCGTCGGACTGCCCCGTGACGGCCACCGCATGAGGGTTGACGAGCCGATAGAACAGGCTGGCGCGGTTACCGTCGGCCTTGAGCACCTTCGTGATGACGTAGCTGATGTCGGCGGGCTGGTTGGGGAGATCGTTCTCGTTGGGCCCGCCGGGGGCGTCGGCGTTCTCGAGCGGGAAGATCGGGGCGGCGACGACATAGCCCTCACGAGCCCAGTGCTGGAGCAGCGGCGCGTAGATGTCCGGGGTGACCGCGTAGCCGTGGCCGAAGACGAGGAGCGGGAACGGCCCGGCGGCGCGGGCCGGCCGGGCGTTCATCACGTCGACCCGGCTCGCGGGACCGAGCGCCGGGTAGCGGATGATCGTCACCAGCCGACGAGGCTCCGGGCTGCCCCCGGGGTAGCGAACATGGCGGCTGTAATCGACGATCGTCACGACGCGCTCGCCGACGGCGAACGGCGCGTGCGGCAGCGGCGCCGCCACTCGCCGCGTCGAGCTCGCGCGGGTGCTCGTCGAACTGCTCGTGCTCGAGCTGCTCAGGCCGCTGCCCCCGGTGGGGGGAGAGGCGGCCGCGCTCCGTGTCGAGTCGCTGTGGCCCGAGCTGCCGCAGCCCGCCACCGCCAACGCGGCCAGCACCCCGGCCACGACCACCGCCGAGCGCCCGAAGCGCCCGGCCACGACCACCGCCCAGCCTCCACGCCCCGTCCGCTCGCGCGGCGGGGGCGGTGGCTCAGCGGGTGTACACGGCAAAGAAATCGCGGTCTTCGATGCTGAGGTAGCGGTCAGACGGGCGATTCATGGCGGCGAGCAGATTGGCGTGGTCCGCGGCGCCGGGATAGCGGTAGGAGATGAAGCTCGTCCAGTAGGAGTTGATGTCGAGCTCCATCGCGCGCACGGCGCCCGCGCGCATCATGATCGCCGCCAGCGAGCCGACCGTCTGGTCGTTGGCGGCAGCGTAGATGAGGTTGCCGTGGGCATCTACCCCGACCGCGGAGCGCCACACGCGGATCGCGTTGC
The DNA here is from genome assembly GCA_963755955.1 of uncultured Solirubrobacterales bacterium. Lineage (GTDB taxonomy): Bacteria > Actinomycetota > Thermoleophilia > Solirubrobacterales > Solirubrobacteraceae > Palsa-465. The sequence goes on from CAVWLZ010000022.1 coordinate 47,147, forward strand.
CGAGCGTCGCGCCCCACTCCGGCCCATCGGACAGGTTGGGGTTGGGGCGTCCATGGTTGACGATCAGGGGCAGGTTCTGGCGGGCGAAGACGATGTTCGCCGGCACGGTGGGGCCGTAGCTCCAGGGGATCACGTCGAGGCGGCCGTCGGTATAGCGGACGATCGTGGCCAGCCCGTTCTTGAGCGGCGCGTACGTGTGGCCGCCGACGGCGAAGCCACCGCCGGAGTCGGCGAGCTTGAAGCCGGAGTTGAACGTCGCCACGAGCCGGCTGCGCAGGCGTGGCGGCACTTCCTCGGGCCCGCGTGAGGCCATCGGCACAGCCGGCTCGAGCCGGCCCGGATACAGCCACGTCGTCGTGCGACCCGAGTCGATCCACGCCACGCCGGCGACGAGCTGGGGATAGTTAGGATCGGGCCGGAAGCTCGTGACGAGCACAGGAGGCCGGGGGCCACCGGCGGCGAATGTCGCGTGCCACTGGCCCTCGCCGGGCAGCGGCGGGTGCATCACGGGCGCGATCGCCGGCGGGCGGTAGTAGTGGATCTTGCGATGGGCCGCGGCCGCCGAGCCGGAGAGCGCCGTCTGGCTGGGGAGGGCCTTCAGTCCCGGTCCGCCGGTCGCCGGAGCGTTGAATGAGTAGTAGATCGACTCGACCTTGTTGACGAGACCCCGCGCGCCGTTGTCGCGTAGCCACTCGACGGTCCGGATCCCCAGGCCGGCATTGGACGCCTGGGTGACCGCCTTGGCGTAGGAGAAGAGCGCCGGGATCAGCAGGATGATGGCCGTGACCAGCGCGATTCGGCGCACGCGGCCGCCACCGCCAGTGCGGTTCGGTCGGCGGGGGGGCAGCGTGGCGCGCGGAGGCGTACGCTCAGGCCTGTCTCTGGTCGGAGCGAGCATCGAAATCTCAACCTTGCAGGTATCACCAAGCCGTTGGCTAAAGAGACGCTGAGAGCCGTCTCATTCAAAACCTACGTTGAGTTCAGACTTTCATCATACGGTCGGACCGATGCCATTGGTCTCTGGAGGTCGTCGCCTGCCCGCTCCCGCTCGGCCTGAGACGGTGCCGGCCAACGGCTACGCGCACGCCGCGGGCGGCACGTCCAGCGAAGACGCCCCGCCCCCCACGGCCCCGACCCCAGCGCTCGCGCCCGCCGCGGCCGAGCCGGCGGCGGCAGCAGCCGCGGCGGCCAACGGCGGCCTCACCACCACCTCCGACCTCCCGGCCTCGGCCGTGACCGAGCCGGTCCCCGCCCGCCGCCGGCGTGGGGTGGTTCGCGCCGCGATCGCCACGATGCGACCGCGACAGTGGCTCAAGAACGTCCTCGTCATCGCGGCCGCCGGGGCGGCCGGCGCCCTGACCAGAGATGACGTGCCCGTCCACGTCATCCTCGCCTTCGTCGCCTTCTGCCTGATCGCCTCCGGCATCTACGCCGTCAACGACGTGCGCGACGTCGAGGAGGACCGCCTGCACCCCCGCAAGCGCTTCCGCCCGGTCGCCGCCGGCGAGATCAGCCCGCGTGCGGCACTCATCCTCGGCTGCGCGCTGATGTTCGGCGGCCTCGCGATCTGCGCCGCCGTCCGGCCGCTGCTGTTCGTCGTCGGGGCCGGCTACATCGCGCTCACCGTGACCTACACGCTCATCTGGCGCCACATCGTGCTCCTTGACCTGTTCGCGATCGCGGGCGGCTTCGTGCTGCGCGCGGTGGCCGGTGGCGTCGCCGCCCCGGTGACGCTCTCACGCTGGTTCCTCGCCGTCATCACCTGCGCCGCCGTGTTCATCGCCGCCGGCAAGCGCCACGCCGAGCTCCGCCGCCTCGAGGCGGCCGGGGCCAAGGGCGAGGGGCGGCGCCGGCGCGTGCTCCACCGCTACAGCTCCTCGACCCTGCGCATGGTGCTCTACGGCAGCGCGGCCGGTGCGCTGTTCTCCTATTGCGTGTGGGCGTTCCAGATCCCGAGCGTCGATGGGATCCCGTGGCGGCCGCTGACCATCATTCCCTTCGCCCTGTGCCTGGTGCGCTACGGCCGCCTGATCGCCGGGGGCGGGGGAGAGGCGCCGGAGGACCTGATCCTGTCCGACCGCCTGCTGATCCTCGCGGGCGCTGCCTGGCTGGTGCTGTTCGCGATTGGTGTCCATGCCGCCAGTTGAGGCGACAGCTCTCCCCGCGGCGAGCACTCTTCACCCGACGGCCACCGAGCTGAGCGGGTGGGGCGATAGCCGGCGCTCGCCGGCCTCGCTGCTGCGTCCGGCCACGGCCGAGGACCTGCGGGCCGCGGTCGTCGCGCTTCCGCCCGGCGGACGGGGAGCGATCGCACGGGGCATGGGCCGCAGCTACGGCGATGCCGCGCAGCGCTCGGGTGGCTGGGTGCTCGACACGACGGCGCTCAAGCACTTCGAGCTCGACCGCGCGAGCGGCACGGTCACCGCCGAGGCCGGCGTGACGATCGGCGAGCTCCTCGACGTGCTCGTCCCGGCCGGCTGGATGGTGCCGGTCGTCCCCGGCACGCAGCACGTCAGCGTCGGCGGCGCGATCGCCAGCGACATCCACGGCAAGAACCACGGCACGACCGGCACCTTCGGCAGCCACGTCGAGTCGCTCGCGCTGCTCACGCCGACTGGGGACGTCCTCGAGCTCGAGCCCGGAGACAGCGTGTTCGCCGCCACGCTCGGCGGCATGGGCCTGACCGGCATCGTCCTTTCGGCCCGGATCAAGCTCCGGCCGGTGAGCGGCCCCTGGCTGACTGTCGACACCGACCGCGTCGCCGACCTTGACGCCGCCCTCGCCGCGCTGTCGGAGAGCGGCGGTCCCCACCGCGTCGCCTGGCTCGATCTGCTCGGACCCCATCGTGGACGGGGCATCGTCACCCGGGCCGAGCATGCGGACGGGCTCGCCGGCGTGCCCGATGGGGGCGCGGCCACCGTCCCCGCCCGTGCGACCGTGCCCTCCGGCTTCCCGGGCGGGCTCCTGCGACCTGAGACGATCCGCGCGTTCAACGAGCTGCGCTACCGCACGGCGCCCGAGCGCGCCCGTGGCCAGCTCGAGTCGCTCGGCGCCCACATGTTCCCGCTCGACGCCCTGCGCTCGTGGCCCCGGCTCTACGGCCCGCGGGGCTTCGTCCAGTACCAGCTCGTCGTTCCCCCCGGCCAGGAAGCGGTCCTCGCGGAGACGATCGAGCGCCTGCACCGTGACCACGTGCCCTGCTACCTCGCGGTGCTCAAGGACTTCGGCCCAGCCAACGACGCTCCTCTGTCGTTCCCGATGCGCGGGTGGACCCTCGCACTCGACCTGCCCCGCGCGGCCCCCGGCCTCGACCGCACGCTCGACGGCCTCGACGAGCTCGTCGCCGGCGCCGGTGGACGGGTCTACCTCTCCAAGGACTCGCGCCTGCGGCCGGAGGCGCTCGAGGCGATGTACCCCCGGCTCGCCGAGTGGCGCGAGGCGCGCGCGAGCGTCGACCCCGACGGCGTCTGGCAGTCTGATCTGAGCGTGCGCACCAGCCTGGTCAAGAACACGCAGACGGCGACCGCGCCGCGGGCCTCGGAGCCGGCCGGCTGCAAGCGCGTGCTGCTGCTCGGCGGCAACTCGGAGATCGGCCTGGCCATCGTCCGCCGGCTCGCCGCCGACGGCCCGGTGCGCCCGTACCTCCTCGGCCGTGACGGCGATCGGCTCAAGCAGTCGCTCGCCGACCTCGTCCGATCGGGTTGTGAACAGGGCGCCTTCGACCTGCTCGACGCCGATGATCTCGATGCGCACGACGCGGTGCTCGCGCACGCCTTCGAGCAGGCCGGCGGCTTTGATCTCGTCGTGCTGGCCATCGGCGTGCTCGGCGCCCAGGAGGGACTCGACGCCGATCCCGCCGCCGCCAACGAGGTGATGCGGGTCAACTTCCTCGACAGCGGCTCGCTGCTGATCGCGGCGATGCGGCTGCTGCGCGCGCAGGGCCACGGCGAGATCGCCGTCCTCTCGAGCGTCGCCGCCGAGCGCGCCCGCTCGGCCAACGCCGTCTATGGAGCGGCCAAGGCGGGCTTCGACGCACTCGCGCAGGGCCTTGCGGATGGCGCGGCGAGCGGTGGTCCGCGGGTGCTCGTCGTGCGCCCGGGCTTCGTGAACACGAAGATGACCGAGGGCCTCGAGCCCGCACCGTTCGCCACGACCGCCGAGGCTGTCGCCGAGGCGACGGTCAAGGGGCTGGCCGGAAGCGCCCACACCGTCTGGGTGCCGGGCACGCTGCGCTACGTCTTCTCCGTCCTGCGTCACGTCCCACGCCCCATCTACCGGAAGTTGCCGCTGTGAACCGCCAGGTCCTCTTCATCGACATCGGCATCGCGTTCGTCATCGCGCTGCTCGTGCTCATCCTCACCCCGGGCGTCGCCATCGCCGGGATCCTCGCGCTGCTCGTCATCGTCGCGTGCGCGATCAGCTTCTTCGTCTCCGCCCGTCGTCGCCGCGGGGGGCCGTCCGGGTCCCGCACGGTGCGCCGCCGGCCACCGCCGTCCGCGCCGATCCGGCGAACCGCGCCACCTCCCCGCCGGACCAGCCGCGGGCGATGACGCCTCGGCAGTCATCGCGAGGCGTCACCCGCCGAACGATGCTGCAGCGAGCCGGGACCCTCGGCGCCGCCACCCTCGTCTCGCCCGCCGCAGCGCTCGCCCACGGCCAACGGGCCGCGGGAGCACCGGACGGGATCACCAGCCTGTGGGTCGGGCGCCTCGCTGGTGAATCGCCGCCGCTGCCCGCGCCGCGCCGGTTCGCCCTCGTCGGGCTCGAGTGGGCGCGCGAGGGCGCCTATGCCCATCCTCAGGTGTGGCTGCGCACCCGCGTGGGCGACGGCGCCTGGACCCGCTGGGTCCTCGCCTCGGTCGGCGGTCACGGTCCCGACGAGGGCGAGGATCCGACCAGAGCCTTCGGCGAGCCGCTGTGGGCCGGGACGGCGGACGTCGTCCAGTTGCGCAGCGTGAGGCCGCTCGCCGGGGTCCGCCTGCACTTCGTCAGCGCCGACCGCCGGCTCGCGACCACGGCCACGAGCGCGGCGTCCCTTCCCCGGGCCCAACCCGTGCTCGACGCTGGCCCCGGCCAGCCCCCGATCATCGCCCGCCAGGCGTGGGCTCAGGGCCAGGCGCCGCCGGCGGTGCCGCCCGGCTATGGCGAGGTGCGGCTCGCCTTCGTCCACCACACCGAGAACCTCAACGGCTACAGCGCGGCGGAGGTGCCCGCGATGCTGTTCGCGATGTACCAGTTCCACCGCTACACCCGGGGCTGGAACGACATCGGCTACAACTTCGTGATCGACGCCTTCGGGCGGGTCTGGGAGGCGCGCAAGGGTGGCATCGACCAGGCCGTGATCGGAGCGCAGGCCGGCGGCTACAACGCCGTCTCGACCGGGGTGGCGATGCTCGGGAGCTTCGTCTCGGTGGTCCCGCCGCCGGTGGCGATAACTGCGCTCCAGCGCCTTCTCGCCTGGAAGCTCTCGCTCCACGGCGTGCCCGTGCTCGGTCGCGTCCGCGTTGAGGTCAATCCCTCCGACGCGTTCTACACGCCGTTCGCGCCGGGAGCCCATGTGCTGCTGCCGCGGATCTCCGGCCACCGCGACGGCGACTCGACCGACTGCCCGGGCGACGCGCTCTACGCCCGGCTGCCGTCGGTGCGCACGCACGTCGCGCCGCTCACGGCCGGGGCGGCCCGGGTCACGCTCGCGGCGCCCGTCCACCCGGCGCCGGTGGCCGGGGCGGTGCCGGTTCACGGTCGCCTCGGGCTCCTCTCCGGCCGCCCGTTGGCCGGCGTGCCGGTCGAGCTCCAGCTGCTCACCGCCTCCGGTTCGCGGACGATCGCCGTCGCCAACACCGGGCGCGACGGCTCGTTCAGCGTCGTGCTCGCACTCATGGCCGACGCTCGCGTGCGGGCTCTGCACCGCGCTCGGCCGGCGGCGACCTCGCCCCTGCTCGGCCTCGCCGTGCCGCCGGCGCTCACGCTCACCTTCTCGCCGTCCTCGCCGCCCCAGATCACCGGCACCGTGCGGCCGGCCAAGCGGCGCGTGACGATCGAGGTCGATCGCCTGCTCGGCACCGCCCACGTGCGGCTGCTCCGCCGCACCATGACGGTCGCCCACGGGGCCTTCGCCTCACCGTTGCCCGCCCTCTCCCCGGGCCGCTACGCCATCACCGCCACGACCGCGGCCGACGCGGACAATGCCGCCGGCAGCGCCGGGCTCGTCGTCACGGTGTGAGCGCTCAGCGCGTGGTGACGGTGAAGAAGTCCCGGCTGTAGGGCGCGAGGAACTGCCCGGGGATGCCGTTCTGTCCCGGCATCACCGGAACCGGCGTGAGCGAGCCGCCCGCGCCGTGCGCGTACAGATAGGCGGCGACCCACTCGGGATTGATGTCGAGCTCGACGGCGCGGACGACGCGGGCGGAGAGCAGCGCGGAGGCGAGCGCGCTCGGCGTGAGGTGCTCGCCGCCGGCCCAGATCAGGTGGCCGTCGGCGGTGACGCCGAGCGCGCCACGAGCCGGGTCGGCGACGCCGCCGAGTGCAGCGCCCCAGCAGCTCGGGCAGTCGGCGTCCGCTGCCGGAGCGCCGTGGTCGATGAGCAGCTTGAGGTTCTGACGCACCGCGACGACGGTGTGGCCGGGGGCCGGGACGCCCGCGTGCCAGGTGCCGACATCGGTTGTTCCGTCGCTGTAGGTGACGATCGAGCCGAGTCCCTCCTGCAGCGGCGCGCCGGTGCGCCCGTATGAGTAGAACCCGCCCGCGCCGGTCGAGAGTTTGAAGGCGCCGTTGAAGGCGGCGACGACGTGGCCACGCTCGGACCCGGTGATCGTCGGGCCGTAACGCCACCCAAGCGTGCCGTCGTCGACGGTCCCCGAATGCAGGTGAAGCGTGAGCAGCGGCTGGTCGAAGGAGAGCAGCGCGACGCCGCTCGACGAGCGGGCCACCCACACCGCGGTGCGTCCGTCCACTCGGACAGCGGGGACGAACGGCGTGGTGCCGATGCCGTGCGCGGCGCCGAGGACCTGCGGGGGTCCGGGCGGCGGCGCGCGGTGCGTCGTCGTGTGGCTTGTCGTCGCGTGGGTCGTCGTCACGTGCGAGGTCGACCCGCCCCCCGCGCCCCCCGCGCCCCCCGCGGTCGACGATGACGCCGACGACGACCCGCACCCGGCGAGCGCGATCGCGGCCAGGAGGCCCAGCGCGAGGATGCTCGGTGCCGGCTTCGCCCCGCCCGTGCGGCGGCTCACGCCATCGAGAGCGCCGCCCGGCCCGCGACCGGCGCCGTGGCCGGCACCGGCAGCACTGGAGCCGCGTCGCAGAGCTCGCAGCGGCCATGGGCCGCGTGCTGGCGGAAGTCCTCGCCGAACACGCGCAGCGCGCTCGTCACGAAGCGCGTCGCGCCGTCGGGGTGCTGGCAGGCCCCGCGCCCGGGAAGCTCGGCGAGCCATCGCTCGAGATCGTGCCAGGCCATCCGGTCAGCGGTGCCGCTGGCGATCGCGGCCACGGTGTCGGCCACCGCGGCGAGGCCGTGGACGCACGGGCCACACTGCCCGGCGCTCTCTGCCGAGAAGAAATCGGCGACGCGGCTGCACTCAGCGACCGGGCACGCCGAGCTGCCGAGCGCGACGATGATGCCGGCTCCGAGCGTCGCCCCGTGGTCACGGAGCTGCTCGGCGGAGAGCCGCAGGGCGGGCAGCTGGCCGGCGGGCAACCATGACCCGAAGTAGCCGCCGATGAGGACGCCGCGCAGCGGCTCGGCGACCTCGGCGCTCTGGAGCAGCTCGGCCAGCGGCGTGCCGTGGGCGATCTCGTACACGCCCGGCCGAGCGACGGCCCCGGACAGGGTCACGAGCGCCGAGCCCGGATCGCGCGCCGTGCCCAGGCCGCGGAACCATTCGGCGCCGTGGCGGGCGATGAGCGCGAGATGTGCGAGCGTCTCGACGTTCTGCACGAGGGTCGGCCGTCCGCCGACGCCGCGCTGGAAGGGCCGCGTCCCGAACGTCGGCAGCACGCCGCCGCCGTTGATGAGGTTGACGAGCGCGGACTCCTGGCCGGAGAGATAGCGCTCGGGCACCTCGCACAGCTCGAAGGCGGGGTCCCGATAGCCGGCACGCCGACGCTGGTCGATCGCCAGCTCGAGCGCCTCGAGGCTGCGCACGTCGGCCGTGCACACGGCGATGATCGCCTGGTGGGCGCCGACGGCGTGGGCAGCGACCGCGGCCCCGTCGAGGAGGAGATGCGGAAGCTCACGCATCAGCACGCGATCCTTGCGGCTGGCCGGCTCGCCCTCGGAGCCGTTGGCGAGCACCACCTTTGGCTTGCGGCGCGCGGCGACCGAGCGCATCTTCTTGGCCATCGGGAACGAGGCGCCTCCATGGCCTCGCAGCCCCGACTCCTCGACCTCGTCGAGGAGCGCCTCCGGGGCGATTGTGTCGAGATCGGGCAGCGGACCGTGCACGTCGACGTGCGCGGCGAGCTGGCTCATCGGCTGCTCACCGAAGCCGGCCAGCAGGCGGGGCAGTACGGCGTCGTCCATGAGTGCCATCAGTTACCTCCGGTTGGGACGGCGCTGAGCGTGCCGGTGGCGGCGCCGTGGTTCTGGTCGATCTGAAGCTGGGCGTGCAGCCGCAGGAAGTGCCCAGCCGCATCGCGCACGAGCGCGAGGATGTCGCTGCCGTTGAGCGCTGTAATGTGGCCGTGATAGGCGTGGGGGTTGGATCCGCTGCCGAGGTAGACGCGGCTCGAGGTCATGGCCACGCCGCCGCCGTCGGCGGGCTGGCCGTCGATCCGAATGGCGAGCCGGCTGAGGCTCGGGCCGTGGACCGTGAGCGTCATGTCGACGGTGACGAGGCCGTCGGACGTGCCCTGGGTGACCGGACCGCTGACCGGCGCGGTGAATCCGGACGTGGCGCCGCCCGACGGCTTCGCCGGCGCGGACGAAGCCGCCTTGGACGTCGAGGTCGCGGCCGGGCTGAACGCCCGCAACAGTGACGCGGGCGTGCCGGCGCGGCTCGCCCAGCCGGCGGCGAGCGGACCGCTCGGCAGCCACACGAGCAGTCCGAGCGGCACGAGTGCCGAAGCGCCGAGCGCGGTCAGGCGCGCTCCTCGATGCTCGGGCCAGCCGGCCGTCGCACGTGAGATGACGGCGACGATCACCGCGATCACGCAGACGCCGGTGATGATCAGCATCCAGCCCGTCTTCGGGTCGCTGCCGGTGCCAAGGCCGTGGAGCAGCGCGATCGGCCAGCAGGCGTACGCCGCCCAGTGGGTGGCCCGCCAGGCGGAATACCCGAGGCGCCGGCGCAGGAGGCTCGTGACCGCGATCGCGATCAGCAGGTCGGAGGCGAGCGTGCCGAGCCCGAGCCACAGCGGCCGGTACGGCGAGGCGAACGGAATGACGACGTCGATCAGCCGGATCGGGGCGAAGCCGTCGATCAGCGTCGTCGCGATGTGAACGAAGAGGAACGCGAGCGCGAGCAGCGAGGCGTTGCGATGAACCTGCTGCAGGACGAACCGCGGCATCTGCGGGCTCGCGGTCCGGCGCACGTTCATCACGCCGAGCACGACGCTGAGCGTCAGCAGGAGCAGTGTGACGATTCCGGTGCCTCGGGTGAGGTACCAGAGCGCACGTGTGCTCGTGCTCGTGGTGGCGGCGAAGACGGTGAGCATGGCCCCGGTGCGCTCGCTCAGGAACCGCCGGAGGTGACCGGGGCCGGGGAGGACGAGGCTGACGGCGCGGAGGAGGGAGCCGACAGGCCCGAGCCGGTGTTCCCGGTGTTGCCGCTGCCGGTATTACCGGCGCCCGTGTTGCCGGCGCCGGTCGTGGCGGCGCCGGTGTTGCCGCTGCCGGTGCTGCCCGTCGTGGGCGCAGCGGCCGGCGCGGTCGTGCGGCCCGTGGACGTCGTCGTGGAGTGGCCATGGAAGGCCTTGGCCGCGGCGGCCGAGACGACGGCGGTCGCGGAAACCGCGCCGACGATCAGCCAGCGATTGGCACGTGAGACGAGTCGCAGACCGCGGTCGCGGGCGTTGACTGTGGGGTGGGACCTTGGCATATGGCCCATAGCCTCTCGCGCGTCCCGAACAACGCCCTTAAAAAGGCGTCAGAACAAGCTAAGCGCGGGGTGAGACTGCCCTTACCCGAGGGCGGTGCCCGCGCGGCCTCCGGGGGTGAGAGGGGCCTTAGTCAGGCCGGGTCAGCCGTCGAGCTTCGGGGAGCTCCAGGCGGCCCGCAGCCGCCGCTCGATCTCACCGGGGAGATCGTCGATCGCGATCCGGTCCTGGGCGAGGCTGTCGCGATCGCGAAGGGTCACCGTGCGGTCCTCGAGCGACCGGTGATCGACGGTCACCGCCCATGGTGTGCCGATCTCGTCCTGGCGGCGATAGCGGCGCCCGATCGCCCCGCCCTCGTCGTACTCGGCCTGACAGATCTCCCGCAGCGCGCGGTAGAGCTCGCCGGCCAGTTCCGGCTGGCCGTCCTTCTTGACGAGCGGCAGCACGGCGACCTTGACCGGCGCGAGCAGCGGGTGGAGCCGCAGCACGGTTCGCTTCTCGCCCTCGATCTCATCTTCGTCGTACGCGTCGACGAGAAACGCGAGCATCGCCCGGTCGGCGCCGGCCGCCGGCTCGATCACGTGGGGGAGGTAGCGCTCGCCGGTTGCGCTGTCGACGTACTCGAGCTTCTGGCCGGAGGCATTGGCGTGCTGGGTGAGGTCGAAGTTGCCGCGGTTGGCGATGCCCTCGAGCTCGGACCAGCCGATCGGGAACAGGTATTCGATGTCGCTCGTCGCGCTCGAGTAGTGCGAGAGCTCATCCTCGTCGTGGGCGCGCAGGCGCAGGTGATCAGGGCGGATCCCGAGCTGCGTGTACCAGTCGATCCGCTGCTCGAGCCAGTGCTCGAACCACCGGTCCGCCTCGCCGGGGGGCACGAAGAACTCCATCTCCATCTGCTCGAACTCGCGCGTGCGGAAGATGAAGTTGCCCGGGGTGATCTCGTTGCGGAAGCTCTTGCCGATCTGGGCGATCCCGAACGGCGGCTTCTTGCGCGAGAACTGAAGGTAATGGCGGAAGTTGAGGAAGATCCCCTGGGCGGTCTCCGGGCGCAGGTAGACGGTCGACCCCGCCTCCTTGACCGGGCCGACGCTCGTCTCGAACATGAGGTTGAACTCACGCGCCTCGGTGAGGTCGCAGTCCGGCGTCTCGCCCGGCCGCTTGGACGGCTTGCGCCCGCACTGGGCCTGGTCGATGTGGTCGGCGCGGAAGCGCAGCTTGCATGTCCGGCAGTCGACGAGCGGGTCGGTGAAGCCGGCGAGATGGCCGCTCGCCTCCCACGTCTTCGGGTGCTGGATGATCGCCGAGTCGAGCGCAACGATGTCATCGCGCTCCTGGAGCATCGCCCGCCACCACTGGTTCTTGACGTTGTTCTTGAGCAGAACCCCGTAGTGGCCGTAGTCGTAGCTCGATCCCAGCCCGCCGTAGATCTCGCTGCTCGGGAACACGAATCCGCGGCGCTTGCAGAGAGACACTATCTTGTCCATCGTGACGAGCTCTGGAGCCATTGGAGCGCGGATGCTAGCCGCCAGGCGCGGGGCGGTGCTCATCTGCGTGCTCGCCGCGCTCGGGATCGCCCTCGCCGGCTGCGGCAGCTCGAGTTCGTCCTCGTCCTCGTCCTCCGGCGGCGCGGCGGCCGCATCGACGACGAGCGCGACCACCTCGAGCATCGGCCTCGCCAAGACGAAGTTCGTGCTCCACGCCGGGCTCGCCTTCGGCGCGTTCCACCGCTGGATCTACAAACCGCTCAAGGCCGGCCAGCTGCAGCACCCGCTCAGCCACAAGCTGACCACGATCAAGGCGGCGCTCGCCGTCGGCTTCATCGTCCACGAGCTCAAGCTCGCCCTCGCCGACGCGCAGGCCGACCCGACGCTGTCCAAGCTCGTCGCCCCGATCACCGCGATCCAATCGAAGTTCAGCGGCGCCGTGTCCGGCATCAAGAGCGGCAACGTCGATACCGCAGGGCTCAACAGCGTCGAGAGCGCGATCGGTTCGCTCAAGGGCCAGGCCTCTTCGGCGGGCCAGTCGATCACCGAGCAGACTCCCGCGACGCCCTAGCGCGTTGGCACTCTCGCATTGAGAGTGCCAAGCCCCAGGGCTATACTTGGTGAAGCAATGCCGATCTACGAGTACCGCTGCGAACAGGGTCACACGTTCGAGGTCATGCAGCGCATGGCCGACGACCCCGTCGAGGTCTGCAGCACGTGCGAGGCCCCGGTGCAGCGGGTGTTCCACCCGGTCGCCGTCCACTTCAAGGGCTCGGGCTTCTACAACACCGACTACGGCACCCGCAAGCGCGCCCGCGAGAAGGCCGACTCCTCCTCGTCGGCCTCATCGGACGCGAAGGATTCGAAGGACTCGAAGAGCTCGTCCTCCGACGGCAAGGGCGCCTCGGACAAGAAGTCGTCCTCGTCGGACTCCTCGTCGACCGCCAAGTCGACGTCCTCCTCGGACTGAAGGCCCGGCATGTGGGGCCGGGCTGCGCCCGGCGTCCCTGGGGCCGTGCGACCCCGTCCGGACGCCTGACGCCCGGCCGCTCAGCCGTTCATCAGCTTGCCGACCGCGGCATGGACCGCGGCCGGGGACACCGTCAGCGCCGACTCGCCGTCAGGCAGGGTCGCGGCGCCGGTCGGCTTGAGCACGGCGACCGGAGCCGAGCCGCCGATCTCCGAGGCCGCGAACAGGCTCAGCAGCGTGAAGCCGCCCATGTCGGTGCGCAGCACCTTCGGGGCCTGCCACGAGGCCCAGGGCAGGTGGAAGAAGGACATCGGTGACATCAGCTTCGCCTTGACGGCGTTGAGGATCTCCTGCTGGTGCTGCACACGGGTGAGGTCGCTCTCGGCTGGGTTGCACTTGTTCTCCCGCGTCCGCGCGAGCACGAGCGCCTGCTCGCCGTTGAGGTGGTGCGTCCCCGGCGGGAGGTAGAGCGAGAAGCCGCCGTTCTTCGTGCCGCCGCTGATGTCCGAGCAGATCCGCCCGGTGGTGACGTCGATGCCGCCGATCGCGTCGATGAACTTGGGGAAGGCGGCGAGGTTGACGATGATGATGTGGTTGATCGGGATGCCGGTGAACTGCTCGATCGTCTGGATCGCCAGGGCCGGGCCGCCGTAGGCGTAGGCGGCGTTGATCTTGCTCACGCCGTGACCGGGGATCGCGGCCTCGGTGTCGCGAGGAATCGACAGGCGCCGTGAGGTGCCGCCGCCGATCCGCCAGAGCATGATCGTGTCCGAGCGGCTGCCCGTGTCGTTGGTGTTCGCTCCGGCCTCGTGGGTGCCCTTGGGGCGCTGGTCGGTGCCGATGATGAGGACCGTGTCGGTCGAGGTGATCATGTTGCCGCCCGGCTTGAGCGCCGCCGACACGTTGGTCGGCAGGTTGCTCTGCTCCTGCTGGGCGCTGATCAGGAACAGCACGAGCGAGAGCAGCAGCCAAGCGACGATCGCCATCACGACGTACTTGAGCACCCGGCGGGCGGTCGCCCAGCCGCCGGTCGCGCCCGAGCCGCGGAACCACCGCCGGCCGCCGCCGCCACCGTCCCCACCGCCGCCCGAACCGGCGACATCGGCGTCCTCCTCGCCGCGCAGACGCGCGCGCAGGCCGCGCGGCTTTGCCTTATAGACCGTGTAGGGGCGATCCTCGCCGCCTACCGCGGCGCGAGGCGAGGACCCGGGCTGCGACTCACCGTCGGAGCGGTAGAGCCGATAAGGCCGGTCCTCGGGGGGCGCAGAGTTTCGAGGATCGTCTGGCATAGGGCACTGCATATAGTGAACGCCATGCCGGCCCGGCGCACCATCGGTGTCGACATGGGCGGGACCAAGCTGCTGGCGGGCGCAGTGGACAGGACACTCGGCGTCCACCACCGCGCACAGCGAACGGTACAGGGTCTCGACCAGGCGACCCTCTTCGATACCGCCGTCGACGCGGTGCAGGAGGCACGCGACTCGGGCGGGGGGGAGGTCGTCGCCGTGGGCTTCGGCATCCCCAGCCTGATGGACCGCCGCACCGGCCAGAGCGTGAGCAGCGTCCACCTGCCCCTGGCCGGCGTGCCGTTCGCCGACATCATGACCGAGCGCCTCGGCTTGCCCGTGTTCGTCGACAACGACGCCAACCTCGCCGTCCTCGCCGAGCACCGGGCCGGCGCGGCCCGGGGCACCACCGAGGCGGTGATGCTCACCCTCGGCACGGGCATCGGCGGCGGGCTCATCCTCCGCGGCGAGCTCTACCGCGGCATGGCCGGCGCCGCCGGCGAGCTCGGCCACATGGTCGTCGACATGGACGGCCCCCGCTGCCAGGGAAACTGCCCCAACCGGGGTTGCATCGAGGCCGTCGCCTCTGGCGGCGCCCTCGCCCGGGAGGCCCTGCGCATCGCCGACGAGCGGCCGAGCTCGGGTCTCGGCCAGGCGCTGGCCGCCGGCCGGACGCTGCTCGGACCGCTCATCACCGAGCTCGCCCACGACGGCGACGAGGCGGCGCTCGAGGCGATCGCGCTCGTCGGCTCCCGGCTCGGCGTCGCGATCACGAACCTGGTCAACATCTTCAATCCCGAGGTGGTGATCGTCGGCGGCGGGGTGATCGGCGCCGGGGACCTGCTGCTCGAGCCCGCCCGCCGGGTCGTGCGCGAGCGCGCGCTCCAGCCCTCCCGTGACGACGTGCGCATCGTCGCCGCGCACTTCGGCGTCGAGGCGGGGATGGTCGGCGCCGGCGCCTGGGCGTTCGATCGCGTCGAGGGGCGGGCAGCGTGAGCGGCCGGCTGATCGTCTGCCCGACCCCGATCGGCAACCTCGAGGACGTCACCCTGCGCGTGCTTGCCGCGCTGCGCGAGGCCGATGTCGTCGCCTGCGAGGACACGCGCCGCACGCGCGTGCTGCTCGACCGCTATGGCGTCAGCGCGACGCTCGTCAGCTACCACGAGCACAACGAGGCCGCCCGGGCCCGCGACCTCGTCGACCGGATGCAGTCCGGCGCCGTCGTCGCGCTCGTGTCCGACGCCGGCATGCCGCTCGTCTCCGATCCCGGCTTCGTGCTCGTCCAGTCCTGCGTCACCGCCGGGCTCGCGGTCGAGGTGCTGCCGGGACCCTCGGCCGTGCTCGCCGCGCTCGTCGCCTCGGGGCTGCCCGCGGACCGCTGGCGCTTCACCGGCTTCCTCCCCCGCAAGCGGGGCGAGCTCGAGCCGGTGTTCCGCGCGCCGGAGACGCTGGTGGCCTTCGAGTCCCCGCGGCGCGTCGCCGCGACCCTCGCCGTTCTCGCCGCGCTCGACGCCGAACGGCCGGTCGCCGTCTGCCGCGAGCTGACCAAGGTCCACGAGGAGATCGTCCGCGGCAGCGCGGCCGAGCTCGCGGCGCGCTACGCCGAGACCCCGCCGCGCGGCGAGGTCGTGCTCGTCGTCGGCCCGGCGCCCGCTGTCGCCCCGGACCTCGCTCCGGCGCTCGACGCCGTCCGGCGGCTCGTCGAGTCCGGCGCCAAGCCGCGCGTCGCGGCGAGCGTCGTCGCCGAGCTCTCCGGCGTCGGCGCGAACGCGCTCTACCGAGCGCTGACCGGCGGATAGCCTAGGGCGAGATGTCCTTCTACATCACCACGCCGATCTACTACGTCAACGCGCAGCCGCACCTCGGGCACGCGTACACGACGATCGCCGCCGACGTGCTCGCGCGCCACCACCGCCAGCGCGGCGAGGACGTCTTCTTCCTCACCGGCACCGACGAGCACGGCGAGCCGGTGGCCGACGCCGCCCGCGCCCTCGGGCTCGAGCCCAAGGAGCTCGCCGACCGCAACGCCGAGCGCTTCAAGGCGCTCGCGCCGCAGCTCGACGCCTCCAACGACTTCTTCATCCGCACCTCCGACGCCGAGCACATGGCTCGCGTCCAGCAGGTGCTCCAGGTCGTCCACGACAACGGCCACACCTACAAAGGCATGTACGAGGGCTGGTACTGCCCGCGGTGCGCCGACTTCAAGGTCGAGAACGAGATCCTCGAGGGCAACCGCTGCCCGATCCACGAGATCGTGCTCGAGCGCCATCAGGAGGAGAACTGGTTCTTCCGCCTGTCGGCCTTCCAGGCGCCGCTCGAGCAGCTCTACGCCGAGCGCCGGGACTTCGTCATGCCCGCCCACCACTACAACGAGGCCCATTCGTTCATCACCCAGGGCCTCCAGGACATCTCGCTCACCCGTGCCCGGCTGCGGTGGGGAGTCCCCGTGCCCTGGGACGAGGGTCAGGTCTTCTACGTCTGGTTCGACGCGCTGCTCAACTACTACACCGCGCTCGGCTACGCCCGGCCGGGCGAGGACCTCACCGAGCGCTTCTGGCCGGCCACGTACCACATCATCGGCAAGGACATCCTCAAGTTCCACACCGTCTTCTGGCCGGCGCTGCTGATGGCCGCCGACCTGCCGCTGCCCGAGCACGTCTTCGTCCACGGCTTCCTGCTCGGCGCCGACGGGCGCAAGATGAGCAAGTCGCTCGGCAACGTGCTCGATCCGTTCGAGGTGATGGACGAGTACGGCACCGACGCGCTGCGCTTCTACCTCATGCGCGATGTCGCCTTCGGGGGCGACGGCGCGGTGGGGATCGACGCCGTGCGCACGCGCTACGAGAGCGAGCTCGCCAACGAGTACGGCAATCTCGCCAGCCGCACGATCGCCATGGTCTCCCGCTACCGCGACGGCGCGCTCGCCGCGGGGGCGACCGATCCCGCGCTCGCCGACGAGTTCGCCGGGCTCCCCGAGCGCGTCGCCGAGGTGCTCGACCGCGCCGAGGCCACGCAGGCGCTCGAGCTCATCTGGCAGCGCGTCCGGCGCCTCAATCGCTACGTCGAGGAGCGGGCGCCGTGGCAGCTGGAGAAGGATCCCGACCGGGCGGCAGAACTCGACCGCACGCTCCGGTCGCTCGTCGAGGGCCTGCGCGCGGTCAGCGTGCTGCTCCATCCCTACATTCCGGCGAGCACGGCCAAGCTGCTCGACGCCCTGGCCAGGCCCGCGATCGGCTACGACGCCGCGGCGTTCGCGGCCGAGCCGGAGGCGTGGGACGTGCGGGCGCTGGCGCCGCTGTTTCCCAAGCCGTCGTGATCGACAGCCACACCCACCTCGAGCTGTGTGAGCCGCCCGACGCCGAGCTCGTCGCCGCGGCCGAAGCCGCCGGCGTCACCCGGATCCTCACCGTCGGCATCGACGGCGCGACCTGCCGGGCCGCCCTCGCCGCCGCCGAGGACTTCCCCCAGGTCTACGCGGCGATCGGGCGCCATCCCAACGCCGCCGCCGGGTTCGACGACGCCGACTTCGCCGAGCTACAGGCCCTCGCCGCCCACGACAAGTGCGTGGCGATCGGGGAGACCGGGCTCGACTTCTATCGCGACGGCGCCCCGCGCGAGGACCAGCAGCGGGCCTTCGAGGCTCAGATCGAGCTCGCCCGGGCGACGGGCAAGCCGCTCGTCATCCACACCCGCGCCGCCGAGGAGCCGACGCTCGACACGCTCGAGGCCCACGCGGGCGACCTGGAGGTCATCCTCCACTGCTTCTCGATGACCGAGCAGCTCGACCGCTGCCTCGCCCACGAGCGCTGGTGGTTCTCGTTCGCGGGCAACGTCACCTACCCGAGCGCCGCCGACCTGCGCCAGGCCGCGCTGCGCGTCCCCGCTGAGCGTCTGCTCGTCGAGACCGACGCGCCCTACCTCTCCCCGCAGCCCCGTCGCGGCCGGCCCAACCAGCCGGCCCACGTCGTGCACACCGCCCAGGCGCTCGCGCTCGAGCGTCGCGTCGCCTACGAGGAGCTCGAGGCCGCGGTGGAACGCAACGCCGCGACCATCTTCGGCTGGTGAGCCGGTTCGGGAGCCCCGCGTGAGCGCGCGCCGCCCGCCCGCCGACGGCCGCCGCCGGCGACCCCGCACGCGTGAGCTCGGCCAGAACTTCCTCGTCGACCGCAACATCCTCGGTGTCATCGAGCGCCTCGCCGAGCTCGGCCCGGCCGACGTCGTCCTCGAGATCGGCGGTGGGCTCGGGGTCCTCTCCGAGCGACTCGCGGCCCGCGCCGCCCATGTCCACGTCGTCGAGGTCGACCGCAGCCTCGAGGCCGAGCTCCGCGAGCGTCTCGCCCCGTTCCCAGGCGTCAGCCTGCACATCGCGGACGCGCTCAAGGTCGACCTCGCCGCCCTGCGCCCGGTCCCGGACAAGGTCGTGGCCAACCTGCCCTACGGCATCGCCGCGACGGTCGTCATCCGCACCGTCGACGAGCTGCCGAGCGTCGGCCGCTGGGTGGTGATGGTCCAGCGCGAGGTGGGGGAGCGGCTCGCCGCCGCGCCCGGCAGCACGACGTACGGCGTCACCTCGGTGCTCGCCCAGGTCGCGTGCGAGGTCGAGGTCCTGCGCCCGGTCGCGCGGACGGTGTTCCGCCCGGTGCCGAACGTCGACTCGGTGCTCGTCGGCCTGCGCCGCACCGGCCCGGGCGCGGTGCCCGCCGTCAACGCACTCGTCCACGACGCGTTTGCCCACCGGCGCAAGGCGCTCCCCGGCTCGCTCGCGCTCGCCCGGCGCGACGACGCGACGATTCGCGCGCGCGCGCGGACGGCTCTCGTGGCCCTCGGCCATCCCCCCGACGAGCGGGCGGAACGCCTCTCGCCACAGGAGTTCCTCGCGCTGGCGGCGAAACTTCAGCCATGAGGCTGCGCGCCCTTGCTCCGGGCAAGGTCAACCTGGCGCTGTTCCTCGGGCCCGCGCGCCCTGACGGACGCCACGAGCTCGTCACGATCTTCGAGTCGATCTCGCTGTCGGACGAGATCGTGCTTGTCGAGCGCCCGCCCGAGCACCGGTTCGACGAGGTCATCTGCCCCGGCGTCACTGGCCTCAACCTCGCCGCCGAGGCGCTCGCCGCCCTGCGGCGCCGCGGCTGGGAGTCACCCCCCTTGCGGGTCGAGATCGACAAGCGTGTGCCGATCGCCGCCGGTCTCGGCGGTGGGTCGGCGGACGCCGCCGCGGTGCTGCGGATGGCCTGCGAGCTCGCGCCCGGGCGTCCGGAGGAGGTGTCGGCGCTCGCCGCCGAGCTCGGGGCCGACGTGCCGAGCCAGCTCGTGCCGGGGGTCAGCCTCGGCACCGGTGCCGGCGACATCGTCGAGCCGCTTGCGCCGCTCGCGCCCCATGCACTGGTGGTCGTCCCGCTGCCGATCCCCCTGTCGACGGCCGCGGTCTACCGGGAGGCCGACCGCCTTGGCCTCTCCCGGGCGGAGTCCGAGCTCGAGCGCCTCGCCAACGAGCTGCTCGGCGCCTTCCAGCCCGGCGCCGAGCCGCGCCACGACTTGCTCGTCAACGACCTCGCGCCGGCGGCGATCTCGCTCTGCCCGGCGATCGAGGATGCCCTCGCCGCTACGCGCACGGCGGGTGCCGAGGTGAGTTTCGTCAGTGGCTCGGGGCCGACGGTCGTCGGCCTGTTCTGGGCCGAGCAGCACGGCGAGCGGGCGGTGGCCGCGGCGCACGAACTCCGGCGCCGCTATCCCGAGGCGGCGGCCGTCGTCCCCGTCGGACCCGAGCACGGCGCTCCGATCGTCGTGTGAATGTGACCATCCCCCCGTTTCGGCACAATCACCTAAGGTGATGCAGCGATGACCAACCAGACGATCACCTATCTCGTGGGGGCCTGTCTCGGCGTCTTCGGCGTCGCGGCGTTCGGCGCGCTCGTCGTCGCTCCCGCCGTGAGCGCCTACGAGCGCGGGCTCGAGCGCGCGGCCGCCGTGGTCCTCTCGCTCTACGTGCTCGCCGCGTTGATCGGCCTTGGCGTGCTCCTCGGCGCCGTGATCATCGTCGAGTGGCCGCGGGTCTTCTAGGACGGTGGCTGAGGGCACTCCCTCCCGCGAGTCCGCGGTGTCGCGCGCGCCCGATCTCGGTGCGCTCGCCGCGATCACCGATGCCGTCGAGGCCGGCGCCGGCCTGCCGGAGATCCTCAGGGCTGCCGCCCGGGCGCTCGACGCGAGCCTCATCCTCATCGACCGCTCGGCGTCGATCCTCGCCGTCGCCGCGCGCTCGCCGGCCGACGAGCGCTCACTGATGCGCGACGCCGATGACGTGACGACGATTGAGCTCAAGGTCGCCGACGCGAGCGTCGGGCAGCTGCGCATGCGCTCCCGCGAGCGGGCGGCCGATGTCTCCGTGCTGCGCCTCGTCACGACGCTGATCGCCTCCGAGGTCGAGCGGGTCCGCGCCCCCGAGCGCGCGTCGGAGGAGGCCGCGCTCAGCTTCCACCGTGCCGTCCTCGCCGGCCGGATCGCCGACCGGGATGACCTCGTCGCTCGCGGCAAGGAGCTCGGCACCGACCTTGCGTCCGGTGGCACCGTCATCGTCGTCCGGGCGCATTCCCGCAACCCGACCGAGGACGACTGGCGCCGGCGTCTGCTCGCCGTGGCCGGGCGGGGCGCCCGCTCGATCGCCCCGGGCGCGATCCCGGCGTCGGCCGAGACCGACCCCGCTGAGATCGTCGTGCTCGTCCCCGATGGCGACGGCGAGGCCGGCCGGCGCGTCGCCGCCGCGATCGCCCGCGAGGTCGAGTCCGGATTGGCCGGGTTCGCCTTCGCGATCGGCCGCAGCCGCTGGTGCGAGGACCCGCTCGCGCTGCCGCGGGCGGCCAACGAGGCGCTGCTCGCCGCCAACGTCGTCGAGGGGGATCCCGAGCACTCCGAGCTCGCCTTCGAGCAGACCGGCACCTACCAGCTCCTGCTGCCGCACATGAGCGACCCCGCCGAGCTCAAGCGCTTCTACCGGGAGACGGTGCGCCCGCTCGTCCTCTACGACGAGCAGTACGAGACCGACCTGCTCGGGACGCTCTCGACCTTCCTCGACTGCGACGCCAACGTCAACGCGACGGCGGCCCGGCTCATCACTCACCGCCACACCGTCCGCTATCGCTTCGAGCGGGTCCGCGAGCTCACCGGCCTCGACGTCTCCTCGACTGACGGGCGCGAGAAGCTCTCGCTCGGTCTCAAGGCGATGCGCGTGCTCGGCATCGCCGCGCCGGGCGGCCCGGCCCGCGAGCCCGGAGCGGAGGGCGGCCGCGTCCCGCGATAGCTGGCGCGCCACCGGGGCCGCTGAGTAGGATCGGCCCCTCGTGGCGATCGGCATCATCACCGGCTCGGGCACCAACGCGCTGCCGGGGTTCGACGACCCCGAGCCGATCACCGTCCCGACGCCGTTCGGCGAGGCGGCGGTCACCCGCGGTGGCCATGGCGGGGTCGCTGCCCTGCATCTCTCCCGGCACGGCGCCGGGCACGCGCGGCTCTCCAACCACGTCAATCATCGCGCCAACATCTGGGCGCTCAAGCAGCTCGGGGCCACGGCGGTCATCGGCTGCACGGCCTGTGGCGCCGTCGACCCCGGGCTCGCGCTCGGATCGCTCGTCGTCTTCGATGACCTGCATTTCCCCGTCAACCGGCTGCCCGATGGCTCCCTGTGCACCGTCTTCACCGAACCGGGGGATCCCGCCCGCGGCCACTGGATCCTCCACACCGGCCCGTACTCGCCGGAGCTCCGGAGCGCGCTCATCGCCGCCGCTGCGCAGACCGGGCAGGCCACGTCCGCGCGCGGCACCTACGGACACGTCGACGGTCCCCGCTTCAACACGCCGGCCGAGATCGCCCAGCTCGCGGCCTGTGGCGTCACCGCGGTGAGCCAGACGGCGGGGCCGGAGACGGTGCTGTGCGGGGAGCTCGAGCTCCCGTTCGCGCTGATCGGGTTCGTCACCGACTACGCCAACGAGGTGCGAGCCGGGGAGCCGACCCCGGTCGCGACGCTGATCGAGCTGATGGGCGCGAGCACGACGATCTTTGCCGACGTCCTCCGGGACGCGCTGCCGCGGCTGCGTGATCCAAATCCTCGACCGGCCGGCACGGTGTACCGATTCGAGCAGGGATGAGCGGACGAACGGGTCCCGGATGAGCCCGAACGCGACGGGGAACCGGCCGCCCGGCGGGGCCTCGGTGCTGATCATGGCTCGCGCGCCCCGGCGCGGCCAGGTGCGCCGCGCCCTCGAGCCGCTGCTCGGCCCCGACGGCTGCGCCGCGCTCCAGGCCGAGCTCATCTCGGTCGCCGCCCGCTGGGCACGCCAGGTGGCGCCCGGTGCCCTGCACGTCGCCCACGACCCACCGGACGCCGGGCCTGAGCTCCGCGCGCTCGTCGGCCCCGACGCGCTCCTCTTCCCCCAGAACGGCGACGGGATCTCCGGGCGCGTGGCCGACGCGGCCGGCCGGGTCTTCTCCCGCGTCCGCGCGCCGCTGCTGATCGTGTGGCCTGACCTGCCGGTCCTCAGTCCCGCCCACGGGTACACCGCCCTCGACGACCTCCGGGCGGGCTGCGACATCGTCTTCGGTCCGGCCATCGACGGCGGCTTCTATCTCGTCGGGATCTCGCGGCCGCTGCCCGAGCTGTTCGCGCTGCCCGAGCAGGCGTGGCGCAATCCCGACACGACCGCCGCCGCCATGGCCACCGCCCGGGAGGGTGGACTCGAGATCGGCCTCCTGCGCGCCGAGCGCCCCCTCCAGCGCCCCGCCGACGTCCGGGCCGCGCTCGCTGATCCGCTGCTCCCGGAGAGCATCGCCCGCCTGCTCGCGCCGGCCCGCGCGGCCGGTCGCTGAGCCCCTTCCTCACCCGCGCGGCGGTCCCGCCTGTCCGTCACGCCGGTCGGCCCTTCCCGTCGCGCCGGCCTCTACGTCGCGCGGCGGCGCGTCCGGTTCGCGCTGGGCGAAGCTGGGGGGCGAGGACTCGAACCCCGATTCCCGGGACCAAAACCCGGTGTCCTGGCCAGTTGGACGACCCCCCAAGGGTGGCGACCGCGGGCCGGAATCTACCCGAACGGGGGGGTGCCATCACCGTCGTCCCCCGCCGCCTGATCATCCGCCGGGTTCGCCGCTCAGACTCAAGGATCGCCGCTGGATGCCGATCTCTCCGAGTAGGACTCTGGCCGTGTTGGCGATGATGCACATCCAATCCGTATGGGGGAGGCTGCGTGAGCGTGCCGCGGATGAGCACGGCTTCACGCTGATCGAGGTCCTGGCCACGACATTGATGGTGGTCGCCATCTCCGCGGCGATGGCCCTGGGGCTCAGCTCGATCGCGTTCCATAGCGGCGACCAGCGGCGCCGATCGCAGGCGGCGGAGATCGCTCAGCAGGACCAAGAGCGCCTTCGGGGCTTTTCCGCCGAGCAGCTCAATGCGCTGAACCAGACGCGGACCGTGACTCTCGATGGAACGCCATACACGGTTACTTCGACCGCAGCCTTCGTGTCCTCCGCAGGTGCCTCGAGCTGCACATCAGGAAGCGCGGCGTTCTACCGGATTGTCTCCTCGGTCAACTGGGCATCGAACGCGCGCACGCCGGTGGTTGCCGAGAGCTTGGCAACCCCCCCGGCGGGGGGAACTCTGCTGGTGCAGACGGTCGACCAGACCGGCGCGCCGCTCTCCGGCGTCGGCGTGACCGCGAGCGGACCCGACTACGACACCGGTGTCACCGGCGCGACCGGCTGCACCGTGCTCGCTGACATGACTCCGGGCAACTATGCGGTCACTGCGACCGAAAACGGCTACGTCGACTCCAATGGGAACTCTTCACCGCCGGGGTTGTCGTCCACCGTCACCGGAACCGGTGTGTCGCTCACCAGCGTCCACCCCATCCAGCTCGGGCTCGCCGGGAACATCTCAGCCACCTTCACCACCCAGGCGACCGGCAGCACGGTCAGCTGCCCCCCGAGCACCGGGACCTGCACCGGCCAGAAGAGCGACGCGCTCTCCTGGTTCGGCAACGGGTCCTCGGCCACCATGTCCGGCTACGCGAGCTCGACCCTTGCCTCGCCGGGAACGCTCGTTCCCGCGTCCGGCACGATACCCCTCTTTCCCTTCTGGTTCACCTCGACCGGCTACACCTCCAACTACCAGGTCTGGGCGGGCAAGTGCCAGCAGAACCAGCCGCCATCGGGGGTCAACAAGATCTCGGTCAACCCGGGGTCGACGCAGACGGGGCTGGCGATTCAGGAGCCCGCGCTCAACGTCACCGTGACCTACAGCGGAACCCGTGTCGCGCCTACCGACGTGAAGCTGACGTTCACGAGCGCGAGCGGCAACTCGTGCACCGACACCTGGTCGGTACCGATCGCCTCCGATGCCGCCACCGACACCAATGGGTCGCTCGCCTACCCCGGCCAGCCGTTCGCCACCACCGCCACGACCGGCGCGACGGCCAGCGCCTCCGGCCTGACCGGGACCTACGCCGTCTGCGCCGACTACAAGTACAGCGGCAACAACTACCGCAAGAACACGGTCACCA
Source organism: uncultured Solirubrobacterales bacterium (assembly GCA_963755955.1). Lineage (GTDB taxonomy): Bacteria > Actinomycetota > Thermoleophilia > Solirubrobacterales > Solirubrobacteraceae > Palsa-465. The sequence goes on from CAVWLZ010000022.1 coordinate 71,460, forward strand.
ACATCCAGAACAACAACTTCAGCGCCCCCAACCCGGCGGCCGTCCCGATTACCACGAGCTCCTCCTCGGGCCAATGCTGAGCGACCGGGTCATCGCCGACGGGCGCCGGCTTCACCGCCAGGACGGCTTCACGCTCGTCGAGCTACTCGTGGTCATGCTCACCGCCACGGTGATCGCAGGTGCCCTGTTCACGATCCTCGACGTGACCCTCCGCCAGACGACCCGTACCTTCACCCGTGTCGACGCCACCCAGCGGGCACGCACGAAGCTTGAGGCCCTCGAGAACGAGCTGCACTCCGCCTGTGTCGCCGCCAACGTAGCCCCGATCCAGGCCGGCAGTAACGGCACGACACTGAATTTCCTCAGCTACTACGGCGACGTCGCCAGCCCGACGCCCGTGTGGCACAGCGTCGTCTTCTCCGGCGGCACGGTCACCGACAACTCCTACGGCGTGTCCGGGACGACGCCGAACTGGACTCAAGGCGCGCTGCAGAGCTCCTACACGCTGCTCAACAACGTCGCGCAGATCGGAACGACGCCCCCGTTTCAGTACTTCGCCTACCAGGAGGCGCCGAACGGCTCCGGCGGCTATTACACCGACGGGGCCGGCAACCCGTACATGATGCTGCTCGACGGCACGAGCTCGCTGCCGGGAACGAACACCTTCCCGACCGCGAGCCCGCTCGCCACGCCGCTGTCGGCGGCCAACGCCGCGCTCGCGGCCGAGGTGCTGATCAACCTCTCCGTCGGTCCCACCGGGGGCAGCCAGGAGAACACGAACCTGTCCGACGCCAAGGTGTCGGTGACCGACTCGGTGATCCTCCGCCTCACGCCGCCGGCCAACCACGTCGAGACCGGAGCCAACTTCCTGCCATGTCAATAAGCGATCACACGTCCCGCGCCCTCCTCTGGGGCCGGCGCCGCGCGGCCGGCGAGGAAGGCTTCACGATGCTCCTGGCCATCGGCATCCTCAGCGTGTGCCTGCTCCTCGCCGTCGCCGGCTACACGGCCGTTCAGGGAGACGTCCACGTCAGCCAGCACGACCTCGACGGCAAGCGGGCCTACGCTGCCGCGGAGGCGGCGGCCAATGCGTTTCTCTACCAGCTCGACCAGAATCCCAATTTCTGGTCGACGTGCGCGAACGACTACCAGAGCATCACCGCCGTGCCAGGCAGCACCTCCGGCGAGCAGTACTCGTGGCAGCCCATCCTCGCCAACGGGTCGGTGAGCTGCACCTCGGATGTCATCACCTCGCTGATTGACCGCTCGACCGGGACGCTGCGGATCGAGTTCAGCGGCTACTCGGGCACACCGCAGGTCCAGCGGACGATCGTGGCCAGCTTCCGCAAGAACAGCCCGTTCGACTTCCTCTGGTACACGGTCTACGAGGCGAGTGATCCCGGGATCTCCTCGAACTACAGCGGCTGCGCGGTGTTCCTGCGGACGGGAAACCGACCTTCGCAATGCAACATCAACTGGATCACCGGCGACGTCATCAACGGCCCGATGTACACCCAGGATCAATATCTGATCTACGGCTCGCCGACGTTCGGCCGCACGCCCAACGATCAGATCGCCAGCGCCGCTCCCGGGACTGCCCCGGGCACGATCTGCGGCCTGAACAACGGGAGCAACATCACCCTCAACAACTGCGGCAGCGCCACGATGAACGGGACGCCGCAGCCGAGCGCGCCCACGATCTCCCCGCCGACGAGCAACGCCCAGCTCCTCACCGACGCCAACAACTACGGAAAGACCTACACCGGCACCACGACGATCGTCCTCAACGGCACGCAGGCCACGGTGACCAACTGCCCGTCCTCCTGCTCTGCGCCGGTTACCGTCAACATCGCCCAGTATCCGATCATCTACGTGAGCAACGGGTCGTCCTGCACGCCCTACACCTACACGCCGTTCAGCGTGAGCTACCCGACCAGCGGGTGCACGGGAGATGTATACGTCCAGGGGAGCTACTCCACCCCGATCACCATCGCCGCCGCGAACAACATCATCATCAACGGCCCGATCACGACGACCGAGACCGGCGGGGTGCCGTCCGGGAACGCGACCCTCGGGCTCGTGGCCAATGAGTTCATCCGCGTCATGCACGGCGAGAACTACGACAGCAACGGCAACTGCACCGGCGATATCGGGAGCCAGACGTTCTCGAACATGCACATCGACGCCGCGATGCTCGCCGTCCAGCACTCGTTCATCGTCGACAACTACAACTGCGGCAACCAGCTCGGCAACCTGACCGTGAACGGGACGATCGCCCAGTACTTCCGCGGCCCGGTGGGAACGAGCTCAGGCGGCCAGGGAGTCACCGGCTACCTGAAGAACTACTCCTACGACAACCGGCTCGCCGTGCTCCTGCCGCCTTACCTGTTCGATATCGCGACGTCCGGCTGGCGGATCGCCCGCCAGACGCTCTGCACCCCGGGAAGCAATACTGGGGCCGGCTGCAACGCGTGAGATTGGCTCGAGCCCGCCGGCGTCATGACTGATGCCGGCACGGGCCGTTAGGATCTTCGGCGTCGTGACCGCACCGGTCGTCGTCATCCTCGCCGCTGGCCAGGGCACGCGTATGCGCTCTGGCATCCCCAAGCTGCTGCACCCACTGTGCGGCCGGCCGATGATCGCCTGGCCGGTGGCCGCCGCGCGCGCCGCCGGGGCCGGGGCGATCGTCGTCGTCGACGGCCCCGAGCGCCGGCTCGCCGGCGCGCTCGACGATGACGTGCTCGTCGCCGTCCAGGAGCGGCCAATGGGCACCGGCGACGCCGTGCGGGCCGCCTCGGCCCACCTCGCCGGCGACGCACCGGTCCTCGTCATCTACGGCGACGTGCCGCTGATCCGCTCCGAGACGCTGGTCGAGCTCGCCACCGAGCACGAGCGTCAGGGTGCCGCCGCGACGATGCTCACGGCGACCCTCGAGGACCCGACCGGCTACGGCCGGGTCGTCCGCGCGCCGGACGGTACCGTCGAGCGCGTCGTCGAGACGAAGGCCCCCGGCGACGCGACCGAGCTCGAGCTCCACATCCGGGAGGTCAACACCGGCGTGTTCGCGTTCGACGGCGCCGCCCTGCTCGTCGCCCTGCGGGAGATCACCGCCGACAACGTCCAGGGTGAGCACTACCTGCCCGACGTGCTGCCCGTCCTGCGCGCCCACGAGCGCACCGTGATCGCCCACGAGCTCGCCGACTTCAGCGAGGTGGAGGGCATCAACGACCGGGTCGCCCTCGCCGACATCGGGGCCCGCGCCCAGCGGCGGATTGCCGAGCGCCACATGCTCGCGGGGGTGACGATCGTCAACCCGCTCGCCACCGTTATCGACGCCGATGTCGAGATCGGTCCCGACACGGTGATCGCCCCGTTCACCAGCCTCCACGGGCACACCCGGATCGGCGGGCGCTGCACGGTCGGGCCGGGCAGCACGCTGCTCGACGCCGCGGTCGGCGACGAGGCGACGGTCCTCCACTCCTACGTCAAGGAGGCCGAGATCGGCGACCGCGCGAGCGTCGGCCCGTTCGCCTACCTGCGACCCGGCACGGTGATGCGACCGGGATCGAAGGCGGGCACCTTCGTCGAGATCAAGAACTCCGACATCGGCGCCGGCTCCAAGGTGCCCCACCTCTCCTACATCGGCGACGCGACCGTGGGGGAGGGGACGAACCTCGGCGCCGCGACGATCACCGCCAACTACGACGGCTATCGCAAGCACCGCACCGTGATCGGCTCAGGCGTCAAGACGGGCGTCGACACGACGCTGATCGCCCCGGTGACGATCGGCGACGACGCCTACACCGGTGCCGGCTCGGTGGTCAGCAAGGACGTGCCACCCGGCGCCCTCGGGGTGGCGCGGGCACGCCAGGAGAACGTCGACGGGTACGCCGAGCGGCGCCGCCGGCGCGCCGAGGCCGAGCGGGCGGAGGCGGAGAGGGGGGAGGGACGGTGAGCGCCGAGTCGGTGACGTCTCGCCCCGGGCGTACACTCGCTGCCGAGATGAGCATGGTCGACACGCGTCCCGTGCCGCCGACCGATCTGCGGCTCGAGTACGACAAGCGGATGATGCTCGTCGCCGGTCGTGCGAACCCCGAGCTCGCCCACCGGATCGCCTCCAAGCTCGGCGTGCAGCTCAGCGCGGTCACCCTCAAGACGTTCGCCAATGGCGAGGTCTACTGCCGCTACGAGGAGTCGGTGCGCGGCGCCGACGTGTTCATCGTCCAGCCGATCTGCGGCAACCCGGCCGTCGGTCTCGGCACCAACGACGCGCTGATGGAGCTGACGACGATGGTCGACGCCGCGGTCGGTGGCTCCGCGCACCGGGTGATCGCGGTCACGCCGTGGTACGGCTACTCGCGTCAGGACAAGAAGTCCGCCCCGCGTGAGCCGATCACCGCCCGCCTCGTCGCCCGCATCCTCGAGGCCTCCGGCATCGACCGGATCCTCACCATGGACCTGCACTCCGGCCAGATCCAGGGCTTCTTCCAGAAGCCGTGCGACCACATGACCGCGCTGTTCATGCTCACCCAATACTTCGCCGACCTCGGGCTCGAGGACCTCGTCGTCGTGGCGCCGGACGCCGGCCGCGTGAAGCTCAACAAGAAGTTCGCCTCCAAGATCGGCGCCGACCTCGCGATCCTCAACAAGGAGCGCCCCGCCCAGCAGGTCGCCGAGATCAACTATGTGATCGGCGAGGTCGAGGGCAAGACCGCGGTCATCGTCGACGACATCATCGACACCGCCGGGACGCTCAAGGCGGCCGCCGAGGCGGTCTACGACGCCGGCGCCCGCCGGGTCTATGCCGCCGCCACCCACGGCGTCTTCTCCGGCAACGCCTGGGAGAACCTGTCCGCCGCCCGCTTCGAGCAGATCGTCGTCACCGACACCCTGCCGCTGCCCCCCGGCGCGCCAGAGAACGTTCGCGTGCTCTCCTGCGCGGACCTGCTCACCAACTCGATCCGCCAGATCTTCACCGACGGCTCGGTGAGTGACGTGTTCGGCGGCGAGAACCAGCTGTTCTAGCGCCGAGGGGATCACGGCCCCTCCCGGCGGACGCCGCGCAAGACGGTGATCGTGCTCGTCGTTACTTAGGCACGGGGCCGATCACATTTCGGAGTGGTCGGAACGGTGGACGGCGGGGCCGTTTGAGGCGTTTTCAGGGCCGCCGAGCACGAGGCACTCGCCGTCCACCTCCCCGCCGACGGGGGCGCCGCATTTGCGGGTTGCTAGCCCCTGCGCCCTGCCCCTTTCGCATGACGGCTAATCGACGAATGTTCGATTGCTTCGCTGTGCAGCTTTAGGAAGGCTTTACATTCTCGGGTGCGGGCGCAGGGTCACCGAAGGGGGTGAGACCGGGGCGCAAGGCAGTTATTGGTCTCGACTCGGTGGCCCGCACCTCTAACCGTTGCGCGAGCGGCCCGCGAACCGGCCCGACTGCGGACGAGCGCATGCGCTTGCGCTGGCCACCCAGCACACCGATCCGGTCCGAACTGTGTGCCGAGCGTCCGTTGTGGCGATGGCCCACAACCGGCGAGGATCGGGGCGGCCCAAGGCAGCGACGCCGACGGCCAGTCCCGCAACCGGCCGCAGCGCGCTCGCGAGCTGTCGCCCCCACCGCACGCGGAATCAGCGCTGCGGCCGGTCGCATCTCTCACACCGGCAACCGACTGCGGCCCGCGCTCAGGCGGTGGCTTCCGCCCGGGCCTTGAGACCCTCGACGGGACGGTCGGCGAGCAGCGCCTCGACCCGCTCCCGCACCGGGCCGCGCTCGAGCACCTCGACGTCGGTCATCGCGCCGTGCCACTCGGGGACGCGATCGAGGTCGGCGGCGATCGCGAAGCATCGCTCCGCGTCGGCGGCGATCTCGATCGAGCGGGTGCCCTGCAGGTCAGCCATGGCCCTCTCATACCCAAAGGCTGCCCTCAATCCTCACCATGGGCGGGGATAGACTGCCGCCGTGCCCGCCGAGCGCGACGATCCGCAGTTCGGCCGTCGCGTCCAGTCCGAGCGCGCGGTCCGGCTGATGGATCTGCTCGGCCTCAGCGAGGACGAGCTGTGCGCCGTCCTCGACGTCGATCCGCTCACCCTGCTCTCGGGGCAGATCGAGCATCGCGCCGAGCTGCCGATCCTGCTCGATCTGCTCGCCGAGGCCCAGGAACGGGCCGTGCCGGGCGTCCTGCGCAGCTGGGTCCGCGCCGCCGGACCCGACGGCCGGCCGGTCGATGCGCTCACCCGTCGCGACTTCGCCGCGTTCGAGAACGCGCTCGGCGCGCTCGCCGAGCACGGCTTTGTCCTGCGCGGTGGTGGCTGACGTGGGCGCGCCGGTCGTCCACTGGATCCGTGCGCGCTACGGCGAGTGCGATATGCAGGGCGTCGTCTTCAACGCCCACTACCTCGCCTACTGCGACGAGAACATGACCGAGCTGTGGCGCGTCGCCTTCGGCGGCTACACGACGATGCTCGAGCGCGGCGTCGACATGGTCGTCGCCGAGGCGCAGCTGCGCTTCCACAGCGCCGCCGCCTTCGATCAGGACCTCGCGCTCGAGGTCGCGGTACGCCACATGGGCACGACGAGCCTGCTCACCCGCCACCAGATCCGCCACGGCGAGCGGCTGCTCGTCGGCGCGGAGCTCCGCCACGTCATGGTCGACCGCGCGACGCTCGAGAAGACGCCGATCCCTGACTGGATTCGCACGGGGCTCACGCCGTTCGTCGTCGGCGAGGGGTAGTCGCGCGCCCGCGCCGGCGGGGCGCTACTCGTCCTCTTCGTCCTGCGTCTTCTTGCCCGGCCAGTAGCCGGTGAAATGCTGAAAGGTCCGCGCGCTCGCCCGGTCGGCCACGGCAGCGACGGCAGCCAGAGTCGCCGCCTGGAGGGCGGCGGCCGCGACGACCTTGCCGAGGCTCGCCTCCTCGGTCGTCGGCTCCGGCGGCGGAGCGTCGTCGTCGACCTTCGACCACAGCGACTTGAAGACATTACGGCCGATCCGGGCGCCGATGAGGGCGGCGATCAGCGCGAACGGCTTGTAGAGAAGCTTCATCGCACCGGTGAGCCTACCCGGACCGGGAAGGGGAGACACCCGCCGCCCACGGCATCCCCGCCCACGGCATCCCCGCCCACGGCATCCCCGCCCACGGCATCCCCGCCCACGGCATCCCCGCCACCGGCCCCGCGGATAGCCCGCGCCGCCGACGGTCGGCCGGTTGGCGATTGCCACGCGCCGGTGGCTGTGGGTAAATACCGTGTGAAGGAACTGGCGTAGCGGAGCGAGAGGGATGCTCGACGACGATTCGACAGGTGCAGAAGGCGCAGCCGAGGAGCTGCTTCGCCGGGCGCTGTTGGACGATGCCTCAGCGGTGACCGTGTCGCTCCGCGTCGACGGCCTGCCGGTGAGCGACGCGGTCACCGTCATCTTCCACGCCCGGCGTGACCTCGGCACGCTCCAGACCTACGTGACCTGCGGCAGCCGCGGCGCCGGCGCCACCGTCGCCGCGAGCGAGCTGCTCCGGGTCCCGTGCGATCTCGATCTCGCCGACGCCGAGGATCGTGCCGCCGCCGAGCGGCTCTACCTCGAGCAGGCCACGGCGCTGCGCGACGCCCTCGTCGGCGCCGATGTCGTCCTCGACGTGTGGCGGGAGCCGCTGGGCGAGCTGCTCGGCCCCGAGGTGAAGGTCGACCACTCGGTCCAGCTCTCGGTGCGGCTCCCGGCGCCGCGGCTGCTGCCGACCGCGCTCGTCGCCCGCGACTCCCAGCTCGTCGTCACGCCGGTCTGCAGCGCGCGCACCCTCGCCGAGGGCAAGCCGCCGCTCGGCATCGCCTGCGCCCAGCAGGACTTCACCCGCGTCTATCGGCTCGCCGACGATCCCGGCCGCTGCGTCGAGGACTTCCTCGAGCTCGCCGCCGACCACGCCCGCGCGCTCGCCGAGCGGCTCGACCACCAGGAGGCGTCGGTCGAGCGCTTCCTCGAGCTGAGCGACGGCTGACCTCGCGGGCCGAGCCCGGCTCCGGAAACCCGCTGGGCGACCCACCCACACGGCCGGGTCGGGCCGCGAGCCAGTACCTTGGCGCGTCCATGCGGCGGCTGTATCTCGTTCTCATCGCCCTGGGCGTCGTCGCCTTCCTCGCCCTGAGCGCGATCCTCGCCCGCGTCTACAGCGCCGACAACGCCGAGCGCTCGGCGCTCACCGGGCTCGTCCAGGCCGAGGCGAAGGGGGACGCCGCCGCCGTCATCGCCCGGATCGAAAACTGCCGCCAGCAGCCGGCCTGCACCGCCCGCGCCGGCGAGGTCAGCGCCGCGCTGCGCCACTCGGGCGCCGTCCAGGTCCTCCAGATCCAGGCCTCGACCGGCTTCAACGTCGTCAGCACCACCGGCACGGCCCGGGTCGCCTGGGACGTCGGCGGCTCGCTGCCGATCGTGCAGTGCGTCGTCGTCCACCGCGCCGGCAACGCGGTCAGCGGGCTGCGGGTCGAGTTGATCAAGGTCAGCCCGCGGATCAAGAGCGACGCCGACTGCCCGTCGAGTTTCTAGCCCCGCGATCCGGGCGCGGCCCGGCCGTGAGGCGCGGGCCGCAATCAGCCGGCGCGGACCGGCTTGCGCTGCGGCTCGCGGGAGGGCCGGCGCTCGCGGGGCGGCAGCTTGTCACGCAGGCGCTGGTGGTCGCGCAGGCGGACGCTGGCGGGCACGGCGTCGGGGAGCGGCAGCCCACCGCCGGGCACGTCGCTCGGGCTCTTCGGCCGGCGCGGGTAGTTGCCCCAGCCATCGTCCGAGCCGCCGTCGGTGGGCCCCGGGGAATCAGGGCCATCGCGGAGGGCGGGGATCATGAGCATCGCAACACACGCCAAGCCCAGGAAATGAACCCCGGCGATCATCAGCAGCAGCTGAGCCTCGCCTGACATATGCGTAGCCTAGCGCGCTCACGACCTTAATAGACACGCCTCGCTACCATCGATTGCCGCTGATGGCTCCGACCGATCAGACAACTCTCTCCGTCGACGAGCGCGAGGTCACGAATTCTCGCGCCGTGCGCCGCTTGCGCCGCGCCGGGCAGGTCCCCGGTGTCGTCTATGGCGGCGGTGAGGACCCGGTCGCCTTCGCCGTCGACGCGCGGATGCTCCGCCACGTGCTGGCCGACGCCGGCGCGGTGATCGACCTGCGCGTCGGCGATGCCACCGGCCTTCCGGTCGTCATCAAGGAGCTCGCCCGCCATCCCGTCACCGGTGAGACCACCCACCTCGACCTGCTGCGCGTCCGCCTCGACCGGCCGATCCAGGCCACGGTCGTGCTCGAGCTGATCGGCGCCGACGACGCCCCCGGCGTCAAGGAGGGCGGTGTGCTCGAGCACATCACCCGCGAGCTCACGATCGAGGCGCTCCCCACCGACATCCCCGACGCCATCCAGCACGACGTCTCGGAGATGGCGATGAACGACACGATCACGCTCGACGCGGTCACCGCGCCGGACAAGGTCACCCTCGTCGGCGATCCCGAGACGTTGATCGCCACGCTGACGCCTCCGCGACTCCAGGTCGAGGAGGACACCGAGATCGAGGCTGAGACCGAGGTCGTCGGTGAGGGCGAGGGCGACGCCGACGCTGACGGCGGCGGCGAGAGCGCAGCCGCCGAGTCCGACTCCGAGTAGCGGAGGGGCACCGTGCCCCTGCCGGGTCGCCGCGGCGCTCCCGCCGACTGGCTGCTGGTCGGCCTCGGGAATCCGGGCGCCGAGTACGCTGGCACGCGCCACAACATCGGCTTCGAGATCGCCGAGCTGCTCGCCGCCCGCTGGCAGCTGCCGCGCTTCAAGACCCGCTACCGCGGCCTGATCACCGACGGACGCACCGAGCCCGGCGGCCCCCGGGTGGCGATCCTCATGCCGCAGACCTACATGAACGACGCCGGCCGGTCGGTCGGCCCGGCCCGCGGCGCGCTCGAGGTGGAGCTCGATCACGTCCTCGTCCTCCACGACGAGATCGATCTTCCCTTCGGCGAGATCCGGGTGCGCACCGGCGGCGGCCTCGCCGGCCACAACGGCCTGAAGTCGCTCAAGGCCGGCCTCGGCTCCGCTGACTTCTCTCGCGTCCGGGTCGGCGTCGGGCGACCGCCGACGACCGATCCGGACCGCGTCGCCGCCTACGTGCTCGGCCGCTTCCGCGAGCCGCGCGGGGACGTGCATTCGCTCGTCGAGGCCGCCGCCGACGCCGCCGAACGCGTCGTCCGGGACGGTCTCGAAGCGACCTAGACTGAGAAGCGGTCCCGATGCTTCGCAGCCTCCTCTCCCATGCCGGTGACGATCCGCAGACCGCCGCGCTCCAGCGTGACGGCGGTCGCGCGTTCGTCTCCCAGTCGCTGCGTCCGTACCTCGTCGCCGCTCTGCTCGACATGGACCCCGACCGCCCGGCGATCGTCGTCGCCGGCGACGATCGCGCCGCCCGCGACCTCGCCGGCGGCCTGCGCACGTGGCTCGCGCCCCGCACCGTGCGCTACTACCCGAGCCGCGGCGTCACCTACGAGTCGCACCTCGCGCCGCCGCCGCACCTCGTCGGCCTGCGGATCGCCGCCCTCGATGCCCTGCTCGAGCCCGGACAGGCGCCGGTCGTCGTCGTCAGCGCCGTAGCGCTCTCGGAGAAGGTGCCCGACCGGTCGCTGCGCCCACACGGGTTCACCCTGGTCAAGGGTGATCTGCTCGACCTCGACGAGAGCGCACGGGACCTCGTCGCCGCCGGGTACGAGCGCGTCGATCAGGTCGAGGATCGAGGCCAGTTCGCCATCCGCGGCGGCCTGCTCGACGTGTTTCCGGCCACCGAGGACCGCGCCGTCCGGGTCGACCTGTTCGGCGACGAGATCGAGTCGCTGCGCTGGTTCTCGACCTTCACCCAGCGCTCGCTCGGCGACGCCGAGACGGTCGAGGTCGCCCCCGCTGCCGAGCTCGACGAGGAGCACCGCGAGCTCGCCGAGATCGCCGCGCTCGAGGAGGCCGCCGAGCGGCCGGACATCGCCGAGCTGCTCCCGGTCGAGGACTTCCACCCGTTTCTGACCCTCGCCCCCGACGACGCGACGGTGATGATCGCCGGGGAGGAGGACGTCGCCCCCGCGCTCGCGGACCACTGGCAGGACGTCTGCGCGGCCTTCCACGACGAGGACGCCCACCACCTCTACGTCGCCCCCGACGAGATCGGAAGCGACCTCGCGCACCGCGCCCGCGTGCAGCTGTCGAGCATCGACCAGGACCAGGCCTACGCCTTCCGCGCCCAGACCGCCGACATCGCCGCCCGCGGGGTCAAGGAAGCCGAGCCCGAGCTCGAGAAGCTCGCCCGGTCCGGCTACCGCACGATCGTCGCCTTCGCCCGGCGGGGAGAGGGGGAGCGTGCGGCGTACAACCTCGGCCGGCTCAAGGTCCGCTGGCTGCAGTCCGACGAGGAGGTCATCCCCAGCGCCGGCCAGCTGACGTTCGCCCATGCCCGGCTGCAGACCGGGTTCATCGCGCCGCAATTCCACCTCGCGGTCATCCCCGAGCACCGCCTCTTCCGCCGCAGGCGGGCCGGCGCCGAGCGTCCCGACCGGGCCCGCCGCCGCGGCGTGCTGCGGAGCTTCGCCGATCTGCGCACCGGCGACATCGTCGTCCACGAGGATCACGGGATCGCCCGCTTCGCCGGCTTCGACACCAAGACCGTCGCGGGGGTGACCCGTGACTATCTCTACCTCGAGTACGCCGGGTCGGACCGCGTGTTCGTGCCCGTCGACCAGCTCGCCAAGATCTCCCGCTACGTCGGCGCCGGTGGCGCCCACCCGCCGCTGTCCAAGCTCGGCGGCACGCGCTGGGAGACGATGAAGACGCGGGCCCGCCGGGCGGCCCAGGAGCTCGCCGGCGAGCTGCTCAACCTCTACGCCGAGCGCAAGCGCCGCGAGGGGCATGCCTTTCCACCCGACAGCGACTGGCAGCGCGACTTCGAGGACGCGTTCCCCTATACCGAGACCCCCGACCAGCGCGACGCGATCGAGTTCGTCAAGGCCGACATGGAGGCGCCGCGGCCGATGGACCGCCTCATCTGCGGCGACGTCGGGTACGGCAAGACCGAGGTCGCGCTGCGCGCCGCGTTCAAGTCGGCGCAGGACGGCAAGCAGGTGATGCTGCTCGTGCCGACGACGATCCTCGCCCAGCAGCACTACGGCACGTTCACCGAGCGGCTCAAGGATTACCCGGTGACGATCGAGCACGTCTCCCGCTTCCGGCCGGCGGCGGAGCAGCGCGAAGCCGTCTCCCGGTTCTCTCGCGGCGAGGTCGACATCCTCATCGGCACCCACCGGCTGCTCTCGCGGGACGTGCGGGCCAAGGATCTCGGCCTGCTGATCGTCGACGAGGAGCAGCGTTTCGGCGTCAAGCAGAAGGAGCTGCTGCGCCAGCTCAAGCTCCGCGTCGACGTGATCGCCATGAGCGCGACGCCGATCCCGCGGACGCTCCAGATGTCGATGGCGGGGGTGCGCGACATCAGCGTGATCGAGACGCCCCCCGAGGGCCGGCGGCCGGTCAAGACGTACGTCGGCGAGTACGACGAGGAGCTCGTCAGGCAGGCCCTCCAGCGTGAGCACGCCCGCCACGGCCAGGCCTTCTTCCTCCACAACCGGATCGAGACGATCGACGAGACCGCCGAGCGGCTGCGGGGCCTGTGCCCCCAGATGCGCTTCGAGGTCGCCCACGGCCAGATGGACGAGGGCGAGCTCGAGAAGAAGATGATGAGCTTCCTGCGCGGCGACGCCGACGTGCTCGTCTGCACGAGCATCATCGAGTCCGGTATCGACATCCCCCAGGCCAACACGCTGATCGTCGAGCGAGCCGACGCGTTCGGACTCGCCCAGCTCTACCAGATCCGCGGCCGGGTCGGGCGCTCGCGCGAGCGTGCCTACGCGTACCTGCTGTATCCGAGCGCCGCCGCCCTCACCGCCGACGCCGCCCAGCGCCTGTCGGCCCTCTCGGACTACACCGAGCTCGGGGCCGGCTTCAAGATCGCCATGCGCGACCTCGAGATCCGCGGCGCCGGCAACCTGCTCGGTGACGAGCAGTCCGGCCACGTCGCCGCCCTCGGATTCGAGCTCTACATGCAGATGCTCGACGAGGCGGTCGAGGCGGCCGCCGCCGACGGCGCCGGGGAGGACGAGGACTGGGAGCCGGTCCGCCTCGACGTCAACGTCGACGCCTACGTTCCCGCCGATTACATCCCCTACGAGCAGGCCAAGGTCGACATCCACCGTCGCATCGCCGGCTCGCGTGAGGTCGCCGATCTCATGGAGCTCCGCGACGAGCTCGAGGATCGCTTCGGCGAGCTGCCTGAGCCGCTGCGCAATCTCATCTCGCTCCAGCAGGCGCGGATCAAGCTCGGGCAGGCCGGGGCGACGGCGGTGAGCTTCCGGGGCGGCCGGCTCGCCGTCACCCCGATCGAGCTCGACTCGGTGCGAGCCAAGAAGATCCGGGCCGAGATCCCCGAGGCGCTCTACGAGTCGGGCAAATCGCAGCTGTCGATGCGGGTGCCCGACGACCCCGAGAAACGCTTCCCCGCGGTCGTCCGCGCGGCCGACGTGCTCCTCGCGGTCACCCGCGAAGCCGCCTGAGCGCGGCCGCTCGGCGGGAGGCCGCCCGCATCCTGGGGCGACCTCCCGGGAACGATGAAGCTAGGCGCGTCCCGTCGCCTCGCGTCCGCGCCGCGAGAGCGAGTCGAGCGTCACCGCGGCGAGCAGCACGAGCGCGGTCACGATGTACTTCGTGCCGGCGCTGACGTTGAGCAGGCCGAGGCCGTTGTCGATCATGGCGATCACGATCGCGCCGAGCACCGCGCTCTTGATGCTGCCCCGGCCACCGAACAGGCTGGTGCCGCCGATCACCGCCGCGGCGATCGAGTAGAGCAGGATCGTGCCGCCGCCGGTCGAGGTGTCGACCGAGCTCAGGCGTGAGGCGAGCACGAGGCCGCCGAGGGCTGCCATGGTCGAACAGATCGCGAACACGGCGATCTTGATTCCCCCGACGTTGATGCCGGCGCGCCGCGCCGCCTCGGCGTTTCCGCCCACCGCGTAGATGTGGCGGCCGAAGCGCGTGCGGGTGGTCACGAACGTCCACAGGATGTACGCGCCGAGCATGACCAGGGTCACGTTCGGGAGACCACGGTCCTGATCGGCGATGATGACGATCGCCGCCGCCGCCGCTCCCAGCAGCACCATCCGCCCGATGACGAACAGCCACGGGTCATTGGGGAGGCCCGCTCTGCGGCGGGCATACACGTTGGTTAACTGCTGGAACACGTAGGCCCCGACAGACAGGATGGCCACCACCCAGGCCACCGTCGCACTGACGTAGTTGTTGGCCAGTCCGTTGATGAAGCTGTCCTGGATGATGATCGTTCCGGAGCTGCCGATGACCAGCAGCACGACGCCGTTCCAGCCCAACAGTCCGGCCAACGTGACGACGAACGAGGGCACCCCGAGCTTGGCCACGAAGAAGCCCTGGAGGAGGCCGATGGCCAGGCCGGTTCCCAGCGCCAGCGCGACGGCCTCTACGGTGGAGACGCCCTTGCCGGGCTCGAGCAGCACGGCGGCGACCACGCCGCCGATACCGCTCACGTAGCCGACCGACAGGTCGATCTCGCCGAGCAGCAGCACGAACACGATGCCCATGCCGATGATCGTCACCGGCGACATCTGGGCGAGCAGATTGACGAAGTTGCCCGCGGTGAGGAAGTTCGAGTTGCGAGCCTGGAAGTAGATGGCGATGACGATGATCCCGAAGACGATTGGCAGCGACCCGAGCTCGCCTTCACGGAGAGCCTGCCACCGCGCCTTGGCGAAGTCGCCGACGCCCATGTGGGCCTCTTGACCCTCCTGAGGGCCAGGCGGGGTGTCAGCGGACATATCCGGAGTCGTTGAGGTGCTCATGCCACCACCTCCTCCATGCCGGGCACCTGTTTGAGCTCGCCGGCCGTGATCGCCTCGACGACCTCGCGCTGGTTCGTTTCCGACTTCTTGAAC
The DNA here is from genome assembly GCA_963755955.1 of uncultured Solirubrobacterales bacterium. Classification (GTDB taxonomy): domain Bacteria; phylum Actinomycetota; class Thermoleophilia; order Solirubrobacterales; family Solirubrobacteraceae; genus Palsa-465. Next base: position 86,468 of record CAVWLZ010000022.1, read on the forward strand.
TCGGCCACCGTCTGGCCGAGGCGCAGCACGGTGATGTAGTCAGCCACCTCCATCACGTCGTGCATGTTGTGCGAGATCAGAATCACACCGAGGCCCTGCTCGGCGAGGCGACGGGTGAGATCGAGGACCTGCCGGGTCTGGGCGACGCCGAGGGCCGCGGTCGGCTCGTCGAGGACCACCAGCTTCGAATTCCACAGGACGGCCTTGGCGACGGCGATCGACTGGCGCTGGCCGCCGGACATTGCCGCCACCGGTAGGCGCACCGACTTCAGCGTCGTCACCGACAGGTCGCGCAGGACCTTGCGGGCGTCGCGCTCCATTTCCGATTCGTTGAGCCGCCGGAAGCTCGCGCGGGTCTCACGACCCAGGTACATGTTCTCGACCACGTCGAGGTTGTCGCACAGCGCGAGGTCCTGATAGACGACCTCGATGCCGAGGCGGGCCGAATCCTTCGGTCCTGAGATGTGCTGCGGCTCGCCGTTCCAGAGGATCTCGCCCCGGTCGAGCTGGTAGATCCCGGAGATGGACTTGGTCAACACGGTCTTGCCGGCCCCGTTGTCGCCGACGAGCGCCATCACGCTGCCGACGTCGGCACGGAGTGTCGCGCCCGTGAGCGCGTTCACCGCCCCGAAGTGCTTGAAAGCTCCCTTTACCTCGAGCAGATGGCCGCTCACGCTACATCCCTCCTCGCTGGAAAAGTGTGGGCGATGGAGCCGAGGCCCCACCGCCCACAATGGTCTCAGGTTATGCCGTACTTCTTGCAGGCAGCTGCGTACTGGCCCGAGCAGATCTCGCTCGTGGTCAGGAAGCCGTCCTTGATGACGGTGTCCTTGATGTTCGCAGCGGTGACAGCCACCGGCTTCTCGAGCAGCGCCACCGTCTTCACACTTCCGTTCTGCACGGTCGAGTTGGTCGGTAGCGGCTGGCCCTTGACCATCGCGACGGCAACCTTCGACGCCGCGGCGGCCTCCAGCTTGACCGCCTTGTAGACGGTCATGCACTGCTGACCGGCGAGGATGTGGTCGATGCCCGCGGCCGTCGCGTCCTGGCCGGTGACCGGGACGTAGTGGAGCTTGCGGGCGGTTTCGGCCGCGATCACCGAGTTGGCGAGCCCGTCGTTGGCCGCCAGCACCGCGTTGATCTTGTTGCTGGTCTGCGTGAGCATCTGCTCGTAGATCGTCAGCGCCTGCTGGTTGTCCCACTTCGGCACCGACTGGTTCGGGCCCTTGACGTACACGCCGGCGGCGTACTTCGGGTTGAGGACCGAGTTGTAGCCGGCGGCGAACAGGGTCGCGTTGTTGTCGCCCGGATCCCCGTTAAGCTCCGCCACCACCGGCTTGCTGATGCCGGCCGCGGTCAGGCACTTGACGAGGCCCTCGCCCTGCAGCTGGCCGACCCGCGTGTTGTCGAACGACACGTAGGCGTTGGCGCCGCCGCCGAGGGTGAGGCGGTCATAGTCGATCACCTTGACCCCGTGCTGATGCGCGAGGTTGATGATCGCCGCGCCGCTGCCGGGATCGAGGTCGACGAGCAGGATCACCTTCGCACCGTTGGTGATCGCCTGCTCAGCCTGGGTGCGCTGAGTGCTCGGGTCGCCCTGAGCGTTGACGATCGTGTGCGAGATGCCGGCTGCGGTGAGCGCCGAGTTGAGGTACGGCCGGTCGAACTGCTCCCACCGCACCGACGACTGCGTGTCCGGGAGCAGCACGGCCACCTCGGCCTTGCTGCCGGAACCGGAACCGGATGCGGCGGCCGAGCTGCTGCCGCTACTGCTGGCACTGCTGGAGCTGCTGCTACTCGAGCCGCAGCCCGCGACTACTAGTGCTACCAGGACAACTCCTAGCAGCGATGTGAGCTTGAGTCTTCTCACTTGGTTGGACCCTCCTCTGGGTAGTTTCACGTATCACTTGGCACTTGCGAGATGTTTTCCTGCCTGGTTCACCCCCCTGCGCTCACTCGTACGCGGCCCGACAGGACGCGCTCTGACTGGCCGACGACGAGCGCCAGGGCCCCCATCAGCTCAGCTTGATCGCCCAGCGCGCCGGCGACCACCGAGAGGCCTTCGGTGGCGGCGGGCAGCGCGTAGCGGCGAATCGATTCAAGGATCGGCCCGATCAGCAGGTCACCGGCGTTCGCCAGCTCGCCGCCGACGACGACCCGCTCGGGGTTGAACTGGTTGCAGATCGCGGCCGCGACCTGTCCGATCGTGCTGCCGGCATCGGCGAGCACGCGCTGGCAGCCGGGGTCCCCGCCGCGAGCGAGCGAGATCATCTGCTCGATCGTGATGTCCTCGCCGTGGGAGCGGCGCAGCAGCTCGGTGAGCGCGCTGGCGCCGACCATCGTCTCCAGGCAGCCGCGGTTGCCGCAGCGGCACATGTGCCCGCTGGGATCGACGCAGGTGTGGCCGAACTCCCCGGCGATCCCGCGCGCGCCGCGGTACAGGCGTCCCTCGAGGATGAGCGCACCGCCGATGCCGGATGACAGCATCAGGTACGCCATCTCCGAGGCTCCGCGGCCGGCCCCGAGGATCGACTCGGCGAGGGCCCCGAGGTTGGCGTCGTTGTCGACCATCACCGGCAGCTCGAGGCGGGCCCCGAGCCAGGCCTCCACGTCGATCCCCGCCCAGCTCGGCAGGATCGTCGAGGAGCTGATCCGCCCGCGGCGGCGGTCGATCGGGCCCGACAGGGCGACGCCGGCGCCGATCAGACGGTCGCGGACGAGGCCGGCGTCGTCGAGCAACGTGTCGGCGAGGGAGGCGGCGGCGTCGAGCCCGGCCTCCGCGTCGTGGTCGACATCGGCTTCGATGACCCCCTCGGCGAGGACGTTGAGGGCGAGGTCGGCGACCGCGACGCGAACGAAGTCGTGATCGAACTGAATCCCGATCACCGCGCCGGCGCCCGGGTCGAGCGACAGCAGCACCGGCGGGCGGCCGGTCGCGCCGACCGTCGGGTTGCGGGCGTCCTCGCGCTCGACGACGAGCCCGGCCTCCTGCAGCTCCCCGACGAGCGTGGAGACGGTTGAGCGCGCGAGCCCGGTTGCCGAGGCGATCTCGGCGCGGCTCACCTGGCGGCGTTCACGCACCACCTCGAGCACCTTGAGGCGGTTGAGCTCACGCAGGGAGCTCAGTGATCCGGCTCTTCGGCGCGCCATGGGTGGACACTCTTCGATGCTCGACCCTTTTGTCAAGGGTTGACAAAACGACGCGCTAGAACCCCTAACACCGCTTAACATTTGTCCGTAGGGCGGTCAAATTCCGCACAGGGTGCCGCCGTATTTCGCCGCTGATCACTCCGTAGTGACTACGGGCTGCCCCGTCGTACCCGCGCCTCTTCATCTCGGTCGCTACCATCGGCGCGCAATGAAGCAGGCGAGGTACCTCCTGGCGCTCGGCGCCTTTTTTGTTTTCGCGATCGGCCTGTCGGCGTGCGGCAGCGGCGTCCCCGGCGACTCGGTCGCCGACATGTCCGGCAACCCCGTCACCACGCAGGCGTTCAACCACTGGATGTACGTGGCCGCCAAGGGGAACGCCTCCCAGAGCCCGGGCGCCCCGGTGATCGTTCCCAACGACCCACCCGACTTCAAGAACTGCATCGCCGAGGTGCGCAAGCAGATCCCGTCGCTGGCCAAGACCTCCGACAAGCAGATCAAGCTCGACTGCAGCCAGCTGTTCACCTCGCTGAGCGGCCAGGTGATGGACTTCCTGATCAAGGCCTACTGGTACCAGGCGCAGGCGGCCCGCCTCGGGATCAAGGTCACCGACGCGGACGTCCAGCAGGCGTTCCAGACCGCCCGCAAGCAGCAGTTCCCGACCGATGCCGCCTTCCAGACCTTCCTCTCGCAGTCGGGGCAGACGCTCAACGACATCCTCTACCGCGTCCGCGTCAACCAGATCTTCCGCAAGCTGCTCGCCCGTGAGAGCACGAAGGTGACGCCGGCCGAGATCCAGGCCTATTACAACCTGCACACCTCGCAGTTCGGCACGCCGGCGTCGCGCAGCATCCGCATCGTGCGCACGAACACGCTCGCCCAGGCCAACGCGGCCAAGGCCGCGCTCGACGCCAAGCAGAGCTGGCAGGCGGTGGCCAAGAAGTACTCGGTCGACACCTCGACCAAGAACAACGGCGGCCTGCTCAGCAACGTCACCAAGGGTCAGGAGGAGCAGGCGCTCGACACCGCCGCGTTCTCATCCCCGGCCGGGAAGATCGTCGGCCCGATCCATGGCACCTTCGGCTACTACGTCGTCGAGGTCGTCTCGATCAAGCCCGGCTCCCAGCAGAGCCTGGCCAAGGCGACCGCCCTGATCACACAGATCCTCTCGAGTCAGAAGCAGCAGTCGGCGCAGACGGCGGTCGACGCCGCGGCCAAGAAGAACTGGCTGTCGAAGACGAAGTGCCGCGCCGAGTACGCGATGGCCGACTGCGCCGGTTACAAGGCGCCGAAGACCTCGACGACGACGTCCACGACGGGCTAGCCCCGTGAGCTCCGGACCGCCGGAGATTCAGCTCGCGCTCGCGCGTCTCGACGAGATCACGCGCCGCCTCCGGCGCGAATGCCCCTGGGACCGGGAGCAGGACGAGCGCACGATCGTCCCCCATACCGTCGAGGAGGCCTATGAGCTCGCTGACGCCGCGCACCGCCGCGACGACGCCAAGCTGCTCGACGAGCTCGGGGATGTCCTCTTCCAGGTCCACTTCCTCGCGCTGCTGCTCGAAGAGCGCGGCCAGGGCAGCCTGCGCGAGGTCGCCGAGCACTGCACCGAGAAGCTGATCCGCCGCCACCCGCACGTGTTCGGCGAGGTCGAGGCCGAGACCGCCGCCGAGGTGCTGCGCAACTGGGACAAGATCAAGGAGGGCGAGCCCGGGCGCGAGCAGGGCATCTTCGGCGAGGTGCCGGAGAACCTGCCGGGGCCCCTGTACGCGCGCAAGGTCCAGCGCCGGGCGGCGACGAGCGGCTTCGACTTCCCCGGGGTCGAGGGGCCGCTGCAATCCGTCCGCGACGAGCTCGAGGAGCTCGAGCGGGCCGACACCGCCGATGAGCGCTTCCACGAGCTCGGCGACGTGCTGTTTGCCGCGGTCAACGTCGCCCGCAAGCTGAAGGTCGATCCCGAGCTCGCGTTGCGCGCCGCCTCCGAGCGCTTTCGCGGCCGGGTCAGCGCCGCGAGCGAGCTCGCCGCATCGCAGGGCAGAAGGTGGAACGATCTCGGTACTGATGAGCAGCTTGCCCTGTACGCCCGAGTGCGGCTGAACGAAGGAGACAGAGACCAGTCATGAGCCAGATCGAGCACGTACATGCGCGGCAGATCCTCGACAGCCGAGGCAACCCGACGGTCGAGGTGGAGCTGAGCGTGCGCTCTGGCGCGTGGGGTCGGGCCGCCGTTCCCTCCGGAGCCTCCACCGGGGAATTCGAGGCCACCGAACTGCGTGACGGCGGCGCGGACTGGATGGGCAAGGGAGTCACCCAGGCGGTCGACAACGTCAACGGCGAGATCGCCACCGCGGTCCGGGGCCAGGACGCCTCGGCGCAGGCGGCGCTCGACCGAATGCTGATCGCGCTCGACGGAACCCCGAACAAATCCCGGCTCGGCGCCAATGCGATCCTTGCCGTGTCGCTCGCCGCCGCCCACGCGTCGGCGGCCGAGGAGCGCCAGCCGCTCTGGCGCTACCTCGGCGGCGAGACCGCCCATCTCCTCCCGGTGCCGATGATGAACGTCCTCAACGGCGGCGTGCACGCCGACAACCGGGTCGACTTCCAGGAGTTCATGATCGTGCCCGTCGGCGCCCGGAGCTTCCACGAGGCGCTGCAGATGGCGAGCGAGGTCTTCCACAACCTCAAGAAGACCCTCCATGACCGCAACCTGTCGACCGCCGTCGGCGACGAGGGTGGCTTCGCGCCTGATCTCGCCTCCAACGAGGAGGCGCTCGAGATGCTGATGGCCGGCATCCGCGCCGCGGGCTACGTCCCCGGCGAGCAGGTGGCGATCGCGATGGACCCGGCCTCCTCGGAGTTCTACAAGGACGGCGCCTACGTGCTCGCGAGCGAGGGCCGCTCGCTGAGCGCCGCCGAGATGACCGACTACTGGGCGGACATCGTCGGGCGCTACCCGATCGTCTCGCTCGAGGACGGAATGGCCGAGGAGGACTGGGATGGCTGGGGCCAGCTCACCGAGCGGCTCGGCGAGCATCTCCAGCTCGTCGGGGACGACATCTTCGTCACCAACACCGAACGGCTCGGACGCGGGATCGACACCGGCGTCGCCAACTCGATCCTCATCAAGGTCAATCAGATCGGCACCTTGACCGAGACGCTCGCGGCGATTCGCATGGCCCGCGAGGCGGGGTACACGGCGGTCATCTCGCATCGTTCGGGCGAAACCGAGGACGTGACCATCGCCGATCTCGCCGTGGCCACGGGCTGCGGGCAGATCAAGACGGGGGCGCCGAGCCGGACCGATCGGGTGGCCAAGTACAACCAGCTGCTGCGGATCGAGGAGGCGCTCGGCGCCGAGGCCGATTACCCCGGACGCCGGGTATTCCGGTCCTGATCTTGCAGAAGGAAGGAAAGCGCCCGTGTCGAACGAAGCGGCAACGGGATGCCTTCCGCCCGCTCCGCCACCGCTGCCGAACGCCGCCACCGCACCGCTCCCCGGACGGCGCGTCCGCGTCCGCGGCGGGTGCAGGCGGGCAGCGCGGTGCTCCGCGTCCGCTGGGACAGGGTGGGCCGGGTCGCGCTGTTGGTCGTCCTGCTCGTCGTCGCCGGCCTGTACGGGCAGCAGGGCGTCCGCTACCTGAGCGTCCGCTCCCAGGACAAGCAGCAGCAGCGCATCGTCCAGCAGCTCTCGCGCCAGAACGCGGCGCTCCTGCGCCAGCAGCGCTCGCTGAACAACCCGGCGACGATCGCGCGCGACGCCCGGGTGCTCGGCATGGTGCGTCCGGGCGAACGGCCGTACGTCGTCACCGGGCTGCCGAACCACTAGTAGTGTCGTGAGTCGGAAATTCGTGCCACCGAATTTATGAATCAGGGCACTAGCCGTTCGCCCGCCCGGCCGGCGGCGGTGACTGACGCCTTCGAACAGGTGATCGGGCTGTGGCGCGAGGGCCAGCGCCGCCTGCTCCAGAGCCCGCCGAGCGCTCGGCGGCCGCTCGACCGGGTCGTCGACGCGCTCGTCGACGAGCTGCGCCGGCGTCTCGGCGGACTGTTCACGGCCGAGGAGCTCGCCGAGCTCTACCTCCGCGGCGGGATCGACTGGTGCTTCGACATCGCCACGCGCGTCGCCCCCGGTGATCCGGAGGCCTGGGACCTCACGACGATCTCCGGGGCGGCGTTCGCGCGGTATCTGCGTGAGGCCAGCGACTACGCGGGAGGACGGCGGATCGAGCGGGACTGACGCTGGGCCCGGGCGGCGTGCCGCCGACCGGAGCCCGCGGTGTCAGTCGCCGTCTTCGCCGTCTTCGCCCTCGTCGCCGCCGGCCCGGCGGATCACGATCTGGTCCTCCTCGATCGTGACCTCGACGGGCCGATGGCCCGCCCAGTGCTCTGCGTAGACGGGATCGTCCTGAACGGCGGGGTCGAGCCACAGACCGTAGCCCTCCTCACCGTGGTCGAACGTGGCCTCGAGAGGGGAGCCGGCCTTGCGCTTCGCACGACCGCCGGCGCTGCCGCTGCCGCGTCCGCCGCGCCGTCCCCGGCGTCGTCGGGCGGGACGCTCGGCATCGTCATCCTCGTCCGCCTCGTCCTCATCCTCCGCCGCCTCGGCCTCGGCCGCAGCGGCCTCGAGCTCGGCGGCGATCAGGGCGTCGTCCTCGGCCCGCAGATCGATCTCATCGTCGAAATCGACCGCTGGGGTGCCCTCGGCATCGCTGCCCGGCTCGAGTCCCTGCTCACGCTTGAACGCTTGTATCTGCTGAACCGTCACTTCGAGCTGGTGGGCGATCCATGCGTCGGTGCGGCCCTGGCGGACCCAGGCACGGATGCGGTTGAGCTCGGGACGTAGTGATCTTCTTGGCATGAGCCGCCCAGACTAGTACAGCCGGGCCGCGGACGCCGGTGCCATGCCTCGCAGAGCCTCGACCGCACGTCCAGGCTGCTTGTGCGGGCAACCGCGGGCACGCTATTCTGCGGCTGGGCAGGATCGTCCGTTCGCGGAGTGAACGGGGCGGTTTTGCGGCCATTCACAGGCGAGCAGGGAGGCATTCCCAATGTTGGTACTCACGCGAAAGTCCAACCAGAGCATCATGATCGGGGACGACATCGAAGTGTCGGTGCTCGCGATCATGGGGGAGAAGGTGCGGATCGGTATCCAGGCCCCGCGCGACATCCCCGTGTTCCGCAAAGAGGTCTACCTCGAGATCCAGCAGGAGCGGGTCGGCGCCGCCACGAGCAAGGGCGCTCGTGAGGAGATCGACGCAGCGCTGCGTGGGCTCAGCGATCAGAAGTAAGCAGTCGTCGGGTGGCATCACCGCGCGCACGTCTCGGCGCGTAGCACTCTGAAGGCAATCGGCTGAGGGCCCCCTACGCGAGCAGGGCGTTCAGCGTCTCGAACATCACCACGGCGACGATCACCGCTGTGGCGACGAGGGAGAAGACGAGCAGCCAAAAGCGAACCGAGCTGCGCTGCTTCTCGCGGTAGTAGGTCCGCTTGCGCGAGCGATGCACGGCGTTGCGCCGCAGATTCTCTCTGCGGCTGCGATCAAGCTGCGTCTCGTGCCGAAACTCCTGCTCGAGTTGCGCAAGGCTCTGGCGCATCTTCATCGCCACGACCTCGAGCGTACCACCGAAACGCCGTTCCGGTTTATGTCCCGTAGGTCAATCGCGGCGGGCGATTTGCGCCGGAGTGGTGGGTGCGGCCGCCCGGAGGTATTGGCCGCGACCGCCCGGACCGCACATGCCCGGGCGGATCTTCCCCCACGGTCGCAACCGGGGCTACCGGACCGTCTGGCCTTCGTAGACCCGGACGAAATGCAGGTAGTTGTCGGCGATCTGCGCCGCCGCCGCCTCGCGCGAGAGTTCGTTGGCGAGGAAGCCCTTGAGGGCGTCCCACCAGATCGAGCGGCCGATGGCGAAGCCGATGAACCCCTCGACCGGGGAGGCCGCCTCGAGCCACTGCTCGACCTTCTCGGTCGACGCACCGCGGCCGAGCAGCACGCAGGTCACGCCCTCGCGGCCCTCACCCGAGCGGGTCTGCTCGGCGAGCATCGCGGCGTCGGACTGCTCGTCGACACCCTCGATCTTCCAGACGTCGACCTCGACCCCGTAGTTCTGGATCGCCTCGATCGCGCGGCGCATGAGCTCGGGTCGGAGCTCGGTGTCGTAGCGGTCGGTGTCACCGCCGACGGAGGCGAGCTGTGCATCGGTGGCCGGCACGAGCAGCTCGAACAGAAAGCGACGGTCGTTGGCGTGCAGCCAGTCGGCGAGCTTCTTCAGGCGCTCGAGCTGGCGTTCGTTGAGCACCGGGTCATCCTCGGTGTTGTAACGGACGAGCACCTTGGAGAAGTCCGTGTCGTACTTCAGGATGTGGGCGCCGAAGTCCTCGCCGTACTCGAAGTCGAACTCGTTCTGACCGGACTTCTCGACCGGCATGGAGAGCTTCAGTCCGTGCTGGCGGGCACGCTGAGGGATGTCGGAGCCGAACTGCTCATCGACGAGGACGCCGGTCGCGCCGGCTTCGGCCCCCCGGTTCACCGCTTCGAGCATGCCCTCGAAGATGAGTCGCTTGGCATCGGAGATCGTCTCCGTCTCCTCCGGCGTCGGGTCGCCCTGGATCCCGAACATCTTCTTCTGGAACGAACCGCGGTGGTCGAAAGCGAGGATGTAGAGCTTTCCGTGGTAGCCCAAGGCCATTGGAACCGTCCTTTGCTCGATATACGTGCATGGAGTCTAGGCCCGGGGGGCGCCTTCGTGTACCTCCGCCGATAGGCTCCTGCGGGTGGAACACACGTTCACCGGTCCGGCGTTCACGATCGGCATCGAGGAAGAGCTGATGATCCTCGACGCGGAGTCGCTCGAGCTCGTCAATGCGATCGAGACAATGCTCGAGTCATCGCCCTCCGGCGAGATCAAACCCGAGCTCATGGAGTCGGTGCTCGAGATCTCCACCGAGCCCTGTCAGACGGTGCCCGAGGCGGGCGCCCAGCTGCGGGCGCTCCGCCGCCAGGTGACCGAGACGGCGGCGTCACGGAGGATGGCGATCGGCTCGGCCGGAACGCACCCGTTCGCGATGTGGGAGGACCAGCGGATCGTCGCCCGACCCCGCTACCGCGATCTGATCTCGGCGCTGCGCTTCGTCGCCCGCCAGGAGCTCATCTTCGGCATGCACGTCCACGTCGGGGTCGACGACCCTGACAAGGCGATCCACATCGCAAACGGGATGCGCGTCCACATGCCGGTGCTGCTCGGGCTGTCGGCCAACTCGCCGTTCTGGCGGGGCGACCCGACCGGGCTCGCCTCGACTCGCACGCCGATCTTCCGGGCGTTTCCCCGGGTCGGGATCCCTCCGACCTACAAGGACTGGGAGGACTACGCGCGACGGATCGAGTTCATGATCGAGGCGCGGGTGATCGAGGACTACACCTACCTGTGGCACGACGTGCGTCCGCACCCCAACTTCGGAACCGTGGAGGTCCGGGTGATGGACTCCCAGACCCACATCGAGCACACCCTTGGCCTCACCGCGCTCGTCCAGGCCCTCGTGCACGAGCTCGCGGACCATTTCGAGGCCGGCCAGAAGCTCTCCCGCTATCCGTTCGAGATGCTCGACGAGAACAAGTGGCTCGCCGCTCGCCACGGCCTCGACGGCGAGCTCGTCGACCTCCCGCGCTCCCATCGCGTCTCGACCCGCGAGCTCGCCCGACGGCTGATCGACCGGATGCGCGAGCACTGTCAGCAGCTTGGCTCCGAGCGCGACCTCGAGGCCGTCGAGGACCTGCTCGACCGCGGCAACGGGGCTGCGCGGCAGGTCGTCGTCTACGAGGCCAACCACGACCTGCATGAGGTTATGGCCGAGATCGTCGCGGCAACCGCCGTCTAGAGCAAAAGGCGCCTTCCCGCCTAGCCCACCGCTCTACAATCGGAGCGTGAGCACCGGCGGTCCCGATCTCTTCGTGATCTGCAAGAGCTGCGGCTCGGAGGTCAGCCCGTACATAACCGAGTGTCCGTACTGCGGCAATCGGCTCCGCAAGCGGGCGCCGAAGATCGACCGCGAGGGCCGCGTCACCCAGCGAAAGCGCAAGCGTCCGCCGACGCCGGCGCTTCCCCGCCTGCGGCGCGGCGAGATCCCGGGCATCCGGGCCGAGTCGCACCCGTACGCGACGATCACCCTCGTCGTTCTTGGCCTGCTCGGCTGCCTGCTCTGGCGGACCTCGGTGGCCCACTTTGCCCAGATCGCCGTCGTCGGCAAGCCGACCGGCCAGTGGTGGCGGGTGGTGAGCGCGACCTTCATCTACAACAACACCGGCTACGCCTTCGTCACGCTGCTCGCGATCGCCATCTACGGCTGGCTGCTCGAGCGCCGCCACGGGCCAGTCGCGGTCATCCTGCTGTTCCTGCTCGCCGGCGTGGGCGGCACCGCGCTCACCGCGTTCGTCAGCACGGGCGCGTTCGTCGTCGTCGGCGGGCTCGGGGCGGCGCTCGCCATGCTCATCGTCTGGGCGCTCCCCGACCTGCTCACCCTGCGCTCCGGTGGGGAGATCGACGGCGACCTGCTCGGGACCGCCGCGTTCGCCGTCGTCCTCGTCCTGATGCCGCTCGTCGTCGACACGGCGAGCTGGGTGTCGGCCGGCGTCGGCGTCGTCGTCGGCCTCGTCGTCGGGCTTCCGCTCGCTCGCTCAGCGCTCCGCTGAGGCTCAGCACCGATGCGCTGAGGCTCAGCGCACGCCGATCGTCCCGGGCGGTCCGGCGGTGAGCCGGCCGATGATCGTCCCGGGGATCCAGCCTGCCCGCTCGGGCGGTACGGCGGCGAGCAACCCGCCCGAGGTCATGGCGTCGCAGACCAGCCACCGCCGCTCTCCGGGCACATCGTCGCCGAAGCGGGCGAAGTCGCGAGCGTGATCGCGGTTGCGGCGTGTGCCGCCGGCCACCGCGCGTTCCTCGGGGTCGGCGAGCAGCTCGAGTACGCCCTCGATGGCGGGCACGTCCTCGGCGGTGATCTCGGCGGCGAGGCCGCTGGCCAGCGTCAGCTCGTGCAGGTGTCCGAGCAGTCCGAAGCCGGTGACGTCGGTGAGCGCGTTGACGTGGGCGCCGCGAGCCGCGAGCGACGCCTCGCGGTTGAGCGTAGTCATCACGCGCACCGCCTCGGCGAGCGGTACGCCGTCGAGGCCGCGCTTGTGGGCGGTGGCCACGGCGCCGGCCCCGACCGGCTTGGTGAGCACGAGGGCATCGCCGTCACGGGCACCGGCGTTCGTCAGCACCTCGTCCGGGTGCACGGTGCCGATCACCGCGAGTCCGAACTTCGGCTCGCGGTCCTCGATCGAGTGGCCTCCGAGCACCGACACCTCCGCCTCGCAGGCTGCGTCGTGGCCGCCGCGCAGGATCTCCCGCAGGGGCTCCTCGCCGAGCTCGGCGAGGGGGAAGGCGACGAGGTTCAGCGCGGTGAGCGGCGTCGCCCCCATCGCGTAGATGTCCGACAGGGCATTGGTGGCGGCGATCCGGCCGAAGTCGTAGGGATCGTCGACGATCGGGGTGAAGAAGTCGGCGGTGTGGACGAGCGCGAGGTCGTCGCGCAGCCGGTAGACGCCCGCGTCGTCGGCGGTGTCGAAGCCGACGAGCACGTTGGGATCGGCCAGCGGCAGCGGCAGCGAGGCGAGCAGCGGGCCGATCGCGGCGGCCGGCAGCTTGCAGCCGCATCCGGCGCCGTGCGAGAGCGAGGTCAGTGGAACCACCGCCCTATGATCCCGCAAACCGCGTGACGGACCCCACCTACACCGACGCCGAACTCGATGCCGCGATCGCCGCGATCACGAATCCGGAGCGACTGGGCGAGGCCCAGGAGCTCGTGGCGCGGGCCGCGCCTGCGCTGCAGCAGGTGCTCGCCACCGCGCTCCAGGAGGGCGGTTGGTTCGACCTCGCCCACGACCAGGCGGTCCGCGAGGCGGTCGGAGCGGAGGACGTTCAGGAGCGCACCCGCGCGATGCGGACGCTCCTGGCCGAGGAGACGCGCCTGGGGATGTTGGTCGGCGTCGCGATCGGCTTTGAGCTTGCCCGCGAGCTCGGGATCGCTCCCGAGCCATCAACAGAACAGGAGACATGATCGATGACCGATGTGCGCTTTCTCGGCCACGCTTGCTTCACCCTCTCCGACGGCAACGACACCGTCCTGATCGACCCATTCCTGACCGGCAACCCCAAGGCCGCGATCGCGGCCGATGACGTCGCCGCGACGACGATCCTGGTCACCCACGGCCACGCCGACCACGTCGGTGACACGGTGGCGATCGCCAAGCGGACCGGCGCATCCGCCGTGGCCATCACCGAGCTCGCCGGCGAGCTCGGCGAGGCGGGGGTCGACGTCCGTGACCCCAACCTCGGCGGCACCGTCAGGTTCGACTGGGGCTGGGTCAAGCTCGTCCCGGCCTGGCACACCTCGACGACGCCGAACGGCACGGTCAACACCCCGGCCGGCCTGCTGATCAACTTCAAGGACACGATCGTCTACCACCTCGGCGACACCGCGCTGTTCTCCGACCTCCAGCTCGTCGGCAGGCGCACGCCGATCGACATCGCGCTGATGTGCATCGGCGGCCACTACACGATGGACCGCACCGACGCCGTCGACGCCGCGGGGCTCGTCGGGGCCAAGACGGTGATCCCGTGCCACTACAACACCTTCCCGCCGATCGAGACCGACGCTCAGGCGTTCAAGTCCGACACCGAGTCGGCGTCGGGCTGCGCCGTCGTCGTCCTCGAGCCGGGGGAGATGCACTCGACGTGACCCACGCAATCGTTCTCATCGCCGCCGAGCGCTCGGCCCTGGCAACGCTCGGCGGCGAGCTCGCCGACATCGACGGGGTCGCCGAGGCGTACTCGGTCACCGGAGACTGGGACTTCGTCGCCATCCTGCGGCTGCGCGAGGCCGAACAGCTCGCCCAGGTCGTGACCGGTCAGATCTCCCAGCTCGACGGCGTCGCGCGGACGCAGACGATGGTCGCCTTCGAGGCCTACTCGCGCCACGATCTGGAGGCGCTCTTCTCGGTCGGCCAGTGACCGCGCCGCCCGCCGGCGTCGCGGCCTCCTGCTCGGAGCAGATGCACCGCGGCGAGCGGCTCCAGATGCCTCTCCTCGCCGACCGAGCCGCCTGGCTGGAGCGGTTGTGCGCGGGGGTCGCCCCCGGCGAGGTCGCGCACCTCGGATGCGCCGACAGCCCGTACACCCCGGAGCTGCTCACCGCGGGCGCTCTCCTGCACTCCCGTCTCGTCCAGGTCGCGCCCGTGACCGGGATCGACGTCGACGCCGGCGGTCTCGAGCTCCTGCGCCGGGCGCTGCCGGACGAGCGCTTCGTCGACGCCGACATCACCGCGGGGGCGCCGGCCGACGAGCGGGGGCGCTACGCGCTCGTCATCGCGGGTGAGGTGCTCGAGCACGTGCCCGACGCCGACGCGTTCCTGCGCGGCGCCGCGACCCTGCTCGCGCCCGGCGGGCGGCTATGCGTGACCGTGCCCAACGCGTGCAGCCCGAAGATCGGCCTGCGCTCGCTGGCCGGCCGGGAGTCGGTGCACCCCGACCATCGCGTGTACTACGGACCGCGCACGCTCACCCGCACGCTCGCCGGCGCCGGCTTCGCGGTTGAGTGGATGGCCTCGTGCTTCGCCCCGGCGGCCGGGCGCGTCGGCCGCACGCTCGTCAATCCGCTGCTGCGCCTCGACCATCGGATGTTCGGCGGGCCGGTGGGGGAGGGGCTCGTGGCGCTCGCCCGGCTCAGCGTCTGAGGGTTGGCTCAGCGTCTGAGGGCCGGCTCAGCGTCTGAGGGCCGGCTCAGCGTCCGAGCGCGACCGCGAGCGCGCGCCCGAAGGCATCGGCCATCGCGTCGTACGTGTACGGAGCCATCGCCGTCCGCGCGGCATCGCCCAGGCGCAGGCGCAGCGCCGGGTCGCCGAGCAGCCGCTCGATCGCCGCAGCGAGCGCGCCCGCGTCCTCCGGCGGCACGACGAGCCCCGTCTCGCCGTCGCGCACCAGGCCACCGGCCACGGCCCCGACCGCGCGCGTGGCGACCATCGGCCGGCTCTGGTGCATGGCCTCGTTGCAGACGAGGCCCCAGGGCTCGCGGAAGCGGGGGGTCGGGACCGAGGGCAGCAGCGCGAACGCGGCGGCCGCGTAGGCGGCGGGCAGCCGATCGCGCGTCAGCGGTCCGAGCAGTCGCGCTCCGGGCGTTCCGGATGCGCGGCCGCCCAGCGGTCCGTCGCCGATGAGCACGAGCGTCGCCGGCGCCGCCACGCGTGGCCACGCGTCGAGCAGCACGTCGATCCCCTTCTCCGGGACGAGCCGTCCGACATAGAGCACGATCGGTCCCTCGCCGAGCGCGTGCGCCTCGCGGAACGCCCGCACCTCCTCGACGCCCACCTCCCGCGCGAACAGCTCGGGCTCGACCGACTGCGGGGCGACGAAGACGTCGTCGTCACGGCCCCGCAGCCGGGCGACGAATCGCCGAACGTGCTCGCCGTAGGCGACGACGGAATCGGAATGGCGGTAGATGTCCCGAGTCGCCGGCAGCGCGAGCAGGTGCCCGACCGACCGCGGCTCGGCCCACACCGACGCCCACAGCACGAACGGCCGCCGCCGCAGCCGGGCTCCGGCGTAGGCGGCGGGGAGGATCGCCCCGCCGGCGAACGGCGCGATCACCGCCTCGTAGCGCGCGGCGACGCCGGCCGCCTCGCGGGCGCCGCCGAGCCGGCGGGCCGGGAACGACACCGAGCCGAGCTGGGCGTCGAGATCGGCGAACCAGGCGGGCACGTAGCGCGCGCCGCCGCCGAAGCACAGCACCTCGACGCCGTGGCGCTCGGCGAGCCGCTCGTAGAGCGGGATGCGGTAGCCGGCCAGATAGGTCGTGAGCAGCGCGATCGCCATGTCGTGCGGGACGTTGGCACACTCGCGGGCATGCGCGTCCTCCTGCTCCACAACCGCTACCGCCAGGCGGGTGGGGAGGAGCGCGCCGTCGGCGATGCCCTGACCCTGCTCCGCCGGCGCGGGCACGCCGTCACTCTCCTCGAGCGCTCGAGCGCCGGGGCGCCGGCGGCGCGAGCCGCCCGCGGGCTGCTGACCGGCGGCCTCGACCCCGAGGCGGTCGCCCGGGCGGTCCGCGCGACCGAGGCCCAGGTACTCCACGCCCACAACATCCACCCGCTGTTCGGCTGGCGGGCGCTCGCCGCCGCCCGCGAGGCCGGCGCCCGCGTCGTCCTGCACCTCCACAACTTCCGCCTCTTCTGCGCGGTCGCGATCGGGTATCGTGACGGCGCGAGCTGCTTCCGCTGCCGGGGCGCCGACACGCTGCCCGGCCTGCGGCTGCGCTGCCGCGGTTCACTCGGCGAGGCCGCCGTCTACGCGGCCGGACTCCACCGCCAGCAGGCGCCGGTCTTCACCCATGTCGACCGCTTCCTCGCGGTGAGCGAGGCGACCCGCAGGCGGCTCGTCGCGCTCGGCCTCCCGCCCGAGCACGCCAGCGCGCTGCCGAACTGTGTGCTGGCCGAGAGCTTCGCCGACGCCTCACGCGCCGACGCGGGCGAGTTCGCGCTCGTGGCCGGGCGGCTCGTCGAGGAGAAGGGATTCGACACCGCGATCGCCGCCTCCCGCGCTGCGAAGGTGCCGCTCGTGATCGCCGGCGAGGGGCCCGACGAGGCCCGGCTGCGCGCGCTCGCCTCCGGGGCGGACGTCCGCTTTGCCGGACATGTCCCGCCGAGCGAGCTCGCGGCGCTGCGGGCACGGGCCGCGGTCGTCCTCGTGCCCTCGCGCTGGGAGGAGCCCTGCCCGTACGCGGCCCTCGATGCGCTCGCGGCCGGTGTCCCGGTGCTCGCCGCGCCCGTCGGCGGCCTCCCGGAGATCGTCGGCGAGCTCGGCACGGTCGGGGCCGGCGGGACCGAGGCCTGGGCGCAGGCGCTCGCGCGGCTTTGGTCCGATCCGGCGCTGCGGCGCGAGCAGGGGGAGACCGCGCTCGCCGATGCCCGTGTGCGGCTCGGCGAGGATCGCCACTACGCGGGGCTGCTCGAGGCGTATGGGGCCCCGATCAACTAGGGCTGGGTCCCCCGGCCTCGCTCGAACCAGATCGGGCGGTCCTTCCAGTCGTGGACCATCAGGGCGCCGCCGGTCAGCGCGAGCGCGACCATCGCACGCGGCCCGCTGCCCAGCTTGAGGAGTCGGGCCGTGTCGGCGACGAGGCCGACCGCGGCCAGGCTCGCGACGATGCTCCCGGTCGCCCCGTGGTGGCAGCGCTGCCCGGCGATCCAGAGCCGGCGTCGTGCCGCGTCGTACTCGACCATTCGCTGCGTCAGCGCTTGCTTGCCAAACCGCATCATGCCCCCTTCAACTCTCTTGGCCATCATCGGCATCTATCCTCGGGCCCGTGAGCGGTCGACTACGGATTAACGCTGCGAAGGCAGCCCTGCTTCTCCTGCTCCTCGCGGGCTGCGGCGGTTCGTCGCAGACGAGCACGTCGGCGGGGACGCCGGCGGCGGCATCGAGCACGTCCTCGACGACCACGCCGGCGAGTCCATCGACCTTACCCTCAGGCTCGACCTCAGCCTCAGGAAGCGGGACGGCGAGCGGTTCTGGCTCTGGTTCTGGGGCGGGTTCGGGCTCCGGTTCCGGCTCTGGCTCCGGCTCCGGCTCCGGCTCCGGCTCCGGCTCTGGGGGCTCGACCGCCCCGACCGGCGGTGCCGCGCCGGCCCCGAGCCACACGAAGCTCCCGCCCGCGACGAACGTCCGTGTTCCCGCCACCTTCGCGATCGACGCCGGCGGAAAGCTGACCCCGGCGACCGTCTCCTCGCCCGCCTTCCTCGCCGTGCAGGTCAGCGTCAGCGACAACGACGGCCAGGCCCATCGGCTCGTCATCCGCACGCCGACCCCGCATGTGCTGATGGTCCCGGCCGGTGGCCACGCCTCCGTCCTCATCCCCGGGCTGCGGGCCGGCCAGTATCCGATCACCGTCGACGGCAACCAGCGGGGCGCGCTGCTCATCGGCGGCGAGCCCGGGCCCTAGAAGGGCCCTGAAAAAGGGTCGCGGTCTGTCCGGTGGGTTTATGAGCATTCCGGGCATGCTCGCGGCTCGGTCTGTTCAGGTGGGGATGTTCGATGCGGCTCAGGTGATGGGGCCGTTGCCGGAGGGTTCGTTTTGCGCGTTGTTGGCTGAGCACGGTGATCGGATCGTGCGCGATGCCGATTTCGCGGAGTGCTGCTCGTCGGGGGTGGGCCGTCCGTCGATCCCGCCGTTGTTGTTGGCGAAGGTGTTGTTGTTGCAGCACCGGACCGGCGTGTCGGATGAGCAGGCGATGGAGTGTGTCGCGTGGGATTTGCGGTGGAAGGTCGCGCTGGATCTGGCGGTCGATCATCAGGGGTGGCATCCGACGTCGTTGACCAAGTTCCGCGCTCGGCTGTTGTTGCACAAGAAGGAGGAGTTGGCGCTCCAGAACACGCTGCGGCTCGCTGGCGAGTTGGGGATGCTGGACGGGACCGCGGAGCAGATCATCGATTCCACGCCGATGCTTGGCGCGGCCGCGACGCAGGACACCGTGCGTCTGGTCCGCTACGGGGTTCGGAAGCTGATCGATGCGGTGACGGGGGTCGATCAGCAGGCTGGCCGGGGGCTGGTGGATGGCCTGGAGTTCGACTACGAGAGGCCCGGGGAGAAGCCGGACTGTCGCTGGCGTGAGAAGGCCGAGCGGGAACGGATGCTGACCCGGGTCGCGCAGGACGCGCAGCGTGCCCTCTCGGCCGTGGAACAGGCCGACGGGCTGCTCGAGGATGACGCGGTCAAGGCGGCGCATGACCTGTTGGGAGAACTGATCGGCCAGGACTTCGAGATCGACCAGGACGGTGTCCCTCACTTGCATCGCGGGACCGCGTCGGGGCGGATCATCTCGACGATCGACACCGAGATGCGCCATGGACGCAAGAGCCAGCACCAGCGGTTCGACGGCTACAAGCTCTCCGCGTCGGCGACGAACACTGCCGAGCCGTTGATCGTGGGGGTACACGTCGCGGCGGGGAGCGAGCAGGATGGGCCGCAGGCCAAGCACCTGATCGACTCCCAGTCTGAGGAGCATCGCCCCGAACGCGTACTCGGCGATACCGCCTACGGGACCGGGCCGATCCGCTCAGAACTTGCCGAGCGCGGTATCGATGTGCTCGCCCCGGTCCCGGAAGGACACGTTGCGGAGGGCCAGCTCGCCGAACGCGACTTCACGATTGACCTCGATGCTGGAACGATCACCTGCCCAGCCGGGCACACCACCCGGATCACGACCTCCAAGGCCGGCAACCGCTCCGCGAGGTTCCCGCGCGCGATGTGTTGCGGCTGCCCGTTGAAGGACCGGTGCTGCCCGACCCGAGCAGCCCGCAAGATCGATCTCGTCGAGCACGAAGAGCTCCTCACCGCGGGCCGCAACGCGCTCGCTGACCCTGTGATCGCGGAGCACCTCCGCCGCACCCGACCGCGGATCGAACGGCTCCTCGGCCTGCTCGCGCACCGCTACGGAGCGCGCAAGAGCCGGTACATCGGCACCAAGAAAGCTCGATTGCAAGCCGCCTGCGCTGCCGCGCTGGTCAACCTCAACCCGATCGCCCGGAAACTCGCCACCCACGCCGGATAACACCGCTGGAGCGCTGCGAACTCGCGATCCAGACGCCACCGCACCGCCGGATCGCCCGCGTCCGCTCACCGATCGGCACACACATCACACGATCACCGATCAACCGCACCAGTCGCCGAGCGCGGCGCGCCACCAGAACATCACTTCTTCAGGGCCCTTCTAGGCGGTCGGGCCCTCGCCGCGGCGAGCGGCGAATCCGGGCCTAGCGAGGCGGCCGGGCCCTCGACGCGGCGAGCGGCGAATCCTGTCAGGCGATCCGGGAGCCCGGCTCGGCGCCGCGATCCGGCCGCAGGAGCACGACGCCCTTGGTGTCGTCGAGCGCGCCGAGCACGAGCACCTCGGAGAGGAACGGGCCGATCCGCCGGGGCGGGAAGTTGACGACGGCGACGACGAGCGTGTCCTCGAGCTCCGCCCGGCCATAGCTGGTGATCTGGGCCGAGGAGTGCTTGATCCCGATCTCCGGGCCGAAATCGATCGTCAGCTTCCAGGCCGGCTTGCGCGCCTGCGGAAAGTCATCGACGGCGACGACGCGTCCGACGCGCATGTCGACCGAGCTGAAATGGTCGATGTCGATCTGATCCGCCACGCTCGGCGGATCCTATGCTCAGGAGCCGCTCGACGTGGTGGCGACGGGACCCGCGGTGGGATCCGTGGCCGGCGGAGTCGTCGTGCCCGTCGTGTCGGTGCTCGCTGGGGCGGTGCTCGGCGGGGTGGTGCTCGCCGGAGCTGCGTTCGCTGCGGCGTTCGGATCCGTCGGGGCCGCGCCCGCGGCGTTGGTGCTGCTCGATGACGTCGTGCTCGTGTCCGTCGAGCTGCTCGACGACGAGGTCGATGTCGTCGTCGTGCTCGAGCTCGCCGACGGCGTCGTCGTGGTCGTCGTGGTCGTCGTCGCCGGGGGCGGCGCGAGCACGGTCGGGTCGGTCTGCGTCTGCGTCCGCCCGGGCGGAGGCGTGGTCGCGGTCGTCGTCGCCGCGGTGGTCGTCGTCGGGGCTGTCGCCGTGGTCGGCGTCGTCGCGGTGGCCTTGGCCGCGTCGGCGCTCGCCGCGGCTGCCGCCGCGTGCGCGGGGCCGGCCGATGCGGACTTGACCGCCGGTGTCTTCGCCGCGACGCCGAGGTGAGGCTTGCGCAGCGCGGCGTGCCGGAGGCTGATGCCGATCCGGTGCGCGCTGATCGCCGTGGCGATGTTCCAATGGCGCACGACGCCGGCCGCCTCTGGCGCGGACGCGGTCAGCTCGGGCGTGGCGGTGGCGAAGTGGTGATGGTGGATCCGGCTGGTGGGACCGACCTCCATCGCGCCGGCGGTGACGAGCGCGGCGGCGGCGAGGCCGGCGGCAGCCTTGGTGGCGATCGCGCCGATGCCCGCCGAGACGAACCCGCCGGCGGTGCCACCCGCGACGAACGTGCCGCCGGCGGCGGCGGTCGTACCGGCGGCGGCCGTGGTGGCGCCGGCGCTGGTCGCACTCGAGCCGGCCGAGTGGCCGACGTGGGTGAGGGCAAGCTTCTTGAGCACGACGAGCGGGCCGATCGGCAGGAATGCAGCCAGTGCCTTGTTGGTGTCCTTGAGCTGGCCGCGGAAGGCCGAGCAGCGGGTGCAGGCCTTGAGGTGCCGGCGGACGAGCGGGCTCGGCCGCCGGCGCAGGCCCTCGGCGATCTCGCCAAGCTCGACCCGGACCTCGTCGCAGCTGAGCAGCCGGGCCTCGGCTGCCTCGGCGAGCGACACCCGGGCGCGCACGAGCAGCGACTTGACGCTCGGCACGGTGGTCTCCATCGCCTCGGCGATCTGGTCGTAGGAGAGCGCGTCCATCTCGCGCAGGACGAGCGCGGTGCGTTGGGTCTCAGGAAGGTCCTGGATGTCGCCGACGAGGAGGCGGAACTCCTCGCGGTCGTGCACCTTGTCGGCCGTCGTCTGGCCGTGCTCGGAGAGGTGGACGTCCATCGAGTCGACGCCGATCGCCTGGGCGCGACGCAGATGGTTGAGGCTGCGGTTGCGGGCGATCCGGTAGAGCCACGGCCGCACGTTGATCGGGCGGTCGTCGGCCAGCATCGCGTTGTAGGCCGCAGCGAGCACCTCTTGGAGCACGTCCTCGGCGTCCTCTCGGGAGCCGAGCAG
This sequence comes from uncultured Solirubrobacterales bacterium, assembly GCA_963755955.1. Taxonomy (GTDB): domain Bacteria; phylum Actinomycetota; class Thermoleophilia; order Solirubrobacterales; family Solirubrobacteraceae; genus Palsa-465. The sequence goes on from CAVWLZ010000022.1 coordinate 108,362, forward strand.
GTGTCGGCAGAACGAGAGCAGCCGCAACTCGTAGCGTGAGACGAGGGCCTCAAACGCCGAAGGGCTCCCACGGCGGACCAGCACCACGAGGCGCTCGTCCGACTGCAGCTTCAGCAGCGGGGTAGGCGCGTGGAGGCCGATACCCCCTGTGTATTTGAGTGCGGAGACTTCCATTTGACGCGTCGAGAGGCGGGCCCTCGCCAAGAAAGACACCGTAGCGGCGGTTTAGTTGCGCGATTTCTCGCGCGGGCGCGTTTAAGATGGCCGCTCCACGCCCGGGTAGACAAACTGGCAAAGTCGGCGCTCTTAAAAAGCGCTGCTCGCAAGAGCTCTGCGGGTTCGAGTCCCGCCCCGGGTATCCCGTCCGCACCGCCCCCGGTCTCCCGTCCGCTCCGCCCCGGGTGTTCCGTCCGCTCCGGCCCGGGCATCCCCGTCCGCGCGGGTCCGGGCATCCCCGTCCGCGCGGGCCCGGGCATCCCCGTCCGCGCGGGCCCGGGTACCCCGTCCGCGCCGCCCCGGGTGTCCCGTCCCTCCCGTCCCTTTCGCCAGCCGGGGCCCGCCAATCTGCATAGGCAATGCCCATGTGGCGCGCGTGACCCACGGCACATGGCAAGCTGCCGCGGTGGCCGTTCCAGGTTCGACCTCAGCCCTTGCGCGCCGTCACGGCGCGCGCAATCGTCCGGTTCCCGGTGAGAGCGGATTCGCCCGCGGGCACTGGCGACGGTTCGAAATTGACACCCGAGTAACTCCGTTGCTAGGTTCGAATGGCGTGATCGAACGGGGGCTGTCCAGCCCCCGGGCGGGAGGAAATCGATTGCCCATAGGGAGGCGCGTGTGCGCAACTCAACTGTGATCGGCAGGGTGGCCGCTTTCGGCGCGATCGCGATCGCCATCATCGCGGTCGCGGGCATCCTTCTTCAGGGCGGCAAGACCTATCAGGTGAACGCGATCTTCACCGACGCGTCGCAGCTCGTCAGCGGCGACCTCGTCCAGGTCTCGGGCACGCCGATCGGCTCCGTCTCGAACATCTCGCTCACCCCGGATGGGCAGGCTCGCCTCACCCTCACCATCAACCAGTCCAACTACGAGCCGCTCCGCCAGGGCACGATCGCGACCGTCCGTCAGACCTCGCTGTCCGGCATCGCCAACCGCTACGTCGATCTCCGGCTCGGCCCGGGCGGCGCCGCCAAGATTCCCAACGGCGGCGACATCGGCACGAGCAACACGACGAGCGCCGTCGACCTCGATCAGCTGTTCAACACGCTCGACCCGCCGACGCTCAAGGGTCTCCAGGGCCTCATCCGGGGCTCGGCGTCCCAGTTCCAGGGGCAGGGCAAGGCCGCGCAGGCCGCCTTCCAGTACCTCGATCCCGCGGTCGCCGCGAGCAGCGTGTTGTTCAGCGAGATCAACCGCAACACGGACAAGTTCACCAACTTCGTGGTCAAGTCCGGCAACCTCCTCACCGACATCTCCCAGCGCCAGTCCGATCTCGCCGGACTGATCACGCACCTATCGACGACGACGCAGGCGCTCGCGTCGCAGCGCACCGCGCTCGGCAGCTCGATCCGTCAGCTCCCCGGCTTCATGGCGCTCGCGGACACGACCTTCGTCAACCTCCGCAACGCGCTCAACGACGTCACCCCGCTCGTCAACGCCTCCAAGCCGGTCGCGCCGAAGCTCCAGCGGCTGCTCGTCGAGCTCGAGCCGCTCGCCATCCAGTCGGTGCCGACGGTGCGCGACCTCTCCAACGTCATCCGCCGACCGGGTCCCAACAACGACCTGATCGAGCTCGTCGGTCTCGGCCAGCCGCTCGCCGCCGTGACCGTGCGCAAGATCCAGGCCAACGGCAAGCTGCGTCTCGGCGCCTTCCCCCAGTCGACGATCGCGCTCAACGACTCGACTCCGGAGCTGGCCACCGACCGGCCGTACGCCGTCGACCTCACGGGCTGGTTTGAGGGCTACACCCATCCGGGGACGATCGACGCCAACGGCGGCTCGAGCCGCGTCGCTCCGATCGTCGGCGTCGGCTCGGTCCAGAACGGCGTTCTCAACATCCTGCCGGCGTTCGCCAATCCGATCCTCCGCTCGGTGCTCGCCTTCGGCAACGGCTCGCCGAACTCCAAGGGCCTGCTCACCTACGGCCAGGGCGACCGCTGCCCTGGCTCGATGGAGCGCGGCGCGGTCTGGTACCCCGAGTCGGGCTATCCGTGCACCCCGAGTGAGGTTCCGACCGGGCCATGAAGCGGGTCCTCCTGAGCGCGGGAATCCTCCTCGCCGTGTGCGCGTTCCTGGTCTTCGGCACCGGGGCGTCGAACTCCGGCAACGCCGCGGGGACGTACAAGATCGAGCTCGACAACGCCTTCGGCCTCGTCCAGGGCGCCGACTTCAAGGTCGCCGGCGTCCGCGCGGGAACGATCCAGGACATCAGCCTTCCCCAGGGGTGCATCAAAGGGCAGCCCGCCGACTGCCACGCGCTCGTCACCGTCCAGGTGACCGTGCCGGGCTTCGGTCAGTTCCACTCCGACGCCTTCTGCCAGTCGCGGCCGCAGTCGCTGATCGGTGAGTACTTCGTCGACTGTCAGCCCGGCCAGGCGGGCCGCGTGCTCAAGCCGGGCAGCACCATCCCGGTGACCCAGACGCAGTCGACGATCCCGGCCGACCTGCTCCAGAACGTGATGCGCATGCCCTACCGCGAGCGCTTCAGCCTGATCATCAACGAGCTCGGCGCCGGCGTCGCGGCGCGCTCGGGTGACCTTGCCGCCGCGCTGCGCCGCGCCGTCCCGGCGATCACCGAGACCGACAACCTGCTCAACCTGCTCGGCAACGACTCGCAGACGCTTCAGGCGCTGACCGTCAACTCCGACTCGGTCGTCACCGCGCTGGCCAACAACAGCACGCAGGTGGCGCGGTTCATCGACGAGGCCAACCGGGCCGCGAGCGACACCGCCACCCAGCAGACGAACCTCGAGGCGACACTGCACAAGCTGCCCGCCTTCCTCGAGCAGCTGCGGCCGGCGCTCGTCAACCTCGATCAGGCGACGACGAACAACACGCCCGTACTGGCCAATCTCAACAGCGCCTCGGGGCAGCTCAACCGCCTGTTCACCGATCTCCCCGGCTTCTCCCGCTCGGGGATCCCGGCGATCCGCTCGCTCGGTCAGGCCTCGGTCACCGGCCGTCAGGCGGTCATCGCCGCCGGCCCGACGGTGGCCGACCTCAACCGCTTCGCCAAGCCGGCGCCGGAGCTCTCCCAGAACCTCGCGATCGTCCTCCGCGACCTCGACGACCGCAGCCGCGCCGTCGAGACCGACCCGCGCAGTCCCGGCGGCAAGGGCTACACCGGACTCGAGGCGCTGCTCCAGTACGCGTTCAACCAGACGCTCGCGATCAACACCTTCGGCCCCTATGGCCACGAGCTCACCGTCGACGCGTTCGTGAGCGCGATGTGCACGCCGTACGCGACGCCGGGCACGATCGCCCGTAGCCTCAAGACCTTCGGGGCCGCCTACCGCTCCTGCTACGCCTGGCTCGGGCCCAACCAGCCCGGCGTCAACGAGACCGATCCCTCCAACCCGGGCGGCGCGGTGCCTGACCCCGGCGGCGCTCCGCCCGGCGAGTCCGGGCCGGCGACGAGCGCGGCCAAGCTGGCGGCGGATACGTCCTCGAGCGGCTCCGGCTCCGGATTGGGCTCCTCCTCGACGGGCTCATCGTCAACGGGCTCGTCCTCGGGCGCCGGCACCTCGTCGGGCTCCCCGTCGACGGGCTCCTCGTCTGGCTCCGCGGCCGGGTCCTCCTCGGGCTCGGGCAACGGCTCGACCAAGCAGCTCCTCAACTACCTCCTCGCACCGTGAGAAAGCGCGCGCAACAGTCCGCGTTCGCGAATCCCGTGATGGTCGGGGCGGTCACGCTGCTCGTCCTGCTTGTTGCCGTGTTCCTGGCGTATACGGCGAATTCGGGGTTGCCGTTCGTGCCGACGCGTCAGGTGAAGGTGGATATTGCGGATGGGTCGGATGTGGTGATCGGCGCTGATGTGCGTGAGGGTGGGTTTCGGGTGGGGTTGGTGTCGGATATGAAGCCGGTTGAGTTGTCGAGTGGGCAGGTTGGGGCGCAGTTGACGCTCGATCTTGATCAGTCGAACGGGAAGGTTCCGGCGGATTCGCGGGTGTCGGTTCAGCCGTTGTCGGTGTTGGGGTTGAAGTATGTGGCGTTGTCGAAGGGGTCCTCGTCGCGGGTGGTTCCGGATGGTGGGACGTTGCCGATTGGGCAGACGGAGGTGCCGGTCCAGTTTGATGATGTGTTCAAGACGTTCGATCCGAGGACGCGGTCGGCGATTCAGCGGGGGTTGGTTGGGGTGGGGGATGCGTTGGCGGCGCGGGGGTCGGATCTGAATGACACGATCGCGTCGCTGCCCGAGCTGTTCACGCACCTCACCGTCGTCGCCGGCTACCTGTCGGCGCCGTCGACCGAGTTGACCCGGTTCCTCAGCTCGTTGAATGGGGTGATGGGGGCGGTGTCGCCGGTGTCGGGGGCATTGTCGGATTCGTTTGGGCAGATGGCGACGACGTTCGCGGCGATCAGTCGCGATCCGAGTGCGTTGGAGCAGACGATCGCGCAGTCGCCCTCGACGTTGGACGCGTCGACGAGCAGTCTGGCGGTGCAGCGCCCGTTCCTGTCGGATCTCGCGTCGTTGGGGACGAGTTTGGCCCCGGCGAGTGCGGAGCTCGTGCGCGCGCTGCCGGCGCTGAACCCGGCGATCGAGTCCGGCACGACGACGTTGGCGAGGACGCCGTCGCTGGGTCGCAAGTTGCAGGGGGTGATGGTCGCGCTCCGGAGCTTGTCGACGTTCCCGGGGACGAATGTCGCGTTGAACGGCTTGTCGTCGACGGTCTCGACGCTCAATCCGATGGTTCGCTATCTCGGGCCGTATGTGACGGTCTGCAATGACTGGAATTACTGGTGGACGTTCCTGGCTGAGCACATCAGTGAGGAGACGTCGTTTGGGTTCGCGCAGCGGGCGATGCTCAACCAGACGAACCCGTTGCAGCCGAACAATGTCGGCCAGCAGGGCGCGACCGCGCCGGTCAACGGCGGCGGCAGCGACACCTCCCCACTCGGCGGCAACGAATACCTCCACGCCCAGCCGTACGGCGCCGCGATCGACAATCAGGGCAACGCCGACTGTGAGACCGGGCAACGCGGCTACCCGCGCCAGCTCAACGGCCTCGACCCCCAGCACCGGCTGCTCGGCAGCGATCCGCACACCCCCGGCGACCAGGGCCCGACGTACAAGGGCCGCGCCCACGTACCCGCCGGCGAGACGTTCACCCGCAACCCCACCACCGGGCCCCAACTCCCCTACGTCCCCGGTGACTCATGAAGCGCAACCATCGCAAGAAGCGCTCACTGAGCACCTTCCAGGCCGGGCTCCTGGGGATCGTCGTCATCGTCCTGTTCTCGTACCTCGCGTACACGAAGTTCGCCAACCCATTCGCATCGAAGTTCACCGTCCATGCGCTGTTCTCGAACGCGAGCGGTCTCCGTCCCCAGTCGCTCGTCCGCATCGCCGGCGTCAACGTCGGACAGGTCGACAGCGTCGATCCGGTGTCGGACTGCAAGGTCGGTGGCCAGACCCAGCACCAGTGCCAGGACGCCAACGTGACGATGACGATCCAGAGCATGGGGTTGCCGCTCCACAAGGACGCGACCTTCGCCATCCGCCCGCGGATCTTCCTCGAGGGCAACTTCTTCGTCGACGTCCATCCGGGCACCCCGGCCGCCGGGACGGCCTCGAACGGCTACACGTTCCCGGTCCAGCAGGGCACCGAGCCGGTCCAGTTCGACCAGGTGCTCACCTCGCTGCAGAGCAACACCCGCCGCAACCTCCAGATCCTGCTCCAGCAGTACGGCGGTGCCGTCAAGCAGGCCGGCCCGAGCTACAACCGCTCGATCCAGTTCTGGCTGCCCGCGTACGAATACACGGCGATCGTCGCTCACGACGCTCTCGGCATCCAGCCCCACGACCTCTCGAACTGGATCGCCGCCCAGGGTCCGGTGGCCGCCGCCTTCGACGCCCACCCCGAGGTTCTCAAGAACCTCATCACCGACTTCAACACCACCGCCGGCGCGTTTGCCCGGGAGAACACCGCGCTCGAGCGGGCCGTCGCCGAGCTGCCGACGACGCTGTCGACCGCGATCCCCGCCTTCAACTCGCTCAACGCCGCCTTCCCGCCCCTGCGGGTGCTGTCTCGGACGCTCATCCCCGGCGTGCAGTCGACCGGGCCGATGGTCGACAAGACGCTGCCGTTCGTCACCCAGCTGCGCAACCTCGTCCAGCCCTCCGAGCTGCGCGGCCTCGCCTCCGATCTGTCGGTCACGATCCCCGCCCTCGCGCGCCTCACCGTGACCACGATCCCGTTCATGCGCGACCAGGTGCGCCCCGCCTCGAGCTGCGTCGCGAACGTCGTCTACCCGTGGACGCAGCTCACCGTCCCGGACCAGAACTTCAACTCCTCCGACGGCTTCCCGACGCGCAAGGTGTATGTCGAGGCCGTCGACTACCTGCCGGGCGTCGCCGGCGAGTCGCGCGCCTTCGACGCCAACGGGCCGTACATCCGTGTGCTCGGGACCGGCGGCACGCTCACCTACTCGCTCCAGCCGGGACTGTTCGGCCAGGCGCTGACCAAGATCGACGGCGTCCAGCCGGGCCTGCCGCCCGGCGGCCACCGCCCGCCGCTCGAGCCGAACGTGCCGTGCGAGACCCAGCCGCCGATCCGTGACCTCTCGACGCCCGTCGCCGCGCCCCCGCAGCAGACCTCGAGCAGCCTGACGGCGCCCGGTGCCCTGCTCCGCCAGCAGTCGGCGGCCGTGCAGGCGCTCGGCGTCATCAAGGACGTCGCCAAGACCGAGGGCATGTCGGTCAAGCCCCCGTCGAACCTCAACACGACCGTCAAGTAGATGACCCGCGCCATCAAGAACCACGCCGGCGACTTCGCAGCCATCCTGGCCCTGCTCGTCCTCTCGGTCGTCGTCGCCGGCTACGTGCTCAGCCACGAGCGGCTCCGCTTCCCGTTCATCGAGTCCACGCCGTTCACGATCAACGCCGAGTTCTCCACCGCGCAGGCGGTGACGCCGGGTCAGGGCCAGACCGTGCGGGTTTCCGGGGTCGAGGTCGGTCAGATCGGCCAGGTGTCGCTCAAGAACGGCATGGCCACCGTGCAGCTCCAGATCGACCAGCAGTACCAGCACATGATCCATCAGGACGCGAGCGCACTCTTGCGGCCGCGGACTGGCCTGAAGGACATGTTCGTCGAGCTCAACCCGGGAACGGGGAGCTCGCCGATCGCCCGGCCCGGCTTCACGATCCCCGTGTCCAACACCCTCCCCGACGTCAATGTCGACGAGATCCTCGCGTCGCTCGATTCCGACACGCGGGCGTATCTCGATCTGCTCATCAACGGCGCCGGTCAGGGTCTCCAGGGCAAGGGCGGCGGCGAGCTCGCACAGGTGCTCGAGCGCTTCGAGCCGACCCACCGTGACCTCGCGCGCGTGAACAAGGCGGTCGGGGCGCGGGGAGCGAATCTTCGCCGGCTCGTCAACTCGCTCAAGCGCCTCAACGTCGCGCTCGAGGCCAAGCAGGCGCAGATCGTCTCGTTCGTCGACTCGAGCCAGAAGGTCTTCCACGCCTTCGCCACCGAGAACGGGAACGTCAGCCGCGCGATCGCCGACCTCCCGGCGACACTCGCCCAGACGACGGCGACCCTCAACAAGGTCCGGGTGTTCGCCAACCTGCTCGGGCCGACCGCGACCAACCTGTTGCCGGCCGCGCGGGCGCTGCCCGCGGCCAACCAGGCGCTCAGCGCGCTCGCTGCACCGAGCACCCCGATCGTCCGGACCGAGATCCGTCCGTTCGTCGTCGCCGCCCGACCGGTCGTGCGCAACCTCAAGCCGGCGGCGGTCAACCTCGCAAAGGCCACTCCGAACCTCTCGAAGGTCTTCACCGTCCTCAATCACTTCGTCAACATGGCCGGCTACTCCCCGGGCGGCGCCCAGCACGGCTATCTCTGGTGGCTGGCCTGGCTCGGCCACAGCGCCCGGACGCTCTTCTCGATCCAGGACGCCAACGGCGACTTCCGCCCACTGTTCCTCCAGGCGAGCTGCGCGACGCTGGCCCAGGTGGCCAACTCGGTGCCGGACGCCGAGGCGGTGCTCAACCTCACGCCGATCCTCACCTCGGCGGGGCTCTGCCCCAAGCAGGCCGCCGCCGACACCAAGGCCTACCAGGCCTACCAGGCGGGCAAGTCTGGCAGCGGCTCCGGGACAAAGGCCGCCGCCGACAAATCGTCCGGCAGCGCCCAGAGCTCGGGCTCCTCCGGCGGACTGTTCCTGCCCAAGCTCCCGACCAACTGACCCTCAGGCGACGCAATGGAAACCGGCACCCCCTCGATAACCAAAGTGATCACGATGGCGCTCTTCGCGTTGTCGTGCGCGGGCCTGCTCCTGTTCCTATGGCTGTCCTTCGGCGGCACGATCCCATTCAACCCACAGGGCTACCGGGTCCGCATCTCGTTCCCCAACGCCGATCAGCTCGCCACCCAGGCCGACGTGCGCATCGCCGGGGTCAACGTCGGCAAGGTGGTCGAGAAGTCGCTCGACCCCCAGGGCAATCGCACGATCGCCACGATCCAGATGAACAATCAGTACGCGCCGCTGCACCGCGACGCGCGGGCGATCCTGCGACAGAAGACGATCCTCGGCGAGACGTACGTCGAGATCGCCCCCGGCCCCCAGAGAGCCCCGGCCATTCCCGACGGGGGTCTCTTAGCCCGTGGCCAGGTCGCGAGTGCCGTCCAGCTCTCGGACATCTTCAACGCGCTCGATCCCAAGACGCGTCGCGCCTTCCAGGTCTGGCAGCAGGAGGTGGCCACGGCGGTCACCGGTAACGACCAGCACCTCAACGACGTGCTCGGCAACCTGCCCACGTTCGCCGCCGACGCGACCGACATCCTCCGCGTGCTCGACGTCGAGCACGGCGCCGTCGTGCGCCTCATCCAGAACGGCGGCACGGTGTTCTCGGCCATCTCCTCGGACCCGAATGCGCTGCGCAGCCTCATCACGAGCGGCGATGAGGTGTTCCGCACGACGGCGGCCAACCAGAACGCGCTCGCGGCCACCTTCCATGTGTTCCCGGCCTTCCTCAACGAGACGAAGCTGACCATGAACCGGCTGAAGTCCTTCGCGCTCAACACCGATCCGCTCGTCCACGAGCTCCAGCCGGTGGCCCACCAGCTCGGCCCGACGCTCACCGCGGTGGCGAACCTCTCGCCCGATCTGCGGCGGCTGTTCGTCAACCTCGGGCCGCTGATTACCGTCTCGCAAACCGGGCTGCCCGGGATCCGCGACACCCTGTACGGCGCCAAGCCACTGCTCGGCGCGCTCGGGCCGTTCATCGAGCAGCTCAACCCGATCCTCGGCTGGCTCGGCCTCCATCAGCAGCTCACCTCGGACTTCATCTCCAATGGCGCCACCGGCATCTCGGCCAAGACGACGTCGTTCGGCGGCGACGGCACCGGCCACTATCTGCGCCAGTTCTCGCCCGTCGGCCCGGAGACGCTGTCCTTCTCGCCGCAGCGCGACACCAACAACCGCGGCAACACCTACCCGCCGCCGCTGTGGCTCGCCAGCGCCCAGAACTTCACCAACGGCAACTTCCCGGCCTGGGACTGCAAGAACACGGGCGCGGGTGGCGACGGCTCCGTGTCGGCGATCAACTCACCGACCGGCGGCGGCCAGATGGCCTGTTGGGTCGCGCCGATTCTCCCAGGCGCGGCGGGCAAGTACCAGATCCCGCACATCGGCCCCGCGCGCTACTCGAGCCGGTAGCGCAGCCGGCGATCAGGCGACGGCCGAGCCCGCGCGGGCGAGCGCCGGCGCGGCGAGCAGCCCGTCGAGCAGCTGCTCGGCGAGTCCGCGGTCGCCGGTCACGGTCAGGTCGCCGCGGTCATGCGACGGACCGAACGCCGCCACCCACGCCGCCGTCGAGCCCGCGACCCGCACCTCGGGCCGGTCGCTCGGGCGCTCGGCGACGCTGACCTCGTCCCCGGCCACGGTGACCGAGTAGATCCCGCCGCCGGTCTGATCGGCGTCGGAGACGATGAACTCGGCCGTGCCCGCCGCCCCGACGCCCGGCGTGAGCAGGCCCGGTGCGAGCCGGAAGATCGCCCCGATGTCGATCGCCTCCTGGGCGCGCGGCGCGCCCCAGGCCCAGGCGTAGCCCCAGCGGGCGAGCTCGCCGAGGATCGGCATCAGCTCGCGGGCGCGGTCGGTCAGCTCATAGTCGACACGTGGCGGCACCTCGCGGTAGCGCTTGCGGGTGAGCATGCCGTCGGCGACCATCCGGTTCAGCCGGGAGCGCAGCTGCTCGGTCGAGATGCCGGGCAGCACCCGCTGGAGCTCGACGAACCGTCGCGGACCGGCCGCGAGGTCGCGGACGATGAGCAGCGTCCATTTGTCGCCCACGAGATCAAGTGCTCGAGCATCCGGTGCCCACTGATCGTACGGGTGACGTTTCGGTGGTGGTACCTGTGGAATGGTGGCCTCCGGTAGTCCCGAGTCCTGACTACCAGCTTTTGCGAGTCTAACCGAGACTCGGACGGTGGCAATGTCCGCTTTTGAGCGATCGCGAGGTGAGTTTGCGCCAGTTTTTCGATTTCCCGTCGTTTCGAGTAGATGATGGGAGAACTGATCGTCCTCGCCGAGAGACTCGCCGACCGCTGCCGCGCTGTCCGAAACGGGCGCCCGGCGTTCTTCTTTGATCTCGCGTGCCCGTTCTCGTACCTGGCTGCGGAGCGCGTCGAGCGAGAGCTCGGAGAGGTCGACTGGATCCCGGCTGCGGCTGTCTCGCTGCACGGTGAGCAGGCAGGGGTGCGATCGCCACCTGTGCGCCGGAACGCGGAGCTGCGCGCGGCTCAGCTCCGTCTGCCGTTGGTCTGGCCCGACCGCCTGCGGGCGAGCGTGCCGACCGCGTTGCGGGCGGCGGCCTATGCCGCCGGGCTCGGAGCCGGCGCGGCGTTTGCGCTGGCGGCGAGCAGGCTCGCGTTCTGTGGCGGGTTCGATCTCGAAGACCCTGAGACACTCGCCGAGGCAGCCGCGGCAGCCGGGATTCCTCTCGTCGATTGCATCTTCGCTGCCGGGGATCCCACCCGGGACGGAACGCTTCACGCCACCGCCCGCGGTCTCGCCGGGCGCGGTGTGCGCAGTCTGCCGGTCGTCAGCGTGGGCCACCGGTGGTTCGAGGGAGAGCAGGCCATCGGCGAAGCCTCGGCGCTGATGGCCGCCCTCGATTTCGGGCCGCTCGCCCCAGCGGGTTGAGTTCGCTCGCTTCCGGCAGACCCGCCCGTCACACTCTCTTCATGATCGATCCGCTCGATCGGGTCGTCCGCACCGTCTCTGGCCGCAATTCGTTTGCGCTGGTCTGGGCTCAGTTCGGGCTCGCGCACCTCATCACCCTCGGCGGAATGGGCCTGCTGCGGCTCTACCAGCCGATGCCGCCCGACAAGTTCTGGCTGCTCGTCGCCATCTCGCAGCTGCTCGTCGCCGCCGACAACCTCATCTCCGTCAAGCTCACGCGCCGGATGTGGCGCCCGGTCTGGGCCTGGGAGTCCGGGGCCCACGACCCGGTCTCGGTCGTTGCCGCCTGGCAGGCCGCGGCCACGCTCCCCTACGAGTACACGCGGCGGATGCGCACCTATCCGTTCGTGTTCGCCTATCTGCCGTTCGTCGCCTTTGCCACCTGGCTGCTCGGCCTCCAGTGGTACTCGTTCTTCGTGCTCGCCGCGGTCGGAACGATCGTCCCTCTGTGCACGATCATCGTCCGCTACTTCACGATGGAGGTCGTCACCCGGCCGGTGCTCGAGAAGCTCGCCCACGAGCTGCCGCCCGACTTCATCATCCGCGCCCGCGGCCTGCCGTTGCGCTGGCGGCTGTTCGCCGCCGCCCCGATCATCAACATCATCACCGGCGTCGTCGTCGCCGGGCTCTCGGCCGAGGGCCACAACGCGAGGCTCTCGGACCTCGGGCTGTCATGGGTCGTCGCCGTCGTCGTCTCCTTCACGATCTCGCTCGAGCTCGTCGTGCTCGTCGTCCGCTCCCTCGGCAGCGCCCTCGCCGACCTCCAGGCGGCCACCGTCAGCGTGGCGGCCGGCGACTATTCCGCGCGCGTGCCGGTCGTGGCGACCGATGAGACCGGCAAGCTCGCCCAGTCGTTCAACGCGATGGCCGAGGGTCTCGAGGAGCGCGAGCGCCTGCGCGAGGCGTTCGGCGCCTACGTCGACCCCGACCTCGCCGAGCGGGTGCTCGCCGGGGGCGCGGACCTCACGGGCGAGGAGGTCGAGGTCTCGATCCTGTTCCTCGACATCTGGGACTTCACCTCGTTCGCCGAGCAGGCGAGCCCGCACGAGGTCGTCTCGATGCTCAACGAGTTCTGGGATCTGATCGTGCCCGTGCTCCTCCGCGGCGGTGGCCACGCCAACAAGTTCATCGGCGACGGCCTGCTCGCCGTCTTCGGCGCCCCCGACCGGCTCGCCGACCACGCCGACCGCGCGGTCGCCACCGCGCTCGAGCTCGTCGGCTGCGTCTCGCGGCGCTACGGCTCCCGCGTGCGGGTCGGCGTCGGCGTCAACTCCGGGCCGGTCGTCGTCGGGACCGTCGGCGGCGGCGGCCGCGTCGAGTTCACGGTCATCGGCGATGTTGTCAACACCGCGGCGCGGGTCGAGGCGGCGACGCGTGAGACCGGGGATGACGTGCTCATCACCGACGCGACCCGCGAGCGAATGCGCATCCCGCTGGAGCTCGAGGAGCGGCCGCCCGTGCCGCTCAAGGGCAAGCGCGTCGAGGTCGGCCTCTGGGCTCCGCGCTTCGACGGCCGTGACCGGCGGAACGACGCAGGCGGCAAGCGCGCCCGCCGCAAGCCCGGTGACAACCCCGGAACTCGAGCCACGGCACCCGTGGGCGATTGAGCACCGTACGCAAGGCCCCCGGCCGGCTGCGTCGCTTCTGGCGCACGGCGATGGAGGCGAACATCACTGGGCAGGCGGCGATGGTCGCCTACAACATGCTCGTCTGCGTCGTGCCCGTGGCGCTGCTTGCGCTGTTCCTCGCCGGCCAGGTGCTCAAGAGCGGCGCCGTGCAGTCAAGCATGCTCACCGACCTGCGCGAGATCTTTCCCGGCACCGCCGAGGACACGCTCAATTCGCTGCTTCACGAGATCAAGTCCTCGACGACGACGACCGGCGTGCTCGCCCTGATCGCCAGCATCTGGCTCGGTTCCTCGTTCTGGGGCTCGCTCGACACGGCCTTCAGTCACGTCTACGGCTGCAAGTCCCGGCGCTGGGTCGAGCAGAAGCGCTTCGGCTTCGCGATGCTGCTCGTCGTCCTGCTGCTGATGGTCGCCACCGTGGCCGTGCCGATCGTCCAGAGCTTCCTTCAGGCCGGCGCGCGGCGGCTTCCGTTCGACCTCGCCAGGGTCACTGGCCTCGTCTACGGCATCTCGCTCGGCCTCAGCGTCACGCTGCTGTTCGGCTGCCTCGTGCTCATCTACGCCCAGGTCCCCAATCGCCGTGTGCCCTGGCGGGGGATCTGGCCCGGCGCGCTCGGCGCGACGCTCGCCGTCGGCGTCGTCTCCTACAGCTTCCCCATCTACCTGTCGAGCATCTCGACGATCGCCCAGTTCGGCACGACGATCGTCTTCGTGATCATCATCCTCGCCTGGTTCTACATACTGGCGATCATCATCCTCGGCGGCGCGATCGTCAACGCGATGCGGCTCGGCGTCGCCGGGCGGCCGCGTGTTAGCGTGCCGCACAGTGGCGACTGAGACCGGCACCGAACTGCACGGCGGACGCCTCATCGCCCGCGTGCTCAAGGCCCACGGCGTCAGCAAGCTCTTCACCCTCTCCGGCGGGCACCTGTTCTCGATCTACGACGGCTGCCGCGCCGAGGGATCGACATCGTCGACACCCGCCACGAGCAGACCGCCGCCTTCGCCGCCGAGGGCTGGGCGAAAGTACCCGGGAGATCGGCGTGTGCGCGCTCACCGCCGGCCCCGGGGTGACGAACGGCATGAGTGCGATCGCCTCCGCCGCCCAGAACAACTCGCCGGTGCTCGTGCTCGGCGGGCGCGCGCCGCACTTCCGCTGGGGGCAGGGCTCGCTCCAGGAGATCGACCACGTGCCGTTCGTGCGTCCGCTGGTCAAGCTCGCGGCGACGCCGGAGACGACCGCCGAGATTCCGGGACTGACCGACGAGGCGATGCGGATCGCGCTCACCCCCCGCTCGGGCCCGACGTTCGTCGACTTCCCGCTCGACCACGTGTTCATGGAGGGTCCGGTGTCCGAGGACCCACCCGCGCCGTTGCCGGAGCCCTGGCGCGGGGATGGCGCCGACGCGTCGGTCCTCGGCCGGGCTGCGGCTCTGCTGCGCGACGCCGACCGGCCGGTGATCATGGCCGGCACCGGGCTCTACTGGGGTCGCGGCGAGCAGCAGCTGCTCGCGCTCGCCGAGGAGCTCGGGATCCCGGTGTTCCTCAACGGCCTCGCGCGCGGCTGCGTCCCCGCCGACCACGAGCTGTTCTTCTCCCGCTCGCGCAGCAAGGGTCTCGGCGAGGCCGACGTCGCGCTCGTCATCGGCGTGCCGCTCGACTTCCGGCTCGGCTTCGGCGCCGCGATGGCGCCGGACGCCGAGATCATCGTCCTCGATACCGCCGAGCCCGAGCGCGACCATCCGCGTCGGGTGTCGGCCGAGCTCTACGGCGCGTTGCCGGCCACGCTCGACGGGCTGCGCGCGGCGGCGTCCGGGTTCGACGCGGGGGAGAGGGAGCGGTGGGTGGCTTCGCTGCGGGCGACCGAGATGGAGAAGCGCGCGGGCGAGGCGGCCGAGTTCGCCGACGACCGCGCTCCGCTGCACCCGATGCGCGTGTCCGCCGAGCTCGCGGCCGTCCTCGACCGCGACGCGATCATCATCGTCGGCGACGGCGACTTCGTCTCCTACGCCGGGCGGGTGGTCAACTGGTCGACCCGGGTGCTGGCTCGATCCCGGGCCCTTCGGCTGCCTCGGGTCAGGCCCCGGATGCGCCCTCCCGCGGTGCTTGCCCGGCCGGACCGCCAGGTCGTGCTGCTGCTCGGCGACGGCGCGTTCGCTTCGCCGGGATGGACTTTGACACCCTGGCCCGTCACGGCATCAACGTCGTCGGCGTGATGGGCAACAACGGCATCTGGGCGCTCGAGAAGCACCCGATGGAGTTCCTCTACGGGTACTCGGTCGCGGCCGAGCTGCGGCCTGAGACCCGCTACGACGAGGTCGTCTTCTCGGCGCTCGGGTGCCACGGCGAGCTCGTGCGCGCGCCGGGGGAGCTGCGCGGGGCGATCGAGCGGGCGCTCAGCGCGGGCTGACCGCGCGTCATCGCGTCCACCGACCCGTCGGTCGCGTACCCGGCGCGCAAATCTGGCCTAGGCATCCGCCGGGGCTCGCGGGTCCCTCCCGGGGCGGGTCGCGGTTCCGGAGCGGGTCGCGGTTCGGGTCGCGGTTCGGGGCGGCCCCGGAAACGAAAACCGCCCGCATTTCTGCGGGCGGTTTTCGATCCAGGTTTGGCCCAATCGGGACGGGCAGGGGTACGTGCTAAGAAAGGGCCGGTTAGAGTGGCTTGGGCGGCGGGAGGCGCCGATGCTCCGGCTTCGCCCGAACCTAGGACGTCGCGGTTTGGTCCCCGAGGGTACCGCAACCGCCTGCCAACAGCGTCGGCTGGTCAGCCAGGAGACCGGCACATTTGTCCCAGCGTGTCTGGCTAAATTGGTCAAGACGCGCAGTAGGCGGGTAATGAGCCCTGGCGATTGCAGGATTTGTTCAAAGGCCTGGCCGTTTCCTGGACGCAGTGGGGGTTTCTGGGCCTGGCCATCGCCGACGCGAAACGCGGTTTCCGCCGACTCCGCGTGCGCGCGTTCGTCCCGGCGGGGCGCAAAACGGTGCCCGCCCGCCGCTGCGCCCCGCCCGCCGCTGCGCAAAACGTTCCTCGCGCCGCCCCCTTGCCAGCGCGAGGTCGGTTTCGTCCATAAGGCGGACACACTCGACCCCTCGTGGCGCCGGGGCGGCGAGCGGCTGATTTTCACCGGAGCCAAGCGAGCGGCGACGCAGGTGGGGACGACGCCGTCGCCGGAGCGACCGCCCCCGCCTTACCCGGCAGCACCGCGACGGCATCGGGCCGAACTCGGCAGCCTCACGATCCCCGATCTGATCGCCGGGTCGCCGAGCACCATCCCGAGCGCCGCCTCCTCGCTCTCCGCGTGGAGCACCCCGAGCCCCCAGGCGCCGGTGCCGTCGCGGACCGGGCCGTAGACGACGACGCGGCCGGCCTCGAGAAGACCGTGCGAGTACACGACGGTGCTCGTCGATCACCGCCCGCTCGCCGGCGTCATGTCCTGGTCGAACGTCGGCCGGGGCGGGATCAGCCGGTAGACGTAGTGGT
>CAVWLZ010000023.1:0-127652 GCA_963755955.1 uncultured Solirubrobacterales bacterium
CAGCTCATCGGGTCGCCGATCCGCAGGCGCTCGGCGCCCGCTGCCACCCCGGCGACGAAGCGCTCGGCGACTTCGCGGACGACGTAGACCCGCTCGATGCCGGAGCACGTCTGGCCGGCGTTGGCGAAACCGCCCCACAGCGCGCCGGCGACAGCATGGTCGACGTTGGCGTCGGCGAGGACGATCATCGGATCCTTGCCGCCGAGCTCGAGCACCGAGCCCTTGAGCTGGCGAGCGCACTTCTCGGCCACGCCGCGGCCGGTCTCCACCGAGCCGGTGAAGAACACCTTGGCGACGTCGGACTCGACGAGCGCCGAGCCGGTGCCGGGGCCGTGGATGACGCGCACGAGGCCCTCGGGAAGGCCGGCCCGCTCGAACACGCGGCCGATGCGCTCGCCGATCAGCGGGGTGAGCGAGGCGGGCTTGAGCACGACGCCGTTGCCGGCCATCAGCGCGAGCGCGACCTCGCCGAACGGGATGCTCCACGGGTA
This sequence comes from uncultured Solirubrobacterales bacterium, assembly GCA_963755955.1. Classification (GTDB taxonomy): domain Bacteria; phylum Actinomycetota; class Thermoleophilia; order Solirubrobacterales; family Solirubrobacteraceae; genus Palsa-465. The sequence continues at coordinate 492 of CAVWLZ010000023.1, forward strand.
GTTCCACGGCGAGATGACGCCAATCACCCCGAGCGGCTCGTAGACGAATGACGAGCGCTTCGTCTTCAGGAACGCCTGCGGCATCGAGATCTTCTCGTCGGCGAGGATCTCCTGACCGGCGCGGCCGATCCAGTGCAGCGCATCGATCGTCGGCAGGACCTCCATGGTGAAGGCCTCGTTGCGTGGCTTGCCCTGCTCGCTGGCGATGAGGTCGCGAATCGAGTCGCCCTCGTCGATCAGCACCTGGGCCGCGCGCTCGAGGTAGCGGGCACGGTCGGCGAGCGTCAGCTGGGCCCAGAACGGCTGTACCTGGGCGACCTCGGCGACGACGCCGGCCACGGCCTCAGGCGGGGTGATCGCCACGGCGCCGAGCCGCTTGCCGGTGGCCGGATTGTGCGACTCGAGCTGAGCGGGGGTGGTGGTGGCCACGGCGAGGAGACTACCGTCACGCCGCCCGGCCGCGCGCGATCGCCGACGCCCGCCCGCTCAGGGCCTGGTGCAGCAGCGTGTCGAGGCCGTCGGTCAGCTCGCGGTCGACGACGACGAGCCGGGGCGGCCCGATCGGAGCGGTGAGCTCGATCGCGCCGACGCCGGCCACGACCTCGCTGGCCCCGAGCAGCGCGGTGGCGCAGATGACGAGCCGGTCGCGAGGATCCGCGTGCAGGAGCCGGGCGAGCTCGAGCTGGTCGGGATCCCGCCCGGCGCTCCGCAGCAGAGCGGCGATGCCGGGCAGGTCATGGCGCTGGGGCAGGCGCAGGCGCACACGCGGCCCACGCGGGAGGTCATAGGAGCGGGCGAGCAGCGCTCCCGGGTCAAAGTCGACATCGGCCATTTCCTACAGGGTAGTAGCTTTGGCCGGAATCTTGTGAAGACCAGGCAAAAGCTAGGATCGCCCGCGGGCGCGGCGGATCTCCTCGAGCCGCTCGCGCAGGGCCGCCTCGGCGTCGTCGGGCGCGTAGAAGCGGGCGCCGATCGCCTCGTCGGGCATCAGCTCCTGGGGGGAGAGATGGCCGGGACGGCCGTGCGGATTGACGTAGCCGCCGTCGCCGCGGACCGAGGAGCGCAGGTGCGGCGGGGGCGCGAAGGCGCCGAGCTGGCGGACGTGCTGGCGGGCGGCGAAGACCGCGCGCTTGGCGGCGTCGGACTTCGGCGCCATCGACAGGTAGATCGCGGCCTGGGCGAGGGCGAACTGGCACTCCGGGAGCCCGACGTGATCGACGGCGTGGGCGGCCGCCGAGGCGACGACGAGCGCCTGGGGATCGGCGTTTCCGATGTCCTCTGAGGCGAGCACGATCATCCGCCGGACGATGAAACGGGGGTCCTCGCCGCCCTCGAGCATGACCGCGAGGTAGTAGAGCGAGGCGTCGGGATCAGACCCGCGAGTCGCCTTGATCCAGGCCGAGATCGTGTCGTAATGGCGGTCGGCCTGGCGGTCGTAGAGCAGGGCGCGGCGCTGGAGCGCGTCCTCGGCGAAGGCGAGCGTCAGCGTTTCCCCGGGGCCGACCGCGTCGCACGCGAGCTCGAGGCCGCCGAGCGCGGTCCGGGCGTCCCCGCCCGAGCGGGTGGCGAGGAACTCGAGGGCCTCGGGCTCGACCGTCACACCCTCGCCGCACTCCCCGCGCTGCAGCGCGCGGTCGAGCAGCGTGCGGATCTCCTGGGGCTGGAGCGCGTCGAGCTCGTAGACGTGGGCGCGGGAGATGAGCGCGGAGTTGACCTCGAAGTAGGGGTTCTCGGTCGTCGCCCCGATCAGGGTCACGAGGCCGTCCTCGACCGCGGGCAGCAGCGCGTCCTGCTGGGCCTTGTTGAAGCGATGGATCTCGTCGAGGAAGAACACCGTGCGGGTGCCGGTGGTGGCGATGCGGTGGCGCGCGCGCTCGATCACCGCCCGGACCTCCGCCCGGCCGGCCTGAACCGCGCTCTCCTCCTCGAACGCGGCTCCCGAGGCCTCGGCCACGAGCCGCGCGAGGGTCGTCTTCCCGGCGCCGGGAGGTCCGTGCAGGATCATCGAATGCGCCCGGCCCTCCTCGATCGCCCGGCGCAGTGCCGAGCCCGGCGCGAGCAGGCGCTCCTGGCCGACGAATTCCTCGATCGTCCGCGGCCGCATGCGGGCGGCGAGCGGCGCGACCGGCGGGGCCTCGGTGCCGTCGCCCCCGGACCCGCGGCCGGCCGGTGGCCCGCCGCCGGGATCCGGCTCAGGGGCTGGCTCGTCGAACAGCCGCTCCATCAGCGGCCCACGATCGCGAGGGCGGCGGCGTGGACGAGGCCGTTGGTGGCGATCCCGTCGCCGCCGGTGATGGTGGGCTTCCCCCCGAGGTCGGTGAAGCGGCCGCCGGCCTCCTCGAGGATGACCGGCATCGGGCCCATGTCCCAGGCCGAGACCCGCGGGTCGAGGGCGACCTCGGCGGCCCCCTCGGCGACGAGCATGTACTGCCAGGCGTCGCCGATGCCGCGACTGCGCCACGCGCTTCGGCACAGCGCGAGCATCGCGTCGGCACGGCCGATCGCGTCCCATTCCTGGATCCCGCTCCAGGCGACCTGTGCCTGCGACAGCTCGGCGATCGAGGACACGTGGATCCGGCGGCCGTCGGCGAACGCGCCGGCCCCGCGCGAGGCCCACCAGCGCCGCGCGAGCGCCGGCATCGAGACGACGCCGACCTCGACCCGGCCGTCGGCGACGAGGGCGATGAGCGTCGACCACGTCGGCATCGCGCGCATGTAGCTCATCGTGCCGTCGATCGGGTCGATGACCCAGGACCGGCCCCCGCCGAGCGGGTCGCCGCCGCCGTACTCCTCGCCGAGCACCGCGTCGTTCGGGCGCGCCTGGGCGAGGCGCGCGCGGAGCGCCTGCTCGACGGCGCGGTCGGACTCGGTGACCGGGGTCGCGTCGGACTTGGTCTCGACGGTCAGGTCGGCCGCCCCGTGGCGGCGCATGGTGATCGCGTCGGCGAGGTCGGCGAGCTCGAGGGCGAGCGCGAGGTCATTCGCGGCCGGGCTCATGGGCCCTGATCCTACGGAGCGCGCACGATCCCCGCGGGCGGGTAGGCTCCCGGGCGATGGACGGAGAGCTGCAGACCGAGACGACGGAGGCGCTCCGTGAGCTCGTGCGCTTCAACACCGTCAACCCGCCGGGCAACGAGCGAGTGGCGATCGAGTATCTCGCCGGCTACCTCGAGCGGGCCGGATTCAGCACCGAGATCCTCGGGGCGAGCGAGGAGCGGCCGAACCTCGTCGCGACGCTGACCGGGGAGGACGACGGTCCGACGCTGCTCTACCTCGGCCACGTCGACACGGTGCTCGCCGACCCCTCGGAGTGGCAGCACGATCCGTGGTCCGGGGAGGTCGTCGACGGCTTCCTATGGGGCCGCGGCGCGCTCGACATGAAGAGCCAGGTCGCGGCCGAGGCGGTCGCCGGGGCCGTCCTCGCGCGGGGTGGATGGCGCCCGGCCCGGGGGGCGCTCAAGCTCGTGTTCGTCTCCGACGAGGAGACGGGGGGCGAGATCGGCGCCGATTGGCTCACCGCCAACCACCCCGAGAAGGTCCGCTGCGACATGCTCATCAACGAGGGCGGCGGCCAGGTGTTCGAGTACCGCGGACAGCGGCGCTACGGCGTGTGCTGCGCGGAGAAGGGCATCTTCCGCTTCCAGATCACCGCCCGGGGCGCGGCCGGCCACGCCTCGATCCCCAAGACCGGCGACAACGCGCTGCTCAAGCTCGGGCCGGTGCTGCAGAAGCTCGCCGCGGCCGATATGAGCTTCGAGCTCACCGAGGCTCCGGCGGCACTGCTCGCAGGCCTCGGCGAGGATCCCGGCGATCCGGCGGCGGCGCTCCGGCGCATCGGCGAGGACGAGGCGATGCTCGTGATCTTCGTCGAGCCGATGCTCGGAGTGACGCTGACCCCGACGATGGCCCACGCCTCGGACAAGATCAACGTCATCCCCTCGCGCGCGTCGCTGAAGGTCGACTGCCGCGTGCCGCCCGGACTCGGCGAGGACGCCGCCCGCCGGCGCATCGCCGATGCGCTCGGCGAGACGCTCGACGGCCTCGAGATCGAGTTCACCGAGAAGGTCGTCGGCAACGCCTCCCCGGCGCAGACCGACCTGATGGCGGCGATCGACGGCTGGATTCGCGAGCACGACCCGGAGGCCGAGACGGTACCGGTCATCCTGCCGGGGTTCTCGGACTCCCGCTGGTTCCGCGAGGCCTTCCCGGAGTGTGTCGCCTACGGCTTCTTCCCCCAGCGCCACCAGACGCTGCTCGAGGCCGCCCCGCTCATCCACAACGCCGACGAGCGGATCGACGTACGCGACCTAGGTTTCGCGGCCAAGTTCTATCGCGACCTGGCGCGCGAGCTGCTCGGCTGACGCCGGCGGGCTCCCGAGCTCGCGCGTCTCGCGCGGCAGCAGGCAGACGCCGAGCAGGATCAGCCCGATCAGGCTGCCGACGCCGAGCACGGTGCGGGCGCCGATCGCCGCGGCGACGGGACCGGCGAGCAGGTAGGCGATCGGCAGCAGCGCGAGCGACCCACTGAGGTCATACGCGCTCACGCGGGACAGCGCCGCGGGCGGGATGTGATGGGCGAGGGCCGTCTCCCACCAGACGAGGAACAGCGCGAACGCAGTCCCGGCGAGGATCTCGCTGACGACGAGCACGGGGATCGGTGCGCCGAGCGCGAACAGGCCGCTGGTGATGGGCCAGCTCACGGTGAGCAGCGCGCCGGTGAGCAGCGGCCGCCGCGGCCGCCACCGGAGCGCGATCAGCGAGCCGGTCAGCGCCCCGAGCCCGGTCGCGCTGCCGAGCAGGCCGAAGATCCCGGCGTGCCCGTAGTAGTCGCGGGCGATCGAGGGGGCGAGCGCGTTCCACGGCGCGTAGACGCACAGGACGATCCCGGCGAAGACGGCGATCGTCACCCACACCCAGGCCCGCGAGCGCACCTCCCGCCAGCCGTCGTGCAGCCCGCGGAGCACCGATGTCGCCGGCGCCTCCGCGCCCCGCTGGCGCGCCCTCACCGGCAGCAGCAGCGCGACGCTGACGAGAAACGTCGCGGCGTCGAGGGCGAACGCCTCACCCGCTCCGATCCCGAGCACGAGCACGGTGGCGAGTGCCGGGCCGAGGAACATCGCGACGTTGTAGATCGTGAGGGTGAGGGCCTTGGCCTCCTGGATCATCGACTCGGGCACGGTCTGGGGCACGAGCCCCTGGTAGGCGGGATTGAAGAACGCCTCGGCGGCGCCGAACAGCGCCTCGATGACGACGATCTCCCACACCTGCACGTCGCCGGTGAAGATGAGGACGGCCAGCAGCGCGTGGAGGGCCGCCCGCACGGCGTCGGTGACGATCATGATCTGCCGGCGGGGCAGGCGGTCGGCCCACACCCCGCCGAACAGGAGCAGGAGCACGAGCGTGAGGGTCTGGGCGCCGAGCACGAGCCCGAGGTCGGTCGGAGAGCCGGTGCGCTCGGTGATGAACAACGCGAGCGCGACGACGACGACGCGGTCGCCGATCACGCTCAGCGACTGGCCGAGGAACAAGTAGCGGAAGTCCCGCTGGCGCAGGACGCGCGGATACGACGGAAGGCGCATCGCCCGCCGCCTCAGCGCCGCGGCAGCGCGAGCTTCAGAGCGAAGACGTCGAGCGAGTGCGGGGGTGGCTGGTCAGGATCGATGCCCCCGGCGAGCGTGCTCGCAGCGCGATCGCGCAGGAGCGTGGCGAGCATCGCCACGCCGACTTCGAGCGCGATCCCCGCGCCCGGGCAGCCCTGCGGACCGTGACTGAAGTGGTTGAAGATCCAGTCCTCGGCCGCCGTTCCGGTCAGCCAGCGCTCGGGCTCGAAGCGCTCGGCCCATTCGTTGGACTCCCGGTCGCGGTGGTTGAACGTGTTGACGATGATCATCCGCGTGCCGGCCGGGATCCTGATCCCGTTCCAGTCGGTGTCACGCACCGTCACGCGCATGAGGACGGGCGAGGTCGGCCACAGGCGCATCGTCTCCTGTAGGCAGGCCCGGAGGTATCCGAGCTCGGCGACGCCCGCCCCGGTGGCGAGGTCGGCACCGGCGAGCTCGGCCTCGGCCCGCTCGCGCTCGGGGCCGTAGGCGGCGAGCACGGCGAGGGCCCGCAGGGCATTGGCGGCGAGGGTGTCGCCGAGGGCGAACAGCCAGTGCGTGACCTGGCCCGCCGGATGGTCGACGTCGGTGCCGGGCACGCGACCGATGAGTCCGGCCAGGCTGCCCGGTGCGGCGTCGGCGACGCGGCGCGCGAGGCGCTCGTCGAACCGGGCGAGCAGCTCGTCGTCGCCGCCCCCGGGCGGGTTGGCCTTGTCCATCAGCTCACCGAGCAGCGTCGAGAGCTCGTCGTCGCCTGCGGCGCGGTCGCCGAACACGATCCGCCGCGTCACCCGGTGCACCGCCCGGCCCCAGGCGGCGGCGTCGATCTCCTCGGGCAGACCCGACGCCTCCTCGCCGGCCACGACGGCGAAACGGTCGGCCTGACGATGCAGGGGCCGGCCGGTGTCGAGCACCGCCTCGGCGAAGCGACGGCGCCCGCTCCAATCCGGCTCGCGTGAGATGGTGAGCGCCTCCGGCTGGAAGTGACGCATGCCGCTGCGCTTGGGCTCGGGGTCGGCGGCGAACGGGTCAGGGGAGGCCTCGAGCACACGCCGGACGGCGTCGCGGCCGATGAGCAATAGCGCGTCGTCGGTGCCTGCGCGCAGCCACAACGGGCCGTTTCCGTACGCATTGCGCAGCGATGCGACCGCGGCGATCGCCGCGGCGTCGGCCCGGCCGAGCGTCGCGGCGTGGGTCATCGTCCGGCGGCGGCGGAACAGCCCCTGGAGCACGATCGGGACGATGACCTGGGCGGTGAATCGCACCCCCTCGAGCGTCGACGCGTGCGGAAAGTCCCTCTCTGCCAAGGCCGGGCGACCCTACCAAGCGACACCACGGGGGCGGCGCACGCCGCCCCTCTCTTCTTCGGTCATACACTCGTCGGCATGGCGACGGAGGTGGAGGGTCGGCTTGACCCGGCGATCTTTCGGCTGCCGGTGCAGCGCATCCGCGCCGGCTACTACTCCGACGCCTATTTCGTCTACACAAAGCAGCTGCTCGAGCTCGAGAATCACCGCCCGCGGGTGATCATGCAGATCTTCCAGAAGCGCCCGTCGGTGCTCGGCGGCATCGACGAGGCGATCGCCATCCTCAAGCTCTGCGCGGGCTATGAGCGCGACGGCGAGTGGGTGTCGGGCTGGGACGAGCTCGAGGTCGCAGCGCTGCGCGAGGGCGACGCGATCGGCCCGCGGGAGACGGTGCTGACGATCGACGGCGACTACTCGCTGTTCGCCCACCTCGAGACCGTCTACCTCGGCACGCTCGCGCGCCGCTCGCTCGTCATGCGCAACGTGCGTGAGGTCGTAGAGGCGGCCGAGGGCAAGCAGATCTTCTACTTCCCCGCCCGTCACGACCACTGGCTCGTGCAGACCGGAGACGGCTGGAGCGCCCACGTCGCCGGGGCGATCGGCGTCTCGACCGAGGCTCAGGCGTCATGGTGGGGCGGCCGCGGCATGGGCACGGTCCCCCATGGCCTGATCGCCGCCTACGGGGGCGACACCGTGCGGGCGGCCGAGGTGTTCGCCGCCCGCTACCACGAGGAGATGAACATCACCGTGCTCGTCGACTGGGAGAACGACTCCCCGGCCACGGCGATCGCGGTCGCGCAGGCGCTCGGTCGCAAGCTGTGGGGCGTGCGCCTCGACACCTCCGAGACGCTCGTCGACCGCTCGCTGTGGCACGAGCTCGGTGGCTACAAGCCGACGGGTGTCAACCCGCGGCTCGTCCACAAGGTCCGGGACGGCCTCGACGCCGCCGGCTTCCCCGACGTCCGGATCGTCGCCAGCGGCGGCTTCACCGCCGCGCGGATCCGCGAGTTCGAGGCCGAGGGCGTACCCGTCGACGCCTATGGGGTGGGCAGCTCGTTGATCAGGGGGGACAATGACTTCACCGCCGACATCGTGATGGTCGACGGCAGGCCCTGCGCAAAGGTCGGACGGGGGTATTCGCCGAACTCCAGATTGCAGAGGGTTGAGTGACCACGGCGATTTGCCGATGAGGTGACGGGTGCTCACGACGCGTGCCAATTTTCTCTGGGAGCCGGACGTGCAGACGTTCATGCTGCACTGGCTGCCGATCCTGTTCATGGGGCTGCTCGTCGTCGCGGTCTTCGCGCTCATGCGCTACATGCCGCGGACCAAGCCGGTCGAGATCAAGCCCGAGGCCTCCCCGTCGATCGGCTGGAGCGAGATCGCTGGGGCCGACGAGGCCAAGGAGGAGCTGCGCGAAGTCGTCGAATACCTCCGGGACCCGAAGCGCTTCCGCGCCCTCGGCGCGAAGGTGCCGAAGGGGATCCTCCTGCACGGACCGCCCGGCACGGGCAAGACGCTGCTGGCCAAGGCAGTCGCCCACGAGTCCGGTGCGACCTTCTACTCCCAGTCGGCGGCCTCGTTCATCGAGATGTTCGCCGGCCTCGGTGCGGCGCGGATCCGGCGGCTGTTCCGAGTCGCGCGCAAGCACGCCCCGGCGATCGTGTTCATCGACGAGCTCGACGCCGTCGGCGGGCACCGCGGCATGGACATCAGCGGCGAGCGCGACCAGACGCTCAACCAGCTGCTCGTCGAGATGGACGGCTTCAGCGCCCGCAAGGACGTCGTCGTGATCGCGGCCTCGAACCTGCTCGAGAAACTCGACTCGGCGCTGCTGCGGCCGGGCCGGTTCGACCGCCAGATCTTCGTCTCCCCACCTGACGTGGGCGGCCGGGAGCGGATCCTGGTCGTGCACTCGCGCAACAAGCCGCTCGCCTCCGACGTCAACATCAAGTTGCTCGCGCGTCAGACCGCCGGGCTCACCGGCGCCGACCTGGCCAACATCTGCAACGAGGCGGCGATCTTCGCAGCGCGGCGCGATCGCACCGAGGTCGAGATGCGCGACTTCGACTCCGCGCTCGAGCGCGTCGTCGCCGGGATGGAGTCCCGGCGGGCGCTCACCGACCACGAGAAGCGGGTCGTCGCCTATCACGAGGCCGGCCACGCCCTGTGCGGCGAGCTGCTGCCGTCGGTGGACCGCGTGCACCGGATCTCGATCGTCCCCCGCGGTCGGGCGCTCGGCTACACGCTCAACCTGCCCGAGGAGGACCGCTACCTCAAAACGCGTGAGGAGCTCATCGACTTCATGACGATGCTGCTGGGCGGCCGCGCCGCCGAGCAGGTCGTGTTCGGCTCGATCACCACCGGCGCCTCCGACGACCTCAAGCGGGTGGCGGAGATCGCCCACTCGATGGTGCACGAATACGCGATGGGCACCGGGATCACCTCCCTGCGCGCGGTCACCGACGGGGCGGCCGAGTCGACCCGGAGGATGCGCGACGAGGAGGTCCGCGAGCTCGCCGACGAGGCGTTCCGCGGCGCGATCACGATCATCGAGGATCACCGCGTGCAGCTCGACGCGCTCGCGGGCACGCTGCTGCGAAACGAGGTGCTCGAGCGCAAAGACCTCGCGCGGATCATGAAGGGTGTGCCGAGCGTCGCGCCGCCGCGGCTGGCCAGCGGCGAGATGGGCCTCGCAGCGGCGACCGCGGTCCACCCCGCCGAACGCCCTGAGCGCCGCGGGCCGATCAGCTCGAACCCCCCGCCCTCGCGCGACTGACCGCGCCGGTCGCGGCCAGTATGCTCGGCCCGGTGCTGTCCGTCATCGACCATGTCGGGGTCGCCGTCGAGGACATCGACGCGGCGCTCCCGCTCTATCGCGACGTGCTCCGGATGCCGCTCGTGCACCGGGAGACGGTGCAGGAGCAGGGCGTCGACGCCGCGCTGCTCGACGTCGGCGACGGCCACGTCGAGCTGCTGCAACCGCTCGGGCCGGACACCGCGGTGGGCAAGTTCCTCGCCCGGCGCGGCGCGGGACTGCATCACGTCGCCTATCGGGTGCAGGACATCGAGGCGACGCTCGCGGCGCTGAAGGCCGCCGGGCTGCGGCTCATCGACGAGCAGCCGCGGACGGGGATCCGCGGCTCACGCGTCGCCTTCCTGCACCCCGCCTCCACCGGAGGTGTCCTCACCGAGATCGTCCAACCTGCTCAGGGAGCGCACTAGATGTCAGTTGACAAACCGCAGAAGGTCAGCATCGGTTTCCTCGGCAGCCAGGTCCTGAGTGCCCGGGTCGGCCCCGAGCAGCTCGCCTCGCTGCGCAACGCGCTCGGGTCCGACGGCTGGCACGACCTCGTCGCCCAGGACGGCACGGTCGCGCTCGACCTCAGCAAGGTCGTCTACGTGCTCGTCGAGCACGAGGAGCACCAGGTCGGCTTCGGCACCTGATCCGGCGCGCGAAACGAGCAGCGTCCCGCTGCCCTTGGGAGGCAGCGGACCGCTTGGGGAGAGGAGAGAGACGGATAACTCCGGGGGCCGAGGCTGCAGCGGTCACGCGCCGGGGCAGGGGGACCGGCGCGTGACCTTGGACTGCAGCGGGAGGTGCCCCCGGGAGTGAGGTTCCGTCCTCTGTGCCCAGAATGATGCTCGTCGGTCGCGGTGGCAACCACCGTATGTACGGCTGCACCGCCTCCGTAGAAAACACGGAGCAGCACCGAACGCGGTCAATGGCTCGGGCGCGACGCCGACAGCGCACCGGCTGCGTACAGTCCCGCGTCGTGTCGTTGCTCGATTTCGATCGCCGGCTGCTGCTGCTTCTGCGCACGCGAGGCCACACCCGTGGGCTCGAGCGCGGGCTGGCCGTGTACTCGCGCTGTGGCGAGCACGCGGCGTGCTGGCTCGCGCTCGGCTGCGCCGGCGGACTGCTCGATCGCGACCCCGAGCGGCGCCGGCGCTGGCGGCGCGGCGTCGGGGTCATCGGCGGCGCCTACGCCCTCAACTACGCGGTCAAGCTCAGCGTCCGGCGGCACCGGCCGGAGCTCGACGGGCTGCCCCCGCTCAGCCCGACCGTCTCCCGGCTCTCGTTCCCGAGCGCCCACGCCACGAGCTCGTTCGCCGCTGCGCTCGCCTACAGCGGGCTCGCGCCGGCGGCGGCTCTGTACACGGCGGCGGGACTGTTTGCGGTGAGCCGACCGTACCTCGGCGTCCACTACCCGAGCGACGTGCTCGCGGGGGCGCTGCTCGGGACCGCGCTGGCCGCGGCGTGGCCGCAGGGGAAGCCCGGCGCCCGTCCGGCGGACCTCCCGGGAGCGCCGGCATGATGAAGGTCGGGATCGTCGGGATGCCCAACGCGGGCAAGTCCTCGCTGTTCCGCGCGCTCACCGGCGTGGCCGCGGAGGCGGCGAACTACCCGTTCACCACGATCGAGCCGAACGTCGCCGTCGTTCCGGTCGCCGACGAGCGCCTCGACGCCGTCGCCCGCACCGTCCGCGCGTCGAAGGTCGTCCCCGACACGATCGAGTTCCACGACATCGCCGGGCTCGTCGCCGGCGCGCACAAGGGCGAGGGGCTCGGCAACAAGTTCCTGGCCAACATCCGCGAGACCGACGCGATCGTCCACGTTGTGCGGGCGCACGAGGACCCCGGCGTCGTGCACCCCGAGGGCAGGGTCGACCCGCTCGCCGACATCGACACGATCGAGACCGAGCTCATCTACGCCGACCTCGAGCAGGCTGAGCGCCGGCTCGATCGCGTGGTCCGCGCGGCGCGCGGCGGCGACAAGGCCGCGGTCGCCGAGGCGGCGTGGCTCGGCGAGTTGATCGAGGCGCTCCAGGCCGGTCGCCCGGCGCGCACCGTCCCCCCGCCGGCCGACGCACCCAACGCGATGACCCTGCTCTCCCCGCTCACCGCCAAGCCGGTGCTGTTCGTGGCCAACGTCGAGGAGGGCAGCGACGAGCTCCCGCCGGCGATCCTCGAGCACGCCCGCACCCACGACGCCGCCGCGGTCGCGGTGTCGGCCCGGCTCGAGTCCGAGCTCTCCGAGCTCGACGACGAGGATGCCGCGGCGATGCGGGCCGACCTCGGGCTGAGCGAATCGGGCCTCGACACGGTCGTGCGGGGCGCGTTCTCGCTGCTCGAGCTCGTGGCCTTCTTCACGGCCGGCGAGGAGAAGCCGGCGCAGTCGTGGCACCTGCGGCGCGGACTGTCGGTATGGGACGCCGCGGGGCTCATCCACTCCGACATCCAACGCGGCTTCGTCCGGGCGGAGATCGTCGGCTGTGACGAGCTCGTCGACGCCGGCGGCTACGCCGGAGCGCGTGACCGCGGCACGCTGCGCCTCGAGGGCCGCGACTACGTCGTCGTCGACGGCGACGTGATCACGGTCAAGTTCACGCCCTGAGCGTCGTCAGCGGACGAAGCGCGGGGGCTGCGCGAACAGCTGCTGGGTGACCGCAAACGCCGGCTTGGCCTGCCCGTCGTAGGCGATCAGCCCCTTGTGGTGGATCCCGTCGGGCGTCGTGCCCGCCGGTAGCGTCGCTCCGCCGGTCCAGCCGGGCGCGACGGCGAACTCGCGCAGTGTCCAGTAGATCGAGCCGTTCATGAACGACAGCCCGTTGACCACGCCGAGCGTGCTCGCGATGTAGTCGTTCTGGAACTCATAGGTGCCCTTCGTGCTCGCCGCGCCGTCGTAGAGCGACTCGGCCCCGTACTCGGAGACGGCGAGAGCGAGCTTGGGGTAGCGCCGGTGGGTGAGTTGCAGGAACGGCCGCAGCTCGCCGAAGCTGGCGATCGAATGCGCGCTCGGCCCGGTGTACCAGCCGAAGTAGCTCGAGATTCCGAGCACGTCGAGCGTCCGGTAGATCTTCTGGGCCGGATAGTTCGTGTAGCAGTAGGTGTCGAGCGCGACCGGGATACCCGGATTGAGCCGCCGGGCGAGCGGGATCGCCTGGTTGAGGTAGGCGCGGGTCCCCGCCACCGTGTCCGGCGTCGGCGTGAGCTCGTTGCCAACCGAGTCGATGATCACCGAGGGGTGGTCGCGGTCGCCGATGAGCGTCGAGCGCAGCAGCGCGAGGGCGCGGGCCCGGCCGCCCGCGGTGCGGAGCACGGGGTCGGCGTGGTCGACGGGCGCCTGCGCCCAGACCATGATCCCGGCGGCGTCGAGCGCGTCGAGCAGCCGCGGGCTGAGCAGGTAGTGGGCGCGGGTGACGTTCGCGCCCACCGACTTGAGCTCGGAGACGATCGTGGTGATGTCGCCGTCGGTCATCGCGGCGCCGTCGCCGTCGATGTCCTCGTGGATGGCGGCGCCGTGGAGCCACAGCCGGCGGCCGTTGAGGTAGAGCAGCCCGCGGCGCACCTGCACCGTCCGCAGGCCGGTGCGCAGCGACGTCGAGGCCTCCACCGCCCCGTTGACGGCGCCCTCGACCTGCACGCCGTAGAGCGCCGGGGAGCTCGGCGACCAGAGTGCCGGGGAGCCGTGGATCGGAACGCGGAGGCTGAACCCGCGCGACTGCCGCGAGGCGAGGCGCGGTTGCCGGACGCGGACGGTCCAGCTCGCCCCGGACGGCGAGCTGACACGCACGGCGATCTGGGGCCTGAGCGCCCCGAGCCAGTTGTCGGTGAGCGTGCCGCTCACCTGGAGCGAGGCGCAGCGCAGACCGCAGCCGAGCTCCGGGGTGACGGCGACCGAGCCGAGCGACACGCGGCCGACGGGCTCGAGCGTCACCGGACCCATGATCCCGCCCCAGTTCCACCAATCCTCGGGCAGGGTGCCGGGGCCCTTGTCGTTGTCGACGCGGAGGACGAGCAGGTTCTGCTGGCCGGGCATGAGCGTCATCGCCGGCACCCAGAACGGCGCGTAGGGGTCGGAGTTCGACCCGACCTTCACCCCGTTGAGCCATACCTGCGCGTCACGCCGCACGCTCTCGAAGGCGATCGACCACGAGTGGCCGCGGCTCTCCGGCGGACCGGTGAAGTTGATCGCGTACCAGCCGACCTGGTTGTGGCCGCCGGAGCTCGAGACGGTCGGGTTGAAGTCGTTGGGCAGCGACACCGCAGACCAGTCGGCGCCGGCCGAACCGCCCTGCGGCCAGTCCTGCCATAGGCCCGAATTGGACGGGTCGGCGGTGTAGCGCCAACCGGTGGTGAGGGCGATCGGGGCAGGAAGGCCCGCGGCAGCGTGGGCGGTCGCGGCCGGGTGGGCGGTCGCGGCCGGATGGGCGGTCGCGGCGGTCGCGCCACTCACCGGCCCAGCGGCGAGCACGGCCCCCGCGCTAGCGGCGATGAGCGCCAGTCGACGCGCTGATCCGGACATCGTCACTCGTTCTGAGCCTTCACAAGTCGCTCACGGTCTCGGCCTGCTCGAGTCGCTCGGCGAGCCGGTTCAGACCGAACTCCCGCGCCGCCTTTGCGCCCTCGACGAGATCGGTGGGGCGATCGGGCGGCCGCTGCATCTCAACGATACGCAGAGTGGCGATGTCGTGAAACGCCCTGAGCTCGTCGGCGTGCTCGGTGAGCGCGGCGGCGATTTTCGGGCGCTCGGTCCCGGCGGCGGCGATCGCGCCCTCGAGCGACCCGTGCCGGGCGAGGAGCTCGGCCGCCGTCTTCGGTCCGATCCCGGGCGCGCCGGGCAGACCGTCGGAGGGGTCGCCGCGCAACGCGATGAAGTCGGGGACGAGGTCGGGCCCGATGCCGTAGCGCGTGCGGACCTCGGCCGGGTCGACGGTGTCGAAGCCGCTCGTGCCCTGCTTGAGGTAGAGCACCTGGACGCGGTCGTTCACGCACTGGTACATGTCGCGATCGCCGGTGACGATCAGGGTCTCCCCGCCGCCCGCGGTCTCGGCCGCGGCGAGCGAGCCGAGCAGGTCGTCGGCCTCGAGCGCGTCGGCGTTCTCGACCGTCCAGCCAAAGCGGCGGAAGAAGGCCGGCCCCTGCTCGAACTGCCAGGCGAGAGCCTCCGGGACCTCGGGGCGATGGGCGTGATAGGCGGGATACAGCTCGGTCCGGTAGGCCGCCGCCTCGGCGCCGAAGCAGAGCACGATCGCGCGGGGACGGCGATCGGCGGCGATCCGCAGCAGCGCATTGGTGGCGCCGAGCAGGGCGTTGACCGGCTTGCCCTCCGCACCGGTGATCGAGTCCGGCAGCGCGTAGAACGAGCGGTAGAGGACGAACGGGGCGTCGACGACGAGCAGTGGCCCAGACACGCGCCTCAGCCTAGACGGGACGACTCGGCTTTTCAGGTTTGGCCTCGCGCGATCCGGTTAGATACGGCTGGCATGGCGCAGCGCAGAGCCTCCGATGTCTTCGTCGAATGCCTCGAGGCGGAGGGCGTGCGGTACGTGTTCGGCATCCCGGGCGAGGAGACGCTCGACCTCAACGAGTCGCTGGCCAGGTCCTCGATCCAGTTCGTGCCGGTGCGCCATGAGCAGGGCGGCGCCTACATGGCCGATGCCTACGGGCGGCTGACTGGGCGCGCCGGGGTCTGCCTGGGCACGCTCGGGCCAGGCGCGACGAACCTCGTCACCGCCGTCGCCGACGCGTTTCTCGACCGCGCCCCGCTCGTCGCGCTCACCGGCCAATCCGACCTCGAGCGGATGCACAAGGAGTCCCACCAGTACATCGACCTGCTCGCCATCCTGCGCCCGGTCGTCAAGTGGAACGCGCGCGTGTCGAGCCCGGAGATCGTGCCCGAGGTCGTGCGCAAGGCGTTCAAGGTCGCGGAGTCCGAGAAGCCCGGCGCGACCCACATCGAGCTTCCCGAGGATGTCATGGGCCGACCGCTCGACGCCTCCCCGCTACCGCGGCGCGACCCCGTCCGCTCCGAGCCCGGCATCCGTGAGATGCAGCGCGCCGCGGAGATCATCGACGCGGCCGAGAACCCGATCGCAATCGCCGGCAACGGCGCGATTCGCGGAGGGGCCGCCCGGGCGCTGCGGGCGTTCGTCCAGGTCACCGGCATCCCCGTGGCCGAGACGTTCATGGCCAAGGGCCTGCTCGACTACGAGGACGCGCACGCGCTCGGCACCGTCGGGCTCCAGGCCCGCGACTACGAGATGGCGGGCTTCGAGGACGCCGACGTCGTGATCGCGATCGGCTATGACCTCGTCGAGCATTCGCCCGAGCACTGGAATCCGCGGGGCGACAAGCAGATCGTCGTGATCGATTCCGTCGCGGCCGAGATCGACGAGTTCTTCGTGCCCGAGGTCGAACTGATCGGCGACATCGCCCACGTGCTCGCCGGGTTGGCGACCGCGTGCTCGCGGACGCCCGGCGTGATCGACTCGAGCGGGCTGCGCGCGGTCACCCTGCGCGCGCTCTCGGAGGCCCATGACGACGACCACTTCCCGATGCGGCCGCCGCGTGTGCTGTGGGACATCCGCCAGGCGCTCGGTCCGCTCGACATCCTCGTCTCCGACGTCGGCCTGCACAAGCTGTGGATCGGCCGCATGTTCCCCGCCCACGAGCCGGGAACGGTGCTCATCGCCAACGGCCTCGCCGGGATGGGCTTCGCTCTGCCGACGGCGATCGCCGCCAAGCTCGTGCACCCCGACCGCCACGTCGTCACCGTCAACGGCGACGGCGGCTTCCTGATGAACTTCCAGGAGCTCGAGACGGCGGTGCGCCTGCGCACGCCCGTGGTCAACGTCCTCTGGGAGAACGGGCAGTTCGGCTCCATCGCCTGGAAGCAGGACAAGAAGTTCGGCCGTCACTTCGACGTCGACTTCGGCAACCCGGACTTCGTCAAGCTCGCCGAGGCGTTCGGGGTGCCGGCGTGGCGCTGCGCCTCGCCGGAGGACTTCCCGCTCCGGCTGCGCCAGGCGCTCGCCCTCGACGTGCCCTCGGTGATCGTTGTGCCGATCGATTACTCGATCGACGTGGCCAAGGGCGTGATCGGGCTCGGGGCCGAGACGGTCGCGACGTAGCGGCTTGGCGGGGTCGCTAGACGCGGCCCTGCACTTCCTCACTTCCTCCCGAATAGCGGGAGTTTCTACACTGTCGCGGTCGTGGCCGCGGTGCGCGCGGTGGGTTTAGTCGCAGTTTGAGACCACTGATGGCGCGCGCGTCGTGATTCTGGTCACCGTGTCGTGGAACGACGCAAGTCAGGCGCGTGAGAAGGCCGTCGCACAGCGGTTGGGCGCAGGTACATCGGCAAGCTGCACCCACGGCCGTGACGTTGGAGATCCGGGAGGGTCGAGAGCGCGACGGTCCCGGGCCGCGCCGCGCTCTCCCCCTCTCCCACTGGAAGTCGCTACAGATTGCCCTGCGCCATCTTGCGCAGGTCCATCGCCTTCGCGTACGTCTCCTCGTCGACGCCCTTCTCGTAGGCGACCTCACGGAGCATCCGGCCTGAATTGGCCGCCTCCTTGACGATCTCGGCGGCCTTGTCGTAGCCGATGTACGGGTTGAGCGCGGTCGCCGCGGCGAGGGTCGACTCGGCCGACCGATGGCAGCCGTCTTCGTTGGCCCGGATGCCGTCGACGCACTTGTCGGCGAGGATCCGCGAGGAGGTGCTCAGCAGCAGGATCGACTCGAGCAGGTTGCGCGCGATCAGCGGCACCCGCACGTTGAGCTCGAAGTTGCCCTGCGAGCCCGCGATCGTGATCGCGGTGTCGTTGCCGATGACCTGAGCGCCGACCTGGAGGACGACCTCGGGGATGACCGGATTGACCTTGCCCGGCATGATCGAGGAGCCCTTCTGGAGCTCGGGCAGAAAGATCTCGCCGATCCCCGCTCGTGGCCCCGAGCCGAGCAGCGCGAGATCGTTGGCGATCTTCGTCAGCGAGACGGCGATCACCTTGAGCGCGCCGGAGAGCTCGACGAGCGCGTCACGGTTGCCCTGGGCCTCGAACGGATCCTCGGGGGCACGGATCTCGAGCCCGGTCGCCTCGGTGAGGCGGGCCCGGACGCGGGTGGCAAACTCCTTGTGGGTGTTGAGCCCGGTGCCGGTGGCGGTGCCGCCAAGCGGGATCTGGGCGACCTGCGGAAGCGCGTTGCGCACGCGGCGGGCAGCGAGTCGCACCTGGGCGGCGTAGCCGCCGAACTCCTGGCCGAGCGTGACCGGCACGGCGTCCATGAGGTGCGTGCGGCCAGACTTGACGATGTCCTTGAACTCCTCCGCCTTGGTCGCGAACGAGGCTTCGAGCCGCTCGAGCGAGGGCAGGAGCTCGTGGGTCGCGGTGGCGAGCGCCGCGAGGTGCACGGCCGATGGGAACACGTCGTTGGAGGACTGGCCCATGTTGACGTGGTCGTTGGGATGGGCGCCATCGCCGGCGAGGTTCGCGATCACCTCGTTGGCGTTCATGTTCGACGAGGTGCCCGAGCCGGTCTGGAAGACGTCGATCGGGAACTGATCGTCGAATTCGCCGTCGGCGACGCGGTCGGCGGCGACGGCGATGCGCTCGGCGATCTCAGGATCGAGCAGACCGAGCTCGGCGTTGACCCGCGCCGAAGCGGCCTTGATGCGCCCGAGCCAGCGCACGACCGGGACGGGGATGGGCTCACCTGAGACCGGGAAGTTGGCGACGGCTTTTGTTGTCTCTCCACCCCAGAGCTGCTCGCTCTCTTGGACGCTCATGTCGTTTCCTTTCAACGTGTCATCGACGTCTTCAAGAAGCTACTCCTCGGCCTCCGTGCTCGCCGCGTGAAGGCCGGCGGGGTTCACCCGCAGAAGGCGATCAGCTCACGGGCGAGGCCGACCGGGTCGTCGTAGGCCATGAGGAAGCCTGTCTCCGGCAGCGTCCGCAGCTGGGCGTCAGGGAGCAGGTCGAGCGCCTCCTGGGCCCCCTGGAGGGGGAAGACCGGGTCCTCGTCGGCCCACAGCAGCAGGACGGGCACGGTGATCCGCGGATAGGCGTCGAGCATGTCGCGCTGCGGATCGGCAGGCCAGCGTCGCACGAACTTCGCCCACGACCGGGCACGATTGCCGTTGCCGCCGACGTCGGCGAAGGCGTGGCGCAGGAGGTCGCGGGCTTCCGGGTTGTTCTGAACGCTCAGCCGCTCCCCGACCGAGGGGCGGAAGACGAGCTTGGCCCCGTGCGAGAGGACGCGATCGAGGCCGGGCAGCGCCCCGAGCCGGCACACCCCACGCCACGCGGCGCGCTTGCCCGCGAACTCCTCACGCCGATGGAGCCGGTTGGGCATGACGACGAGCCGCGAGGGCACGAGCTGGCCGCTCATCGTCGCCCGCAGCGCGAGCTCCGCCCCGAGGTCGTGACCGGCGAGGGTCACCCGCGGGCCCGCCTCCTCCTGGCAGAAGCCGGCGAGCACCTCCGTGAGCCAGTCGCGCGTGTAGGGGTGCCGCGGCCGGTCCTCGGAGTCGCCGTGAAGCGGCAGGTCCGGAAGCAGGACGCGGAAGCGGTCGGACAGCGGATCGACGACCGGCTCCCACTCGCGATGCGACAGTCCGAGTGAGTGAAGCAATACGATTGTCGGGCCGGTTCCCGTCTCGCGGTAGGCGACACGCGCGCCGTCGTGATGGTGGTAGAGCCGGAGGCGCATCTGCTGAGATCCTCGCATCCCATCGATAGCCGTGGCCTTGGGGCGAAAAGGTTGTGCAAAACCTGCGGGAGGTTCCGCAACCCTGCCCAAACGGGGTGAAATGCAGGCATGGAGCAAATGCAACCCAGCCCTCTGGGCCTTTCCACCTCGCAAGCGGCCCGCGCGCTCGGCGTCTCGCTGGGCACGATCCGGCGGTGGTCGGACATGGGATATCTCGAGTCCTACCGCACCCCCGGCGGCCAGCGCCGCTTCAGCCGCGAGCAGATCGATCAGTTCATCGGGTCGCTGCAGCAGGGCGGTTCGCCCACGCGCGACCGCCAGGTGAGCTGACGGAGAGACCGAAGGCAGCCGATCGGGGGGCGGCCGCGGCGTGAAGCGCCGTCGGCCCAGATGTCTATGAGATGAAGGCGCGACGCGCGGTCAGCGACCGGCGCCGGCTTCGCGGATCCGGCGCTCCATGTTGAGCTCGGAGTCGAAATCGGCCTTGTCGGCGTGCCGGTAGGCAACGCCCTCGCCGCTCAGGAGGCTGGCGAGGATCTCGACGTACCCGGTGTCGAGCTGGCTGCCGGCCACCCGCCGCAGCTCCCGCAGCGCTTCGAAGGAGCTCATCGGCGTTCGGTACGTGTCGCTCGCCGTGAGGGTGTCGTACACCTCCGCGACCGAGATGATCTTGGCGATCTCCGGGATCTCCTCGGCCGGACGGTTGTTGGGATAGCCGCGGCCGTCGACGCGCTCGTGGTGGCAGAGGATGATCTCGGCCACCGGCCCGTACATGCCGAGGTCCCGCAGCATCTCGGCGCCGAGCTCGGGATGGCGCTGGATCGCCACCCAGTCCTCCTCGGTCAGCGTGCGTCCTTTTTCGGCGACGCGATCGGACAGCGCGAAGTGCCCGATGTCGTGGAGCAGGCCCGCCGTGTGCGCGAGCTCGCACTCCTGCTCGCTCATGCCCGCGGCGTCGGCCATGTCCCGGGCAAAGCGCGCGACCGCAGCGGCATGCCGCGCCGCCCGGCCGTCGCGGATGTCGAGCGCGCGCATGAGACCCGCCAGCACGCCCCACGAGAGGGAGACGTACTGCTCGGCGCGGTGGCGCGACTGCTGCAGCAAATGTGCCATATAGGTGAAAGCAAATACGCCGACGAGCGCGAACACGATCCCGCCGAGGCCCACTTTGAGATAGATGCTCGTCCCGGCAGCAGTGAGCGCGATATTGAGGCCGAAGCTCGGGAGGTACTCAACGAGCGCCTGGAGACTGAGGGTGCGATCGCCGCGGTAGAGCTGTTGATACGGGACGACGATGAAGAAGTTGAGCGCAGCTGCGGCGGCCCCAGCCGCGGCGACGGTCAGGTAGAAGCCCGGCGAATCGACCGGCGTCGGCTGGATCGCCCTGATGATGTTCGCCGCCAGCAGGGCGGGCGCGACCGATGACAGCACGTTAAACGCCACGGCATAGCGAGGTGTCTTGAAGCGCCAGGCGGCGACCAGCTCTGCGGTGAGCGCGCACACAGCCGCGGAGGTCGGGCCCACGAGAGCGGCGGCCAAGATCACGACGACGAAGGACGCCGAGATCGAGGCGCGGCCGAACATGGGGACCACGGCGAGACCGGCCACGACAGCGGCAATCCACAGGATGATTCCGAGCGCTGTCGAGAGCCCGTGGTCCGTATGGGCTTGTGCAGCGGCTAACGCCGCGCAGCCTGCAAGACCGGCTACGAGGAGAAGTGTTGGCCCACGGCCTACGTGCCGTCGCCCGGCGCTCCGGACCGGGGCGTGATCCGCCATTGCAGAAACCTATCGAGAATTGCTGGGATTTCCAGCGATGTACGGATTTAGCCGCCGCGCACGAACATTCGGTCTCCAATCCTTGGGTGCTGGGTCGGTCCGCGCGCCGCGCCGACTGGACGGCTAAGCTTCAAACTTGCACAAATTTTGCACAAGTTTCGTACGGGAAGTTGTTCAATTCTATGAGTGGGTAAGTCAAATAGCAACGGGTGCCCCGACCTTTTCTGTGCATGCGCTATTTGAAGACGAGCGAAGCGGCTGCGCTGCTCAACGTGAGCCCTAACACGCTGCGCGCTTGGGAGCGCCGGTTCGGGTTCCCCAAACCGCAGCGGTCGCCGGGCAAGCACCGCCTGTTCACGCACGGCGAGGTGGCGGCCCTGCGCGACGCCCTCCAGGAGGGATTGTCGATCTCCTCCGCCGTCTCCCGCGCGCGTGAAGGATTGGCCGCGGACAGCAACTCGCTCGTCGGGGCGCTCGTGTCCTACGAGGGGGAGCGCGCCGACTCCGCGATCGAGGCCGCGCTGGCGCTGCGCAGCGTCGAGCGGTCGGTCGAAGAGGTGCTGCTGCCGACGCTCGACGAGATCCACCGCCGCTACGGCTCGGAGTCGGCTGCCTGGGCGTTCGCCGCGCATTGGGGCGCCGATTGGCTGAGGCGCGCGCAGCGACTCGCCCCGCCGCCCGTACGGCCGGTCTCGATCGTCATCGGCGACGCGTCGCGGGACGAGCTCGATCCCGACGCGCCGTACATCCGCGCCCTCGAGCTGTTCAGCGTGCGGGCCGGCATCAAGGTCTTGAGCTTGTCCGCCCGGGGGGTGACCGGGATCGGCGATGCAGTCACGATTCACCGGCCGAACCTCGTGGTGCTGGCCGGCGGTCACCTCTCGGACGACACCGTCGCTCGGTGGGCGTACGCGATCAGGCTGGCTGCAGGAGCCATGCCGGTCGCGGTCTATCGTCGTGGCGATCAGCGGGTACGGATGCGCACGACCGGCACGAGCGTGTTGCCAGCGGGGGCGGGAGACGCCCAGAGGCGGCTGCTCGAGCTGATCGAAACCGATTATGGGGCTCGCGTCACGGTCAACCCGGCAAACCCTCTCGGTGAGTCGGGTGGCGGCGCTCGGAGCGCGAGTCTGTAGCAGAGGGGTACCCGGTCTCATCAATCAGGGCGGCGAAAGGGATTTCCGGATGGCAGTAGGAAAACCACACAGGAGGCGGCTTCAGTTGGCCGTCGTACCCAACAACCCACCGGTTCGTCAAGAGCTAGTCGGTTTTTGTAGCCATTGTGGGGCTCACTCGGAGCAAAAGCACACTAATTCGCGCGTTTGCTCGACCTGCGGGCTCGGGCTCGTGCTCCAGGCCACCGGCGACGTGGCGCCCGATCCGGGCGACGCTTTTGTCGTTCTCGACAGCTCGCTGTCGGTGTGCGCGGTGTCGGCAGCGGCCGAGGGGCTGCTCGAGACGGTCGAGACCGATGCGGTCAACCGGCACGTCACCGAGCTGATCGTCCCGGCCGACGCCGAAGCGCAGGGAGCGGCGAACCTCGCGGCCGCGGTCACCTGGGCGGCGCGCGGCGACGAGACCGCCCGACGCGTGTTCATCCGGCCGGCCAACACCTTCGGGGTGCGGGTGCCGGCGCGGATCGCCAGCTGCGGGCCGCCGACGGCCGCGCTGATCCTGTTCGACTAGGGACTAAGCCCGGTTCGGACGGACGAGCGCGACGGGCGCGGCAGCGGCGACCGGCGCGGCAGGGGCGACTGGCGCTGCCGCCGGGGCGAGACGCGCCGCGTCGAGCTTGCCGAGCAGCAGGTCGCGGGCGGCGACCGGCTGATCGCCGAGGCGGCACACCGTGCTCGCTCCGGTATCGGGAACCGCGCCGCGGTAGTCGAAGACCGTGACGTCCTGGATCACGCCGCGCACGGCATAGACGAGCCGCCCGATTGAGTCCAGGGAGACCCGGCGGCCAGTGAGCACGACGGCCGCCGGCATCAGCGCGCGGACGGCCCGGCCAAGCCGGGCGGGGTCGATCGAGGCGGTCAGCGACAGGGTTCGCAGCCCGGCGCGGCGGAGCATCAGCTCGAGCGCCTGGGCGTGGAGAGAGTCGAGGTCGCAGGGGATCGACGCGTCGAAGATGAGGACGCCCTCGGGGCGGCTCGACGGCGGCGAGAGGCGCTTGAGAGCCGATAGCCAGGCCGTGGCGTGACGCCAGCCGAACTCGTACTCCGCGCTCGTTCCCGTGGCCTCGGCGTGGCTGCTGACGGCTTCGAGCAGCACCTCCTCGATCGTCCGCTCGAGGGAGCGGATCGTGAGGCTCTCCTCAAGCAGCCGGTTGGCCTTGTCCTCGTCGAAGGCGCCGAACGCGGCAGCGACCCGGGTCGAGGACGACGGGCCCTCACCGCGCTCGCGGGCGAGCGAGACCGCCGAGGAGACGTTGTGGGTCTCGGCGAGACTCAGGCGCAGCGACTCGATCTCGGCGAGCTCGTACTGGCGGTGACCGCCGGGCGACCGGTGCGGGGAGGGGAAGCCGTAGCGCCGCTCCCAGCTGCGAAGGGTGTTGGGGCTGACGCCGAGCATGACGGCGGCGGCGTTCGTCCGGATGCCACTCATTTGTGTGATTTATCGAGGTCTGAGCAACGCTTCGCAACACCCGCAAGCGTCCATGCACTATGAACCTTTGGCTGCCGGGGAAGGAAAGCACGAACCGAGCGCGACGGCCGGGAGCCTCCGCCCCGGGCCCGGCGGGGCGCTGCTCCTACAATCCGCCGCCCATGGGATCTCCCCATCGTCCTGTCGACCCGCGTGCCTCGTTCCCTGAGCTCGAGGAGCGCGTGCTCGAGCGCTGGCGCGAGCGCAACGTGTTCGCAGAGTCGGTCCGGCGTCGCTACGGATCGCCCGAATGGGGCTTCTACGAGGGGCCGCCGACCGCGAACGGCTCGCCGGGCACGCACCACGTGCTCGCCCGCGTGTTCAAGGACATCTTCCCGCGCTACCGGACGATGCGCGGCTATTACGTGGAGCGCAAGGGCGGCTGGGATTGCCATGGGCTCCCCGTCGAGCTCGCCGTCGAGGCCGAGCTCGGCTTCGCCTCCAAGGACGACATCGAGCGCTACGGGATCGCCGAGTTCAACGAGCGCTGCCGGCAGAAGGTCCTCAGCCACGTCGAGGACTGGAATCAGCTCACCGAGAGGATCGGCTTTTGGATCGATCTCGAGGACGCCTACAAGACCCTCGATCCCCAGTACATCGAGTCGGTGTGGTGGGCGCTGAAGACGATCCACGAGCGCGGGCTGCTGTTCGAGAAGCTCAAGGTCGTGCCCTACTGCACCCGGGACGGGACGACGCTCTCCAGCCACGAGCTCGGCCAGCCCGACGTCTACCGGGACGTGCACGACCCGTCGGTCTACGTGCGCTTCCCCGTCCTCGAGGACCATGGACCGGCCCGCCGCGAGGACGCGCTGCTCGTCTGGACGACGACGCCGTGGACCCTCGTCTCCAACGCGGCGATCGCGGTCGACCCGGACCTCACGTACGTCCGGGCCCGGTCCGGCGAGGAGGTGCTGATCCTCGCCGAGGCGCTCGTCGAGCGGGTGCTGGGCGCCGAGGCGGAGATACTCGAGCGCTTCCCCGGCCGCGCGCTCGAGGGCCTCAGCTACGACCCGCCGTTTGCCTACATCGCCAAGGAGGCGTACGGGCCGCTCGGCCACACGGTCCTGCTCGGCGACTTCGTCACCGCGAGCGACGGCACCGGCCTCGTCCACACCGCGATCGCCTTCGGCGAAGATGACTTCCGCCTCGGGGAGCAGTACGGGCTGAGCGTCGTCAACCCCGTGCGTCTCGACGGCACCTACGACGAGCGCATCGGCCCGTATGCCGGTCGCTGGGTCAAGGACGCCGACGCCGACCTGATCGAGGACCTGCGCAGCAGTGGCCGGCTCCTGCGCTCGGAGACCTACGAGCACTCCTATCCCCACTGCTGGCGCTGCGGCACCCCGCTGCTCTACTACGCCAAGCCGTCCTGGTACATCGCCACGAGCCAGGTGAAGGACCGGCTGCTGGCCGCCAACGAGACGGTCCACTGGCACCCCGAGCACGTCAAGCACGGCCGGTTCGGCAACTGGCTGGAGAACAACGTCGACTGGGCCCTGTCCCGCGAGCGCTACTGGGGCACGCCGCTGCCGGTGTGGCGGTGTGCGAACGAGCACATCGAGGTGATCGGGTCGCTTGGCGAGCTCGAGAGCCGCTCGGGGGTGCGCCTGGAGGATCCGCACCGGCCGTTCGTCGACGACGTCGAGTTCGACTGCACCGAATGTGGTCAGCCGATGCACCGCGTCCCCGAGGTCATCGACGTGTGGTTCGACTCGGGCTCGATGCCGTTCGCGCAGTTCCACGCGCCGCATCACAACCTCGAGCATTTCGAGCACCGGTTCCCGGCCGACTTCATCTGCGAGGCGCTCGATCAGACCCGCGGCTGGTTCTACTCGCTGCTCGCCGTCTCGACGCTGCTGTTCGACCAGTCGTCGTATCGGAACGTCCTGTGCCTCGGCCTGATCCTCGACGAGCAGGGACGCAAGATGTCGAAGTCTCTCGGCAACGTCGTCGCGCCGTGGGACGTCATCAATCGCTACGGGGCCGACGCGCTGCGCTGGTACTTCTTCACCTCCAAGCACCCGTGGGATGGCTATCGCTTCTCGCTGGAGACGATCGGCGAGGCGGTGCGCCAGTTCCTGCTCCAGCTGTGGAACACCTACAGCTTCTACGTCCTCTACGCCAACGCCAACGACGTCGCGCGGACGACCCCCGCGGGAGAGCCGGGCGAGCTCGATCGCTGGGTGATCTCGCGGCTGCACGCAACCACCGAGATCGTGATCGAGCGGCTCGACGAGTTCGACGCCACCGGCGCCGGCCGCGCGATCGCCGAGTACCTCGATGAGCTCTCCAACTGGTACGTGCGCCGCTCCCGCCGGCGCTTCTGGGACGGCGACCCAACCGCCTTCGCGACCTTGCGCGGTTGCCTGGTCACGACGGCGAAGCTGCTCGCCCCGTTCGTACCGTTCGTCGCCGACGAGATCTACGACAACCTCGACGGGCGCGAGCCGAGCGTCCATCTCTGCGACTTCCCGCTTGCCGGGGCGCGCGATCACGGGCTCGAGGACGCGATGGCGGTCGCCCGGGAGACGGTGCGGCTCGGTCTCGCCGCCCGCGGGCAGGCGAAGCTCAAGGTGCGCCAGCCGCTGCGCGCCGCCGTCGTCGTGGCCATCGGCAGCGAGCGCGAGGCGATCGAGCGGATGGCCGAGATCGTCCGCGAGGAGCTCAACGTCAAGGCGCTCCGCTTCGTCTCCGACGCCGACGAGCTCGGCGAGGTCGAGGTCAAGCCCAACTACCGGGCGCTCGGGCCGCGGTTCGGCAAGCGGATGCCGCTCGTCGCCGCCGCCGTCGCCGGCCTCGATCCGGCGCACGTCGCCCAGGCGCTGCGCGACGGCGAGCTCATCGTCATCTCCATCGACGGCCAGGACCACCAGCTCGCCGGCGAGGACCTGCTCATCTCGATGAGGCCGCTCGAGGGATATCAGGTCGAGCGTGAGGGCTCACACGCGGTTGCGCTCGAGCTCGGGATCGACGAAGAGCTGCGCGCCGAGGGGTGGGCGCGCGACGTCGTCCGGGCCGTACAGATGGCGCGCCAGGACGCGGGCCTGCAGGTCACCGACCGCATCGTGCTCACGCTCGACGGCGATGACCCGCTGCGCGCCGCGGCGCGGACCCACGAGGCTTACATCGCGGCCGAGACGCTCGCGGTCGAGGTCGGCTACGAGTCTTTGATCGGCGTCGAGCCCGTCGCGATCGACGGGCTCACGCTCCGAATCGGAGTTGCGCTGGGCGGACGCTAGCCCGGGCTAGGCAAGCGCCGGCTCGAGCTCGGCTTCGAGGCGCTTCTTCGGGTACGCACCGATGACGGTCTTGGCCGGCTGGCCGTGACGGAACAGGATCAGCGTCGGGATCGACATGACGTTGAACGCCATCGCGGTCTGCTGGTTCTCGTCGATGTTGAGCTTGACCACCTTGAGCGCTTCGGCGCGCTCCTGGGCGATCTCCTCAACGACCGGCGCAACCATCCGGCAGGGACCGCACCACGGCGCCCAGAAGTCGACGAGGACGGGGACGTCGGACTCGATGACCTCGGCCTGGAAGTTGTTGTCGGTGACCTCTGAAACGGTGCCTGCCATTCTGGCTCCTTGGGCGGTTCGTGATTACTTCAAAAAGTATAGCGCGGTCCGGGTCGAGGCCCGCTCGCGACGGCGGCGACGCCCCGCGGCGACAGCACTAGCCTACGAAATCGATGGCCGACCCGACCAACAGCGAAATCGCCGCCGCGCTCGACGAGCTCGGCGACCTCTACGAGCTCGACGGGGCGATCGTCCACCGCATCGTCGCCTACCGGAACGCTGCCAAGGCGGTGCGTGAGGCGCCCGTGTCGGTGTCCGCGCTCGCGCGTGAGGGCCGGGCGACCGAGCTGCCGGGGATCGGGGCGACGATTCAGGAGAAGGTGCTCGCGCTCGCCGACGACGGCGTCATCCCCGCGGCAGCGCGCCTGCGGGCCAAGTTCCCGCCCGGGCTGCTCGACCTGACCCACCTCCCGGGCCTCGGCCCCAAGCGAGCGCGCAAGCTGTTCGAGGAGCTCGGGATCGATTCGCTCCAAGCACTGCGCACGGCGGCCGAGGAGCAGCGGATCCGGACACTGAAGGGGTTCGGGCCCAAGGCGGAGGAGAGCCTACTCGCCGCGGCCGGCGCCGCGGGGGCCGGGGCTCCGCGCACCCGCGTCGTGCTCGACCGCGCGCTCACCGTCGGCGAGGCGCTGCTCGCCGCGCTCCGCGCCCACCCGGCTGCCGAACGGGTCGAGCTCGCCGGCTCGGCGAGACGCATGGCCGACAGCGTCAAGGACCTCGACATCATCGCGACGGCGAGCGACCCCGCCGCCCTCGCCCACGCGGCGGCCGAGCTCGAGCTCGTCGAGCGCGCCGGCACGCCGAGCGAGGCCGGAGTGCGGATGCGAACCCACACCGGCCTGCAGGTCGACGTCAAGATCGTCGCCCCCGACCAGTTCGGCAACCTGCTCCAGCACTTCACCGGCTCCAAGGAGCACAACATGGCTCTCCGTGACGCCGCCGTCCGCCGTGGCCTGCACGTGTCCGAGTACGGCGTGCTCGACGACGCCACCGGCGTCACCCACCGCTGCGCGACCGAGGCCGAGGTCTACGGGCTGCTCGGTCTCGAGTACATCGAGCCGGAGCTGCGGGAGAACCGCGGGGAGCTCGAGGCGGCGGCGAATGGCACGCTCCCGCGGCTCATCGTCCAAAACGACCTGCGCGGCGACCTCCACTGCCACACGACCGCCTCCGACGGCACGGCCTCGATCGCCGAGATGGCCCAAGCGGCGCGCGAGGCCGGATACGAGTACCTGGCCGTCACCGACCACTCGGCGAGCTTCGGCTTCGGCGATGACCTCTCGCCGGCCCGGCTGCGCGAGCACGTCGCCCAGATCCGCGCGACCGAGATCGAGGGACTCACCCTCCTCGCCGGCTCGGAGGTCAACATCCTGCCCGACGGCTCGCTCGACTACGAGGACGAGGTGCTCGCCGAGCTCGACTGGGTCATCGCCAGTGTCCACTCGTCGTTCCGGATGGCCTCCGACGCGATGACCGCGCGCATCATCAGCGCGATCGAGAACCCGTTCGTCGACGCTGTCGGCCACCTCTCGGGCCGCAAGATCGAGCGCCGCGCCCCATACGCGTTCGATGCCGACGCGGTCGTCGCTGCCGCCGCGCGGTGCGGCACCATGCTCGAGATCAACGCCAGCCCTGACCGCCGGGACCTCAACGAGGTCCATGCTCGCGCCGCTGCCGCGGCGGGAGTCCCGATCATCATCAACTGCGACGCCCACCGCGTGGGTGGTTTCGCCGTCGCGCGGTACGGGGTGGCGACGGCCCGGCGCGCGTGGCTGGCGGCGGCCGACGTCGCCAACACGCGGAGCTGGGCCGACTTCGCCGCCCTGCGCAAGCGGAGCCGGACCGCGGCATGAGGTCTCGCCGGGGACGGTGGCCGGCGGCACCCGCCGCCGCGATGCTCGCGGTGATCGTGGCCGCGCTCGTCATCGCCGGCTGCGGCAGCGACGGCGGGACGGTGAGCACCCCGAGCCCGGCGGCGACGACGACGAGCTCGACGTCGACAGCGACGCCGACCGCCACCACGAGCAGTACGACAACGCCGATCGCCACCACGACGAGCACGACGGCGACGGCTGCCGCCACGAGCACGACGAGCTCCACGACGAGCGCGAGCACCGCCACATCGTTGAGCGCCCACCTGGCCAGCGGATTCAGGCTGTCCAGCCCCGCCTTCGGCGCCGGGGGCACGATCCCGTCGGACTACACCTGCGACGGCACCGAGACCTCGCTGCCGCTCACCTGGAGCGGGGTGCCGCCCGGAACCAAGGAGCTCGTGCTGGTCATGCGGGACCCCGACGCGCCCGGCGGCAACTTCGTGCACTGGGCGGTGGCCGGAATCGACCCGACCACGACCGGCTTCGGGGCGGGTGGAGTGTCTGGAATGGTCATCCCCGGCCGCAACAGCTTCGGCACACTCGGTTACCGCGGTCCCTGCCCGCCGCAGGGCTCGACGCATCACTACGTGATCTCGCTGAGCGCACTCGCGGCGCCCTCCGGGCTGGCGCCCGGCTTCTCCCCTGACCAGCTCCAGACCTCAGCGCTGGGAATCGCGACGCTGATCGGAACCTACGGCCGCCACTGACCGGCCCCGCAGGCTCCAGCCACGCTGGATGGCCACGAACGACACCAGGCCGCCGACGCACAGCAGCAGCGCGACCCAGAAGTTGAGCCGCATCCCGAGGATGTGGTTGGAGTAGTCGATGCGCAGGCTCTCCTCGAACATGCGAAAGGCCGAGTAGCCGGCGACGTAGAGGGCGAACAGGCCCGGCGCTCGGACGCTGCGCCGGCGGAACAGCCAGATGAGCACGGCGGCGAGCGAGAGGTTCCAGATCATCTCGTAGAGGAAGGTGGGCTGGAAGGTCGCGTAGGCCTCGTAGCCCGGCGGCCGGTGGGCCGGGTCGATCTCGAGCCCCCAGGGCAGCGTCGTCGGCTTGCCGAACAGCTCCTGGTTGAAGTAG
Organism: uncultured Solirubrobacterales bacterium; assembly: GCA_963755955.1. Lineage (GTDB taxonomy): Bacteria > Actinomycetota > Thermoleophilia > Solirubrobacterales > Solirubrobacteraceae > Palsa-465. The sequence goes on from CAVWLZ010000023.1 coordinate 30,845, forward strand.
TTGCCGATTCGCCCGATGGCCTGGGCGACGAGCAGGCCGGGGGCGGCGGCGTCCATGAACCGCAGGATCGAGGCGTGGTCGAGCCGGCGATGCAGGACCCAGACACCGACGGCCACCCCGGCGGCGATCCCGCCCCAGATCCCGAGGCCGCCCTTCCAGATGGCGAACGGCCCCCACCAGTGCGGCGGGATCTGACTCGGCGTCGTGATGAGAAAGTAGATGCGCCCGCCGATGAGGCCGGCGGGAAACGCCCAGATGGCGACCTCGCCGGGAAGCGCGGGATCACCGCCGTCATCCTTCCACTGCCAGCGGGTGACGACGATCGCGGCGAGCACCGCGACCACGTACGCAAGGCCGTAGGCATGAAAGAAGAACGGCCCGACGGTGATCCCGTTCGAGGACGGGCTCGGAATGTAGGCCTGGAGAAGCACCGGTCGGACCCCCATCATCCCGCAAGGAGCGTCGGAAGCACCTGCTCGCGGACCGTCTGATCGACGTGCGCGCGGCGGAACGGGGTGAGCATCGTGAGTGCGCGCGCCGGGTAATCATCCTCCGGACGGTCGAGTCCGGCCCGGATCGCGGTGGCGAGATCGTCGTCGACGAGGCGCCCGTCGAGCCGCCGGCCGAGCGCGAGCGCCGGGTACGGTCCCGGCGCCGGAGTGCCGACGAGCAGGCAGCCGTCGGCGAGCGCCTCGAGGGCGGCGATGCCGTAATCCTCGCGCCGGGGCGCCGCGACGAACACCCGTGCGCGCCGCAGCAGCCCTCGGTAGGCCTCGGGGTCGAGGCGACCGGTGAACCGCACCCCCTCGACCGGCCCGGGACCATCGGTACCGGCGACGACCAGCGTCTCGCCGGAGCGGCGCGCCCGCGCCCACTGCTCGAGGATGTAGTCGAGACGACGCTTGGCCGGATCGCCCGCGTAGGCGAGGGCGAGGATGTCGCGCTCGCCCGAGGGCGCGGACTCGTCCGCCGAGGGCTCGACCGGCACAGGCACGACCACGGTCGGCGGCCGCGGCGGCGGCAACGGGTCAAGGGAGTGCTCGCTCATCGCGAGTACGAGCGGCGTTGCCCGCAACCGGCGGCGCTCGGCCGCCCGCTGCCAGACCCCGTGGCGGCCGGGACGGTTCTCGGCCGCGATCGCGTCGAGCCAGATCGCGCCCGGGCGCGGAGCGAGCAACGCGGCGGTGATCGAGCAGTAGATGATCGCGCGCGGCTCGTGGTGTCCGAGCGCCTCGACGACCGCCCGGCGCGCCGCCCGGGCCTGGACGTAGTCGGTGAGCATGAACGTCCGCACCTGCGGTACCGGGCCGGCGTGCACGGGCTCGACGCTCGCGCCCGATCGCCTGAGCGCCGCGATCAGCTCACCGACGGCGATCCGCCACCCCCCGGTGCTGTCGACCGAGACGACGAGGACGTCGACCGCGCTCACGCCGCTCAGGCCCGCGGCTGAGCGCCCCGCGGACGCGAGGCGCCGTTGAGCTCGAACAGGTTCGAGCGAAAGCCCGGCGTGCGCACGAGCTTGATCGGCGTGAAGGGCGACGTGCGCTCGATATAGAAGCGCGCACCGTCGCGCTCCTCGATCGCGGTGACCGCGGACGCCTGGCGGCGCCACGCCAGCGCCCAGATGATCGCGAAGCCGGTGGCCACGGCGGGCACCTGGGGCAGCACGAACGCGAGCGCGCCCGCACCGATCGTCGAGACGAGCAGCGGCCACAGGCGGTTGAGCACCGTGCGCCCGGGGTTGAGCTCGGGCAGTGTCGGCTGCATCCGCGCGCTGGCGAGCAGCGAGGCGATCTGCGTTGACGTCGAGGGCCGTCGTCCGAGCCACACCCCGACGATCGCGGCGATCACCCACCACCCGGCCCCGAGCGGGAGGACGAGATCGTCACCGAGCCCGTTGGCACCGGCGAGGGTGACGGCCCCGAGCGCGGTCGCCGCCGCGGCGCTGATCAGCACGGTCGTCCGCAGGAAGTCTGAGAACCGCATCTACTCGGCGATCAGCATCCGCAGCAGCTCGTGCACGCCCGCGGTCCCCTCGACGACGACGTCGGCCTCCTCTGCGATCTCCCTCGGCCCGTCCTCGGAGCGCACTCCGACGCGCAGCACGCGCTCGAGCTTGCCCTCTTCGCTGAGCTGCGTGAGCATTCGGAACGCATCGATATCAGTCATGTCGTCGCCGACGTAGAGCGCCGAGTCGACGTCGACGTCGGCGAGCAGCGTGGCGATGCCGGCGCCCTTGTCGATCCGAACCGGTGGCCGGACCTCGAGCACCTTCCGGCCCCAGTGCGTGCGCAGGCCCGCTGCCTCGGCACGGGTGGCCACCGCGTCGATCGCCGATCGGGCCGCCTCCTCGTCGGGGGCGCCGCGCCAGTGGAAGGCGACGATCGCTCCCTTGTCCTCGAGCCGGACCCGGCGCCGGCGCAGATCAGAGCTGTCGGCCTCGCGGCCGAAGTCCTGGATCCGGCGCGCCCAATCCTCGAGCGATGGGTCGAGCACGGCCTCGGTCCAGCCGGCGCGGAGGATCTCGGCACCGTGAGAGCCCAGATAGGAGATCGTGCCGATCGAGACCATCGCTCGGGCCTCGGAGGCACGCCGGCCGCTCACACAGGCGACGACGCCGTAACGGCGCGAGACCTCAATCAGCAGCTTCCGGGTCGGCTCGGGCACGGTCGCGTCAGAGGCGATGTTGACGATCGGGGCGAGCGTGCCGTCGATGTCGAGCAGAACGGCGGTCCGGGCGGGGCTCGAACGGAACGGCGCGAGCGCCTCAGAGAGCTGCGCGGAGGTCACGGTCAAGAGTCTAGGTGGCGTTCGCAAAAGGGCGTGCGTGACCAGCGAGCGCTCTCCCGAGCTCAGGTGAAACCAGGCTTGCGGCAACCTTTGCGGCGGGCCAATACGATTCGCGCGATGGGCGCAGCAGATGGATATGCCGTTTCCAGCCTCGATCAGCTCGGTCAGGGCCCCGGCTTTCGCAAGATCCGACGCGAGCTCGGGGTGACCGCATTCGGGATCAACGCGATCGTCCTGCCCGCCGGGTACTCGACCGGGGTGCACTATCACGACGAGCAGGAGGAGACGTACTTCGTCCACCAGGGCGAGGTCGAGTTCCGCCTCGGTGACGGCACGACCCACCGCCTCGGGCCAGGCGGGCTCGTGCGCGTCGCCCCGAGCACGCACCGCGGCATGCGCAACGTCGGCGACGGAGAGGCGATCGTCGTCGTCGCCGGCGGCAAGGACGGATACGTCGGACGCGACGGGCAGCCGGGCGGCGACGGGCCGACCAGCGGCCCCCCAGGGCGCTAGAGCCCCGCCGGCGCAACCGCGGTGTCCACGTCGACGACGCCAGTTCTGCTGCTCCACGGCCAGCCGGGCGGCGCCCGCGACTGGGATCGGGTGATTGCGGCCCTCGCGGATCCGACCGGGGTCATCGCCATCGATCGCCCGGGCTGGAACGGCGGCAGCGCGGCCACCGACATCGACGGGAACGTTCGGGCGGCGCTCGACGCGCTCGACCGGCACGGCATCGAGCGCGCGGTCGTCGTCGGACACAGCTACGGCGCCGCCATCGCCTGCCGGATCGCCCTCGAGCATTCGGAGCGAGTCAGCGCGCTCGTCCTCCTTGCCCCCGCCGCCAACCAAGCCTCGCTGCTCCCGCTCGACTACCTCCTGGCCGCGCGGGTCGCGGGACCGGCGGCGAGTGCGGCGGTCCTCGCCGGTTCCGGCTGGGCGCTATGGCCGGGCCTGCTCCGCCGCCGGATCGCAGATCGGTTCGGGCTCGACGAGCGCCACCTCGCGCGGACCGGCGATGCGCTCCGGCGTCCGTCGGCCTGGCGGGCGTTCAGCGCCGAGCAGCGGTCCCTCGTCACGGAGCTGCCCGAGCTCGAGCGACACCTCGACCGCATCGTCGCGCCGACGGTCATCATGATCGGCAGCGAGGACCTCGTCGTACCGCCGCGATCGGCATGGCGGCTCGCCACCCGGATCCCGCATGCCGAGGTCATCGAGATCGAGTCGGCCGGTCATCTGCTGCCGCAGGGCCACGCGCGGCAGGTCGCCGGGGTGATCGACGCCGAGCGGGCGCGCTGAGGCGCCCTGACTGACTACTCGGGCGGCCGCTCAGCCCTCGTCGGGCCCCGGCTCGGGGACGACCGGCGTCGGCGCCTCCTGGGGCGTGGGAACCGTCGCCGGCTCTTCCGGCGCGGCCGGGGTGCCTGGGTCAGGGACCGCCGGGCTCACCGGTGCGTCGGGCACGACGGGAGTGGCCGGGTCGACCGGCTGGGGGACCTCGAGCTGCGGGGCGGCGGCGGGAACGGGTGGCGTGGGCATGGTTCGGCGCTACCCGCGGCGCCCGCTTTCAACGCGCGCGCACGACCGGGTGCCGACTCAGCTGCCCTCGATGCGCTTCTTCAGCTCGCCGGCGCGAGCGCCCACGAGCATCCCCCGGAGGAGGTCGACGAGCGGACCGCGGATGACCATGCTGAGCATGCGGCCCATGTCGACGTCGAGCGCGTACGTCGCCCGTGTGCTCCCGTTGCCGAGGTCCTCGAGCTGCCAGCTTCCGTCGGCCGACTTCATCTCGCCCTTCTCCTGGGACCAGCTCAGCCGAGTCGGCCCGTCGTAGGTGAAGCGAACGGTCGACTTGATCGTGCGGACCTTCGCGTCGGACTCCGACGCGCACAGCACGGCGTGGCCCTCGTCGTCGCGCTCGATGGCGGTGAGCGCCTTCAGCCCACCTTGCCACTGCGGGGCGCTCTCGACGTCCTCCACGACGGCCCACACCTGTTCGATCGGAGCGTTGATCTCCGCGGTTGAGTTTCCGGTCAGATTGGCCATCCGTCTCCTCCTTGTGGTCGACTGCCTCGCCCTCGCGGATAAAGCATATGCCTGCGCGGTCGGACGGCGGGTCTCACCACCCCGGGGTACGCCGCAGGCGATGGGCGCTCAGGAGAAGGAGCGCCAGCGCACCAACCAGCCAGATGGCGAGCACGAGCACCGGCTCGAGGTGCTGGGCGCTGGGGAAGTAGGCGGCGCTGCGGAGGATCTGGACCGTCGCCCCGTTGGGCAGGACACGACCGACGAAGCGGTAGAAGCTCGGCAACAGAGGCTGGGCGACCGCACCGCCGCACGATGCGTTGCCGAGCACGACGAGCAGACCCCAGGTCGGTATGAACGCCCAGCGGCCGATGAGCACAAGCATCGCCGCGTTGAACAGGGCGGCGACGGCCACCTCGGCCGACAGCACCGCCCAGATCTCGCCGAACGACCCCTGGAGCGCGCCGATCACGTTGCCGGCGACGAGCGCGAGGACCAAGCCGCCCACGACGGCGAGGCCGGCGATCGCGGCCAGCCACTCGCCGAGGCGCAGGTCGCGGGCGTTCGCCCGCAGCTGAAAGACCGTGACGAAGCCGAGCAGCGTCGCGGCGAGGGTCATGTAGAACGACACGAGTCCCTGTGGATCGCTGTGGGGGAGCGGATGCAGGTCGACGACCGCGATGACCGGCTGGCGATGCTCGTTGACCCGGTTGGCGGCCTGCTCGAGTACGCGGGCGACCGAGACGCCCGCGGCGCTGGCGAGGAGCAGCCGAGGGCGCGGGCCGGTGAGATCGAGGCCGGCGAAGACGTGCTGCTCGGCCATCGCGCGCTCGAGCGCGCCCAACGACCCGTACGCCCGGAAGGCGAGGCCCTGGGAGGTGGCGCGCTCGAGCGCGGGCACGAGGTCGGCGTCGGCGGCGGTCTCGCCGACGATCCCGGCCGGCACGTGGTGGGGCGTCGGACGGCCGAGCGCAAGGCTGTAGGAGATGGCGAACAGCGAGGCCATCGTCACCGCGATCGCGACGACGACGAGCGCGTGGCGGCGCGGTGGAGTGACGAGCGAGCGCACCGGACTACGCGGCCCGGCTCGGTTCGGCCCGGGAAGCTGCGAGACTGCGCGGCCACGATGGACGGACGCCGTGGCGGTTGATCACTCCGATTCCCCGGATCTTGACCGGCCACGCTCCGTCGGGGAGGTGCTCGCCACCTCGCTGCGGCTCTATGCCCGGCATCCGTTGCTGTTCGCAGCCCTGAGCCTGATCGTCGTGGCGCCGTATGAGCTGATTGTCCTCGCGATCACGAACACGAGCACGCTCACCGGCAAGACGTCGACGACCACCGCCCTCATTCTCACCCTCGTCGACCTCGCCCTCATCGGCCCGTTCATCTCTGCGCTCATCGTCCACGCCGTGCGTATGGCGGGTCAGGGTGAACGGCCGACGTTCCCCGGCGTGCTGCGTCGTGGGCTCGTCGTGCTGCCGGTCGTCGCCGCCGCGCAGATCATCGCCGGGATCGGGATCTTCCTCGGGGTGCTCGCGTTCGTCATCCCGGGCATCATCCTTACCGTCCGTTGGGCCGTTGTCGCCCAGACCGCCGCCACCGAGCGGACCGACTGGCCGGGGGCGCTGCGCCGCAGTCTCCAGCTCACCCGCGGGCAGTTCCTGCACGTCTTCGCCGTCGTCGCCGTGCTCACCGTGATCAACGCCGTGCTCCTGTATGCCGCCGAGACGGCCGCGTCCGGAGCCGGTCATGTCGTGCAGGTCATCGTGGTGATCGCGATCGTCACCCTGTCACGCTCGTTCTCCGCTCTGGGCACCGCGGTGCTCTACTTCGACCTCGTCGCGCGGGAGCGGATCGGTCCCACGGTGCGGACGAGCTGACCGCGAGGTCGGTCAGCGTCAGCGACGCTCGAAGACGGTGACCCGCACCGGCACCCCGGCCGAGGCGGAGTGCAGCTCGCTCGAGGCGATGTACTTGAGCTGCGGATCTCGCTCGAGCGCAGCCGGCCACGTCTTGCTCATCCGCCCGATGATCTTCAGATAGAGCGGAGCGTCGGGCAGGTTGGTGGGCACGACGATGACGAGCCGCCGGCCGGGCGGCAGCGAGCGCACGAGCGGCATCAGCGTGCGTGACACGGACGCCTTCTCGAGCTTGCTGAGCGCTCCGCGCCAATCGACGACGTGCGCGTCGGGCACCCGGCCGATCGGCGTGACGAAGTGCCTGACGTGCGGGAGGTAGTAGGAGATCGTCGGCACCTGCTCGGGCTGGGTGGAGACGACGACCGCGCTCGCCGGGATGTGGGCGCGAACCCGGCCGACGGCGGCGGCGACGTTGCTCTTGTAGTTGACCGAGCTCGGGGGCGGATCGAGGATCCAGAAGCACGAGCAGAGAACGATCGCGAACACCGCCATCCGCCCGCCCCGCGCGAGGCCGAGGGCGAACAGCAGCAGCATCGGCCCGACGATGACCGCGAGGTAGCGGAACGCCCAGGCGGGCGAGATCTTCGAGTAGGCCCAGGCGATCAGGAGCGTGCCGAGGCCGATGACGGCGAGCGCGACACCGGCCTGGAAGACGCGTCGCTCGCGCTCACCCGAGTACCGCCACACCGCGAGCAGCCCGGCCCCGCCGCCGAACAGAAGCGCGACCGCGGCGCCGCGTCCGCCGACGAGCACGTAGAGGCTCTCGGTGAGCGACCACAGGATCGGCGGTAGATCCCACGGGGCGCCGGTGTGCTGGGCCTGGTAGATGAGCGTCGGAACCCACGGCAGGAAGAGGAGCACGGCGAGGCCGAAGCCGAGCACTCCGTCACGCACCAGGGCTCGGCGGCGGTCGGGGAACTCGTACACGCAGACGAGGAACGCGATCCCGCATGCGAGGCCGAGGAACAGGGCCCAGTTATGCGAGTACAGCGACAGCGCGAGCGAGACGCCGAACACGGGGATGTAGCGCCGGCGGCCCAAAACGTAGGCCTGGGTGAAGGATCCGGCCACAAACAGCGACAGGAGCGCGACCATCGCGTACATGCGCGTCTCCTGCGCGTACACGGTCAGGTACGGCGCGAGCGCAGCGAGCACGGCGGCCATCAGCCCAGCCCGGCGGCCGAACAGGCTCTTGGCGGCCCAGTAGGCGACGGGGATCGTCAGCAGGGCGAAGATGAGAGAGAGCTCGTGGGTGGCGACCTCGGTCTTGCCCCGCCAGGCCATCCACACGTGCAGCAGCAGGTAGTACAGCGGCGGTGAGCCGTCCTGGCGCAGAAGCGAGGGAATGTGGGAGAGGGGGTGGGACGCGATGCCCACGGCGATGCCCTCGTCGACCCAGTAGTGGAAGTCGAGACTCCGGACGCGCAGCCCGAGCGAGACGAGCACGAGCACTGAGACGAAGGCGGCGTCGAGCCAGCGCAACCGGCGCAGGTGGTCGATCCGCAGCGAATCGGGAATGGCGAGCCGCGGACGGCTCACCTCGGGGGCCGGGGTGGCGGTCGGGGCTCGGAACGCTTCAGCGGGCGGCATGGACGTACGTGTACTGAGTGGGTGGTTGCAGCGGTCGAGCGCGGCGCTTAGATGTTCGAGGCCGAGTCCGAACGTCCTGGGCCGTTGGAGGGCGGCACCACGTGCCAGCTGACCGGCGGCGATGTTACACGGGCGTACGTAAAGCCCACCTTATCTCGGGGCATGGCGGACGACCAAGCTGGGTAAGCCACGTCTGGTGTCGGCAACCACCCATCTTGAGCGATATCGCACTATCGCCCCGCTTGGCTCTGGCGGCATGGCGAGCGTCGTGCTCGCCGAGGACACCGTGCTCGGCCGGCGGGTCGCGCTCAAGTGGATGCACGCGAGCGCCGACGACCGCGGCCCCTCGCGCCTGCGCCGCGAGGCGTTGATCGGCGCCTCGGTCAGTCATCCGAACCTCGTCTCCGTCTACGACGTGATCGAGACCGCCGACGGCGAGCACGTGATCGTGATGGAGTACGTGGAGGGGCAGACGCTGCGCGACGCGCTCGCCGGGGGGCAGCGGCTGGCCCCGGCCGCCGCGCTGCCGATCCTCGATGGCGTGGCCGCGGCGCTCGACGCGATCCACGGACAGGGCATCGTCCACCGCGACGTCAAGCCGGCCAACATCCTGCTCGGGGTCGACGGCGCGGTCAAGCTCGCCGACCTCGGCATCGCCTCCTCGGTCGACCGCACCCGGATCACGACGGCGGGGGCGGTAATGGGCACCTTCAGCTACATGGCACCCGAGCAGCTCGAGGCCGCACCCGCGACACCGGCGGTCGACGTCTACGCGCTCGGGGCGGTCGCCTACGAGATCCTCGCCGGCGAGCGGGCCCGCAACGAGGACAACCCGGTCGCCCTTGCCTACGCGATCGCCAGCCAGCCACCTCCCGACCTACGCCGGGCCTGGCCGCAGGCACCGACCCGCGCGGCCGAGGCGCTGGCCGCGGCGATGTCGCGCGATCCTGCTCGTCGTCCGCTGCCCGCCTCCGCCCTCGTCGCCCGCCTGCGCTCCGGACTCGAGGGCCGGGCTCGCGGCGCCGGCGCCCGTCCGGCGGCAGCGGCAGCCGCCGTGGCCGCGCCGGCCGCGCTGACGGCGGCGCCCACCGCGACCCGTCCCCCGACACGTCCGCCACGCAGCCCTGCTCCCGGTGCCCGGCCCGAGAGCCGCCGGGGGCCGCTGCTCGCGTTGCTGCTCGCGCTCGTCCTGCTCGCCGGCGCGCTCGCTGCGATCGTCGCCTCCTCAGGCGGTGGCCGCAGCGCATCGGGGTCGAGCACCCACGCTCACCGGCCGTCGCCGGCGCGCACGCATGACAACCCGCCGGCCACGACCCGGGCCCAGACGAGCGCCACGTCGAGCGCGAGCTCGACGCCGAGCGCGACGAGCTCGGCCGCGAGCTCGACCACGGCGACGGCGCCTGCGGCCCGGACGACGCCCGCCGCGCCCGCGACGAGCGCCGGCAGCCCGGTGTCGGCGATCGAGTGGTTCTACGGGTTCGCCGCCAGCCACCACTACGCTGCCGCCTGGGCGCTCGCCGATCCCACCTTCCGGGCGCAGCTCGGCGGGTACAGCAGCTTCGAGGCCGGTCAGGCCGGTGATCGCTCGATCACCTTCGACAGTACGCGCGTGGTGAGTCAGTCGGCCACGGCGGCCACCGTCGCCGTGCGGACGACCTCGGTGCGGGACAACGGCACCCAGCACTGCGCGGGCACAGTCAACCTCGCCCGCGGACCGTCGGGCTGGCTGCTGCACCTGATCGGCATCAACTGCGCCTGACGGCTGCCTGGTCGCGCCGGAGCCGGCGCTCGATGATGAACCGGGCAATGGCGATCGACGGGGGCATGACGAGCCCGTCGGCGTCCTCGCCGGCGAGCGCGGCGCGCACGCGCGCGTACGGGAACCAACCGACGTGCTCGAGCTCGCCGTCCCGCGGGACGGCGTCGCCGCCGTCGGCGCGGGCCTCGAAGCCGAGCATCAGCGAGGCGGGGAACGGCCACGGCTGCGAGGCGACGAAGCGCGGTGCGTAGGCCTCGATCCCCGATTCCTCGCGAACCTCGCGTACGACGGCGTCCTCGGCCGTCTCGCCCGGCGCGACGAAGCCGGCGAGCAGCGAATAGCGCCCCGCGGGCCACCCCGGCCGGCGGCCGAGCAGCAAACCTCGCTCGCTCTCGACGAGCATGATCACGACGGGGTCGGTGCGCGGGAAGTGCGACGTCTTGCAGACTGGGCAGCGCCGGACCTGCCCGCCCTCGTGCACGACCGTCGCGGCGCCGCAATTGGCACAGAAGCGGTGGTGGCGGTGCCAGTTGACGAGCGCGGTCGCGTAGGCGGCGAGCCCGGCCTCCGCCCCGGGCAGCACCGCCCCGGCGTCGCGCAGTCCGACGATGCGACCCGCGGGCGCCGGCGCGCGACCGAGATCGAGCGCGAACAGCGCCCGGCCCTGCTCGAGGCCGAGCAACAGGACCGCCCCGGAGTCGAGCGCATCAGCGGCGAGCTCAGGCAGCGGGAGCCGGGCCAGCCGGTCGCCACCCGCCTCGAGCAGCACCCCGTCCGCGGCGAGCGCGACCGCGCGGCTGTCCGGGGCGTGCAGCCGATCGTCGAGCCAAGCGGCGTCGGCGCGCCCGCCGGCACCGCGATCGAGCGCCACCTCGCTGAACGTGGGCCTCGGGCGGCCGCCGGACGGCGGCGAGGGGATCGGGTCGGACGGTGTCGCCATCGGCGCCCAGCGACCGTAGCGCAGCGGGACGATCCTTCTCGGCGGCGGCGGTCAAGCTTCCGCCCCACGATGCCGATGTGGTCAACGATGACCGCGATCGCCCGGACAGCCGAGGACGGCGGCGAGAACGGCTCGCCCGTGCGTGGCGAGCCGCCCCGCGACCTCCCGCGTGGGGTCACCCCGCCGGCTCAGCACGGGCGCTCGCGCAAGCTGATCGGCGACGTCATCGTCGAGCTCGGACTCGCCTCGCGTGAGACCGTCGACGACGCAGTCAGCGCCTCGCGTCAGAGCGGCGCCACCACCGGCCAGATCCTCGTCGCCAACGGAACCCTGCGTCAGGACCAGCTTGCTCACGCGCTCGCCGAGCGCTTCGGCGTCGACTTCGTCGACCTCTCGGTCTTCGAGATCAACATGGGCGCGGTCACTCTCATCCCGCCGGAGATGGCGCGCCGCTACCAGGCCGTGCCGGTCGGATTCCTGGCCGACCGCTCGGTACTGCTCGCCATGGCCGACCCGGCCAACGTGCTCACGATCGACGAGCTGTCGATGATCACCGGGATGAAAATGCGCCCGGCGGCCGCCTCGGCCGACGACATCGCCGCGCTCATCCTCAAGCTCAACCGGCTCGACGAGACCGTCGCCGAGATCGAAGAGGAGGAGGAGCCCGAGGCGGTCGTCCTCGACAGCGCGGCTCCCGACGCCCCGATCATCAAGCTTGTCCACTCGATCATCGCTCAGGGCGTCGAGCACGGCGCCTCCGACATCCACTGCAATCCCGAGATCGGCGAGATGCAGGTGCTCTACCGGATCGACGGCGTGATGACTCCAGCGGCGACGATCACCAGCTCGATGGCCCCCGGCGTCATCTCCCGGATCAAGATCATGTCCAGCCTCAACATCGCCGAGAAGCGGATCGCGCAGGACGGCCGTCTCGCCCTCACCGTCGACGGCCGGCGGGTCGACATCCGCGTCGTCACCCTGCCGCTCGTCCGCGGCGAGGGGGTCGTCATGCGGATCCTCGATAGCGGGGTCGTCGTACGCGACCTCACCTCCCTCGGGATGCCGCCCGGCGAGAGCGAGCGGTTCCTCGACGCAGCCCAGCGCCCGCACGGCGCGGTGCTCGTGACCGGTCCCACGGGCTCAGGTAAATCGACGACCCTGTACAGCGTGCTCGGCGTGATCAACGACGGCGAGCGCAGCATCATCACGATCGAGGACCCGGTCGAGTCGACGATCCCGGGCATCAAGCAGATGCAGGTCAACCCGAAGACCGGCGTGTCGTTCGCCGCCGGCCTGCGCTCGGTCCTGCGCGCCGATCCCGACGTCATCATGGTCGGTGAGATCCGCGACCGTGAGACCGCGGAGATCGCTGTCCAGGCCGCGCTCACCGGCCACCTCGTGCTCAGCACCCTGCACACCCGCGACGCGCCGAGCGCCGTCAGCCGCCTGATCGACATGGGGATCGAGCCGTTCATGGTCTCCGCGGCGATCGACTGCGTCGTCGCCCAGCGGCTCGCGCGGATCCTGTGCGACCAGTGTAAGCGCCCGGCCTCGCTGCCCGAGTCGGTGCTCGCCGAGAACGGCCTCAGCGGCGCGACCGTGTTCGAGCCGGTCGGCTGCATCCGCTGCAACGGCACCGGCTACCACGGCCGGACGGGCTTCTATGAGGTCATGCCGGTCACCGAGGAGATCCGCACGCTGATCCTCCAGCGACGGGGCGCCGACGAGATCCAGGCCGCCGCCATCCGCGCCGGCATGCGCACGATGCTCGAGGACGGGGTCGAGAAGGTTCGTCAGGGGTTGACCTCGCTCGTCGAGATCAACCGCGTGATGATCATCTGACCCGCGAGAGGTCGCGCTTGAGGATCTTGCCCGTCGGGTTGCGCGGCAGCTCGTCGATGAACACGATCTCCCGCGGCACCTTGTACCGCGCGAGGTTGGCCCGTACGTGGTCCTTGAGCTCCTGCTCGGCGGCCTCGGCGCCGGGCGCCAGGACGACGTAGGCACGCAGCCGCTGGCCGAACTCCTCGTCCTCGACGCCGATCGCCGCCGCCTCGGCCACGGCCCGATGCCCGGCGAGCACGTCCTCGACCTCCTTGGGATAGACGTTCTCACCGCCGGACACGATCATCTCGTCGTCGCGGCCGAGCACGAACAGGCGTCCCACCGCGTCGAAGCGCCCGACGTCGCCGGTAGCCATCAGGCCGTCGATCGTGTCCTTGCCCTCCCCGCCGGTGTAGCCCTCGAACAGCATTGCGTTGCCGACGAAGATCCGGCCGGTCCCGCCCCGCTCCACCCGACGGCCCTCGTCGTCGTAGAGGCGGACGACCGATCCGCGAGCGGGCTCGCCGGCGGTGCCCGGCGCGCGTCGCATGTCGGCGGGCCGCGCGAGCGTCGCCGTTGCCACCTCGGTCGAGCCGTACATGTTGTAGAGGTTGTCCCCGAACGCGTCCATCCACCTCAGCGCGAGGTCGCCGGGCAGAGCGGAGCCACTCGAGCACACAGCGGTCAGGGAGCTCGTGTCGTATCGGCGACGCTGCTCCGTGGGCAGGGCGAGGATGCGCTGGAGCATGACCGGCACGACCACCAGCCCGCGGCAGCGGTGAGCCTCGATGTCGGCCAGGCACTCGAGCGGATCGAAGCGACGGCGGAGCACGAGCGTCGCGCCGAGCGCCATCCCGAGGATGAAGCTCGAGAACCCCCAGGCGTGGAACAGGGGGGCGCCGGCTCGGATGACGTCTCCCTCGCGCAGCGGGATGCGCTCGAGCAGCGCGGCCGCAGGATCGAGGGTGAGCGGCGCGGCGGTGCGCGCCGCGCCCTTGGGCGTGCCGGTGGTGCCGGAGGTGAGGATCGTGACGTGGCCGGTGCGTCCCGGCGCGCGAACGCCGCTCGGTGAGTGGCTCGCGACGAGGGCGGCGAGCGTCCCGTCGCGGACGACTCCCTCGTGCCAGGCCACGACGCCCGGCCGGCCGCTGCGCGCCGCCGCGGTGAGCTCGGCGAACTCCTCGTCGTAGATGAGCGCCGCCGCGTCCTCCCGCGCGCAGACCTCGCTCAGCTGCGGACCGGCGAAGGAGGTGTTGAGCAGCAGGACGTCGCCGCCGAGCTTGGTCACGGCGAGGACGCTCTCGACGAAGCCGCGGTGGTCACGGCACATGACGCCGACGCGGTCCCCAGCCCGCACGCCGGTGGCCTCGAGACCGGCGGCGAGCGCGTTCGAGCGCGCGTCGACCTCCCCGTAGCTGAGCGGTCCGAGCTCGTCGACGAGCATCAAGCGCTCGGGATGCCGGATCGCTCCGACGAGCACGCCGGTCGCGGGCGAGGCCCGCCAGCGCGCCCCGATCGCGGCGATCCGCACCGCTTTGTCCGGCCGCATCGGCCCGATCAGGCCCGCGCGAGCGAGGATCCGCAGATTGTCGGCCTCGCGCAGCCCCCGGCCGGGGAGGCGCAGGGCGAGCCGACCGAGCGCGGCGGGCACGCGCAGCGACGCGGGAGGCCTCAGGCTCATCCCCGGATGATGGCGCGCCGGCGGCTCAGTCGCCTCGCTGCGCCCGCTCGGCGGCAGCGAGGATGACGTCGTGGATGTACGCCGCGAGCCCCGCGGTCACGCCGTCGTAGGTCGCGGCGAAGCGCGGATCGGACACGTAGAGCTCGGCCAGGCCCCGATGCATCGCCGGCGAACAGCCGTAGAACCAGCGGGAGATGTGGTGACGGTGAGCGTCGGCGAGATCCATCGCCACCGCACCGGTCGCCGGCTCCCCGGCGGCGAGCGCCGCCGCGAACGCGGCGATGTTCTCGTCGGCCTCGCGCTGGATCGCCGTCCAGTCCGCCTTCGTGTACGTCGCCGTCCGCCGGCGCGACTCTCCGAACGCGTCGCTATCGCCCCAGCGGCGCTCAGCCTCCTCGGCGTACTCGGGCAGGTTGTCGGTGCCGAACACCTCGAACTGTTCCTCCGGCGTCAGTGACATGCCCATCTTGTGCACCTCCATCTCGTGTTCGATTGCCCCGAGCAGCCGGGCATCCCGGGTCCGTCGGGCGCGCAGCAGCTGGTGCTGGCGCCGGAGGTGGTCCTCGGCGGCGGTCTCTGGATCGGCGAGGATCTCCGCGATCTCCTCAAGCCCGAAGTCGAGCTCGCGGTAGAACCGGATCCGTCGGAGCTGCGCGAGGTCGTCCGCCGTGTAGAGGCGGTAGCCGTTCTCGCCCCGCTCGCTCGGATGCATCAGCCCGATCTCGTCGTAGTGATGCAGGGCGCGCACCGACACCCCTGACCTTCGCGCGACCTCGCCGACCGTGTACTTGCTCACGGCACCATCTTGCGCCATCACGCCGCGTGAGGGTCAAGGACCAATGTCACGGCCGCGCCCCGCGGACGCGCACGCTCCCTATTCGAAGCCCTCCGGAGGCCCGATCGTCGCGGCCTCCGGCCCGAACTGCTCGATGTAGACGGGGTGCACCTCGCGCCAGATGTCCACGTGCGTCCTAGCGTCCGCGTCGCCGACGAGCGCCGCCTGGAGTGCGTCGAGACACGTGTGCCAGCCCGCGCCGTCGCGGGCCGCCTTGCCCTGCTCCTCGAGCGTGTCGAGGAGCGTGAGCTCGGTCCCCGACGCCACCTCGCTCAGCTCGATCCGCACGATGTCCGGACCCCACTGGATCTCGAGCACGGACGGTGGCTCGTAGGCGAGCAGCTCGCCGTCGAACGGCGGGGCCTGACCACCGGGGAATGAGAAGCGCAGGGGCGCCCCGGCGCGGCGCTCGCCCTCGATCGTCGTCGGGAACCAGAGCGCGAGCTGCTCGGGCTCGCTGATCGCCGCCCACACGCGCTCGATCGGGTGCGCGAGGGTGCGGACGAACCGCAGCCGGTGGCGACCGTCCTGTGCTTGCTCGAGCGTTCCATACATCAGCTGCTCCCTTCTCGCTGTCGTTGCTCGATGGCCGTCAGGTCGAGGTGCCGCTCGAGCCGGTCGAGGCTCGCGTTCCACATCCCGCGGTACGGCGCCAGCCACTCGTCGATCGCCCGCAGCGGCTCGGCGCGCACGCGATACACGCGCCGCTGTCCGTCGACACGGGCCTCGACGAGGCCGGCGTCGCGCAGGACGCGCAGATGCTTCGAGACCGCCGGCTGGCTGAGGTCGAGGCGCTCGACGAGGCCGCCGACGGGTAACTCCGCCTGCCTGAGCAGGTCGAGGATGTGGCGGCGATGGGGCTCGGCGAGGACCTCGAAGGCGATCACACGAATAAATATGCCTTATCGGGTATATGCCTGTCAAGACATGTTATGGCCACGCCGCCGCGGAGAGGTGGCACGGCCGGGGGGTGCAGCCCGGCCGTGCGCCGCCACCGTCAGTCCGGGATGTAGGCGAAGCTGTCCGGGTTGGGCCCGGTCCGCCCGTCCTCGCCCCGGTCGAGGCCGTCGATCGTCTCGATGTCCTCGGGCGCGAGGCTGAAGTCGAACAGCCGGAAGTTCTCCTCGATCCGAGCCGGCGTCGTCGACTTGGGGAAGACGATGCTCCCCCGCTCGATGTGCCAGCGCAGCACAACCTGAGCCGGCGTGCGATCAAGCCGTTCCGCGATCGTCGTGATCGCCGGGTCATCGAGGACCCCTCCCTGAGCGATCGGCGACCATGCCTCGGTGGCGATGCCGTGGGCCTCGCCGTAGCTGCGGACCGCGTCGTTGAGGAAGTACGGATGGAGCTCGATCTGATTGACCGCCGGGGTCTCCGTCGCCTCCGCTGCGAGCCGCTCGAGGTGCGGCACCTGGAAGTTCGACACGCCAATCGACCGTGCCCGGCCGTCTTGCTTGAACTCCTCGAGGACCTTCCAGGTCGAGACGAAGTCACCGTCATAGAGCGTCGGCAGCGGCCAGTGGATGAGGAACAGGTCGACATAGTCGAAGCCGAGCTCCTCGAGCGTCCGGGCGAATGCCTCGCGGGCGTCGTCGGGCCGGTGGTAGCCGTTGTTCAGCTTGCTGGTGACGAACAGCTCACCGCGGTCGAGCCCGGAGGCGCGCACGGCCTCGCCAACGCCACGCTCGTTGCGGTACATCTCCGCGGTGTCGATGTGCCGGTAGCCGACCTCGAGGGCGCGGCTGGTTGCCTGCGCGGTCTCCTCGGGCGGGATCTGGAAGACGCCGAAGCCCAGCTGCGGGATCTCGTGCCCGTCGTTCAGCTTCAGCGTGGGGACATTGGTCATCGGTTGCGTGCTCATTCTCACCAATCCTCGGTATCGATCTCGCATCTGGCCTACCCGCTTTCCCTGGGGGCTAGGCGATTGGGTCGGGGCTGAGCGCGCGCCGGAGCCGGAGCGCCGGGCCGAACCGGGTCGGCGTCGCTTCGCCCGCGATGAACCCGAGCCGGGTGTAGAACGGCAGCGTGCGCGGGTGAGCGACGACGGCGATCTCACGCAGTCCACGCGCCTCGCCGCGGTCGATCGCGTCGGTCAGCAGTCGCCGTCCTACCCCCTGACGCATCGCCTCCGGCGCGACGAACAGGTCCTCGAGCTCACCGACGCCGTCCGCGCCGTCTCGCACGGTCGCGAAGCCGACGATTCGCCCGCCGGCGTCGAGCGCCACGCGGACGTACCCGGCGCTCAGGGCCGCAGGATCGACCCCGAGCGCGTCAGGATGCGCGTCGAGCTGGGCGCGGTCCTCCTCCCAGACGTACGATGCGCGCCGGTGGAGATCGTCGAGAATGGCCCGGTCCTGCGGCAGCGCCGTGCGCACCTCACGGATGCTCAGCACGGCGATGGTGTTCCCCGACCCGTGGTGGGTAGCTGATGAGCAAGCGAATGAGCAAGGAGCAGACATGAAGATTGGCATCATCGGCGCAGGGAACATCGGCGGGGCTCTCGCCACGCGGTTCACCGAGCTCGGCCATGAGGTGACGATCGCCAACTCCCGTGGCGCCGAGACGCTCGCCGAGGTGGCCGCCGACACCGGCGCGACCGCGGCCCGCGCCGAGGAGGCGGCACACGGCCAGGACCTCGTCGTCGTGACGATCCCGGAGAGCAAGATCCCCGCCCTTCCCGCCGACCTATTCGCCCGCGTGCCCGACGACGTCGTGATCGTCGACACCGGCAACTACTACCCGCGTCACCGGGACGGCCGGATCGACGGCATCGAGACCGGACAGACGGAGAGCCGCTGGGTCGCTGAGCAGCTCCGTCGTCCGGTGATCAAGACCTTCAACAACATCTACGCGCAGCACCTGCGCGAAAAGGGCCAGCCGCAGGGCACTCCGGGCCGGATCGCGTTGCCGGTCGCCGGCGACGACGAGCGCGCCAAGGCGATCGTGCTCGAGCTCGTCGACGAGCTAGGCTTCGATCCGGTCGACGCCGGCGGACTCGACGAGTCCTGGCGCCAACAGCCCGGAACGCCGGTGTACGGCGCCGACTTCGATGCCGACGGCGTCCGCCGCGCTCTCGCGCAGGCCTCGCCGCGTCGGCCCGCGGAGTTCACCGCGACGGCCGACAGTCCAGGTAGCTACACCGCCCCGAGGTAGCGTCAGACCCCCAGGTTCCCGCACACCTGATCCGCGGGCGATACGAGCGCCGCGTGGGGGAAACCCCGGATGTCCGCGGGGCCCCGGCATCACACAATGGGGTCATGCTCAGCGAAGAGGAACGGGCGCGGTTACGCGACGAGGAGAATCAGGCCGAGTTCGCGATCCGTCGCGAGACGGCCTCGATGGCCGCCGAGGAGCGCGAGCTCCAGCGGCAGCTCGACAGCTTCGACGACGACGAGGAGCGCACCAAGCGTGAGATCGAGGCCGAGTTGCGGCGCGAGCACTCCGGTCACGATCCGGAGCGTCCCCCGGCCTGGCGGCCCCCCGCTCGGCCCTGATCTGACGGGCCGGGACTCCCGCCGCGGGGAGCCTTGCCGAGCTTTGTGGAGGGATGGGCGGCGGGTTCGCTCGATCGCTCTTGCGTGATCCGCCTCCGCAGATTAAATTCCCGGCGGGGCAGAAACGTGGGTACAGCGAACGGCGCAACAAGGGCAGGGTTGTCCGCCGGTGACCTCGTCGTCATGACGCAGGCCGACGCGGAGGGGCTGATCGGCGCCCTCGACGTCGTCAAGGCGGCGGCGCCGGACGAGACACAAGCCGCGATGACGAAGGCGCTCACGCAGCTGGGCGACCGCGGTTGGCCGGAACGCGCCGGGCACCTGTCGGACGCGCTCACCGTGGCCAGCCGGAACGGGTGGTCGGCCGGCTTCCGGCTCAAGAAGGCGTGGCTGATCCACAACGAGGTCGCCGATGCCGCGGTGCTCTGGCAGAGCCTCGCCGGGAAGCTGACCGATCCGAGCGTCGATGTGGCCAAGCTCGCCCAGGAGATCGACGACACCGTGCGTCCGCTCCTCACCGCGATCGTGACCGACTGCTCCGTGCTCACCGACGAGGACAAGGCTCGCGTGGAGCTCGCCGAGCGGCTGAAGCAGATGGAGACGAACAAGGCGATCGACATCAACGTCGTCCTCGCTCCGTTCATCGCGAGCCCCAGCGAGAGGGCGGCGATCATCACCGCGCTCGCCAACGACGGCCAGTTCGCCGGGGCGATCGACGTCAAGCAGGGACTCCTCTACAAGGTCTCGCCCAACCCGTGGTTCCGGTTGTTCACCTACCTGTCACCGGTGCTGTTCTTCTTCGTCACCGCTGGGCTGCTGATCGGGATCAGCGCTCTGCACGGCGTCTTCGGCAGCGGCTTCCCCGTCCAGGTGTGGGGCGTCGTGCGCAAGCCCGGCGGCGCCGCCGTGTTCTCCTGGCACAAGCTGCTCGGCCCGTACCTGCTCGTGATGGCGGGCGTCGTGGCCCACCTCGTCGTCGAGAACATCAAGCAGGGCCAGGCCGGCGTGCAGATCCTGGCCATGAACGACCTCCTCACCTGGCTCACGCTCCGCTGGGTCGGGCTCGCGCTCAGCTATCTCCCGGTGATCGTCGTCGTCGTCGGCCTGAGCGTGCTCGGGGTCGGCGGCTCAGGCCATGACCTCACGCTGTGGCTGGCGGCGGGCTACAGCGTGGACAGCGTCGCCGGACTGATCCTCAATCGCTTCGACACGGGGTCGAGCGCACTGACGGCGGTCAACACGATCGCCAAGCCGGTCACGGCCGCGGCGGCCAAGTAGCGCCGTCAGCTCGGCAGGCGGACGCACACCGCGACGCGCGCGGGCCGCGCCGGCGAGGCGAGCGAGAGGAAGTCCCGCACCGGACCGTGGTGGAGGCAGAACGGGCAGCTGAGTCGATCGGAGAGCGAGAGCGGCCGGTCGCCGGGCGACACCGGGACATCACAGCGCCGGCAGGCGAGCGTTCCCGTGGCCAGTCGGCTCGACGGCGCGAGCCGCACCTCCTCGTGGACGAAGGCCACACGGGCGCGCGCACCCGTAATGTTGCGCGGCGAGGGATCGAGCCCGCGGGAGAAGCTCACGCGATCAGTCTAGTGTCGCCCGCGATCGGTGATACTGCCCGGTCGATGGAGCGCAATGTGCTCGGCGGTCGCCTCGAGAGCTGCGGCAAAGATCCGGTCACCGGCTTCTACCGCGACGGCTGCTGCCGAACCGGGCCCGAGGACCTCGGCAGCCACACGATCTGCGCCGTGGTCACCGCGGAGTTCCTCGAGCACCAGCAGGCGATCGGGAACGATCTCGTCACGCCGGTGCCGCAGTTTCACTTCCCGGGCCTGGAACCGGGCGACCGCTGGTGCGTGACCGCGGTCAATTGGCTGCGGGCCCACGAGGACGGCGCCGCGGCCCTCGTCGTGCTCGCCTCGACACATGAGCGGGCGCTCGAGATCGTGCCGCTGACCGCTCTGCAGGAGCATGCGGTCGATGTGCCCGCCGACCCGGGCGCGCTGACCGACTGACACCGCCCGCTACAAGCGCTCCGCGAGGGCGGTGAGCGCCGCCCCGAGGCGGCCGGGGTCGTGGCGCACCTCCGCATCGTCGAGCTCGGGCAGCAGCCGGGCGGCGTGCACTCGAACGCCGAGCCGCTGCACGGCGTCCCGGTCGAACGCGACCGGCGCCCCGCCCTCAGCCGCATAGCGAGCGACGGTCGCAGCCGGGAGCTCTCGATCGTCGACGAGGACGTCGGAAATGACCGGACCGGCGTGCTCGACGATCGCGCGCACGTGGTCGGACAGTTTGAAGCCGGTCGTCTCGCCCAGCTGGGTCATCACGTTCGCGACGTAGACGACCGGCACTCTGACCGCCGCGAGCGCCTCCGCGACCCCGGCGCCGAGGACGGACGGAATCGTGCTCGTGAACAGGCTCCCAGAGCTGAGCACGATGAGCTCCGCCTCGGCCAGGGCGTCGATGACCGGCGGCGGCGCTGGGGTCCGGGCCGGCGCGATGGCCACGCGCCGCACGGGCGACAGCGAGGTGCCGATGGTCGACTCCCCGCGAGTGATCGAGCCGTCGAGGTGCTCGAAGATGAGCGCAACGCGCTCGGACGCCGCCGGGTAGACGTGCCCCCACGTGTCGAGCATGCGGCCCGCCAGGTCGATTCCGGCCGCGAAGTCGCCGGCCATCTCGGCGAGCGCGGCGATGATGAGGTTGCCGACGGCGTGGCCCCGGAGCTCCTTCCCATGGGCGAATCGATGACTGAAGACCTCGGCGACGAGCGCGTCGTCGGCGAGTGCGACGAGGCAGTTGCGCACGTCGCCGGGTGCGGCGATCTGCAGCTGCTCGCCGACCCGGCCGCTCGATCCGCCATCGTCCGCCACCGTGACGACGGCCGTGACCGGACCGGTCGCGCGGTGCCGGAGCCCGCGCAGCAGCACAGGCAGGCCTGTCCCTCCGCCGAACGCGACGACCGTCATCGCGTCCTCAGCGACCCGTCGGATGTGCGCGCGGGCGATCGTCGGCCGGCGCCTCGAGCCGGTAGCCGAAGCCGCGGACGGTCCGCATGAACCGCGGTGCCTTGGGGTCGTCGCCGAGCTTGCGCCGGAGGTTGGAGACGTGCACGTCGACCACGTGGTCATCGCCGAACCACGTCGGGCCCCACACCCGGTCGAGCAGCTGCTGGCGGCTGATGCTGAGCCGCGGGTTCTCCGACAGGGCGTCGAGCAGCTCGTACTCGATGCGGGTGAGCTCGGGCTCGGACCCGTCGAGCCTCACTCGCCGCCCGAGCGCCGCCTCCCCATCGTCCGTGGAGCGGGTCTCGAAGCCGGCCTGCTTGAACAGGCCCAGCGGCAGCTCGCGGTACTCGGACGCGTTTTCGACGATCAAGACGCTGCGCATCGCCGGAAGCTTATCCGCGGCTTGAGCACGCAGACCGAGCTCGACGATCCGCTCTCGCTCGGCGCCGTCGCCGCGTAGTCGCGCGCGGCGGCCCGCGCACGGGCCGCCGCCTCCTCCCCGGGCGCGGGCTACTCCGGGTCGTACTTGAACGAGATGCCAAGCCGGACCCGATAGTTGACGACCTGTCCGTCCTCGATCGTCAGATCCTGGCGAACGACCTCGGCGATGCGCAGCTCCCGGACGCTCTTCGCCGCCGTCTCGACGGCGACCCGCGCCGCGGCCTCCCAGGACTCGCTGCTCACGCCCACAACTTCGGTGACCCGATAGACGCTCTCGGCCATGCGACCCTCCTTTGGGATACGGATACCGAGCGAGTCTTACATCACCCGCGTGGGCGCGTGCCGATTGATGTGCTGCATCTGACCGCACGACTTGAGGTCCGCGGCGATCAAAAATCGCCGTCGCATCCGCGACCGCAGGTTGCGACGGCAATTCCATCCGCCGATTGGGCGTCAACGCCGTCGCGATCGTGGACGGGCCTCGAGACGGACGTATTCACGGCCGGCGTGCCGGGCGGCCCGGACGGGCCGTGCGGGCGGCCACGCCCCTCCCGGCACGCAAAATCGACCACGCGACCACCCCCGCGGCCTCGAGGGGACGATTCTGTCTGCCTATTGGACGAAAGCGACCCTTCGACCGGCAGGCGGCTTCGAGAGGACGATTCTGTCTCCGCTACTCGTGCCCGACCACGACCGAGCCGCCGTCACCCACGGCGACGCAGAACGACGTCGACGCGCACGGCCTCGGCGGGGATCTGCCAACCGGCGCCGCGGACCGAGCCGCGCGTAGGATGGGCACCGTGTTCTTCGCCGTTCGACTCGCGCGAGGCGGGCCGTGGGACTGGTCGCGTGACCTGCGCGAGCAGGAGGGGTTCGCCGAGCACGCCGCCTTCATGGACGGGCTCGTCGACGACGGCTTCGTCGTCCTCGGCGGCCCGCTCGGGGGCGAGCGCGAGATTCTCCACGCGATTTCGGCTCCCTCCGAGGATGCCGTCCGGGCTCGCCTGGCCGAGGACAACTGGGCCCAGAACGGCATGCTGACGGTGACGGCCGTCGAGCCGTGGACGATCCTGCTCGACGGCCGCGAGCGCCCCGCGGCGGCCGGCTGAGACCCGCCCCGACGACGGGCGCACCGCCGACGACCATCCATCGCATCACCGCGCCCCTCGTATCACCCCTCTGCCGACGGCGATCAGTACGGCACGGGCTCTCCGAGCCAGGACCATCCCATCACAAGGAGTCACCGTGACAGTAGCCGCGCAGGTCGATGCCGATTTCGCCTTTACAGGCACGGCGGGTGGCAACGGGGCGCAGCCGGCGGCCGCGATTGCGGCCGACGCCGCACATGCCGCCCACCCCGCGCCGGACCCGCTCGGGCCGCTGGCCGAGCTTCCCGGAACGTGGACGGGCACCGGGTTCAACACGATCTGGCGACCGCACACCCTCTCGAGTGGACAGGACCGCTTCCTCGAGCTCAATCTCACCGACGAGACGCTCGTGTTCAGCAAGATCAACGGCCCGATCCCCAACCGCGGATTGCTGATGCCGGACATCAACATGTTCGGCCTCACCTACATGCAGCAGATCGCCGACGCCAAGAGCAAGGGCGGCCTGCACATCGAGCCGGGCATCTGGGCGAACGTGCCCAAGACGAGCAACCCGAACGAACCCTCCACCGTCGTACGCATGGCCTCGATCCCGCATGGAACCGTCGTGCTCGCGCAGGGCACGGCGACAACCGTCAACGGCGGCCCGCAGATCCATGACAACAACATCATCCCGTTCTCGATCGGCAGCTCGCCACCGCCCAACTCTGACTTCGGGTCGGCCGAGGCGACGTTTACGGAGCTCAACCTCGCCAGTCCGTCGACCTTCCGTTCGCTCGATCCCGGCGTGACGCAGGCGATGGTCCAAAACCCCAACAGCGTGCTCAAGCAAGCGATCCAGGGGCAGACGATCAAGCACACGACCGTGCTCTCGATCTCGACCAAGCACGCTCCGGTCAAGGGCGGCGGCACGGCGAACACGGCATTCCTCGAGTCGGGCTCAAACCCGCCTGGGGGCAACGCCAACGCGGTCGAGGTCGACGCCGTGTTCTGGATCGAGACGGTCGCGGGGACCGGCGGTCATCCCGACCATCTCCAGCTCCAATACACCCAGCTCGTGCAGCTCGACTTCAACGGCCTGCATTGGCCGCACGTGACGGTCGCGACCCTTCACAAGAAGTGACGCGCGCGCTCACCGGGGCGCGGCGGCGCCGCGCCTCGGCGGTCCCGGAACGCTCGGTACGCACCCGAGCCGCAAGAATGGTCGGTCCCACATGGAGATCGCATGCGGCACTTGAGTCTGGGAGTGGTCGGAAGTTCGCGCAAGCCGGACGAGCATCGGCTGGCCATCCATCCTGCCCACCTCCAGCGGATCGATCGCGACCTACGCGCCCGGATCTACCTCGAGCGCGGCTACGCGCGGCGCTTCGGAGTGCCCGACGAGCGCCTCGAGGCTCAGTGCGCGGGACTTCGCTCACGCGAGGAGCTGTTCGAGGAGTGCGACGTGCTCGTCGTGCCCAAGCCGGTCCACGGCGACCTGCGCGAGCTGCCCGAGGGACGGGTCCTGTGGGGGTGGCCGCACTGCGTCCAGGACGAGATGCTCACCCAGATCGCGATCGACCGCCGGCAGACGCTGATCGCCTGGGAGGCGATGAACTACTGGACCGCCGAAAGCAACTTCAGCCTGCACGTCTTCCACAAGAACAACGAGATGGCCGGCTACTGCTCGGTCATCCACGCGCTCGAGCTGACGGGCACGACCGGCGCCTTCGGGCGACGTCTCAGCGCCGCGGTCATCAGCTTTGGCGCGACGGCCCGCGGCGCGATCACCGCGCTGCTCGCCCTTGGCATCCACGACATCACGGTTCTCACCCACCGCAACATCCCGGCCGTCGCCGCCCCGATGTCCCCAGCCCGGCTCATGCACTATGAGCGCGACGCGACGCATCCCCATCGGGCGGTGGCGATCGCCATCCCCGGCCGGCGTCCGATCGCCGAGTTCCTCGCCGGCCACGATGTCATCGTCAACTGCATCCTCCAGGACACCGACGACCCGCTGATGTTCGTCACCGATGACGAGCTCGGGCTGTTCCCTGCGGGGGCGCTGATCGTCGACGTCTCGTGCGACGAGGGGATGGGCTTCGAGTGGGCGCGGCCGACCTCGTTCGCCGAGCCGATGTTCACCGTCGGCGACGAAGTGCACTACTACGCCGTCGACCACAGCCCGTCGTACCTGTGGAACTCGTCGACGTGGGAGATCAGCGAGGCGCTGATCCCCTCCCTCCCGGTGGTCATGACGGGCCCGACGGCGTGGGCGCAGGACGAGACGATCCGGCGGGCGATCGAGATCCGCGACGGCGTCATCGAGAACGACAAGATCCTCAGCTTCCAAGGCCGCGCGGCCGAGTTCCCCCACCCGCGGCGCTGACAGCCCGGCCGGGGTCGCCGAGCGGATCGGCGGACGATTAGAGTTCGGACCGGTGCGGATCCATGCGCTCACGACCGGGACGATCATGCTCAAGCAGTCGTTTCTCGTCGCTCGTCAGGACTGGCGCCGGCAGGTGGACCTGCTCATGCCCGGCCCGTGGTCGGGGCCGGTGCCTGTTCACTGCTGGGCGGTCGAGCACGACGGCCGCCTGATCCTCGTCGACACCGGCGAGACGGCGACGGTCCGTGACCTCCCGTTCGCCCGCTTCAAGGTCACGATCGAGGACGAGCTTCCGGCCGTGCTCGCCGCCGCCGGCCTGAGCCTGACCGACGCCGACACCGTCGTGCTCACCCACATGCACGGCGATCACATGGACGGCGCGGTGCACGTCCGCGGCCCGGTCCTCGTGCATGACCGCGAGTTCGCCTTCACCCGCACCGGACCGGCCCGCGTGATGCAGCGGATCCTCCGCCAGCCAGTGCCGGGCGGTGTGCACTTCCAGGGGTTTGCGCTCGACGACGGCCCGTTCGGTGCGTTCCCCCTCAGCCACGCGCTCACCGGCGACGGCCGCGTCGTCGCCGTCGACACCGCCGGGCACACGCCCGGCCACGTGTCGGTCATCTGTGTCGATGACGACGGCCGCCATGTCCTGCTCGCGGGGGACGCGACCGACACGGTCGAGCAGCTCCATGCCCTCCGCGCCGACGCCATCGCGCCGAAGCCGGCCGTGTCGGTGGCCACGATGCGCGCGATCCTTGCCCACGCCGCCGCTCACCCGACGGTCTATCTGCCCTCCCACGACCCCGAGTCGGTCACCCGGCTGCGGGAGGGCACGACGCTGTAGATCGCGCGCAGGTCGGTTCAGACGTTCGCCGGCTCCTTGTCAAGGACGATCTCGTAGCGGTCGGTGATCGGCGGACGGTTGCGATCGACTCCCGCCTTCGTCACCGCGGCGGCCCTCACCTCGCCGGCGAGCGCGTCGCTGCCGCGCAGATCGTCGATCGTCTCCCAATAGGTGACCGCGATCGCCCGGCCCCCGGGATAGTCGACTCCGCACCACACGCCGCGGAACCCGGGCTGCTGCTCGATCTGCGGCACATGCCTGTCCCGGAAGTCCTCGAGCGTGGCCTTGATCCGTTCCGGCGCGAGGCCCGGAAACATGGTGACCCGTGCATACATGGGCGACCCCTCCACTCGTGTTGCCACGAATCTACTCCCGTCCGGCGATTACGAATAGGGTGGCGCCATGTTCGATCACGACTGGGAGCCCGCGACGGCGAAGATCGTCGCCAAGAAGTACAAGGAGGAGTCCGGCTACTCGGGGGTCTGGGAGTATGTTGCCGACATCACTCTCAGCACCGGGGTGATCTTCCGCGCACAGCTCGACCAACCGCACCTGATGAGCCACGTCGTCCGGCTGAACGAGGGCGAGGAGGTCGCCGTCCTCGCCGACGCCAAGCATGAGAAGGCGAAGTTCGACCGCTCGGATCCGCGCGTGAGCGGCAAGGGCACCCCGGCGGCGAAGGAGACATTCAAGGAGGCCCTGTCGGAGCCTCCGGGCTCGACTCCGTCGGGAAGCCGACCCGTCTAGCCGCTTCGGGGGCGATAGACACCTGCGGTACATTCGGGAGGCCGACGGACCGGCTTCTGGGCGCAGCGCGCCGAGTCGCCGGCGGCGGTTGACGAGCCGCCGCAACGCGTGGGACCAAAGTCAATTGAGAAGGTGAGGTGGTCGCGGTGTCCGACCATGTCGAGGTGCACATGCGCGACAGTGACGCGTTCTCCTGGTACATGGAGAAGGATCCGCTGTTGCGGTCGACGGTGGTGTGCGTTCTGCTGCTCGACCGTAGCCCGGACTGGGCCCGGCTGACCGAGCGACTCGAGCGCAGCACCCGGCTGTCACCAGGATTCCGTCACCGGGTGGTCATGCCACCGCTCCGCCTTTCCACCCCGCGCTGGGTCGTCGACCCCGACTTCGACCTCTCCTGGCACGTCCGCCGCTTCGAGGCGGCGCCACCGCGCAGTCTCGCGACGGTGCTCGAGTTCGCTCGCAAGACCGGGATGGCGGGGCTCGACCGTGACCGGCCGCTGTGGGAGTTCACCTTCATCGAGGGTCTCGAGGGGGGCCAGACCGCCCTGGTGATGAAGCTGCACCACTCGCTCACCGACGGCGTCGGCGGTATGGACATCGCGCGGCTGCTGTTCGACGTCGAGCCCGAGCCCGGCGATCTTGGGCCGATGCCCGAGGCCCCCGAGGGTGAGCATCTCGGCACCGTCGACCTCGCGCGCGACGCTCTCACCTACGACTGGTCCCAGCTGTTCGACTTCTCCATGCGGCGGCTGAGCTCGGCCCCCGGCGACGCCGCGCACGCCGTGCGCCACCCGCGGGAGACCGTCACCGACACGGTCGCGACCGGGGCCTCGATCGCCCGCATGGTGGCGCCGGTCTCCGACACCCTGTCGCCGGTGATGACCGAGCGGCATTTCGCCTGGCACTACGACGTGCTCGAGTTCCCGCTCGACGACGTCCTCGCCGCGGCGCATGCAGCCGGCGCCAAGCACAATGACGCGTTTCTCTCCGGGATCACGGCCGGGCTGCGGATCTACCACGAGCGTCACGGCACGAAGGTCGAGGAGCTGCGCGTCACGATGCCGATCAGCATCCGTAAGGCCGACGACCCGATCGGCGGCAACCGGATCACGCTGATGCGGTTCAAGCTCCCGGTCGACATCACCGACCCGACCGAGCGGATGACCGAGACCCACCGCCGGTGCGCAGCGATCAAGACCGACCGGTCGCTGCCGTTCACCAACGCGATCGCCGGGACCCTCAACCTGCTGCCACGGGCCGTGATCGGCGGGATGCTCAAGCACATCGACTTCCTGGCCAGCAATGTCCCGGGCATTCCCGTGCCGCTCTACCTCACCGGGGCAAAGGTGCAGAGCTTCTACGGCTTCGGGCCGACGACCGGCGCCGCGCTCAACGTCACCCTCATGTCCTACTGCGGCACGTGTTACCTCGGAGTCAACATCGACTCCGGCGCGGTGCCGGATGCCGATGCGCTGATGGACTGCCTGCGCGCGGGCTTCGACGAGGTGCTCGCGGTCGGCGGCGGTACCGGGCACGCCACCTCGCCGGTCGGCGCCTGATCCCGGCGGCCCGGCCGCGCAGAGCATCGCCGGGCCGCGGTACAGTCGGCCGATGGCGACCTGGGAGGACGTCCGCCGGCTCGCCCTCGCGCTGCCGGAGACCGCCGAGCGGGAGTCGCGCGGGAACGCCCAGTGGCGAGTGCGCGACAAATTGTTCGTGTGGGAGCGGCCGCTCCGAGGCTCGGACCTTCAGGCGCTCGGCGCGGCTGCACCGGACGGCCCGATCCTCGGGGCCCGGGTCGAGCACGTCGGCGTCAAGGAGGCGCTGATCGCCGACGATCCGGCGGTCTACTTCACGACCCCGCACTTCGACGGCTACCCCGCGATCCTCGTTCAGCTCGAGGCGATCGACCCCGCCGAGCTCGAGGAGCTGATCGTCGAGGCGTGGCTGTGCCGAGCCCCGCCGAAGCTCGCCGCCGCCTACGCCGCCGAGCACCTGCCGCCGGAGCCCGCGGACGGCTGACCGTGCGGCGTGCTCACGCCGTCCGGCGGCGGAGGGTGAGCGCCCCGAGCCCCAACGCGGCAAAGGTGAACCCGATGACGGCGACAACGTCGGCGACCATCGCCCCATCGAGCGCGGCCGGCCGCGTCGCCCGCGCGAGGGCATCGTAGGCGTAGGTGAGCGGCATCAGCCACGAGATCGCGTGCAGCCATCCGGCCATCAGGTCGCGCGGGACGAATAGGCCACAGAGCAGGAGCTGGGGGAAGATGAACGCGGGCATGAACTGGACGGCCTGGAACTCGGTCCGGGCGAATGCACTCGCCAGCAGACCGAGCGTCGTGCCGAGGACGGCGTTGCCGATCGCGAGCAGCGCGACGAGCCAGGCCCCGTGGGCGGCATGGAGTCCGAGGATCAGGAAGCCCACCGTGCACACGACGGCGGCCTGGATCGCGGCGAGCAGGCTGAAAGCGAGGCCGTAGCCGAACAGGATGTCGCCCTTGGCCACCGGCAGGGTCATGAGCCGCTCGAGCGTGCCCGTCGTGCGCTCGCGCAGCATCGCGATCGAGGTGACGAGGAACATCACGATGAACGGGAACAGGCCGCACAGCGGCGCGCCGATGCGCTGAAAGGTCCGCGGCTGGTTGTCGAACAGGTAGTAGAGAAGGACGAGGAGCACCGTCGGGACGACCATCATCAGGGCGATCGTCCGGGGGTCGCGGCGGATCTGCCACAGGACCCGCCGCGCGGTCGCGAGCGTGCGGTGGGCGCTCATCCCGCGTTCACCGCACCTCTCCCGGCGGCGCCGCCCGGTCCCCCGATCCGGCTTCGGCACGCTCGATCAGGGCGAGGAAGGCGCGGCCGAGGTTGTGTTCGCCGGTCCGCTCGCGCAGCTCGGCGGGGGTCAGGTGCGCGAGCAGCATGCCGTTGCGCATCAGCAGCAGCGAGTCGCATTCGGACGCCTCGTCCATCACATGGCTCGAGACGAGGAGCGTCGTGCCCGACCGCGCGAGCTCGTGGAACGTCGCCCACAGAGCAGCGCGGAGAACCGGGTCGAGCCCGACGGTGGGCTCGTCGAGCACGAGCAGCTCCGGCGCACTGAGCAGCGCCGTGGCGAGCGACACGCGTGAGCGCTCGCCCCCGGACAGCGTGCCGACGACCTGGTCCTCACGGCCGCCGAGCCCGACGGTCTCGATCGCCTCGGCGATCCGCGGGCGACCGACGCCGACGACAGCGGCGAAGTAGCGCAGGTTCTCCTCGATGCTGAGATCCACATACACCGACGGCGCCTGGGTCACATAGCCGACGCAGTCGCGCAGCTCGGCCGCTCCGGCGGGCCGGCCGAGGACGCTGATCGTGCCCCCGGCCACGATCTGCACGCCGACGAGCGCGCGCATGAGCGTCGTCTTGCCGCAGCCGCTCGGGCCGAGCAGTCCGGTCACCGAGCCGCGCGGCACGGCGAGCGAGAGTCCGTGCAGGACCTCATGGCCGCCCCGCTGCACCCGCAGGTCGCGAACGGTGATCGCGCTCTCGACCGGTGACGTCACCCCGCGGTGGCCGCCCGACACGTCGCCCGGTCCGGTGGCGCGACCGTGGGCGTGGCGCAGTCGGCGATGACCGGCCGCTCCGTCGGCCGGAAGCCGGCCGGCACGCCGCGTGCGCGGATCAGGCCGCGGTACGCGGCCACGGCGGCGGTGGGATGCCGGACGAGATGGCGGTCGGTGGCGACGTTGACCGTGTAGAGCCCGAACCTCGGCGCGTAGCTGCCCCATTCGTAGTTGTCGGTGAGCGACCAGTAGAGGTAGCCGATCACCGGGACCCCGGCCTGCCGGGCCCGCTGCACCCAGTACAGCGTGTCGCGCAGGTTCTCCGACCGCGTGACGCGGTCGGCTCGAGGGGCGCCGTTGTCCGTCGGCATCCCGTTCTCGGCGATGAGCACGGGCAGGCGCGGGAAGTCGCGGTGCATCGAGCGCAACGCTGTGTACATCCCGAACGGGTCGAGCGGGATCTTCCAGCTCGTGCCGTTCGAGATCTGGAGCAACGTCGCGGTCTGGTCGTAGGCCGGGTAGTAGTAGTCGAGCGCGAGATAGTCGAGCTGTTTGCGCACCGCCCGTAGGAACGGGTCGGTCTCGAGGCTGGCCAGCGCTCCGCGACCCGGCCAGGCGTAGTTGCTCGACACCATCGCGTGCAGCGAGTAGCGGTGGATGATCGCGTAGGCGCGCTTGTGCGCAGCGATCAGGTTCCCGCGCATCGCGAGCACCTGGGCGGCGTCGAGGGGGAAGTTGCCCTTCTCGATGTACTCGTAGAAGAACTCCTCGTTGAAGGTCAGCCAGTACCGCACGCGGTGGCCGTAGCGCTTGGCGAGGACGGTCGTCAGGGCGACGAAGTCGTTGACGGTCCTGCGGCTCGTCCAGCCGCCCTGCCGGTAGACCCACATCGGGTAGTCCCAGTGATTGAGCGTGATCAGCGGCTGGATGTGGAACTGGGCCATCCGCGCGAACACCCGGTCGTAGAACCGCAGTCCGCTCGCCGAGAAGACGCCTCGGCGAGGCTCGACCCGTGCCCAGTTGATCGAGATCCGGAAGGTGTTGATGCCCAGGTGGGCGGCGAGGGCGATGTCGGACCGGTAGCGCTCGTAGAAATCGACCGAGTTGCCGTACGGCTGCTTCGCCGTGCCGACCGGATGGGGGCCGGAATCGCGGCGGATGTAGTCGTTCCAGTTGCTGTCGGTGGTGTGACCCTCGGCTTGGAAGGCGGAGCTCGAGACGCCCCAGAGGAAGCTGGCGGGAAGGCGGTGCACGCTCGTCCCCGCCGGGGCCGCCGACGAAGCCGCACCCGCCGCTCCGAGCCCGATCACCATCACGCCGGCGAGCCCGAGGACGATGGCGAGAATGGCGCGCCGACGGTGCATCGCGTCATTCTCCCCCACGGCCGCCCGGAACCGCGGGAGCATCGCCGTCCGGCGCCCCGCCGGGCCGCGATCCCGACGGGCGATCAGAGGCCGAGCGGGAACGTATAGCCGTGATGAGGCGGGACGAGCGGGGCGACCTCGAGCACGATCTCGGCATGCCGCGTGAGCGGCACCCTCCCCGGCGCCCCCGACCAGCGGCGACCGTCGACGAACACGGCCACGGTGGTCCCGGGCGGCGCCGGGAACGAGGCGACGCGGTGGGGTGAGAGCGGCTGCCCCCAGGACCGGAACAGGTCCGCGGTCGTCAGCCTCGCGCCCGGCCGCGCGAGGATCAGTCCGGTCGGCTCGAGCGTGACGAGGGCGCCGTAGCACTCCGCATGCGCGATCCGTCCCGCCGAGAACGTCCGTGGCGGCCGAGTGCCGATCCCCGCGGCGATGAGCACGACCCTGTTCTCGGCGAACACCTCGACGTGCACCCCGTAGCGGGGACCGAGCCGCGCCGCGCAGGGGCCGAGCACCGGGCCCGTGGCGACAGGATGGAATCGCGCTCCGCGTCCGATCGGGCGCGCCTGTGCGACGAGCGCCGGCGGGATCGCCCCGGGCGCTGTCGCGGAATCCGGTAAAGACCGCGTGTGGCCGGCCGAGCCGCACCCGGCAAGGCCGATGGCCGCGAACGCCGCGACGCCGACGCGCGCCGCGCTGCGGGTTCTCAGGCGGCCGCTTCCCACGGGACGGCGTCCTCGTCCTCGTCCTCGAACGCGCCATGCACGCCACACATCGTCGCCCATCTGGCCACCGCGCTGGCGCAGCAGGACCGCGTGAGGCTCAGTTGAGCCGCTCGGGGAGGCCGAAGCGGGCGAACGAGCCGGTCAGGCGACGCGCGTCCACCGGCTGCTCGGGGAAGCGCGTATAGGCCTCGGGCTCGGTCGCGTCGGTCGAGCGGACGATGAAGGCGGTGACGTCGCTGACCAGCCCCTCGCGGAGGCTCAGCACGTTGAGCGCGAACGGCAGATACCCGGCTGCCGCCTCGTCCCACGCGTAGAAGGCGAGGGCGGGCTGGGCGTTGGCGCGCGTCAGGGTCGCCCGCCACCGCCACCTGCCGGACATCGAGGATCGGCGAGCCCAGGTCGCGATCGTCTCGCGCGGGGTGTACCAGGTCGAAAGCGGCGGCATCGCGAAGGTGGCGTCCTTGGCCAGCAGCGAGGTGAAGGCGTCGACGTCGCAGCGCTCCCAGGCGTCGACGTAGCGGTCGACGAGCTCGTGCAGACCGCGGTCACCGAGCGAGCGCAGCGCCACCTGCTGCGTGCGCTCCGGAACCCGAGCCTGGACCGCGGCGCGCGCGCGCTGCAGCGCGCTGTTGACCGAGGCGACGCTCGTCTCGAGCATCGTTGCGACCTCCTGGGCGGTGAACCCGAGCACCTCACGGAGGATGAGGACGGCCCGCTGGTTGCCACCGAGGTGCTGGAGCGCGGCGGTGAACGCGAGCTCGACGCCCTCGTGCTGCTCGTAGGAGGCCTCGGGGGCGGCGCGACCCGCCGGGACGCCGATCACCTCGTCCGGATAGGGCTCGATCCAGACCGCCTCGGCGACCGGCGCGCCGGGCGGTGTGTGCGCGTCGGCCGCCGGCCCGAAGTCCTGGGGCAGCACGCGCCGGCGCCGGCGCTCGAGCTCGGTGAGGCAGACGTTGGTGGCGATCGAGTAGAGCCACGCCCGCGCCGAGGCCGCGTCGCGCAGGCCCGCCGCGCCCCGCCAGGCGCGCAGCAGCGTGTCCTGAAGCGCATCGTCGGCGTCGTGGACCGAGCCGAGCATCCGGTAGCAGTGTGCGTGGAGCTCGGCCCGGTGCGCCTCGACGAGGCCCGCGAAGTCGCGGTCCGCTGGGGGTGCTGACTGGCTCAGCGCTGCTCCACGACCATCAGGGAGTGGCCGGTGGGATCGCGGAGCCAGAACATCGGCGGCACGGGATCGCCCATCCGCGAGACCTCGGCGTCGACGTCGACGCCGCGGGCCTGGAGCTCGGCGTGGGTGGCATCGATGTCATCGGTGGCGAGCGTGATCCCGGTTTCGGCCGGCGTGACCTCGCTCCCGGGCCGCGGTGGCGCGAGCGCGATCCCCGCGCTGCCCTCCGGCGGGTAGACCTCGATCCACCGATAACCCCCGCCGAACGGCACATCGGTCCGCGTCTCGAAACCGAGCCGCTCGTAGAACTCGATCGCGCGGTCCTGGTCAGGGGTGGGGATGCACACGAGGCACAGGTCGCGGATGTGAGTCTGCGTGGTACTCATCCTGCTCCTCCTGGAGAGTTGGCGTTACGACCTTAGACCTCCGGTGAGGCCGAAACTCATCGCCTCCAGTCATTCGTCGCGGTCACCCCTCGGGTCGGCTCGGATTCAGGGCCTGGTACATGACGTGGTCCTGCCAGCGGCCGGCGATCTGGAGGTAGGCCGGCGCGAGTCCGAAGCGCTCGAAGCCGTTGCGCTCGAGCACGCGTTGCGAGCCGAAATTGTGGAGCAGCGTCCCCGCTTCGATCCGATGCAGGCCAAGCTCACCGAACGCCAAGCGCGTGATCTGGCGGACCGCCTCGGTGGCGATCCCGCGCCCGTTGTGGCTCGCGCTTACCCAGTAGCCCAGGCTCGCCGACATGAACGGGCCGCGGACGATGTTGTTGAGGTTGACGCGGCCGACGATGTCCCCGCCGGCGAGGATCGCGCGCGGCAGCATCGAGTGCTCGCCGCAGCGGCGCAGAGCGTCCTCGATGATGTGACGCTGGCCGTCCTCGGTGAAGTAGCTCTCGGCGCGCACGGGCTCCCACGGCTCGAGGAACTCCCGGTTGCCGCGGATCAGCTCGGCGAACGGCGCTGCGTCGTCGAGCATGACCAGGCGGGTCGTGACCATCGCCCTCATCTTGGCAGCCCGGCCGTGGGGCCGAGACGGGTCCAGGTAGGGTCCGCGGTGATGCGGCTGAGCCCATTCCGGATCGAGCGCTACTACGCGCAGTGGGAGTTCACGACGCGCTACATGCTCTCGAGCAGTGACTGCGAGTCGCGCACGATCGGCGAGCTGCTCGCGCTCGAGCCCGATGCCCACGCGCGCCTGCTCGATCAGCGGTGCGGCTACACGGAGTCGCTCGGAGCGCCCGAGCTGCGCACGGCGATCACGACGCTCTACGACACAGCCGCGCGCGACGACGTCGTCGTCGCCTCGTGTGCGGAAGAGGGCATCTTCCTCGTCTACCACGCACTGCTCGGCCCGGGCGATCACGCGATCGTCGAGACCCCGTGCTACGAGTCCGCGCTCCAGCTCGCGCGCAGCACCGGCGCCGAGATCAGCGAATGGCGCCGCAGCTACAGCGACGGCTGGGCCCACGATCTCGACGCGCTCCGGCGTCTGCTCCGCCCCCGGACGCGGGTGCTGTATCTCAACCAGCCCCATAACCCGACGGGCACGCTGATGGACGCCACGATGTTCACCGAGGTCGTCGAGCTCGCCCGCGGCCACGGTCTCGTCCTGTTCAGCGACGAGGTCTACCGCGAGCTCGAGCACGACCCGGCCGATCGGTTGCCGGCGGCGTGCGACGTGTACGAGCGCGGCGTCTCACTCGGGAGCATCTCCAAGAGCTACGGGCTGCCCGGCTTGCGACTCGGCTGGTTGGCGAGCCGCGAGCGCTCACTGCTCGCCCGCATCGCCGAGCTCAAGGACTACACGACGATCTGCGCGAGCGCGCCGTCCGAGCTGCTCACCGCCGTCGCACTGCGCAACCGCCACGTGCTGCTCGAGCGCAACCTCGGGATCGTCCGCGAGAACCTCCCGCGCCTCGATGAGCTCTTCGCCCGCCGGCCCGACATGTTCTCCTGGGTGCGCCCGCGCGCGAGCGCGATCGGCTTTCCCCGTGTCACCGGCGTCAGCAACGTGACGGCGTTCTGCGAGCGGCTCGCCAAAGCCGGCGTGCTGCTGCTGCCCGGCTCCGTCTACGACGAGCCCGGCCACGTCCGCGTCGGCTTCGGCCGCGCTGATCTGCCCGAGGCGGTCGACGTGCTCGAGCGGGAACTGGCGGCGGGCGGACGGTAGCCTCCCGTCGTGCGCCTGAACCAGGTGACGCTCGCGGTCGTCGATCTCGAACGCGCGGTTGCGTATTACCGGCGCCTCGGTCTGCAGCAGATCGTGGCCAGCGAGCACTATGCGCGATTCACGTTTCCCGACGGCGACAGCACGCTGTCCCTCGAGCGCGCGGATACCGTGCCGGCGTCCGCCACCACGATCTACCTCGAGTGCGAGGACCTCGACGCGACGGTGACCGGCCTCAAAGCGTCAGGTGTGCGCTTCGACCACGACCCAGTCGATCAGCCGTGGCTGTGGCGCGAGGCTCGCCTGCATGATCCGGACGGCAATCGCCTCTGCCTCTTCCACGCCGGCGTGAACCGACGTGATCCGCCCTGGCGGCTCCCTGGCTAGACACCCTCGCCGAGCTGACGCTCGAGCATCCCGGCGCGGACATTTGTTCCATCAGGGCTAAGCCCAACCGATCAAGATGACGATCGGGGAGGGAAAGCGGGATCGGCTCGCAACCCTGAGGAGATGACGGACGATGATTCTGGTGACCGGTGCGACGGGGATGTTCGGAGGCGGCGTCACCCGCGAGCTCGCCGCGCGCGGCGTTCCCGTGCGAGCGATGACCTCGAACCCGGACCGCGCTCAACGACTGCACAGGCCCCGCGTCGAGCCCGTCGTCGCGAACATGGACCGGCCGGAGACGCTCGATGCGGCGATGGCGGGCGTCGACACGGTGTTCCTCGTCTCCCCGATGGACGATCGCGTCCAGATCCGCGAGGGCAACGTGCTCGCGGCCGCCCAGCGCGCGAACGTGCGCCGGATCGTCAAGCTCTACGGCGCGGTCGAACACCACGACGACCCGCTCGGCGGCCTCCATGCCGCCAGCGTCGAGGCGATCCGCCAGTCGGGACTCGACTGGGCCCTGCTGTCCCCGACCTCGGTGCTCGAGACGACCCTCTACTCGATGATCCCGTGGATCGAGGAGACCGGCGCGGTGATGGCCTCCGCCGGCGAGGGGCGCGTCGCCCATGTCGCCGCCGACGACGTCGCCCGCGCCGGCGCGGTGGTGCTCGCCGACCGGAGTGAGAACGGCCGCGACTACGTCGTCACGGGACCGGAGCTCCTGTCGCTCGGTGACCTCTGCGCGATCCTCTCGCGGGTCACCGATCGCTCGATCCCCTACGTCGACCTGCCCGACGACGAGCTCGCACGGATCCTCATCGAGGAAGCCGGCATGACCGCGGAGCAGGCGGAGATTGGCGTCATCTGCCACTTCCGCGCCTGGCGCAACGGCGATGCCGAGGCGTGCACCAACACCTACCGTGCGCTCACCGGCCGGCCGGCGACGACCGCCGAGGAGTGGCTCGCGGCCCGGCGTGAGACGTTCGCCCAAGCCCGCGACCGGGCGCCGGACCCCGTCGCCTGAGATAGGCGATGAGTTCCGGCGCGGTCGCCGGTCATAGTGCCTGACGGCTTCACCTTCATTCGCCGGCGCACGACCGGGCACAGGAGGCTGCGATGCGCAACGTCATCGTCGAGATCGTCCTCACCCACCGTCCGCACGCGACGCTCACCTGCGAGGAGGTCGACCATGCCCGTGATCAGAGCCGGTGCGCTCGAGGGCGATCTCGTCGGCGCCGAGCACGGCGCGTCGCTCTCGCTCATCCTCGACGACAGCGCTCCGGGCGAAGGGCCGCGGCTTCACCGGCATCCCTACGACAAGACCTGGGTCGTACAGGAGGGGCACGTCGCCTTCTGGCTCGGCGACGAGGAGGTCACCGCGGGTCCCGGCGACATCGTCATCGCCCCGCCCGGCGTTCCACACAAGTTCGTCAACGAGGGGCCGGGGGCGGTGCCGGCTCGTCTGTATCCAAGCAGCCATACGTTCATCGGCGAATGGCTCGAATGACCGTATGAGTGCAGGCGACCCTGCCATGTCGGGCACGGCCTCCACACTGCGGCCTGCCATGTCAGGCACGGCCGCCACACTGCCCGAGCGGTGAGAACCCACGCGCGTTCGCGCGACGTGTCACATTTGGTGCTGCGGCGGTGCTTAGTGATGTGATGACGGTGCAGGCGCGACACGACGAACAATCCCAGCACGCAGAGGGCGGCTCCGGGATCAAGGCCTTCGAGGCCTTTTTCCGCAACCACTATTGGGACGTCGTCCGCCTGGCCCAGAGCGTGGTCGGGGACTCGCAAG
The DNA here is from genome assembly GCA_963755955.1 of uncultured Solirubrobacterales bacterium. Lineage (GTDB taxonomy): Bacteria > Actinomycetota > Thermoleophilia > Solirubrobacterales > Solirubrobacteraceae > Palsa-465. The sequence goes on from CAVWLZ010000023.1 coordinate 69,369, forward strand.
GCGCACAGGACGTCGCGCAGGACGTGTTCCTCGCCGCCTACCGCCGCTTCCCCGGTGATTTCGAGCAGGCCTCGGGTTGGGTCCGGGTCGCGGCCGTGCACACGGCGCTCAACGCGCTGCGCGGTGAGCGGCGACGTGACAAGCGCCAGCACCTCGTGCCGGTGGCGCGATCGCAGACCGGTCTCGAGGAAACGGTGATCGAGCGCGAGCGACGGACCGAACTGCGCCGCGTCCTGCGGCGGCTGCCTCGCCGCTCGGCCGCAGTGCTCGTGATGCGCCACGGTGGCATGAGCTACCAGGAGATCGCGGATGCGCTCGGAGTGAAGGTGGGGAACGTCGGCACTCTGCTCAGACGGGCGGAGTCCGCATTGCGAAAGGAGATGGACCGTGAGACACGTTCCTGATGGCGTGCTTCGCCGACTCGACGACGAGCCGCTCGCCGTCCCCGACCGGGTCGGTGACCACGTCGCCGACTGCGAGCGCTGCGGTGCTCGGCGCGCCGAGATCGCCCGCGACACGGAGCGGGCAGCCGCGCTCCTCGCCGCGCCGCGGCTCGTCCCGGACCTCGACCATGCATGGGCAAGGCTGCGGCGCGAGATGGAGCGCGAGGACAGTGATCCCGACCGCCGCCGGCGGCCGGCAGCCGCCGTGCCGCGACGCGCACGACTCCCCCGCGTTTCGCTGCGGGCCGGGGTCGCCATCGCCGCGCTGGGCGTTCTCGTCGTCGGCACGGCTGCCGCCGCAACGCTGACGACGATCTTCTCGCCGACTCACGTCGCCGCGCTGACCGTCAACCAGAGCGATCTGCGGGCGATCGCGGCGTTCACCGGCCTCGGCGACAGTCATCCACTCGGCGGCTCCACCGCGGCCTCGGGATCGAGCCCGCTCCGCTTCGGCACCGTCACGTGGTCGTCGGGCGCTCCGCAGCACGTCGCCTCCCAGGCGCAGGCCGATGCTGAGGCGGGCTTCGCCGCCTCGCTTCCCGCCCACCTTCCCGCGGGCGTCGGCCCCGTTCGGCAGTTCACCGTCCAGCCACGAACGCGCATCACCGTTTCCTTCAACGCCAAAGCCGCGGGCCTGACGGGTAAGTCCGTGACCATCGACGCGGGTCCGGCGGTCATCGCCCAGTACGCCGCGGCCGGTGGTCCCCCGGTGCCGGCACTGGCCGTCGGGACGATGCGCCGTCCGACGGCACGCTCCACGGGTGCCAGCGTGAGTCAGATCGAGGCGTTCCTGCTCGGCCAGCCCGGTATCCCGCCGCAGCTGGCGGAGGAGATCCGCCTCCTCGGTGACCTGCGAACGACGCTGCCGGTGCCCGTCCCGTCCGGCGCCGCGGTGAGATCGGTCCAGATCCACGGTTGGCCCGGCGTCCTGCTGGCTGACTCCTCGAACGCGGCCGCCGCGGTCGTGTGGGAGGACGGCGCGGGCCTGCTCCATGTCGTCGGAGGAATCCTCGATCCGCAAGATGTGCTGAATGTCGCCCGACAGCTCGGCTGAGAGAACCGCAGTCGAGGCACACGAGCGGGGTGCCGCTCCCGGTCCCGTCCGGCTACCAGCTCCAGCCGGCCTGACCGCGAGCGGCCATCGCCCGCCAGACTCCGCGACCTCGCCGGCGATCCACGCGATCGGACTGAGCAAGCGCTACGGCGACACGACCGCGGTGAACTCCTTGTCGATGTCGGTCGAGCGCGGAGAGGTGTTCGGCTTCCTCGGGCCCAACGGAGCGGGAAAGACGACTGTGGTGAAGCTCCTCCTCGGGCTCGTCCGCCCCACCGGAGGCGAGGCGCTCGTGCTCGGCGCGCCGCTCGGCGACCGCGACGCGCGACGGCACATCGGCTATCTCCCGGAGCTGTTTCGCTTCCAGGCGCTGCTGACCGCGCGTGAGGTGCTCCGTCTTCACTGCCGGCTCTTGGCGCTGCCCAAGACCACGTGGAGCGAGGAAGTGACCCGAGCGCTCGAGACGGTCGGCCTTCTCGACCGGGGCGAGGATCGAGTCGGCACGTTCTCGAAGGGAATGCAACAGCGCCTCGGTCTCGGCGTCGCCCTGATCGGCAGCCCCGCCCTCGTCGTGCTCGACGAGCCGACGAGTGCGCTTGATCCGATCGGCCGTCACGACGTGCGCGCGATCGTCCGCGGACTGCGTGAGCGCGGATCAACGGTGTTCCTCAATACGCACCTGCTCGAAGAAGCCGAGCAGGTGTGCGATCGCGTGGCCGTCATCGATCGCGGACGGGCGCTCGCCACCGGCAGCCTCGACGATCTGCTCGGGCGCCACACCAGGGTGCGACTGAAGGTGGGTGGTCTGGAAGAGAACTGGTGGAACGCCCTCGGGCGGTTCGGTCAGTGGCGGCGGGACGACGAATGGCTGGTGGTCGACGGCGTTGACCCGGCCCGGATCGCCGAGCTCGTTGGCGAGCTGGTCGCGCTCGGCGGCAAGGTGGAGGCGGTGATCCCCGAGCATCAGAGCCTCGAGGCTCGCTTCCTGGAGCTGTTGGGGCAGCGATGAACGCCACCCTGACCATCGCCGGGCTCACGATCAGAGAGGCGGTGCGGCGGCGCCTCCTGCTCGCGTTCATCGGGATCACCGTCGTCATCGTCGGCCTGAGCGCATGGGGGTTCGACCGGCTGAGCCACACGACTCACCTCACCTCCGGCGAGGCCAACCTGGCGGTCCCTCAGGCCCTCATCCTGTTCATGTTCATGTTCAGCTTCGTGCTCGGACTGAGCGCCTCGGCGATCGCGTCACCGTCGATCTCCTCCGAGGTCGAGTCCGGAGTGCTGATGACGATCGTGACCCGTCCGGTTCGCCGATCGGAGGTGCTGATCGGCAAATGGCTCGGGCTGGCCGCCCTGCTCGCCTTGTACGCCCTCGGGGTGTGCGCGCTCGAGTTCGGCGTCGTCGACTGGGTGAGCGGTTTCGTCCCGCCGAACCCGGTACTCGTCGGCGTGTACCTGTTCGCCGAGGGCGCGCTCCTCCTGACCCTGGCCCTGCTGTTGAGCACCCGGGTCCCGGTCATCGCGGCGGGGGTCATCGGCGTGGCGGCGTTCGGCGCCGGATGGCTCGCCGGGGTCGTCGGCACGCTTGGCAGCGCGCTCAACATCGCCGCGCTACGAACCGTCGGGCAGGTCGGACGGATCCTCCTGCCTACCGACGGCCTCTGGCACGCGGCGATCTACTACCTTCAGCCATCCTCGCTCATCGCTCAGCACCTGGCCGACGGCGGGCGGCAGGATCCGTTCTATGCGCAGGGCGCGCCAACACCGGCGTACCTCGCGTGGGTGCTCTGCTGGTTCCTCATCGTCCTCCTCGGCGCGGTCGCGAGCTTCGAGCGTCGCGAGCTGTGACCTGCGCGCGGCCCGGCGGGTTCACCGGAGTAGCTATACGGCTGCGTATCAAGGCGGTCAGTCGCGGAGCGCTGCCCGCCACGTCAGGCGCTCGCCGCCGCGCAGCAACGCACCGGCGTAGACGGCCGAGGCAATCCTGACGATGGCGTAGATCGAGGCGAGCATGATCGCCGCGGCGAGCAGGTACTCCCACCAGGCGACGTGGCCGAGCGCGATCCGGGCCGGCATCAGCGTCGGCGTCAGCGGCGGCACGAACGAGAGCACCCGGAGCCAGGTCGCGTTCGGCGAGCCGACCGCGGCGTACACGATCAAGTAGCCGATCAGGAGCGGCAGCACGATCGGAAACGTCGCCGACTGGACCTCCTCCTGGCGTGCGACGAGCGCCCCTGTGGCGGCGAGGGCAAACGCGTAGAGCGCAAACCCGGCGACGAAGAACACGAGGAACGCGGGCATCAGCGCCCAGACGCTGCTGGGAATCTTTGCGCTGTTGACGACGGCGTTTGTGACCAGGCCGGCGGCGACGGCGATCGCCAACTGGCCGAAGCCGACGAGACCGATCCCGACCACCTTGCCGACGAGCAGCTGCTGCGGCCTGACCGCAGACAGGAGCACCTCGGCCGTGCGCGAGGTCTTCTCCTGAGCGACGCCCGTGGCCACGGCGCTCCCATAGACCGTGATCGCGAGGTACATCAGCAGACCAGCGAAGATCGCCGCCACGTAGCGCGCCGCCCGGTCCGCGGGCTGCGGCTCGAGCACGACCGTCGTGAGCGGTACCGGCGTGACCGCTGGCAGAACCTGCGCGAGTGGCACGCCGGCCTTCGCCAGCGCCGCGCGGAAGTGCACCTCGTCGACGGCGGCGGCGATCACGGCTCTTGTCTGGGTCGGAAGCGACTGCTTGACGCCGATCGTCGCCGAGTCCGCGCCGAGTTCGACCGCAGCGTCGAGCTTGCCGGCCACGAGCAGCGTCCGGGCGGCGGCGAAGTCGGCGACATCCGACAGGCTCACGTTTCCCTTTGCCGCCGCCGCCGTGCGCTCGAGCGCGGGCCCGAGCGCCTGCGCCGGCTGGCCGACGAGCCCGATCTTCGTCGCCGACGTCGAGGACGTGATCAGCCCGGGGATCGCGATCCCGGCGACGACGAGGATCACCGTCGCCACGGTCATGATGCGCGTGACCCGGCCGCCGACGCGCTCGCGGACCTCGCGCTCGGCGATCAGCCGCGTCGCGCCGCCGCGCGTCATCGGGCGACCATCCGGCGGTAGAGCTCGAGGAGCCCGCCACTCTCGAAGCCGAAATGCTCGACCGGCCCCGCTGCAAGGGCCGCCTGCAGAATCGACTGGAGATCGGTGCCCGGCTGCACGACGAGCAGCACGCCGTCCTCGTCCGATCCCTCGACGGTCACGCCGCGCAGCCCCCGTGTCCAGCCGTCAGCGGCATCGACCTTCACTCGCAGCTGCGCGGGCAGCTCGCGGCGCAGTTCGGCGAGCGTCCCGTCAGCGAGCACCCGTCCCGACTCGAGGATCACGACCCGCCGGCAGATCCGCTCGACGAGCTCGAGCTGATGGCTCGAGAACAGCACCGCAGTCCCGGCCGCGGCGCGCTCGACCAGGACCGCGGAAAGCGAATCGACCGCCTCGGGATCGAGTCCGGCGAACGGCTCGTCGAGGACGAGCAGCTCAGGACCGTGGACGAGGGCGACCGCCAATTGGACCCGTTGCTGATTGCCGTGGGAGAGCGCGACCAGCCTCTCCGCGGACCGCTCGCCGAGCCCGAGCCGGTCGAGCCAGTGCCGGCTGGACTCGACTGCCGCATCCGGGTCGAGCCCACGCAGCCGCGCGAAGTAGGCGACCTGATCGAGCAGCTGCATCTGCGGGTACAACCCGCGCTCCTCCGGCATGTAGCCAAACCGCAGCCGGTCCTGGTCACCGACCGGCGCGCCGGCCCACCGGACCGTCCCGCCGTCCGGGGCGAGGATGCCCATCACCGCCCGCATTGTCGTCGTCTTACCCGCGCCGTTGCGACCGACGAGGCCGACGACCTCGCCCGGACCGACCGAGAAGGCGACGCCGTCGAGCGCGACGAGCTCGCCGAACCGCTGATGCAGGTCGATCACCTCGAGCACGTCAGACATCATTGCGCCGCGCGGCGCGCGGCGATCCGGTCGCCGCCGGCCGGCGTCGATGCTTGCGCGGGTCAGTCGGCGAGTCCGTGCGTGTAGGCGTAGTGCACGGCCTGCGCGCGGTCCCGGGCGCCGATCTTGGCGAACACGTGGTTGACATGCGTCTTGACCGTGGCCTCGCTGACGACGAGCGCGCTGGCGATCTCACGATTTGACAGGCCACGGGCGATGAGCGAGAGAACCTCCGCCTCGCGTGGAGTGAGCTCATCGGGCAGGCTCGCGGGAGGCGGCGCGGGCCGCACGGCGGCGCTGGCCGCGGCGATCAGGCGGCTGTGGACGACCGGATCGAGCAGGGCCTGGTGGTCGGCGGCCGCGTGCACGGCCCGCGCGATCTCCGCGATCCCCGCGTCCTTGGTCAGATAGCCGCGGGCTCCGGCCTGAAGCGCGTCGAGGATCGACGCCTCGTCGGCGTGCGTTGTCAGGACGACGATCTCGGTATCGGGCTGCGAGGCCCGGATCCGCCGGGTTGCCTCGACGCCGTCGAGCCCCGGCATCCGGAGGTCCATCAGGACGACGTCGGGACGATGGCGAGCGCACAGCGCCACCGCCTCCTCACCGTCCGCGGCTGTGGCCACCGGGTTGATGTCGGCCGCCGCCTCGAGCAGGGTCATGAGGCCTTCGCGGACGAGCGCCTGGTCGTCGACGACCATGACCCGAACGGGTCCGGTCATCGGCTGTCCCTCTGCTCGCGTGCTCGGGCCGAGCCGCCCGGGGACGGGAGCCGCATCTCGACGCGCCATCCTCCGTCCGCGCTGCCGGCGCGCACCGTGCCGCCGAGCAGCGCCGCGCGCTCGCGCATCCCCTTGAGACCGTAGCCGCCGCCGGTGTCGGCGAGCCCTTCGGACACAGGGGTACCGGACCGGCCGACGGGCTGCGCAACCACCTGCCGATCGTCGACGACGAGGATCACCTCATCATCCGGCGTCTCGCCGGCGTGCACCGCGACCGAGACCTCGGCGCCGGGCGCGTGCTTGCGCACGTTGGTCAGCGCCTCCTGGACGACGCGCAGAACCGTCTCGCCGGTCCGCCCGGCCAGCCGCGCCTGATCGCCGTCGATCGTGAGCTCCGCCCGCGTGGCGACCGTGGCCCGGTAGTCGTCGACCAGGGCTTCGATGGCCGCCGGCGCCGACACGGCGTCGCCGCGTAGTGCTCCGACGGCCCGGCGGGTCTCCCGGAGGCCGTCCCGTGCCAGCTCATGAGCGCGCTGCACCCGCGCGAGTACGGCATCTCGGTCGGCGCCCTGCTCGACCAGTGCTCCGGTCGCCTCGAGCTGGATGGTCAGCCCGGCCAGGGTGTGGGCCAGCACGTCGTGGATGTCACGGGCGATCCGTGTCGATTCCTCCAGGCGAGCCGCGCGAAGCTGCTCTTCATGCGAACGCTGGGTCTGCGCCAGCAGCAGCTCCGCCTGTTCGACGCGGAGCGCGCGCTGCCGTCCGTTGGTCGCAGCCAGCAGCGCCGCGGCGAATCCGAGGGTGTAAGCGAGCAGGCCGATCGCGCTGCCGCGGTACAGCAGCGCGGACACGGCAACCGCCAGCGTTCCGGCCAGGGCGACCGACGCGGCATGCGACAGATCGACCCGCAGACCGGCCGCGACCACCGCCACGAACACGAACGCGCTGGCGGCGCTCTGCGGCGCGGCCGCGACGAGCAGCCCGCCGGCGACCGCCATCACAAAGAGCTCGACGGTGAGGGGCTGGTCGCTCCCGGGCCGCGCCATCCAGATCAGCCAGGAGACGACCGCCGCGATGAGCAGCAGGCTCACCACCAGGGCGCGCCCGCTCGTGCCGGCGGTGTGCTTGCCGTGGAGCACCGAGACAGTGATGAGCACGACACCGGCCAGGCGGATGGCGGTCGCGAGACGGCGATCGAGGCTGGCGAGAAGCATCAGCAGGGAAGGTACGGATTCACAAGGCGGGGGTTCAACTCAGACACGCCAATTCAGACGCGAGCGGGACCCGCACGATCGCGGGTCCCGCCGGTCTTTCGTCGGTGTGCGTGGATCAGGCGAGCTCTGCGGCGGGGACCAGCTGCCGGAGCTGGTGGCGGCGAGCCGCCATGAGGAGCGAGCGGCCGAGCACTTCGCACACCGCCATGGCCAGGAGGCCGGCCGTCCAGGCCTGACCGCTCGTGATCGCGTGCTGCGCGCTGAACTGGGCGATGGTGGACGCGCCTCCGTGGCTGATCCAGATCAGGAAGGCGAACCGCGAACCCATCCCGAGTACCCAGAAGAAGCCCGACAGCCAACCTGCGCGCACGAGCACTTCGCCGCCGCGGCCGGGCCGCATGATGACCGTCTGGCCGCTGGCGACGCCGATCGAGAGGCCAAGCAGGGCGAGCACCGCGAGCAGGACGAGATCGTTGCCCGCCGTGGGGATGCCGTGGAGGTAGTTCGCGACGGCAACCGAGACGATGATCAGCGGGCGGATCAGGGCCTTGGTGCTGAGGGGGCGCTCCTTGATCTGCAGGAGGACAAGGAGGACCAGGGCTGAGTCGATGAGGTAATCAGTGGGTGTCATGCCGTCATCGTGCTCCGCGCGACCCGGCGCCACATGGGCGCACGGGTTGATCTACGGGTGGAGCCGAGCCGGATCTCCACCCTGAGGTTGAGGCCGTGAGAGCTCGACGCGATCCGCCTCTCCGCTCTCCCGCACGATCCGCGCCGGCACGCCGGCCCCATGTCGCCGCATCTAGGGGACGAGCGGATTGAGCGGCGACCGGTCGCCGACCGACCAGCGATGGCCGTATGGATCGGTGAATCCCCCCTGCTGGTGCACTCCCCACGGAACGTCATGATCCGTGAGCGGCTCCACGTCGGTGGCTCCGGCCGCCGATGCGCGTTCGATCACTGCACCCGGATCGTCGACGAACACCTCGATGCGAGTCGTCGTCATCCCGACCTCGTCAGGGCTCGGCTCCCGGGTTCTCCCCGGAACTGCCTCGTGCAGGAAGAATGGCGCTCCCCTGAGGTGAAGTCCTGCAACCCCGCCAAGATCCCACAGAAGCTCGGCGCCGAGCGCACGCATGTACCACGCAACTGCTGAGGCGGCGTCCGAGACGATCAACATGACAGAGAGCGACGAGTTCGGAGGCTTTTCACTCACGACTGGATCCTAATCCGAGACCGGCCCGACGTGCCCTGTGGATTTCAAGTCCTCGTTCCGTCCAACCGCGGGCGTCGTTGTGTAGCTCGTAGGATGAGTGGCCATGGCAGCGCTACCACCACAGCGTTCGGCAAGCTGGCCGCTCCCCATGACGCTCCGCGACCCGTCACCCGCGCGGGCGTAATGGGCGACCACCTCATCGTGCTTCATTCAGCAGTGCGGGCCTGCCCGGGATACAGCCGGCACGACGCGCCGTCGATTCTGTTGGACGGCTCATCGATGGCGCGCGACACCGAGCACGGCCGGGCGGTGACCGCGCAGCTGACGCGGCGCCACGGAACGCTCGAGGAGGCGATCGCCGCCGCGGGCTTTGCCCTCGGTAGCGCGGGGTTGTCCAAGAGCATTCGCCGACAGGCGCGCGCGGCGTGCGAGGACTACTTCTACGGCCGGCTCGACCTCACGCCAGGCCACGAGCTGAGCGGACGCGGAGAGATCGTCGAGTCGCTCGAGCTGATGCCCGAGCCGATGTACCGCGCACTCGAGAACCTCGTCGGCCTCGTCGTCGATGGTGAGTACGACGACCTCAGCGCCGCGTCGGGCGATCGGCTGAGCGTCGACGACCTGCGCCGTCGTGTCGAGGACGACTGCCCCGAGTCCCTGGTACTGCCGTCGCGCGAGACCTACCAGGTCGAGGCGATCACCAAGTCCGACGATCCGGAGCTCCCGGGCTGGGCCTACTTCCTTGACCTGTGGACCGAAACAGGCCCGGCACGCCTGCACATCGAGGGCGAGCTTGAGGAGTCAGGCGAGCGGTTCACGGCCACGCTGAACGACATCCTGCCCTGATCCGCCGGAGACGGTCCGTTCTCACGTCCGCGAGCCCGTTAACGCGGAAAGCCCACCCGTAGGTGGACTCTCGGCCATCAGAAGATCAGGCGGCTTACGCGGGAAGGGGACGTTCAGATGAAGGTCTCGCCCTCTGGTTGCCATCGCTATCTGACGCACTCAGCGTAGCGCACCCACCTCCGTCCGAGCACGCCCCACAACGCACGGCGCGGCGGAGCCGCGCAAGCGCGCCCCGGCGCGGCGCGGCGCTTCCCGTTTTGCTTGCTGTTCTAACCAACGACGGGCAGTGTGCGCTCGTCTTGAAGCTCGGACAGCGCATCTTGCATGTCGCCGGTGAGCGCGTCGTAGATCGCGTCGTGCTCTGGATTCGGTCCGAAGCGCTCGCGGAGATCGACCGGCGCGAGCACCTCGACGGTGATCTTTGCCGGGAGCGGGAGCCGGGTCGGGAGGTCGAGCACGCTGAGGCCGAACGGCGGCGCCAACGCGACCGGCAAGACCTTGATCCGGGTCAGCTTGGCCCAGCCGGTGAGCTCGGCGGCGCGCTCACCCCGCGTGAGGAACAGGGCCGTCTCCTGGCCGCCGACTGCGACCACCGGCACGATCGGGACACCTCGCTCGAGCGCGAGCTTGATGAACCCCTTGCGGCCGCCGAACTCGATCCGATCCGAGTGCCACGTCGGCCGGAACGTCTCGTAGTCCCCGCCCGGGTAGACGAGCACAGGAGCGCCCTTGTCGAATGCTCTGCGGGCGTTCTCGTGCGAGGCGGCGACGGTCCCCCAGCGACGGAGCCCCGTCGCGGGAAGACGGGCCGCGACGTCGTGCGCGAGTTGGTGAAAGCGGCGCTCAGGGCCGAAGCGCCCGTAGAACTCCGAGGCGAACACAAACGTGTCCGCGATCATCGTCCCGCCGGAATGATTGCCCACCAACAGCGACGGACCGCTGGGCGGAATGTTCTCCAGGCCACGAACTTCGGCGCGAAAGTACGTGCCCAACAGGGCGCGCCACAGCGGCAACACACGCCGGATGTACTCAGGGTCCCACGCGTCGATGTCGTTGCCGTCGAGCGCCCGGCGGGGATGCGACACATCTCCGGCCACCATCTCGCCCCAGGCCAGCGCCCCGTCGGCAGCGGTAACCGCCGCACCCCATGCAGATCTCAACAGTGACATCCCTCCCGCTCGCTACCCGACGGGACGGGCACATAACCGCTGCTGCTGTTCAGCCGACCCGGCGGTAGCGGATGTGGGTGGCCAGCGGCGAGTGGAGCACCTCGACCGGCTCGAACCCGAACGCTGCCGCGCCCTCGAAGATCCGCTCGCCCGCGCCGAGCAAGACCGGGGCGATATCGATCGTCAACTCGTCGATGACGCCGGCGGCGAGTGCCTGCCTGACGGTAGAGGCGCCGCCCGCGATGTCGACGCCATCCTCGCCCGCCGCTTCACGCGCCTGAGCGTACGCCGCGTCGAACCCATCGGTGACGAAGTGAAAACTCGTCCCGCCTTGCATCTCGATCGGCTCGTGGGCGTGGTGCGTGAGCACAAATACCGGCGCGTGGTAGGGCGGCTCAGGCCCCCACCAGCCGCGCCAGTCCTCATCCCACTCACCGCGGATCGGTCCGAACATGTTGCGCCCCATGACGTAGGCGCCGCGCGGACGCAGCAGCCAGCCCTTGGCTGTCTCGTCCGCGTCGTTGGCGCGCTCATCGCCCAGATGCCAGGCGTGGACCTCGCGACCGCGCCTCCCGAGCGGGTTCTCCCGGCTCTGATCAGGCCCGGCGACGAAACCGTCCAATGAGATCGACATGTGGCAGGTGGTATCCGTCATCGAGGCGCCTCCAAAGTCATTGCCGTTTGCAAGCAGCGGCACCCTAGACCATTGCGCTACGCGGCTCGGGCCTGCCCCACGACGCGGCGAAGGAATCGAACCTTCCAAGCCGGGGATCGCCCGGCCCTGCCAGTTTTGAAGACTGGATGAGCCACCAGGCTCCTGCCGCGCCAGGGGAAATCCTAAGGCCGCGTCCCGAGTGCACCCGGACGGACGCACGCTCCGCCGGTAGGCGCCGGAGTTACGATGATGTCGTGGAGGAACCCGGGGCGATCCATGTCGGGGCGGCGCCCCGCGTTGCCCTCGGCGCGGTTGTGCTCGGAATGGGACGCAGCGGCACGAGCGCCGTGACCCGGACGCTTGTTACCTCGCGCTTCTTCGCCGGGCGTGACTCGGAGCTGCTGCCGGCCCGCCCGGAGAACCCGGGCGGGCTTCTGAGAGCTGGTAGCGGCGGTGTTGAGCAAGGCTCCCAGCGCGCCCTGCTGGACTGCCGGTTGCCGCAGCAGCGCGCCCGGCAGCAGCGGCGAAGCGGAGCGCGGTCGCCGGAGAAGCCGCGCCATCTACGATCTCAAGCGAGCAGCAGTCCTCGAGAAGGGTCGGCGGGCGAGACGTGGCGCCACGTTCGCGACCGTCGGAGCGCCGAGGCGCTGACCACGGTCGCGCCCGTGCGGCGCGTCGCGATCGACGGAAGAGCGCGTCTGCTCGTCGAGGCCGGCATGCGCCAGCTCGCCGTCAAGGACCCGCGGATCGGTCGTTACCTCCTCCGCCGCTCTGGGGCCGCTCTCGACGAGCGTGCTCCACCCCGTGCTCGTGCGTCGCGCAATCCGGTCGAGGTCGCCCTGTCGCTGGCCGGGCGCGACGGAACGCCGACCGCATTTGCGCTCGCGAGCTGGGAGCTCCACACCGCGGGACTGCTCGAATACCTCGACGGTCGGATCGTGACCGTCGCCCCGTATGCCCAGCTGGTATCAGCGCCCGCGGCCGTCACGACGTTCGTCGACGCCGTCAGCGAGCGGTTGGCGGCCGGCCGCATCGAACAGGTCGATTCCCGCGCCGCGCCCGCGGCGGTCGAACCCCGGCTGCATCGCAATCGCGCCGCCGGCGAGACATCGGACTACCTCACCGGCCGTCAGGCCGAGCTGTGGGCCTTCCTCAGCACCCTGCCGGTCGGCAACCAGGTGCTCGATGTTCCCGACGCGTTGACGCGTGCCAATGCGGCGGCACGAGTGACGACCGGGTGCGAGAACGACCCGCCGGCCCAGTTGCGCCACGCCGCGGCGCGGCAGGAGCGAATCGCAGCGCAGGGCGCGGCGCACGCCGTCGAGCTCGCGCGGACGGGAGCGGGAGCGGACGGTCGCAGCCGAGCGAGAGGTGGCGTGCGGCGCCTCCGGCTCGCAACCGCGAGCCGCAATCGCCGCCGTCGCGACGAAGTGATGAGGGCCGGCTCAGTAGGCCGCCGACGCCGAGCAGCCCTCGTCGACGCTGCGACGCGACGCCTGCCCACGATCGTGATCGACCAGCAGACCGCGGCACAGACGCCGAGCACGGCCCGGCAGGAGAATGGATCGGGATCGCGACGCGGGCCGAGACTGGCCGGCGCAGCGCTCCGCGCGTTGGCGGATCGCGGCTGCGGTCGCACCAAGGCCGCGCCGCTCGCCGTGCCTGGGCGCGGGTCCGAAGGTCGGCTTGAGTCCGCGCGCTCTCGATCCGGCGCGCACCTCGATGCCCGCCGTGGCCCGCGATGCCGGCGCCACCGTGTGGCTCACCGGACTGCCGGCCGCCGGCAAGACGACGCTCGCCTCCGCGTGCGCCCGCGCGCTGACCGACGCGGCCTGTGCGCGTCCGCACTCTCGACGGCGACAGCCTGCGGGCCGCCGAGTGCCGAGACCTCCGGTTCGACCGCGCCGGCCGAGCCGAGATTGGCCGTCCGGGTCGCGGGCCTGGCGAGTACCCTGGCCGCCGAGGGCGCAATCGTCATCGCCTCGCTCGTCAGCCCCTACGCGGCGGACCGCCTTGCGGCGCGGCAGCTGCACGACGACCGCGCGGTTCCGTTCCTCGAAGTCTTTCTCGACACGCCCCTCGCCGTCTGCAGGCAGCGCGACCCCAAGCATCTCTACGCCCAGGCCGACCGCGGCGAGCTCCGCGGCCTCACCGGCATCGACGATCCCTACGAGCGGCCCACGAATCCCGACCTGACGCTGCCCGTCCAGCCGGTGACCGAGTCGGTGGACGCCGTGCTCAGCATCCTCGCAACGCTCGGCGTGCGCATCTTCAGCGCTCGAGCAGCTCGATCCGGTTGCCCCACGGATCGTCGGTGAAGAACCGCCGCACTTCGGCGATTCTCTCGTCCCACCCCACACGGCACCCAGCCGCCTGCAGGCGCGCCGCGAGCGCGTCGAGCCGGCCGGAGGCGACCTGTAGCGCCGGGTGCGCCTTGACCGCCGGCACGAACGGCTCGGCGATGCCGACGTGCAGCTGCCGGTCCCCGACCACAAACCACGCTCCGCCGCTCGCCGCCACACCCTCAGGCTTGTCGATCTCCTCGAGCCCGAGCAGCTCGCCGTAGAACCGTCGCGCCGCCGCCTCGCAGCCGGCCGGCGCCGCGAGCTGGACGTGGTCGAGCCCGACGACGTCCGGCGTCCTCATCCCGGCAGCCCGTGCTCGAGCGCGCCCTTGACGGTGGCGTCGAGCGCATTGAGGCGAAACAGCGCGAGGGCCTCGGCCGAGGCGAAGCGCCCGCCCGGGGCGGTCGCCGGGCCGTGGTGGGCGAGTACGCAATGCAGCAGGGCGAGCCGCCGCTCCTCGTCGAGCCCGCCTGCCCGCTCGGAGAGCAGCCGCTCTCCGATGACGAGATGGCCAAGCAGCCGGCCCTCCTCGGTGAGGCCGATCTCGGCGCCATAGGTGAACTCTCGCGTGCGGCCGATGTCATGGGTGATCGCCGCGGTCAGCAGCAGATCGGAGTTCAGCCGGGGATGCAGCTGGCAGAGCTCGTGGGTGAGCGTGGCCACGGCGACCGTGTGCTCGAGCAGCCCGCCGAGATATGCGTGATGTCCGCCGCGGCTGCACGGCGCCTGGCGCCAGCGCGCGCGGAGCATCTCGTCGCCGAGTAGCCCGTCGAGCAGCTCGCGGTAGGCCCGGTCGTAGACCTCGCCGGCGAGGTGCTCGAGGAAGCCGTCGAGCTCGTCGAGGTCGCGGTAGGCGGCGGGGAGGAACTGGGTCGGGTCCGCGTCCTCGGCCCGTCTGATGTCGCTGACCTCGATGACGAGCTCGTCGCGGAAGCGCTCGACCTTGCCCACCACGCGCACGAGGTCCCCGCGCTCGAACAGGCCGGCGAAGCGGTCGGCGTCCCGGAACAGCCGCGCGGGGATCGCGCCCGTCCGGTCGCGCAGCTCGAGCGCGAGGTACGGCGATCCCGTCCGCGTGCTGAGACGGTCTTTCCGTGAGCAGGCGAATACTCCGGTGAGGTCCTCACCGGGGCGCAGGGTGCTGATCGTGGCGGCCGGACTCATCTGCCCATGATGTACGGTGAACCGGATGCAGCCGTTGCAATGGGAGTACCGCCCGGATGGTTTGCGTGCCCCTGCCCTCGTGTGTGCATTCAAGGGCTGGAACGACGCCTCCGACGCCGCGTCGTCATCGATCACCTTCGTCGGCGGTGCCCTCGGCGCCCGGCGTTTCGCGACCATCGACCCGGAGGAGTTCTACGACTTCCAGGCCACGCGCCCCCGGATCCAGTTCGTCGAGGGCCAGGCCCGGGCGATCGTCTGGCCCGAGGTCGAGCTCTACGAGGCCCGGCTTCCTCGCGCCCCGCGGGACCTGATCCTGCTCTCCGGCAGCGAGCCGTCGTTCCGCTGGCGGAGCTTCACCAAACTGATCGTCGAGGTCGCCGAGGCGATCGGCGTTCAGATGGTGGTGACCCTCGGGGCGCTGCTCGCCGACGTCCCCCACACGCGCCCGATCTCGGTCACCGGGCTTGCGTCAGACCCGACGCTCGTCGCCCGCCTCGGGCTCGCCACCTCCTCCTACGAGGGTCCGACGGGAATCATCGGCGTGCTCCACGCCGCCTGCCAGGAGGCCGGGCTGCCGTCGGCAAGCCTCTGGGCCGCCGTCCCTCATTACATCGCCGCGACCCCGAACCCGAAGGCCGCCCTCGCGCTCGTCCGCAAGCTCGAGGGCCTCGTCGGTGTCGCGGTCAACGCCGCCGAGCTCGAGGCCTCGGCCGCCGACTACGAGCGCCAGGTCAATATCGCGGTCCAGAGCGACCCCGACGTGCAGGCGTTCGTCGAGCGGCTCGAGCAGGCCGCCAGCGAGGAGGCGGACGACGAGGCCGGGCCGCTTCCCTCGGGCGAGACGATCGCGCGCGACCTCCAGCGCTTCCTGCGCCAGCAGTCCGACGACGAGCCCGGCGGCCCGTCGCGGCCGACCGGTTTCTAGCGCGCGCCGGACGAGCTCCCGCCGGCGCGCTTCTCCTTGCCCTTCGGCTTCGGCTTGGCGTCCGGCTTGGGCTTGGGCTTTGCGTCCGGCGTCGCCTTGCGCTGGCGCCGCTCGAGACCCGCGGCCGCCTTCGCGAGCTCGGTCGGCTGGCGGAGCACGCCGATCGTCCGCTCGAACAGCTCGGCCTGGGTCTTGACGAGACCGGCGGCGTCCTGGAGCGCGTGGCCGGCCGCCTCGAGCGCCTCGGCCTGGCGTCGCAGCATCAGCCCGTTCTCCTCGAGCAGATCGAAGATCACGTCGAAGGGCGCCACGAGGCGGCCGGTCACCTGGCGCTGGATCCGGCGCTCGCGCTCGATCACCTCCTCGAGCAGTTCGAGCTGGCGCTGCATCGGATCGACGAGCGCTCGCGGCAGCTCGGCGCGGCCGCCGAGCGACGCAGCGGAGGTGATCATCCCCTCCATCAAGCGCCGCCACTCGTTCAGGAGGTCCCGGCCGCTTCGCTCAGGCATCGCGCATCATGCCGCGCATCATCTCAGGGCCGGCCGACGGGCTAGCGCTCGCCGCCGGATCACCGCAGCCGATAGGCCGGATCACCGCAGCCGATAGGCCGGGTGGCCGGGACTCGCCACAAAGATGTAACAGTGCCTGGGGGATTCTTGGTGCTATGTACGAAAGATCTCCCAGCCAACGACGGCTATGGCCCGCCGCCCGCCCCGGTGCACCCACCGAAACCCGCCCCCGCCGAGCCGGCCGAACGGGCTACCGCTCGGCTGCCGGGCAGACGAGCCGGTAGTCGCAGATCGCGCAGGCGCTGAAGCTCGGCGTCGGCTCGAAGCCCTGGGAGAGAATCCCCTCGGCCGTCTCCATCGCGACCGCGGTGATCCACTCCGTGCGGTCACCGTTGTCCGACGGGACGGTCACCTTCTGGTCGTCGAGCAGGTAATAGTAGGCCTGCTGGGAGGCCTCGAGCTCCCACGCCTGCCGCGCGCCGACGGCGTAGAGCGAGAGCTGGACGTCGTCGGCGAGCTGGGCGGCGCTCTTCGGCCGGCCGGTCTTGTAGTCGATCAGCTCGTATTCGCCGCCGGGCAGCAGGTCGACCCGATCGACGCGACCGCGCAGCAGGTGCGGGCCGAGCTTGAAGGTGAACTGGCGCTCGAACCACACCGGCTTGGCCTCCTCGGACTGGAAGCGCTCGTGGTACCGGGTGAGCGCCGAGGCGGCCTTGCCGCGGAGCTGGCGCTCCTCCTCGGAGTCGCCGAAGCCGCCACGCCGCCAGCCGGCCTCGAGCAGCCCGAGCAGCTCCGGGAGCGATCCGGTGGTGTCCTCGGTGGCGTGGAATCGCTCGAGCACCTGGTGGACGAGGATCCCGAACCGCTGATGGATCGTCGGCTCCTGGGGGATCCGGAACACGCGCGCGAACTTGTACTTGAGCGGGCATGTCCGGTAGGTGTCGATATCCGAGGCCGAGAGCACGACGCCGTCGCCGCGCTTGGGCAGGAACGGCTCGAGTGAGGGCTCGTCGCGAGCGGCGATCGCCTGCGCCCGCCGACGGACGTCGAGCTCGGCGTCGAGCAGATAGTCGTCGAGCATCGAGGAGGTGAAGATCTCCCGCTGCTCGGCGGTCACCGCCTGGAGGATCCGGGCGTTGACGTCACGCAGCGACTCGGCGACGCTCTGCCCCTCCGGCCGGGCTATCAGCGCCGCGAGCTTGAGCAGCTCGAGGTAGCGCACGACGGCGTGGGAGACGTCGAGGTCGGTGTCAAAGCGCAGCTCGCCGAGCCGGCCTCCCGCCCGCATCGTGCCCTGGAGCAGCTCGTCGCGAAGCAGCCGGTAGGTCGAATGCAGCGTCTCGGCCGGGCCGAACAGCTCCTCCTCACGCTCCTCCCAGTCCTGCCCGAGTGCGCGGCGGAGCTCCTCGATCGCGGGCAGCGCCGCGGCGAGCGCGCCGCGGTCGGTCGCGCTCGGGTAGCAGAGCACCGCGCGGCTGCGGGCGCGGGTGATTCCCACCGAGAGCGCATCGCGCAGCGCCTCACGGGCGTGCTCCTCCGTGTCGGGGGGCAGCGGCTCATGCAGGAGGGCATCCGGGATCGGCTCCGGCGGCGGCAGCGCGAGGCTCGAGCGCAGACCGAGCACGTACACCTGCTCGGCCTCGAGCCCCGCGGCGGCCTCGAGCGCGACGATCTGCACGACCCCGGACTCGGTGAGCTCGGGCTCCTCCTGCTCGGGCAGGCCAAAGTCGGCGACGGCGGCGATCGAGCGGGCGAACTCACGCGGGGTGGCCTGTGGCTTGCGCCGGACGTAGGCCGAGGCGAGCTCGGCGAACCGGGCCAGCGCGCGCAGGCGCTCGACGACGTCGGCCTGGGCGGCAAATAGCTGCTGGCGGCGCAGGCCGAGGCGCTCGATCAGGCGGTGGACGTAGAGGTCGGGCCGGGTCGTGTCGATCGCCGCCATAGCCGAGCGGTAGAGCTTGAGGAACACGCGGATCCGCTCGCGGGCCTCGGGCGGGACCTGCGGCGACTCGGTGGCTGCGGCGAGCGCTCCGACCATGTCGAGCTTGCGGCGCCGCGCGATCTGCGTGCAGCGGGCGATATCGACCGAGCGCAGGTCGATCGGCGGCCGGGCGAGCGCGCGCACGACGGCGGGGGCGTCGGACGGATCGGCGAGCAGCCGCAGCCAGGCGAGCACGTCGCGGATCTCCGCGCGCTGGAAGAACGCCGCCTCGCCGATCAGCTGGTGGGGGATCGCGCGCTCCTCGAGCGCGACGGCCAGTGCCTGCCCCTCCTGTGAGATCACCGGGACGAGCACGACGATCTCGCCGGGCGGGACGTGCTCACGGGCGATCAGCCGCTCGATGTCGCCGGCCACCGCCTGGGCCTGGGCGCGGTCGTTGGCGCAGCTCCAGAACGCGAGCTCCCCGCCCTCGCCCGCCGACGCGAGCTCGCGGCCGAGCAGGCACGAGGCCGCCTCGGCCACCCGGGCCCGGCAGCGCCACGTGCGCTCGAGTTCGATCACCCGCGTCTGCGGCGTGCGGAAAGCGGCGAGCCGGGCGTCCCCCGCACGACGGAAGCCGCGCAGAGCCTGGGCGCCGTCGCCCGCCGCGGTGAGCCGGTCCTGGCCGAGCACGCGGGCGAGGCGCGCCGCGCCGAGGTCGAGCTCCTGGGCGTCGTCGAGCAGCAGGTGGTGAAAGCGCCGGCGCGTCGCCGGCTGCTCGCTGGCCAGCCGCAGCGCCTCGCGGATGAGGTCGCCCTCGTCGCGGCCGCCGGCCTCGGCGAGCATCCGCTCGTGCGCGCGGTAGATCTCGGCGAACTCACGCTCGCGTGCGCAGTCGGACTCCGGGTCCTCGTCGCCGAGAGCCCACGCCCAGGCCGCGTACTCCTCGGCTCCGATCAGCTCGGCCTTCAGGCGGTCGATCTTGCGGATGAACCCGCCGAGCAGGGCGTTGACGGCACCGCCGAAGTCATGGTGCTGGAGCGAGAGCTCGTCGATCCGCTCGATCAACATCGCGAGCCGGTCCCCAGCGCCGAGCGTCGCCGAGAGCAGGTGCCCCCCCGCGCCGCTTCCGCCGAGCACGAGCCCGGCGAGCTGCACCGGCGTGAGCACGTGGAGCTCCTCGTAACCGTGCTCGAGCCGACTCTCGAGCCGGCGCCGGAGCGCCGCCGCCCGCGCACCGCTCGGCGCGAGCAGGACAAGCTGCTCGGGCCGGGCGGGTGGGGATCCGTGTTCCACGAGCCAGCAGAAGCGGGCCTCGACGAGCGTCGTCTTGCCCGTGCCGGCCGGTCCGAGAACCAACAGTGGACCGTCGGCGTAGGTGATCGCCTCACGCCATACGGGAAGCAGGCCATCCAGGGTGAGCGCCACGTCTGACAGCATAGGTCCGTAGTGACCTCCATTGACTCCGCCCTCGATGCCGACTGGCTCGGCGCCTGCCGACGGGCGGTCGAGGGCCTGCGGGAGATGCTCGACGCCGCCGGAACGATCGAGGAGCGGGCCCGTGAGACCGGCTCGCGCGGGAGCGGCGGCGATCGCACGCTCATCATCGACGCCGCGGCCGAGTCGCTCGTCTTCGGCGAGCTCGACACGCTCCGTGAGCAGGGACATCGTTTCTTTGCGCTGTCCGAGGAGCGCGGCGAGGTCGACTACGGGGACGCGGAGGTGCTGGTGATCATCGATCCGATCGACGGCTCGCTCAACGCCAAGCGCGGCCTTCCCCACCACGCCATGTCGCTCGCCGTCGCCGACGGCGCGACGATGCGCGACGTCGCCTTCGCCTACGTCTACGACTTCGGGCCCGCCGAGGAGTGGTGGGCGCGCCGCGGCGAGGGTGCCTGGCTCAACGGACGCCACCTCGATCCCACGATCGGCGAGCGCCGCGGCCGCGACGGCCGCGTCGAGGTGATCGGGATCGAGTCAGCCGATCCCCGCTGGGTCGCCCGCTCGATCGACGGGCTCGCCGACACCGCCTATCGGCTCCGCGCACTCGGGACGATCGCAGCCTCGCTGTGCCAGGTCGCAGCCGCCCGGTTCGACGGGATGCTGTCGCTGCGCAACAGCCGCGGGGTCGACTCCGCGGCCGGCCAGCTCATCGTCCGCGAGGCGGGCGGCCTCGTCAGCTTCCCCCGCTTCGAGGACCCACTCGCCGCGCCGCTCGATGCCGTTCCTTCCTCCCCGGTGATCGCTGCTCGCACCGAGGAGACGCTCCGCCAACTCGAGGAGATCCCGACATGATCGACTGGATCATCGCCGAGAAGATCGCCGGATACGTCGCCGGCACCGGCGAAGCCCCGGCGCCGAAAGCCGACCTCGCCGCGCTCGCGCGCGAGTCCGAGACGCGGGTGACCGCGTACACCGGGCTGCGCCCAGCCCGGCCCCTGCCGAGTCCTGAAGGGATCGACCGGCGCGAGTGGGTGGCGACGAACATCGCCGCGATGCGCAAGCTGCTCGACCCGGTGCTCGAGCGCGCGGGGACCGGGCTCGGGACCGCTGCGCCCGGCGGTGCAGATCGGCGTCGGCTTCGTGCTCAGCACCGAGGTCGGTGTCGTCGTCGGCTACCTCGGGCAGCGCGTGCTCGGGCAGTACGAGCTCGTGCTCCTCGACGAGGCCGAGGCGGACTCGCCGCCACGGCTGCTGTTCGTGATGCCCAACCTCGGGCAGGCGGTGGAGAACTTCGGCGCCGACGAGGAGGAATTCGTCACCTGGGTCGCGCTCCACGAGGTGACCCACGCCGTCCAGTTCGCCGGCGTCCCCTGGCTCCATGCCCACGTCTCCGGGCTCGTCAAGGAGCTGCTTGCCCAGGCCGAGCTGCGGATCGATACCCCGCGCAAGTTCCACCTGCCGAGCGGCGACGAGTTCAAGCGCATCGGCAACGCGCTGCGGCGCGGCGATCTCATCTCGGTGGTCACAAGTCCGGGCGAGCGTGAGACGCTCGACCGGATGCAGGCGGTGATGGCGGTGATCGAGGGGCACGCCGAGCACGTGATGGACGCCGTCGCCCCGGACCTCCTGCCCTCGCTGCCGAAGCTGCGCGAGGCGCTCGACCGGCGGCGCAAGTCGCAATCGGGGCTCTCACGCATCCTCGGCCGGCTACTCGGGCTCGAGATGAAGCTCAAGCAGTACGAGCGCGGCAAGTACTTCTGCGACATGGTCGTCGCCGAGCGGGGCACAGCCGCCCTGCACCACGTGTTCTCGGGCCCGGAGGCGCTGCCGACGCTCGACGAGATCGAGGATCCGAAGGCGTGGATCCGCCGGGTCGGGCTCGACGGCCCGGTGCCGAACACGGCCCGCGCCTGAGCCGGCCCTCTGACGAGCCGGGCCGGGCTCCCACGAGATGGGACCTTCCTGAGCCCCGTCCCGGTCCTCCGACCAGAACAAACGTTCTCATTTTCGTGTAACCGGCGATCCGGGCCCGGTGTACAAACGTGTGTTCGATGATTTAACGCGCTCATCGAGCGAACGAGGTACACTCTTTTCAATTCCTACGGGAGTGGAGCAATAGGAAATGGCTACGAGCACAAATAGAACTGGGGCGCGAACGACCGCCCCGACCCGCAAGACCGCGACCCGCAAGCCGGCCGCGACTCGGACGACGGCGCGCACCCGCACCGCGTCCACCACGACGTCAACCCAGCCGAAGACCCCGGTCTCCCAGGCACAGCTCATCGCCGAGCGTGCCGTGCTCGTGCCGGTCGGTGCCAGCCTGATGGCGCGGGACAACCTCGTCTCGACCGTCAAGGGCCTGGCCACCAAGTACCGCACGCGCACCGGCCTCGAGCGTGAGCTCAAGCGCTACGAGCGCCGCGGCGCCACCGCCCGCAACCGCTTCGAGCGCCAGGTCCGCAAGGCCCGGACGAAGTTCGAGCGCGAGCTGCGGCAGCGTCGCAGCGGCGTCGAGCGGACGGTCCGCCAGAACCGCCGTCGCTTCGAGCGCGAGGTCCGCGCGGTCCGCAAGGACCTCGAGAAGCAGTCCACGGTCGTCGGCACTCGGGTCGAGAAGCTCGTCACGAACGCGCAGAAGACGCTGGGCGCCAAGTAACCCCCACGCTTCCCCTGCCGCGGTGCCGAGGAGAGCACCGACCGGGCGGGACAGGTTCGCCGGCCTCATATCTTCGCCGGCGAATGCAGCACCCTCTCCTCCCTCAACCGCCGGGGCGTCACGCAAGTGGCGCCCCGTCGGTCTTTAAACGCCCCGCGCGGCGCGTCACCCTGCAGAAACCCCCGCTATTCGGGAGGAAGTGCAGGGACGCGCGCGTCAGCCGTTCGCGAACAGGGAGCTGTTCGTCCCCGCGATGCCGATCGTCGCAAAGCCGCCGCCGGGCAGCAGGCTCACGCCGACGAACTCGCGCGTCGTGCGCACGAGCTGCGGGCCGCTCACATCCCCCGCTGAGAAGCGGTAGAGGGCCCCGACGAAACGAAGGCCCGCCGCCGTCCAGTGCTGACCGACCACCTCGCAAACCCTCCCCCGGCAGGCGATGCCGGCGAGCACGGTCGGAGCGGCAACGTCGGTGACGCCGGTCGGCGCGCCGCGATGCAGCGTGACGATCGTCCCGTCGCCATTGACCGACGTCGGATCAGAGGCCGCCGCCACACAGTCGGTCGCGCTCGTGCAGGATAGGGCGAACAGCGGGTGGTTCGGGACGCGATGGAATGCGACGGGCCTGCCGTGCGAGGTCGTGATGATGATCCCGTCGTCGCTCGTCGGGGTGCCCACGTAGCCGACGACCTGGCACGTGGGGCCGACGCAGGTGACGGCGTCGACGAGCGAACCGCCCGAGGTCCCGGACGGCATCGGGACGGTGTGCAGGACCACCTTGCGGCCGTCCCAGGTCCCGACCTGATAGGTGCTGTGGCGCGCGTCGGTGCCGGCGACGACGCACGAGGTGAGGCTCGTGCAGCTGAGACGCTGACCGGTGACACTCGGGGCGAGCTTGGCGGTCATCCGCTTGACGGGCACGCCGAGGCGGTTCGTCGTCACGAAGATCGGGGCGAGGGTGCCGCTGCCGAGAGCGAGGGCGACGCAACCCGACGCGTTCGGGCAGGAAAGGTCGAACACGCCCTCGGAGCCGGCCACGAGGTTGAGGTGAACGTGAGATCTGTTACGGATCTGCCCGAAGACCGCCCCGTGCGGCCGGCCGACGTCGAAGCCTCCGACGACGCACAGACGCGCGCTCAAGCAGCGGATCGAGGACTGCACGCCGGGAACGGCCAACGTGTGCAGCCCGCCGGAGGCGGCGAGACTCGGCGCCGCGACGAGCAGCGCAGCGGCGACCCCGAGCCCCACCGCGACGGCTCGGATCACCCTGCCGACAGGCTGCCCCCTGCCCCAGAGCATGTGACGGATGATACATGGAATTTCCGGCCGCGCCCGTCTGCCAGAATGGATCCATGCCGACACAAGCCCAAGTCATCGACTCTCTCCGTTCCGTGATCGACCCCGAGCTGCGGCGAGACATCGTCGAGCTCGAGATGGTGCGTTCGGTCGACATCCACGACAACGGCGTCATCGATGTCATGGTGTCGCTGACGACTCCGGGCTGCCCGATCCGCAGCCACTTCCAGACCGGCGTCGCCGAAGCCGTGCGCAAGCTCGACGGCGTCACCGCCGTCAACGTCAGCTTCGACGTTCTCTCCGACAACGAGAAGCAGGCGCTCGGGCGCAAGCTCGGCCGCGGCAGCCTCCCCGAGGGCGCGCTCGCCCAGGTCAAGAACATCGTCTGCGTCGGCTCGGGCAAGGGGGGCGTCGGCAAGTCGAGCGTGACCGCCAATCTCGCCGCGGCCCTCGCCGGCGAGGGCAAGCTCGTCGGCGTGCTCGACGCCGATGTGTGGGGCTACTCGCAGCCGCGGATGCTCGGCCTCGGCGCCGAGCGGCCGAAGGTGACCGCCGAGCGCAAGCTCGTGCCGCTCACCGCCCACGACGGCATCAAGGTCATGTCGATCGGCTTCTTCGTCGAGCAGGATGCCGCGGTCGTCTGGCGCGGGCCGATGCTCCACAAGGCGCTCCAGCAGTTCCTCGAGGATGTCGACTGGGGCGAGCTCGACTACCTGCTGATCGATCTGCCACCGGGCACCGGCGACGTCTCGATGACCCTCGCGCAGCTGCTGCCGCAGGCCAAGTTCGTGATCG
Source organism: uncultured Solirubrobacterales bacterium (assembly GCA_963755955.1). GTDB lineage: Bacteria > Actinomycetota > Thermoleophilia > Solirubrobacterales > Solirubrobacteraceae > Palsa-465. The sequence goes on from CAVWLZ010000023.1 coordinate 93,713, forward strand.
TGACCACGCCGCAGCCGGTCGCCCAGAAGGTCGCGCGGCGTTCGGCCGAGATGGCGGCGAAGCTCAAGCTCGAGATCGTCGGCGTGATCGAGAACATGTCCGGGTTCGCCACCCCCAGCGGCGAGCGCTTCCCGATCTTCGGCGAGGGCGGCGGTCAGCTGCTCGCGGAGGAGCTCGAGGTGCCGCTACTCGGCAAGGTGCCGCTGACCATGCCCCTGCGCGAGCAGTCCGACTCCGGCGTGCCGGTCGTCTTCGCCGATCCCGACGACCCGGCCTCGCAGGCGCTGCACCAGGCCGCGCGCGGCCTGATCGCGCTCTCGCCGATCGCGCTGCCGGTCATGCAGGAGCCGGCTCCGGCAGCCGCGCCTAAGCCGGTCGGCATGTCGCTCCCGATGGCCTAAATGGAGTTGTTCGGGTGCGCGCATGCGCGCACCCGCCGCGGGCGCATGCGCCCGCGGGGCAGCTGGATGACGCGGGGGCGGCCCGTTCAAGCGAGGCTGGATGCCGAGCGGGCCGCAACCCCGCGCGCATGCGGCCCGGCCTTCAGGCTGATCAGCGCTTGGCGTAGTAGTCAGCGTTGATCTGCGCGTACTTGACCCACTCCTCGGGGAGCTGGTCCTCGGCGAAGCACGCGTCGACGGGGCAGGCCTCGACGCAGGCGTCGCAGTCGATGCACTCCTCCGGATCGATGTAGAGCATCTCGACGTTGTCGTAGTCGGGCTCGTCGGGCGTCGGGTGGATGCAGTCGACCGGGCACACCTCGACGCACGAATTGTCCTTCGTGCCGATGCACGGCTCGGCGATCACGTAGGCCATAGGTCTTCTTTTGGTCTCTCTGTCTGAAGTCAGGTCGGGGAGCGAAGGATTTTACGGATCTGCGCCCAGGTAGGCTCCCGCCTCGTGCTGCTTCTCACCGGGGCCACCGGAACGATCGGCCAGCCGCTGCTGCGCCGCCTCATCGCGTCGGGAACGCCGGTGCGCTGCCTCGTGCGCGACCCCCGGCGCCTCGGCGTCCAGCGCGTCCACGTGCAGATCGCCCTCGGCGACCTCTCCGACCACCTGTCCTTCCGCCACGCCCTGCGCGGCGTCGACACCGTCATCCATCTCGCGTCGGTGATCCGCGACCAGCCGCGCGGCTCGATCGAGGAGCTCGCCGGCGTCGCCACCTGGCGCCTCGTGCGGGCAGCCGAGCGCGAAGGCGTGGGGCGATTCATCTTCTTCTCCTCGCTCGGGGCCTCGACGCGCAGCCCGACCCGGCTCATGCAGGCCAAGGCGGTGGCCGAGCGCGCGGTGCTGGAGTCCTCGATCGACCACACCGTGTTCGCGCCCTCGATCGTCTACTCGCCGAGCGACCCGTATCTGACCCTGCTCCAACGGCTGTCGCTGCTGCCGCTGATGCCGATCCCCGGGGCCGGCCGGGCCCGCTTCCAGCCCATGTGGGCCGAGGACGTCGCCGACTGCGTGATGGCGGCGGCGCCCGGAGGGCTGTGCGAGCAGGCGTCGATCGGGACGCGGTACGAGCTCGCGGGGCCGGAGACGCTCAGCCATCAGGACATCGTCGAGATCGCGCTGACCTCGTTTCACCGCCGCCGACGCATCGTCCACGTCCCGGTGCCCGTCGCGCGGCGGCTGCTGCGGACCGTCGAGCTGCTCGGCGGCCCGACTGCGTTCGCGACCTGGGACGAGGCCCAGCTGCTCGACGTGACGATGACCTCGCGCCAGGGGTCCGCCGACGCCGAGCGGCTCGGGGTGCAGCCGCGGCCGATGCGAGCCGTGCTCGGCGTGGGCTGAGCGGAGGGCGGATCAGACCGGGGCGCGGCGGTCGCCCCACGGCAGCGTCCGTTCGAGCTGCGCCCCGACGGCGAGCAGCGTGTCCTCCCCGAGCGGCCGCCCGATCAGCTGCACCCCGGTCGGCAGGCCGTCCGCGCCGTGGTACAGCGGCAGCGAGATCGCGGGCAGCCCGGTGATGTTGATCAGCGCGGTGTAGGGCGTGAACGACCCCGACAGGCGGTACTTCTCCCACGGGTCGGGCCCACGACCGTGGATCTCGCCGATCCGCACCGGCCGCGCGGCGAGGGTCGGGGTGACGACGACGTCCCAGGCCGAGAGGGCGTTGATGATCGCCCGGGACACGGCCTCGAGCTTGGCCTGGGAGGCCATGTAGCTGAGCGCGTCGAGCTGGCGGGCGTGCTCGTACATCAGCCAGGTGAGCGGCTCGACGTCGTCCTCGGTCGGGTCGCGCCCGATGATCCGGCCGCCGATCATCGTGGTCAGCGACACACCCGGGCCGAAGCTGCGCGTGAAGTCGGGCAGCAGGTCGTGCCCGGTCCACGGCGGCGCGATCTCCTCCACCTCGTGGCCGAGGGTCTCGAGCAGGGCGACGGCGTCGCGAGCTGCGGCCTCGCACATCGGGTCGACCGCGACGCCCTCAAGCGGCGGCGCGAGTGCGAGCGCGACGCGCAGACGAGCCGGCTCGCCGGCCGCGGCGTCGACGTACCGTCCGGCCGGCGGCGGCGCCCAGTTGGCGTCGCCGAGCTCGTAGCCGCTGAGAATGTCGAGCAGCTCGGCGGTCTCGGCGATGGTGCGGGTGAGCACGCCGTCGGAGACGAGGAAGCTCTGGCCGAGCTCCGGGCCCTGCGAGATCCGGCCCCGCATCGGCTTGCAGCCGACGAGCCCGCAGCAGGCCGCCGGAATGCGGGTCGAGCCGCCGCCGTCGTTGCCGTGGGCAAGCGGCACCATCCCGGCCGCGACCGCGGCGGCACTGCCGCCGCTCGAGCCGCCGGGGGTGCGGTCGAGGTCCCACGGGTTGCGGGTCGGACCGAAGCGGCGCGACTCGGTCGTCGGCAGGATCCCCATCTCCGGGAGCGCCGTCTTGCCGACGATCACGAAGCCGGCCTCGCGGATGCGCCGGACGAGGAAGGAGTCCCGAGGCGGGGTGAAGTCGCCGAACAGGTCGCTGCACATCGTCAGCGGCATGCCGCCGACCGGGCGGTTGTCCTTGATCGCGATTGGCACCCCGGCGAACGGCCGTGGGTCGCCGGGGCCGACCTGTTCGGCGGCGCTCAGCGCCGACTCGTGGGCGACGTGGGTGAAGGCGTTGATCCGCGGCTCGAGCTCGTCGATGCGCCGCAGCGAGTGTTCGACGAGTTCCCGGGCGCTGAGCTCGCCCCCGCGCACGAGCCCCGCAAGCTCGAGGGCGGAGCGGAACATGAGGTCGGACACGACGGCGAAGCCTATTGGGTTGCGGCGGGCGGCCGGGAGCTACTAGCTAGCCTCTGGTGCTCTCTCTTCGCAATCGCCGTCCAGGAGCCCGACCGCATGAGCGCAACCTCTGAAGTTCGATCAGGACTCGAAGGCGTCGTCGCCTTCGCCACCGAGATCGCCGAGCCCGATCGGGCGGGCGGTGCGTTGCGCTATCGCGGGGTCGACATCGAGGAGCTCGTCGGCAACGTGCCCGTTCGGAGCAGGTGTGGGGCCTGCTCGTCGACGGCAAGCTGCTGCCCGGCCTGCCGCCGGCCGAGCCGCACGCGCTGTCCGCGCATTCCGGCGACCCGCGCGTCGACGTGCAGTCGGCGCTGGCGATGCTCGGGCCGCAGTGGGGCTTCGGTCAGCTCATCGACATCTCCGACGACGAGGCGCGCGACAATCTCGCCCGCGCCTCGGTGATGGCGCTGTCGTTCGTCGCCCAGTCCGCGCGCGGGATCGGCAGGCCGCCGGTGCTCTCAGCGGGAGGTCGACAAGGCGTCCTCGGATCCCCGAGCGCTTCCTCATCCGCTGGCGCGGCGAGGCCGACCCCCGCCACGTCAAGGCGATCGACGCCTACTGGATCTCGGCCGCCGAGCACGGCATGAACGCCTCGACGTTCACCGCCCGGGTCGTCGCGTCGACCGGCGCCGACATCGCCGCGGCGCTGTCGGCCGCCGTCGGCGCGCTGTCCGGCCCGCTGCACGGCGGGGCGCCGAGCCGCGTGCTGAAGATGCTCGACGACGTCGAGGCCTCGGGCAACGCCGAGCAGCTACGTCAACGGACGTGCTCGATCGTGGGGAACGGCTGATGGGCTTCGGCCATCGCGTCTACCGCGCCGAGGATCCCCGGGCCCGGGTGCTGCGCCGCACCTCGCACGAGATCGGCGCGCCGCGCGTCGAGGTCGCCGAGGCGCTCGAGCAGGCCGCGCTCGCCGAGCTCCAGGCCCGCCGGCCCGATCGCGTGCTGGCCACCAACGTCGAGTTCTGGTCGGCCGTCGTGCTCGACTTCGCCGACGTGCCGCCGGAGCTGTTCACGCCGATGTTCACCTGTGCACGCACCGCCGGCTGGTCGGCCCACATCCTCGAGCAGAAGCGCGAGGGCCGGCTAATAGTAATGTAGATTAAATATTTGAGTGAGTAAGTATATTGTTTCAGAAGGAATATGAATGAATGAATGGATGTGGAGAGAATAATTATATTTTTATGTGAGATGACGCGCAGCCCGACCGGCTCATGCAGGCCAAGGCGGTGCCGAGCGCGCTGTGCTGAGTCCTCGATCGACCACACGTGTTCGCGCCTCGATCGTCTACTCGCGAGCGATCCGTATCTACTCTGCTGCAGCGGATGTCGCTGCTGCCGCTGATGCGATGGCGCTGGTGAGCCACTTTCAGATGTGGGCTGAGGACGTGCCGACTACGTATGGCGCGCTGCGGAGGAGTGCAGAGGCGTGATGGACTCGGTACGAGCTGCGAGCGAACGCTCAGATAGGACATGTGAGATGCGCTGAATGTTTACGCGCGACGATATGCAGTGCGGTCAGTCGCACGCGGTGCTGCGGACGTGAGCTGCTCGGCGAATATTGATAATTTATATATAATTAATTTTTAAATAATTAATATTAAATTTAATATATAATAGTGGGTTAAAAATGAATATGTTATAGTTGTAGTAAGAAAGAATTTATAATAAGAGTATATGATGAGGAATTAGAGAGTAAAGTTATATGAAACAAAATGATTATAATATAGCTAGATGATGTTGTAATAATAATAAGTGTTATATAGGATATAGATATGTTAGAACACCGGGAAGCTGCGCGTGAAGTGGCAGCAGGTGTGCGGTACGGCGGGCGATATATAACATGTGGGAGGGTATGAGCAGGCGACGGAGTGCGAGCTGCGGATGAAAATGAGAAGTAAGCGGGGAGCGAGTGCGAGCGCGAGGCAGAGAGCGGATAAGGCGGAGTGAGTAGTGGGGGGGGAGCAGTATGTAGAGAGTTGTAGGCTGAGAATGTGAGCAGATCAGAGTCTGGGATGGTGCGGTGAGCACGCAGTGAGACGAGAAGTCTGGGAGCTAGGGCTGCGAGATGGAGCATGGATTGCAGGAGAGTGCAGCAGGGGGAATGCGTTGAGCAGCAGAGTGTTGGTGGGCAAGTGGAATGGGCGAGCGGGGACTGAGGCTGAGGCGGGGTGGGTAGAGGTAACGGTTGCGGTGGAGAAGCGGAGCGATGGTGTGGCAGGATATATGGGAGCGCGTATTGCAGAGATACGAAGGGATGCGGATGCGCGGACGAGAAGGAGTGATAATGAAAAATGTAATGTAATGAATTGTTTATGATAAAAAGTATGATTTTATAGATGTGAGTTAAGTTATGAATGATGTGATGTAGAATTTGAATTGTATGGAGAAAATGAAAAATAATTAAAAATATTTTTGAATAATATTTTTTTTAAAAAAAAAAAAAAAAAAAAAAAAAAAAAAAAAAAAAAAAATTAAAAAAAAAAAAAAGAAGCGTGACGCGGGGCGGCCCGTTCAAGCGAGGCTGGATGCCGAGCGGGCCGCAACCCTGCGCGCATGCGGCCCGGCCTTCAGGCTGATCAGCGCTTGGCGTAGTAGTCAGCGTTGATCTGCGCGTACTTGACCCACTCCTCGGGGAGCTGGTCCTCGGCGAAGCACGCGTCGACGGGGCAGGCCTCGACGCAGGCGTCGCAGTCGATGCACTCCTCCGGATCGATGTAGAGCATCTCGACGTTGTCGTAGTCGGGCTCGTCGGGCGTCGGGTGGATGCAGTCGACCGGGCACACCTCGACGCACGAATTGTCCTTCGTGCCGATGCACGGCTCGGCGATCACGTAGGCCATAGGTCTTCTTTTGGTCTCTCTGTCTGAAGTCAGGTCGGGGAGCGAAGGATTTTACGGATCTGCGCCCAGGTAGGCTCCCGCGTCGTGCTGCTTCTCACCGGGGCCACCGGAACGATCGGCCAGCCGCTGCTGCGCCGCCTCATCGCGTCGGGAACGCCGGTGCGCTGCCTCGTGCGCGACCCCCGGCGCCTCGGCGTCCAGCGCGTCCACGTGCAGATCGCCCTCGGCGACCTCTCCGACCACCTGTCCTTCCGCCACGCCCTGCGCGGCGTCGACACCGTCATCCATCTCGCGTCGGTGATCCGCGACCAGCCGCGCGGCTCGATCGAGGAGCTCGCCGGCGTCGCGACCTGGCGCCTCGTGCGGGCAGCCGAGCGCGAAGGCGTCGGGCGATTCATCTTCTTCTCCTCGCTCGGGGCCTCGACGCGCAGCCCGACCCGGCTCATGCAGGCCAAGGCGGTGGCCGAGCGCGCGGTGCTGGAGTCCTCGATCGACCACACCGTGTTCGCGCCCTCGATCGTCTACTCGCCGAGCGACCCGTACCTCACCCTGCTGCAGCGGCTGTCGCTGCTGCCGCTGATGCCGATCCCCGGCGCCGGCCGGGCCCGCTTCCAGCCCATGTGGGCCGAGGACGTCGCCGACTGCGTGATGGCGGCGGTGCCCGGAGGGCTGTGCGAGCAGGCGTCGATCGGGACGCGGTACGAGCTCGCCGGGCCGGAGACGCTCAGCCATCAGGACATCGTCGAGATCGCGCTGACCTCGTTTCACCGCCGCCGACGCATCGTGCACGTGCCGGTGCCGGTCGCGCGGCGGCTGCTGCGGACCGTCGAGCTGCTCGGCGGCCCGACCGCGTTCGCGACCTGGGACGAGGCCCAGCTGCTCGACGTGACGATGACCTCGCGCCACGGATCGGCCGACGCCGAGCGGCTCGGGGTCGAGCCGCGGCCGATGCGAGCCGTGCTCGGCGTGGGCTGAGCGGAGGGCGGATCAGTCCGGGGCGCGGCGGTCGCCCCACGGCAGCGTCCTGTTCGAGCTGCGCCCCGACGGCGAGCAGCGTGTCCTCGCCCGAGCGGCCGCCCGATCAGCTGCACGCCGGTCGGCAGGCCGTCCGCGCCGTGGTACAGCGGCAGCGAGATCGCGGGCAGGCCGGTGACGTTGATCAGCGCGGTGTAGGGCGTGAACGACCCCGACAGGCGGTACTTCTCCCACGGGTCGGGCCCACGACCGTGGATCTCGCCGATCCGCACCGGCCGCGCGGCGAGGGTCGGGGTGACGACGACGTCCCAGGCCGAGAGGGCGTTGATGATCGCCCGGGACACGGCCTCGAGCTTGGCCTGGGAGGCCATGTAGCTGAGCGCGTCGAGCTGGCGGGCGTGCTCGTACATCAGCCAGGTGAGCGGCTCGACGTCGTCCTCGGTCGGGTCGCGCCCGATGATCCGGCCGCCGATCATCGTGGTCAGCGACACACCCGGGCCGAAGCTGCGCGTGAAGTCGGGCAGCAGGTCGTGCCCGGTCCACGGCGGCGCGATCTCCTCCACCTCGTGGCCGAGGGTCTCGAGCAGGGCGACGGCGTCGCGAGCTGCGGCCTCGCACATCGGGTCGACCGCGACGCCCTCAAGCGGCGGCGCGAGCGCGAGCGCGACGCGCAGACGAGCCGGCTCGCCGGCGGCGGCGTCGACGTACCGTCCGGCCGGCGGCGGCGCCCAGTTGGCGTCGCCGAGCTCGTAGCCGCTGAGAATGTCGAGCAGCTCGGCGGTCTCGGCGATGGTGCGGGTGAGCACGCCGTCGGAGACGAGGAAGCTCTGGCCGAGCTCCGGGCCCTGGGAGATCCGGCCCCGCATCGGCTTGCAGCCGACGAGCCCGCAGCAGGCCGCCGGAATGCGGGTCGAGCCGCCGCCGTCGTTGCCGTGGGCAAGCGGCACCATCCCGGCCGCGACCGCGGCGGCACTGCCGCCGCTCGAGCCGCCGGGGGTGCGGTCGAGGTCCCACGGGTTGCGGGTCGGACCGAAGCGGCGCGACTCGGTCGTCGGCAGGATCCCCATCTCCGGGAGCGCCGTCTTGCCGACGATCACGAAGCCGGCCTCGCGCATGCGCCGGACGAGGAAGGAGTCCCGAGGCGGGGTGAAGTCGCCGAACAGGTCGCTGCACATCGTCAGCGGCATGCCGCCGACCGGGCGGTTGTCCTTGATCGCGATCGGCACCCCGGCGAACGGCCGTGGGTCGCCGGGGCCGACCTGTTCGGCGGCGCTGCAGCGCCGACTCGTGGGCGACGTGGGTGAAGGCGTTGATCCGCGGCTCGAGCTCGTCGATGCGCCGCAGCGAGTGTTCGACGAGTTCCCGGGCGCTGAGCTCGCCCCCGCGCACGAGCCCCGCAAGCTCGGGGCGGAGCGGAACATGAGGTCGGTCACGACAGCGAAGGCTATTGGGTCGCAGCGGGCGGCCGGGCGCTACTAGCTAGCCTCTGCTTCTCTCTCTCCGCAATCGCCGTTCAGGAGCCCGACCGCATGAGCGCAACCTCTGAAGTTCAATCAGGACTCGAAGGCGTCGTCGCCTTCGCCACCGAGATCGCCGAGCCCGATCGGGCGGGTGGCGCGTTGCGCTATCGCGGGGTCGACATCGAGGAGCTCGTCGGCAACGTGCCCGTTCGGAGCAGGTGTGGGGCCTGCTCGTCGACGGTGAGCTGCTGCCCGGCCTCCCGCCCGCCGAGCCGCACCCCCTGTCCGTGCGCTCGGGCGACCCGCGCGTCGACGTGCAGGCGGCGCTCGCGATGCTCGCCCCGCAGTGGGGGTTCGGACAGCTCATCGACATCTCCGACGAGGAGGCGCGGGACAACCTCGCCCGGGCCTCGGTGATGGCGCTGTCGTTCGTCGCCCAGTCCGCCCGCGGGATCGGCAAGCCGCCGGTGCCCCAGCGTGAGATCGACAAGGCGTCCCGGATCGCCGAGCGGTTCCTCATTCGCTGGCGTGGCGAGGCCGATCCCAAGCACGTCGAGGCGATCGACGCGTACTGGATCTCAGCCGCCGAGCACGGCATGAACGCCTCGACGTTCACCGCCCGCGTCGTCGCCTCGACCGGCGCCGACGTCGCCGCCGCGCTGAGCGCGGCCGTCGGCGCCCTGTCGGGCCCGCTGCACGGTGGGGCTCCATCCCGCGTGCTCAAGATGCTCGACGACGTCGCCGCGACGGGTGACGCCGAGCGCTACGTCAACGATGCTCTCGACCGCGGGGAGCGGCTGATGGGCTTCGGCCATCGCGTCTACCGCGCCGAGGATCCCCGGGCTCGGGTGCTGCGGCGTACGGCCAGGCAGCTCGGCGCGCCTCGGGTCGAGGTTGCCGAGGCGCTCGAGCAGGCCGCACTCGCCGAGCTCCAGGCCCGCCGGCCCGACCGCGTGCTCGCCACCAACGTCGAGTTCTGGTCGGCCGTCGTCCTCGACTTCGCCGACGTGCCGCCGGAGCTGTTCACGCCGATGTTCACCTGCGCCCGCACCGCCGGGTGGTCGGCGCACATCCTCGAGCAGAAGCGCGAGGGACGGCTGATCCGCCCGACGGCCAAGTACGTCGGACCGCCACCGCGGCCGCTCGCGGACGTGCAATAGCCCTTCCCTGCGGCGCCCCGGCCCGATTTATGCTGCGGGCGCCGCATGTCAACGCCGAGGCAGCTCGACCCAGAATCGCTGGGCGACCACGTCGACCGCCTCTTCAGGGCGGCGTGGAGCCTCACCGGCTCGCGTGAGGAGGCCGAGGACCTCGTCCAGGAGACGTTCGCGCGGGTACTGCGCAAGCCGCGCCTGCTGCACTCCGAGGACGACCTCGGGTACCTGTTGCGCGTCCTGCGCAACACATACTTCTCCGCGCGGCGCACGGCCGCGCGGCGGCCGCAGACGACGCCCCTGCCCGAGGACGACGCGGCGCTCGAGGACCGGATGGCCGTCCGGCCGGATGCGGAGCTCGAGGCGCGCCTCGATGCGCGCGAGCTGTACGCGGCGATCGCGGCGCTCCCCGACGACTTCCGCGACGCGCTGATCGCCGTCGACGTGCTCGGGCTGTCCTACCGGGAGACGGCGCGCGCGCTGCGCGTCCGTGAGGCGACCGTCACCTCCCGGCTGCACCGTGCGCGCCAGCGCGTCGCGGGGGCGTTGCGGCCTGAATCGCGGGGGCGCTGAGGCCGGGTCTGTCTTGCGACCACCGATCCGGCGCGCCCCACGACCTGCGCCTCACGCGCCGCGCCTCACGCCGCCGGCGACATCCACGTCACGGCCGCCCCCGGAGCGCCGCCTGCCGGCGACTGCCAGGCGGCAAGCCGCTGGAGCTCGGCCGCCGTCACCCCGTCGCCTGACAGGACGCACGTGTGGCCGTCGCGCCGCCAGGTGACGACGAGGCGCCCGCCGACGGTGAACGTGCGCAGCGTGGTGCCGTCGACGGTGATCCGCGGTGCCGGCGGCACGCGCAGCGCCGGGGAGGCGACGATCGTGTAGGCGATCCGGTGGCCGCGCCAGTCGTAGTAGACCGTCGTCGCCGCGCGGCCGTTGATGCGGTCGGTGCGCTGACCGGCGGCGGACCAGCCGAAGGTCGTGCTCCAGTCCGGGAAGCCGAGTGCACCGACGCGGGTGGCCAACTCGTAGGGGACCGCGCTGCTCGGGCCGGGCGGACCGCTCACCGGACCGAGCGCGGCGAGATCCGCGGCCTGGCTGACCGACGGCGCCCCGGGCGTCCCGCCGGGGAGCACGAGGACCAGCGATAGGGCCAGCGCCGCGAGCGCTCCGGCGAGCGCGACCCCGTACCGGGCGCGGCGCCCAGCGGCGGCTCTCCGGCTCGGGCGCTCGGCGGCGATGCGGGCGCGCAGAGCCGTCGGGGCCGCAACGGTCGCGCCGACCTCGCGCACGGCCTCGACGGCGCGTCGCTCACGGGCGAGCAGCGCGCGCAGCTCAGGCGAGGCGGCGATCCGGGCCTCGACCTGCGGCCGCCGGGCGGGATCGAGGCTGCCGTCGGCGAGCGCGGAGAGATCCGCGAGCTCGCGGTCGTCGAGGTGGGTGCTGTCGCCGGGCGGAACCATAGCCTTCAGATTAAGGACGCCGGCAACCGGCGGTTCCTTCCCGGGGGCCGCGCATTCCGGGCCCCGCCGCGCTCCGCGCCTGCGAACACCGTGGCGCGGATCAGCCGCGGTACGGACCGCTCACGTACTCCCCGAGCATGCGTGAGGCCGAGAACTGCGGCGCGAGCGTCCGCAGCGAGTGGCGCATCATCGCCAGCCACCGGGTCGGGATCCCGCGCTCGTCGCGCTCGTAGAACGAGGGCACCACGTGGTCGTCGAGGGCATGGTGCAGCGCGTCGGCATCGCGGGCGTCCTGCGCCCCGGCATCGTGGTCGACCCCACCGTCGATCGCCCAGCCGTTGCTGCCGTCGTAGCCTTCCGCCCACCAGCCGTCGAGCACGCTGAGCTGCAGGCCGCCGTTGACCACCGACTTCATGCCGCTCGTGCCGCTCGCCTCGAGCGGCGGCCGGGGGAGGTTGAGCCACACGTCGCAGCCGCGCACGAGCGCCGCCCCCGAGTAGAGGTCATAGTCGTCGAGGAACACGACGCGGCGTCCGATGATCTCGGCTGAGCGCAGGCCGAACAGGCGCTGGAGCGAGCGCTTTGCCTCCTCGTCCCGCGGGTGCGCCTTGCCGGCGAGCACGACCTGAACGGGCTGCTCGCCGCCGAGCAGCGCGAGCGTCCATTCCGGGTCACGGGTGAGCAGGTCAAGCCGCTTGTACGTCGCGACCCTCCGCGCGAAGCCGAGGGTCAACACGTCGGAGTCGAACCATCGCGCCGCCGCCTGGACGTACTCGGGATCATCCCCGCGGTTGAGCCGGTCGATCGGACTGCGGACCCGCACGAACTCGGTGAGCGCCGCGCGCTGGGCCACGCGTGCCGCCCACAGCTCCTCGTCGGGGATCCGGTCGACCGCCGCCCATGTGTCGGGATCGGCCGCACGATGCAGCCACCCCTCGGGGAGATGGCGTTCGAACACCGAGCGCATCGGTGTCCCGAGCCACGTGGGCACGTGCACGCCGTTGGTGACGTGGCGGATCGGCACGTCCTCGACGGCTCTGTCGGGCCACAGCTCGCGCCACATCTCGCGAGCGACCTCGCCGTGACGACGGCTCACCCCGTTGGCATTGCGGCTGAGATGCAGCGCGGCCTGGGTGACGCCGAACGGCTCGCCGCCATCATCGGGGTGGGTGCGGCCGAGGCGGATCACGTCCTCGGTCGATACCCCGAGCTGCTCGGTGAGCCGGAAGATGGCGGCGTGCACCTGGCCGGACGGGTAGGAATCGTTGCCGGCCGCGACCGGCGTGTGCGTGGTGAAGATCGTCCGTTCGCGGGCGCCGGCCACGGCCTCGGCCAGGGGTTGCCCGGAGCGCAATGTCGTCGCGGCGAGCTCGAGCGGCGCGAGCGCGGCATGACCCTCGTTGAGGTGCAGCAGCGCGGGCTCGATGCCCATCGCGCGCAGCGCGCGGATCCCGCCGACGCCGAGCAGCACGTACTGGGCGAGCCGGATCTCGGGATCGGCGACGTACAGGCGCGCGGTGATCCAGCGCGCGAGCGGGCCGTTCTGGGGGCAATCGGTGTCGAGCAGGAAGAGCGGCACCCGACCGACGTCGACGCGCCAGATCTGCGCGGTGACGGTCGCGTCGAAGATCGGCACCGCGATCGTCACCGGCGTGCCCGACGCGTCGCGGACGAGCGCCGCCGGGGTGAGCTCGGGGTCGGTGTCGACCCAGTATTCGTGCTGCCAGCCGCTCGCGTCGATGCGCTGGCGGAAGTACCCCTTGCGGTACATGAGGCCGACGCCGACGAGCGGCGTGCCCTGATCGGAGGCCTCCTTGACGAGATCACCGGCGAGCGCCCCAAGCCCACCCGAGTAGATCGGCAGGGACACGTGGATGCCGTACTCGGCGCAGATGAACGCCACCGGCGGGGTCGGCGCCGCGCCACCCGCGGCGCTCGGCGCGAGCGCGGCCGACACGTGCGCGTCGAGCGCGGCCTGGCGCTCGAGGAAGCCGGCGTCGGACGCAGCGCGCTTGAGGCTGGTCAGCGAGGTCTCCTGGAGCAGGCGCACCGGGTTCTGCGCCGCGGCCTCGAAGCGCTCGGGGTCGATCGCGCGGAACAGCTCGTGGCCGCCGGGCGACCACGACCAGCGATAGTTGTAGGCGAGCCGGGCGAGCGGAGCGAGCTCAGGCGGGAGTCGCTCGGCGAGTTCGGCCGCCGCGGCGGCGATCTCCTCCCGGCCGTCGCGGGCAGTTGTCATCGAGTCCACGCGCCCGATTATTCCCCACACCCGGGGAACCAAGCATCGCGCCCAACCAATTAGGCTCACGCGCTTGTCCACCTCCAGCCTCGGCGTGCTCGCTTTTGGCGACTCGATCACGAACGGCGGCGGCGAGCTCCAGTGGGGGGTCGCGCTGCAATCGTGGGCGCTGTGGGTCGCGCGCGGCCTCGGTCTTCCCTACACCGGATATGCGTTTGACGGGGCACGGGTGCTCGACGTCCAACGCCGCCAGATCCCGGCCCACCGCGCCGCGAGCGGCGATGCGCGCTACGACGTCGGCTGCCTCTACATCGGGGTCAACGACGTGCGGGCGCCCGACTGGGATCCCGACGGGTTCGCAGCCGCGCACCGCGCCGCGCTCGAGTACCTCGCCGCGCGGTGCGAGCGGGTGCTGACGCTGACTGTGCCGCTCGACCTCGGCCGTCCCCGCGCCGGCGCCAAGGTCCGTCAGGGCAACGAGGCGATCGAGCGGGGCGCCGCCGCGGTCGGCGCGCTCGTGCTCGACCTCGGCGACTTCGGCGCGCGCAACCTCATGATGGTCGACCACGTCCACCCGACGGCGTTCGGCCAGATCGCGATCGCCGAGCGGGCCCTCGCCGTGCTCGCCGCCGACGGGCTCGCGACGCGCACGCCGCCACGGTCGCTGATCGCGTTCGAGACGACACGGGTCGGCCGGCTGCGGGGCGACACGACCTACGTCTACCGGCGGCTCAGACTCACGGCACGCAACACCTGGCTGCGGCGCGCTGGCGCCGTTCACGAGGCTGAGCCGGCCGGCTGCGGCGGTCGCCTCGCGCAATCGCCGCGCGAGCTCCGGCGTCAGCGCGCCCGGCTCCAGCTGCCAGCGCCAGTTGCCCGACGGCCGGCTCGGGTCGTTCATCCGTGCCGGGCTGCCCAGACCGAGCACGTCCTGGGCCTGCATCATCGCCACCCTCCCCGGCGAGGCGAGCGCAAGCCGGATCAGCCCCCACCACGGCTCGCGTTCGTCGATCCCATGGGCGGCGAGCTCGGCGTCGACATGGGCCCGCGTGGCCGCGTCGAGCGACTCGTAGAAGCCGCGTGCGGTGTCGTGATCGTGCGTGCCGGTGTAGACGAAGCGCCCGTCGACGTGATTGACGAAACGATGTGGGCTCTTGGGATGGCGGGGATCGAAGCCGAACTGGAGCACGACCATGCCCGGCAGCCCGAGCTCGTCGCGCAGGCGCTCGACGGCCGGGGTGATGACGCCGAGGTCCTCGGCGACGAAGGGAAGGCCGAGCTCACGCTCGATCGCCGTGAACAGCGCGCGCCCCGGCCCGCGCTTCCAGTGCCCGTCGGTGGCGACCCGCGCCCCGTCGGGCACCGACCAGTAGGAGACGAAGCCGCGAAAGTGGTCGATCCGGGCGAAGTCGAACAAGCCGAGCGTGCGGCGCATCCGCTCCACCCACCAACGGTAGCCGCGGCGCCGTAGGGCGGGCCAGTCGTAGAGCGGGTTGGCCCACAGCTGCCCGGTCGCGGAGAAGGCGTCGGGCGGTGCGCCGGCGACGAGCCCGGTCTGGAAGAGCTCCGGGTGGACGCGATGGTCGACGCTGCGCGGAGCGATGTAGATGGCGATGTCACCGAGCAGCCGGACTCCGCGCTCGGCGCAATACGCCCGTAGGCGGGTCCACTCGGCGTCGAAGCGGATCTGGTCGGCGAGCGCGCCGCGGCCGCCGAGCCGCGCCCAGTCCTCGATCCAGTACGCCTCGCGCTCACGAAAGGCGCGTTCGTGCTCGGGGTCGACCGGCGCGGCGGGGTCGGCGAGCAGCCCGGACCAGGCGGCAAAGGCGGAGCGCGACTTGTACGGCGAGCGATGACGGTCGGGGGGACCGAGCGGCAGAACCTGCCACCAGGACTGCCCGGCGGCGGCCAGCCAATCGGCGAAACGGTAGGCCTCGTCGCCGAGCCGACCGCCCGGAAGCGAGGTGATATGAAGCTGAATACCGCTCGAGCGGGATAGGTCGTTCACGAGAAGATGGTTTACCCGACCCGGCAAGACGGATACTTTCGGACAACGTGACACCCCCTGCCACCCGGGCTGCCCAGCCCGAGCCACAGACTCGAACTCCCGGCCGCAATGGCGCCGAGGCACCGGATCGCATCGTCATCCAGTACCCCGAGCCGTCGGTCGACGACGGCCGCTACCCGGCCAAACGCTGCGTCGGCGACCGCGTCGGCGTCTCCGCCGACATCTTTCGCGACGGCCACGACCTGATCCGGGCGGTCATCCGCTACCGCGCAACCGGTGAGCGGCGCTGGCGCGAGGCCGAGATGCACCGCATCGACGCCCACCTCGGCGGTGTGCGCTGGGCGGGGGAGATCGAGCTCGACCAGATCGGCCGCTGGGAGTACACCGTGCAGGCCTGGACCGACGTGTTCGGCACGTGGCGCGATGAGCTCGTGCGCAAGCTCGAGGCCGGCCAGCACGACCTCGGCGGCGAGATGTCCGAGGGCCTGATGCTGCTGCGCGAGGGGCTCGCGAGCGCCAAGGGGGCGGGCGACCGGAGGCTGATCGAGCACGCCGTGCTCACCCTCGAGGACGCCTCGCTGCCCGAGCGGGCCAAGCACGACGTCGCCCTCGGCGAGGAGCTGTTCGAGGCGCTCGAGCGCGTCATGCCCCGGCACGGCTGCGTCACCATCAACCAGCCGCAGGTCATCGAGGCCGACCGGCTCCGCGCCCGCTTCGGCGCCTGGTACGAGCTGTTCCCGCGCTCGTGGGGCGGGTTGCGCGGCGTCGAGGCCCAGCTCCCGCGGCTCGCCGAGCTCGGCTTCGACATCATCTATCTGCCGCCGATCCACCCGATCGGCCACACCAACCGCAAGGGCGCCAACAACGCGCTCACCGCCGGGCCGGCCGATCCCGGCTCGCCGTGGGCGATCGGCGACGAGCACGGCGGTCACGACGCCGTCCACCCCGAGCTCGGCACCGTCGAGGACGTGCGCCGGCTGACCGCCACCGCGGCCCGGCTCGGACTCGACATCGCGCTCGACTTCGCGATTCAGTGCTCGGCCGACCATCCGTGGCTGCACGAGCACCCCGAGTGGTTCCACCACCGCCCCGACGGCACGCTCAAGTACGCCGAGAATCCCCCCAAGCGCTACCAGGACATCTACAACGTCAACTGGCAGTCGGCCGACTGGCGCGGGCTGTGGGAGGCGCTGCGCGAGGTGATGCTCGGCTGGGTGCGACTGCGGCGTCAAGGTCTTCCGGGTCGACAACCCGCACACCAAGCCGTTCGCGTTCT
The DNA here is from genome assembly GCA_963755955.1 of uncultured Solirubrobacterales bacterium. Taxonomy (GTDB): domain Bacteria; phylum Actinomycetota; class Thermoleophilia; order Solirubrobacterales; family Solirubrobacteraceae; genus Palsa-465. Next base: position 110,394 of record CAVWLZ010000023.1, read on the forward strand.
GGGCCTGGCTGATCAAGGAGGTCCACGCCGTCGACCGCGACGTCGTCTTCCTCGCCGAGGCCTTCACCCGGCGGTCGGTGATGCGCCATCTCGCCAAGGTCGGCTTCAGCCAGTCCTACACGTACTTCACCTGGAAGAACGCCCGCTGGGAGCTGACCGAGTACGTCTCGGAGCTCGCCTACTCCGGCGAGCAGGACTACTTCCGGCCGAACTTCTTCGCCAACACCCCGGACATCCTCCACGAGTACCTCCAGCACGGCGGGCGGCCCGCGTTCGAGGCCCGGCTCGTGCTCGCGGCGACGCTGAGCCCGAGCTACGGCATCTACTCCGGTTACGAGCACTGCGAGAACATCCCGGTGCGCGAGGGCTCGGAGGAGTACCTCGACTCCGAGAAGTTCCAGCTGCGCGAGCGCGATCTCGACGGCCCGCTGCTGCCGCTGGTGGCGACGCTCAACCACGTCCGCCGGGAGAACCCCGCGCTCCAGGAGCTCTCGAACATCACCTTCCTCGACACCGCCAACGAGGGCCTGATCGCCTACGTCAAGCAGAGCGGCGCCAACACGGTCATCACCGTCGTCAACCTCGATCCGTTCCAGGTCCAGGAGGGGGTCGCGGTCATCCCGGCGAGCCTCGGCCTGCCCCCGAGCTTCACCGTCCACGACCTGCTCACCGGCGAGCGCTACCAGTGGCGGATCGGCCCCAACTACGTCCGCCTCGAGCCCGGTCTGCGCCAGGCCCACGTCAATCGGGTGGAGTTCTGAACATGAGCGTCGGCCCACCAACCCTCACCCACCTGATCGCCGCCGAGTACGCCGCCCGTCCCGATGTCGGACGCGAGACGCCGCCGGCCGCGCAGGCCCAGACCCGGCAGTGGTTCGAGGCCGAGCCGCTGTGGTTCAAGCGCGCGGTGTTCTACGAGATCCACATCCGCGGCTTCTATGACGCCAACGGCGACGGGTCCGGCGACTTCCGCGGCCTCACCGAGAAGCTCGACTACCTGCAGTGGCTCGGGATCGACTGCATCTGGCTGCTGCCCTTCTACCGCTCGCCGCTGCGCGACGGCGGCTACGACATCGCCGACTTCACCAACGTCCACCCTGACTACGGCACCGTCGAGGACGTGCACGAGCTGATCGACGCCGCCCACGCCCGGCGCATCCGGGTGATCGCCGACCTCGTCATGAACCACACCTCGAGCGACCATCCCTGGTTCCAGGAGTCGCGCTCGAGCCCCGACAACCCCAAGCGCGACTGGTACGTGTGGTCCGAGCACGACGACCGCTACCAGGACGCCCGGGTCATCTTCATCGACACCGAGACGTCGAACTGGAGCTGGGACCCGGTGGCCGGCGCCTACTACTGGCACCGCTTCTTCTCCCACCAGCCCGACCTCAACTACGACAACCCCGAGGTCCAGGAGGCGATGATCGAGGTCCTGCGCTTCTGGCTCGATCTCGGTCTCGACGGCTTCCGGCTCGACGCCGTGCCCTACCTGTACGAGCGCGAGGGCACCAACTGCGAGAACCTGCCCGAGACGCACGCCTACCTCAAGCGGATCCGCAAGGAGATCGACGAGAACTACCCGGACCGCGTGCTGCTCGCCGAGGCCAACCAGTGGCCGGCCGACGTCGTGCAGTACTTCGGCGACGGCGACGAGTGCCACATGGCCTTCCACTTCCCGGTCATGCCGCGCATGTTCATGGCCGTCCGCCGCGAGGAGGCCGTCCCGATCTACGAGATCCTCGAGCAGACGCCGCAGATCCCGGCGAGCTGCCAGTGGGGGCTGTTCCTGCGCAACCACGACGAGCTGACGCTCGAGATGGTCACCGACGACGAGCGCGACTACATGTACGAGGAGTACGCGAAGGATCCCCGGATGAAGCTCAACCTCGGGATCCGCCGCCGGCTCGCGCCGCTGCTCGACAACGGCCGCGACGACATGGAGCTGATGACGGCGATCCTCTTCTCGCTTCCCGGGCTCGCCGGTCCTCTACTACGGCGACGAGATCGCCATGGGCGACAACATCTTCCTCGGCGACCGCGACGGCGTGCGGACGCCGATGCAGTGGACGAGCGATCGCAACGGCGGCTTCTCACGCGCCGACTTCGCCCAGCTGTACGCGCCGCCGCTGATGGATCCGGTCTACGGCTACCAGGCGGTCAACGTCGAGGCCCAGCTGCGCACGGCGACGTCGCTGCTGCGCTGGGTACACCGGTTCATCGCCCTGCGCAAGGAACATCCGGTGTTCGGCTTCGGCACCTACGAGCCGATCGCACCCTCCAACCCGCGGATCTTCGCCCACATCCGCCGATTCGAAGATGATCTCGTGTTGTGCGTGCACAACGTCGCCCGGTCTGCTCAGGCCGTCGAGCTCGACCTGAGCGCCTTTGAGGGCCGGTACCCGGTCGAGCTGTTCGGACGCTCCCGCTTCCCCCGCATCGGCGAGCTGCCCTACCTGCTCACGCTGGCCCCGCGCGGCTTCTACTGGTTCGAGCTCGTCGAGGAAGAAGGTCGTTCTGAGTGACTGATCGAGTGCAGATTCCCGCCGAGGAGATCCGCGAGTTCCTGGACGAGGAGAGCCTGCGCGAGTGGGTTCAGGAGCAGCGCTGGTACGCGTCGAAGTCGCGGGCGGTGAACGGGATCGAGATCGTCGAGGGGATCCTGCTCAGCGATGACCCCTCGCTGTTCATCGCGCTCGTCCAGACGCGGTTCGCCACCGGCACGCACGAGCTCTACCAGCTCCCGCTCGGCCTCGTGCGCGGCGGCGAGCCCTCGGGTGAGCGCGCGATCGCCCAGACCTCGGACTGGTCGGCCTACGACGCGGTCGCCGCCCCCTCGCACCTGCTCGAGCTGGTGCGGCTGATGGACGCCGACGCCGAGCTCGAGGCCGTCGAGGGCCGCCTCACCTTCCACCGCACCGAGGCGATGGCCCCCGTCGGGCGAGAACGCGCGGGTGCGCCGGATGGGCGTCGAGCAGTCGAACTCCTCGGTGGTCATCGACGACACGGTCGTGCTCAAGGTCTTCCGCAAGCTCGAGCCGGGGATCAACCCCGAGCTCGAGCTGCTGCGGCTGCTCACCGCGCGCGGCTTCCCCAACATCGCGCCACTGCACGGCTGGTACGAGTACGACGGCCAGCCGCTGGCCGCGACGCTCGGCGTGCTGCAGCAGTTCCTCCCCGACGCGATCGGGGGCTGGGAGCTCGCGCTCGAGCGCGTCGGGTCGGACATCGAGTGGCTCTTCGAGCAGCTCGGCGAGCTCGGCGCGGTGACCGCGCAGATGCACAACGTGCTCGCCTCCGACAACAGCGACACGGCCTTCGCCCCCGAGGAGCCGAGCCAGGAGGCGCTGTCGCTGCTCACCGCGACGGTCGACGAGGACATCGAGCGGATCTTCCTGCGCCTGCCCGACGACGAGCAGCTCGCGCCGATCGCCGGGCGCGGCCAGGACGTGCGCGAGCGCCTCGCCGCCCGCTCGCAGGTCGGGGTCGGCGGCCGGGTCATCCGCACCCACGGCGACTATCACCTCGGCCAGACCCTGCACACCCCGAAGGGCTGGGTGATCATCGACTTCGAGGGCGAGCCGGCGCGGCCGCTGCCCGAGCGGCGGGCCAAGCGCTCACCGCTCCGTGACGTGGCCAGCATGCTGCGCTCCTTCGCCTACGTCAGCTCGGCGATCGAGCACCTGCACGGCGGGGTGCCGCCCGAGCAGTTCGAGCGCGAGGCTCGGATGCGCTTCCTCTCGCGCTACTTCGCCGAGGTCGACCAGGCGCTGCTGCCCCCCGGCGAGGCGGCGATCGCCAACCTGCTCACCATCTTCGAGCTCGAGAAGGCGATCTACGAGCTCAGCTACGAGCTTGACAACCGCCCCGATTGGGTAGCGATCCCGGTGGCCGGCATCAGGCGCCTGCTGGAGACCGAATGACGCTGGCGACCCAGGAGCTCGACGCTCTCATTCGGCGCGAGCACGCGCATCCCCACTCCGTGCTCGGCGCCCATCCGACCGACGACGGCGATCGTCGTGCGCGCGCTGCGTCCCGCCGCGCTGCGCGATCACCGTGCGAGCTCGCCGACGGGACGAGCGCCGAGCTCGAGCAGATCCATCCCGGCGGCGTGTTCGAGGGCGTGATCGACGACGCGGAGCTGCCGCTGCGCTACCGGCTCGAGGTCGACTACGGCGACGGCGGGACCTTCACGATCGACGATCCCTACGCGTTCGGACCGACGATCGGCGAGCTCGACCTCCATCTCATCGCCGAGGGCCGCCACGAGGAGATCTACGAGCGCCTCGGCGCACACGTCCGCGAGCACGAGGGCGTGAGCGGCACCGCGTTCGCGGTGTGGGCGCCGTCGGCGCGGGCGATCAGCATCGTCGGGGACTTCAACTCCTGGGACGGCCGCCTGCACCCGATGCGGACGATGGGATCGGCCGGCATCTGGGAGCTGTTCCTCCCCGGCGTCGCGCCGGGCGCGCGCTACAAGTTCGAGATCCTCGGCCCCGACCGCGAGCTGCTGCTCAAGGCCGACCCCTACGCCCAGGAGGCCGAGCACCCGCCGAAGACGGCCTCGGTCGTCGCCGGGCCCCACCACCGCTGGAGCGATGAGGACGGGGGCTTCCTCGCCCGGCGCGAGCACGGCCAGCCGCTCGGCGAGCCGGTGTCGATCTACGAGGTGCACCTCGGCTCCTGGCGGCTGAACCCGCTCGAGGACAACCGCCCGCTCAGCTACCTCGAGCTCGCCGACGAGCTGACCGCCTACGTCAAGGACATGGGCTTCACCCACATCGAGCTGCTGCCGGTGATGGCCCATCCGTTCAGCGGCTCGTGGGGCTATCAGGTCACCAGCTACTTCGCCCCGACCCCGCGCCACGGGTCGCCCGACGATCTGCGCCAGTTCGTCGACCGCATGCACGCGGCCGGCATCGGGGTGATCCTCGACTGGGTGCCCGCCCACTTCCCGCGTGACGAGTTCGGCCTCGCCCGCTTCGACGGCACCGCGCTCTACGAGCACGCCGACCCGCGTCGCGGTTTCCACCCCGACTGGGGCACGCTCGTGTTCAACTTCGGCCGTCACGAGGTGCGCAACTTCCTGCTCGCCAGCGCGCTGTTCTGGCTGCGCGAGTACCACATCGACGGGATCCGGGTCGACGCCGTCGCCTCGATGCTCTATCTCGACTACTCGCGCCGCGCGGGGGAGTGGATCCCCAACCAGTTCGGCGGCCGCGAGGACCTCGACGCCGTCGCCTTCCTCAAGGAGCTCAACGAGGTCATGTACGCCCGCGAGCCGGGGATCATCTCGGCGGCCGAGGAGTCGACCGCGTGGCCGGGCGTCTCGCGGCCCACCTACCTCGGCGGCCTCGGCTTCGGCTTCAAGTGGAACATGGGCTGGATGCACGACACGCTCGGGTACTTCCAGCAGGATCCGATCTACCGCCGCTACCACCACCACGAGCTGACCTTCAGCCTCATGTACGCGTTCAGCGAGAACTTCATCCTGCCGCTCTCCCACGACGAGGTCGTGCACGGCAAGGGCTCGCTGATCAACAAGATGCCCGGCGACAAGTGGCAGCGGCTCGCCAACCTGCGCTCGCTGTACGCCTACATGTGGGCCCACCCGGGCAAGAAGCTGCTGTTCATGGGCGGCGAGCTCGCCCAGGAGCAGGAGTGGAGTCACGAGCGGTCGCTCGACTGGCACCTGCTCGAGTCCGGCGAGCACGCCGGCATCCAGCGGCTCGTACGCGATCTCAACCACATCTACCGCGAGGAGCCGGCGCTGTGGGAGGTCGACTCGGACCCGTCCGGCTTCTGGTGGGTCGAGCCCAACGACGCCGACGCCAACGTGATCGCCTTCGCCCGGCAGTCGCGCGACGGCGAGCGCGTCGTCGTGTTCGTGGCCAACCTCTCGCCGGTGCCGCGGGACGGTTACCGCATCGGCCTGCCGCGCTCGGGTCGCTGGCGGGAGCTGATCAACACCGACTCGACGTTCTACGGCGGCAGCGACATCGGCAATCTCGGCGGCGTCGAGCCCGAGCCGATCCCGTGGCACAACCAGCCCGTCTCGGCCACGGTCACGCTGCCCCCACTCGCCGCGATCTGGCTCGTGCCGGAGTGAGGCCGTGGCGACCGGCGCCCCGCGATAGGGTGCCGCACTCATGACCGAGGTCTGGCCAGGCCGACCGTTCCCGCTCGGCGCGACCTGGGACGGCTCGGGCACGAACTTCTCGCTGTTCAGCGAGGCCGGCGAATGCGCCGAGCTCTGCCTGTTCGACGAGGACGGCGAGGAGACACGGATCGAGATGACCTCGCGCCGCGCGCTGAACTGGCATTGCTACGTGCCCGGCGTCGGCCCCGGCCAGCGCTACGGCTTCCGCGTCCACGGTCCCTACGCGCCGCTCGAGGGCCACCGCTTCAACCCGGCCAAGCTGCTCATCGACCCCTACGCGAAGGCGATCGAGGGCGTCGTCGACTGGGACCACGACGCCAACGTCCTTCCCTACGTGCCGACCGGTGACGAGGACGCCGACCTCGAGCCCGACGACGAGGACGACGCCGCGGCGATGCCGAAGTCGATCGTCATCGACGACGCCTTTCTGTGGGAGGGCGACCGGCCACCGCGCATCCCGTTCGCCGAGACCATCATCTACGAGACCCACGTCAAGGGCTTCACCAAGACCCACCCCGACGTCCGGGAGGACCTCCGCGGCACCTACGCCGGCCTGGCCTCCGAGGAGGCGATCGCCTACCTCCTCGACCTCGGCGTGACCGCCGTCGAGCTGCTGCCCGTGCATCACATCTCCAACGAGTCGTTCCTCGCCGAGCGCGGCCTCGTCAACTACTGGGGCTACAGCACGATCGGCTACTTCGCGCCGCACTCCGAGTACGCGGCCACCGGCCGCCGCGGCGAGCAGGTGCGCGAGTTCAAGGGCATGGTCAAGGCCCTGCACCGCGCCGGGATCGAGGTGATCCTCGACGTCGTCTACAACCACACCGCCGAGGGCAACCACCTCGGCCCGATGCTGTCGTTCAAGGGCATCGACAACGCGGCCTACTACCGGCTCGTGCCCGACGACCCGCGTCACTACATGGACTTCACCGGCACGGGCAACTCACTCAACCCGGTCCAGCCGAGCGTGCTGCGGCTGATCATGGACTCGCTGCGCTACTGGGTCACCGAGTGTCACGTCGACGGCTTCCGCTTCGACCTCGCCTCCGCCCTCGCCCGCGAGTTCTTCGACGTCGACCGCCTCTCGGCGTTCTTCGACACGATCCACCAGGACCCGATTCTCTCTCAGGTCAAGCTCATCGCCGAGCCCTGGGACGTCGGCCCCGGCGGCTACCAGGTCGGCAACTTCCCCGTCCTGTGGTCGGAGTGGAACGGCGTCTACCGCGACACCGTGCGCGACTACTGGCGGCGGTACGCCAGTCGCGGCGAGTTCGCCTCGCGCCTGTCGGGCTCCTCGGACCTCTACGAGTCCGACGGCCGCGACACCTTCGCCTCGATCAACTTCGTCACCGCGCACGACGGCTTCACGCTCGCCGACCTCGTGTCCTACAACGACAAGCACAACGAGGACAACCTCGAGGACAACCAGGACGGCACCGACGACAACCGCTCCTGGAACTGCGGGGCCGAGGGGCCGACCGACGACGCCGACGTGCTCACGCTCCGCGGCCGCCAGCACCGCAACTTCCTGACGACGCTGTTGCTCTCCCAGGGCACGCCGATGCTGCTCGGCGGCGACGAGCTGTGCCGCACGCAGCACGGCAACAACAACGGCTGGTGCCAGGACAACGAGATCTCGTGGTACGACTGGGAGGACGGCCCGGAGAAGGAGCAGATGCGCGACTTCACCCGCCGCCTCATCCGCCTGCGCCGCGAGCACCCCGTCCTGCGCCGTGAGAGCTTCCTGCGCGGCAAGGAGACGATGGGCTCGGGACTCCCCGACATCTGGTGGTTCCGACCCGACGGGCTGAAGATGACCCGCCGCGACTGGCAGGACGGCGAGCACGTGCTCGGGATGTTCCTCAACGGCAAGGAGATCACCAACCCCGGCGCCCACGGCGAGCACATCGTCGACGACTCGTTCCTGATGCTCTTCAACCCGCACGACGAGGACCGCACGTTCATGCTCCCGCGACGGCGCTTCGGCGCCCAGTGGACGCTCGAGCTGAGCACCGCCGATCCGGACGCCGAGGCAGGCAGCGCGCGGTTCGGCGCGCGAACGGAGGTGACGGTCCTCGCGCACTCGATGCTCGTGCTCCGGCGTGTGTGATGGACGATCCGCGCGACGTACCGCCTCCAGCTCACCGCCGAGTTCGGCTTCGCCGCGGCGCGCGCGCTCGTTCCCTATCTGCGCGACCTCGGCGTCTCGCACCTCTACCTCTCGCCGTCGTTCCAGGCGCGGCCCGGGTCGACGCACGGCTACGACGTCATCGACCCCGGCCGGCTGTCCGAGGACCTCGGCGGCGAGGGCGAGTTCCGCGTCCTCGCGCAGGAGGCCCGGGACGCCGGCCTCGGCATCATCCTCGACGTCGTGCCCAACCACATGGCGGCCGACGATGCCAACCGCTACTGGGCCGACCCCGAGTTGCGCGCGCGGTTCTTCGACATCGATCCCGTCACCGGACGGCATCGCCGGTTCTTCGACGTCGGCGAGCTCGCCGGGGTGCGCCAGGAGGACCCGGAGGTGTTCGAGGCCACCCACGCGATGGTGCTCGGGCTCGTGCGCGACGGTCTCGTCGACGGGCTGCGGATCGATCACCCCGACGGGCTCGCCGACCCCGCGACGTATTTCGCGCGCCTGCGGGAGGGCGGGGCGGAGCGGGTGTGGGTCGAGAAGATTCTCGACCCCGGCGAGCGCCTGCGCGACTGGCCGGTCTCGGGCACGGTCGGCTACGAGTTCCTCAACGACGCCTGCGCGCTGTTCGTCGACCCGGCCGGCGAGGCCCCGCTGACCGCGCTGTGGGAGGAGGTCTCCGGCGACCGGCGACCGTTCGGCGAGGTCGCCGCCGAGGCGAAGCTCGAGCAGGCCCGCGGCCCGTTCGCGCCGGACGTCGAGCGGCTCGCCCGGGAGTTGAGGGGGGCGCGTCGACGGGCGGGGTCGACGTGGCGTTGCCGGGCGGGGTCGATGGCCTCGCCCGCGCGGTGTCCTCGCTGCCCGTGTACCGCACGTATGTCCAGCCGCGCGAGGGCGTCGTGGCCGACGCCGATCGGTCGGCCGTTGCCGCGTCGAGCATCGACCCGGCGATCGTCGACATGCTGCTGCTCGCGCGCTCGGTGCCGCCCGGTTTCGTGATCCGCTTTCAGCAGACGACCCCGGCGATCATGGCCAAGGGGGTCGAGGACACGGCGTTCTACCGCTATGGCCGGCTGCTCGCGCTCAACGACGTCGGCGGCGACCCGACCCGCTTCGGCCTCTCGGTCGAGGACTTCCACGCCGCCAACCGCGAGCGCGCCGAGCGCTTCCCCGCGGCGCTGCTCACGACGCAGACCCACGACGCCAAGCGCTCCGCCGACGTGCGGATGCGGATCGCCGCACTCGCATCGATGCCCGCGGCGTGGCGCGAGCGGGTGGTGCGCTGGCTCGAGCTGACCGAGCCGCTGCGCCGCGACGGCGCCCCCGACGACGTCGAGCGGTACTTCATCTTCCAGACGCTGCTCGGGGCGTGGCCGATCGAGCGCGAGCGCGTCGAGGCGTACATGGAGAAGGCGCTGCGCGAGGCGAAGCGCAACACGAGCTGGATCGAGCAGAACGACGAGTGGGAGGCAGCAGTCCGCGACTTCTGCGCCGGGCTCTACGACCACGCCGCGTTCCGGGCCGACTTCGAGCCGTTCGTGCGTGACGTCGCGCGGCTCGGGGATCAGCTGAGCCTCCGACCGCTCGTGCTCAAGCTGACCGTCCCCGGCGTGCCCGACATCTACCAGGGCGACGAGCTGCCCTACCGCGCCCTCGTCGACCCTGACAACCGCCGGCCGGTCGACTGGGACTGGCGTGGCGCAATGCTCCGGCGGCTCATGGGTGGCTCACCACCGGACGGCGAGACCGTCAAGCTGTTTCTCACCCTGCGCCTGCTCGGGCTGCGCAACCGGCGCCGGGACGCGTTCGCCGGACGCTACGAGCCGGTCGCGGCCGGCGACCGGGCGTGCGCCTTCCTGCGTGGCGACGAGGTGCTCGTCGTCGTCGCGGTGCGTGACGACGCAGAGGCCGGCGCGCTCTCAGGCGGGCCGACCGGGCGCTGGCGCGATGTGCTCCGCGGCGAGGAGCGGGTGCTGCGCGGCGGCGAGCAGCTGTCCGGGCTGCTCGGCAAGTACGGCCTCGCGGTGCTCGAGCGGCTGTAGCCTGCCGAGCGTGGCCGACCCGCCCTCGCTTCCCCGCCTGCGTCAGATCGCCCTCGCGGCCCGCGACCTCGATGCGGTCGCCGGCGAGCTCCGCGCCGCCCTCGGCCTCGGCGAGCCGTTCTCCGATCCCGCGGTCGGCTTCTTCGGCCTGCGCAACGCGGTGTTCACGCTCGGCGATCAGTTCATCGAGGTCGTCTCGCCGGCGCGGGACGACACCGCCGCCGGGCGCCTGATCGCGCGCCGCGGCGGCGACTGCGGCTACATGGTGATGCTCCAGGTCGCCGACCTCGCGGGCGCCCGGCGCCGGGCGGCTGAGCTGAGCGTGCGCGAGGTGTTCGACATCAAGCTCGAGGACATCGCCGAGGCCCACCTCCACCCGGCCGACATGCGGGGCGCGATCGTCTCGGTCAGCGAGACGGTGCCGGAGTCGGGCTGGCGCTGGGGCGGACCGGGGTGGGAGGAGCGGAGCGTCCCCGGCGGACTGCTCGGTGCGTCCGTTGCGGTGCGTGAGCCCGACGTCGTCGGCGCGCGGTGGTGGGAGGTCGCGGGCGGTGCGGTCGGGGGCATGGGCTTCATCTCCGACCCGGCCGAGAGCGGTCTCGTCGAGGTCGTCGTCGATGCTCCGTTCGGAGACGGGCCGCTCGCCGCCCCGGGTGGCGCCGTCGAGATCGCCGGCGTGCGGTTCGTGCCGCCGCCGGCGCCGAGGCGGCCGAGGACACACCCGCTCCGGTAGCGTCCACGCCTCGCCGATGCGCGTCCTGCTCATTTCCTGGGAGTACCCGCCCGTGATCGAGGGGGGTCTGGGGCGCCATGTGCGCAAGCTGGCTGAGCAGCTCGTCGCCAGCGGGGACGAGGTCCACGTGCTCACCCGCGGCGGCAACCGCCTCGAGGCCCAGGAGGTGCGCCACGGGGTGACTGTGCACCGCGTGCCCGAGCCGCCCTTCCCCAAGGACATCAACGCGTTCGTGCTCTGGGTCGACGCGATGAACGTCGACATGCGCACGCTCGGTCTCGAGCTCTGCGAGCGCTACGACTACGACCTCGTTCATTCCCACGACTGGCTCGTCGCCGGGGCCGCCGAGGCGATCTCGCGGCGCATCGGCCGGCCGTGGCTCGTCACCGTGCACGCGACCGAGTACGGGCGTCATCAGGGCTGGGTGCAGAAGCAGCCGCAGGCGCACATCCACGCCGTCGAGCGAGCGATGGTCCGCCGCGCCGACGGCGTCATCACCTGCTCGCGCTACATGCGCAGCCACGTCTCGACGGTGTTCGGTGTCTCGCCGCGCCGGGTGACGGTGATCCCCAACGGCATCGACCCGCGTGACCTCGACCCCGCGGAGGAGACCGACCTCGTCGCGCTGCGCGCTCGCTTCGCGCGGCCTGAGGACCAGCTCGTGCTGCTCGTCGGCCGGCTCGTCTACGAGAAGGGCTTTCACCTCGCGCTTGACGCGCTCGCGCCGGTGATGCGCCGGCTACGCAACGTGCGCTTCCTCGTGGCCGGCACCGGGACCGCCGAGGCCGAGCTCAAGGACCAGGCGCGACGCCTTCAGTTGACCCGCTACGGCACCTTCCTCGGCTGGGTCGGTGACGACACGCTCCACTCGCTCTACCGGATCGCCGACGTCTGCATCGTGCCCTCGATCTACGAGCCGTTCGGACTCGTCGCGCTCGAGGCGATGGCCTCCGGCTGCGTCTGTGTCGTGGCCGACACGGGAGGCCTGCGTGAGGTCGTGCCGGTCGGCGGCACCGTCGGCCACCGCTTCCCGTCCCGCGACGCCGCCGCCCTCGGCTCGCTCATCGAGCGGGTGCTGACCGACGAGGACGCGCGCGCCCGGACGATCGCCGAGGCCCGCGCGCACGTCGTCAGCTTCGACTGGGCGGAGATCGCCGCCCGCACCCGAGTCGTGTACGAGGATCTGCTCGCGCCTACGAGCGCGGGCGCTTCCGCGACTCGCCGCTGAGCCGGCCGGTGAGGTCCTCGAGCTCGTCGATCAGGTCGCTGATCCGCTGACCGACCGGACCCTCGCGCGCGTCGCTCAACCTCCCGCCGAGCTGCTCGCGAGCGTCGGAGATGATCTTCGAGAAGCTGTCCTCGGTGCTGTAGTAGCCGAGCTCCTCGTCGCTCGCGCGGCGGTCGGGGTCGCGCATGTCGGAGGTGTCACGCTGCGCGCCTCGGGCGTCCGCGGCGGCGCTCTCGGCCGCCGCAGCGGCGCGGCGCGCCCGCTCCCGGGCCGCGCGCGCCTCCTTCTCGGCCTGAGCGCGGGCCTGCTGGGCCTCACGCAGCTCACGCTCGAGCTCGGCGAGGCGGGCATCGACGGCGGGGTCGCTCGGGCGGGGCGCGCCGGTTGGGCGGGGCGCGCCGGTTGGGCGGGGCGCGCCGGTTGGGCGGGGCGCGCCGGTTGGGCCCGCGCTCGCCGTCCCGCGCGCGCGGGGCGCGGAGCCCGTGCCCGCCGCGCCGGTGGTACCCGCCGCGCCGCCCGTCGCCGCGCGGCTCCCGCCGCCCTCCCGAACGCGGCGGATCCGCGCGTACGCCTCCTGCACCTCCTCGAACTTGCGCGCCGAGTCAGGCGAGCCGTTGTTGTGGTCCGGGTGGTAGCGCTGCACCGCGCGGCGGTAGGCCGCGCGGATCTCGGCGTCGTTCGCGTTCGCTCTGACGCCGAGGACGGCGTAGGGGTCGGGCGGCAACTGGGGCATCGTGCCCTCAGAGCGTAGTGGCCGCGCGGTGGGCGCGGTCAGGCACGCACGGTGGCGGTCGTGGGCCCGGTCGCGGGTGCGCATTTCAGCGCCTTCGACCCGCCGCGGCGGTCACGGGCGCGATTCCGTCCAATGAGCAGACAGAATCGACCGTTCGACCTCGCGGCTGCGACGAAGGTAACGAAATGTGCGCCTCGCGACGACCGACCGGGCCCGCTGGCCTAGCCGGCCCCGCTCGCTACCCCACCCCGGCCCCGCTCGCGACTCGCGCCCGCCGCAGCAACCCTTTGACGACGGAGGGCCCGGCGCACAGCGCCGGGCCCCCGAAAACACTCGCCTGTTAGGGCGATTACATCATTCCCGACATGTCCGGCATGCCGCCGCCTCCGGCGCCACCGCCGTCCTTCTCGGGCACCTCGGCGACGATCGCCTCGGTGGTGAGGATGTTCTTGGCGATCGAGGCGGCGTTCTGCAGCGCCGACCGGGTCACCATCGCCGGATCGATGATCCCGGCCTCGACCAGGTTCACGATCTCGCCGTTGGCCGCGTTGAGGCCGTGGCCCTTCTTGGCGTGACGGACGTCGTTGACGACGACCGAGCCCTCGAGACCGGCGTTGTCGGCGATCTGACGGAGCGGCTCCTCCAGCGCGCGGTGGACGATCTTCGCGCCCGTCCGCTCGTCGGCGTCCTCGATCGCGTCGAGCGCGAGCGCCTTCTGAGCGACCAGCAGCGCGACGCCGCCGCCCGGCACGATGCCCTCTTCCAGGGCCGCACGGGTGGCCTGCAGCGCGTCCTCGACGCGGTGCTTCTTCTCCTTCATCTCCGTCTCGGTGGCCGCGCCGACCTTGACGACGGCAACGCCGCCCGACAGCTTGGCGAGGCGCTCCTGGAGCTTCTCGCGGTCGAAGTCGGAGTCGGTGTTCTCGATCTCGGTCTTGATCTGGTTGATCCGACCCTTGATCGCCTCGTGGTCACCGGCACCATCGACGATGGTGGTGGTGTCCTTGGCGACGACCACACGACGGGCGCGACCGAGCTGCGAGAGCTGCGTGTTCTCGAGCTTGAGGCCCATCTCCTCGGTGATCACTTCGCCGCCGGTGAGGATCGCGATGTCCTCGAGCATGCGCTTGCGGCGATCGCCGAAGCCCGGCGCCTTGACCGCGACGCCGGTGAAGGTGCCGCGGAGCTTGTTGACCACGAGCGTCGCGAGCGACTCGCCCTCGACGTCCTCCGAGATGATCAGGAGGGGCTTGCCCGACTGAATCGTCTGCTCGAGCACGGGCAGGATGTCGCGGACGGAGCCGATCTTCTGATTGGCGATGAGGATGTAGGGATCCTCGAGGGTCGCCTCCATGCGGTCCTGGTCGGTGACCATGTAGGGCGAGATGTAGCCCTTGTCGAACTGCATGCCCTCGGTGAACTCGAGGTCCATGCCGAACGTCTGGCCCTCCTCGACGTTGACCACGCCGTCCTTGCCGACCTTGTCGATCGCGTCAGCGATGACGTCGCCGATCTCGTCGTCGCCGGCGGAGATCGTCGCCACGCGGGCGATCTGATCCTTGCCGGAGATCTCGACCGACTGCGACTCGATGTTCTTGACGACCTCGTCGACGGCGCGCTCGATGCCGCGCTTGAGCGCGAGCGGGTTGGCGCCGGCGGCGACGTTCTTCAGACCCTGGCGGACAATCGCCTGAGCGAGCACCGTGGCCGTCGTCGTGCCGTCACCGGCAACGTCGTTGGTCGCGGTGGCAACCTCGCGGACGAGCTGCGCGCCCTGGTTCTGGAAGACGTCCTCGACCTCGATCTCACGCGCGATCGTCACACCATCGTTGGTGATCGTCGGCGCGCCGAACTTTTTGTCGAGCACGACATAGCGGCCCTTGGGGCCGAGGGTTACCTTGACGGCGTTGGCGACAGCGTCGACACCCTGCTCGAGTGCCTTGCGGGCCTCCGCCTCGTACTTCAGTTCCTTGTGTGCCATATCTTGTGGTTCTCCTAGGGGGAGGTCTTACTGGACCTTGGCGAGCACATCGGACTCACGGAGGACGAGCAGTTCCTCGCCGTCCACCTTGATCTCCGTGCCGCCGTACTTGCTGTAGAGGACCTCGTCGCCTTCAGCGACGTCGAGGGGCGTCCGCTTGCCGGTGTCCTCGTTGACCTTGCCATCGCCAACCGCGAGGACCTTGCCCTTCTGGGGCTTCTCCTTCGCCGTATCGGGCAGGACGATGCCACTCGCGGTGGTCTCCTCCTCCTCGATGGCCCGCACGATCAGTCGATCGCCGAGGGGCTTGAGCTTCATATCGATGCAACCTCCGAGATGAAAGGGATGCTTGGGGGCTTGGCACTCGTTGCCTCAGAGTGCCAGCGCCCCTGACTATAGCTTGCATCCGCAGGGTTGCAAGGGGTAATTTGGCACTCTCGGTACGAGAGTGCCAACGAAACCCGGGGCCCAGGCTAGTTCTGCGCCCCGCCGATGCCGTGCAGGCGATCGCGGAGCTCAGGCGGGTTCTCGATGATCTGCGAGAAGCGCACGACGGTGACCGTGTCCTCCATCGACACGGTGCGGCCGTAGATCTGCTCGAGGAAGTGGATCATCTCGTCGACACGACGGAACTCCGGGTTGTCGTGCTCGATGTCGCGGGGCGAGAGGTCGCGCACGCGCTTGACCTCGACCTGGTCGATGACGGCGTAGAAGATCTTCTCGCGCGGGGAGTGCTGGTAGCCGATGGTGACGAGCACACAGTCGTTCTTGCGGTACTTGTGGCTCTTGTCGCCGAGCCGGATGGTCGCCGTCTTGCGACCCCGACGGAGCTGATCGCCGAACACCGACGAGTAGAAGTTGAGAACGCGCACGGCGCCAGACTATCGATCCTGCGCGATTCTCGACGAAGCGCGGCGCACCATCTCTCGCTCGCCATCGTAGGAGAGCACGTCGAGCGCCTCCTCGATCGTCATCCAGCGGGCCTCCTCGATCTCGTGGTCGTGATCGTCGAGGCTTCCGCTGCGGTACTCGAAGAGGAAGAAGGCGACGCGCTTGGCGACACGTCGGCCCCGCCGCTCGTAGGAGTACTCGACCTCGCCGAGCGGCTCGATCAGCTCCGCCGTCACCCCTGTCTCCTCGCCCACCTCGCGGGTGGCTGCCGCCTCCGGTGTCTCGTCTCCGTCCGGGTGCCCTTTCGGCAGCCCGTGCACGCGGCGGCCGTGCGCGTCCCGTTTGACCGGAACGATCACGATCACCCCGCCCTCCTCGTTGACGACAACCCCTCCGGCGGAGAACTCCGCACGTTCCCTCCGGGCGCCACTCAATAGACGTACCCCTCCAGCGCTGTCGCATCGTGCACGACGAGCTTCCCCCTTCCTTGATCGATGATGTCCGCGCGCTCGAGCACGGCGAGGAACCGGCTCGCCGACTCCCGCGACGAGCCCGCGAGCTGCGCCAGCTCCGCCTGTGTCGCGGTGATCAGCACGTCCTCCTCACCAGCGCCCTGCTCACGGGCGGCGGCGACCAGCTGCAGCAGGACGGTGGCCACCCGGCTCTGCACGGTCTGGAACGACTGGCGGGCCAGCCGCTCGTTCGTCTCCCGCAGACGACGGCCGAGAGCGACGATCAACTTCACGGCGATATCGGAGTGCTCACGCAGCAGGCGGCGCATGTCCGCGCCGAGAATCGCGATGACCTCCGCCGGCTCGACGGCCTCGACCGTCGCCGAGCGTCGCTCGTCGTCGAACATCGCCAGCTCTCCGAAGATGTCGCCAGGCCCGAAGTTGGCCAGCGTGATCGCCCTCCCATCGCCATTGCCCCTGAGGGCGCGCAGCTTACCCGACCGCACGACGTAACACGTGTCGCTGTCGTCGCCCTCGTGGAAGACGATCTGGCCCGTCCCATACTGCCGGGGCACCGCGACCTCGGCGACGCGCGCGAGCTCGGCGTCGCCCAGCGTCTCGAACGCGGGGACGTTGTGGAGCAGCGCGATCGTGTCGCTAGTTGTTGACACAACTGGGGCGAGATTACGCCAAATCGAGCGCCTGCTCGCGCCGGTGACGGCGGACGAGCGCGGCGATCCACAGGCCCAGCGCGACGATCAGCGCGACCGGCACGAGCACGGCGAGAGCGATGATCGCCACCCCGGCGGCCACCGCAAGCACCCGGCCGGCGTCGTGGAGCGCCCGCCCGACCGTGAACCCGTGACTCGACGAGGACGGCACCGGGACCGGAGTGCCGGCGTTGA
>CAVWLZ010000024.1:0-214215 GCA_963755955.1 uncultured Solirubrobacterales bacterium
CCTCCCCCGCGAGCTCGTCGACGAGCGCATCGTCGAGCAGGCGCCCCGACGGGGTCAGCGCGATCACCCGCCGCTGGGAGGGCAGCTCGACGGGGTCGACCCCGTACCGCGCGCGCATCGCAGCCTCGACGACGTCGATCCGCAGAACCATCCCCGCACCGCCCCCGAACGGCGTGTCGTCGACCTGGCCGGCGCTCAATGGCGTGTGGTCGCGATAGTTGACGTAGCTCAACCGGTGGCCGCGCGCAAGGGCGTTGGCGACGTGGCGCTGGCCCGTGAACCAGGCGAAGGACTCCGGGAACAGGGTGAAGACGTCGATCTCCATCACTGCTCCCCGAGGAAGCCGACGTCGATCTCGATCCGGCGGCGCTCGACGTCGACGGTCAGGACCGCGTCGGCGACGAGCGGCACGAGTAGCTCGGACCCGTCGGCGCGCACGACCTCGAGCACCTCGCAGGAGGGCAGCGCGAGCAACCGGCGGACGGTCCCGATCCTCCGACCCTCGTCGAGCACCGCGCAGCCCTCGAGGTCGGCGGCCCACCACTCGTCGGGTTCGAGCTCGGGGGCGTGCTCGCGGGGGACGAGCAGGTCCTGGCCGCGCATCGTCTCGGCGCACGTTCGCTCCTCGCAGCTCGACAGGCGGAGAATCGGCCGGGCGTCGGTCCCGGCGCGACGGGTGATCGTCGCCTCGCGGCCGCCGACGCTGACGATGCCGTCGAGCCACAGGAGCTGGGCCGTGGGGCGGATGACGTGGAAGCTCCCGTCGAGGCCGTGCGGCCGTCCGACGGTCCCAGCGTGCAGCCATCCCTCGGGGACGGCGCTGCCTTCCCTGGGGGCCACGGGCGTCTAGCCGTCGACGATGTCGACGAAGACGCGGCGCTTGTCCTTGACCGCCGCGGTCTTGACGACGGTCCGCAGTGCCGAGGCGGTGCGGCCACCGCGGCCGATCACGTTGCCGTAATCGTCGTCGGCGACCGACAACTCAAGCACGATCGTGCCGTCGTCCTCCTCAAGCTCCTTGACCGAGACCTCGTCGGGATGGTCGACGAGCCCACGGGCCAGGTACTCGAGCAGCTCCTTCATCGAGCCGGACCGCTCAGCTGATGCCCTGCGTGCGCAGCAGCTTGCGGACGGTGTCGCTCGGCTGCGCGCCACGCGCGAGCCAATCCCGGACGCGCTCCTCGTCGAGGACGATCGTCGACGGGTTGGTCTGGGCGTTGTAGTGACCGACGGTCTCGATCACCCGGCCGTCGCGCTTGCTGCGCTGGTCGGCGACGACGACGCGCCAGATCGGATTCTTGCGTCCGCCGATACGTGTAAGTCGGAGTCTCACTGCCATTGCGGGGACCGAGGGTAGCGTGCGGGCGCCACGTTTGTCCGGCCGAGTGCTCCGCGCGCGCTCAGCACGGCCGATCCCGAGTGCTCAGCGAGCCTGTCGCATCATCGCGCCGAGGTCCGGCATGCGGCCCTGGGAGACCTGGCGCATGACCTTGCGCATCTGGTCGAATTGCTTGATCAGCTGCTTGACGGCCTGGACGTTGGTGCCCGAGCCGCGGGCGATGCGCAGGCGCCGCGAGCCCTTGATCAGCTCCGGATGGCGCCGCTCCTGCGGCGTCATCGAGAGGATGATCGCCTGGAGGCGGTCGAACTCGCGCTCGTCGACCTTGACGCCCCGCAGCTCCTTGCCCATGCCGGGGATCATCCCGAGCAGGTTCTGCAACGGCCCGAGGCGGCGGACCTGGCGCATCTGGTCGAGAAAGTCGTCGAGACCGAACTCCTGCTTGCGCAGCTTGCGCTCGAGCTCGGCCGCCTGCTGCTCGTCGTAGGTCGCCTCCGCCTTCTCGATCAGGGTCATGACGTCGCCCATCCCGAGGATCCGCTGCGCCATGCGGTCCGGGTGGAAGCGCTCGAACTGATCGAGCTTCTCGCCGGTGGAGGCGAACATGATCGGCTTGCCGGTGACCGCCTTCACCGAGAGCGCGGCGCCGCCGCGGGCGTCACCGTCGAGCTTGCTCATGATCACGCCGTCGAACTGAACGACCTCGGCGAACTGCTCGGCGACGTTGACCGCGTCCTGACCGGTCATCGCGTCGACGACGAGCAGCACGTCGGTGGGCTGCGTCGCCTTCTTGATGTTCGCCAGCTCGGTCATCAGCTCCTGATCGACGTGCAGGCGCCCGCTCGTATCGACGATCAGCACATCCTTGCCCTCCGACTGCGCCCGATCCCGGGCCCAGGCGGCGATCCTGACCGGGTCGCGGTCGGTGCCCTGCTCGTAGACGTCGACGCCGGCCTGGGCGCCGACCTTGATCAGCTGGTCGACCGCCGCCGGGCGGTAGACGTCGCAGGCGGCGACGGCCACCGAGGAGCCCTGCTCGCGGAGGTAACGGGCGAGCTTGCCGGTCGCCGTCGTCTTGCCCGAGCCCTGGAGGCCGGCCATCACGATGACCGTCGGTGGCCGGGACGAGAAGGCCAGCTCGCCCCCCGAGCCCCCCATCAGCTCGGTGAGCTCGTCGCTGACGATCTTGACCACCTGCTGGCCGGGGTTGAGCTGGCCGATCACATCGGCGCCCATCGCCCGCTGCTTGACCGCGCTGGTGAAGCTCTTGACGACCTTGAAGTTGACGTCGGCCTCGAGCAGCGCGAGGCGGATCTCACGCATGGCCGCGGAGATGTCGTCCTCGGTCAGGGTGCCGCGCCCGCGGACGTCCGCGAGGGTGGCCTGGAGCTTCTCGGCGAGCGAATCGAACATGGCGTCCCGGGACGAGGCTAGCGGCCGTGCGTGTCCGAGTTGCCCGCGGGCAGCTCCGCGGGGCCGGAGGGCCGTTCGGTGGCGCCGCTCGCGCGCTCGCCCGACTCGGCGGCGCCCTCGCTCGTGCGACCGCTCGTCTCCTCGGCGCGGGCGGAGAGCGCCTTCGAGATCCCGCCGAACGCCTCGGCGAACTCCGAGGGGATGACGAACACCTTGTTCGCGTCGCCGCGAGCGAGCTGCGGCAGCATCTGGAGGTACTGATAGCTGAGCAGCTTCGGATCCGGGTCGCCCTCGTGGATGGCCTGAAAGACGGTGTTGATCGCCTTTGCCTCGCCCTCCGCCCTGAGGATCGCCGCCTGCTTGGCGCCCTCGGCGGAGAGCACCGCGGCCTGCTTCTCGCCCTCGGCGGTGAGGATCTGCGACTGCTTGACGCCCTCCGCGTTAAGGATCGCCGCGCGACGGTCGCGCTCAGCGCGCATCTGCTTCTCCATCGCCTCCTGGATCGTCCCCGGCGGGTCGATCGACTTGATCTCCACCCGGTTGACCCTGATCCCCCACTTGCTCGTCGCCTCGTCGAGCACGCCCCGCAGCTGGGCGTTGATGTGGTCGCGACTGGTGAGGGCATCCTCGAGCGACAGAGAGCCGATCACGTTGCGCAGCGTCGTGACCGTGATCTGCTCGATCGCCTGGAGGGGATTGGCGACCTCGTAGGTGACCGACTTGGCGTCGTTGACCGTGAAGTAGAGGACGGTGTCGATCTGGACGACGAGGTTGTCGGAGGTGATGACCGGCTGCGGCGGGAAGGACACGACCTGCTCGCGGAGGTCGATCAGCGGCTTGAGCCGGTCAACGAACGGCACGAGCATGGTCAGCCCGGGCATCAGCGTCCGGTTGTAGCGGCCGAAGCGCTCGACGATGCCGGCCCGGGCCTGGGGGACGATCCGTACCGTCCGCGCCGCCATGACGAGCAGAAATATGACGACGACGATTGCAACGATTGCTCCAGCCATGCCCGCGCTCCTACGTTAGTCGGTCACCAGCGCCGTGGCGCCCTTGATATCCACCACATCGACCCGGGTGCCGGGCTCGAGGACCGCGTCGTCGTCCAACGAGCGGGCCGTCCATACCTCGCCCTCGATCTTGACGCAGCCAACGCCCTCGTGGTTGGCGATCCGCTCGAGCACGACCGCCTGCTTGCCGACCAGCGCCGCGGCGCCGGTTCTGATCAGCGGAGGGTTGCGCAGGTGCGCCCGCGCGATCGGGCGGACGACGGCCAGCGCGAGCAGCGACGCGACCACGAACACGATCCAGGCAGCGGCTTCGCCCGCGCCGGCTGCGTCGACGATCGCGGCGAGCAGCGCCCCCAGGGAGAAAGGCGCGAGGAAGAACCCGGTGGTGAGCATCTCTCCGACCCCGAAGACACACGCCGCGATCACCCACAGAATCCAGCCGGACATGTAGCGCGAGCTTACCGCGCGGTGAGGCGGGGTCAGCGGTCAGCCGACGAGCGCCCGGGCGAACTCCTGTGCGTCGAATGGGCGCAGGTCCTCGAGCTTCTCGCCGACGCCGATCAGCTTCACCGGAATCCCGAGCTCGTGGGCAATGGCCAGAGCGATGCCGCCCTTGGCGGTGCCGTCGAGCTTGGTGAGGACGAGCCCGTCGACGTTGATCGTCTCGGAGAACAGCCGCGCCTGGCGCAGACCGTTCTGGCCGGTCGTCGAATCGACGGTGAGCAGCGTCTCGTGCGGCGCCTCGGGGATCTGCTTGGAGATCACGCGCCGGATCTTGGCCAGCTCAGCCATCAGGTCGTCCTGGGTGTGAAGCCGGCCGGCAGTGTCGATGATCACCACGTCGGCGCCGTCACGCCGGGCGGTGGCGATGGCGTCGTAGGCGACGGCGCCGGGATCGGCGCCCTCCGGCCCCTTGACGAACTCGACGCCCGCGCGCTGGGCCCACAGCTCGAGCTGCTCGACCCCGGCGGCGCGGAACGTGTCGGCGGCGGCGAGCACGACGCGGCGGCCAAGCTCACGGCTGAGGTGCCAGGCGAGCTTGCCGACCGTCGTCGTCTTGCCGGTGCCGTTGACGCCGGCCATGAGGATCACCGTCGGGTGAGGGGTGAGGTCGATGTGATCATCGCCGGTGTCGGCGATCCCCGCGAGGAGCTCCACGAGCCGGTCCTGGAGAGCCTGCCCACCGGTCACCTCGCCGCCGGTCGCCTCGCGTTCGAGCTGCTCGACGACCTGGGCGGTCGTGCGCGCCCCGACGTCGGCGTAGATGAGCGCCTCCTCGAGGCGCTCCCACGTCTCCTCGTTGAGGTCCTCGAACAGCGTCGACTGGATCTCGCTGGTGAGTGCCTGGCGCGTCTTGCGCAGGCTCTCACGCAGACGGCGGAAGCGGCCCACCCGGCGCTCGGCGGACGCTTCGCCGGCGCCTCCGTTCGACGGAGCCGGGGCGCCGTCGACGATGAACAGGTCCTGCCATTCGCGAGCCATGACGGCGCGCGACGTTAGCAGTGGCCGACGTCGCCGGACTACGCCGCCGCGGCCTCCGGCGGAAGGCGCCGCGAGATCACCTTCGAGATGCCGTCGCCGCCCATCGACACGCCGTACAGCGAGTCGGCCGCCTCCATCGTCCGCTTCTGGTGGGTGACGACGATGAATTGAGCGCGCTCGGCGTACTTGCGCAGCAGCGACAGGAAGCGGTCGATGTTGAGGTCGTCGAGCGCCGCCTCGACCTCGTCGAGGATGTAGAACGGGCACGGGCGGGCGAGGAACACCGAGAACAGGAAGGCGAGCGCGGTCATCGACTTCTCGCCGCCGGAGAGCAGGGTGAGTCGCTTCATCGCCTTGCCGGCCGGGGTGATCTCGATCTCGACCCCGAGGAGGTCCTCCTCGGCCTCCTCACCGGGATCGGCGGCCTCCGCGTTGTCACTCTCGGCACGCTCGCCGTCCTCGGCGTCGGCGGGCGCCGGCTGGCCTCCGAGCACGCGAGCGGGTCCCTCGCGCTCGCTGACGAGGCGCAGGCGCCCCCTGCCCCCTGGGAACAGCTCGGCGGCGAGCTCCTCGAAGTTCCGCGCGGCGGCGGCGAAGGTCTCCTCGAACGTCTCGCGGATCTGGCGGTCGGTGTCGGCGATCAGCTTCTCGAGCTCGCGCAGCGCCGTCTCGAGATCAGAGCGCTGCCGCTCGAGCTCCTCGACGTGCTCGAGCGCCTCGGCGTACTCCTCGCCGGCGAGCGGGTTGACCGGTCCGAGCTGCTCGCGCCGCCGGGCGAGTCGCTCGACCCGCGTGCGCAGCGCCTGACGCTCCTCGTCGCCGAGCGCGTCGGCGGCGGGCTCGGCCTCGAGCTCGAGGCGGGTGGCGAGCTCGGTCAGCTCCTCGCGCGCGTCGTCGACCTGATCGCGCACCCGCTGGCCCCGGACCTCGGCGGCGGTCAACGCCTCATTCTCGCCGTGCAGGCGGGTATGGAGGCCCGCCTCCTCCTGGGCGCAGGCGCGCAGCTGGGTGGCGACGTGCTCGCCAGCCTCGCGGTCGGCGGCGAGCGCCTGCTCGAACGCGGTCCGGCGCTCGGCGATCGTGGTGGCCACCAGCTCGAGCGCGGCGATCACCGTGGTCACCGCCGGGCCGAGCTGCTCGTCGCGGGCGATCGAGCCGGCGAGGCGGTCGATCCGGATGGCACGCTCGTGGCGCTCGCGCTCGACGCGGGCGAGCATCGAGCGCTCCGCGGCGAGCTCGGCGGTCAGCTGGGCACGCCGTCCAGCGCCCGGGCCCTCGTCGGGCGCCGCCCGCCGGCGTTCGATTGAGGCCGCGATGCGGCGCTCGTCTTCGGCGGCCTCGTCACGGGCGCGGATCGCGCTGCGGTCGGCGGCGATCGCCGCCTCGGCGGCGCCGTCGATCTCGGCGGCCGCGGTGGCGGCGCGCTCGAGCGCGGCTCGCGCCGTGTGCTCGGCCTGCACCGCAGCCTCACTGGTCGTGATGAGGGCATCGCGGCGGTTGCGCTCGGCGAGGATCCGCTCCTCCCCGACCGCGGCCGCCTGGCGCACCTCGTGCGCGGCGGCCGACCACACGCGCCCTGTCCGGGTGACCGCAACCCCGGCGAACGAGTCGGGCACGACCCTGAGATCGGGGACGACCCAGGTGTCGGCGAGCAGGGCCCAGGCGAGGGCGAGCACCCCGTCGGCGCCGCGGACGCGGTCGAGCAGGCGTTCGGCTTCGGCGACCGGCGGGGAGCCGGCGGTCCGCCGATCGCGGTCCGCCGCGGGGGCGACGAGCGCGCGCCCGCCGTCGGCACCGGCGCGATCGAGCAGATCGCCGGCCGCGCCGAGATCTGCGACGACGGCGGCCCGGAGCCGGCCGTCGAGCGCCGCCGTGAGCGCGAGCTCGTAGCCGGCGTCGACCTCGAGCTCGTCGGCGAGCGTCCTGGCGCCGCCGGTGGCCGAGGCCTGCGAACGAAGAAACTGGTTGACCGCGGCGAGCTCACCGCCGACCCGTGCTGCCTCCCGGCGCGCGGCCTCGACCCCCCGCTCCGCCTCACGCACCGCCTGGCGGGCCTGCTCGACGCGGGTCTCGCTCTCGGCGCGCAGCCGGTGTGTCCCCTCGGCCCCCCGGACGCGCTCAGCATGCGCCTCGCCGGCCGCCGCCCGCTTGGTCTCGAGCTCCGTGAGCTGACGCGCGAGCTCGGCCTCACGATCGCGCTCGAGCGCGGCGAGCTCGGTCTCGAGCGCAGCGATCCGCCCGGCGGCACCGGCGTCGGGGACGTCCGCGGCCGCCTCGGCCTCGAGGCGCTCGAGCAGCGCGCGCTGGCGCTCGAGCCGCGTCTCGACTCCCACGGCGGCGCTGCGCACCGCCTCGGCGCGGTAGGACACGCGCTCAGCCGCGGACTGGGCGACGAAGCAGCGACGGGAGAGCTCCTCGCGCTGGGCGCTCCGCGCCGCGAGGGCCTCCTCGGCCTGTTCGCGCCGGGCCGCGACACCCCGGAGGTCGCGCTCGACCTGCCCGCGACGGGACCGCGCGGCGGTGACCTCGGCCTGGGCGCGGTCGAGCTCGGCGAGGTGGGCGCGCAGTGCATCGCGCGCGAGCTCCCAGCGGGCCTCGAGGCTCTGGCGCTCGATCCGGGCGTGGAGCTCGGCCGCCTCCGCCTGGCGCTTGAGCGGCCGCAGCCGTGAGCGGGCCTCGCGCTCGACGTCGAGCGCCCGGTCGAGGTTGTCCTGGGTGCGGGCGAGCTTGAGCTGCGCGCGGCGGCGGCGCTTGCGATGCTTGCCGAGCCCCGCGGCCTCCTCGATCAGCATCCGCCGGTCGCGCGGCTTGGAGGTGACGATCGCCTCGACGCGGCCCTGCGAGATGACCGAGTGCATCTCCTTGCCGAGCCCGGTGTCGGACAGCAGCTCGATGACGTCGACGAGGCGGCAGCGCGCGCCCGCCAACCGGTACTCGCCCTCACCGGCGCGGTCGAGCCGGCGGACGATCGAGACCTCCGGCGCGCCGAGTCCGAGCTGGCCCTCGCTGTCGTCGAGCACGAGCTCGACCTCGGCGTTCTTGCCGGCCTGCCGGCCGGGAGCGCCGCCGAAGATGACGTCCTGCATCGAGTGGCCCCGGACGGCGAGCGGCGACTGCTCCCCGAGCGCCCACAGCACGGCATCGGTCACGTTCGACTTGCCCGAGCCGTTCGGACCGACGATGACGCTCACCCCGGGACCGAACTCGAGGCGCGTGCGGTCAGGGAAGGACTTGAAGCCCTTCAGCGTGATCGACTTCAGGTACACGACCCTGCCCAGCGGCTCAATCGAGTGCCTCCAGTGCGACCTGCGCGGCCTCCTGCTCGGCGTCCTTCTTGCTGCGACCGGTGCCGCGTCCGACCTCGACACCGTCGATCGTCGCCGAGATCGAGAAGCGGCGGTCGTGCGGCGGTCCCAGCTCGTCGGTCACCTGATAGACGACGAGCACGCCACGCCGGGCGAGGCGCTCCTGGAGCGCGGACTTGAAGTCGACCGAGTGCTCGAGGGCCTCCTCGATCTCCGGGGTGAAGGCGTCGACGACGGCCTCCGCCGTGCGCTCGTAGCCGAACTCCAGATAGCACGCCCCGATCACCGCCTCGATCACCGACGCGAGCACTCGCTCGGTGCTGACGAGCGCCTCGACACTCGAGCGCGCCGCGTCCGGCGCCGCGGCGCGCAGCCGCTCGGGGACGCCGAGCCGTTCGGCCACCGCCCGGCACGAACGGCCCGACACCGCCTGGGCGCGGATCTTGGTCAGGCGCCCGGCGCCGAAGCGGTCGGCCTCCAACCGCGGGTAGAGATGGGTGGTCACCGCCAGCCCGAGCACGCTGTCGCCGAGAAAGGCGAGGCGCTCGTAGGAGTCCGCCCGACGGTGCGTCCAGGAGGAGTGGGTGAACACGGGCGCAGCCAGATCGGGCGCGAGCTGCTCGAGCAGCTCGTGCAGACTGGCCACCGAGCCCTTGGCGGTCACTCAGGGTCAGGGCCTTGATTCGCGGTCGCAGGGGGACGCACTTCCGGTGCGCCACTCGCGAGCACGAAATCGACCGCCTTCCGGACGGTCAGGATCTTCGCCGCCTCCTCGTCGGAGATCTTCACTCCGTAACTGTCCTCGAGCTCTTGGACGAGCGTGTAGAGGTCCAGCGAGTCGGCTTCGAGATCCTCCTTGAAGCGCGTGTCCTCGGTGATCCGCTCGGGCTCGATCTCGAGCTCGTCGGCGAGGTGCGCGCGAATCAGAGAGAAGACTTGCTCGCGGTTCATGAACCTGGAACCGTAGCCGGGGGCTCGGACGGGGACGCCGCCTCATCGGGCGCCCCGTCAAGGCGGTTGGACCGCAGCGCGCCGGCCGCCTCGAGCGCGGTGCGCGTCTGGCCGACGACGTCCTCGTGAACGCCGCGGGCGGCCACCTCGATCGCGCGGGCAAAGCCGCGGCGGCTGAAGCGGCCGTGAGCGACGACGCCGAGCTGCCGGAGGCCGAGCATGTAGGCGCCGCCGGGTCCCTCGGGATCGATCTCCTCGCGCAGGCGCCTGATCGACGGCGAGAGCAGCCAGCCGCCGAGCTTGCCGCGGGTCGAGCTCGTCGCGGCATCGCGGATGGCCCGCATCGTGCGGCCCGAAACGCCCTCGATCAGCTTGAGCGTGATGTTGCCGGTGAAGCCGTCCATGACGACGACGTCGGCGGCCCCGTCGGTGACCTGGGTGCCCTCGACGTTGCCGATGAAGTCCAGGCCGCGACCAGCGTCGCCGGCGAGCTGCTCGTGGACGGCGAGGAGCTCCGGCGTCCCCTTGGTCGGCTCCTCGCCATTGGACAGCAGCGCTACGCGCGGAGAGCGCAGGCCCATCACCGCCTGGGCGAAGGCCGAGCCCATGTGGGCGAACTGGACGAGGTGCTCCGGGCGGCAGGTGACATTGGCGCCGACGTCGAGGAACAGGACGGGGCGCGAGCCGGGCATCGGGATCGGCAGGGCGAGGGCGGGTCGGTAGATGCCGCGGTCGCGGCGCATGTTGAACAGCGCCGCGGCGAGCGCGGAACCGGTCGAGCCGCCGGACACGAGCGCCTGCGCGTGACCGTCGGCGACCGCCTTGGCGGCCTGCACGATCGAGGCCTCCGGTGTGGAGCGCACCGCGAACGCCGGGTCGGCGGCCTTGGCGATCGACACCGGGGCATCGACGACCTCGACGCCGGACGGCACCGAGCCGATCTCCGCCGCGGGTCCGAACAAGAGCACGCCGATCCCCTGCGCAGCGGCGAGCGCCGCGCCTGCGGCGACCTCGCCGGGGCCGAGATCTGCCCCGCCTGCGTCCACGGCGACCGTGACCATCAGCGGGGGCTAGTCGAGCTGCTCGCGGGGCCCGGCGACGACCTCGCGCCCTTTGTAGCTACCGCAGACGGGACACACGCGATGCGGCATCCGGGGGCTGTGGCACTGAGGGCACGCGTTGTAGGCCGGCGCCGAGATCTTGTGCTGCGAGCGGCGCTGGTTGGTCCGAGCGTGGGATTGCTTCTGCTTGGGGACGGCCATGAAGGCATGGAGGCTAGCAGGGGCAGGCCTGACCGGCTCCTGACCGGGCCCCACCCACCCGAGGCCACGCGCCGGTCAGTCGAAGTGCAGTTCGGAGAGCTTCGCCCAGCGAGGATCGGGCTCGCGCTCATGATGATGGTCGGCCCCGGCGGTGTTGAGGTTCTCGCCGCAGACCGGGCACAGACCCGCGCAGTCCGGCCGGCAGACGATCTTCGCCGGCAGGGTGAGGGCAAAGGCGTCCCGCGCCCAGTCGTGCAGGTCGAGCACGCCGTGCTCCAAGTACTCCGACTCGAGCTCGTCGCCCTCCCCGGGCTGCGAGACCTCGCGGGCGTCGACGGCGAAGCTCGGGGTCGCCGGCTCGAGGCAGCGCATGCACGGGCCGTCGAGGGAGGCCTCGAAGCGCAGCCGCAGCGCGTAGCCGTCACCGGTGGTCCGAGAGATGTCGAGGCGCACGGGGACGAGCGCGGGCGCCACGGAGTAGGTCTCCGCGCCGAGCATGAACGGCTCGATCGCCACATCGAGGTCGACGCTGCGCCCCTCGCCGGCGGTCAGTCGCAGTGCCCCAAGGTCGAATGAGTCGGTGCGCAGGGCCATACCGCGGGAGCTTAGCGGCGGTTTCCGGCCTCCCGGAGGTGCCCGGCGCTCGTCACGGAGCGGCGCGGATCAGCCGCCTTTGAGCTCGCGTTTGAGGACCTTGCCGGTGGCGTTGCGCGGCAGCAGCTCGACGAACAGCACCTCACGCGGGACCTTGTAGGCGGCGAGGGCCGCGCGGATGTGGTCCTTGACCTCGGGCTCGGTGAGCGTCGTTCCCTCGGCGGGCACGACGAACGCGCGCAGCCGCTGCCCGAACTCGTCGTCGGCCACGCCGACGACGGCCGCCTCCCGCACCCCGGGCATCGCCGCGAGCACATCCTGGACCTCGCCCGGGAACACGTTCTCGCCACCGGAGATGATCATGTCGTCGTCGCGACCGTCGACGAACAGCCGCCCGTCGGCGTCGAAATGCCCGACGTCGCCGGTCGACATCAATCCGCCGAGACGCAGCTTGTCCTCGCCTCCCGTGTAGCCGTCGAACAGGAGCTCGCTCCCGACGAAGATCCGGCCGCCGGCCCCACCGGCACCTCGTGACCGGCGTCGTCGAGGATCTTGACGACCGTGCCGCGGGGCGGCCGTCCGGCGGTGCCGGGGGCGGCACGGAGATCCTCGGGCGTGGCGTTGGCTCCCTTCGGTGTGCCGGTGGTCCCTGAGGTGAGGATCACGGTGCGCCCCGACTGCGCCGGCGGCGAAGGCATCCGGGCCGGGGCCGAGGCGATCAGCTGCTCGAGCGTCTCGTGCCGCGCGGCGGCGGCGTCGTCGACCCAGGCCAGCACGGCCGGCCGGCCGGCGACGGAGTCGCCGATCGTCGCCGTGAACTCCTGGTCGTAGACGATCGCCACCGGCCGCTCCCGCGCGATCACGTCGCGGGTCTGCAGCGCAGCGAAGGCGGTATTGAGGTACAGCGCGTTTGCGCCGAGCTTGGAGCTGGCCACGCTCGCCTCGATGAACCCCCGGTGGTTGCGACACATGATGGCGACGTTGTCCCCGGCGCTCACCCCGCGCTCGGCCAGTGCCTGCGCGAGCGCGCTCGTCCGCGCGTTGACCTCGGCGAAGGTGAGGATCCCGGCCTCGTCGATGATCGCCATGGCGTGCGGGTGCATCGCCGCGGCGCCCAGATACCCGGAGGTGAGCGTCGAGCCCCAGCGCTGGAGACCGACGAGCGACCGCACGGCACGGTCGGGCCGGGTGGGCCCGACGATGCCGGCCTCGACGAGCGTCCGGGCGGTGAAGATCGAGTCGGCGAGACCGCTGGCCACGGACGTATCCGATCAGGCGAGCACGGGTGACCGAGCTTCCCGGCATGATTGACGTGTGTCTCGGTGGTTCCGGACCTACGGCTTTGCCGACGTGCTCGACGACCTCGTCATCGGGGCCTACCCGCTCGACGCCGACGATCTCGCGATGCTCGAATGGCTCGGCGTTCAGCGTGTGCTCAACCTCACCGAGGACTCGGAGTATCAGGGCAACGAGCGGGCCACGATCGAGGCGGCGTACGCCGACAGGAGGATCGAGGAGTATCGCCTCGGGCTGACCGACTTCGGCGGGTTGCCCGAGCTGATGCTCGAGACCGCGACCGAGACCGTCAGCCGCTGGCTCGACGACGGCATGCGCGTCTACGTGCACTGTCGCGCCGGACAGCAGCGATCGGCCGCCGTCGCCGCCGGGGTGATCGCGCTGCGCACGGGGATCGACGTCGATGACGCGATCGTCCGGGTCCAGGCCCGCAAGCCGAGCGCCGATCCGCTCCCCCACCAGCGCGAGGACCTCCGCCGCTGGTGGAGCGGACGCGAGGAGGCTAGCCCGCCTCCCGCAGCCGCCGGGCCCTGATCTCACGATCGTCGGCGAGCGGATCGAGGCTCGGCGGGAGCGGCAGCATGGGCTGGGCCTCGTCGCCGTCGGCGAGCTCGCCGTCGATCACGTGGACGGTGCGGGCACTCGTCGTCACGGGCTCGATCGTCGGCAGCTCCCGGCCCTCGGAGACCGCGCCGTGCTCGGCGAAGCGCCGCGCGCCCGGGAGCACCCGCGCCTCGTAGGAGCCGATCGTGTCGTTGTAGGCGCGCACCGTGCTGTTGAGCCGCGTACCGAGCGTCGAGAGCAGGGTCGAGAGCTTGACCAGCCGGCCGTGGAGCTCGCGACCGAGCTCGGAGACGGCCTGTGCCGACTCGGCGACGCGCTCCTGCTGCCAGCCGTACCCGACCGCCCGCAACATCGCGAGCAGCGTCGTCGGGGTGGCGATGAGCACGCGGCGCGACATCGCGTCCTCGATCAGCGACGGGTCGGCGTCGAGCGCGGCGCCGTACAGATGCTCGCCGGGGAGGAACAGGACGACGAAGTCCGGAGCGGAGTCGAGCTCGGTCCAGTAGGCCTTGTCGGCGAGCGACTTGACGTGCTTGCGGAGCAGGCGGGCGTGGTCGCGCATGTGGCGCTCGCGCTCGGCCTCGTCCCGGGCCTCGTACGCGTCAAGGACACCCTGGAGCGGCGCCTTGGCGTCGACGACGACGTGCTTGCCGCCGGGCATCTTGATGATGAGATCAGGCCGGAGCGTGTGCTCGTCGCCGCCGAGCGAGGACTGCTCGACGAAGTCGCAATGCCGCACCATGCCGGCGAGCTCGACGACGTTGCGCAGCTGCATTTGGCCCCATTGGCCGCGCGCGTTCGGCTTGCGCAGCGCGGTGACGAGCGCGCCGGTCTCCGTCCGCAGCTTCTCGCCCGCCTCGGTCAGGGTGCGCAGCTGCGCCTCGAGGCGCCCGCGCGACTCCCGGCGCTCCTGGTCGAGCCCCCGGAGCTGGGCGTCGACCCGGCCGAGCTGCTCCTTGAGCGGGGCGACGAGCTGCTCGACCGCCTGGTGGCGCTTGTCGAGATCGCCCTTCGCCTCCGTCTGCGCCGACTGGAGCTGGACTCGGGCGAGCTCGGTGAGCTGGGCCATGTTCGCCTGGAGCGCCTCGGCGCTCAGGGCCTTGAACGAGTCCGACAGCCGCTCCTGCGCGTCGTTGACCGCGGCGAGGCGCTCCTCACCGAGGGCCTGCTCGTGCTCGAGATCCGCGCGCGCACGAACGAGCTCGCGCTCGAGCTCACCGGTGCGCGACGCGTCCACGGACAGGCTGCGCAGCCGTGGCCGCAGCGCGAGCACGACGGCGCCCGCGCCGAGGACCAGGCCGAGGATGAGGAAGATCGCTTCCACCGTCATCCGAGCATGGCGACGGGCGCGGACGGAACCCGGGCCTTGCAAGAATTCTTGCCATGGAGAGCGAGGTCGTCCGGCGACGGGTGGTGATTCGAGGCCGGGTGCAGGGGGTTTTCTTCCGCGACTGCACCCGTGAGCGGGCCGCGGCGCTCTCCCTTGGCGGGTGGGTCCGCAACTGCAGCGATGGGAGCGTCGAGGCGGTGCTCGAGGGTCCGGCGAACGCCGTCGAGCAGATGCTGCCGTTCCTCCACGACGGGCCACCGCGAGCGTCGGTCGAGGCGGTCGACGTGCGCGAGGAGTCGCCCGAGGGGTTGCGGGAGTTCGAGATCCGCTGATGGTGCCGGCGCCCGGGCGGCTCGGCGCCCGGCCGAGAGCGCGCCACGCGCCGAGACGCCTACGCCAGCACCCGCTCGAACGCCGCGAGCGCCGCCGCGCCGCGCACGCAGAACACGACCCGCTCGAGGCCGGACGCCCCGGAGGCGAGATGCGACCGGACCTCCTCGGCCTCGATCGCCGCCGCCTCGTCGATCGGGAAGCCTCCGACGCCGGTCCCGAACGCGACGAGGGCCAGCGACCGCGCCCCGAGCTCGTCGGCGACGCGCAGCGTCGAGGCGGTCGCCCGCCGGATCACCTCGTCCGACGTCGGGCCGCCGAGCTGCATCGTCGCGGCGTGGATGACCCATCGGCACGGCATCTCGCCGCCTGAGGTCGCGACCGCATCGCCGAGCCCGATCGGCGCGGCCGAGCGGCTCTCGCGGTCGAGGATCGGTCCGCCGGCGCAGGAGATGGCGCCGGCCACCCCGCCACCGTGGAGCAGCTCGGTATTGGCGGCGTTGGCGACGGCGTCAACGGCCAGCGTCGTGATGTCGGCCTCGAGAACCTCGATCGAGGTCAAGACACTTCGGCCGGCTCGTCCTTGCCGGCGAGACGATCCCGCCCACGCTGGACGGCGGCGATGAACTTCGAGAGGTTCACTTCGAGGGTGTTGAGGATCTCGTCGGCGTAGTCCTCGGCGCCGAGCCGGATCTCACGCTCGCGCGCGCGGGCGTCCTCGATGATGTCCTCGGCGGCGCGCTCAGCCTGCTTGGTGATCTCCTCCTCGGAGACAAGCCGCTCCTGGCGCTCGCGGGCCTCCTTGACGATCCGCTCCGCCTCACGCTTGGCCTCGGCCAGCATCTCCTGACGCTCCTTGACGATCCACCGCGCCTGCTTGATCTCCTCGGGGATCGTCGCGCGCATCTGATCGAGGATGTCGTAGATCTCCTCTTTGTCCACACGCACCTGATCGGTGAGCGGAACCTGCTTGGCGTTGTGGACCAGATCGTCCAGCTTGTCAATGAGTACCAGGACGTCCATTGCAGAACCTCTGTTTCGTCAGCGGTTGAGCCGTTCCTTCAATGCTGCGGCGACCTCGTCGGGAACCATGTCCTCGATATGACCGCCGAACGTTGCGAGCTCTTTTACACCGCTCGACCTCACGAAACTGTACTTGGCCGAGGCCATCAGGTACACGGATTCGATATCGGGAGCCTGTCGGTGGTTGAGCTGGTTCATCTCGAGCTCGTATTCGAAGTCCGAGATCGCCCGCAATCCCTTCACGATCGTCATGGCCTTGCGCTCGTGCGCAAATTCGACGACGAGGCTGCGAAACGGCTCGACGCTGACGTTGCCGAGGTGAGCGGTGGCGTGCTCGACGAAGGCCACGCGCTCCTCCGCGCTGAACAGTGTGTTGCCCTTGCGAACGGGCAGGTTGACGACGGCGACGATGACCTTGTCGTACATCGCCGAGGCACGGGAGATGATGTCGAGGTGGCCGTTGGTGACCGGGTCATAGGACCCGGGACAGACGGCGATGCGGTTATCAGGAGACATAGATGCGAATCAGGGTGTCGCCGTAGCGGCGTTCGTCCTCGAGGGTGAGCTCGAGCTCCAGCGGAGCGCGCCGGTCGCTCTCGGCGACCACGAGGGCCTCGGGAGCACAAACCGGAACCAGCGCGCTCGAGAGGATCGGTCCGAGCATGCTCGCTTTGCGGTATGGGGGATCAAGGAAGAGAAGATCGTATTGCCACGCGGCGGCACGTGCGCGCTCGAGGAAGCTGCCGGCGTCCATCCGCCGCACGTCGGCGTCGAGCTCGAGGCCGTCGAGGTTGCGGCGCACGGCGGCGATCGCCGCCGGTGATGAGTCGACGAGCGTGGCCGTCGCGGCGCCGCGGGAGAGAGCCTCGATCGCAAGCGCGCCCGAGCCGGCGAACAGGTCGAGCACGCGTGCGCCGTCCACCGGCGAGCCGGGCCGCGAGCCGAGGATCGAGAACAGCGCCTCGCGGACGCGATCGCTCGTCGGCCGGGTGTCGGCACCGCGTGGCGCGATGAGGCGGGCGCCCCGGCGCGATCCGGCGATCACCCGCACCGGGTCACGCCCGGATCGGCGCGGCCGCCTCGCTCCCGAACGCAGCTCCGAGCGCGTCGACGAGGAGCGCGTTCTCGGGCAGCACGAGGTCCGGGTCCTCAGCGGCGATCCGCTCGGCGTCCCCCCGCGCCCGCTCGAGGATCTCGGCATCGCGAGGGAGCTCGGCCACCCGGTACTGCGCGAGACCGCTCTGCCGGGTGCCGATCAGCTCGCCCTCGCCGCGGAGGCTGAGGTCGATCTCGGCGAGGGCGAACCCGTCGGTCTGCTCGGCGACCGCCCGCAGCCGCGGGGAGTCCTTGGCCCCGAACAGCAGGCACAGCGAGGGATGCACGCCGCGGCCGATCCGGCCGCGCAGCTGGTGGAGCTGGGAGATGCCGTAGCGGTCGGCGTCCTCGACGAGCATGACGGTGGCGTTGGGCACGTCGATCCCCACCTCGATCACCGAGGTCGCGACGAGCACGTCGGCGCCGCCACCGGCGAAGTCCTTCATCGCCGCCTGCTTCTCGGCCGGCCGCATCTGGCCATGCAGCAGGGCGACCCGAAAATCACGGAGCTCGCCGCCGCGCAGCCGCTCGAACTCGACCGTCGCCGCCCGAGCCTGGAGGGCCTCGGACTCCTCGACGAGCGGACAGACGACGAACGCCTGGCGGCCCGCGTGCAGCTCCTCGCGCACGCGCTCGTAGGCGCGAGTCCGCTCGCGGTCGGTCGAGCAGACGAACGTGGTGATCGGCTGGCGCCCGCGCGGAAGCTCGCGCAACACGCTGAAGTCGAGGTCTCCGTAGCCGGAGAGGGCGAGCGTACGCGGGATCGGCGTCGCGGTCATGTGCAGGACGTGCGGGCTCTCCGGGCGGGCGGGGTCCTTGTTCCCCTTGGCGTCGAGCGCGGCGCGCTGGCGCACTCCGAAGCGATGCTGCTCGTCGACGACGGCGACGCCGAGGCGGGCGAAGCGAACCGGATCCTCGATCAGGGCGTGGGTGCCGACGATCAGCGACAGCTCGCCGCTCGCCAGCTTGCCGAGCAGGTCGCCGCGGCGACCGGCCGGGGTCGAACCGGTGAGCAGCCCAGCGCTCACGAGGCCCCCGGGCATGAGCGCCTGGACGGTCGCGAAGTGCTGCTCGGCCAGCGTCTCGGTCGGGGCCATCATCACCGCCTGGAGCCCGTGCTCGACGGCGCGCAGCATCGCGTAGAGCGCGACGACCGTCTTTCCCGAGCCCACCTCCCCCATCAGCAGCCGCTGCATCGGCCGGGGCTGAGCGATGTCCTCGTCGACGGCGCGCAGCGCCGCGGTCTGGTCGCCGGTCAGCGGGAACGGCAGCATCGTGGTCAGCCAACGCTCGGTGAGCTCGCGCTCGCCGTCGAGCACCGGAGCGTGGGCGTCGGCACGCCGTGAGCGCCGCCGGCGCAGGAGCGCGAGCTGGACGAGCAGCAGCTCGTCGAAGGCGAGCCGGCGGCGGCCGAGCTCCTGGTCGGCCTCGGACTCGGGGAAGTGGGCGGCGAGGAGCGCGGCCTGGCGGTCGGGCAGCCGCTCGCGGACCCGCAGCGCGGCGGCGAGCGGCTCGAGCACGTCGGCGCTCGTGCCGGCGTGCGCGCGCACGAGCGCGAGAATCTGAGTCGAGGACAGACCCTCGCTGGCCGGGTAGTGGGCGACCGCGTCGCCGCCGGTCGTCGCCTCGGTCGTCTGGGCGTGGCCCTGGACGCGGAAGCGGTTGCGCGCCTCGTACTTGCCGTGGAGCACGAGGCGCGTGCCCGCCGGATAGCGCTGGACGAGCCACGGCTGGTTGAAGAACGTCACCTTCATCGCGCCGGTGTCGTCGGCGACCGTCGCCTCGACGAGCGGCCGCATCCCCCGCCGGCGCACCGAGCGTGAGCTGATCGAGCGGACCTGGACGACGACGGTCGCGCTCTCGCCAGGCGTCAGCTCGACAACAGCCCGGGCCTCGCGGCGGTCGCGCGGGAGATGCTCGAGCAGGTCGCCGACGGTGTGCAGGCCGAGCTGCGCCGCCGCGTGCTGCGCCTTCTGCCCGTCGAGCTGCAGGGGCCGCTCGAGCATCGACGGCCGCGGGTAGCGGACCGGCGCCTCCTCGAGCTCGCCGGGGTCGAGCGGGCGCGCGCTGGCAAACGCGGTGACGGCAGCCATGGCGATGATGATGACCGTCGACGCGGTCGTTGAGCGCGTGCGGGCGGAACCGGACGCGGCGCCGGCGCCCGGGACCGAGCGGCAGCGTTACTCAGCCGACAGCAGCCACCAGTAGCTCTGCTGGCCACCGTGGGAGAGCTCGAACTCGACCTCGCCGGCGGCGAGAGCGGCGACGGTGTCGTCGTCGAGCGGCGCCTCGGCGCCACGCAGGCAGGTGATCAGCTCAGCGTCCCGGGCGAGGCGCTCGAGCACGTCGCGGAGCGTCTCACGCGGTTGGCCCCAAGCGACGATCTGCTCCTCGACGAAGCCGACGGCGTCACCCTCGCGGAAGCGGCCCTGCGCGTCGTCGCGCGCGGCGGGCGCGACCGCGCCGGTGCGGATGCGCTGTAGCGACTCATCCATCGCGCGGCCGTTCTCCGCCGCGCTCCGACTCGGGTCGAGGCTGACGGCGGCGGCGAGGCCGGCCTGCTGGGAGCGGCAGTGGACGACGACGACCGTCTTGTCCGAAAGCTCAGCGGCGCGCTCGGCGGCCATCACCACGTTCGCGCTGTTCGGCAGCACGACGACCTCCTCGGCGGGCACGGAGTGGATCGCCGCCAGCAGATCGTAGGTCGAGGGATTGAGCGTCGGACCGCCGTCGAGCACCCGCAGACCGAGACCTTCGAACAGGGCCGTCATGCCGCTGCCGGTGACGACGGCGAGCGCGCCGCAGCGAGCCTCGGTCTGTGCCGTCGCGAGCCGCTGATCACGCTGGATGACCTGCTCGTACATGTCGGCGACGTCGAGATGTGAGACGGTGCCGACGCCCTCGAACAGCGCGGTTGCGCCATCCGGGTCGTCGGTGTGGACGT
The DNA here is from genome assembly GCA_963755955.1 of uncultured Solirubrobacterales bacterium. Lineage (GTDB taxonomy): Bacteria > Actinomycetota > Thermoleophilia > Solirubrobacterales > Solirubrobacteraceae > Palsa-465. Next base: position 19,939 of record CAVWLZ010000024.1, read on the forward strand.
GGACCTTGAGCGTCGTCGGGTCGCCGACGACGAGCACCGAGTCGCCGAGCTGCTCGAGCTCGTGGATGAACTGGAACTGCTCGAGGTCGGAGCCGGTGACGGCGAAGTTCGTGCAGTAGCGATAGGTGCTCGAGGAATGCTGGGGGTGGGTGACGCGCGCGGCGGCGTGGTGCTCGAGCGCCGGGGCGTCGGTGCCCCGCAACGCGCCGACGATCCCGGCGAGCAGGACGGTGAGCCCGTATCCGCCGGCGTCGACGACGCCCGCCTCGCGCAGCACGGGCAGCAGGTCGGGGCCGCGGCGGACCGAGTCCTGGCCGGCGGCCAGGGCGTTCTCGATGACCTCGGCGATGACGGCGTTCTGCTCCGCCGCGCTTGTCTCGGGACCGAGCCGCGCCTCGTGCATGTGGGCGAGGTCGGACGCGACGCGCACGGCCATCTCACGCACGACCGTGAGGATCGTGCCCTCGGCGGGTTCACGGACGCTGCCGTAGGCCTGGTCGGCGGCGCGGGCGAGTGCGGCGCTGATCAGGACCGGGTCGACGAGCTCGCCGGGACGGCTCGCGAGCTCTTCGGCGGCACCGCGGATGAGCTGCGAAAGGATCACGCCGGAGTTGCCTCGAGCCCCGAGGAGGGCGGCGCGGGCGACGGAGCTCACGATCTCGTCGCGGCTCACCGTCTCGATGCCGCTCCCGGTCGAATTGCCCGCGAGGTGGTCGAGCTCCTGCAAGACCGCTCTCAGCGTGAGCACCATGTTGTCGCCCGTGTCGCCGTCGGCGACCGGGAAGACGTTGAGGTCGTTGACCTCCTCGCGACGGGCCTCGAGCTCGGCCAGCCCCGCTTCGACGATCGCCCGAAACCGGACGATGCTCGGGTCAGTCACCGCATCCCTCTAGCGCTCGGGCCCCGTTGTGGGCACGGCGTTTAGCGGGCTTTCGTAACTTTGCCGGCCTTCAGGCACCGGGTGCAGACGTAGACGCGCCGCGGTGTTCCTGAGTCGTCGATCCGCACGCGCTGGAGATTCGGATCGAAGCGCCGCTTGGTGGCCACCATGGAGTGGCTGCGGCTGTGCCCGAAGGACGGGCCCTTCGCGCAGATGTGGCAGATCTTCGGCATTTGCGCGAGTATAGAGGGACCAGGTCTGAAGAGCTGTCCACGGAGAAAGGGGTTCAGATCGAACGACGTGGGTACACCGGATTCCCGATGGGTGTACAGAGCGACGCCAATGCCGGTCTGCTCCAGGACGTTGGTCTTCCTCGCCGCTATCGCGTCATCCGCCGCCTCGCCCGGGGTGGGATGGCCGAGGTGTGGTGTGCGGAGGACACCGTCCTCGATCGCCACGTGGCGATCAAGATCCTCGCTGGGCAGTTCGGCCAGGATGGCGTCTCGGTCCGGCGCTTCCGGCGGGAGGCCCGAGCCGCGGCCCGCCTCTCCGGTCACCCCCACGTCGTCACGATCTACGACGTGAGCGGCGGCGAGCCGTTCGAGGCGAAATCCCGGCGGCCGTTCATCGTCATGGAGCATCTGCCCGGCGGAAGCCTGGCCGACGCGCTCCGCGTCGGCGAGGTGTCCCGCGCGGACGCGCTGCGGTGGCTCGCCGAGGCCGCCTCGGCGCTTGACTACGCACACGCCCGCGGGGTCGTGCACCGGGACATCAAGCCGGGCAACCTGCTGCTCGACGGCAACCGCGTGCTGCATGTCGCCGATTTCGGCATCGCGAGCCTCGGCACCGAGGACACGATCACCTCGACCGGGCAGCTGTTCGGCACCGCCGCCTACCTTGCGCCCGAGCAGGCGCTCGGCCGGCCGGCCACCGAGGCGAGCGACCGCTATGCGCTCGCCGTCGTCGGCTACGAGCTGCTCGCCGGCCGGCGCCCGTTCACCGCGGAGAACTTCGCCGTCCAGGCCCGCCAGCACGTCGAGGCCGAGGCGCCCCGGGCCAGCGAGATCAACGCCGAGCTGCCACGCACGGTCGACGGAGTGCTCGCGCGCGGGATGGCCAAGCGGCCTGAGCAGCGCTTCGCGACCGCCGCCGAGTTCGCCGCCGCGGTCGGCGACGCCGTCGGGAGCGCACCCCCGACGCAGCGCCTTCAGCGAGCGCAACCGGGTCGCACGCGAGCGCGCCGAGCGGCCGCGGCGCAGGCTCGTCCCCGGCGCCCCGTCCCGCCTCCATCGTCGCCGCCCCAGGCCAGCCGTTCGCCCCAGCGCGGGCCCCACCGGCGCGCGATCGCGCTGTTCGCGCTCGCGGCCACCGCCCTGGCGGTCGGGCTCGCGGCCGGCTCCAGCGGCAGTTCCCATCCGGCGACGGCGGCGAAGGCGACGATCAGCGCCGCGCTGCGGCCGAAGGTGACGACGCACGCCGCCCCGGCGCGCAAGCCGCCGGTCACGCACACGCATCCTGCGCCCCCGCCGCCGACGACGACGACGCAGACGGCCACAGCCACGCCCGCGGCGGCCACGACTCCGACGCCGCCGACCGCCGACACACTCGAGGCCCAGGGGCATGGACTGATGCTGAACGGCAGCTACGGCGCGGCGATCCCGGTGCTCCAGCACGCGATCGCCGCCGCGTCGCCGTCGAGCCTCACCTACGCCTACGCGCTGTTCGACCTCGGTCACTCACTGCGGATGGCCGGCGATCCGCAGGCCGCGGCCGTCGTGCTCCAGAAGCGCCTGGCGATCCCTAACCAGACCGAGGTCGTCCGTCAGGAGCTTCAGCTCACGCTGCGCGAGCTCGGCGCGCGGGCACAGACCGCCCCGACCGGGGGCACCGGTACCGGCCCGCCCGGGCACCGCAAGCACCGCAGTCAGGACTGAGCAGCTGTCGCGCAGCCGCCGGCGCTACGCCGCGAAGCCGGTCCGCCCGCGCGGGCGGGTCAGCTCTTCCTTGACGGCAAGCGAGGCGAGCACCGCCTCGGCCGCATGGGCACCGCTGTCGCGCTTGGCGCCGCCCTGGACCCGCGCGAGGGCCTGTTCCATCGTGTCGACGGTGAGCAGCCCGAAGCCGCAGGGGACGCCGGTGAGCAGCTGGACCTGCTGGATTCCGCGGGCGGCCTCCGCGCACACGTAGTCGTAGTGATCGGTCTCGCCGCGGATGACCGCGCCGAGGCAGACGATCGCGTCGTAGCGACCAGACTGGGCGACGTATGAGGCGGCGAGCGGCAGCTCGAAGGCGCCGGGGACGTCGAACCGCTCGATCTCGTCGATGCCCGCCCTGCCGAGAGCCTCGCGGGCCCCCGCCTCGAGCCGGTCGGCGAGGTCCTCGTAGAAGCGCGCCACGCACAGCGCGATGCGTCGCTCAGGCATCGCGCTCGCGATCCGCCTCTTGCTCGGAGCGGATCATCTCCTCGTCGAGCGGGAGGCCCTGGTGGTGCAGCGTGTGACCCATCCGCTCGCGCTTGGTGCGCAGGTAGGCCTCGTTGTGCGGATTGGCCACGTGCTGGATCGGCAGCTGGTCGGTGACCGACAGCCCGTATCCCGCCAGGCCCGAGATCTTCTTGGGGTTGTTGGTGAGGATGCGGATGCTCGTGAGGCCGAGATCGACGAGGATCTGGGCCCCGATGCCGTAATCGCGCAGGTCGGCGGGAAGGCCGAGACGGAGGTTGGCGTCGACGGTGTCGAGCCCCTCCTCCTGGAGCTTGTAGGCGCGGAGCTTGTTCAGCAGGCCGATCCCCCGCCCCTCCTGGCTGAGGTAGAGCAGGACGCCTTGGCCCTCGGCCTCGATCATCGACAGGGCCGACTCGAGCTGCTCGCCGCAATCGCAGCGCAGCGAGTGGAAGACGTCACCGGTCAGGCACTCGGAATGGACGCGGACGAGCACGTCCTCGACGCCGTCGATCTCACCCTTGACGAGCGCGACGTGGTGCTTGTTGTCGACGAGCGAGCGATAGCCGACCGCGACGAACTCGCCGAACCCGGTCGGAAGCTTGGTGGCGACGACGCGCTCGACGAGCTTCTCGGTCCGGCGCCGGTAGGCGACGAGGTCGGCGACGGTGACCATCTTGAGCCCGTGCCGCTCGCAGTACGCGGTCAGGTCCCGGACCCGTGCCATCGTCCCGTCGTCATTCATGATCTCGCAGATGACGCCGGCGGGGATGAGCCCGGCGAGCCGAGCGAGGTCGACGGCGGCCTCGGTCTGGCCGACCCGCTCGAGCACGCCGCCCTCCTTGGCCTTGAGCGGGAACACGTGGCCCGGCTGGACGAGCTCACGCGGGCTCGTGCGCGGATCGATCGCGACCTGGACGGTCCGGGCGCGGTCGGCGGCGGAGATGCCCGTGGAGACGCCGGTCCGCGCCTCGATCGAGACGGTGAACGCGGTCTCGAACGCCGACTCGTTCTTGGCCGCCATCAGATCGAGTCCCAGCTCCTCGCAGCGCTCGTGGGTGAGGGCGAGGCAGATGAGCCCGCGCCCCTCCTTGGCCATGAAGTTGATCGCCTCGGGGGTGATGAACTGGGCGGCCATGGTGAGATCGCCCTCGTTCTCACGGTTTTCGTCGTCGCAGACGACGACCATCTTGCCCTGGCGGATGTCCTCGATCGCCTCTTCGATCGTCGCGAATGGCGCCTGCACCGAGCTCATCCTCGCCCTCCCATCAGCTTCTCCACGTATTTCGCCAGCACGTCGACCTCCAGGTTGACCGTCGTCCCCGGCTCTGCCTCGCCGAGGTTGGTGCGTTGCAGCGTCTCTGGTATCAGAGAGACGGTAAAGGATTCGCTATCGATCGCCGCCACCGTCAGCGACACGCCGTCGACCGCGATCGAACCCTTTTCGACGACGTAGCGCAGGAGCTCAGGGTCCGCGCCGATGCGGATCCGCCGGGCGAAACCGTCGTCGCCGGCGTCGAGGACGGTGCCGGTGCCGTCGACATGGCCCTGCACGATGTGGCCACCGAGCCGATCGCCGGCCCGGAGCGGCAGCTCGAGGTTGACCTCGGCTCCCGCGGAGAGATGCCGCAACGAGCTCCGATCCAGCGTCTCATTCATCACCTCGGCCACGAACTGCCCGCCGTCGAGGTCGGTCGCGGTCAGACAGACGCCGTTGACCGCCACCGAATCGCCCTCACTGACCTCGCCGGCCAGCGTGGCGGCGATCGTGACGCGGACGCCGTCGCCGGAGCGTTCGGCGCTCACGACACGTCCACGCTCGGAGACGAGCCCGGTGAACATTCACCACTCCTTCATCCGTGCGCAGACGAGCAGGTCGTCGCCGATGCGGTCGCAGTCGAGCGTGAGCGCGCGCACGGCCTCGGCGATCGTCTCGGCGCCTTCGCCCTCGAGCGGATCCCGGGCCGTGCGGCCACCGAGGACGAGCGGAGCGAGGAACAGCCGCATCTCGTCGATCTCGCCGGCGTCGAGGAACGCACCCGCGAGGTGCGGACCGCCCTCGAGGAGGATCGAGGAGATGCCCTGGTCGGCGAGCTGCTCGAGCGCGGAGCGGACGCGGGCGGGCTCGTTCTCGCCCGTGGCCACGATCACTTCGGCGCCGTGGGTCTTGAGAGCGTCGGTGGCGGCTCGGGGCGCCGCCCGGGAGACGACGACGGTGAGTGGCGTCGTGCGGGCGTCACCGATCAGCTTGCCGGTGAGCGGCAGCCGCGCGAGCGCGTCGAACACCACTCGGCGGGGCTGCCGGCCCACGCCCTCGACGCGGGCGGTGAGCTGCGGATCGTCGGCGAGCGCGGTGCCGATGCCGACGACGACCGCGTCGCATTCCGCGCGCCAGTAGTGGGCCTGCCGGCGGCTCGCCTCGCCCGAGATCCACTTCGAGTCCCCGCGCTGGGTGGCGACCTTGCCGTCGAGCGACATCGCCGACTTGAACAGCACCCACGGGCGCCCGGTGCGCGCGTACTTGCGGAAGGGCTGGTTGAGCAGCCGGGCGCGGGCAGCGAGCTCACCGTCGGCGACGATCACCTCGACGCCGTCATCGCGGAGGATCCCCAGGCCGCGCCCGCTCGCGTGCTGGGAGGGATCGTCGGAGGCGACGACGACTCGCTGGATGCCCGCATCACGGATCGCGTCTGTGCACGGAGGAGTTCGGCCCTCGTGACAGCAGGGCTCGAGGCTGACGTACAGCGTCGCGCGCGTGAGCTCGTGCCCGGCGGCGTCGCGAATCGCCTCGACCTCGGCGTGCGGCCCCCCGACCTCCTGGTGGAAGCCCTCGCCGATCGACGTCTCGTCGATCGCAAGCACCGCTCCCACGAGCGGATTGGGGCTCACCCGGCCGCGACCGCCCTGAGCGAGATCGATGGCCCGGGCGAGGTGGCGCTGGTCGGTTTCGGTCTGGGGCATCTCTTGTTGAGAGCATACGAAGGCCGTACAGGCGTGTCGGCACCGGGTGGGGCACCTGCTTAGGCAGCCCCGCACTTCCCCCCGGAGAGCCGGTACACGCTCAGCTCCGGTCCGGGCAGGCGGTACTGGCGGGGGTAGTAGTCGATCGACCAGTCGAAGCTGAATGGCACGGCGTGGGTGCCGGCGGCGAACGGACTGACGTGGTAGAGCAGCCTGGCCCGGTTGGCCAGCGCGGCGTAGTAGGCGACCGCGGCCGGGGCGGCATTTGGTTCGGCGAACGCGCGCCCGGCCTGGAGCGAACCGATGACCAGCCAGCAGTAGCCGGATTGCGTGTACTCGTCCAGCAGCGCGGGGCGCAGCGTGCGCTCGTACTGGTCGACGAGCACGTACCGCCGCTGACCGGGCGGGAGCGGGTTGAGGTTCTCGTCGACGTCCGTCAGCCACGTCGGGTAGCGCGACCAGCGCTCGCCGGTGGCGGTGTAGGGCAACGACCGCCCGATGTCCTGGGCCCAGTCGTCGGCCACGACCGGCTCGATCACCACCTTCGCCCCGACGGGGACGTTGTCGACCATCCAGGTGCGGAGCAGGTTGCGCGTGTCCGGTCGGGAGAGCACCGCATCGTTGTGGATGACCGCGACGAGGCTCTGGGCGAGCAGAAGCAGGCAGACGGTCGCGACCGCGAACTCCCGCGGAATCCGCCGGGCGCCCATCAGCCAGCGGATGAACTCGACGGCGGCGTACGCGCCGAGGATCGCGACGATCGGGAAGATCGGCATCAGCCAGCGGCCGAAGAAGCGCTGCTGGTTGCCCATGAAGATGATGAACAGGATCGGAGCCGGGACGAGCACGAGGAACATCCCGATCCGCCGCCGCGCGAGCAGCAGCACCGCCCCGCCGACCGCTGCGAGCGAGGGCCCCCAGCCGAGCCCCCAGGTGAACGTCCACAGGTAGTACGCGACGCCGCTGCCGGGCTGACTGCCGAGTTTGACGGGGTCCTGGCCTGCGGCCAGGGAGGCCTGTGAGTTGACTCCCGCCCAGAAGGCGTTCCAGTCGAGGATGGAATATGGGTTGGCGAGGATGAAGGCGGCAAGCGCGAGCGCGAGGGCGAGGGCGACGCGCTGCACCGAGCCCCATACCGCACCGCCGGTGCTGTCGCATACGAAGGCGACGAGCAGGCACACGAGCGTGACCCCGCCGGTGTACTTCGTCGCCGCCGCAAAGCCGATCCCGACACCCGCGAGCACGTAGTCGCGCCAGCGGCCGTACCGCATCACCCCGGCGACGCCCGCCAGGGACATCGCCACCGGCGCGAGCGTCGGAACGTCGTTGAGCGCGAGGTGGCTGTAGAAGACCGGCAGGAATGCGAACGCCGACACGGCGGCGGCAAGCAGCCCGACGTTGCGGTTGAAGAACCGTGCTCCGGCGATATAGGTAAACCAGACCGAGAGGGTTCCGAGCACCGCGGCAACGAGCCGGGCGAGGACGAAAACGCTCGTCGGAGTCGATGCGTACGCACGGGCGGCCGCGTCTCCGCTTCCGTACCAGAGCTCGAGCACGATGTGGACGAGGTAGGAATACGCGGGCGGGTTGAGGAAGTAATGCGGGTTGAGGTCGTGGCCGAAAAAGGCGATCGCCCGCGGCACGAAGTGGGTCGCCTCGTCGACGTTGTAGCTGTACGGAAGCCCCTGCCTGATGCCCCAGATTCGCAGCAGGAACGCGCTCAGCAGGATCACCGCGAGCACCGGCACGTGGAAGCTGACCGTGCGCGGACGGGTCCCCGTCCGCCGCCGGCGGCGCGAGCGCCCGGGCTCGTCCGGACCGGGTTCGGCCGGCGGCGCCGGGGCGCCGGGATGGGCGGTCACCGTGTCCATTGCGTCCCCGAGTATCCCGCTACCGTGTTGTGAGCCGCGCTTGCCGATGGGACACTCCGCTGTGCCGAGTGCCCCTGCGTGTCGGGGCTATGCCGGCGTGACGCCATGAAGCTCATCATCCAGATTCCCTGTTTTAACGAGGAGACTCAGCTCCCGACGACCCTCACCCACCTGCCGCGCGCGGTGGCGGGGTTCGACGTCGTCGAGTGGCTGATCATCGACGACGGCTCGAGCGACAACACGATCGAGGTGGCCCGCGCTCACGGCGTCGACCACATCGTGCGGCTCACCAACCACAAGGGACTCGCCGCCGCCTTCCAGGCCGGGCTCGACGCCGGGCTCAAGCTCGGAGCGGACGTGATCGTCAACACCGACGCCGACAACCAGTATGAGGGCGAGGACATTCCACGGCTGGTGATGCCGATTGTGCGCGGCGAGGCGGACATGGTCGTCGGTGACCGGCAGATCGATACGATCGCGCACTTCTCCCCGGGGAAGAAGCTTCTCCAGCGGCTCGGATCCTGGGTCGTGCGGCAGGCATCGTCGACCGAGATACCCGACACGACGTCGGGCTTTCGCGCCTACAACCGCGAGGCCGCGCTCCAGATGCAGGCGGTTTCGAGGTTCACCTACACGCTCGAGACGATCATCCAGGCCGGCAAGCTGCTCGTCGCCGTCGATCACGTGCCGATCCGCACGAACCCCAAGACGCGCGAGTCCCGTCTCTTCCCCTCGACGGCCGCGTACGTGCGGCGCAACGCGCTCTCGATCTTCCGGATCTATTCGCAGTACCAGCCACTGAAGGTGTTCTGGGGCGGTGCCGCGGTGATGGGCCTCGCCGCGCTCGCGGTGTTCACCCGCTTCCTCATCTACTTCATCGAGGACCCCCACACGGCCAAGGGACACATCCAGTCTCTGATCGCCGGCGCAGTCCTGTTCAACGCCGCGATGCTGCTCGCCTCGCTCGGGGTCATCGGCGACCTGCTCGACGCCCAGCGCACGCTCTCGCAGCGGACGTTCGAGCGGGTGCGCCGGATCGAGCTCCAGCTCGGCGTCGAACCCTCCCATTACGAGCCCGGCGGCACACCGGACTCGACCGACCGCGAGGCGCTGGAGGTATGACCTCGGCCAGCGGGTCGGCGGCGGTCCCCACCGGCAACACCTACGACAAGTACGGTTCGACCAACCCGGTGGTTCGCCGCCTGATGGCGGGGTTCGAGCGCACTCTCGACGAGCTGTTCACCGCCGCCACCCCGGAGTCGGTGCTCGACGTCGGCTGCGGAGAGGGCGTGCTCACCACCCAGTGGGCCGACCGTCTCGACGGCGGCCGGGTCGTCGGCATCGACCTCGAGGACGAGAAGCTCGCGGCGGAATGGGAGCAGCGGCGGCGAGCGAACCTCGAGTTCCAGGCCGTCGATGGGCGTGAGCTCCCCTTCGCCGACGGCGAGTTCGACCTCGTGGCCGCGATCGAGGCGCTCGAGCACATCACCGACCCCGAGCGCAGCGTGGCCGAGATGGCCCGCGTGGCCCGCGGTCACCTGCTCGTATCCGTTCCCCGCGAGCCGCTGTGGCGGATGCTCAACGTCGCCCGCGGCGCCTACGTGCGCGAGCTCGGCAACACTCCCGGTCACGTCAACCACTGGACCCGGCATGGCTTCGCCAGGCTGCTCGGGCGCCACGGTGAGGTCGTCACGGCGCGCTCACCGTTTCCGTGGACGATGCTGCTCGTGCGGGTGCGTCGATGACCGACGGGCCGGCCGGCACGACCGACGGGCCGGCGGACACGGCCGGCGGGCCGGCCGCGCCCCACCCGACGGCGGGTCCGCCACCCACCGATGCCGGCCTTGCCAACGGCCACGGAGCTCCGAATGGAGCGGCCGCCGGCAACGATCACGACGGCGACGAGAGGGGCAACGCCGCGTTCGCCTCAGGCGCGAAGATCCTGACGATCGGGATCGCCTCGACGGGGATCTTCACCTTCGCCTACCTGGCCGTCGCCAGCCACGTCCTCACCCAGAAGCAGTACGGTCGCGTGTCGCTGTGTTGGGCGATCATGTTCGTCATCCTGTCGGTGATCTACCGTCCGGTCGAGCAGCTCCTCTCGCGGACGATCGCCGACCGCCGCGCTCGGGGGATGCACCACTCGCTACGGGTGCCCGCGCTCATCCAGGTCAGCTTCTCGGTGCTCTTCCTGGTCGTCGCCGTCGCCCTGCGCGAACCGATCGAGCACCGCCTGTTCGGCGGCGCGAGCGTCCTCTACTGGGTGCTCGTCATCGGCGTGCTCGCCTACGCGGCGAGCTACTTCGCCCGCGGCTGGCTGGCCGGCCACCAGCGCTTCGCGCTCTACGGCGGGCTCGTGTTCCTCGAGTCGACCTCGCGCTTCCTGTTCGCGGCAGCGGCGGCGATCGGCATCGCCAGCGGACTGGCGATGGTTTCGCTCGGCATGGCGGTGGCCCCGTTCGTGTCGCTCGCGGTGATCCCGTTCGCCTTCTGGCACGTCCATCGCCAGACGGACGAGCCCGAGCAGAACGCCCACGTCCCTCACACGATCGACACCTCTGACTTTCCGGCCGTCGACGCGGCCGGTGAGGGACCGGCGCACGCCGGTCTGGAGGAGGCATCAGCCGACCTGTCGCTGCGCCATGGCAGCGGGTTCGCGATCGCCGTCGTCGGGATCATGCTCGCCGAGCAGACGCTGATGAATGCCGCCGTGCTCATCGTCAACGGCCACTCGGGGGCGGTCCTCGCCGGATTCGTCTTCAACGTGCTTCTCATCGTCCGGGCGCCGCTCCAGCTGTTCCAGGCCATCCAGACGTCGATCCTTCCGCACCTCGCCGGACTCGAGGCCCGCGAGAGCGCGGATGAGTTCCACAAGGCGATCCGGATCACGGTCCTCGCCATCGCCGCGTTCGCCGGGGCGGTGGCGATCGGCCTGCTGCTCGTCGGGCCGTTCGTGATGACTGCGCTGCTCGGCGACAAGGGCTTCCACTACGGCCGCATCGGCCTTGCCGTCGTCGGCCTCGGGATGGGCCTGCACCTCGTCTCCGGGACCCTCAACCAGGCCGCGCTCGCGCGCGGACGGGCGCCGATCGCCTCGGGCGCGTGGCTGATCGCCGCCGTCCTGTTCGTGATCATCGTCGCGACGCCGACGATCAGCAACCAGGTGACGCGCGTCGAGGTCGGCTACTTCATCTCCACGCTGCTGCTGAGCGGACTGCTGTGGCTGGTCTACCGTCGCGGACCGGCGACCGGGGGCGCGACGCCTCCGCCCGCGACCGGCGACCGCCGGGGCGGCGTCGGGCTGACCTGCACGGGGGCCGGGCAGCCGAAATAGTACGGCCGCCGCACCTCTCCCCAGGGATGCGACGGCCGTGAGAGGTCTGACGGCGCCGCGCGGCGGGCCGGACCTCGCGCTGAACGCTACGCGCCCAGGCTCTGACAGGCGGGCTCCTTCTTGGCCGCGTTCTCGAGCTCGGCGTTCTTGAGTCCGCCGAGGCTGCCGCCGATGCTGCTCATCGAGGTCTGCACGCTCTTGCCGAGCGCCTGGGCAGCGAGCTTGAAGGCGGCCGGGCTGCTCGTCGGCAGCCCGCCGGCGGAGCTCGCGGCCTGCTCGAGCGTCGAGCGCAGCTGACTGAACGCGCTGACGATCGCGGCCTGGATCTGCTTGCCGTTGGTGACGGTCGGCGTCCCGGCGCTCTTCAGCTTGGTGACGGCCTGGTCGGTGTCGGAGGCCACGGCTGTGAGGAAGCCCTGGAGGGCGGTCTTGCCCTGCTCCGCGCTCTTGATCGACGACAGGTTGAGCGCCGCCGAGCGCGCCTGAACGTCCCGTTCAAACGGTCCGACGGCGTTGCAGATCGCTTTCACGTAGGCCTGAGGACTCGTTCCCGACGAGGACGATCCACCACAGGCGGTGAGCGTCGCGGTGACCGCGAGCAGGCTGATTGTGGCCGAAGCCTTCTTTCCCAGAAGCATGGCGGCGCACGCTAGCAGGGTGCCTCCGCGTCTGGGCCCGTGGGTCGCGGCGACCGGGATTCCGCGCGCGTCCGCGCGCATCCGCGCGCGTCCGCGGCGCAGCCCGGCGTCAGACCGCGTCGGCGGCTGCCGCGAGCTCGGCGTAGGCGGCGGCGGGATCGTCGGCCCCGAACACCGCCGAGCCGGCGACGAGGAGGTTCGCCCCGGACTCGACGCACTCGCCGATCGTCGCGGCATGGACGCCGCCGTCGACCTCGAGCCCGACGTGTCCTGGCAGCGCCGTGCGCATCCGCTGGAGCTTGCCGTAGGAGGCAGGAATCAACGACTGGTTGCCCCAGCCCGGATTGACGCTCATGCACAGCGCGAGGTCCAGCGTGTCCGCCGCGACCTCGGCGAGGGCGCCGGCCGGAGTGGCCGGGCAGATTGCCGCCCCCGCGGTGCAGCCCGCCTCGCGCACCGCCGCGAGGGCGTAGTGAAGGTGCGGGGTGGCCTCGGCGTGCACGGTGATGCTGTCGGCACCGGCCTTGGCGAACTCGGCAACGTGGCGCTCGGGGCGTTCGATCATCAGATGGACGTCGATGATCCCGCCGGCCTCGTGGACCTGGTCGGCGAGCGCCGAGACGGCCAGCGGGCCGAACGTGATCGGCGGGACGAAGTGCCCGTCCATGATGTCGACGTGCATGATCCGGGCACCGGCCGCGAGCACCTCGGCAACGTGGGCGCCGAGCCGGCTGAAATCGGCCGAGAGAATCGACGGCGCCACGCGCCGCTCGCGCAACACCTCGGGGCGGCCCACCTAGACGGCCCTCAGCATGCTTCCGTGGCAGTGGTTGCAGGCGACGATCGCGGTGCTCGACATCCGCACGATCGTCGAGTGCTCACCGCAGTTCGGGCACACGGACACGAGCTCGTAGCGCTGTAGGCAGTAGACGCAGCGATAACGGCCCGGTACCGCAGTCGGGCGCAGCCACGGCTCGCCGCAGCTGGGGCACTCCGGACCGAGCTTGACGGGCTGATCGCTCACGGAAACTAGGGTAACGACAAGCGGAGCGTCAGAGCCGTCGCAGAGCGGCCACGAAGAACCCGTCGGTGTCGTCACGGTGGGGCAGCAGCTGCATATGCGGCGCGACGGCAGGATCGCCGAGGCTCGGGAGCTTGGACGCGAGGTCCTCGGCGGCGAAGCCGGGGTGACGCTCGAGGAAGCGCGCGACGACCTCGGGTCCCTCGCGGCGTGAGATGGTGCACACCGAGTAGACGAGCCGGCCGCCCGGGGCGAGCGCCGCGGCGCCTGCGGTCAGGATCGCGCCCTGGAGTGCGCCGAGCTCGTCGATCGCCTCGGGCCGGGCGCGCCAGCGGAGATCGGGCCGCGACTGGAGCGTGCCGAGACCGCTGCACGGCGGATCGACGAGGACGCGATCGAAGTCCCCCTCCCCTCCGAACGCCACCGCGTCGCCGGTGATCACCTCGACGCCGTCGGCGTGCATTCGCCCCACCGTCCGGCGCAGTGCCTCGGCGCGGCCGGGATGGCGCTCGACGGCGACGATCTCGCCCTCGCCGGCGAGCAGCGCGGCGAGATGCGTCGTCTTGGCCCCGGGCGCCGCGCACAGGTCGAGCACGCGCTCACCGGGCGCCGGGTCAAGGATGCGTGCGACGAGCATCGAGCCGCGCGACTGGGGCATGATCGCGCCCGCGTCGAACAGCGGCGAGCCGAAGGCGTCGAAGGGCTCGCCGAGGACGAGCCCCTCCGGGAGCATGTCGGCGGGTCCCCGCGAGAGGTCGGCCGCCCGCCGCGTTCCGGTCGGGAGCGCGCCGAGGACCGCCTGGCTGTCGCTGACGAGCGTGTTGACCCGCAGCGCCGACTCGGCGGGTGTGTTGACCGCATGGAGAAGCGCGCGGGCGGTGTCCGGGCCGAGCTCCTGCCACCAGCGCCGGGCCAGCCACGGCGGCACGGAATGGCGGACCGCGGCGCTGTCGGGGTCCTCGTCGTGCAGGGCGGCCAGGAGCCGGGGACCCTCGCGAATCGCCCGGCGAAGCACGGCGTTGACGTAGCCGGCGCCGCCGCGGCTGGCCGGCTTGACGAGCTCGACGCTCTCGTTGACCGCAGCGTGCTCGGCGATTCCGTCGAGGAACAGCAGCTGGAGCAGCCCGAGGCGCAGCCCGGCGAGCACCGGGGGATCGAGTCGCTCGGGCGGCCGCGAGCCGAGCTCGGCGGCGAGATGGTCGAGGGTCAGCCGACGCTGAACCGCGCCGTAGGCGAGCGCCATGGCGAGCGCGCGGTCCCGCGGGTCGAGTCCTCGGGCCTCGGCATGGAGCGCCCGATCGGCGTAGGCGTCCTGCTCGAACACGCGCCGGATGACCGCGAACGCGCACACGCGGGCCGGCGACACGCCGCTCCCGGGACCGCTCGCGAACTTCCCGCTCACGACGCGACTCAGACCCGGTGACCGCGCAGGTAGGCGGCCCCGTCCATCGGGCGCTTGCCCGGCGGCTGCACGACGCGCAGCTCGAGGCCGCCCGGAGTACACCCGAGCACGGGGTACTCGCCGCCGGTGTCGAGTTCGCCGGCGGCAGCCGCGGCCGCTTCGGTCACCCGCGCGTCGCGGACACCGAGCAGAGAGCCGTCGGCCAGCCCGAGGTTCGCGCCGACGTGCGGACGCAGCGCGCGCACGACGCGCTCGAGCTCGACCGCTGGGCGAGTGGGATCGAGGTGGCGATCGGCGGCGGCGATCTTCTCGGCGTACGTGGCCGCGGCGTCGTCCTGCTCGGCGCAGTCGCCAGGGTCGGCGAGGGTCGCGACGAGCAGCTCGCCGCCGAGCGTCGCAAGGCGCCCGGACAGCGTGCCGTAGTCGTCGCCGGGCGCGATGTCGACCGCCTGTTGACGACAGACCGGGCCGCTGTCGAGCCCGGCGGTGAGGCGCATGATCGACACGCCGGTGTGGGCGTCGCCGGCCATGATCGCCCGCTCGATCGGCGCCGCGCCGCGCCAGCGAGGTAGGAGCGAGGGATGGACGTTGAGGATCGGATACGCGCTGAGGAGGGGTTCGGTGATGAGCGCCCCGAAGGCGCACACGCACACCGTCTCGGGCGCGGCGGCGGTGATCCGGGCGAGCGCCTCCTCGCCGTTCACCGCCTCAGGCTGGTCGAGCGGCAACTCGAGCTCGCGCGCGAGGTCGGCGACCGGCGGCGAGGCGAGCCGGCGTCCGCGGCCCCGCGGCCGGTCCGGACGCGTGACGACGAGCTCGGGGCGGTGAGGGGACGCAGCGAGCCGCCGCAGGATGTCGGCGGCGAACTCCGAGGTCCCGATGTAGACGGTGCGCACCCGGCGGGCCTTAGGCCGCCTGCGCCTCGCGCATCGCGCGCATCGCCTCTTTGCGCTGGTCGCGCGAGGTGCGGTCGAGGATGAGTACGCCGTCGAGGTGATCGATCTCGTGCTGGATGACCCGGGCCTCGAGGCCCGACGCCTCGATGACGATCTCCTCGCCCTGCTCGTTGAGAGCGCGCACGCGCACGTGGACCGGCCGTTCGACGTCGACGAGCACCGCGGGGAGGCTGAGGCAGCCCTCCTCGGCGGTCTCGAGGTCGTCGCCCCGCCACTCGATGCTCGGGTTGATGAGGGCGCTCAGCGGCGCCTCGGGCTGGACGCGGTAGACGAGCAGGCGGTGCAGCACGCCGACCTGGGTGGCGGCCAGCCCGATCCCGAGCGCGTCCCGCATCAGCTCCCCCATCCGGTCGACCTCCGAACGCAGCGCGCTGTCGATCCGGTCGACTTCGCGGGCGCGGGTGCGCAGCACGGGGTCCCCGAACTTGCGGACATGGGCGAGCGCCGCGGCACGCCGTGCCGCGACCTCGGGAGCGAGTTCCTCGGACTCCTCCTCGATCTCCTCGATCTCCTCGATCTCTTCTGCCGTCTCGGACTCGGACGGGTCGGTGAGCTGCTCGGCCACCCTTTAAGTCTAGTGTCGTGAATCCGAAATTCGTGAGTGGTCGTAGTCTCCCTATACGCTCGGCGACAGTGGTGGACGGCGGCCAACCGACGGCGAGCAGCGGCACGGACACGACGGGCGCTCACGGCCGGCTCGTGCTCATCTCCGGACGGGATCCACTGCGCACGTCGGGCGGCAGCGAGAGCTACGTCGTCGCGCATGCGCGCGCCGCGATCCTGGCCGGGTACGAGCCACACATATTCACGATCGCGCCCCGACCCGCCGTGCTCGACACCGATTTCGGCGTCGTCCATCGCGTCGCCTCGCCGGTTCGCCCGCCCCGGTCGATCACCAGCGTGCTCCAGCGGCCCTTCCTCGTTCCGCGGGTCACCCGGTTCCTCGCCGGTGAGCCGGGACCGCACGTCATCCATGCCTTCGGCGCATGGGCTGACACCGCGGTCGCCGCGTCGCGGCGGTTGCGGCGCCATCGCATCGCCGCGGCGCCGCTCGCGACGGTGTTCATGGCCATCGAGCACGAGACGTCGGCCAAGCTCACCGACGTCGTCGTCCGCGACAGCCGCTGGTGGTGGGCGGTCCACCGGCTCGAGCTCGAGTGGGTGCGGCGGGTGACGGTGGGCGTCGAACGCCGGGCGTTCCGCGCGTCGGCGGCGGTCATCGTCAACTACCAGACGGTCTGGAGCGAGCTCGAGCGCCGCTACGGACCGGACCTCCCGCTACGGCAGCTCACCTACTCGCCACCTACGGCGATCGCGGACCCTCCGCCGCAGGCACCGCTGCCCGAGCCGCTGCGCGGATTCGGGGATCCGGCCGCGCCGCTCATCGTCTCGGTCAGCCGCCACGACGGACGCAAGGGCATCGACGTGCTGATCGCAGCGCTGGCGGCGATGCACGTCGCCCAGATCCCGTTCCGCGCATGCCTGGTCGGGCCCGGGCTGCTGCTGTCCGCCCATCGCGCGCTCGTCGCCTCGCTCGGCCTCGAGGACCGGGTCCTGATCCCCGGCCGGGTGCCCGCGGTGACCCCATACCTGACCAACGCTGACATCTACGTGCTTCCCTCGCGCCAGGAGGGCAGCGGTTCGGTCGCGGTGCTCGAGGCTCTGCAGTGCGGCGCCTGCATCGTCTCCTCGGCGGTCGACGGGATGGTCGAGGACCTCACCGACGGCCACGACGCGGTGCTGACGAGAACGGGTGACGCGGTCGCGCTGCGCGACGCCCTCACCCGGCTCATCGCCGATCCCGATCGCCGGCGCGCCCTCGGGCGCGAGGCGCGAGGGACCTACGAGCGGCGGTTCGCCGCCCCGGTGACGGCGCAAGCGCTCGCCGGTCTCTACGCCGAGTTCGGCCTTCGACCGGCGCGCCCGGGCGCGCTCGCCACGACGGCAGCCGGCGCCGCGAGCTGAGCGGCGGCGGCCCGGTGGCGAGCCTCGGCGAGAATCGCGGCGACGTCGGCGGCACCGGTCATCGGCTCCGCCCCGCGGGGCCCACGGGCAAGGAGCTCGTCGATCGCCCGCCGCAGTGCGGGCGGCTCGAGCCGCGCGCCGGTCAACAGCTCCGCCCGGCCGGCCTCCTGCCAGCGAAGCGCCCGGTTGAGCTGCTCCCGCCGGGGGAACGTTCGCGGCGCGAACAGCGCCGGACGGCCGCTGGCCAGGACCTCGGCAACGGTGTTGTAGCCGGCCATCGAGATGACGCCCCCGGCGCCGGCGATGACCGCGTCCATGTCGGAGCGGAATGTCTCGATCCGCACCTGCAGCCCGGCCGCGGCTCCGCGCAGCTCTCGGACCGCGTCGGCGCCCATCAGCGGGCCGGTGACGAGCACCGTCAGCCGTCCGAGCGGCTCAAACCGGAGGGCCTCGATCACCGCGGCGAGCAGGGCCGCCCCGTCGACGCCCCCGCCGGCGGTCACGAGAAGGTACCCCGGCGGGAGGTCCGGTGGCCCCTCCGGCGCCGGCGGTGGCGCGACGAGCCCGGTGTGATGCACGAGCACCCCGGCGGCGCGCAGGCGGTCAATCCGCACGTCGCCCGGTTGCGAGGGCCCGTAGACGAGCGCGAAGTCGTAGAGCTCGCGCACGGTCCGCAGCAACGGCTCGCTCCAGTCGCGCGCGATCTGAGCAGCGTCATCGTCGACGTCCCACAGACCGAGGGCGATCGTGCACGCGCCGCCGTCGCGCAGATCGTGCAGCGTGCGTGTCAGCTCCCCGCCCCGTCCGAGCGGCCGATAGTCGACGACGGCGACGTCAGGCCGGAGCTCGCGTACGACGGTGGCCGAGATCTCGGCGCGCAGACGGTGAACCTGGTCGGCTCCGAGCGCGAGCGCCGCCGGCGGACGGAGCGTGGTCGCCCGCCAACGCGAGTGCGCATCAAGCGGTGAGGTCGGCAACTTGACCACGTCGACCCCGTCGGGCAGCGCAAAGCCGGCGGCGGCGGGCGAGCCGGTGAGGACGAGCGCGGTCGAGCCGGGCTCATGGACGACGATCGCGCGCGCCAGGGTGAGGGACATCCGCAGGTGACCGAGCCCCAGCATCTCGTTGCAGAACAGGACAGCGCGCACGTCGCGCGAGCCTAGCGCTCGGCGGACCGAGGCTTGGTAGCGTCGCGGCCGATGCGACGCCCGCCGCTCGTGCTGATCTCCGGCAAGGATCCGATGGCGCAGGTGGGTGGGCACGAGAGCTATGTCCGCGCCCACGCGCTCGCCGCCGAGCGACTCGGCTTCGAGCCTCACGTCCTCGCCGTCGGGCGGCGGACGGAGACGGTGACGACGGGGTTCGGCGTCCTGCACCGTGTCGCCGCGCCGCCGCGGGGGCGCACGCCGGTCGCGGCGCAGGTCCCGCTCCTCGCTCAGGCGGCCGTCCGGCTGCTCGACGGCCGACCCGGTCCGCACGTCGTTCACGGCTTCGCGATCTGGTCGGCGTCCGCTGTCGCCGCCGCCCGGACGCTCGTGGGCCGCGGCCGCAGCGCGGTGCCGGTGGCGAGCGCGTACGGCACGCGGGTCTTCGAGATCACCGCGATGCAGGCCGGGCTCGGACCGCACCTCTCAGCCGCCGAGCGGCGTCGCTACCGGGCGTGGCTGCGCTGGGCCTCGCTCGTCGATGACCGGATCGAGGGCTGGGGATACGCCGGCGCACGCGCCGTCCTCGTCAACTACGACTCGGTGCGCCGGATCCTCACCGCGGCGTACGGCCCCTCCCTGGCGATCCGCCGGATCGCCTACGCCTCGGACGCGAGCTTCGACGATCACGACGCCGAGGCCGAGGGGCCGACGGCCCGCGTTCGCCAGGATGAGCCGCCGCGGGTCCTCGCGGTCTCTCGCCACGATCCGCGCAAGGGGCTCGACGTCCTCCTCCACGCGCTCGCGGGCGTGGCGGGGATGGGGATCGCCTTCCAGGCCGCGCTGCTCGGATCCGGCCGGCTGCTTGACGCCGATCGCCGGCTCGCCACGCAGCTCGGCCTCAACGACCGGGTCGACATCCCCGGACGGGTCTCTGACGCCACGCCGTATCTGCGGAGCGCCGACGTCTTCGTGCTGCCGTCACGCGCGGAGGCGAGCGGGTCGGTATCGGTGCTCGAGGCGCTGCGCACGGGCACTGCGGTGGTGGCGAGCGCGTGCGACGGGATCCCGGAGGACCTCACCGACGGCCGTGACGCGCTGCTCGTGCCGCCGGGCGACACCGATGCGCTGCGGGCCGCGCTCGCTGAGCTGCTGCTCGATCCGCGGCGTCGTACGGCGCTTGCCACGGCCGGCCGCGCACTCCACGACGAGCGGTTCTCGGCAGCGCGCCTGACCGGGGCCCTCGCCGCGGTCTACGCCGAGATAGCCGCCGCCCCGGCGGGTTCGCGGCTGCCGCAGACCGCCGCGGCCACATAGGCGATGTCGTCCTCCGAGATGGCCGGGCCCGAGGGCAGGTAGAGGCCGTGCGCCCCGAGCCATTCGGCCATCGGATAGCGCTGGCCGGCCATCTCCCGGCGATAGATCGGCTGGAGGTGGAGCGGGACGAAGAACGTCCGCGTCTCGACGCCGCGAGCGGCGAGTCGCCCACGCAACTCGTCGCGGCTGATTCCGAACTCCGGGCCCACGGTCACGCCGAACATCCAGGTCACCCCGCCGGCGAGCTGGGGCGGCAGGCCGAGCCCCTCGATGCCCGCGAGCGCCTCCATGTACCCCCGCGCGTTCACCCTCCGGCGCTCGACGAGCGCAGGGAGCCGCTCGGTCTGGGCGAGCGCGACGGCGGCCTGGAGGTTTGTCATGCGGTAGTTGAAGCCGAGCCGCCGGTGCCAGAAATGGCGCTCCGGGCTGAAGGCGTGTCCCCTGAGGCTGCGAGCGGCGTCGGCGACGCCGCCGTCGTCGGTCGTCACCACACCGCCCTCGCCGCTGGTGATGATCTTGTTCCCGTAGAGCGAGAACGCGGCGACGTCACCGAGGCTTCCCACCGGGCGGCCGTCGACGTCGGCGCCGTGAGCTTCCGCAGCGTCCTCGACGAGGATCAGCCCGTGCCGGTCGGCAAGGTCGCGGAGCGCGTCCATGTCCGCCGGCTGTCCGTAGATGTGCACGGCGAGGATCGCCCGCGTGCGGCGCGTGAGCTTCGCGGCAACCCGCTCGGGGTCGAGGTTCCAGGTCGTCGGATCGGCGTCGACGAGCACCGGGCGCGCACCGAGGTAGCGGGCTGCGTTCGCGGTGCCGATCATCGTGAACGCCGGCATGATGACCTCGTCGCCCGCGGACACGCCGGCGGCTCCGAGCGCGAGGTGCAGCGCGGCCGTCCCGCTCGTACAGGCGACGGCGTGGCGGCAGCCGGCGGCGGCGGCGAACGCCTCTTCGAACCGGGTGACGAACGCCCCCGCCGAAGAGACCCAGTTCGTCTCGACGCACTCGGTCACGTACTCCAGCTCACGACCGTCGAGCAGCGTCTCGGCGACGCGCAGGACGCGGTCGCCCTCGGGGGCCGACAGCTCCGGCTCGGGCCCGGGGATGAGCTCGCGAATCGGTTCGAGCTCCGCGTCGCTGAGCGTGACGGGATCGGGCGCCATGACGCCGATGCGGGCGGGGTCGGGCGCCGGCACCTCACGGGTGGCAGCGCGCGCGAGTGGCGCGGTCAGCCAGCGGATGAGCACGCGTGTGTTGTCGAGCCGGGCGGCGTACCCCTCCGGCGGCGCGAGGCTGAAATGGTCGTCGAGGATCGCGCGCAGCCCGGCCCGGAGCCGCGGGTGCACGAGCTCGAGGTAGCCGGCGGCATACCCCGGCTCGGACTCGACCTCGTAGACGCCGGCACGGTCGCGCAGCACCGCCAGCGTCTCGAGCGCCCGATCGCGGCGCGCAGCGTCGACCCGCCCGTCGATCAGCTCCGCGATCCACTCCGGGGAGATCGCCCGCACGGCCCGGATCTCCTGCATCTCCACGGCGCGGACGCCATCCGTGACCGCGCTCGTCGGTGTCGCGTCCGGGCTGAGCTGTTGCTCCCCTGGTATCCACTCGGCGTTCGCCTCGAGCAGCTTGAGCACGTCGATGCCGGCCACCGCACAATCGACGCCGATCGACAACAGGTTGAGCCCGATCGTGCGGCACTCCGGACACGCGCTGCACGCCGGCTCGTCGATCGCCATGTTCCAGCACGAGTACTGGAGGTCGCGGAGGTGGTCGTAGCGCTGCGCGAGCAGACGCTGGACCTGGAACTGCCTCAGCGCGTAGGTCGTCGAGGTGAGGGCGATGCCGGCTGGCTCGAGCACCGCGGAGAGCGTGTGGATGATCGGCGCTGCGTACATATGGTGCTTGTGCTGGACGACGTGACCGCGGACGCGGACGTTGTCCTGGACTTCGTTCTCCGAGGCGATGGTGACGAGATCCGCGCCGCGCGCGGCGGCGACGACGGTGGCCGCGGCCATGTACAGGAGCGTGTCGCTGATCTCGGTCACCGCCACCCCCCACGGGGCCGCGAAGAAGTTCTCGACGATCCCGCGGTAGTCGGAGTGCACCTCGATCACCTCCGCCCCGGTGCGGCGCCGCATCTCGTCGAGCACCTGCGCTCGGCGCGGGGTCTCGTGCTCGACGCTGCCATCGCGCGGCGAGGTGACGGTGACGAGCGTCGCCGCCTCTCCGAGCTCGGCGAGCATCGCCGCCTGGGTCATGCCGTCGCGGCCGCCGCTGAACAGGTTGACGATGCCGCCGGTCCCGGCAGCAGCCCGGGGGTAGGGGTCGACCGGCGGACCGTCGCCGATGATCTGGATCTCCCGCGCGCCGTCGCCATCTCGGCCGGACTCGAGCGTTGCGACCGCGGCGTCGGTCAGCCGCAGCCAGGTCTCCACCTCGTCCGGCGGGAGGACGACCGGCAGGACGATCCGGCATGGGCGCAGCAGCGGCCAGTGGGCGTGCAGGCACATCAGCCCGATCCGCCACCACAGCGGCTCGGGCACGCGGGCGAGCGCGACGCTCGACGGGAAGCGCAGACCGAAGCTCGTCTCGCGGTAGAGCTCGGTCGCGGGGGTCACCGTCCAGCCGAACCGCACCTCTCCGGCGAGAACCTCGGGCGGCAGGAGGGTGATCGTGTTCGTCACCGGCCGCCCTTCCTGGCGAGGCGTCGGCCGATTGACAACAGCCGGGTCCGCAGCTGCCACCAGCCCCCGTTCTCGATCCTGTGCAACGTGAGGTGTCGCGTGTGCAGGTACGCGAGCATCTCGGCCTGCGCGGCCGCGGCCGCGCTCGCCGCCTGATCGGCGGCGCGGGCCGCCGCCTCACGGTCCCCGGCCTCGCGGAGCTCATGCTCGCGCCGGTCGGCCAAGCCGGCGAGCCGGGCGAGCTCGGCCTGGCGCTCGCGCAGGACCGTCTGCTGCGCGACCTCTCGGCTCCGCCCGCCGAGCAGCGTGTCCAGGCCGCCGTTCATCCACTCCATGAACGCCCAGTCGCCGCCGCGCGCGAGCACGAGCTCCATCAGCAGCCGGGCCGCGCTGAGGTCCCGCTCGCCGTGCTCGTCGACGAGCTCGGGCACCATCTCGAACAGACTCGGAGCGAGCAGGAGCCGGTGTCGCTCGAAGAAGCGAGCGTGCGCGCCAAGATGATCGGCGGCGAGCGACCGGGCGGCGAATCCGGGCTCCGGAGGCCGCTTGGGCGACGTGTGGATGGCCACCGCCTCCGCCGAACGACGAAACGCGTCGGGCCACCGCCGCGTGACCCTCAGGCTCCAATCGTTGTCCTCGAAGTAGACGGCCATTTCGTCGTCGACGGGGACCTGCTCGAGAACCTCGCGCCGGATCAGCGCCGCCGTGCCCGGCACCCACCCCGCGGGGCCGCTCGGCGGAACCGCCGCCGAGGCGGGCAGGTCACCGCCGACGAGTGAGAACTCCGCCACACCGTCGGCCACGTACACGGTTCCGCCGGAGTGGAGCACGACCCCGTGCGACTGGATGACGGTCGCCGACACCGCCTGCGTCTCGGGATGTGCGTCGAGGTCGGCCACGAGGGCGTCGAGCGACCCCGGCGTCAGCTCGGCGTCGTCATCGAGGAAGAGGATGAATTCGCCGGTCGTCGCGGCGGGCGCGAGTCGTCGACCGCCGGCGCAGCCGAGGTTGCGCTCGAGCCGCCGCACCCGGACGTGGTCGAGCCCGGCGCAGCCGGTCGCGAGCGTCTGCGCCTCGGCCGGGGCGGAGTCCTGGTCGACGACGAGGACCTCGACGCCGACGTCGTTGTCGGCGAGCGAGTCGACCGCCCGCAGCGCCGCGTCGGCCCGGTCGTTGGTGAGGATCACCGCGCTGACCCGCGGGCGTGTGCCGTTGTGGGCCGGGCGACGGCGCGGGCGCCGGCCGGCCGTCGCCTTCGGCGCCGCGAGCTCGAGCGGGACGACCGGGAGATCGGCGAGCGCGAACTCGGCGATGGCCGGCAGCTTGTGGTAGCTGCTCGGCGCGTACTCGACGCGCTTGCCCATCAGTGCGGCGGCGATCATCACGTGGGCGCGGTCGGTGCGGATGAGTTCGCGGCCGGCGATCCGCTCGAGCCACCCATCGAGGTCCGGCGCCGTCGCCGAGATGTCGTCGTTGTCAGGGGGGATCGGCACCCGGCCCGCCGATTCCGGGTCGGTGCGGAAGGCGTTGAGAACCCCCGTCCCGCTCCCCGTCCACGGTGCGTAGTCGGCGAAGAAGGCGCAGTCATGAGCCAGCCTGACGTCGCACAACGACAGGAGCTCGCGCTCGGAGACGGGGTCACGGGCGAAGACCGTCGCCCGGCTGCGGAGCAGCACGTCCCGGACCGCCGGCACGTGAATCTCGAAGCTCGTCGGTAGCACGACGACGCGGCGAAACCGCAGCTCGGAGACGGCGAGCGCTCGCGGCATCAAGTCGTGGTAGGGCCGGCAGAAACCGCCCCCTCCCTGGAGCATCACGGTGTCGCCCTCGGCGCCGCAGAGCCCGGCGAGGTCGACCTCGCGGTAGATGTGCCCGGACAGGAGGGCCTGCGTCCCGCGATAGATGAGCTCGTCGCCGAGGTTGCCCGGCGCGCGGACGAGAGTGAGATCCTCCGGGTCGCCGATCGCCGCGAGCAGGTGCTCACGGCTCGACTGCACGGCACGGCTCAACGTCGCGGTAGGCACATCCACCCCCACATCGATCGAAACGCCATTCACTGAGAGTCACTGCGGGTCTACGTCGACGCTGACGCTAACACCTCGGCGGGCCGCCTTGCCGGCCACCTGCCCGACCGCGGACCCGACCGATTGGATCGCCGCGCGGCGATCGGCCGCCTTGATCACGAGCTGAACGCGGTGGCGGCCCCGGAGGCGAAACAGCGGCGCCGGACCGAGCACCGTCGCCCCCGGCGGGGTGATGTGCTCGCGCAGGGCTGTCGCCGCGGCCTGGGCCTCGCCCGCGTCCTCGCTCGCGCACACGATCCGGATGAGCGAGGCGAACGGCGGATAGGAGAGCACGCGGCGGCGGGCGAGCTCGTCGGCGATGAAGCCATCGGCGTCATGACGGGCGGCGAAGCGGATCGAGCGGGCGTCGGGAGCCATCGTCTGCACGAGCACGCGTCCGGCTCGGCCGCCGCGGCCGGCCCGACCGGCGAGCTGGGTGACGAGGGCGAACGTCCGCTCCTCGGCGCGGAAGTCCGGGAAGCGCAGCGTCGCGTCGGCATCGAGCACGACCCCGAGTGCGACGTCCGGGAAGTCGTGCCCCTTGGCCACCATCTGCGTGCCGACGAGCAGGCCGGCCGGTGCGGCGGTGAAGCGCTCGAGCGCCCGACCGCGATCGCCGAGCGCCGTGAGGTCGGCGTCGAGTCGGAGCACGGGAAATTCCCGGTCCCCGAGAGCGTCGCTCAGCTCGCGCTGCATCCGCTCGGTCCCCGCGCCGTGCCGGGCGACGGCCACCGACCCGCAGGCGACGCAGCGCTCGGGCACCCGTTCGCGATGGCCGCAGTGGTGACAGGCGACAAATCCGCCGTCGCGATGGAGCACGAGCGCGACCTCACAGTTGGGGCACATCCACACGTGGCCGCACGAGCGGCAGGAGAGGAAGTTCGACCAGCCGCGGCGATTGAGGAGCACGATGCCCTTCCCCCCGGCCCGGCGCAGGTCGGCGAGGGCCATCCGCGTCTCGGGGTGGAGCGGGTGATGGGCCCCGCGCATATCGAGGATGTCGACCGGCGGCAGCGGACTGCCGTCGACGCGGTGACCGAGCCGCAGCCGCGCGATGCCCGAGGCGCTCTCCGGGCGGGGGGTCGCGCTGCCGAGCAGGAGCACGGCCCCGTTCTCGGCGGCGCGGTGCTCGGCGACGTGCCGCGCGTCGTAGCGCGGGTCGCCTTCGTGCTTGTAGGAGCTCTCGTGCTCTTCGTCGACGACGATCAGCCCGATGTCCGGCAGCGGCGCGAACACCGCCGATCGTGGCCCGACGCATACCCGCGCCTCGCCCTCGGCCATCCGCATCCACTCGTCGTAGCGCTCCCCCTGGCCGAGCCCCGAGTGCATGACGGCGACGACATCGCCGAACCGCGCCTCGAAGCGGGACAGCGCCTGGGGGGTGAGGGCGATCTCCGGGACGAGCACGATCGCGGTACGCCCACGGTCGAGGGTCTCCCGCACGGCTCGCAGATAGACCTCGGTCTTCCCCGAGCCGGTGACGCCGTGGAGGAGGAAGCGTGCGCCGGCGCCCTCGGCGAGGGCGCCGAGCACCGGGCCGAGCGCCGCGCGCTGGTCCTCGGTGAGCGGGGGCGCGCTGACAGCCGACGGACCGAGGTCGTGGCGCGGGGGGCGGCGGCGGATCGCCCCGCTGCGAATCGTGACAAGACCCCGCCCCTCGAGGCGGCGCAGGGCCGGTGTGCCGAGCCGGGAAGCGACGGTGCTGCCGCTCCGCCGGAGCGCCTCGAGCAGCGCGCGCTGGGTATCGGTGAGCCGCTCGCCGCCGCGCAGAGCAGCGTCGCCGGCCTCGGTGAGCTCGGCGACGAGCGCCTGCTTGGGCCGGGTGCCGGCGGCCGCGCCGGGAGCGAGCAGCAGCCCGAGCGCGCGCGCCGGGGTCGAGCAGTACTCCTGCGCCAT
Source organism: uncultured Solirubrobacterales bacterium (assembly GCA_963755955.1). Taxonomy (GTDB): domain Bacteria; phylum Actinomycetota; class Thermoleophilia; order Solirubrobacterales; family Solirubrobacteraceae; genus Palsa-465. The sequence continues at coordinate 46,510 of CAVWLZ010000024.1, forward strand.
CCAGCCGGCGAGGGCGACGAGGTCCGCCGGCAGGCGGGCCCCGAGGACGGCGTCCGGCTCGGCGAGCCGATCGGGTTCGAGCTCCGAGCTATGGGCAAGCCCGACAACGACCCCGAGGACCGAGCGCCCGCCGAAGGGAACCCGCAGCAGCGAGCCGACGCCGACGCCGGCCTGGTCAGGCCGCAGGCGGTAGTCGAACGGGCCGATGACCGCGCGGGTGCGGGTGAGCGGCTCTACCCGGGCGATCACCGGGCCGTCTCTTCGTCAGGGCTCGAATGCATGGGCTTGGCGAGGGTAAAGTGCGCGCAGGATGACGATCGAGAGCCTCGCGGCGGAGGTTCCCTCCGAGGCGGCCGTACTCGCCGAGTGCGACCGACTGATGGGCGAGGTCGGGCGCCGTCGCCACCTGTTCTCCTGGCTGCGCCGGCCCTCCGGCGGTCCGGATGGCTGGCTCGAGGTCGACGCCTACTACCCGGCGCAGCGGCTCGTCGTGCTCTGCCGCGCCGGGAGGGGCGAGTTCGCCGAGATCTACCGCGAGCTCGTCCCCCGCCATGGGCTGCGGCTGCTCGAGCTCGATCCGGCCGACCTGCACGGAGAGCTGCGCACCGCAGTGCGCGACCGCCTCGCGGCGCTTGCGCCCCCCGCGGCGGGGCAGCCGGCGGTGGCGGCATCGCTACCCGCCCCCACGACCCAGCCCGGGCCGGCGACGCCCGCCGTCGCGACTCGGCCACAGCCGACGGCGCCCGCCGCCGCGACCCGTGCCCGACCGGCCACGCCGGCCACCGGTCTGCTCATCGGCCTCGCGCTCGCCGCGGCGTGCGGGATCGAGTTCTACCTCGGCATCGCCCGGGCCCTCGACCGCGGCCACTGGTTGCTCGCGTTCGGGCTCGCCCTCGACCTCGGGGCGCGCGCGATCGGGTCGATCGTCGCCGCCCTCAGCGGTGAGACGGCGTGGGCGTGGGCCTGCGTGATCGTCGGCAGCCCCGCGGTCGCGGCCTGCTCGCTGCCAGCACGCGCTCCCGTGCGGTCAGAGCCCGCGCCGCTGGCCGGCGTCCTCGGGCTGCTCGGGATCGGGTTCGTCGTGCTCGGGCTCGTCATCGGCTGACCTCCAGGGGAGGGCGAGCCGAACCGCGGCGCCCTACAGCCCGGCTGCGGAGCGGAGCGCGGCCGCCTTGTCGGTGCGCTCCCAGGTGAAGTCGTGGTCGTCACGGCCGAAGTGGCCGTACGCCGCGGTCTTCTGGTAGATCGGGCGGTGGAGCTTGAGGTACTCGCGAAACGCGCCCGGCCGCAGGTCGAAGTGCTCGGAGATGAGCTCGAGGATCCGGGCACGGCCGATCTTCTCGGTGCCGAACGTCTCGACCATCAGCGACACCGGGTGGGCGACGCCGATCGCGTATGCGACCTGGACCTCAGCCCGGTCGGCGAGGCCGGCGGCGACGACGTTCTTGGCCACGTAGCGGGCGGCGTACGCCGCCGAGCGGTCGACCTTCGAGGGATCCTTGCCGGAGAACGCGCCGCCGCCGTGGCGGGCCATGCCGCCGTACGTGTCGACGATGATCTTGCGGCCGGTCAGCCCGCAGTCGCCCATCGGGCCGCCGATGACGAAGCGACCGGTCGGGTTGACGAGGAAGCTCTTGTTCAGCTTGCGGGCGTCGTAGAGGTCATCGGGCAGCACCGGCTCGATCACGTGCTCCCACAGGTCCTCCTTGATCAGCGACTCCGCTCCCTCACGATGCTGGGTGGAGATCAGGAGCTTCTCGATCTCGACCGGCTTGCCGTCGACGTAGCGGACGCTGACCTGCGTCTTGCCGTCCGGACGCAGGTAGGGCACGATCTCCGCCTTGCGGACATCGGCGAGGCGCTTGGCGAGCTTGTGCGCGAGCGAGATCGGCAGCGGCATCAGCTCGTCGGTCTCGTTCGAGGCGTAGCCGAACATCATCCCCTGGTCGCCCGCGCCGGCGATGTCGAGCTCGTCGTCATCGCCCGGATCGGTGCGCGCCTCGTACGCCTGGTTGACGCCCTGCGCGATGTCCGGCGACTGCTTGTCGATCGCGTTGATCACCGCACACGTGTTGTAGTCAAAGCCGTAGGCGGCATCGGTGTAACCGATCTTCTTGACCGTCTCGCGGGCGATGGCCTGGATGTCGACATACGTCGTGGTCGTGATCTCCCCGGAGACCACGACGAGGCCGGTGTTGACCAGCGTCTCGCAGGCGACGCGGCCGGTCGGGTCATCGGCAAGGACCGCGTCGAGCACGCCGTCGGAGATCTGGTCGGCGATCTTGTCCGGGTGTCCCTCGGTGACGGACTCCGAGGTGAACAGGAACTCGTTGTCGGGAAGGGAGGTCATGGATGGGGAGAACAGCTCCGGGTCGGGGTCAAAGGACGCTCCCCGGCGCATCCAGAGGAGCTGGCAAAGCGGAGAGCGTAGCGGGGCGGCGCTCTATGCGGCCGCGCCCCGAGCCCGCGGCGCCCGGCGCTCGCTGCGCTCGACGAAGTCGATGATCAGCGGGATCCCCTCCATGTGGTAGCGGTCGCGCAGCCGGTTCTCGAGGAAGTAGGCGTAGTCACGGGTGACGAGGGCGTGCGAGTTGACCTGGATCGAGAAGCGGGGTGGTCGCTCCCCGGTCTGGGACATGAACAGGAGCTTGAGCCGCTGGTTGCCGCCGCGCCGGCCACGGGCGGCCGGAGGCTGGCGGGTGGCGACGAGGTCGGAGACGAAGCGGTTGAGCTGCGGCGTGGGAATCCGGGTCCGGCTCCGGTCGGCGAGGCCGATCGCCTCCGACAGCAGCCGCTCGACGTGGCGGCCCGTCTTCGCGCTCGCGGTCAGCACGCGCGGGCGCAGGCGCAGCTTCTGATTGGCCCGCGCCCGTTCGTGGTCGAGATCGAGGTCGGGATTGATGTCCCACTTGTTGAGCACGAGCGCCGTCGCGCAGCCGCTCTTCATGGCGAGATCAGCCACCCGCAGGTCCTGGGCGGTGACGCCGTCGGTGGCGTCGCAGACGACGAGCGCGACCTCGGCCCGCTCGGCCGCGCGGTGCGAGCGCAACGCGGTGTAGTACTCGAGCGACTCCCCTACTTTCGCCTGACGCCTCAGACCCGCGGTGTCGACGAGCATCAGCTCCCGGCCGGCGAAGGACATCGGCAGGTCGATCGCGTCGCGGGTCGTGCCCGCCTGGGGCGAGACGATCACTCGTTCGGCACCGAGAAAGCGGTTGACGAGCGACGACTTACCGACGTTCGGCCGGCCGATGAGCGCCAGGCGGATCGGGTCCTCGGTAGGGTCCGCGTCCCCCTCCTCGGGGCCGAGGTCGACGATCCGATCGAGCAGATCGCCGGTGCCGAGGCCCTGCGCGGCGCTCACCGCGATCGGCTCTCCGAGGCCGAGCCCGTGGAACTCGGCGGCGAGCGCGAGGTCGGTGACGGTGTCGATCTTGTTGGCGGCGACGACGACGGGCAGCGGCGAACGACGGAGCAGATCGGCCATCTCCTGATCGCCCGGCCGCATCCCGGCCCGAGCATCGACGACGAGGACGGCAACGGCGGCGTCGGCGAGCGCGGCCCGCGCCTGCTCGCGGATCTGGCCGGCGAGGACGCCGCGATCCTCGAGGTCGACACCGCCGGTGTCGATGAGCGTGAGCGTGCGCCCGTTCCACTCGGTCTCGAGCTCCTTGCGGTCACGCGTGACCCCGGGGCGTTCGTGCACAACCGCCTCGCGACTTTCCGTGAGACGGTTGACCAGTGATGACTTCCCAACGTTGGGATAGCCGACGATTGCGACCTTCATGGCGGACCCGAGGCTAGCGGGCCTCGGGTCCGCCGAAGGTTCGGCTCGTTAACCGACGGGCAAATCGGTCCCCGCCCCGGCGCAGTAGCCGGCACCGGCGAGGGACTGGTTGCTCCACAGCGACTGCACGGCGAAGGTCGTCCCGCCGTTGCCGGTGATGTCGCCCATCGCGCCCGGGACCGGCTCGGGTCCGCCACCGGTCAGCGACTCGCCGACCCACGCGCACTTGTCGCCGCTCTCGTTGGCGTCAAGCGCGTCGTACCAGCCACCGAGGTCCGTCGTGCTCGTGCCGCTGCCGAGCACGTCCTCGGCGCCGGGATCGGTGACCGTCTCCTCGATCTCGTGCCCGAGCACGATCGAGTAGCCGTCGAGCTTGCCGGCCGCGGCCGAGTTGACCGCGTTCTCACCGCAGGCGTTGGCGCCGTTCGGGTTGATCGACAGGATGTACGGCATGTTCGTGTAGGAGATGTTCGAGGCGATCCCGTTGTAGATCCCGCCCTCGACGCCGGGCTGGGTGTCGTCGTGGAAAGCGCAGTAGCCCGTCGACAGCGCGTTGGGATCGCTGTAGTTCGGGGGCTGCGCGATGACGATGTTGGCGTTGGCCAGGTCGGTGATGCCGAAATGCCTCACCGCACGCGCGGCCTCGGCCGCGAGGTCGGTGTAGGTGTTGCCCGCGCCCGGAGGGTTGCTCGACGAGGTCTTCGGCAGGCCGCTGATGTCGTTGCCGTCATCGGCCCAGATCCCGCCGAGCTGGTTCGCCGGGTTGGTGATGAACTGCTTGGTGCCGCTCGAACTGTTCTCGTAATACTGGGTCTGGACGCCGGCCCAGTTCGTGCCGCCGAGCTGGCTGACGAAGTCCGCCATGCGCTTGCCGGCGCCGTCGGGATCGCAGCCGAGCGTCGCGGTCGCCGCGCCCTCGGCGACCGTCTCCGGTGCGCAACTCGTCCCGGCCGGGAACGCGCCAGGCTCCCCCCAGCCCCAGTAGACGATGTAGACCTTCGGCGCCGTCTGCACGTGACCGCCGTAGTAGGCCATGTTCCCGGGGTACGGAAGCGTCGTGGCCGGGAATTCGGGCAGGCCGCAGTTGGAGAACGGCGAGGGCAGCAGCCCGTTCTCCGGGCACGGTGGCGCCGGCGGCTGGAGCGAGCCGAAGGGCGCGAACACGTGCTGCGTCCAGATCTGGTGCTGCTTGGAGATTTCCTTGTTCAGCGTGGGCATGAGGATCGTGTTCGCCGACGCGCTGCCGGCGGCCGCGAGCGCGAGCGCCGTAGTCGCGATCGCAACAGCGATCCCAGAGGACAACCGTCTTGACATAGGAGAAACACCCCTGTCTCTCGTCCGCGTCGATCCGCGGACTGTTCTTTGACCGTGTCAGTCACAGAGGCCACGCCCCGCAGCGCAACCCATATAACTACTTATGCGCAAATTGAAGCGGGTTCAAACATCGCGCGCGCCGGTTGCCAGCGTCGTGATGCGGGCGACGACCTCGTCGATCGTCAACCCGGTCGTGTCGACCTCGACCGCCCCGGCCGCCGCCCGCAGCGGCGAGTGCGCCCGGGTGCGATCGCGCTCGTCGCGGATCGTCTGCTCGGCGAGCACCTCTCCGGGGTCGGCGCCGAGCTCGGCGGCCCGGCGGCGCGCCCGCTCGGCGGGGTCCGCGGTGAGGAACACCTTGACCTCGGCACCGGGCGCGACGACGGTCCCGATGTCGCGCCCCTCGGCCACCCAGTCGCCCGTGCTCATCAACCGCCGCTGCGCGGCGACCATAGCGGCGCGGACCGCCGGCTCGGCGGCCGCCCGCGAGGCGGCCTCGGCCACCGCCGGCGTCCGGATCTCGGCGGTCACGTCCTCGCCGTCGAGCAGGATCCGCTCGCCGAGCTCGATCCGCACCTCCGGCGCGACCGCCGCCGGCTCGACGCCACGGCGCAGAGCGGCGAGGGCAACACAGCGGTACATCGCACCGGAGTCGAGGTAGGTGAAGTGCATCGCCGCCGCCGCCGCCCGCGCGACCGTCGACTTCCCCGAGCCGGCCGGACCGTCGATGGCGACGACCACCTCAGCCCACCAGCGTCGCGAGGTCGCTCGTGAAGCCCGGATAGGACACGGCCGCGACCTCCATCCCGATGACCTCGACGCCCTCGCGTGAGGCAAGGCCGGCGACGGCGCCGAGCAGCGCAAGTCGGTGATCGCCGTGTGCCTCGAGCCGGCCGCCGCGCAACCCGCCGGTGCCGCGGACGACGAAGCCGTCGGCGGTCGCCTCGATCTCGGCACCGAGGCCGCGCAGCCCGTCGACGACGGTGGCGATCCGGTCGGATTCCTTGACCCGCAGCTCGGCCGCGCCGCGGACGATCGTCTCTCCCTCGGCGAAGCAGCCGAGCAGTGCGACGAGCGGCAGCTCGTCGATGGCCAACGGCACCTCGTGGGCCTCGACGACGGTGCCCTCGATCCCCGCGTTACGAATGTCGAGGTCGGCGACGGGCTCGACTGGGGCGAACCCGCCGACCGGCTCGAGGTCGCCGAGGACGATCGCGCCCATCCGCTCGAGGATCCGCAGCAGCCCGGCGCGCGTCCAGTTGACGCCGACGTTCTCGAGCACGAGACGCGAGCCCGGCACGAGCACGCCTGCGGCGATGAGGAACGCGGCCGAGGAGAGGTCGCCGGGCACGTCGATCGACTCGAGCTCGAGCTCGTCGGCGTTGCCGACCATCGTCCGGTAGCCCGCGTGCGGGTCGCCCTCGCGGCGCAGCGGGGCCCCGGCCCGGATCAGCAGCCGCTCGGTGTGATCCCGGGTGGGGACGGGCTCGACCACCGTCGTCTCGTCGGTGACGAGGCCGGCGATGAGAACACAGGACTTCACCTGGGCGCTGGCCACCGGCAGCGTGTACTCGATGCCGCGCAGCGCCGCGCCATGGATCGTGAACGGCGGGAAGCGCCCGTCACGCGCGTCGATCACCGCCCCCATCTCCCGCAGCGGCTCGGCGATCCGATCCACCGGCCGACGGCGGATCGACGCGTCGCCGTCGAGGGTGAAGGCGCCGCCGGACTGGAAGGCGAGCCAGCCGGGGAGCAGGCGCATGAGCGTGCCGGCATTGCCGACGTCGATCGTCCCGGCGGACTGCTGGGCCTCGCGCAGGCCGCCACCGCGGATGACGAGCTCCTCGCCGCGGTCCTCGACGATGCCGCCGAGCGCGCGGACGGCGTCCAGCGTCGAGAGGGTGTCCTGCGCCCGGAGGTAGTTGCGGATCCGCACCGGCTCGGAGGCCATCCCGCCGACGATCGCCGCCCGGTGGGACACCGACTTGTCGCCGGCCACGCTGAGCGTCCCGCGCAGCGGGCCCGAGGGGTCGAAGCGGACGTTCATGCCGCGGCGACGGGGAAGCCGAGATTTGCGATCAGCTCGAGTGCGCGCTGCGCCTCCTGCGCGCCACCGACCCAGAGTGCGACCACGCCCTCGCTCATGTCGGCCGCAGGGTAGAGGGCGAGGTCGGTGATGTTGACCCCGGCGCGGCCGAGCGCGAGCGCGAGCTGCGCGATCACCCCCGGACGGTTGGGGACCGAGGCGCGCAGCTCGACGAGGGGGCCGCCGGCGAGCTGACCCTCGAGCAGTCGACGGCGGTGGCCGACGGCGGCGTCATTCCAGGCGGCGATCACCGCCGGGTCCCCGGCCTCGAGGGCGTCCCGCACCTCCTCGAGCCGCCCGATCACGCCGTCGAGCTCGGCGGCGAGGGCGTCGCGGTTGGAGAGGTAGATGTCGGTCCAGATCCGGCTCGGCGCGCCGGCCACGCGGGTCGCGTCGCGGAAGCTCGGACCGGTGGCGGGGAGGCGCTCTCCGTCGTCGCCGCTGTCGAGCGCCTGCGCGGCCTGAGCGACGAGCACGTTGGCGAGCACATGGGGCAGGTGTGAGACGGTCGCGAGGAGCCGGTCGTGCGAGGCGGCGTCGATCGCGGTCGGCTGTGCGCCGATCCCACGCAGCAGGCGATAGAGCCGCTCGTAGAGCATCCCGCTCGTCTCCGCGGCCGGGGTCAGGTACCAGGTCGCGCCCTCGAACAGGTCGGCGCGGGCGTGCTCGACGCCGGCCGTCTCGGCACCGGCGAGCGGATGGCCGCCGACGAACCGCGGGTCGGCGTGGGCGGCGACGACGGCGCGCTTGGTCGAGCCGACGTCGCTGACGAGCGTGTCCGGCGCGGCCGCGGCAAGCGCGGCGCCGACGGTCTCGTCGAGCGCGCCGACCGGCACGGCGACGAACACCGCCTCGGATCCGGCGACCGCCTCCGCGAGGCTCGGGGCGGCGTGCTGGACCGCGCCGCGGGCGAGCGCGGCCGCCAGCGCCTCGGGGCTCGCGTCGAAGCCCGTCACCTCGGCGCCGAGCCGCTCGTGGGCGGCGAGGGCGAGCGAGCCGCCGATGAGGCCGACTCCGAGGACGGCGACCCGCACTAGCCAATCCCGTTGCGGCGGCGGTCCCTCACCGCGCGCGCGAGGCTGTCCAGCACGTCGATCGTCGTCTCCCACTCCAGGCAGCCGTCGGTGATCGACTGGCCGTAGGTGAGCTCGGTGCCGGGCACCAGGTCCTGGCGGCCGCCGACGAGAAAGGACTCGAGCATCGTGCCGACGACGGCCCGGCTGCCGGCGGTGATCTGCGCGCCGACGTCGGCGGCGACCGCGGGCTGGAGCTCCGGCTGCTTGCCGCTGTTGTCGTGCGAGAGGTCGATCATCAGGCGCTCGGAGAGCCCGGCCGCGCGGAGCAGCGCGCGCGTGGCGGCGACGGCGTCGGCGCCGTAGTTGGGCGCGCCGCGCCCGCCGCGGAGGATGACGTGGCAGTCGGTGTTGCCGCGGGTGTGGAGGATCGCCGAGCGGCCGTCGACGTCGATGCCGGCGAACGCGTGGGGAACGGCGGCGGCCCGGACGGCGTCGACCGCGACCTGCACATCCCCGTCGGTGCGGTTCTTGAAGCCGACCGGCATCGACAGGCCCGAGCCGAGCTGGCGGTGGATCTGGCTCTCGGTCGTGCGGGCCCCGATCGCCCCCCAACATACGGCGTCGGAGATGTACTGCGGGATGATCGGGTCGAGGAATTCACACCCGATCGGGAGCCCGAGCTCGAGCACGTCGAGCAGCAGGCGCCGGGCGAGTCGCAGACCCGAGTTGACGTCGCCCGAGCCGTTGAGGTGCGGATCGTTGATCAGCCCCTTCCAGCCGGTTGTCGTCCGGGGCTTCTCGAAGTACACGCGCATGGCGATGCACAGGTCCTCCTGGAGCGCCTCGGCCCGGCCGGCCAACCGCCGCGCGTACTCGAGCGTCGCCGCCACGTCGTGCACGCTGCACGGACCGACGACGACGAGCAGGCGGTCGTCCTCTCCGTCGAGGATGGCGTGGATCTGCTCGCGGCCGCGGAGGACGACGCCGGCATGGACGTCGGTCAGCTGGAGCTCGGTGAGGAGCTCGGCCGGCGTCAGCAGCGGCTCGGTGCGCTCGATCCGCTGGTCGCGGACCGACTCGTATCGCTTGGGCGGCGCGGTCGACACTAGAGGGCGGGCTGCGCCAGCAGCGTGGTCGTCTTCCCGGCGGTGAGATCGAGCGTGAAGCGGTAGGAGGTCTCGAACGTGCGGATGCCTCGCTCGCAGAGGATGACCGCCTCGTTGCCTTCCTTGAGCACGTACTCGGCGGCCATCAGCAGCTCGTCGAGCGTGCTCGAGAGCCCGCGCTTGATGAGAACCGGGCGCCCCGACCGGCCCACCTCGGTGAGCAGCGCGTAGTTCTGCATGTTGCGGGCGCCGATCTGGATGACGTCGGCGACCTCGAGGACGTCGTCGAGATCGCGCAGGTCCATGCACTCGTTGACGATCGGCAGGCCGGTCTCGGCCTTCGCCTCGGCGAGCAGCCGCAGCCCGGCCTGACCGAGGCCCTGGAAGGCGTACGGGGAGGTCCGAGGCTTGTAGGCACCCCCGCGGAACATCGCGGCACCGGCGTCCCGCACCGCGCGGGCGCTCTCGAGTGTCTGCTCACGGGATTCCACCGTGCAGGGTCCGGCGATCAGCGCGAAGTGCTCGCCACCGAGGCGTTTGCCTGCGATGTCAAGCCCTTCCGTGGTCGCTCTGCTCATCGTGGTCATTTCGAAACTGTCCTTTCCGCTCCTGAAGATCGTACGCAAGGCCCTCGCGTGAGGGTGGGAGGTCCGAGGACCCCGCCGGGTCCTGACCGGACCCGCGGTGTCCGGCGCTCGACCCAGACGGAAACCCACGCGGTCGGTGGGCTTCGGTGCGTTCCGCGGAGCCAGCGCTCCAGCGGCGGCCGAGCGCCTAGATAAATCGCCAGGAGTAGAAGCGCGCGCAGGTGCAGCCCGCGAGAGCGGCGGTCGCGTAGATGTCGCGGGCAGCGGTCATGGCGCCGAGAGATTGTGACACAGCCGCCGGGGTGGCGGCAGGCCGGGCGCGGGCGCCGGCGCCCGGCCCGACGCTCGGCGCCGGCGAACCCGCCGTCAGACGAGCTCACCGAGGGCGGCGACGAAGCGCGCGTTCTCGGCGTCGGTGCCGACCGTCACCCGCAGTGCACCGGGACGGCCGAGCGAGGCGCCGGCGCGGACGAGCACACCGCGCTCGCGGAGGCCGCTGACGACCGCGGCCTCCGCGGCCCGGACGTCGGCGTCGGCGTCGGCGTCGTGCACCTCCGGCAGCCGGAGCCAGATGAAGTTCGCGTCGGACCGCGCCGCCCACAGGCCGAGGCTGCGCACCCCGTCCTCGAGCTCGAGGCGGGCGGCGATCGTCGCCGTCACCCGCCGCTCGACCTCGTCCTGGTGCTTGATCGCCTCGACCGCGGCGGCCTGGGCGATGGCGTTGAGGTAGAACGGCTGGCGGACCTGGTCGACGGCGGTGCGGAAGTCGGGCGAGCCGCACAGCCCGTAGCCGACCCGCAGCCCGGCGAGTCCATAGACCTTCGAGAAGGTCCGCAGCAGCACGAGGTTGGGGAAGCGGCGCAGCAGCTCGACTGATGCGTAGGTGTCGCCGAGGGCGAGTGCAAACTCGCAGTAGGCCTCGTCGAGGATCACGCACACATGGCTCGGCACCTGTCGCAGGAACGCCTCGAGCTCCTCGAGCGGCAGCGCGGTCGAGGTGGGGTTGTTGGGGTTGCACACAAGCACGAGCCGCGTCGCGACAGTGATCTCGTTGAGCATCGCGTCGAGCACGTGCCGCTCGTCGGAATCGAGCGGAACCTCGATCGCCCGGGCGCCCGAAGCCGCCGCGAGGTGCGGATAGACACTGAAGGCCGGCCACGCATAGACGACTTCGGCGCCGGGCTCGAGCAGGGCCTCGCCGGCTGCGAGCAGGATGTCGCAGGAGCCGTTGCCGAGCGCGATCCGCTCCGGCGGCACGCCGTACCGGGCCGACAGCGCTTCCCGCAGCGAGATGTAGGACGGGTCGGGGTAGCGGTGGGTGCCGGCGACGGCGCGCGTGGCGGCCTCGACGACGACGGGCAGCGGCGGAAAGCACGACTCGTTGGAGGCGAGCATCGCCATCTGAGCGCCGAGGTCGTAGCCGGCGGCGACGGGATATACGGGGATGCGACGGATGCGCTGCGCGAATTCGAGCGACATGGCCCTATTGTGCCGAGTCGAGGTCGGCGCGGAGTCCCCTCGCCTCGCCGAGATAGACATGCCGGGGCTCGTGGTCCTCGGCGGCGTAGTAGTGGACGAGCACGCGGACGATGCTCGGCAGCGCGCCCGGCACCGGCACCTCACGCGCACATAGCAGCGGGACGCGGCTCAGCCCGAGCGCACGCGCCGCGACGGCCGGGAACTCGGCATCGAGGTCCTCGGTGAGGGTGAAGATGCAGCTCACCATCGCCTCCGCGGTGAGCTCGTTGCGGGCCATCAGCTCACGCATGAGCTCGTCGGTGGCAGAGAGGATCAGGCCGGCGTCGTTGCGCTCGACGCTATTGGCGCCTCGGAGCGCGAACAGACGCATCGACGCCCGATTCTGCCAGAGGACCGACGGGATGGCCGGGCGCGCCGAGCTCGATGACGCTGGCGCAGCCGAAGCGGGAGATCGAGACGATCAGCGACCCGAGGGAGCCGCGCAGGTCGCTGCGAGCCTGGCAGTCGGTGAGGATGAAGCGCGCGCCGCTCTCCGCGACGAACGCCTTGGCCGCCGCCGGGGAGAGCGTGCCGTCGAACAGCCGCTGAGCCATCTGGGCGCGCGGGACGCACGCCGGCTCGGACCACAGACAGTTGCCGACGAAGGTCCGCCGGCCCGTACGGCCGGGCACGAGCGCCCCGAGGTAGAAGCGGGTGAGCACGCCGCCGGGCTCGCGGTCCCGGGCGAGATAGTCGAGCGCCGCCCGCTCGTCGCGGGTGATGAAGTTGGCGTTGCCGGCCTGCGGGGCCATGTAGTCGCGGGCGCTCCCGAGCTCATACGCGGTGGCGGGGATCGTCAGAAGCGCGATCAGCGCACCGACGATCGCGCGCCGATACGGCACCCGGGTCCAGTGCGCCCGCTGCACGCCGGTGACGGCGAGGATCGACAGCGGCACGGTGATGCCCTCGAAGGCGTGCAGCGGGGTGGCGCTGACCGAGCTCGCCGAGAGCACGTAGACGATCAGCGCGGCGAGCGGCCAGCTGCGGGTGATTGTGGTCACGAACGTCTTCGCCGAGCCGCGGTAGCCGAGCGCGGCGACGATCGCCAGCGGCGCCATCGCCAGCAGCAGCGACCAGAAGGAGAACGTGTGTTTGCTCGCCTCCCGGGCCAGGCCCCACGACAGGTCGACGCGGCCGAGCACCATGTAGTAGAGGAGCGGGAGCGCCGTGCCGAGGACGGTCACCAGGGGTAGCGCGAGGCGGGCGCGCACGCTGCCACGCCACTCACGCCACCGCAGCAGCTCGGCGACGATGACGATCGTCACCATCAGCTCGCCCTGCCAGGGATGCAGCAGCGAGGCGAGCGCACCGAGCGTCGGTGCCATCCAGCTCACCGCACCCACCCGACGGTCGCGGTCGTAGCGGAGCAGCCCGTACATCATCGCCGCGAGCGCCATCAGGCCGAACGGATAGCCCCAGGACAGGAACCCGGGGAACATGTCGCCGACGACCCCGAAGCTGCCGTAGACGACGCTGAAGGAGCCGAAGAACAGCGCGAGGGTGAGAGCGACCCGCCGCTCCGAGCGCCAGTTGAGGCTGCGGTAGATGTATGCCCGCGTGCCGAAGAACATGCCGAGGACGGCGACCGGCTTCCACATCAGCAGCGACAGCCACGGGGCGACTCCGAGCCGCGAGACGAGGCCCGAGACCGCGACCGCAGGCTGGAAGTAGTCGGCCGGCGTCGGGCGCAGCACGAACAGGTTGGAGGCGAGCACGTGGTGCGAGGCGGCGCTGATCCAGGAGAGGTACTGGAGCTGGTCGACGACGAAGAAGCCGTCGGTGCCGGTCCACACCCGGTGGTGGACGACGACCTGCCAGAGGTCGAGGGCGAGCACCCACACCGAGATGGCCGCGAACACGCCGAGCAGCAGGGCCTCGTAGCGGTCCAGACGCCAGCGCCTCGTGATGGCGACCGGCGCAGCGGCGGGCGCCGGCGAGGCCATGGCAAGTTCGACACGCATCGAAACACAAACCTAACAGTCCGTGCTGCGCCGGCGTCGCAGGTCAGCCGGCGAGCTTATGCTGAAGTGACTTCGAGGCCTGCCCGGCGCCGCCGCTCATCAGATCGATGCCGTGGTTGCTGAGCCAGATCCCGGTCGCCGGGATGAAGGCGAACACCAGGTAGACCGTGAACACGAGCGTGGCCTGTCGCAGGCGGACGCTGCTTCCGAGGGCGGCGAGCGGCAGCACCCACACCACGTACCACGGTACGAGCCAGGCGAGGCTGATGACGAGCGCGAGCGTCGACCAGCCGGCGCCGCCGATCCAGTCGCGCCGCCGGCGCAGGAAATAGATGACGGTGACGACGACGGCGACGTTGGCGAGGCGCAGGAGCAGCGGCGCGCCGCCGCCGAGGCCGAGCAGGTCGCCGACGACGTTGGGGACGCTGAAGTCGGTGAGGAGCGTGCTCTGGTCCTGGAGGTTGGGGATGGTGAAGCCGAACAGCGCGAGGCTCAGTGCCGCGAGCGGGACGAGCGCGATCGCCGCCCCGCTGAGCACCCGCAGGCGCCGTTGCGGCGGGATCGCAGCGATGAGCAGGAACGGCAGCAGGAGGATGGCGGTGAACTTGACCGCGACGGCGAGCATCAGGGCCGCGCCGGCCGAGCGGTCGCGCCGCGCGAGCAGGAAGGCGATCGCCCCGGTCGAGGGGACGAGCATCACGAAGTCGTTGTGGAAGCCGCCGATCGCGTAGATGAGATAGATCGGATTGAAGGCGACGAACGCGATGGCGAATCGCGGGTCACGGCCGAGCAGCCGTGCGCACCTGGCCACGATGGCGATGAAGGCGAGGCTGAGCCCGACGGCGAGCAGCTTCAGTGCCCAGTAGGCGACCGGCAGCGGCAGCAGCGCGATCGGATAGCTGATCGCCGTGAACAACGGGCCGTAGGGGCTGTGGAGGTTGTGCCAGGTGCTGAAGCGATACACCGGGTCGTGCAGCTCGGCGACGATCCCGTGCGTGTAGGGATTGAGGTGGTGCACCGCTCCGAGCCGGGCGTAGCCGAGATAGTTGAAGAGATCGGTGAGCTGTAGCGGCGGGCTCATCAGCAGGATGAGGTTGAGCGCGACGACGCAGACGACGATCAGCCGCAGCGAGAGCGAGCGCACCGCGAGCAGCACCGCGCCGTAGGCAAGGAGCATGGCGACGACGACGGCACTCAGCCCGGTGTCGATCGTGTTCTGATTGACGCTGAAGTAGCCGAACAGTCCGTGGAGCGGGCCGGCCTCCCAGCCCGGGAAGCTGAGCTGGCTCGTCGGCACGAGCGGCGACGATGTCGAGGTGGAGAACACGACGACGAGCAGCGCGCCGAGCACGAGCACGCCCAGGGCGATCCGGCCGGCCGTCGCCCCGAGGACGACACGGACGGGGCGTATGGTCAGACGTGAGGCGAGCGGCGCGAGCTTCGGCAGCCCGGGAGTGGCCTCGCTGCCGGTGCCCGTCGAGGCCCCCGCGGCAAGCACGACGGACCCGTCGGACTCTGTCGAGTCCTGTCGCATCACACCTCACATAGTGCCCGGCGCCGCTTTCGGCGCGTTGATGCGCCCGATTGGGATCGCGTTAAGGTCGGCATGCTGACACCTAAAGATGACGGATCGGTCCCCCGGGGTCGGACATAACATCAGCCTTCTCGTGAGCGTAGGTACCGCTGAGCAGCAGTTTCCCGGTGCGGCGGGGGCGTCTCGGACCGCGCTGGCGGTGTCGCCGGCGACGGCGGCTGTCGCCGCGCTGACACTGCTCGCGGCCGTCCTGCGCTTCTCGACCCTCGGCCGCCAGGGCTACTGGTACGACGAGGGGAACACCGTCCTGATCATGCACCCGTCGATCGGCGGGATGCTCGGGCTGCTGTCCCGCAACGAATCGACCCCGCCGCTCTACTACATCCTCGCGTGGTTCTGGGGCCGCGTCTTCGGTTGGGGCGAACTCGGCCTGCGCTCGCTGTCCGCGCTCATCGGGGTGGCCACCGTGCCCGCGGTGTACCTCGCAGCACGCAAGCTCGTCTCGGGGCGCGCGGGCGTGATCGCCGCCGCGCTCACCGCCTGTAGCCCGATCCTCATCTGGTACTCGCAGGAGGCGCGCGCGTATGGCCTGCTCGTGCTGATGAGCGCGCTCTCGCTGCTCGCCTTCGCCTCCGCGCGTGAGCGGCCGGACCGGCGTGCGCTCGGCGTCTGGGCCCTCGTCGCCGCGCTCGCCCTCACCACCCATTACTACGCCGTGCTCGTCGTCGTCCCCGAGGCGCTGTGGCTGCTCGTCGCCCACCGGCGGCGACGTGGGGCGTGGGCGGCGGTGGCGTTCGTCGCGGCCTTCGGCCTCGCGCTGCTCCCGCTGGCCGTCAACCAGCAGGCCACCGGCCGCACGACGTGGATCGCCGGCGTGCCGCTCGCCCGCCGGTTCGGCCAGGTCTTCCCCCAGTTCGTCGTCTGGTTCGCCGCCCCGGCCTACGACGTGCTCGCCGTGGTCAGCCTCGGCCTCTGCGTGCTCGGGCTCGTCCTGCTCGTCCTGCGCTCCGACGGCCGCGAGCGCCGCGGCGGCCTCATCGCCGCCGGCCTCGGCCTCGGCGGTGTCGTGCTGATGCTGCTCATCGTCGCCGGCGGCACCGACAACCTCATCACTCGCAACGCGCTCGCCGTCTGGATCCCCGCGGCGATTGCCGTCGCCGCCGGCTTCGCCGCCCCTCGCGCACGCGTGCTTGGCACCCTCGCCGCCGTGGTGCTGTGCGTGATCGGCCTCGTCGCGGCGGTCGATGTCGCCGCCACCCGCGACCTTCAGCGACCCGACTGGCGTCCCGTCGCCCGGATGATCGGCGAGCAGCGCCCGACCGCCACGCTCCGCGGCAAGGCGATCCTGCTCCAGAACTTCAAGGGGCTACTCCCGCTCGGGCTCTACGTCGACGGGCTGCGGTCGATGCGTCGCCGCGGCGCGACGGTGTCCGAGCTCTACGTCGTCGGCTTCGCCACCCCGCCCGGTGACGGCTTCTGCTGGTGGGGGTCGGCCTGCAACCTCGAGCCCTCGGCCGTGCAGCGCAGCTACGCCGTCGCCGGCTTCCACGAGGCTTGGCGCCGCACGATCTATCGCTTCACCGTCGTGCGCCTCGACGCCGACCATCCCGTCCGCCTCACGCCGGCCGAGATCGGGCGGGCGCTGACGCTGAGCAGACTCAAGAACGACTCGGTGCTGCTCCAGCGCTCGTGAGCCGCCGCACCTCGTCGGCGGTGAGCCGGCGGTAGGCGCCGGGCGCGAGGTCGCCGAGCGCGAGCGGACCGAAGGCGACCCGCTGGAGCCGTCGCACGGGGTTGCCGATCGCCTCGCACATCCGCTTGATCTGGCGGTTGCGGCCCTCGTGGATGGTCAGCTCGATCGTCTCCGGCGCGACTCGGCGGACCCGGGCCGGGGCGGTCCGACCGTCCTCGAGCATCACCCCGTCCCGCAGCGCCCGGATCGCCTGCTGGGAGAGCGGCCGTGAGAGCACCGCGCGGTAGGTCTTCGGCACCTCGAAGCTCGGATGGGTGAGGCGGTGGGCGAGAGCGCCGTCGTTGGTGAGCAGCAGCAGGCCCGTCGTGTCGATGTCGAGCCGTCCGACCGGATACAGCCGCAGCGCGCTCGGGACGAGCGAGACGATCGTCCGGCGGCCGTGAGTGTCCTGGGCGGTGGAGACGACGCCGGCCGGTTTGTGGACCGCGTACACCGCCCGGTCGGCCTCGATCGTCACCGGCGCACCGTCGAGGGTGACGTCATCGCCGGCCTGCACGTCTCGGGCCGGGTCGACGGTCACCGCGCCGTCGACGGCGACGCGGCCGTCCCGCACGAGCCCCTCCGCCGCCCGCCGGGAGGCGACGCCGGCGTGGGCGAGGTACTTGGCCAGTCGCACGAGCCTGCCACCATAGACCGCGTGGATCTCACGCTGCTGAGCGACAAGCTGACCGAACTCGGAGAGCCGCGATACCGCGCCGGCCAGGTCTGGAGATGGGCCGCGCAGGGCGCGGCCTCGTTCTCGGCCATGACCGACGTGCCGCAATCGCTCCGTACGCGGCTCCTCGACGACGTGCCGTTCTCGACGCTCACCGTCGAGGACGAGGCGCACGCCTCGGACGGCACCATCAAGGCGCTGTTTCGCACCGCCGACGGCCGCCCGGTCGAGGCCGTGCTGATGCGCTATCGCGACGGTCGGCGCTCGCTGTGTCTCTCCTCGCAGTCGGGCTGCCCGCTCACCTGCACGTTCTGCGCGACGGGGGCGATGCGCTTCGGGCGCAACCTGACCGCCTGGGAGATCCTCGACCAGGCGCTCCACTTCCGGCGTCTCACCGAGGTCGACCACGCTGTGTTCATGGGCATGGGCGAGCCGATGATGAACCTCGACAACGTGCTCGCGGCCTGTGCGCGCCTGCCAGATGTCGGCATCACCCATCGGCGTACGGCGATTTCGACCGTCGGCTGGATCCCGGGAATCGAACAGCTCGCCGCCGCCCCCATGCCGATCCGCCTCGCGCTGTCACTGCACGCCGCCGACGAGGCGTTGCGCTCCCAGCTCATGCCCGTCAACGACCGCTATCCGCTCGCCGACGTGCTCACCGCCTGCCGGAGCTTCTACGCGCGCAAGCACCGCAAGATCTTCGTCGAGTACGTGATGCTCGCCGGCGTCAACGACAGCCACGTCCAGGCCGTGCAGCTGGCCGAGGTGCTCGACCCGAGGATCTTCAAGGTCAACCTCATCCCCTACAACCCGACCGGGTCCTACGACGGTTCGAGTCCGAAGGCGATCGAGGCCTTCCGCGACGAGCTCGAGCGCCATGGCATCGACGCGACCGTGCGCCTCACCCGGGGCCGGGACATCGCCGCCGCCTGCGGGCAGCTCGCGGCGCAGGCCGCGTCCGCGCCCGCGCCCGCGGCCCCGGTAGGCTAGGACCGCCGCTCACCAACCGACGGGGGTTTTCGATGGCCGACTTAGAGGAGCTCGACCGCCGGCAGCGCGAGCTGTGGCGCCGGGGCGCATCGGGCTGGGAACGCCGACAGGCTGCATTGCGGAAGAACACCGCGCCGTTGACGAACGCGATGCTCGCGGCGCTCGACCCGCAGCCGGGGCAACGGCTGCTCGAGCTCGCCGCCGGGCCGGGCGAGACGGGGCTCCTCGCCGCCGCACGGGTCGCGCCGGCCGGGAGCCTGCTGAGCACCGACCAGTCCCCGGAGATGATCGCCGTCGCCCGTCGTCGGGCCGAGGAGCTCGGGCTCGACAACGTCGAGTTCGCCGAGGTCGACGCCCAGCGCCTCGAGCTCGAGCCGGGCAGCTTCGACGGCGTGCTCTGCCGCTTCGGCTACATGCTCATGGCCGACCCCGACGAGGCGCTGCGCCGCACCCGTCGCGTGCTCCGTGAGTCCGGCCGACTCGTCATGGCGACGTGGGACGCCCCGGACCAGAACCTGTGCATGGCCGCCCCTGTCGTGCAGCTCGTGTCCCGAGGGGCGCTGGAGCTGCCGACCCCGGGATCGCCGAGCCCGTTCGCGATGCCCGACCCGGCGGCGATCGAGGCCCGCCTGCGCGACGCCGGCTTCCGCTCGGTACACGCCGAGAAGGTCAGTTTCACCCAGACATGGACGAGTCTCGACGATTACTGGGCGGAGACGATCGACCTGGCGGCGCCGATCGCCGCCGTCCTCGCCGGGCTCGACGACGACGCGCGGGCTGCCGTGCACGACGGCGCGTTCGAGATGCTCGGACCGTTCGTCGCGCAGGACGGCTCGCTGACCGTGCCCGCGAGCACCGTGCTCGCCGTGGCTAACGCGTAGCCTCGGTGCTCGGCGGCGGACCGCCCCCCGCCCGCGCCTCCCCGGCCTGCAGGAGGCGTTCGCGCAGGGCCTCCTGAAGCTCGGGCGGCGGCTCGAAGGCGCTGATCGGCGGGAGCTGCTCGAGCGCCTCGAGCCCGAACAAGCGCAGGAACAGGTCGGAGGTGCGGTAGAGCACGGCCCCGAACTGCGAGCGGCCGCTCTCCTCGATGATGCCCCGCTCGAGGAGCGAGGCGGCCGCCGACTCGGCGTTGACGCCACGGATGCGGGCGATCTCCGGACGGGATACCGGTTGCAGATAGGCGATGATCGCGAGCGTCTCGGCCTGGGCGGCGGTGAGCGGCGGAGTCCGCGGGCGGGCGAGGAGCCGGCGTGCCGCGTCCTGCGCCCGCGGGTCGCTGGACAGCGACCAACCGCCCGCGAGCTCACGGAGGACGAGCCCGCGGCGCTCAAACTCGTAGTACTCGCGCAGGCGCTCGAGCGCGGTGACGACCTCGTGGAGATCGGCCTCGGTGGCCTCGGCGAGCGCGGCGGCGTCAACCGGATCCGCAGAGAGGAACAGCAGCGCCTCGAGCGTGCACTCGAGCTCCTCGGTCAACTCGCCAGCTCCATCCGCCGGACCGGTGGCCGGTCCTGCTCGGTGAGGGCGACCGCGGCGACCGTGATCTCCCCAAATGGCTCGTCCTGGATCCATGTCGCCTCGCCCTGCTTGTAGAGCTCGAGCAGCGCGAACACGGTGACCGCGACAGTCACCCGGTCGGCCTTGACCACCGCGTCGTCGAACGAGAAGACGCCGCGGCGCAGGAGGGCGCGGAGGTGCGTCAGGCGCTCGGCGACCGACACCTTCGGCGTCGTCATGTGACGGAGGTCGACCGGCGGCGGGGTCGTCAGCAGATCGTCGATCGCTCGCACGAGGCGGGCCGGGTCGTACACCGCGACGGCGTCCTGGAGCGAGGCCCGCCGCAGCGACGGCGGCAGCGCGGCCGAGCGGAAGCGATACCCCTCCTGGCCCGCGAGCCGCTCGCGCAGGTGGTTGGCGGCCGCGCGGTAGCGGTGGGCATCGAGCAGCCGAGCGAGCAGCTCTTCGGCGGCCTCGCCGGGATCGAGATCGATCTGCTCGATCTCCTCGCCGGGCAGCATCAGCCGTGACTTGAGCTCGAGCAGCGCCGCGATCAGGACGAGGAACTCGGTCGCCGCCTCGAGGTCGAGCTCGCCGCGGGACTCGAGGTGATCGATGTAGGAGATGACGACTTCGGCGAGGTCGACCTCGAGCAGGTCGACCTCCTCACGCAGGATGAGCGTGAGCAGCAGGTCGAACGGCCCCGCGAACACGTCGAGGTCGAGCTCGAGGTCGATCAGGCGCACCGCGCAGACGTTAGCGAGGGGGTCGGACCGCTCCCAGCCCCATCGCCCGGCGCACGTCGGCCAGCGTGTCCGACGCGATCGCCCGGGCCCGGTCCGCCCCGACGGCGAACGTGCGGTCGAGCTCACCGGGGTCCGAGCGGATCGCCTCGTAGCGCTCGCGGACGGGAGCGAGATACGCGATCACGGCATCGCCGACCGCCTGCTTGAACGCGCCGTAGCCCGCCCCGTCGAAGTCCTGCTCGATCGACTCCGGGGTGGTGGCCTGCACGGCGGCGAGGATCTCGATCAGGTTCCCGATCCCCTCCTTGCCGTTGCCGCGGAGGATCTCGTGGCCGGAGTCCGTGACCGCCGAGCGGAATTTCTTGGCGATCGTCTTGGGCTCATCGAGGACGAGCACGGTGCCCTGCTCGCTGCCGCCGGTCGTGGACATCTTGCGATCGGGAATCTGGAGGTCCATGATCCGCGCGCCGACGTGCGGGATCACGTGCTTGGGCACGACGAGGGTCTCGCCGAAGCGTGCGTTGAAGCGCTCGGCGATGTCCCGCATCAACTCGATGTGCTGGCGCTGATCGTCGCCGACCGGGACCTCGTGGGCGCGATAGGCGAGCACGTCCGCGGCCTGGAGCACCGGGTAGAAGAACAGGCCGCCGGAGACGAGGTCTCGCTGGGAGCCGGACTTCTCCTTGAACTGGGTCATGCGGCTGAGCTCGCCGAATGCGGTGACGCTCGAGAGCAGCCAGCACAACTCCGTGTGCTCGGGGACGTCGCTCTGGCGGAAGAAGATGCAGCGCTCCGGGTCGAGCCCGGCGGCAAGCAGGATGGCGGCGGTGTCGTAGACCGACTCGCGCAGCGCCGGCGGCTCGTAGGGAACGGTGATCGCGTGGAGATCGACGACGCAGTAGAGCGCTTCGCCGCGGTCCTGCCCGGCGACGTACTGGGTGATCGCGCCGATGTAGTTGCCGAGGTGCTTGCGCCCGGTCGGCTGGATGCCGGAGAAGATGCGCATGACGTGCTCGTGAGGCTACCCGGCGCAGCGCCCGCGGCGCGGCCCGGGGGGCGCGCACCTGTCGTTTCTTCAAATTGCTCGAAGAAAGTGCAGGTGGCCGAGTCAGGGGAGCAGCGTGCCGGGGGCGCCTGAGCCCGACCGAGTGCCGGGTGTGCGCCAGCGCTGGGCCGGGCCGGGCCGATCGGCGAGCAGCCACGCGGCGATGACGCCCCCGATCGCGCCGCACAGGTGGCCCTGCCACGAGATCCCGTAGTGCGGGACGAGGCTCGAGAGCAGCGCGCTGCCCCACACGACCCCGACGACCACCCCGGTGAGGAGCTCGAGCGCGCTGCGGTCGAACAGCCCGCGGGTGAGCAGGTAGGCGGCGTATCCGAACACGAGTCCGCTCGCCCCCACGGTGACCGAGCCCGACGGCGCGATCAGCCACGTTCCGAGCCCCCCGACGAGCAGCACGATAAGGGTGACGATCGCGACCTTCGCCGCGCCGCGCATGGCGATGATCACGCCCATGAAGACAAGCGGGATGGTGTTGGCGATGAGGTGCTGGAAGCTGACGTGCAGGAACGGCGCCGTGAGGACCGCCCACAGGTAGCCGAAGCTACGGGGATGGATCCCCTCGGCGTCGAGCCGGTTGGAGTCGAGGGTGTTGATCACCTCGACGAGCCACATGATCCCGACGATGACGGCGAGCAGCGCCAGCCCCTCGATCGAGGTCTGTCCACGGGTCCCGAGCTTCCGCTTCGCCGCCGGGGACGGAAGGTTCATGCTCATGCTGCGAAGGATGGCACGCGGGCGGCTCGGGTCCGGACGTCTTAGGGGGCGAGCACTTCGGCGACGACGGCGAGCGCGACCTCGGCACGCTCGCGCAGCGAGCGCTCCAGCACGAACTCCTCCGGCGTGTGCGCGCCACCGCCGCGCGGGCCGAGCCCGTCGATCGTCACCGGGATGGTGGCGGCGAAGTGGCTCGCGTCGCTCGCGCCGCCGCGCGGGACGCCGATCACCGGACGACCGAGCAGCGCCGACGCGCGCTCGAGCAGCGGAGCCGTCGCGGCGCCGGCGTCCATACCCGGCCAGCGCCGGTCCATGCCGGCGGTGAGCCGCACGCCGTCGATCTCGTCCGGCACGGCCGCGAGCACCGCCTCGAACGTCTCGAGGCGGTCCGCGCGCATGTCGCAGACAAGCTCGCCGGCCGGCGGGACGACGTTGAGGGCCTCTCCCGCGCTCATCATCGTCGGCACGACGCTCATCCGCTCGGGCCCCCCCGGGTCGTGCAGCGCCGCGATCGACACCGACGCCCGGGCGAGGGCGAGCAGCGCGTTGCGCCCCTGATCGGGGGCACTGCCCGAGTGCGAGGCACGTCCGCTGGCGGCGATCCGCAGCGTGCCCGCCGCCTTGCGCTTGACGACCACCCCCTCTCCCCCGTCGGCGGTCCGCTCGCCCGCCTCGAAGCACAGGCAGGAGTCGTAGCCCGGGAAGCGCGCGACGTGGGCGAACTCCGATGTGCGCCACTCCTCGTCGGTGACGAGCAGCAGCGAGAGCTCGGCGAAGCGCTCGGGCCGAGCGGCGAGCACCTGGGCGATGCCGAGCGAAAGCGCGACGCCGCCCTTCATGTCGACGGTTCCCGCGCCGTAGAAGCGGTCCCCGTCGCGGCGCATCGGGGCGTGCGCGCCGTGGGAGACGACGGTGTCGAGATGGCCGAGCAGCAGGACTCGGCGCTCCCCGTGGCCGGCAATCCGCGCGAGCAGATCGGGGGCGTTCCCGACGGTCGAGCACGGGATCCGCTCGATCCGCGCCTCCGGCGGCAGCAGAGCGGTGCAGATGGCGATCGCCTCCTCGGCGCCGGCGTGATCGCCCGAGGGTGAGGAGACGCCAACGAGGGCCTCGAGGTCGCGCTCGGCGCGCGCTGCGACCTCAGCCGCGTCCGTTGTGATCGAGGGCTCCACCGGCCGCAGCGTATTGCGTCGCGTCCGGCGGCGGCACGAGCTGCCCCCGCCGGTGGAGCTTGACGAGCGCCTGCACCGCCCCGGGGGCGAACTGCACCCCGGCGAGGCCCACACATTCGGTCAGGGCGTCGTCGGTGCTCTTGCTCGCGCTGTAGACGCGGCCCGCGGTCATCGTGTCCCAGGCGTCGGCGAGCGCGAGCAGCGACCCCCCGTCGGGGATCCGGCGCAGCCCCCTGGGATACCCGGTCCCGTCGGGGCGCTCGTGGTGGGTGCGAACCCACTCGACCTGCTCGGGCGAGAGCACGCCGTCGACGATCTGAGCCGACAGCTCGGCGTGGGCCTGGACCTGAGTGCGCTCCTCCGTCGTGAGCGGCTCGGCCTTGCAGAGCACCGCGTCGGGGACGCCGATCTTGCCGACGTCATGGACGAGCGCCGCCTCGCTGAGCTGCAGCGCGAGCTCCTGCGACCAGCCGGCGGCGACGGCGAGCTGCGCGGCGATCTCGGCCACGCGCACGGAGTGCTCTCGGGTCGCGGGGTCCTTGGTGTCGATCGCCTTGGCGAGCGCCCGCAGCCCGATCAGGGCCTGCGAGCGTTCGAGCCGCTCGGCCCGCTCCTGAGCGGAGAGCTCGGCGACGACGGCCGGGTCGTAGACCCAGCACTGGTTACGGCCGTGCGCCTTGCTCCAGTACAGCGCGCCGTCGGCGAGGCGCAGCAGCTCGGAGGGATCCTCGGCCTCCCGGGAGTCGCAGATCCCGGCCGAGATCGTCACCCGCAGCGGCGCCGGGGCAGCCGCGATGACCGCCCGCCGCGCGCGCTCGAGGGCGACGAGCGCCTCCTCGCGCGTCGTCTCGGGGAGGATCCAGGCGAACTCGTCCCCGCCCATCCGGCCGAGCGTGTCCTCGGCCCGGGCCAGGGCGGAGAGCTCGCGGGCGACACGCACGAGGATGTCGTCACCGCTGTCGTGGCCTCCGGTGTCGTTGATCTGCTTGAAGTGGTCGACGTCGAGGATGGCCACCGAGAGAATCCCGCCGTGGCGCTTGGCCCGGGCCAGCTCGACGTCGAGCCGGTGCTGGAGCGTGCGGTGGTTGGCGAGGCCGGTGAGCGGGTCGCTCGAGGCCTGGGTGGCGAGCTTCTGGCGGTCCTCGATGCTGGCGATGGCCGTGGCCAGCAGGCCGCCGAACTCGACGAGCCGCTCCTCGTCGTCGGCGGTGAGCTGTCCCGGCCTGGCGGCGCAGACGGCGAGCACGCCCCACGTACGGCCGTCGACGTCGATCGGAGCCACGATGCTCGATCGGTAGCCGAGCGCGCTCACGGGGCTGAGCGAGGTGTGGCAGTCGATCCGCACCGCGCGCCCCTCGGTGAGCGCGAGGTCGATATCGCTGCCGGGCACGACCGGCACCGAGCGGCCCCGGACGTAGCGACCGCCGCGATGGTCGGCCCATGACCCAAGCACCATCAGGCGTTCGGGCCCCTCGAGGCGAAGGATCCCGGCCGCTCCCGCGCGCACGAGCCCAGCCGCCTCCACCGAAACACGGGCGTAGATCGCATCCGGAGGCTCGCCCCCGACGACCGCGGTCGCGACCCGGCGCAGCGAGCTCTGCTCAGCGGCGAGCAGCTCCGCCCGGACGCGAAGGCTCGCGTTGAGCCGCTTGCCGGCGATGATCGCGCCGCCGAGGACGACGTAGGCCGCGGTGGAGACGATGAGCTGCGTGAGGAACATGTTGTGGAGGACGTGAGCGTCGTAGAGCAGCGGGAGCGAGCGCACGACGACGCAGCCGACGAGGTAGACGATGGCAACCGGCGGCGGGAAGAAGAAGGCGGCGAATACCGCGATGAAGAACAGGTAGATCCACGCGGGCGACAGCGCCCCGCCCGAGGCCGCAGCGCCGATGATCACCATCACGAAGCCGAACGAGACGGTGCAGTGGATGAGCCAGCGGGGCGCGCGCCGCCAGTCGACGAGCCCGACCGCGCAGGCGCCCCACACGCAGTCGATCACTGCGAGCACGAGGATCGTCCCCGGATGCGAGTGGGCGACCCCGGGCAGCACGACGAACAGGGCGAGGGTGAGGCCGCCGATCAGGTAGAGCAGTCCGCTGACCGTGCCGGCCAGGGCACGCTCCTCGGATTCGACCGCGGAGAGCGCCGCGGCTCGCTCGAGCCACGGAGCCGACGTGCTCTTGGCCCCCACGTCATCATCCATCCAGGGATGTATCGGCGGCGCGGAGCGAGGGGTTGAGGGCAAAGACCCCGCTAAGAGCGGGGAAAATGGGAAGAAGCGGGCTCCAGGTCCGAGCGGCGCCGTCAGAGCGGCTGGCGCACGACGGGATGGCGGGCCGCTGCGGCCTCGTCGAGCCGGCGCACCGGCGTCGTGTACGGGGCCCCCCGGGCGATCTCGGGGTCCTCGCGCGCCTCGCGCAACAGCTCCGCGAGAGTCTCGGCGAAGGCGTCGAGCGTCTCCTTCGTCTCCGTTTCGGTCGGCTCGACGAGCAGCGCCTCGTCGACGATCAGAGGGAAGTACACCGTCGGCGGATGAACGCCGTGGTCGAGCAGCCGCTTGGCGAGATCGAGCGTCCGGATCCCGAGCTCGCGCTTCATCGGCAAGCCCGAGAGCACGAACTCGTGCATGCAGAGCCGGTCGAAGGCCTCGGGCAGATACTCGAGCACTCCCTCGCGGCGCAGACGGGCGAGCAGATAGTTGGCGTTGAGCACCGCCACCTCGGAGACCTCGCGCAGGCCGGGCGCCCCGAGCGAGCGAATGTAGGCGTAGGAGCGCACGAACACCCCGTAGTTGCCCTGGAAGCCGCGCAGCCGGCCGATCGACTTCGGGCGGTCGAAGTCGAGGTCGTAGAACACGTCCTCCTCGCCAGATGCGTGACCGTTGGCCGCCGACGGCGCACCGCCCGGTCTGCGGCCGTTGCCCGCCGTGCCGGTGGTGGCCCGCCGCACGACCTGCGGCCGCGGCAGGTAGGGCTCGATCCGGTCCGAGACGGCGATCGGGCCGGAGCCCGGGCCGCCGCCGCCGTGAGGCTGGGTGAAGGACTTGTGCAGGTTGAAGTGCACGATGTCGAAGCCCATGTCGCCGGGCCGGCTGATGCCCATGATCGCGTTGAGGTTGGCGCCGTCGTAGTAGAGCGTCGCGCCGACGCCGTGGACGATCTCGGCGATCTCCTCGATCCCCGGCTCGAACAGCCCGAGCGTCGAGGGGTTGGTGAGCATCAGGCACGCGACCTCGTCGGTGGCTTTGGCGCGCAGATCGTCGAGGTCGACGTTGCCGCTCGGATCGGTGCCGACCTTCACCACCTCGTAGCCCGCCATCGTCACCGTCGCCGGATTGGTGCCGTGCGCGGTGTCCGGCGTGAGCACCTTCGTGCGGTGCTCGCCGTGGTCCTCATGGAAGGCGCGGGTGAGCAGCACGCCTGCGAGCTCGCCGTGCGAGCCGGCCGATGGCTGCAGCGAGACGTGGGGCAGCCCGGCGATCTCCCCGAGCGCGTCCTGGAGACGCCACATGAGCTCGAGGGCGCCCTGGGCGTGCCGGGGCTCCTGGAGCGGGTGGAGCCGGGCGTGACCGGGCAGCGCGGCGATCCGCTCGTGCAGCTTGGGGTTGTGCTTCATCGTGCACGACCCGAGCGGGTAGAAGCCGGTGTCGAGGTCGAAGTTGCGCTTCGAGAGCCGGTTGTAGTGGCGCACGATCTCCGGCTCGGCGACCTCGGGCAGCCGCGGACCCTCGGCGCGGCGCAGGGCGGGCGCCAGCAGCTCGTCGAGCGGTCGTGCGGGCACGTCGAGCTCGGGGGCGACGAAGGCGCGCCGCCCGGCCTTCGAGCGCTCGAAGATCGTCAGCTGGTCGTCGGCGGCGGCGGTGCTCACGCGCCCACCCCCTCGCGTCGGCCGGCCTCGGCCGCGACCGCGGCCTTCAGCGCCTCGACGAGCCGGTCGATGTGCTCGCGGCTGCGCTGCTCGGTGATCGCCACGAGCAGCGCGTCCCCGTGCTCGGGGTAGTCGCGCCGCAGGGCATAGCCGGGGTTGACCCCCCGCTCCCGGCAGCGCTCGATGACCCGCTCGACGGGGGCGTCGAGCCGGAGCGCGAACTCTCGCACCACCGGCTGCTCGTGGAGCAGCTCCACGCCGGCGATCGCGGCCAACCGGTCACGCGCGTAGGCGGTGCGCCGAAGCATCAGCTCGGCGAGCTCGACGACGCCGCGGCGCCCGAGCCAGCTCAGGTAGATGACGCCGGCGAGAGCATTGAGCGCCTGGGCGGTGCAGATGTTCGAGGTCGCCTTCTCCCGGCGAATGTGCTGCTCGCGGGTCTGAAGGGTGAGCACGAACCCGCGCTTGCCGTCGAGGTCGGTCGTCTCGCCGGCGATTCGGCCGGGGACGCGGCGCATGAGCGCCTCGGTCACCGCGAAGAAGCCGAACGACGGGCCGCCGAAGTCGAGTCGGTTGCCGAGGCTCTGGCCCTCGCCGACGGCGATGTCGATCCCGCACTCCCCCGGGGACCGCAGGAGGGCCAGCGGCAGCGGGTCGCACGAGCACACGGCGAGTGCACCGGCCGCGTGGGCTGCGGTCGCGAGCGCCGGGAGGTCCTCGACGGCGCCGAGGAAGTTCGGCTGCTGGACGATGACGGCGCTGACGGTGTCGTCGAGCTCGGGGAGCTCGGTGACCCCATGGCGCAGTGGTGCCTCGACGACCTCCATCTGCCAGCCATGGGCGAGGGTGCGCAGCGCCTCGCGTGCGTGCGGGTGCACGCCGCGGGAGATGAGAAAGCGGGTGCGGCGATTGGCGAGCTTGGCGACGTAGCCGGCGGCGGCGACCGCGCTCGGCCCCTCGTACACCGAAGCGTTGGAGACCGGCAGCCCCGTGAGCTCGGAGATCGCGGTCTGATACTCGAACATCGCCTGCAGGCCGCCCTGGGAGATCTCCGGCTGGTATGGCGTGTACGGGGTGAGGAACTCGGAGCGCTCGATGATCGAGTCGACGAGCGCGGGGACGTAGTGGTCGTACATCCCGGCGCCGAGAAACGAGACCTCATCCTCGGTGGAGACGTTGCGCGCGGCGAGCCCGCGCAGCTCGTCGTAGACCTCCTGCTCGGACTGTCCGGGCCCGAGCGCGAGTGGCCGCCCGAGACGCAACGCGGCGGGGATGTCGGCGAACAGCTCCTCGATCGACTCGACGCCGATCGTCGCGAGCATCTCCCGGCGGTCACCGTCGGTGGCCGAGACGTAGCTGCTCACGCCAGCGACTCCTCGTACCGGCCCGCGTCGAGCAGTGACGCCGTCTCGCTCGGGTCAGACAGGCGGATGCGCACGAGCCAGCCCTCACCATAGGGGTCCTCGTTGATCGTCTCCGGCGAGCCGCTGAGCGCGTCGTTGACGGCGACGATCTCGCCGGACAGCGGCGCGACGACGTCGGAGACGGCCTTCACCGACTCGACCTCGGTGTAGGACTGGTCCTTGCTGACCTCGGTCCCGACGGCGGGCGGGTCGAAGAAGACCACCTCGCCGAGCGAGTCCTGCGCGTACCAGGTGATGCCGAAGGTCGCCTCCCGGCCATCCACTCGTGCCCAGTCGTGCTCAGGGTGGTAGAGGAGGTCTTCCGGATAGCTGGCGTCGGCCACGTCACGATCCCTTTCGGTAGAGAGGCTTGGGCTGCACGGTCGCGGTGCGAATCTTTCCCCGCACGTCGATCTCGATCCGGGTCCCGGGCTCGGCCTGATCGGCGGGCACGTAGGCCATGCCGATCCCCTGCTCAAGACTCGGAGACAAGGTACCGCTCGTCACCTCGCCGCCGCCCCGGACGGGGTTGCCGGGCCGCGGAATCCCGGGACCGTCGATGACGAAGGCGACGAGGCGCTCGCGGGGGCCGTCCCGGCGCGCCGCGGCGACGGCCTCGGACCCGATGAAGCCCGTCCGCTCGGCGCAGCACCAGCCGAGCCCGGCCTCGATCGGTCCGCGCTGATCGCTGAGATCGTTGCCGTAGAGCGGGAAGCAAACCTCGAGGCGCAGGGTGTCGCGCGCGCCGAGCCCGGCGGGGACGACACCGGCGTCGAGCAGCGCGTCCCACACCGCCGCAGCGTCGCCGGGAGCGAGCAGCAGCTCGACGCCGTCCTCGCCGGTGTACCCGGTCCCGCACGCGAGCACGGCGGCACCGGCGATGGCCGGCTCGCAGCAGTGCATGCGCGGGGGCAGAGGTCCGTCGGCGAGGCCGGCGAGCGCCGCGCGCGCGGCCGGCCCCTGCACGGCGAGCATCGCGAAGTCGGCGGCGCGGTCGAGCACGTCGACATCGAACTCCGCGGCGTGCTGCTGGAGCCAGGCGAGGTCCTTCTCGTGGTTGGCGGCGTTGGTGACCGTCAGATAGACGCAGTCCGCAAGCCGGTAGGTGATGAGGTCGTCGAGCACCCCGCCGTCCGCGCGGCATAGGACGCCGTACTGGCCGCCCCCCTCCGGGATGCGGCGCACGTCCCCGGAGAGCATCCGCTGCAGGAAGGCCTGGGCGTCGGGCCCGCGCGTCTCGACCTGGCCCATGTGGGAGACGTCGAACATGCCGGCCGTGCTGCGGACGGCGAGATGCTCGGTGCGAATCCCGTCGTACTGGACCGGCATCGCCCAGCCGGCGAACGCGACGAGCTTGCCGCCCGCGGCGACGTGGCGGTCATAGAGCGGAGTGCGGCGGAGCGAGGGCGGGGCGGTGGAAGTCAAGGCCCCACCAGGCTAGCGCCCGCGGCGGGCGGCCTGGAAGGCCTTGCTCAGGCCACGGCCGGCGCGGGCCGAGGGTCGGCGCCCGGCACCGCCGCACGCCGGTCGAGGACCGTCGCGAACGCCTCGACGACGTCCGGATCGAACTGTGCACCGGCCCGGCGTCGGACCTCGGCGAGTGCCGCATCGGCGCCGAGCTGGTCACGGTAGGAGCGGTACGCGCGCGGAGCGGTCATCGCGTCGAATGCGTCGCAGACCGCGATGATCCGCGCCGCGAGTGGGATGTCGCTGCCGACGAGCCGGTCGGGGTAGCCGCGACCGTCGAACCGCTCGTGGCTCGCGCGGATGGCCGCTCCGACGCCGGCGTACATCGGGGACCCGTCGAGGATGCGCTCCCCGATGAGCGTATGGCGCCGAATGAGCGCCCACTCCGCAGCGCTGAGCGGGCCGGGCTTGGCGAGGATCGCGTCGGGAATCGCGAGCTTGCCGATGTCGTGCAGCTCGGCGGCGTGCTGGAGCCGGGTGAGCTCCGCGCCGGTGAGGCCGAGCTCCTCGCCGACCGCGACCGACAGCCTTCCGACCTGGACGCTGTGCGCCGCGAGGCCGGGATGGCGCTCGTGCAGAAGCGCGACGAGGAGCCTGGTCACGGGACCTTCTTCATGTCGTTCCTATCGACTCGCGCTCCGCAGATCCTTAGCCGCGGGAGCGGTCTGCACCGTATGGTGGTAGATCGAGGAGAGTACGGGGAACAGCGGCGTTTTGTTGCCGTAGATGTCGAAAGCGCCCTTCTCGACGAAGGGTGGGTCGCCGAGCGGATTGCCGCCGGCCCATCCTGGCCCGGAGGCGAAGTTCTGCATGGCGAACCACGTCGCCCCCGAGAGCCACGGCTTGGTGGCGAACACTCCGAGATGGAAGGCCGCGGTGTTGGCTTGGAACTCGTACGTTCCGCGCTCCTCGACCGGACCGTGCCGGTTGGCCTCGAAGCCGAATTCCGTGACCATGATGGCCTTCTTCGGGTAGCAGGCCCGCGTCGCATCGAGGAATGGTGAGAGCGCGTCGCGATCGTCGTTGAGGCCGGCACCGGAGTCGAACCAGCCGAAGTACTCGTTGAGCCCCAGAACGTCGACTGGGCCATAGGCAGACTGGCACGCGACGCCGGGCCAGTCCGCGAGGGCGAGCCCGACCGGTCGCGTGGGATCGAGCCGATGGACGTAGCGCGCCGCAGCCGCGATGTATGAGGTCTGGGGACCGTCGGGCGGCGTCCCGAGCTCGTTGCCGATGCTCCAGATCGCCACCGCGGGGTGGTTCTCGTTGGTGAGGACGTTCGCCCGCAGAACGCTCAGCGCCCGCGCGCGCCACGCCGGCTGGTCGAAGTACTGCCTCGACCCGCCGTTGAGCGGAATCTCTGACCACAGCAGCACACCCTCGCGGTCGGCCATCTCCTCGAACTCGGGGTTGAGCGGATAGTGAGCCCGCACCACCGTGGCGCCGAGGGCCTTGACCCAGCCGAACAGCCGGGCGATGTGGGCGGGATCGAGCGCCGCGCCCTCGACGATGTCCTGCTCGTGAAGGTTGACGCCGCGAAGGTGCAGGAGCCGGCCATTGAGCCGCAGACGGCCATCGGGCCCCGTGGTGATGCTGCGCACGCCGCTATCCGTGGCGTATCCACCGAGCCAATGGCCGGCGCCGTCGGCAAGCGTGAACGTGGCGTGGTAGAGGTTCGGCCTGTCGATCGACCACAGGCGCGGGTGGGCGATCGTCGTCTGCGCGGCCGCCGTCCAGGTGCCATGCGCCGGCACGCTCACCTCGCCGAAGTCGAGCGGATAGGGCCCGTAGCGG
The DNA here is from genome assembly GCA_963755955.1 of uncultured Solirubrobacterales bacterium. Lineage (GTDB taxonomy): Bacteria > Actinomycetota > Thermoleophilia > Solirubrobacterales > Solirubrobacteraceae > Palsa-465. The sequence goes on from CAVWLZ010000024.1 coordinate 78,543, forward strand.
CCGTGGAGTTGGAGCACCTGAGCGTGGCTGCTGAGGTTGTCGATCAGCGCCTGCACGGAGACGGTCGCTGCGCACGTCGGGCAGGACAATCTCGGCTGGACCTCGACCTCGGCGAGATCGGCCCTCGCCACGGGGCGCAGGTAGACCTCCCGCTGCACCCCACCGAAGTTCCACCACCCCCCACTCGGCGGCAGATCGGCCGTCGTGCGGCGGCTGTCGACCCGGACGATGAGTCGGTTGACGCCGGCTCTGAGTCCCGAGAGCGTGAACTCGAACGGAAGGTAACCGACGGCATGGGTGCCGATCTCGCGGCCGTTCAACCACACCGTGGCGCGGTAGATCACCGATTCGAAGCGGATGATCCAGTGGCGATCGGCGGCGGCCACGTAGGAGCCGAACGCGCTGCTCGGGAGGGTGAAGTCGCGCCGGTACCAGCCGACCGAGCCGGCGTCGCTTGCTGCGGAAAGGTTCCCGGCGTTGAAGGAGTTCGGCACGGTCACCGGCGACCAAGCGTCGGTCGCGGCGCGACTGCGCCAGTAGCCCTGGGCGATGCCGACATCGGCGGGGTCGGCCCGGTAGAGCCATTCGCCGCCGAGCAGGTAGCGGTTGGTCTGCCCATCGCGGTACAGCGCGCCCTTCGTCGGCGAAGTGGCCGCGTAGGCCGGGCCCTGAGCCGCCGTCGGCGCGGCGGCGATGCCCTGTGCCATGACGACGGCGAGCGTCCCGAGCGCTGCGCAGGCGAGTCGCGCTCGCGAGCCGAGCGAAGGGCGGCTCATCGGATCGGCGCCCCTCTGGTGCGTGGCGCCGCCGTTCCGGACGGCGCAGCCGTGCGGCCGGTCCGTCGCGCCTTCGTGGTCGGCGCCGCCGGCTTCTTCGCCTTGGACTTCGGCTTCGGCTGCACCTTGATGATGATCCGCCGGGTGATCGTGGTGACGTTCCCGGCCCGATCGGCGACGGTCACGGTGAGCGTGTACCGGCCCGGCTTGAGGTAGCGGTGGGCGCTCTGGCGCACGCCGGTATACCTGGTGCCGTCACCCCAGTCGATCCGGATGGATGCGATGCCCGAGGCGGCCGATGGGGGCTCAGGCGGGGGCGCGTCGGTGGTGGTCACCGTGAGGTGCAACAGCGTCCTGACTCGCCAGCGACCGAGGAGCTTGAGCGTCACGGCCGGTGGCACGGCGTCGAGCCAGAACGAGCCCGAGCGGCTCGTCGTGCTGAGCCCGGCGAGGTTCTGGGCGACGATCTGCCAGCGGTGGGGGCCGTCGGCGAGCGGCGGTGTGACGAGCGACGTCGTGCCGACGGTCTGGCCGACGGGGACGCCGTCGATGCTGACGGTGTAGCTCACCGGTCCCCACTGCTCGCCCGCTCGCCACCAGGTCAGTCGCGGCCTGCGAACCCGGACATAGCCGGTCGGTCCGGCGGGTGCCGCGGTCCCCGGTGGCTGGAACATCTGCTCGGTGACGATCTCCTGCGCGCCGGCCGCGCCCTGGACCCAGGCGACAGCGGCGTTGCCGGCGATGTCGCCGCCCGCGGCGAGCCCATCGGCAGCGTCGGTCGGTCCGGCGACCGGCTGGGAGAGAACAAGCTCCGGCCCGAGCGCCGCTCCGTCGTCGGCGTAGCGCAACCGGATCTCGGTCTGACCGAGCCCGGAGTCCTGCTGCCAGGCGATCAGAGTCGAAATGACCCCGGCGGTTGCCGGTGCGGCGTCCGACGGGCCCTGATTGGTGAGGGTGTCGGCGTGGAAAGGGCTGGTGAGCCACTCGTTGTCGCTCATATGCGCGGCGATCAGTGCGTTCGAGTCGTCGCGGCTCGCGGTCGTGAAGCCGCGGCCGTACTCCCCGACCGACACGTTGGGTTGGCTCGCGTTCACCGTGCCCGGGGTGCTGAGGCCGTCCACCCCGACGGCGCCGTCGTACTGCGAGGCGTGGAGGCGCCTGGCGAGCACGCGGGTCTGGGTCGCGCCGCCGCCGGCGAACTGCTCCTGGAAGACGACCGAGGCGTAAGAGGAGTCGCCGCCGGTCCCGATTGCCGGGTCACCCGCCGCGACCTCGTTCCAGCCGCCGAGCGAGGCGGGGTCTGCTTCCTCGAAGACGACGCTCGGCGAGGTGCCCCACACCCGGCGCGTGTAGATGTGACCGTTCTCGCCCCAGACGACGATCGCGACGCCGTCGCCGGACACGGCGACCTGCGGGCGGCCGCTGCCGGTACCGGCGTCGTCGGCCGGGTTGGCATCGAGCGGCGCGGACTCGAGCGCCCAGCGGCCGAGGTTGAAGTACGCGGCGCGCACGTCGTGACCGCCGCCGCCGTCGGCGGTGAAGGCGATGTAGGCCTTGCCCAGGTAGGTGACGCCGATCGACGGGTTGGCCGCGCCGGCGAACAGCGGGATCGGGGCGCTCAGCGGCTGGGCGGCGGTGAGCCGCTGCACGACGTCGAGGCTGCCGTTGTTGATGAACGCCACCAGCAGCATCCCCCCCGAGCTCGCCGCGATGACCGGCTGGGACGAGTCGCTCGCGTACGCGGCATCGACCTCGACCGGGGCCTGGAAGCGGCCGTCGGCGAGCGGCGAGACCAATACGTGGGCGACGCCGCCCACCTGCTTGAGGTATGCGAGCCCGCCGGTGCCGTCGCGGGCCACGGACATGCCGCCCAGCGAGATGATGTCCGCGCTCGGGCCGTCGAGCATTTGCGCCGGCTGAGGGAGCGGCGCGGCCTGCGCCGCCCCGGCCTGCGCCGCCGCCAGCGCTCCGGCGATCGACAGCGCGAGGGCCGCCAGCGCGCCGCGCAGCCGGCCTGGATACGGCGAGGGCATGGATGTAGAACAGATGGGAGGCCGCGAGGTTGCGGGTCTACCCCGGTCCGTGTTCTGACCAGATGCTGCGGCGCGGCGGGGATCGGTGTCAGCGGATGCCGTGCCTCGGCGTCAGCGGACGATGGGGATGGGCGTCAGCGGTCCTTGAGGAACGACGGGATGTCGATCTCGTCGTCGCCGATCTCCAGTGAGGAGCGCTGGCGATCGTCCATTGTCACGTCGCGGTCCCGGCGCGAGCGGCGGGTGCTCTCGCGGGCCGTGGCCGGACGGGCATGGCCGTGGTCGAACCCGGTCGCGATCACCGTGACCCGAACCTCCTCGCCGAGCGCGTCGTCGATGACCGCGCCGAAGATGATGTTCGAGTTCGAGTCGGCCGCGCTCTGGACGATCTCGGCGGCTTCGTTGACCTCGAACAGACCGAGGTCGTGACCGCCGGTGATGTTGAGCAGAATGCCCGTGGCGCCCTCGACGGACTCCTCGAGCAACGGCGAGGAGATCGCCATCTTCGCCGCCTCGGAGGCGCGGTTCTCGCCCCCGGCGCTGCCGATGCCCATGAGCGCGCTGCCGGCGTCGTGCATGATCGTGCGCACGTCGGCGAAGTCGAGGTTGATGAGGCCGGGGATGGTGATGAGGTCGGTGATGCCCTGAACGCCCTGACGCAGGATGTTGTCGGCCTCACGGAAGGCGTCGAGGATCGTCGTGCGTCGCTCGACGATCGTCAGCAGCTTCTCGTTCGGGATGACGATCAGCGTGTCGACGTGCTCGCGGAGCTTCTGGATCCCGTCCTGCGCCTGGCGGGCCCGCTGGGTGCCCTCGAACAGGAACGGGCGCGTGACGACGCCGACGGTGAGCGCGCCGATCTCGTTCTTGGCGATCTCGGCGATGACCGGCGCGGCGCCGGTCCCGGTGCCGCCGCCCTCGCCGGCGGTGACGAACACCATGTCCGCGCCCTTGAGCGCTTCCTTGATGTCGTCGCGCGACTCGGCCGCGGCGCCCTGGCCCACCTCCGGGCTGGCGCCGGCGCCGAGGCCCTTGGTCAGCTCGTGGCCGATGTTGAGCTTGATGTCGGCGTCACACATGGCGAGCGCCTGGGCATCGGTATTGCACGCGATGAACTCGACGCCGCGCAGGCCCGCGTCAACCATCCGGTTGACCGCATTGGTGCCTCCGCCGCCGACGCCGACGACTTTGATGACTGCGAGGTAACTGCCGCTTTCCATGGTTTACCGTCCGACCCTCGATGTAGCGTTGAGTGTTCGTGACTCATCCGCCCGTTGCGGGAGTTTTGCACGTTATGCACTGATGCTGCGTCCCGTCAACGGCAATCGCTAGTCCGCAACAATCGTTGCAGAATCGCAAAGTCTCGATTGACGTCCGAGAGTTGGCCGATCCGCAGGGTGAACCTCTGCTTGAGGGTTAGCCTCCGGGAACGGCCGAACTCCCGGCAGTTGTAGCAGTCGTGCTCGCGCTCGTGCTCGACACCCCCGCCGCCGGCCGAGCCGGGTCGGTGAGGTCGATGTAGGACGCCCCGGCCGAGCCGGGATCGGCGAGCACCGCGGCGGCCGCGGCCCATTTGGCGTCGAGCCGGGCGCTGTCGCCGAAGTAGAGACTCGGGCCGTTGCGGAGCTGCACGACGAGGCCGTGGCTCGGCTCACTCGTGACCTGCTGGACCTTGGTGAGCATCGCGTACGGCGCCGCCGCGAGGACCTTGACCGCGCTGACCGCGTCGGGCTCGGTGAGACGGCTGCCCCCCGGGAGCGCTTTGACCGGGACCGAAGGCAGCGCGGCCATCGCCGCCGACGAGAGGTCGTGCAGGAGCGTGCCGTTGGCCGCCACCGGGGTTTGGCGGCCGTCGACCGTCACCGCGGCCACCGGCACCTGCTCGACGACGGCGATCCGCATCCCGTGGGGGAACTGGGTGCTCACGCGCAGGTCCTTCACGACCGGGTAGGCAGCCACCGCGCTGCGCAGCCGGTCGAGGTGGACGTCGAGGGTCGTCATGTCGTGGGCGGCGGCGACGAGCGCCCTGCGGATCTGAGCTGCGTCCGGGCCGGCGCTGACGCCGCTCACGCGGACGCGCTTGACGGCGACGAGCGACGAGTCGCGGAACCACAGCCAGCCCCCGGCCAGCACGGCGGCGATGAGGACGACGACGAGCAGAACGCGCACGCCAGGACGCGGCAGCCGGCGCCCGGTGGCCACCGGGCGCCGGCGGGTCAGCGGTCGCCGCCGCGCGAGCAGGCCCTCGCCGATCATCCCGGACTCCATCCGGCCGGGACGGCGCAGGGGTGGTCGTGTTCGGGCCCAAGCGGCATTTCACCCATCGTGGGCAGGGTAGAGGGCGGTCCGGCGGTGGCTTTCGGCCGGTCGTGCACAGGCGGGCTGGGCCGCCCGCGAGCGCCGCCTACCGCCCGACCAATGACCGCCCGAGCGCGTCGATGTTCCCCGCGCCCATCATCAGGCACAGGTCCCCCGGGCGCAGCATGGCGGTAAGGAAGGCGCGGGCATCGTCGAAGCTCGGCAGCCAGCCAACCGTCTGGCCGCCCGCGGCGTCGGCAGCCGCGGCGGCGACGAGGTGACCGTCGATCCCGGGGAAGTCCTCGGCGCGCTCGCGGGCGGGGTAGACGCCGAGCACGCCGGCGATGTCGGCGGCGGCGAGGGCGCGGCCGAACTCTCCGCCCAGCGCCTGGGTGCGAGAGAACAGGTGCGGCTGGAAGACGGCCACGAGCCGGTTCGGCTCGAACGTCCGGGCGGCGGCGATCGCCGCCGCCACCTCGGTCGGGTGGTGAGCGTAATCGTCGTAGACCGGGACGCCCGACGGGGTCTGCCCCAGCTTCTCCATGCGCCGGCGGGCGCCGCGGAAGTCGGCGATCGCGGCGACGGCCCCCTGCGCCGGCGCGCCGGCGAGGACGCAGGCGGTGAGCGCGGCGGCGGCGTTGACCGCGTTGTGCGCGCCCGGGACGGACAGCGCGACGTCGAGGCCCCGCCACTCGAACCGTGCGCCGGCCGGGGTGAGCACCGGCTCGGGGGCGTCGAAGGCGACCGCATCCGGAGGGCACAGCGCCCGCAGGCCGGGACGGTCCCACACGACCGCGCGGCCGACTGCGGCGCGCGACATGAATTCTCGGAAGGTCTCCTCGAGTTCGCGGAGCGAGGCGTAGGTGGAATGGTGGTCGAGCTCGGCGTTGGTGAGCACGGCGATCTCCGGATGCAGCTTGAGCAGCGAGCGGTCGGACTCGTCGGCCTCGATGACGATCCACTCCCCCGCCCCCCAGCCCGCGTTCGAGTCGGTCAGCCGCAGTTCACCACCGACGACGTACGCGGGGTCAAGGCCGCAACCGCGCAGCACGTGGACGATCATCGCCGTTGTCGTCGTCTTGCCGTGTGTCCCGGTGACCGCGATGCAACGGCGCAGCGCGGCGATCTGAGCGAGCAGATCGGCGCGATGAAGCTGACGGTCGCCGGCGGCCGCACGTTCGGGGTTCTCGGGCGGCACCGCGGTCGAATAGACGACCTCCGCGCCGGCGGGCACATTGTCGGCGGCGTGACCGATGGTCGGCTTGATGCCGTGCTCGCGCAGCCGCTCGAGGTAGCTCGACTCGGCGCGGTCAGAACCGCTGACGTCGGCGCCGAGGGCCTGCGCGATGAGCGCGAGGCCGCTCATGCCGGCGCCGCCGATCCCCACGAAATGAAGTCGCCGCGAGGACCAGTCGTCTGTCACCGCGGTGAGGCTATCCGACGCCGGCGCACGGCTACTTCTCGACCGGTCCCTCCGCGGCTGCGCCGCCCTGTCCCTCCGCCGCCTCGACCAAGCTGGTGTCGAGCTTCGAGCGGGCGTGCTGCGCGGCCCGGATGAAGACCCGCGCGACGCCGACGATGAGGAACAGGTCGACGAGGTACTGCACGCAGACGATGATCCGGGCAGCGTCGGTGGCCGGGGTGATGTCGCCGAAGCCGACGGTGGTGATGATCGTCAGCGTGAAATAGACCGACTTGACCTTGTCGAGGTGCTGGGTGAAGTTGTCCGCGCTCGCGTGCGACATCGACAAGTAGCCGAACGAGAACGCGATGACGAGCGCGACGAAGGTGACGGCGAGCGCCTCGCCCGCGCGAATGCCCGGATGATCCGAGCGCAGGATGCTTCGCAGCTGATATCCGAGCGCGGCGAAGAACAGCAGCAGCACGATCGTCATGCGGATGAGCGTGGCGCTGTTCGAGTGCGAGGCGGCCGGCAGGACCACGTAGAGGACGATCAGGGCCGCCGACATCCCCAGCGTCACGAGCACCGAGCGCACGAGCCAACGGCGAGAGCGCACCGGACCGACCGTGCTCCGGGTGAATCCGGTCACGGCCTCGTGCCTCGGTCGCGGCGCATGGGATCAAGCTACCGGCGGCTCCGGCGGCAACCCGCCGGTGACGACCCCGTGGATTCCGGCGCGATCCTCTGCGCGCCGGCGGCCGCCGGACAAGGGCGCGCGGCTACGACGTCCGTCCAGGTCCTTGCCGGATCCTAAAGCGACAATTACCCTCCATCCCGCACGGCACCGCGCTGTGAGAGCGATGGTCGCCGATTTCCGGCTAGCGGCCCGGAGAAAGGGAGTGACGTTGAGACGGCGGGATGCGCTGATCGCGCTTGTGGCGGGTGTGTGCCTCCTGCTTGCGCTGCTCACCGTTTTTGCGATCGAGCTCTCGGACACGCAGGCGACGTCGCGCCGTGACGTCATTACCCGCGTCCACGAGCGGGCGGTGCTCGCGGCGGCGCTGATCGACAGCCTGTTCCAGTCCGTCGAGCAGCAGGTCCCGCAGGACTCTCAGACCTACGGCGGCCGCCGGATCTCGCGGGCGACGATGAACGCCCATCAGCAGCTCAACGCATATGTCGTCGTGGTCGGTTCGCGGGGCCGGGTCCTCGCCAGCTCGGACGGGTACACGCCGCAGGCGCGAGCGGAGCTGCCGAACTCGACCGCGGTCGCGCTCGTCCACGCAGGACTGCGCTACGGGCTCGGCAACCTGCGGCCCTACGGCACGACCAACGTGATCGACCTCGCGGTTCCCTTCCCCACCCGCTTCGGCCGGCGAACCCTGCTCGTCGGCATCTATCCCAAGGTGCTGAGCGGGTTCATCGGAGTCGAGCTGCGGAAGATCCCCGGAGTTCGCGGCGCCCAGAACTATCTCGTCGACGGCGCCGACACCGTTCTGGCCACGGCCAACGCCAAGGTGCCGATCGGTGCCCGCCTCGGCGCCCCGGCCTCGCTCGCCCAACCCGGACGGCAGTCGGCCGACAGCGGCGGCCTCCACTACGACCAGGCAGGGCTCGCGAACTCGCGCTGGCGGGTCGTCCTCGCGGCGCCCGCCGGAGCGCTGTTCGCAAGCGTCTCCGGCGCGCGCAAGTGGGTGCCGTGGCTGATCTTCGCCGCGTTCGCGCTCGTCGCCCTCGCCGCATTGCTGCTCGGGCGGCGGCTGCTGCGCTCGGCCGATGAGGTCGAGCAAGCGAACGCGCGACTCAAGCAGGTCAACGACGAGCTCGCGACGACGAACGCGATCCTCGAGCAGCGAGCCGCCGAGCTCGCCCGTTCCAACGCGGACCTCGATCAGTTCGCCTCGATTGCGTCGCATGACCTCCAGGAGCCGTTGCGCAAGGTGCGCACGTTCACCGAGCAGGTGACGGTCCTCGAGGCCGACCGCCTCTCGGACAAGGGCACCAACTACCTACAGCGGGCCAACGCGGCGGCCGAGCGGATGCAGAAGCTGATCGAGGACCTACTCAAGTTCTCCCGCGTCGCCACCCACGGGAGGCCGTTCGTGGCGGTCGACCTCGACGCGCTCACCCACCTCGTGCTCGAGGACCTCGAGGCGCAGGTCGATGCATCGGGCGCGACCGTCGACGTCGGGCCGCTGCCGACGATCAGCGCCGACGAGCTGCAGATGCGCCAGCTCATGCAGAACCTCATCTCCAACGCGCTGAAGTTCCACCGCGAGGGGGTCGCGCCGCGGGTGGCGATCGGGGCGCAGGTCACCGGCGAGCACGTCGAGTTGACCGTGCGCGACAACGGGATTGGGTTCGAGCCGCAGTACAGCGGGCGGATCTTCCGGGTGTTCGAGCGCCTGCACGGTCGCAACGACTACTCGGGCACCGGGATCGGGCTTGCCCTCTGCCGCAAGATCGCCGACCGCCACGGCGGCACCGTCGTGGCCGATGGGACACCCGGCGAGGGGGCGACCTTCACCGTGCGACTCCCCCTCCACCAGCCCGGCGAAACGCCGCATCCGGCCGGAGAGCTCACAAGTCCGCCCCCGGAGGAGACGCATGTTCCCGCGTGAGACCCCGGCCAGAGCGATCACGATCCTCATGGCCGACGACGACGAGGAGGATCGCGAGCTCACCCGCGACGCGCTTCAGGACCCCCGCCTCGCGAGCGAGATGCGCTTCGCCGTCGACGGCCAGGACCTCATGGACTACCTGCGCCGTGCGGGCCGCTACGCCGGACCGTCGGCAGACGCCCCACGGCCGGGGATCATCCTGCTCGATCTCAACATGCCCAAGAAGGACGGCCGCGAGGCGCTCGCCGAGATCAAGGCCGACGAGAGCCTGCGCCGGATCCCCGTCGTCGTCCTCACGACCTCCAAGGACGAAGAGGACGTGCTCCGAACCTACGACCTCGGCGTCAGCTCGTTCATCACCAAGCCAGTGACGTTCGCGGGCCTCGTCGAGGTGATGCGGACGTGGACGCGGTACTGGCTCGAGATCGTCGAGCTCCCGATCGGAGCCGTCGATGGTGGGTACTAGGGACAAGGTCGTCCGCGTCCTGCTCGTCGAGGACGACGAGGACGATTACGTCCTCACCAAGGACATGCTCGACGGCCAGGATCGGGCCCGGTTCAGGCTCGAATGGTGCGATCGCTTCGACGATGCGCTCGCGGCGATCCGCGAACGCCGCCACGACGTCTACCTGATCGATTACCGGCTCGGCGAGCGCACCGGGCTCGACCTCGTGCGCGAGGGCCTCGGCGCCAACCCCCACGCCCCGGTGCTGATGCTCACCGGCCAGGGCAATTACGAGATCGACCTCGCGGCCAGCGCGCTCGGCATCACCGACTACCTGATCAAGCAGGAGCTAACGCCGGCCTCGCTCGAGCGCTCGATCCGCTACGCGATCGGTCATCACCAGGCGATGCGCGACCTCGCCTTCGTCGAGGAGCGCTACGCCCTCGCCGCCCGTGCGGCGAGCGACGGCATCTGGGACTGGGACCTCGCCCACGACGAGATCTATTTCTCCTCCCGCTGGCACGCGATCCTCGGCCTCCCGGAGAGCATCGACCACGCGACGCCGGCGGCGTGGTTCGCGCTCGTGCACCCCGAGGATGTGCCGGCGCTGCAGGCGGCGATCGACGCTCACCTCTCCGGCCGGAGCCCGCAGCTCGAGCTCGAGCATCGGATGCGCCACGCGGACGGCAGCTGGCGGTGGGTGCTGACCCGCGGACTTGCCATCCGGGACGTCGAGAACCGCCCGACGCGGATGGCCGGCTCGCTGTCTGACATCACCGACCGACACGAGGCCGAGCAGCGGCTCCAGCGCGACGCTCTGCACGATGGCCTCACCGGCCTGCCCAACCGAGCGCTGTTCATGGACCGGCTCGACCAGGTGGCCCAGCGATCGATCCGCGACCCGAACAGCGGCGGGGCGGTGCTGGTCGTCGACATCGACCGCTTCAAGCTCGTCAACGACAGTCTCAGTCACGCCGTCGGCGATCATCTGCTCATCTCGCTGGCCAGCCGGCTCGCCGGCGTGCTGCGGCCGGGCGACACCGTCGCGCGGCTGGGCGGCGACGAGTTCGCGATCCTGCTCGACGCCGTCGCCGCCGAGGACGAGGCGCTCCGCGTCGCCGATCGCGTCCATGAGGCGCTGGCGAGCGCGTTCACCGTCGACGGTCACGAGCTGCACGTCTCGGCGAGCGTCGGCATCGCGTTCACCGGCGGCGAGGTCAGCGCGACGCAGCTGCTGCGCAACGCCGACATCGCGACCTACGACGCCAAGCGCGGTGGGCAACCCTCGGCCGTGTTCGACCCCGATGCGCCGCGCCGGTCCGAGAACCGAGAAATGTAGATCCCTTCATCAAGCCGGAAGGCGGTGCAACCGATAGATATGGCATGACGTCACCGCGCTCCGGGGCAGCGTGGGCTGCGCGATCCACGACGGTGTCGGCACGCCGACGCCCGCTCACCGCCGCTGCCATCACGCTGCTCGTTGCGCTGAGCGTCTGGCAGGTCGGATACCAGCTGAGCGTCTCCGCCCTCCCGGGGCTCGCCTCGAGCCGGCAGTTCGGCGGGATCGCTCCGGATATCGCCTTCGTTCTCTGCGGGCTCCTGCTGGTCGCGCCGGGACTGCGCGGCGAGCCGGGATGGGTGCTGATCGGCATCGGCGCGATCTGCTGGGCGGCCGGGGACATGTACTGGACGCTCGCGCTCAGCAACGTCAACAACCCGCCCGTCCCCTCGTGGGCCGACGCCGGCTATCTGCTGTTCTGCCCGCTCACGTTCGCCGGCATCTTCGCGCTCGTGCACGCGCGGCGGACCGGGGCGCCGAAGACACTCGTCGCCGACGCGCTCGCGGCGGCGCTCGCCGTCGGCGCGCTGAGCGCCGGGGTCGTGCTCGAGCCGGTGCTTTCGAGCGCGAGCGGCGGGACGCTGGCGATCGCCACCAACGTCGCCTACCCGCTCGTCGACATGCTCCTCCTCGGGCTGATCGTCGGGGCAACGGCGCTCGGCAACTGGCGGCTGCAGACGACCTGGGTGCTGCTCGGCATGTCGGCGATCGTGTTCTGGATCGCCGATTCGCTCTACCTCGTGACCGTCGCCAACAACACGTACACGTCGGGAGCCTGGTTCAACGCGCTGTGGAACATGTCACCGCTGCTCGCGGCCTGGGCGGCCTGGATCCCGCATCGTGCCGTCGCCGCCCCGGTCGCGAGCACCGGCGAACAGATCCGGGTGCGTGGGATCGTCATGCCGCTGCTGTTCGCGCTCGCCGCCCTCGGGCTGCTCGTGTGCTCGAGCGTCGTCGATGTCGGGGCGACGGCGATCGTCCTCGCCACGTCCTCGGTGCTGGTGATCATGGGGCGACTCGTGCTCACCTGGCGCGAGAATTCGGCGCTGCTGAGGGCGAGCCAGACCGAGGCGCTCACCGACCTGCTCACCGGGCTCGGCAACCGGCGGGCACTGACGATCGCGCTCGCCCGGCGGTTCGCCGGTCACGCCGACGGCCCGCCCTATGTGCTCGCGCTGTTCGATCTCGACGGCTTCAAGCACTACAACGACAACTTCGGCCACCCCGCCGGCGACTCCCTGCTCCAGCGCCTCGGAGGCAGCCTCGCCTCCAGTCTCGCGGGCGCAGGGACGGCGTACCGGATGGGCGGCGACGAGTTCTGCGCACTCATCGACGTCGACAGCCCGGACGATCCTCTCGTCGAGGGGGCAGCCCGGGCATTGGGCGAGCGCGGCGAGGGCTTCACGATCGGCTGCTCGTTCGGCGCGGTGCTCCTCCCGGAGGAGGCCGGCGATCCCGAGACGGCGCTGCGGATCGCCGATCAGCGCATGTACGCCCAGAAGCGCCGGGGCCGATCCTCGGCCTCGAGGCAGTCCCGCGACGTGCTGCTCCGTGCGCTCGCCGAGCGCAGTCCCGACCTCAGCAACCACCTCACCGGCGTCGCCCAGCTCGCGGGGGCGGTTGCGCTGAGCCTCCCGCTCACCCCCGAGGAGATCGAGCAGATCCGCCAGGCGGCCGAGCTGCACGACGTCGGGAAGGTGGCGATCCCCGATGCCATCCTCGACAAGCCGGAGGCACTCGACGCCGCCGAATGGTCGTTCATCCATCGTCACACCCTGATCGGTGAACGAATCATCGCTGCGGCCCCGGCGCTGCGTGAGGTGGCGACGCTCGTCCGCTCGAGCCACGAGCGCTTCGACGGCACCGGCTACCCCGACGGCCTCGCGGGCGAGCAGATCCCGCTCGGCTCGCGGATCATCTCGGTGTGCGACGCCTTCGACGCGATGATCAGCGAGCGACCGTACTGCCCGGCGGTGGATGAGGAGACGGCGACCGCCGAGCTGCGGCGCTGCGCCGGCACCCAGTTCGACCCTGTCATCGTCGAGCGCTTCTGCGAGACGCTCGCGGCCGGACCCGGGCTGCTCGAGGCGGCCTGACGCCCGCAGGGCCGCGCGTCGTCGAACTAGGCCCCGGGCGGTGCCGGCGCCGTCGAGAGGCGCGCGGGATAGAGGTACTGGCCGATCCCGTCGAGCGGTCCGCCGGGGTCGCGCAGCGCGAAGCGACGCAGCTCGTCGTTGACGCTGAAGCGCGGGCCGAGCAGCACCTCTCCGTTCTCGACGAGCGTGTAGAAGCGGTCCAGCGGCCGCGGCGGAGGGCCCCCGACCCGGATGCCGAGAAAGTTGTAGACCCCGCCGTGGCAGGGGCAGAGGAAGCTCTGGGCGGCAGACACGTAGCGGAGCGGGCAGCCGACGTGAACGCAGCGCGAGGAGATCGCCACGACGTGGTCATATCGGTCCTTGACCGGGCCGTCGAGGACGGGGTTGTGTGCGCGGACCTAGGCGAGCGACTTGCCGGCCTCGCCGATCGTCGGGTCGAGCGTGAAGACGACCGGGACGTAGTCGGTCGCGGTGAAGCGCGACAACGGGCCGATGCTCTGCCACGTGTCACCCTGAGGCGCGAACACGGGCCCACGGCGAAGCCAAGCGAGGGGACCACGAGGGTGGCGGTGGCCAGGGCACCCGCCGCGGTGGGCGATGGCCATGAGACGGCGCCGGTCGACCGTCTCCCCCTCGAAGGCGCCGGGCAGGCCGCGCGCCCCGGTCGAGTCGCGGTCCTCAGCTCGCGACACGGTCCTCCTCGCGGCAGACGGCGATGGCGCGGTCGAGCGCACGGCGGTAGTCGATCGCCGCGAGCTCCTCCTGGTCGAGTGCGGCGAGATACGCGGCGTGGGCGAGCGCGCGCTCGCGGGGCGAGGCGTCGCGCGAGCGGCGGTATGCCGCGCCCACTGCGGCGCTGCGCTCGCGCCAGGCCACATAGCCGTCCATGACGGTGTCGATCAGCTCACGGCGGGTGGGATCGTCCATCGTCCCTGTAGACGCCATCAGCGGCCGATCTCTTCCCGTCGGAACGACACTCATCCGTACGTGCTCGAAGCCGCGAGGCGGGTCATCGTGCTCAGCGCCGTCGCCCGGCCCGCGAGCACGCATGTGTGGCCGTCGCGCAGCCAGGTGACGACGACCTCGCCGCGGGCGGCCAGGGTGTCGATCCGGACCCCGCCGAGCGTCGCAGCCCGGATCCGAGCGCCGGCGGCCAGCGGTGGGCCGGCGACGATCGTATAGGCGAGGCGGCGATCGCCTCGCGCGTAGAGGGCCGTCGTGACCGTCCGCCGAGCGTGTCGTGGCGCAGCCCGAGCGCCCGGTAGCCGAAGCGGTCCTCCCAGTACGGGTAGGCGAGACCGGCGGCGCTCACGCGCGGTATCCAGATCGCCGCGCCGGCCGGCTCAGGCACTGCGACGTCCGGTGCCCGCCCGGCGAGCACCGCGGCATCGGCGACCGTCGGCGCTCCCGGGCTCCGCGTCCCGAGCATGAACCCGGCGGCGACGAGCCCGGACGCGGCCGTGGCCGCGGCGAGACGGAACCTCGGGGGCGGGGACGAGCGGCGGCGCATGCCCGTGGCGGGGCGGCGGTCGAGCTTGACCCGAGCGCGTAGGGCGGCGGGCGCGGACACCGCGCCGGTGGTGTGCAGCAGGCGCACGACGCGGAGCTGCGCGGCGAGCTCGGCCTCCGTGCCGGCAGAGGCTCGCGTGCCGCTCACCGCTCGACCTCGAGCGCGGCCGCGAGCCGCATTCGGGCGCGGTACAGGCGAGTGGTGAGGGTCGCCTCGCGCACGCGAAGGATCCGCGCCGCTTCGGCGTAGGACAGCCCGACGACGTCGACGGCGACGAGCGCGTCACGGGAGGGCTCGGGCAACCGGGCGATGAGCCCGTAGAGCTCGCGAGCATCGAGCGCCTGCTGGGGACCGGGCACGTGGGTGTCCTCGATCCGATCGAGCTCGTCGGGCAGGGGCTCGGCCCTGACGCGGCTGCGTGCGGCGCGCAGTCCGGAGAAGTACGCGTTGCGCAGGACGCGCAGGAGATAGCCGAGATCGTCCTCGGAGCGCAGCAGCCGCGGGCGCTTGAGCACCTTCGCGTAGGTCTCCTGCACGAGGTCCTCGGCCTCCTCACGTGAGCCGCACAGCCCCCAGGCAGCGCGGTAGAGGCGGTCGATGTGGTCGCCGAGCCGGTCGGGATCGAGCTCACGCGGGGCGCGGGCGAGGCCTGCCCGCACGCCGTTCGCTCGGTTGCTCGTCGCCGCCGTCACCGCCACCTTCGTGCTCCGCGTCCGCTCAGGGGCGCTGACTGCGCCCTCGGCTACCTAGGACGCGCTCGGAGCCGAAACCTTCCCGGGAAGTTCTCCACAACCGTCCGCGTCCCCATACCTACAACCGGCGAGCCCGCCCCGCCATCACCCCGTCTCGACGAAGGGAGACACCATGGGCACCCGCGACCGTGCGAACTCCGAACCGCCCCGCTCCGAGGAGCTCGACCAACTCTGGAATGGCGTCGTCGGGCGCCGCTCGTTCCTGCGTAACGTCGGACTTGCCGGCGCCGCCGCGCTGCCGGTGGCCGGCGCGCTGGGAGTGGCCGGCGCCTTGGCAGCAAGCTCGCGGCCGACCGCGGGTGACGTCGCGATCCTCCGCTTCCTCGCCGCTGCCGAGATCATCGAGACCGACCTGTGGTCGCAGTACGCCGAGCTCGGTGGCGCCGACGGCGGCAACCCGGCATACATCGCGGCGCTGCAGAACCTCGACTCGGGCATGCCGCAGTACATCTCCGACAACACCGACGACGAACTCAGCCAAGTCTTGAAGTGCTACGGATCGTCGTGAGCATCGGCGGGGTGGAGACCAACCATTTCTCGCTCTGGCACGACAAGGCCGGCAACGCGGTCTCCCAGCCCCTCGCTGGGATCACGGACCCCGAGACGGGCCTGCATTTCCCCGATCTCAACGCCTCGCACTCCGAGGCCCTGCAGACGAACCTCATCCTCCCCGAGCCCTGCGACTTCCTGTCCAAGGGCCTCCCGCAGTGCTCGATCGTGCGACCGACCTCCGATCCCCTCGGCGGGGCCCGCGCGGCGATCGCCGGCCTCACCGTCGACAGGCTGTTCAACGGGCGGTCGCCGGGGTTCTTCGGCTTCGTGCAGGGGCTCGCGCGTGAGGCAGACGCCGCCGAGCGCCATCTGCGCTAGCCCGGGTCCTCACTGCTGGTTGCCGGCGAGGCTCAGCTCGCGCCTCGCGCTCGCGGCCGCCCCTACCGGGCGGGGCGGCCGGCGGCCGCGAGCACCTCGGCGGCGATGTCCTGGGCGGCCCGCGGACGGGCGAGCGCGGACGCGGCGCGGCTCATCGCCGCCAGGCGGGGACGGTCCGCGAGCAACTGCCCCACCTCGACGGCGAGCCGCGGGCCGCTCAACTCGGCGTCGGGGATGATGACGGCCGCGCCGGCCTGCTCCAGATGGCGAGCGTTGGCGGTCTGGTGGTCGGCGGTGGCGTACGGATAGGGGATCAGCACCGACGGCCGACCGTGAGCGGCGATCTCGAACACCGAGCCGCCCGAGCGGGCGACGACGAGATCGCTGGCGACGAGCGCATCGCGGAAGTCGGAGATATAGCCGCGCAGGTCGTAGTGCGGGCCAGGGACGGCGAGGTCCGGCAGGTCACGCTCGCCGGCGGCGTGCAGGACACGGAAGCGGGCACCGGTGAACGCCTGGATCGCGGCGTGGTTGATCGAGCGGGCGCCGAGCGACCCGCCAAACACGAGCACGCACGTCTCGCCGGGCGCGATCCCGAAGCGCCGGCGCGCGGCGCCGCGGTCGGTGGCGGGCTCGGGCACCGGGCGGCCGGTGACCCGGTAGCGCTCCCCCGCACGGCCCTCGATCGGGAAGGCGAGGCAGACGCGCTTGGCCACGGGCGCGAGCAACCGGTTGGTGAGCCCCAGGTGACTGTCGGCCTCCATCAGCACGAGCGGTACCCGGCGAAGCACGGCCGCGAGGCCGACCGGACCGGCGACATAGCCGCCCGCCCCGAGCGCGGCGTCGGGACGGATCTCCCGCAGCAGCCGGCGGGCGACGCCGAGCGCGCGCGTATCGGTGGCCGCCGCGCGCAGTGCCTTGACCGGCGCACGGCGGGGCAGCGAGACGACCTTGAGCGGGTGAAGGTCATAGCCCGCGGCGGGAACGAGCTCGAGCTCGGCGCGCTCCCCGCCGAAGAACACGACCTCGGCCCCTTCGACGCGCAGCGCATCGGCGACGGCCAGCGCGGGCACGACATGGCCGGCGGTCCCGCCTGCGCCGATGACCACGCGCGGGCCGCTCAACAGCGGGCGCTCGTCGTCAGGCCCCGTGCTCCCAGCGTGGGCATCGGTTGCCCCAGTGCACCCACGCGATGTTCCATGGGCCGACAGTATGCCGCGCGAGAGTTAGCAATAGCTTATGACCGGTTTGCGGTCAGCTGGCCGCCCGCCCGCCGCCGGCCCGGCGGGCACCGCGCTCCTTGCGCCGGCGCTCACGCTCGGTGTCGGGGTCGCGGCCTCGAGCGGTCGTTCGGGCACCACCGGCGTCATCGACGACCCGCAGCCGCCTCGCTCCCGGACGCGAGATGTTCAGGAGCAGACCGACGCAGGCGAGCATCACCCACAGGTTGGTCGGGGCGTAGGAGATGAATGGCAGCGGCACGCCCGTCAGCGGCGCGAGCCCGAGGACGACGAAGATGTTGAGGATCCCCTGGCAGAGAATGAGCGAGGTGAGACCGGTGGCGAGCAGCTTCGTGTAGCGCTCGGCCGCCCGCCGCGCGGCCCGCAGGCCGGCGTAGGCGATCATGCCGTAGAGGAAGACGACGGCGAAGATCCCCATCACGCCGAGCTCCTCGCCGATGACGGCGAGGATGAAGTCGGTCTGGGCCTCGGGGAGATAGAAGACCTTCTGCACCGAGCGGCCGAGGCCGACGCCGAACAGGCCTCCGGAACCGAGTGCGATCTGGCCCTGGACGGCCTGGAACCCCGCCGAGGACTTCGCCGCCCACGGGTTGAGGAACGAGGTCAGGCGCGCCCTCTGATAGGGCTGGGCGATGATCATCAGCAGGACGAGCACGAGCGCGATCCCGGCGAGCATCCCGAGGTAGCGGAGCGGCATCCCGGCGGCGATCAGCAGCGCCGTGATCGAGAAGGCGACGACGAGCGTCGTGCCGAGGTCCGGTTCGACGACGATCAACAGACAGGCCGGCGCGGCGATGACCGCGATCGGCGCGACCGCCTGCTTGAAGGTGCGCATCCGTCGCGGATTGTCGGCGAGGTAGCGCGCGACGTAGAGCACGAGCGCGAGCTTCATCAGCTCGGAGGGCTGGAACTGGATGGGGCCGGCCGCGAACCATCGCTTGGCACCGTTGATCCGCACCCCGAGGCCGGGCGCGAGCACGAGCACGAGCAGCACGAAGGAGGCGATGAGCAGCGCGCGCACGAGCCGGCGATCGAGCAGCGAGAGCCCGCGGCGCTCGAGCACGTGCATCATCGCCAGGCCGATGGCGCCGAAGACCACATAGCGGATGAACTCCCCGGTCCCGCTCCCGCCCCGGGCGCCGAGCACGCCGAGCGGCGAGGACGCGCTGTAGACCATGACCGCGCCGAAGGCGAGCAGGCACAGCGTCGCCGTCATCAGGATGCGATGCTCGAGCGGCGGCGGCACCCGCCGTGCGGTTGGACGCGCGCGCACCCCCGCGCCGCGGCCATCCCCGGCGGCCGGCGTGGCCGAGCGTTCGCTCGCGCCCCGCTGCGTTGACCGCCGGCCGCGTCCTGCGGCCGCGCCTCTTGCCATCAGCCCTCCTCGACGAGGGCGCGGAAGTGGTCCCCGCGGGCCTCGAAGTTGGGGTACTGGTCAAAGCTTGCGCAGGCCGGCGAAAGCAGCACGACCTCGCCTGCGGCGGCGACGGCCGACGCGTCACGTACGGCGCTCGCGAGGTCACCGGCGTCGATGATCGGCACCTCCGTGCCGGCGAGGGCGGGGGCGATCTCGGCAGCGGCCTCGCCGATCAGGTAGACGGCGCGGCAGCGCGCGGCGACGGCGGGAGCGAGCGGGCTGAACTCCTGCGACTTGCCACGACCGCCGAGGATCAGGTGCACCCCGCCGGCGTAGGCGTCGAGCGCCACGAGCGTGCTGGCCACGTTGGTCGCCTTCGAGTCGTTGACGTAGCGGACGCCACCGCGGGTGCCGATGAGCTCGAGCCGGTGCGGGACGCCGCCGAAGCTCCGCAGACCGGCGGCGACGCCCTCGGCGGGAATGCCCCGAGCGAGGCAGACCGCGGCGGCGGCCATCGCGTTCTCGCGGTTGTGCGCACCCGGGAGCGCGATCTCCTTCTCGGCGATGAGCGGCTGCTCGTCCCACCATAGGTAGCCGGCGCGGGCCGACATCTCGGCGCCGGGATCGGCCCCGAAGGTGATGCGCCGGGCGCAGCCGCCAAGGTCCTGGACCCCCTCGAGCCGGTGCGGAGCGACCGCGACATCGTCGTTGCCCTGGTTGGCGAAGATCCGCAGCTTGGCCGCGACGTACTCCTCGAACGTCTGGTGACGGTCGAGGTGGTCCGGGGTGATGTTGAGCAGCACCGCTCCCTCGGGCGAGAAGAACTCGGTGTCCTCGAGCTGGAAGGAGGACGTCTCACAGACGATCGTCGCGTCGGGCGCGACCGTGCCGACGACCGAGACGACGGCGGTGCCGACGTTGCCGGCGACGGCGACGGGCATCGCGTTCTCGCGGTGGATGTGGCCGATCCACTCGGTTGTCGTCGTCTTGCCGTTGGTGCCTGTCACCGCGATGAACTCATTTCTCAGCAGCCGCCAGCCGAGCTCGACCTCGCCGATCACCGGCACCCCGGCCGCGCGAGCCGCGCTGACGGCGGGCGCGTTCTGGGGAACGCCGGGACTCTTGATGAGCGTCCCGGCGCGGGCGGCAAGAGCGTCGCCTGACGCATCCAGATGAACTTCGACGCCGGCCTCGCGAAGCCTTCCGGCCGCGGCGAGGAGGGCGTCGTCGTCGGGCGGACCCGAGTCGCAGCCGATCACCTCTGCGCCCCGCGCCCGCAGCGCGAGCGCGGCCGCCACCCCGGAGCGGGCCAGCCCGACGACGAGGTACGGCCCCGGCGGGAGCGGCGGACGGGGCTTCATGGTCCAGCGATGCTAGGTGTCGGGGCGGACGTGGTTTGGGCCCGGAGTCCCGGTCAGGCGCGGCGGTAACCGGGTGTCCCGGTCAGGCGCGGATGCTCAGCTGGTAGACCGTGAACCCGATCGCCGCGCAGGCCGCCGCGACGATCCAGAAGCGCAGGATGATCTTCGTCTCCGACCACGCCTGGAGCTCGAAGTGGTGATGGATCGGAGCCATCAGGAAGACGCGCTTGCGGAAGGTCTGGAAGCTGAAGACCTGGATGAGCACCGACAGCGCCTCGATCACGAAGATCCCCCCGAGCAGGATGAGCAGGACCTCGGTCTTGGTCATGATCGCCAGGCCGGCGATCGCGCCGCCGAGGCCGAGCGAGCCGGTGTCGCCCATGAAGATGCTGGCCGGGAAGCTGTTGAACCACAGGAAGCCGATGCAGGCACCGACGAGGCAGCCCGCGAGCATCGTGAGATCGCGCTCGCCGGTGGTGATGAAGGTGATCCCGATGTACGCGAGCAGGACGATCGCGGCACAGCCCGCGGCGAGGCCGTCGAGGCCATCGGTGAGGTTGACCGCGCTCGTCGTGCCCGCGACGACGAGATAGATGAACACCGGATAGAGCGGACCGAGGTCGATCTGGACGTCGACGAATCGCAGCCGGACGGTCGGGGCGAGGTGGGCCTTCTGGGTGGCGATGTACCAGAGCCCGAGCGAGATGAGGATCGTCACGACCAGCTTCGTGCGGGCGCGCAGCCCGAGCGAGCGGCGCTTGACGATCTTGGTGTAGTCATCGGCGAAGCCAAGCAGCGCGCAGGCGATCGCAACCCCGAAGACGCCGATCGACTGCCAGTCCCGAGTCGAGAGAATGAGGAACGGGATGGCGAAGGCGAGGAAGATGATGATCCCGCCGAGGGTCGGCGTGCCCGCCTTGGCCTGATGGCCCTGAGGCCCCTCCTCGCGGATGTTCTGCCCGAACTGGTTGCGGCGGATCCACTCGATGAACTTCGGGCTCAGGAACAGGCACATGAGCATCGAGGCGGTGCCCGCGATCAGCACGCGGCCGGAGATCGATCCCATCAGCCGCGGCCTTGACTGTTCCCGCGCACGCCGGCGCTCACGCCGGCGCCCCTGCCGTGAGGTGTTGGCACACGAGGTCGAGTCCTACCCCGCGGGAGGCCTTGACGAGCACGACGTCCCCGGGCGCGAGCAGTTCGGCCACCCGCTGGGCGGCCTCCCGGGCGTCGGCCGTCGCCGCGACCTCCCCGGCACCGTCATAGCCATCGGCGATTGCCCCGGCGAGCGGACCGACGGTGACGAGCACGTCGACCCCGGCCTCACGCGCATAGACCCCGAGCTCGCGGTGAAAAGCGAGCTCATCGGGTCCGAGCTCGAGCATATCGCCGAGCACCGCGACCCGCCGGTGGCCCGCGCCGGGACCGGTCACGCGCGCCGCGGTGGCTGCGAGATCGTCGAGCGCGGCACGCATCGACATCGGGTTGGCGTTGTAGGCGTCGTCGATCAGGAGCACGTCATCGGGAAGCGGTGTGCGCTGACCGCGTCCGGAGCTGAACTGGGCGGCAAGGTGCCCACGCGGCCGCACGCCGACGGCATCCGCGGCGCCGAGCGCGGCTAAGAGGTTGCGGTGCAGGTGGGCCTGGGTGAAGTCGACCTCGAGCTCGATCCGCTCGCCGCGGAGGTCGACGACGAGCTCGGTCGCGTCCTCGCCGGGCGTCACAGCGGCAAGCCGCACATCGGCCCCATCGCCGCCGAAGGTGACCGTGCTGACGTCGGAGCGGAGGTGAGGGGCGAGCAGCGTCTCGCCGAAGGGAACGACCGCCGTCCCGCCGGGGGCCAGTCCGGCGATGAGCTCGGCCTTGGCCGCGGCGATCGCCTGCACCGAGCCGAGCAGCTCGAGATGAACGGGCCCGACGGACACGATCACGGCGACGTCAGGCTCGGCGATCGCGGCGAGCTCGCCGATCTGGCCGGTTCCGCGCATGCCCATCTCGAGGACGAGCACCTCGGTGTCGTCCGGGGCGGAGAGGATCTCGAGCGGCAATCCGATCTCGGTGTTGAAGTTGGCGCGGCTGGCCACCGTGCGCCGCTCCGGCGCCAGGATCGCCCGCAGAAGGTCCTTCGTCGTCGTCTTGCCGGTCGATCCCGTGACCCCGATGACCTGCGCCCCGAGGGCGCGCCGCCAGCCGGTCGCGAGCCGCTGGAGCGCGGCGAGGGGATCCGGCGCGGCGAGCAGCACCCCCGGTGGGGCGCAGCGGGCGGCCCGAGCGTGATCCTCGCCGGTGAGGATGCCCCAGGCGCCGGCGGCGAGCGCCTGGGCCGCGAACCGCCCGCCGTCGGTGTTCGCGCCCGGCAAACCGACGAACAGGACTCCGGGGCCGGCCTCACGCGAGTCGATCGTCACCCGCTCGGGCCCCCGCTCGGTCGGCGGGGGCGCGACCAGGGTGGCTCGGGCGGCCGTGGCGATCTGGGCGGGTGTCCAGGTCCTCATGCAGGGGCAGGGGTGATCATGCGGGGGGCGGGGGCGGGCCTCGGACGCATGCCCGCACAGGGTACTTGGCGTACCGGAGGAGGCGACGGCTCGCGCCGGCACAGCCGGGCGGCCGCCCCCGCCTCCCGGCGATCAGCCGCGCCGGGCGTCGCCCGCCGTCGCCAGGCTGCGCAGGGCCTCCCGGGCGACGCTCACGTCGTCGAACGGGAGTTTGTGGCCGGCGGCGAATTCCTGGCCCTGCTCATGCCCCTTCCCCGCGATGACGACGACATCGCCGGGCTGCGCGAGCTCGATCGCCTGGCCGATCGCGGCGCGGCGGTCGGGCTCGTGCGCCACGCCGTTCCCGGCGCCGGCGAGGATCTCATCGATGATCGCCTCGGGATCCTCCGAGCGGGGATTGTCCGAGGTGACGATCACCCGATCCGCGAGGCGAGCGGCGATCTCCCCCATCATCGGACGCTTGGCCCGGTCGCGGTCGCCGCCGGCGCCGAACACGACGAGGACGCGGGCGTCGGTGAGCTTTCGCGCGGCCCGGAGGACGTTCTCGAGCGAGTCCGGGGTGTGCGCGTAGTCGACGATGACCGCAAACGACTGGCCCTCGTCGACGGCCTCGAAGCGTCCCGGCACCTGTCCCGCCTGCGTGATCGCCTCGAGGGCGGCGGCGGCCGACACGCCGAGGGTTCGGGCCACGGCGAATGCGCCGAGCACGTTGAGCACGTTGAAGCGGCCGGTGAGCGGCGAGGTGACCGGGAACGCGCCATCCGGACCGACGACAGTGAACCGGGAGCCGCTGAGCCCCGTCTCGAGATCCGTGGCGCGGTAGGTCGCCTGCGCCTGATCGAGCGCGAAGCTGATCGGATCGGGAAGCTCGGCCGCGAGACGACGGCCATAGGCATCGTCGACGTTGACGATCGAGCGCGCCGGCGCCAGCTCGTCGAACAACCGCCGCTTGGCCAGGAAGTAGTCCTCCATCGTCGGATGGAAGTCGAGGTGGTCCTGGGTGAGGTTGGTGAAGACTGCGGCATCGAAGTGGATGGCGTCGGCGCGGTGCAGCTCGAGCGCATGCGAGGACACCTCCATGACGACGGCTCGGTCACCCGCGTCGCGCATCTCGCCGAACGTCCGCTGAAGGTCGATCGCCTCGGGTGTCGTCCGGGTCACCTCGTGCTCGACACCGCCGATCACCGACTTGACGGTGCCGAGCAGACCGGTCGGGATCCCATCGGCCTCGAGCAGCGACCGGATCAGGAAGGCGGTGGTCGTCTTGCCGTTCGTGCCGGTGATGCCGGCCGTCTTCAGGTCTCGCGTCGGATCGCCGTGGAAGGCAGCGGCAAGGGGGGCCATCGAGGCGCGAACCGATGCCACCTTCACCTGAGGCACGCCGAGGTCGGGTAGCTCGCGCTCGACGACGAGGGCGACGGCGCCCTTGGCGACGGCGTCGGCGGCGAAGTCGTGGCCGTCGCGGGTGAAGCCAGGGACGCAGAAGAACAGCGTGCCGGGGCGCACGGCGCGGTTGTCATAGGCGAGCGAGGTGACCTCGACGCCGGCCGCGGTCGCGACACCCGTCCCGCTCAGGAGCTGATCGAGCTGCATGCGCGTGGAGCGTACTTGGGTCGCGGCGCGTCGCCGCGGCCGGGTCGGGCCCGTCGCCGGGTCGGGCCCGTCGCCGGGTCACCCGAGCCGGCGCTCAGCCAGCCGTCGGCGCAGCAGTGGGTTGGTGAGCGTGTATTCGCCCCGGCCCCGCCGCTCGAGGATCCCGGCCTCGATGAGCTTCTTCAGCGCCCGGTCGGCATCGGCCTTGTGCATGCCCGAGGTGAGCGTGCCGCCGGTCGCCACGCGGCGGGCGAGCGTCAGTGCCTGGCGGTGGCTCGAGCGGATCGTGTCGATGAGCTGATCGAGCAGCGCGCTGTCGCCGAGATAGGCACGGTCGTAGCCCTGCTCGACGAGATCGACGCCGATCTCTCGGTGATCGAGGAGGACGCTGAGATAGTGGGTCTGCTGAGCGATGAGCATCGTCACCCGCGGGTGCCCCTCGCCATGACCGACGATCCGGGTGAGGGCCGGATCGGAGATCTCGCACGCGTCGGCGACGAAACGCTCCCGCAACCCCGCCATCCAGTCCTCCTCGGCGATCGGCCGGAGCTGGTAGAAGCTCCCGAAGCCGCTGAACGCCCGGTCCTGGGGGGCGAAGAGGTCGCGCATCACGTGCTCGAGCGACCCGGCGAACAGGACGCTCAGCTGGTGCGAGCGCTGGAACACGGCCCGCATGCGCTTGGTGAGAGCGTCGGGATCGCCGTAGGGGTGTCGATCATTCGCAACCTCCTGGAACTCGTCGATGAACAGGACGATCCGCCGGCGGTCGACGTCGGCCACCCGCTGGGGCAGCTCGAGGGCCTGGGCGAGCGCCCGCTGCGGGTCGCTCGCGGCGAGGCCCGGGGTGAGCGCGAGCTCGACGGCCTCCCCGAGCTGGCTCTGGAGCTTCATCACGGCCGAGGTCTGGGCCGCGGACAGCGCCTGCCGTCCGATGCGACGCACCCGCGGCAGCAGCTGACGGATCGCCGGACGGTTGCGCAGCACCGCGGCGACGAGCGCCTCGGCGAACTCGGCGGCATCGGCGATCTCGAACAGGTCGACCGAGGCGACATAGAACCCGTGGCCCTTGATCCGCGTGAGGGCGGCCTCGCACATGCTCGTCTTGCCGGTCCGTCGGGGGCCCGCCATCACGAGGTTGGTGCCGTTCTCGAGCGCAACCGCGAGCTCGCGGACGTCCTCGCGACGCCCGATCATCTGACTGGCCGGGATCGGAGCGTCGGTGGGGAACAGGTCCCCGCTCGCCTCCCGGCGTCGTTCACGCGGCATGCGTACATAGTACACGCTCCTTGCGTACTAAGTACACATCTCATGTGTTCTCCCTCGAACGGCCCCGCGCGCCCCCGCGCGCCCCAACCAGCCCCGGGGCCGTCGGCGCCCACCGCCCGTCCCGACGGGCGAGGCGCCGGGAGGCGCCTCGCCCGGGAGGGCATGCCGACTCGTCAGGTGACCGTGAACGAGGCGGTGTTGTCGTTCTCGCTCGAGGTGTCCCCAGCGTAGACGTCGATGTCTCCGGGCTCGAGCCGGAAGCGACCGTTGTTGTCGTAGAAGCCGACGTCGGCGGCGCTGAGCGTCCAGCTCACCGTCGTCGTCTGACCGGGCTTGAGCGTCACCCGCTGAAAGCCGCGCAAGCGGCGGACCGGCTGCTCGATGCTCGCCACCGGGTCGTGGATGTACAGCTGCGCGACGTCGTCGCCCGTCCGCGTCCCGGTGTTGGTGACGTTGACGCTCGCGCGGATCGTCCCGTGCGGCGACATCGCGTGCGAGCTGAGCACGAGGTTGCTGACCTTGAAGGTCGTGTAGCTCATCCCGTAGCCGAACTCGAACAGCGGCCCGCAGGACAGGATGTCCCGGTAGCGCGAGTCGTACTTCTGGGTGATGTCGCACGGTCGGCCGGTCGGGTCATGGTTGTAGTAGATCGGCACCTGGCCGACCGAGCGCGGGAAGCTGACCGGCAGATGCCCGCCCGGATTGATCTTGCCGAACACCGCGTCGGCGACGGCATCGCCGGCCTCGATCCCGCCGAACCAGGCCTCGAGGATCGCCGGCGAGGCCTCCGAGACCTTGGTGAGAACGAGCGGGCGCCCGTTGAACAGCACGACCGCGAACGGCTTCCCAGTCGCCTTGATCGCGTTGATCAGCGCCTGCTGGCGGCCGGGCAGGTCGAGCATCGAGCGCGACTCCGCCTCACCGCTCATCTCACGCGTCTCGCCGACCGCGAGGACGACCTCGTCAGCCGCCTTGGCGGCCGCGACCGCCGCGCCGAAGCCCGCGGTGCTCGCGCACTCGTTGGCCGGATCGTAGAGGTCGCTGTTGCTGAGCGTGCAGCCCGGCGTGTAGGTCGTCCGGGGATCCTGCCGCTTGATCCCGGTGTAGACCGAGACGGCGTCGCCGTCCTGCCCCTGGCCCCACCATGGGCCGAGCATGTCGTGCTGGTCGTTGCCGAGCGGCCCGATCACGGCGATCTTCTTGTTCGGGCTGAACGGCAGCGTGTTGTTGTTGTTCTGCAGCAGGACCATCGAGCGGTCGGCCGCCAAGCGCTCGAGCCGGCGGTTCTTCGGCAGCACCTGCTTGCTCTCGGCCGTGGCGACGTCGACGTAGGGATGGTCGAACAGGCCGGCGCGGAACTTGACGAGCAGGATCCGGCGCACGGCGTCGTTGATGCGACTCATCGACACCTGGTGGGTGGCGACGAGCTGCGCGCCGAAGTCACGGAAGTTGGTCGAGACCATCTCCATGTCGGTGCCGGCATTGAGCGCGATCCGCGCGGCGCCGGGACCGTCCGCCGCGACCCCGTGGCCGCACGGACCGGTGTTGGGGTTGACCGGCGGGCAGGCACGGAGCTCGGCGATCGCCGTGTAGTCACTCTCGATGAACCCGGGGAACTGCCACTGGCGCTTGAGCACATTGGTCTCGGTGTACGGATTGGCACAGCCGGGGACGCCGTTGAGTGAGTTGAACGAACACATCGCGGTGTCGGCGCCGGCGTCGACGGCGGCCTTGAACGGCGGCAGGTAGAAGTTCCACAGCCGCTGCAGCGACATGTCGGTCGTGTTGTACTCACGGCCGCCCTCGGGCTGGCCGTAGGCGACGTAGTGCTTGACGCTGGCCACGACCTTGTCGGGCGCGGCGTAGTTGTTGTTCATGCCCTGGTCGCCGTGGACCCGGGCGGCGGCCATCACCGAGTTGAGGTAGGGGTCCTCCCCGGCCGCCTCGGAGATCCGGCCCCAGCGGGGCTCGTGTGAGACGTCGACCATCGGGCTGTAGACCTGCTTGATGCCGACCGCGGCTGACTCGAATGCACCGACGCTCGCGTCGGTCTGCGCGACCGAGGGGTCGAAGCTGCTCGCCGTCCCGAGGGGGATCGGGAAGATCGTCCGGTACCCGTGGATCGTGTCGTAGGCGAACAGGATCGGGATGTGCAGCCGCGAGGCCATCGCGAGATGCTGGTAGTGGTTGATCTTGACCGGATCGGTGAGACTGAAGACGCCGCCGACGGGCTTGCTCGCCTCGGCGTCGGTGATCTGACCGTCTGACAGCAGCGTCAGCTGCTCGAGCTTGTCCTGAAGGGTCATCTTCGCCATCAGCGCGTTGATCCGCTGCTCGATGCCGGGGCTGATCGGACGCCGGGTCGGCACGAGCGTGGCCTGATCACTCGAACGGCCCGTGGCGGCGATCACCCCCCCTGCCCCGATGAGCCCCAAAACGACGACGACCACCGCAATTGCGGTGCTACGAGCACGAAACCTCATCAATCCTCCTCCCGCGTGTTACGCGGCCCCCTGCGAACCGCGCGGGGCGAATCTGCCCTCCTGTCAACGCGAGCAAACAAAGATGTTTGCTTTTGCGAAAACGGGTAAGCCTCGCCACTGATGGGAGAGAGGTGGGTGTCAATCCGCCGGTGCGTCGCGTGCGTGTCGGCGATCGTCGCGTTCGGCGTGCTGCCCGGAGCAGCGCTCGCCCGCGTCCAGACCGATCCGCTGCGCCAATACGCGCAGACGACCTGGCGCTCGTTCGTGGCCATGACCGATCCACGCTCCGGACTCCCGGCGGACATCCTCAACTCCGACGGCACGACGAGTGTTCAGACCTCGACGACGGACATCGGCGCGTACATGTGGAGCGCGGTCGCCGCCCACCGGCTCGGCATCATCTCCGAGAGCACGCTCGTCAGCCGGCTGTCCCGGACGCTGACCACGCTCGCGCACATGGAGCGGTATGGCAACACCGGTCAGTACTACAACTGGTACGACCATCGCACCGGGGCAAAGCTGACCGACTGGCCGCCGCAGCACGATCCGAACTTCCACCCGATCCTCTCCTCGGTCGACAACGCGTGGCTCGCGGTCGGCCTGAAGATCGTCCGTCACACCGTGCCGGCCCTCGCCGCCCGGGCCGGGCGCCTCTACGACGCGATGAACTTCGGCTTCTACTACCGCCCCGCGGTCAACCGCGTGTTGTTCAACTACCGCCCCGATGACCCATCGGCCTCACCGTGCTGCTACGACACGGTGGTCAGCGAGAGCCGCATCATCGACTACATCGGGATCGCCCGCGGTCAGCTGCCGGACAAGGAGTACTACGGGCGCTGGCGCACCTTCCCCAACACGTGTGACTACAGCTTCCAGGAGACGACGCCGGTCGGCTCCTATCAGAGCTACTTCGGGGTCAACGTGTTCGAGGGGGCCTACTCGTACGCCGGCACGCGGCTCGTGCCGTCGTGGGGCGGGTCGATGTTCGAGGAGCTGATGCCGGCGCTGTTCGTCCCCGAGGAGCAGTGGGCGCCGCTCAGCTGGGGGCGCAACCACCCGCTCACCGTGCACGCGCAGATCTACCACGGGATGACCGAGGCGGGCTACGGGTATTGGGGGTTCTCGCCGGCCAACATCCCCGAGGGCGGCTACAACGCCTGGGGCGTGGACGGCGCCGGCATGGATCCGACCGGCTATGCCTCCAACGAGGACAACACGCTCGTCGACCACGGCTACGACGTAGCCGGCTGCGTGCGCACCCCCGCGCCCGACCCGCCGCGATCGGCGTACACCAACGGGGTCGTCACCCCGCACGCCGCCTTCCTCGCGCTGCGCTTCGCCCCGCGCGCCGCGCTCGACGACATCACCCGTCTGGCCCGGAACTTCCCTGGCCTGTACGGCCGGTGGGGCTTTCACGACAGCGTCAACGTCGCGACGAAGAGCGTGTCTGACTCCTACCTGTCGCTCGACCAGGGCATGATCATGGCGTCGATCGGCAACGACCTCGGTCACGACGTCCTGCGCCGCGCCTTCGCCGACCGCGCCTTCGCGCGGGCGCTGCGCCCGGTGATCGGGATCGAGCGCTTCAACGACTCATCGACCCCCTGATCTGCTCCGGGCCCGGATCGCGCGGCACCATCCGGGGACCTCGAGGGCGCTCAGCTGCCGAAGCCCCTCCCCCGCCCGTTCAGCTCCCGCCGCTCGATCACCCGGTCGACGAGTCCGTAGGCAAGCGCCTCCTCGCCGGTGAAGAACCGGTCGCGCTCCATGTCGGCGTGGACGCGCTCCACCGACTGGCTCGTGTGCTTGGCGTAGAGCTCGTCGACCCGTGCCCGCAGCGCGAGGATCTCCTTGGCGTGGATCTCGATGTCGGCCGACTGGCCCTGGAACCCGCCCGACGGCTGATGGATGAGGATCCGGCTGTTGGGCAGCGCCATGCGCTTGCCGGCCGCGCCTCCCGCGAGCAACAGTGACCCCATCGACATCGCGATGCCGTAGCAGATGGTCTGCACGTCGGGGCGGATGAACTGCATCGCGTCGTAGATGGCCAGCCCGGCGTAGATCGAGCCGCCAGGAGAGTTGATGTAGAGGTGGATGTCCTTATCGGGATCGTCGGACTCGAGGTGTACGAGCTGGGCGACGATCAGGTTCGCCGTCTCTTCGTTGACCTCGCCGCCGAGGAACACGACTCGGTCGTTGAGCAGGCGCGAGTAGATGTCGAACGAGCGCTCGCCGCGTGCGGTCTGCTCGACGACCATGGGGATCAGGGGCATGGGACCTCCTCCGAAAGTGGTGCAACTAACTGGTTGCGCGAATGTAGCAGACGCGCAACTCGTCGGTTGCACAGTCGGCGGAGACCTGCGATCAGCCGACGCCGGGCAGGTGGACGACGTCGACCCCGTCGCGCTCGGCGGCGAGGCGGTCGGCGAAGGCCGCCGTCGCGTCGGTGCTCGCGTTATCGGCGATGATGATCCGCCAGGCGAACGGGATGTGGTCGTTCAGAAAGGCCTGGAGGCGACGGATCGAGCGCTCGAGCGCGTCCTGCTCGTTCTAGACCGGCACCACGATGTCGACCGTCGTCCGTCGTGCGACGGTCGCGAGCGTGGAGTCGGTTGGGCGTGTCGTCGTCGTGGCCATGGTGCCCCCATCGGTTGAGGTCCGGTGCTCTCATAGCGTCCCCCCGGGCACGAAGAGAGCGGTAGAAACCCGGTAAGACCGGCGTCGGAAGCGCCGCGCCCCTAATCCACGCTGATCCGCTCGACGAGCTCCGGGGTGAGCTCGTGCAGGCTGGCCACAACGTGGGCGGCGAGGGCGAGGGCGTCCTCGCCCGGCGGGTAGTGAGGGTTGGGCGCCGCGATCACGGTCATCCCCGCGGCGACCGCCGACCGCAGGCCGTTGCTCGAATCCTCGATCGCGACGCACCGGCGAGGGTTGTAGCCGAGCCGCCCCGCGGCCGCGAGGTAGACGTCGGGTGCGGGCTTGCCGCGGTCCACCTCCTCGGAGGAGATCGTCACTGCGAAGGCGTCGCCGATCGCGGCAAGATCGAGTGCGAGGTCGATGATCTCGCGATTCGATGACGAGGCGAGCCCGAGCGGCCAGCGGCGGTGCAGAGCGCGTACCGCCTCGACGGCGCCGGGCAGCAGCGGGAGGTGATCGCGATAGAGATCCTCCATCCGCCCGACGACGCGCCGGTCGATCTGCGGCGCTTCGAGAGGCACGCCCAGCGCATCGCGCATGTAGGCCGACCACTCGAACGAGCTCATGCCCATCATCGCCTCGGGAGCGCCGTCGCGCCAGCGTCCCCCGGTCTCCTCGACGATCTCCTGCTTGGCCTCGTTCCACAGCTGCTCGGAGTCGAGCAGCACGCCATCGAGATCGAAGATCACCGCCTCCACCATCGCGCAGGGACCCTACTGCTCGCGCGCTTTCAGCTTCCGCCAGCCGCCGGCCCTGAGCAACACGGTATCCGCGTGCGAGGACGCGGGGGAAGGCTAGATGCTTACGTCCACCCGGCGGTCACGCGGCGTGCGGAAGGCCATGGCGCGCAACGGCCCGGTCGTAGTTGAGCCGCAGCAGCTCGATCACCGCGCGAATATCCGCGTCGGTCTCGATCCGCCGCGCCGCAGGGCCGCGGGCGTCGGGGAACACGGGATGGGGCACGATCCGCCCGTCGCGGCGCAGCTCGTCCCAGACCTCCTTGGGGAAGCTGAAATGGGCCGCGTGGTCGCCGTGGAGATGGCCGAGCTCACGGCGCCCGACGAACACCGCGACCGAGGCGCCACGAGCGCCCGGACCGACGCGGACCCCGGGCCACGCGGCAACTGTCTCCACGATGCGCTGGCTGGCTGTCAGTTGTCTCGTCACCGTCGTCTCCCATCTGTCGTGCGTCCGGGCGCGCCATCGGCCTGGACGAGTTCGTTCACGCTACAAGCTCAAGTAAGCTTTAAGTCAACCCCTGGGACGGACTCGCGTGTCGCCGCGCCGAACCGGGCGGAGAGCATCATGTCCGGGCTCCTGACGATCGGCGAGGTCTCGCGGCGCAGCGGCGTCGCCACATCGGCGTTGCGCTTCTATGAGGCCCGCGGCCTGATCAGCTCCGAGCGGGCGGGCTCCGGACACCGGCGCTACCCCCGGCCCGTGCTGCGGCGGATCGCCTTCATCGTGTTCGCCCAGCGGATCGGGCTCACGCTCGAGGAGATCGGCACCGAGCTGTCCAAGCTGCCGCCGGACCGGGCGCCGAGCCGGCGGGACTGGTCGCGCCTCTCCGGACAGTGGAGCACCCGCATCGACGCCCGCATCGCCGAGCTCGAGCGCCTCAAGGCCGGCCTGACCGAATGCATCGGCTGCGGCTGTCTGTCGCTCGATCGCTGCCGGTTCGCCAACCCCGACGATCGCGCTGGGAGGCTGGGGCCCGGTCCGCGGTATTGGATCGGCGATCGTCCCCTCGAGGCCGCTTCGAAGGCGGGTGATCGCCGCCGCTAGCCTGAGCGGCATGGAACATCGCACGCTGGGAACACAGGGACTCGAGGTCGGGGCGATCGGCCTCGGAACGATGGGTATGACGATGGCCTACGGCGACGGCGACGAGGCCGGCGGGATCGCCACGATCCGGCGCGCGCACGAGCTCGGGGTGACTCTGCTCGACACCGCCGAGCTGTACGGAGGTGGCGCCGGATCCAACGAGAAGCTCGTCGGACGAGCCATCGAAGGCTTCCGCGACGACGTCGTTCTGGCCACGAAGTTCGGGTTCGTGCTCCCGCGGCAGGAGAACATGCCGCGCACGCTCGACAGTCGTCCCGAGCACATCCGCGAGGTGACCGAGAACAGCCTGCGCTATCTCGGCACCGACCACATCGACGTTCTGTACCAGCACCGCGTGGACCCCGATGTGCAGATCGAGGAGGTGGCCGGGGCGGTCCGCGACCTCATCGCCGACGGGAAGGTCCGGTTCTTCGGCCTCAGCGAGGCCGGACCCGAGGTCATCCGCCGCGCCCACGCCGTCCAACCCGTCTCTGTGCTCCAGACCGAGTACTCAATCTTCGAGCGCGCGGTCGAGGCCGACGTCCTGCCGGCGGTCCGGGAGCTCGGCATCGGCTTCGTCGCCTACTCGCCGCTCGGCCGGGGCTTTCTCACCTCGACCGTGAAGCCCGCCGCCGAGTACCCGGGCAACGACATGCGCAGCTGGGACGAGCGCTGGCAGCCGGGCAACTACGAGCGCAACGTCGAGGCCATCGAGGCCCTCGGAAGGCTCGCCGCAGAGAAGGACATCACGGTCACTCAGCTCGCCCTCGCCTGGCTCCTGCACCAGGGCGAGGACATCGTCCCGATCCCCGGGACGCGCAGCCCCGAGCGGCTGGCCGAGAACGTCGCTGCCGCCGAGGTGCGGTTCAGCGCCGATGACCTCACCCGGATCGCGGAGATCCTCCCGCAGGGCGCGTACGGCAGCCGCTATCCCGCGGCGATGATGCCCCGGTGGTGACGCGCGTCCGCCGCTGATGCCGATGGCCGCCTCGCATCGTGAGTACGTCGAGACGGTCCTGCGTGAGGCGGCCGCGGCGCACGGCGAGCTGCTCGCGCGCCTCCCACCCGACCTCGCGGAATCGCTGCCGGTCGACGCGCAGGGCGTCACCGAGGCGATCGATCATCTCGCCGTGGCCGCCGGACTGTCCGACCGCGAGCGCCTCGCCCTGATCCGCCCGCACGCCGTCAACCCGGCGGTCATGCACGCGCGCGTGTTCGGCCGTGCCCCGCTGCCGCGCGAGACCGTGATCGGGTCGTTCGTCGAGGGGGCTCGCGTCCGTGCCGACACGCTCGGCGGACTGGCCGACGTCGTCGGCGGCGAACCGCTCGGCCGGGAGGTTCGGGAGCTGCTCGTCGCCCATCCCCCACCGGTGCCCGGCGACGGGCCTGACGTGGTCCCCGCCCTGCAGGCGACCTATGCGGCTCAGGAGCGGGCCTCACTGCTCATCGCCGCGCGTCTCGACGTCGACGCTGACCCCGCCTGAGCGCCCCTGCTCAGCCCGGGGGTGACGGCGATGACTTTCCGCCGGGGCCCTGGTCTAACGGGTGTGATCCCCAATCCTCAGGAGGTAGTCGTGCCCAATACCCAGACGAGCGTCGAGAAGATCGCCAACGTCGTCGTCCCCGTCGACGACATCGACCGCGCGATCGCGTTCTACACCGAGAAGCTCGGCTTCGAGAAGCGGGTGGACCTGCCGTTCGGCGGCCAGTACCGCTGGGTCGAGGTCGCGCCGCGTGACGCGGTGACGACGATCGCGCTCGCGCCCCCGCCGGACGGCAAGACGGCGGGCCATCGCGAGACGGGCATCACCTTCTACACCGAGGACATCGACGCCTATCACGCCCAGCTCAAGGCCGACGGCGTCGACGTCGACCCAGAGATCAGCCGCATGGGCGACCCCGTGCCGCCGCTCTTCTGGCTGCGCGATCCCGAGGGCAACGTCCTCATGGTCGCCGGCTGAGTCGGGTCTTTCCGACCGCGCCCGGGTCCGGTCCACGCCGCGGCCCGGGCGACGGTCCGGCCTGCGCCACCGATCAGCGCGGCCAGTGCCTTGAGTCGTAAATTCGGTGGCAGCCTCGCGGCGTCTGGACGCGCCTCGCGGACGGCGACGACCACGCCGGAACACCAGTACGACTCAGGTCGTCGCCATCCGCCAGCCACGCCCAGCCACACCCGAGACTGCTCACGAATTTCCCACTCACGACACTAGACGAACGCCCGGTCGTCGGTGGAGACGATCTCCCGACCGAGCGGCGTCAGCGAGACCGGGATCAGCTTGAAGTTGGCCAGCCCGAGCGGGATGCCGATGATCGTGATGCACAGCGCGATCCCGGTGATCAGGTGCGCGAGCGCGAGCTCCCACCCGAAGAGGATGATCCACAGGATGTTGCCGATCATCGACGCGGCGCCCGCATCCGAGCGCCGGACGATTCGTCGGCCGAACGGCCACAGCGTGAACGCGGCGATCCGGAACGACGCGATCCCGAACGGGATCGTGATGATGAGGATGCACGCGATGATCCCGGCGATCGTGTAGAGGATCGCCAGCCAGAAGCCGGAGAGCACGAGCCAGATCACATTGAGGATGAAGCGCACGCCGGGCCCCCTTCGTGTCCGTGGGTCTTGACCACGGAGACTACGTCACCGGACCGCGGCACGCCGGCGCCGGCCGTGGATCAGAAGGGCGTCGAGCGGGCGAGCGCGAGGACGCGGCGGCGCGGCCGCGCGGCCTCGCGGCGGGTCGGCCTACGGATAGTCGAACTTCGTCGCGAGCGGCCCGAACTCCGCGCTCGCCGCGGTCGCCCGGTGGCCGAGCGGCAGCCGGATCCAGTAGTCGAGAGCCGACGTGTTCCCGACCCAATCCCAGGCATAGACGGTGAGCCGGTAGCGGCCCGGCGGCAGGAACCCGAGCGGCAGCCGTGGCGTGAGGCCACCGGCGAGCCAGTAGACCCAGTTGGGGATGCAGCGGATGCGATGGGCGAAGCAGAAGAAGCCGGGATTCGACGCGCCCGGGGCGAAGATGACCGGCTTGAGCGCGGGGGGATAGTTCTGCGAGCCGCGCATCGCCCACTCGAGCCCGCTGAGCGCGTGGTTGTGCGCGTCGTAGAGCCGCCACGCGAGCGAGGAGGGTGACAGCACCGGCGTCTCGTAGCGCTTCTTCTCCACGACGCTCTGTGGGTCGAACGCTCCGACGGTCACCCGGCCGTCGGCGAACACCCGCGGCACGCCGATGATCGGCGGCTCGCTGTCGTGGTAGGGACGCAGGCTGCCCCCGGGCCGCAGCGGGTTGAGGTAGCTGTCGGTGGTGCCCTCGGAGATCGCGAGATGGCCGAAACCACGCAGCACCTGGCCGATCCGGGTGCGATACGCGACGACGCGCTGGCCGTTCCGAACGCTCGGATTGATGTGCCAGTAGTAGAAGCGGCCGACGTCGACGTTGACGTCGCCGGTGCCCGGGTAGCGGATCGAGGCGACACCGGACTCGATCGCGTAGACGGGCTGGAAGTCGTTGGCCTCGATGTCGACCCCGACGTGGAAGTTGGCCGGCCGCAATTCGTTGATCCCGGCGCGGATCGCGTGCTGGCGGTGGAACGGCTTCAGCGGCCAGCCCGGCACGCCCGGTGCGGTGCAGCCGACCGAGCATGGCAGGCCATCAGCCCAGTACGGCACGAGCCGGTCGCCCGAGGTGGTCGGCCGCTGCAGGGGCGAGATCGAGAACGGCCAGATGTCGAGCCGCAGTCCCCTGGCGTCCGAATAGGCCGTGTAGGTCACGCGCGTGCGGATCGGCGGACCCAGGGCCTGCGCTCGGGCGACGACGAGCGGGTCGTTGAGGGTCCATGCGCTCGACCGCCGAGCGGCGCCGTTGCGCTGGACGAAGAACTGGGTCCCCGGAGCCGTGGCCATGGCCATCAACTCAGAGCTGAGCACCAGCCCGTGGCGCGCAAGCGGGCCGGAACGGACCTCGATCCGGCCCGAGTCGAGGGTCACGGCGAGCACGGTCAGGCGGGCTGGTCGCCCGGAGCCGAGAAACAGGTTTCGGCGGCAGACGAGGCGGAAGCGCGCGGAGCGGACGAAGTAGCGGGTGGAAGAGTACGTGAAGCGCAAGCGGGCCGGACGCGAGACGCGGATCTCATCGCCGCCGGTGAGAAACACCGTTTTGGGAGCTGATCCGGCGACGATCCGCCGGCCGTCGCGGATGATCACGACGTGGGCGGGGAGCGCCCTCAGCGGAATGTGCTCGGCACAGGCGGCGATCATCGTCCTCGTGGCCCCCGGCAGGGATCAGCGCGTCACCTGAATGGCCCTCGTGAGCTGACTGTAGTTACCGGCGAGGTCGGTCGCGTCGAGTCGGGCCGTGTAGCGACCGGTTGGGCCGAGCGCCGGCAGCGCGAAGCTCCCGTCTCCTGCGGTGAAGTCGGCGCTGGTGAGGAAGACGGTGTGGGTGCCGCGCAACACCGTGACCCCGACGCGGGCCGGCTTGGAGACCCAGAACCCGAGGTCCGCGGACTGGCCGGAGCGCAGCCGGTCGGTGAGCAACCGCAGCACAGCCGGGGCCGTGAGGTAGGAGCGGAACCGGGCCGCAGTCGTGCAGTACACCGAGGCGTGGGTCCGGGCGCAGAGATCGGCGAGAAAACCGGTGACGAGCTCGTGATAGTCGAGCGTGTCCTGTACCCCTGGCTGATAGAGAGACCACGCGCCGGTGTCGTAGCGCGGAAGCTCGGCGCGTGCCTCTGCGTCCCCGGGGCGGAAGAGGCGTTCGGCGCGTGGATCGCGGCTCACCTTCGCGTAGTCGTAGAGCCCGATCAGCGACTGTAGGAAGCCGTTGATGACCGCCGCCCCGGGCGCGAACGAGTAGAGCAGGTAGCGGCGACCGTGCGGAGCGGGCACTCCGACGCCGAGGGGCGGCCCCTGGGCGAAGATCCCCAGCGCCTGGCGGGCGAGCGCAAGGTACCGGGCGTCGTGGAACGCTTCGAATGCCTGCGTGAGCGCTTGCAGCGCGGTGCCCTGCGACATCGCGCTCGTCCATGGCGGAGTGCCACCGTCAAACCCGAAGTAGTACTCCCAGACGAGCGCGCCGCCGCGCCGGGCGCCGAGCGGGATGAGCTCGGCGAGGAGGCTGCGCAGCCGCGGCCAGTAGCGGGGACCCGCCTCGTACATCCAGTCGATCTGACCGAAGCTGCCGAGCTCCTGCAGCTCGATTCCCTGGCCGGGGTAGTACTCCCACACGAGCTGGGAACCCGCGAACTGCACACGCTGGCCGGCGGACAGCAGCGGACCCGCCGTCCACCAGCGTCGGTTGCGGTCGAGGGTGAGGAACAGCGCGGGCAGTCGCGAGGGACTGAGCCAGCCGCCGGCCGCCATCGCATGCAGGTTCTCGATGACCGCCTCGAGCTCAGCCGCGCGAACACCGCGGAGGCGCGCGGCGGCGGCGAGCGCGCCGTTGAAGTCGGCGAGGTCACGGCGATAGTCCGCGGCCGAGATTGCGCCGCTGCGCTCCATGCGGGCGAGCTCGGTGCGGACGGTGCGAGCCCCGGCGCCCGCCGCCGCGCCCCCGAGGTGGACCGCGTGCTCGCCGCGGGCCCGCCGTGCCGGGCCGGCCCCCGCGCCTGCCGGCCCGGGCGTCGGCAGCAGGGCGGGGAGGAACCGGTCGTCGACTCGGACCGCGTGGCCGTCGGCATGGAGAACGAGCACCGGGGCGGCCTGCGCGCTCGCCGCTGCGGCAAGTGCGCCGCACAGCGTGGCGGCGACGGCGAACAGCCATCTCATCGACCGCCCCCTCCGCGGACTTACTCCCATCGCGGCCATCCTAGTCGAGCGCCCGTGACGAGCGGGCGTGTGGCGCTATAGTGCAACCGGCAAGTTGCTGCTACCACCCTCCCGTCCCTCGTTCCAGGAGCGTCCTGATGGCAGATCGGATCGAACGCGAGATTGTCCTCCCGTCCTCGCCTGAGCGCGTGTGGCAGGAGGTCACCAACGCCGATGCGCTCGCCCGCTGGCTCGCCGACGAGGTCGAGATCGAGCTCGTCCCCGGCGGCGAGGCCCGGTTCCGCGACGGGAACGAGGTCCGCGACGGCTGGGTCGAGGAGGTCACACCGCCCGAGCCCGGAGCCCGGCCCGGATCGGTCGCCGCCCGGCTCGCGTTCTGGTGGAGCGAGGGCGACGAGCCCGCGCGCCGCGTCGAGCTGACCCTCACTCCGCTCGCCGACGAGCTCACCCGCCTGCGGGTGAGCGAGACGCGACCGCTCGAGCTGATCGATCTCGTCGGCCTTCCGCTCCCCGGCGCGGGCGGACGGACTTTCGGCCCGGCGCTCGTCGCCGCATGAGACGATGACCACGGACCCGTCCGGCGCGGTGTTCGGCGCGCTCGCCGACCCCACCCGCCGCGGGATCCTCGCCGCCGTGGCCGAGCACCCGGCGACGGCGACCGAGCTCGCCGGCACGCTGCCGATCACCCGCCAGGCCGTCGTCAAGCACCTCCACGCGCTCTCTGACGCCGGGCTCGTCGAGCGTGAGCGTGCCGGGCGTGAGGTCCGCTACCGCATCAGCCCGGCGCCGCTCTCGGATGCCGTCTCGTGGATGGCCGAGGTCGGCGGGCAGTGGGACCGTCGGCTCGGGGCGCTCGCAGAGAACCTCCGGACTCCGGGTTCCGGCGGGGCGGGCCTCTAAACCCGGCCCCGCGCAGCGCCGATGACTCAGACGTGGACGCCTCGGCCTACGCCCTCGTGCACGGCATGCGCAGCACGCGCGGCGCGCTCGCGGCGTGGCGGGCGCACCCCGGCCCGGTGCTGCGCGGGTGGCTGCTCGTCAGCCTCGCGGCGGCCACGCTCCTGCTCGTCGCGGTGTGGCTGATCGCCGCCGTCACGCCGACGCCGACGCCGAAGACCTACATCGTCATTGCCCGCCCCCCGCTCGTCGTCGGCGATCTCGGCGACGCCGTGCGGATCCTCGGGCACAACATGCTCGTGCTCGCCCTCCATGCGATGGCCTGCGTCGCGGGCTTCATCGCCGGCAGCTCCCTTCCCCTCCAGGCCAGCCAGCACAGCGGCCTCACCCGGACGATCCACGAAAAGGGGCGGCCGCTGGCGATCGGCTTCGTCGTCGCGGCCACCGCGTTCTCGCTCTCATGGCAGGCCTACGCGATCGGGACGGCGAGCGCCCAGGTAGCCGCCACCCTGCACACCTCCTCGACGGCGCTGCTCCTCTGCCTCCTCCCCCACGCCCTGCCTGAGCTCGTCGCGCTCTTCCTGCCGCTCGCAGCCTGGATCATCGCCAGCCGCCGCGACGAGTGGGATCGGCTCCTCGCCGCCACGTTCGTCACCGTTGCGCTCGCGATCCCGGTACTCGTCTGCACCGCCCTATGGGAGTGCTACGTCGCCCCGCACATCGTCGGCGCCGTGGTCGGCGTCCACTAGCCGCGGCGATCGAGCCCGGGTTTCGCTGCTCTTTAGCTCACGACGTAGGGTTCGCGGCGAGGGCATTTCTCCAGGACCGGAACGAAAGGTTGGGGTGGTTCGAGATGGGTGATCTTCGGCTGCGGCGGCGCGTCGCACTTGTCGTGGTGACGGGCGTGACCGGGCTGCTGGCGCTCGGCGCCGCGGTGAGCTCGGCCGGGTTGCTGCCGACGATGCTCGCGAACGTGCACTGCGCGCACCCGTGCACCAAGCTTCTCGGCGTGTACCAGGTGCGCCCGCACCACGTGTACCTGATCGAGGCCGACGGCGGAACGCTCACCCTCACCTGGTGGTCGTGGACGCGCACGACCGCGAGCGGTCACGGCGACTCCCACGCCGTCGGGGCCGGCACCTCGACACATACGCCGGTGACGGTCACGGCCAGCCGCGTTGTCCACGGCCACTTCACGCGACTGTCGCTCACGTTCCACAACGGCACGAAGACGGCCGTCGAGCACCTCAAGCTCGGGACGAACGGGAGCGGGCCGGCCTGGGTCCGCTGACCGCGGGCCGGCCTGGATTCGTGGACGGCCGAAGCTAGGCCGCCAGCTCGTCCTTCGGCAGGACCAGCTCCGGGACCGGCGACGCCTCCTTCTCGGCGACCCAGAGGCTGAACGCGTCGGCGGGCAGCGGCCGGCTGAGGTGGAAGCCCTGGGCGAGGTCGCACCCGAGATGCGCGAGCCGGGCAAGCGTGAGCTGATCCTCGACGCCCTCGGCGGTGATCCCGAGGCCCAGGTCGTGGGCGAGGTTGATCGTCGAACGCACGATGATGAGGTCGCTCTCGTCGCGGAGCATCGGCGTGACGAACGACCGGTCGATCTTGAGCTCGTCGATCGGCAGCGAGCGCAGCTTCTGCAACGACGAGTAGCCCGTGCCGAAGTCGTCGACCGAGATGTTCACCCCCAGGTCGCTGAGTCCGGTGACGGTCGACTGGGCGCGATCGGGGTCGGACATCAGCATGCTCTCGGTGATCTCGAGCGTGAGCGCCTCCGGTGGGAGACCGTAATCGCGCAGCAGCCGCTCGATCTCGCGGTGCAGATCGCGGTCGAGCAGGTTGCGCGCCGACAGGTTGACCGCCACCGACAGGTCGCGGCCGTCCGAGCGCCAGCCCGCGCACTGCGCGATTGCCTGCTCGAGCACGTGCCGCGTCATCGGGCCGATCAGCCCGGTCTGCTCGACGGCATCGACGAACGCGCCGGGCGCGAGGAGGCCGAGCTCCGGATGCTCCCAGCGGACGAGGCCCTCGGCGCCCCGGACGACGCCCTGGCTGAGATCGACGATCGGCTGATAGTGGACGACGATCTCCCCGGTTCCCAGCGCCCGGCGGAAGTCGGTGAACACCGTCAGCCGGCGTGTCGTGTGGTTGTCGTGGGAGGGCTTGTAGAGGCCGACGCCGGTCTGCTTCTCCTTCGCCTCGTACATCGCCACGTCGGCGCAGCGCAGCAGGGTGTGTGGGTCGCGCCCGTCGTCGGGGAAGCGGGCGATGCCGATACTGGCCGCGACCTCGAGCGTCAGCTCGTCGATCTCGAACGGCTGCTGGAGGCACACGAGCAGATCCCGGGCGGCGAACTCGAGCGCCGCGACGTCGGCCGAACGCGTCCCGGAGAGCACCGCGAACTCGTCACCGCCGAGACGCGCGACGAGCCCCTTTGGCCCGACGGCCTCGGCCAGGCGTGGCCCGAGCTCCCGCAGGAGCACGTCGCCGTAGTGGTGGCCGAGCGTGTCGTTGATCTCCTTGAAGTGATCGAGGTCCATCAGCAGCACGGCAAACCGGGTGTCGTCCGTCGCGGCGTCGATCTCGGTCTCGAGCCGCGCGCGGAACGACTCGCGGTTGGAAAGACCGGTCAGCTCGTCGGTGGTGGCGAGCCGATGAAGGATCTGGCTGCGCTCCTTGGACTTGAGGAGCTCGCCGACGAGATACTGGAACACCAACAGAACCAGCGCGTCGAGCATCAGGCCCATGGTCCCGAGCATGACCGTGATGTAGACCGTAGCCATGGTCAAGACGGCTGAGAAGAGGTCCGCGGAAAGGAGCGGCAGAAGAGTGTCGCGGCCCTTCTCGAGCGGTGATGAGCCGTCGAGGTAGCACTGGTAGCAGAGGATTGGCGTGCAGTTCAGGACGAGCGACAGCATGTACGCCACGAACACAAGGAGATAGAACGCAACCGTCTGGTCTCCGACGTGGAGGCTCGTGGTCGCGGCGTGGAAGAGGACGCCGACGATCAGGAAGACCCAGCCGAAGGTCAGCACGTTGTTGCGGAAGTAATGGCCGGCTTCTCGCGAGCGCAGCCAGCCGATTGAGATCGTCGTCATCCCGACGACGGCACCCGGGCCCCCGCCGAGGAGCACCGCCGCGATCATGATCCCGAGCGCCGACCCGGAGATCTTGATCTTGGCCGTGCCACTCTCGACGAACATGAGGTCGCTGATCGCGGCCAGCGACGCAGTGATGACCAGGATCTGGATGTTCCAGTCGTAGGAGCCTTCGACGATCGCGACGACGAGCAGCACGGCCGCGAGGACGTGCACAGGGAGAACGCGACGGGGATCGCGCGGGGGGCCTGGGTAGGCAGAGGCTCCAAAGAACTTGCCCATGCAGCCCGGTTATCGGCGTATTCGGACAAACCTTTCGTCCGGCAGGCGAATTTGGGCTCAAGGTGGACATCGCGCCGGCCGATTGCAGGGCCACAAGCGAAAAAGATTCGGGGGGCCCGCTGGAACGGACCCCCCGATGAGCCAATCAACCGCCCTTGATGTGCATGGCCACCTCCTAGTGGACCAGGGCTTATGGCAATACTCCAACAGGGCTATCGGCAAATAGGGCTCGGGACTTTAGTCCCGAGCCCGGCCGTGCAACAAATATTTCGTCAAAGAGGATCTGCGGCCGGTCTGTCGGTCGCAGCGCGAGCCTCAGTTGCGGATCTGTCGGTGGCCGTGCGGGCTTCGGCGGCCGAGTTCCCGGCCGCGCGGCGAGCCTCCTGAGGCCGCAGCACGAGCCAGATCACGACGACGAGCAGCAACGCGCCCACGCCGGCGATGGCAAAGGTCACACGCGCGCCGACGAGCACCGCGATGATGCCGCCGAGCAGCACTCCGGTGCCGGGCAGCGCCGTCCACATCGATTCGTTCAGGGCCATGGCCAGCGCCATCCAGCGCGGCTCGACCGCCTCCTGAAGCCAGGTCCGCGAGGAGACGGCATCGACGCCGTTGCCGGTCCCGGCGAAGATGGCACCGACCGCCGCGACGGCGAGCGTCGGGGCGAGCGCCATGACGAGGAACCCGATCCCGAGCAGCAGCGCGGCGAGCGAGAGCATCATCCACGAACGCGCGTGACGCCCGACCGAGAAGATGACGCTGCCGAGCACCGTCCCGGCCCCCCAGCTGGTCAGGAGCCAGGCGTAGCCCTCGCCCCCGGCGTGCAGCGTCTTGTCGGCGAGTACGACCTCGACGGGGATCGAGATCGTGAAGATGATCAGCGCGACCGTGCGCAGGCTCAGGAAACTGCGTAGGTAACGCTGCCTCCAGAAGTGCCGCAGCCCGTCCCGGAGCTTCCAGTGCTCATCCTCGGCGCCCACCGGCAGCTTCGGCAGTCCGCGGGCGAAGACGAGGACGATCGTGATGAGCGCGAAGGCGCCGGCGACGACGACGAGCGCGGCCCACTTCGGGACGATCAGCAGGAGCAGACCGGCGACGCCCGGCCCGACCATGTAGCAGACCGAGAAGAGGCCGCTGAGGAACGCGTTGCCCTCGCGCAGGAGGTCCTGCGGCGTGGTGACCGCGACGCTCGCCGTGCGGGCCAGGGAGCGGGCCGCGAGGGCGAGGATCCCGTCGACGAAGGCGAGAAGCAGGATCGGCGCCGTGGCAACCCCGGACGCGACGAGCGCCGCGAGCAGCCCGTAGAGGACGGCCTCGACCCCGTAGATCGCCGGTAGCACGGTGCCGGGCGGACGGCGATCGAGCCGGGTGACGATGCTCGGACCGAAGATCGCCGGTGCGAACTGCGTGCAGAGAAAGAACACCGCGGCGCCGACCGCGCTGCCCGTCTTCTGGTAGACGAGCACCACGAGGACGACGGCGGCGATCTGCGTGGCCAGTTCGTTGAGCCCGTAGGCGACGGCGAGCCGGCGGAACACCGGCAGCGTCAGGACCCGGCGCACGGTCAGGCGGGGAACCGGCAGATGCTCATGGTCACGATGATCACGAAAATCCCGTTGCGGTGCTGTCTCCCTGCCTGCGCTACTCGTACTGGAGGGCGGCAAGCACGTTGAGGCGGGCTGCGCGCCGGGCCGGGATGATCGCGGCGAGGATGCCGGCGATGATCGCGGCGATAACGAACACGACGAGGGTGCCGACCGGGATCGTGAAGGCCGGGTACTTGATCGCGACGCCGACCATCAGCGCGAGCGCCACCCCAAGTGGGATCCCGAGGGCGGCGCCGAGCAGTGCGGTGATGATGCTCTCGTTGCGGATCATGCTGCGCACCTGGCGGCGGGTCATGCCGACCGCGCGCAGCATCCCAAGCTCACGGGTGCGCTCGAACACCGTGAGCACGAGCGTGTTGACGATCCCGAACAGACTGACGAGGATCGATAGCGAGAGCAGTACGTAGAGAAGGTTGAGGAGCGTGTCGAGACCCCTGAGCTGGTTCGCGGTGAACTGCGACTTCGTCTGGAGCTTCGCGTCCGGGAAGGTGCTGAGGGCCTGGTTGAGCCTGGCCGTGTTCGCGGCCGTCACGCCGCCCTGGATGTTGACGAACGTGTAGAGGTTCTCCGGGTTCTGGTAGTTGGCGTCGAACGTCGCCGTGGATACGGTGATGTCTCCGTAGGGCGAGCCCCCCTTGGGGGGACTGAAGATCCCGGCGAGCCGGAGCCGGAGGATCCTCCCGGTCGGGGTCTCGAGCAGGAGCGGTGAGCCGACGTGGAGCTTCTGAGCCGCCGCG
Organism: uncultured Solirubrobacterales bacterium; assembly: GCA_963755955.1. Classification (GTDB taxonomy): domain Bacteria; phylum Actinomycetota; class Thermoleophilia; order Solirubrobacterales; family Solirubrobacteraceae; genus Palsa-465. The sequence continues at coordinate 123,393 of CAVWLZ010000024.1, forward strand.
TAGTCGTGGTTGACGAACGCGCCGGTCGCGCCGAGCTGGCCGGGCGTCAGTGGGCTGCCGTGCGTCCAGTCGACCTTGATCACCTGACTGATGCCCGGGCTGACGCCGGTGACGGTGACGTGCGAGCCGAACGCCCGGCCCTCCCCCGCCCGCACGCCGGAGACGACCTCGACGCCGGGCACGGTCCGCAGGGCGGTCGAGGCGGCGACGCCGAGCGGGGTGAAGTTGTCGGTCGAGGTGAGCGCGTAGTTGGCCACGAACACCTGGTTGACCGAGTCGCTGAAGCGTGACTTCAGCCCGGCGGCAAGGACCCCGACGAGGGTCACGAGCGTCAGGCCGATCATCAGCGCCGACGCCGTCGAGGCCGTCCGCGAGGGATTGCGCACGGCGTTGCCGCGGGCGAGGGTCCCCGCCGCCCCCGCATAGCGCGTCGCCGGCCAGCCGAGGACGCGGGCGAGCGGCGGGACGAGCAGGGGCGCGAGCATCGTCACGCCAAGGAACAGCACGAGGGTGCCGAAGCCGATGGCGAGCAGCCGCGGACCGGTCGACAGGCCGCCGGCGAACAGCCCGATCAGCATGAGCACGAGCGCGAGCACAATCGTCACCGCGGCCGGAAAGTAGCCAAGGCGGGCGAGCCGGGTGGGCGGCAGGGCCGCGCCCTCGCGGACGGCCGCGATCGGCGGCACGCGGGTCGAGCGCAGCGCCGGGCGCAGCGCGGCGAGCAGCGTGATGACGATGCCGATGAGCAGCGAGACGATGATCGTGCGCGTCGCGAACACCGTGCTCGCCTGCGGCAGGTCGATGCCGGCGGAGACGAACAGCTGGTTGAGCGCCTTGGCCAATCCGAGCCCGAGGAACAGCCCGACGACCGACGCGAGGACCCCGATCACGAGCGCCTCGAGCATCACCGAGACGAGCACCTGCCGGCGGGTCGCGCCGAGCGTCCGCATCGTCGCCAGCTCACGCGTGCGCTGGGCGATGGTGATCGACAGCGTGTTGGCGATGACGAAGCTGCCGACGAACAGCGCGATTCCGCCGAACGCGAGGAGGAAGTCCTTGATGATGTTCAGGAAGCCGCCGATGTCCTTACTCGCCTGCTGGGCCTGCGCCTGGCCGGTCCGGACCTGGCCGTTGGGCGGGAGCAGCGGCTTGATCTCCTTGACGAGCTGATTCGGGCTCGTCCCCTTGGACGCGGCGACGTCGATCGTGTCGACGAGGCCGCGCTTGTGAAAGAGCTGCTGGGCGACCGCGAGCGCGAACACCGACAGCGTCGTGCCGCCGAGTGAGGAGACGCCGCCAATCTTGGCCACACCGGTGATCCGGAATTGCCGCTCTGGGCCGGAGATGACGACCCCGATCGTCTGCCCCGGGGAGAAATGGTTCGTGGTCGCGGTGTTCGAGTCGATGAGGATCTCGCCGGGGCCCGTCGGCCAGGAGCCGGCGGTGAGGGTGAGTGGGTTGAAGCGCTGCCCGGCCGGGCTGTAGCTGTTGGCCAATCCCGGCGAGCCGCCGTGAGAGATCACCTTGCCGTTGTGACCGACGAGTTGGGCCCGGTCGGAGATCCCGCCGGCGGCCTGGGCGACGCCGGGGAGCGCGCGGACCTGGGCGACGAGCGATTCCGGGAGCGACGGTGGCAGCGATCTGCCGTTGCCGCCGTTGTCGCTGCTGATCGCGCTCTTGCCGGTGACGACGGCGTCGCTGTGCTGATAGACGGTGTCGAACACCGTCGTGAACGCCGACTTGATCGTGTCGGTGAGGACGTAGGTCCCGCTGACCATCGCGACGCCGAGGATGATCGCCACCGCGGTGAGCGAGGCGCGCACCTTGCGTCCGAGCAGCCCCTTGAGCGCGACCCGGGTCATGACTGCAGGGTGCTGATCACCTCGAGCACCTCGGCGACGCTCGCTCCCGTCAGCTCGTTGACGATCCTGCCGTCGGCGATGAACAGGATCCGGTCGGCGATCGACGCGGCGCGCGGGTCGTGGGTGACCATCACGATCGTCTGGCCGTAGGCGTCGGCGGAGTCCCGGAGCAGATCGAGAATCTCCCCGCCGGTCTTCGAGTCGAGGTTGCCGGTCGGCTCGTCCGCGAACAGGATCGTCGGCTTGGAGATGAGGGCGCGGGCGATGGCCACGCGCTGCTGCTCGCCGCCGGAGAGCTCGGCGGGCCGGTGCTTGCGGCGAGCGGCGAGGCCGGTCTTGTCCAGGAGCTCTTCGAGCCACCCGGGCTCGGGCCGCTCACCGGCGATGGCCAGCGGCAGGGTGACGTTCTCCTCCGCGGTCAGCATCGGGAGCAGGTTGAAGAACTGAAAGACGAAGCCGATGTGCTCGCGGCGGATGAGGGTGAGCTTGGCGTCGTCGAGCGCGGTGATCTCGGTGCCCGCAACCGTCACCGTTCCCTCGCTCGGCTTGTCGAGACCGGCGAGGGTGTGCATGAGCGTCGACTTGCCCGAGCCCGATGGGCCCATGACGGCGACGAGCTCGCCCGCGGTCACGGTGAGATCGACGCCGCGGAGGGCGTCGACGGCGGTGGCTCCCTCCCCGTAGCGCCGGACGATCCCGTGCCCACGCACAACCGTGCCATTTTCCCCTGAACCCACGCGGTCAGAGTACTCCTGTTGTCAGACTCAGCCCATGGCCGAGCCCAGCCACCCCGTCGATGCCCGGCGCCTGGCCTTCGGCCGGGTGGCCGACCTCTACGACGAGGCCCGGCCAAGCTACCCGGACGCCGCGGTCAGCGCGATCCTCGCCGCAGCCGGGCTGACCCCCCCGGCGCCGATCTACGAGGTCGGGGCGGGTACCGGCAAGGCCACGGTCCTGTTCGCCGCTCGCGGCTACGGCGTGACCGCGATCGAGCCGAGCGCCGCGATGATCGGCGTCGCCCGCCGGCGCCTGGCCGGGGACGCCGACGTCGAATTCGTGACGAGCGACTTCGAGCACTGGCACCCACCCGAGCGCCGCCGGCTCGTGGTCAGTGCCCAGGCGTGGCACTGGGTCGACCCGGCGGTGGGCTACGAGCGAGCGGCGGAGGCGCTCGTGCCCGGTGGCACGCTCGCGGCGATGTGGAACTTCCCCGATTGGCCCCATTGCGCGCTGCAGCCGGCCCTCAGCGCCGTCTACCGGGCCCACATCCCGGAGCTGCGCGCCGACTTCCCCATGCATCCGGACAGCCGGCCCGAGCGTCTCGACACCTGGCGCACGGGCATGACGGCGCGCACGTGGTTCGCCGATCCGCGGGTCAGCGGCTACCGCTGGGCGCAGCCCTACTCGACCGAGGAGTATCTGCAGCTGCTCGGCACGCACCAGGACCACATCCTGATGGAGCCCGCGCGGCGTGCGGTCCTGCTCGACGCGATCTCCGCGGCGGTCGACGGCGCGGGCGGAGCGTTCGAGATGCCGATCGTGACCTGGGTGTGCACGATGACGCGCCGCTAGCTAGCGCGGTGAGATGCCCAGATAGGGCACAGCCCAGCCGACGATCTTCTGGAACGCCGGGGCGGCGACCGAGCCGCCGTAGACCGAGCCCTGCGGCTCGTCGACCATGACCGCGACGAGCAGCCGCGGGTGGTTGGCGGGGACAAAGCCGATGAACGACGCGATGTACGCCGTCTGGGAGTACTGGCCATGAACGACGACGTTGGCGGTGCCGGTCTTGCCCGCCAGGTCATAGCCGGGAATCGCCGCGCCCGATGCGGTGCCGCCGTCGGCGAACACGCCGCGGAGCATGCCGCGCAGCGCGGCGGCCGTCGCCGTCGAGACGATCCGATGGCCCGCCGGCGGCTTCGTGGGCTTGCCACCGACCGACTGGACGATATGCGGCGGACGCAGGATGCCGCCGTTGGCGATCGCCGAGTACGCCGTCGCCATCTGGATCGGCGTGACCGACTCGCCCTGGCCCATCGGCAGGTTGCCCATCGACGAGCCTGAGTACTGGGCGTAGTGCAGGACGATGCCCCGCTCCTCGCCGGGGAGATCGATCCCGGTCGGCGAGCCGAAGCCGAAGCGGTGGACCCAGTAGTCGAAGCGCTGCGCTCCGAGCTTCATGCCGATCTCGTCAGCGCCGATGTTGCTCGACACGCGAAGGATGTCGGCGACCGAGAGCGTTTCGGCGCCGTGGGCTTCGGCATCGTGGATCTGGCGATCGGCGACCTGCAGCACGGGTGGGACCCCGAACTGGGTGCTCGGACTGACGACGCCGTCCTGGATCGCTCCGGCCACCGTCACCGCCTTGAACGTCGACCCAGGCTCGTAGGTGAAGCCGACCGCGCGATCCTCGTTGGCGTAGCCCGGGGCGGCCGAGGGATCGTTGGCGTTGACCCGGGGCCAGTTGGCGAGGGCGAGGATGTCGCCGGTGTTGGGATCCATCGCGATCGCCGTCGCGCCGCGGGGCGAGTACTGCGCCCCGACGCCGGCGAGCACCTGCTCGACCTCGTCCTGGAGGGCAGCGTCGATCGTCAGCTGCACGGTCTTGCCGGGACGCGTGGGGCGCAGCTCGTCGACCGAGATCGGCTGGCCGATCGCGTCGTTGACGATTCGGCGGATCCCGTCGAGCCCCCGGAGCGGGATGTCATAGCGGTATTCGACGCCGCTCAGGCCGCGATCGCCCCAGCCGACGCTGCCGAGAACCTGCGACGCCGCCCACGAGCGCGGATACACCCGTGTGATCTGGGGGACCATCGTCAGGCCGTTGATTCGCAGCTTGGCGATCGTCGCAGCGCGATCCCCCGGCACCTCGTGCGCGAGGTAGACGAAGCCGGTGTGACGCTTGGAGAGCAGCGCGAGCAGCGTCGTCTGCGGGCGCTGGAGCAGCGGCGCGAGCTCGGTCGAGACGGCGAGCGGGTCCTTGATCAGGTACGGGTCCGCGGCGATGTCGTCGGCCGACTCGCTGATCGCGAGCTCGACCCCGCTGCGATCGGTGATCGCGCCCCGCTCAGCGGGCACGGTCAGGGTCTCGACCTGCTGGGTCTGGGCGGCCTGCTGAAGCGTCCCCGCCTTGACCGCTCCGAGATACGTGGCGCGCATCAGCGCCGCGACCAGCAGCGCGAGAAAGACGAGGAAGAGGGCTCCGATTCGGCGGTCGATCAAGCCCATCGCGTCGTCAGCGACCCACTAGTCGGTGCCCACGGCGGCGGAATCGACCATCTCGTCAGCCGCCGGATGTGGTGCCGGTGGTTGTCGCGGCGGCGACGCCGGTGGCCGCGGCGCCGGTGGGCGCCCCCGAGGTCGTCGGCGCGGCCGTCGTCGGGGCGACGGTCGCTGGGGCGGTCGTCGTTGGAGTGACGATCGTCGGGGAGGCGCTCGTCGGCGCGGCCGGGGTCTGGGCGGCTGTCGGCGCGCCGGAGGCGACTGTCGTGCCGCTGACGCCGGTGGCCGTCGTGCCGAGACCCGCGCCCGCCGCCGTCGTGCCCGTGGCGCTCGTCCCCGCCGCGGCCGCGGTGGCCACCGCGCCGTTGGAGGTCGTCAGCGCCAGGAACCCGGCGGCATCCGGCGTGTGGATGCCCGCGACCGCCTTCGCGACGGAGTCCGCAGCCCCGGCGTGCAGGAAGCCGACGCCCGCCGGACCTGGCATGACCATCCCCTGGCCGGCGGCGAGACGCTCGATGCGCTGGTCGTCGGCGAGGCGGGCGACGCTAGCCCGGAGGAGATCGTTGCGGCTCTGCAGCGCGCTGCTCGCCTCGATTGAGCGCCCCATGCTGGCGCCGAGCTTGAGCACCTCGACCTGCATGAAGACAATCCCGGTGAGCATCACACCGAGCACCGGAATCCAGGCGCGACCACGCAGGAGCCTGTCAAGGACCACATGATCGGGCAGGCGCCGGACGAACCGGACGGCGCGCGCCCCCAGGGGCAGCGCGGGACGCTCAGCCTGGCGGCGCGAGCGCTTGGGCAGCGCGATCCGCGGACGCGGGGTACTGCGGCGCGGCGGATCGAGCGTCGCGCCGGCGGCCTTGCCCCGGACGGGACCCGAGACACGGCGAGGGGAGCGGGGCGCGGTCGGCTTGGTGACGGTGCGGCGATGCCCGGGAGCAGCGGGCGCGGTGTGCGTGGCACCGGCGCTCCGCGCGGCGGCCGCAGTCCCGGCAGCGCGCACGGGCCGGGGCGTCCCGGCACGGCCAGCGGGGGTCGTCGCGCGCCCGGAAGGGGTGGTTGCGCGAGCGGAGGGCGTCGTCGAGGCGCGGCCGGCGGACTTCTTCGACGCGGCCCGGCCTGCGGGCGTCGTGGCTGCGGGCGTCATTCCCCTTCGACCTCCAGCTTTCGTGCGGCACGCAGGTGCGCTGATTTGGATCGTGGATTGGACGCGACTTCCCCCGGCGTGGACGCGACGGCGCGACGGGTCAGCAGCTCCGCCTCGGGTTCCCGTCCGCAGACGCAGATGGGAATCTCCGGCGGGCAGATGCACCCGCGCGCCCGGGCGACGAGGAAGCGCTTGACGCGCCGATCCTCGAGCGAGTGGAAGGAGATGGCAGCGAGTCGGCCGCCGGTCCTCAGCGCCTCCCAAGCGACGGGCAGGGCCTCGTCGAGCTGGGTGAGCTCGTCGTTGACCGCGATCCGCAGCGCTTGGAAGGTGCGTCGCGCGGGATGGCCGCCGGCGAACTGGGCCGGGACGGGGATCGCCGACTTGATCGTGTCGACGAGCTGATGGGTCGTGGTCAGCTCCTCGCGACGGCGGGTGCGGACGATCGCCCGCGCGATCTGGCCGGCGTAGCGCTCCTCCCCGTACTCCCGCAGCAGCCGGGCGAGACGGCGCTCATCCCAGGCGTTGACGATCTCCTGTGCGGTGAGGTCCTGGTCGGGGTCCATCCGCATGTCGAGCGGGGCGTCGTAGGCGTAGGAGAAGCCGCGCACCCAGGTGTCGACCTGCATCGAGGACATCCCGAGGTCCAGGTAGACCATGTCGGCCAGCAGCCCCTCGTCGAGGAGCTGATGCAGGCCGGTGACGAAGTCGGCGCGGATGAACCGCGTGTGACAGGAGACCTCGGCGGCGAGCTCGGCGAACCGATCCTCGGCGCAGGGATCGCGATCGATCGCGATCAGCGTGCCGGCCGGACCGATCCGCCCGGCGAGCAGGCGGGCATGGCCGCCGCCGCCGAAGGTGCAGTCGACGGCGGTCTCCCCCGGCTGGGGGTCGAGCAGATCAACCAGTTCTCCTGCGAGAACCGGGATGTGCGTCTGGGTCATGTCAAGCAGTGTCGCCAAGTCTCGCCGCGATGTCGGGGATTCGGGTGAGGACGTCCTCGCGGTACGTGTCGTACGCCGCGCGGTCCCAGACCTCGATGCACTCCCCCGAGCCGGTGACGATCACGTCCTTGTCGAGGCCGGCGTAGCGCATCAGGGTCGGCGGGATCATCAGACGGTTGGCGGAGTCGAGTTCGTTGTCAAACGACGAGTTGAAGAAGAAGCGCTTGAGCTCGCGGGCGGCGGGCGAGAGCGGATTCATGCCGCTGAGCGTCTGCGCGGTGAACGTCTCGTACGCGTCGGGCGTCCAGATGGAGACAGAGCGCGCCGAGCCGGGCACGACCTCGTGCGAGGCGGCGAGCACGACGCCACCGGCGAGCGAAGCGCGGAACTTCGCCGGCACCGTCAGCCGGTGCTTCGCGTCGAGCGCGTGTTCGAAGGTTCCGCGGAAGATCAAGGGTTCTCATTCGTCTGACCGAAGTTCGAACCCGGGTGGCTGGGTGGGAGGAGCCCTGCCACCCGGGTTCTGCATGCGTCGGGCACTGTAACCCACTCCCTCCCACTCTGCAACTCATTTCTCACACATTTCCCCACTTTCCTTCTCTGTCGCTCCATTCGGGGGGCAAATCCCCGTCCCGGCGGCGGTTTCCGGGTGGTGGGAGACGCAGCGGAGGGGCCGCCGGCCGCGCACGATCGGCTGCAGCTCCGCCGAACGGGCGCGGGCTTGCAACCTGAGCCCGGTTCCGTCCGTGCGGTGTGCCTCGCGGGTGGGAGGTTGTGGGAGGCGCCCCGGGGCGCTTGCGGGCGCCGGGCCGCGCTCGGGCCCCCGGGGCGCTTGCGGGCGCCTGGCCCGCTCAGGCGCCGGGGCGGTCCTCGCCCGGCAGCGGCGCGGCGGGTGCAGCCGCTCCGGCGAGCGGCAGCTCGAGCAGGACCCTTGCCCCACGCCGCGAGGGCGCGGCGGCGATCCGGCCTCCGTGGGCCGCGACGATCGTGCAGGCGATGGCCAGCCCGCGTCCGTGGAGCCCCCGCCCGGCGCGCGGTCGCCGGGCCAGCTCGGCCACCGGTGCGGGCAGTCCCCGACCGCCGTCGGTCACCTCGATACGCACGAGGTCGAGGCCGGAACGGCCGCAGACCTCGATCACCCCTCCCCCATGCTCGATCGCGTTGTGGATGAGGTTGCCGGTCGCCTGGGCAAGCCGGACGCGCTCGCCGCGCACGATCGCGGCGCCGCCGTGCCATTCGAACGCGAGCCGCGCGCCACGCGCCTCGGCGGCGGCCCGCCAGGCCTCGACGGAGTCGCCGAGCAGCTCACCGACATCGAATGCCCGGCCCGCCAACGGCCCCGGGCGCCCCGGACGCCGGGCACCGCGGCGCAGCTCGCCGATGTCCTGGAGCGCGATCGCCGCCCGCTTGAGCTCGAGGTCGACTGCGCGCAGCCGCGCGGGCGAGAGCTCGCCGGTCCGCGCCCCCGAAGCGAGCCCGAGCCGCGCCGCGGTCAGCGGTCCGCGCAGCTCGTGCAGCGCCCGCGCCAGGGCCTCGGCGCGGACGGCCGCGCGGCGGCGGACGAGCAGGAGGGCAGCGACGCCGACCGCGGCGAGTGGCCACCCGCCGTCGCTCAGCACCGCCCTGATCATTCGACGCCGCCGTCGAGGAGCCGGTAGCCGACACCCCACACGTTGATGACGTAGCCGCCACCGGCGTCGGCGAGCTTGCGCCGCAGCCGGCAGGCATGGGAGTCGAGCGTGCGCGTCGTCCCGAGCGCGCGGAAGCCCCACACGCCGCGGAGCAGCTCCTCACGCGTGAATACCCGGGTGGGGTCGGCGGCGAGGGCACGCAGCAGCGCGAACTCCTTCTTGGACAGCGCGACCGCCTGCCCGTGCAGCCACACCTGTCGCGCGAGGACGTCGAGCTCGAGCGGCCCGATCCGGATCCGGCTCCCCCCGGGGCGACGCCCGCCGCGGCGGAGGAGGGCGACGATCCGGGCGTGGAGCTCCGGGTAGGAGAACGGCTTCGTGACGTAGTCATCCGCCCCGCGGTCGAAGCCGCGCAGGCGGTCGAGCTCACTCGCGCGGCCGGTGAGGACGAGGACCGGGAGATCGGGATCGACCCGATCGGCGATGCGATCGGCGCCGCGGATCCGTCGCAGCAGGTCGAGACCGTCGCCGTCGGGCAGACCGAGGTCGAGCAGCGCGAGGTCGGGATAATCGGACTCGAGGCGTACGCACGCCTGCTCGACGGTCGCCGCGTCGAGCACCCGGTAGCCGTCGGCGGTGAGATTGTCGGCGAGGAACACCTGCGTCGGCAGGTGGTCCTCGACGAGCAGGATGGTCGCGGCAGATTCGTCCATGTTCCCTAGAGCCTGCAGGAATTCTTTCTCGCCCCCATGGCCACGACAGCCATCGCGACGATCGGGCATCATCGGCCGGTGGGCGCCGGGCGGCCCCCTCAAATCGGCATTTCGGAGCCGCCTCGCACCCTGATCTGCACCGCTTCTGCAACATCCTGTTCAGGCGCTGCGGCGAGGCAGGATTCCGGCATATGATGCCGACGCTGCTATGTACCGACGCGGGAATTACAGCTCCGGCGAAGACTTCGTGCTCGAATACGGCGAGCTGCGATTCACGTTCAACGAACGCGACTTTCGCGAGCGCTGTGAGCAGGCTGCTCGCAAGCTCGGGTTCCTCAGCGGGTCGGTCGAGGAGGACGAGGCGGAGGACCTGATCAACTTGGTGGTCAACGGCGAGGTCACCGACCCCGCCTCGGCCCTCGGCGAGCACGTCAACGACTGCTGGCCGGAGCTGGTCGGGCCCTCCGAGCGCTCCCTGGTGCACTGGCTGCGACGGCTCATCTTCCGGAGCGCGTGGCTCGATCAGCGGGTCAAGGAAGGCGAGCTCGACATCGTCTTCGACGAGGACACGAGCGGCTTCGTCTACATCCAGCCCCACCGCGGTGGCGAGCCGATCGAGCTCGCGCCCGAGCCGAGCTGGAACCGCGTCGCCTACTTCCGCCGCTGAGCGGCCGTCGCACCACCGCGCCCGTCGGCGACGCGGGCCGGAGCGCTAACCGCCGGACCCGAGGAGGCCGACGATCTGCTGGTTGGCCGGCGGGGGGTTGTCGAGCAGCAGCTTCGGGACGGTGACGAGCGTGTAGCCGCGAGCGCGCAGGCCGGCGATGATCCTCGGCAGCGCCGCGACGGTCTCCGAGCGGTTGCCACCCGCGTCGTGGAGCAGCACGATTGCGCCCGGCCGTGCGCCCGAGAGGACACTGTGGACGATCGCGTCGACCCCCGGCTCGCGGTAGTCGCTCGTATCGATCGTCCACAGGACCATCAGCATCTTGAACTTGCGCAGGATCGACAGGGTCGTCGCGTCCCACAGGCCGAACGGCGGCCGGAACAAGCGCGGGAACGAAGCGCCGTAGTTGGCGACCTGCGAGATCTGGGTCAGCAGCTGGGTCCGCTGGTCGGCGGCTGAGAGGTGCGACATCGGCAGGTGGCTCTCGGTGTGATCGCCGATCGGGTACCCGTCGGCGACGATCCGCGAGGTCGCGGTGTGGAAATAGCGTTCCTCGACGCCGACCTCGAAGAAGGTGCCCGGCACGTTGGCCCGCTCGAGCACCGATAGCACCGCGGGCGTGTACGGGCCCGGGCCGTCGTCGAAGGTGAGCGCCATCTCCCTGTGCTGGGCGCCGGCGACCCGCACGTACGGCATCGAGCCGAGGGTCCGCGTGACGGCCGCGTTCTCGGCCGTCGCCTCCGCGGCGGAGAAGGAGCCCGGACCGTTCCCGGCCAGCGTCTCAATGCGGGTGAAGAAGCCGGGCGTCTCGTGGGCCGCGACCCGGGCCACCGGCATGCCGCCGGTGCTCACCGCGATCAGCACCATCGCGACGATGACCGCGACGGCGATCAGCGCGAACGCACGGCGGCGGCGGTGCTGAGGCTCGTTGCTGCGCCGACGCACGTCCGGCCGGGTGAAGCCCGGTGGACGGGGTGCTCTCGGTAATGCGGTGACGCCATCGGCCATTCGACTGCCCCTTGCACGGAGCCGCGCGAGCGTCGTCGCCCGGCTCATCACCTCCCCGCGCGCGCGTGAACGCAGTCCCCGGAGAAGCTCGGAACATCCTAGCGGGACTTCTGCCACTACCCTCACACGTCATGTCCGCCCAGGTCTGGGTCGTCATCCCCACGTACAACGAAGCCGAGAACGTCGAGTCGATCGTCCGGGCGGTGTCGGCCGAGCTCGCTCGCGTCGCGCCGCATGCCTACCGGCTGCTGATCGTCGACGACGGGTCGCCTGACGGGACCGGCGAGATCGCCGACCGCCTCGCGGCCGAGCTGACCGTCGTCGAGGTGCTCCACCGCCCCGGGAAGGAGGGCCTCGGGCAGGCATACCTCGCCGGCTTCGCCACCGCGCTGGCCGGGGGGGCCGAGTTCGTCATCGAGATGGATGCCGACTTCTCCCACGACCCGCGCTACCTCGGCGACCTGCTGAGCGCGGCCGCCGACGCCGACCTCGTGCTCGGCTCGCGCTACGTGTCCGGCGGCGGCGTGCGTGACTGGGGGCTCACGCGACGCCTGATCTCCCGCGGCGGCGGGCTGTACGCGCGGACGATCCTGCGCGTCCCGGTCCAGGATCTGACCGGCGGCTTCAAGTGCATCCGGCGGGCGGTGCTCGAGGCGATCGACCTCGAGAGCGTGCGGGCCGAGGGCTACGTGTTTCAGATCGAGGTCACCTACCGCGCGATCCTCGCCGGCTTCAAGGTCGTCGAGGTGCCGATCGTGTTTCGCGATCGCGCCGCAGGCTCGAGCAAGATGTCGTCGAAGATCGCCATCGAGGCGATGTTCCTCGTGCCGCGCCTGCGACGCAGCGCGCGGGCCGCGGTGCCCTCCGCACCGGCGCCCGCTCGGGCTTCGGCACGACCCTAGAGTCGACGTCCTAACCTGATCTCAATGTTGCTGAAACCGCATCCGCCTGCCCTGCGGGCATCATCTCGAATGTGAGCGTCCACGGTCCGCTAGGCGCAACGCCTCAGACCGGCGCCCTCGATCTCCGATCTCGCGCCCCCCGTACGGGCGGCACGTTGCCGCTCGCGGGCGCCCGTGCCCGCCTTGGCGTCGTCGGCCTCGGCGGGCTGCTGCTCACCGGCCTGCTCGTCGCGATCGCGGGTTCGAGCACCGATGCGCTGCTGCCGGAGTCGGTCCGGCCGATCCCGAAGTGGCTCGCCGGCCCGTTCGGCGTCACCGGGCTGAACATCGGCTGGGGCGGCGTCACCGCGGCGATGACCGCGATGTTCGTCTGCTACGTGCTCGCGGTGCGCGCCGCCGACCGCCTCTCCGGACGCGCGGTGCTGATGACGATCGCCGCCCTCAACGCGGTCGTCCTGCTCGCGCCGCCGCTGCTGTCGACCGACGTCTTCAGCTACCAGGCCTACGCGCGCATGTGGGCGACCTATGGCGCGAACCCCTATCTCCATGGGCCGCACCTGATCGCGCTCGATCCGGTGTACCCGTTCATCGGAGCGAAGTGGGTCAACACCCCGAGCACATACGGGCCGGTGTTCACGACGATCAGCTACGTCCTCGGCCCCGTCTCGATCGCCGCCAGCGCGCTCGCCTACAAGGCGATCGCTGTCGTCTCGAGCCTCGTCACCGTCGCGCTCGTCTGGAACAGCGCCCGGCTGCGCGGCGTCGACCCGGTCAAGGCCGCCGCGCTCGTCGGTCTCAACCCGCTGATCGTCGTCTACGGCGTCGGCGGGGGCCACAACGACCTGCTGATGCTCGCCGGGATGGCGGCCGGCGTCTATGCGCTCCTGCTCCACCGCCAGCGCACGGGCGGTGCGCTGCTCATGGTCGCCGCCGGGGTGAAGCTCACCGCCGGGTTGCTGCTGCCGTTCGCGGCGGCGGCCCCCGAGGGCCTCGGCGGCAGCCGCCGACGACGGAATCTGCTCGTCGGCGCGGGCGGCGCCGCGCTCGCGCTGTTCGCGCTCGGGATCGCGGAGTTCGGCAACGGCACGCTGCATCTCCCAGCTACGCTGCAGAAGACGCAGAGCGAGGGCGACTGGCACAGCATCCCGGGCTTCATCAGCACGCGCCTCGGGCTCGGCGGGATCGGCCATCTCACCGGGCTGCTGCTCGGGCTCGCCTTCGTTGCCGTGCTCGCGTACCTGCTGCTCAAGGTCTGGCGCGGCGAGCTCGACTGGATCGACGGGGCCGCCTGGGCGGCGCTCGCGATGCTTGTCACCGCGAGCTCGGTGCTGCCGTGGTACGTCGCCTGGCTGATGCCGCTCGTCGCGCTTGGGACCGACCGCCGGCTGTGGCGCGCGTCGCTGGTCATCACCGGGGTCGTCACCGCGATCCAGTTCCTCGGCTTCATCCCCCACGCGGCGACGTTCTTCGGCCTGTGATCGCCTGAGACGTAGTATGCGGTCATGAGCGTTCCCCCCTCCCCACCGAAGCGCCGCGCTCGTTGACTCTGTTGAGCGTCGTCGCGCCGGTGTACAACGAGGAGGCGCTCATCGACCAGTTCTACGGTCGGGTGTGCACCGCGCTCGAGGGGCTCAACTTCGAGCTTGTCCTCGTCGACGACGGTTCGAGCGACGGGACCTCGGAGGCGCTCGACCGCATCGCCGCCGGCGATCCGCGCGTGCGGATCGTCTACTTGTCCCGCAACTTCGGGCACCAGACCGCGCTCACCGCCGGCCTCGACCACGCATGTGGCGATGCCGTGGTCATGCTCGACGCCGACCTCCAGGACCCGCCCGAGCTGATCCCGCGGATGCTCGATCATTGGCGCGCGGGCTGTGACGTCGTCTATGCGGTCCGCGAGGAGCGCGAGGGTGAGTCCCGCTTCAAGCTCGCGACCGCCCACTGGTTCTATCGCCTGTTCGACAAACTCGCCCAGGTCGAGCTCCAGCAGAACTCGGGCGACTTCCGGCTGCTCGACCGTCGTGCGCTCGACGCGCTGCTGTCGATGCGCGAGCGCAACCGCTTCCTGCGCGGGATGACGGTGTGGGTCGGCTACCGCCAGGCGGCGGTCCCCTACAAGCGTGACCCGCGCTACGCCGGCGAGACGAAGTACACGCTGCCGAAGATGGTCAAGTTCTCGCTCGACGCGATCTCGTCCTTCTCACACCGGCCCCTGCAGCTCGCCACGCTGCTCGGGTTCATGATCTCGACGCTCGCGTTCGTCGCCATCCCCGTGGTCATCGTGCTCCGCATCGTCGGTTCCTATCTGCCCGGCTTCGGCGCGGTGACGATCGCCGTGCTGCTGCTCGGGGGGATTCAGCTGATCGCGATCGGGATCATCGGCGAATACGTCGGCCGCATCTACGACGAGGTCAAGGGCCGGCCGCTGTATCTCGTCCGGGCACGGCGCAACATGGCCGATCCCGACGCATCGCTGCATACGTTGCCCTCCTCCTCGCTCGAGGGCGTCGAGCCCCCGCACGAGACGGCGCCGCGCTGAACGCGCGCGTAGCGGCCCTCTGAGAGCTGCTCTCAGCCGCCGGCGGGGTTGGGACCGACGGCTCGGTCCGGGCTGCGCAGCGGCTCCTCTCCGTCGTCCTGGGCCGGGCGCAGCGGGGTGATCTCGGCGCCCGCGCGCCCGGCGACCGCGTCGACCGCGCGCTCGAGCACGGCGATCCGCCCGGCCAGGCCCTTGATGGCGTCGGCGATCGGGTCAGGCAGGTGGACCCAGTCGGCGTCGGGGCCCTCGGGGCGCCGCCCCTCGACCCGCACCGGGTGCCCCGGGTTGCCGACGACGGTCGAGTTGGGTGGGACGTCGTGGATGACGACGCTGCCGGCCCCGATCTTCGCGCCGTGCCCGACGGTGATCGGGCCGAGCAGCTTGGCACCCGAGCCGATCGTCACGTTGTCCTGCACCGTCGGGTGGCGCTTGCCGGTGGCAAAGCCGGTGCCACCGAGGGTCACGCCCTGGTAGAGCGTGACGTCATTGCCGATCTCCGCGGTCTCACCGACCACGACGCCCATCCCGTGGTCGATGAAGAAGTCGTCGCCGATCCGAGCGGCGGGATGGATCTCGATCCCGGTGATGCTGCGGGCCACGGCGGCGACGATCCGGGGCAGCACGGGGACGCCGGCGAGCTGGAGGGCGTGGGCAAGGCGATGCGCGAGCAGCGCGTGCAGCCCCGGCCAGGTGGCGAGGATCTCGAACGTGCCGACCCCCGCCGCGGCAGGATCCCGGCTCTGCGCGGCGGCGACGTCGCGCCGGATTTCCGCCAGGGTCCGCGTGACGACGCCCATGGCTACAGCGTAGCTGCCGCCGTCCGCGCCCCTCAGGGGGCGAAGAACGGGGTCGAGACGTACCGCTCGCCGGAGTCGCAGACGATCGTCACGATCCGGGCACCGCGTGACTCGGGGCGCCGAGCGACCTCGAGGGCGGCGGCGACCGCCGCGCCGCCGGAGATCCCGCAGATGATGCCCTCGCGACTCGACATCAGCCGGGCGGTGTCGATCGCCACCTCGTCGTCGACGGGCATGATCTCGTCGAGGATCGCCCGGTTGAGCACCTTGGGCACGAAGCCGGCCCCGATGCCCTGGATCTTGTGCGGTCCGGGGCGCCCGCCGGAGAGCACGGCCGAGCTGCGCGGCTCGACGGCGACGATCCGGCAGTTCGGATTGCGCGCCTTGAACACCTCCCCGGCACCCGTGATCGTCCCGCCGGTTCCGACGCCGGCCACGAACACATCGACCCGACCGTCGAGCGCATCGAGGATCTCCGGCCCTGTCGTGCGGCGGTGCGCGTCGGGATTCGCCGGGTTGGAGAACTGGTCGGGCAGGAAGACATTTCCGGTGTCGGCCAGCCCCCGGGCGGCGTCGACCGCCTCGTTCATCCCTCCGAGCGACTCGGTCACCTCGACCCTGGCGCCGTAGAGCCTCAGGAGGCTCTCGCGCTCCCGGCTCATGCCCTGGGGCATCGTGAGCACGAGCTCGTAGCCCTTGGCCGCGCACACGAAGGCGAGGGCGATGCCGGTGTTACCGCTCGTCGCCTCGACGATCGTCGTCACCCCGGGCTCGATCAGGCCCTCGCGCTCCGCGGCCTCGATCATGGCAACGCCGATCCGGTCCTTGACGCTGCCCCCGGGGTTGAGCGCCTCGAGCTTGACATACACCTCGGCGTCGAGCCCCTCGGTGATCCGGGCCAGCTGCACCATCGGCGTGCGCCCGACGTGCTCGGCAATGTTGGTCGGGATTCGTGCCATTGCCGACAACGGTACGAGATACCGGCCTCGACGGCTGCATTCGAGGCCCCCGCAGCTGCGCCCAGCCGCCCGCGCTCGGTCACACCCCGATGTGCGAGCCGACGATCACCGTGCGGTCGTCGGGCAGCCCGAAGTGGCTGATCGGGCTGGCCGCGTTGCGGGCCATCATCGTGAACAGCAGCTTGCGCCAGCGGCGCATGCCCGGCGCGCGGGTCGGCGCGATCGTGATCCGGGAGACGAAGTAGGAGGCGTGCTCGACGTCGAGGTTGCGCTCGAGCAGGCCGCGCTTGCGAGCCATGGTGAGCGCCGCGGGCACGTCCGCGCGGTCCTGGTAGCCGACGCGGAGGGTGACATGGATGACCTTGAACAGACCACTGCCGAGCGTGTCGATGGCGAAGCGCTCGGCGACGTCGACGTGGGGAACGCTGACCGAGTCCACCGACACGATCAGGATCTTCTCGTGCAGAACGGAGTGGTGCTCGACGTCGGCCTTGAGCGCCAGCGGCGTCGTCGTCTTGCCCGGGCTCAGGTAGACGGCGACGTTGCGGACCCGGTGGACCGGCGGGTCGGCCATCCGCACCTGGTAGAGGAAGTCCTCGAGCGGGCCCTCCTCCAGATCGCGGTTGCGAGTGACGATCTCACGCCCGCGGCGCCAGGTGATCATCACCACCGCCGCGACGACCCCGGCGCACAGCGGGATCCAGGCCCCGTGCCCGATCTTGGTGAGGTTCGAGCTGAAGAACGAGACCTCGACGGTGAGGAACACGCTGCCGATGAGGACGAGCTTCCAGGTGGCGGTGTGCCACAGCGCACGGGCCACGGCGAGGAAGAGGACGGTGTCGAGGATGAACGTTCCGGTGACCGCGACGCCGTAGATGTCGGCCAGCGAGGACGACTTCTGGAAGATGAGCACGAGCGCCGCCACTCCGACGGCGAGGCCCCAGCTGACGAGTGGCACATAGATCTGCCCCTCGACCTTCGAGGTGTGACTGATCCGCAGGCGGGGCAGGAACCCGAGCTGCACCGCCTGGCGGGCCATCGAGAACGAGCCGGTGATCGCGGCCTGCGAGGCGATGATCGTCGCCCCGGTGGCGAGGAAGACCATCGCGACCCGCCCCCAGCTCGGCACGAGCAGATAGAACGGATTGGTGATCGTACGCGGGTGGGCGAGGATGAGTGCGCCCTGCCCGAGGTAGGAGAGCAGCACGGCCGGGAACACGATCCCGAACCAGGTCATGCGGATCGGGGCGGCCCCGAAGTGGCCGCGATCGGCGTACAGCGCCTCGGCACCGGTGACGGCGAGTACGACGCCTCCGAGGGTGAGGAACGCGGCGACGCCATGATCGACGATGAACCGGGCTCCCCACACCGGCGAGAGGCCCTCGAGCACACCGGGATGGGCGATCACCTCGCGGGCGCCGAGCAGCCCGATGGCGGAGAACCAGACGAGGATGACCGGCCCGAACAGCCAGCCGACGGCGCCGGTTCCGTGGCGCTGGATCGCGAACAGGCCGACGAGGATCCCGAGCGAGATGGGCACGACGAGATGGGAGAGCCCCGGCGTGGCGACGTTGAGTCCCTCGACCGCCGAGGTCACGGAGATCGCCGGCGTGATCATGCCGTCGCCGAAGAACAGCCCGGCGCCGAAGATGCCGAGAGTGACGAGCAGCGCCGTGCGACCCACCCGGCGGCGCTGAATGAGCGCGGCCAGGGCCATGACGCCGCCGTCCCCGCGGTTGTGAGCGCGCATCACGACGCCGGCGTACTTGACCGAGACGATGATCACCAGCGTCCAGAAGATGAGCGAGACGATTCCGTACACGCCCGCGACCGTCGGGTGAGCCGCATTCGCGTGCTGGGTGAAGATGACCTGCTCGGCATAGAGCGGGCTCGTCCCGAGGTCCCCGAAGACGACGCCGAGCGCCCCGAGGGCGAGGACCGTGCGCCCGGCGTGGGCGACGACGTCGCGCTCACCGTCGCCGTCGGCCTGGGGCGGGGCGCCCACCGGCGCGGGCTTGGGCACCGTCGCGACCGGCCAATAGCCGAGCTTGTGCGCCGCCTCGTTGAAGCTGCGGCGAAGACCGTCGGGCGGCGACGCAGAGGCGTCGTCGGAACGGTCGGACGTGAGCTTGTGCGCCGCCTCGTTGAATGTCCTCCGCCGCTCCGGCGGGCTCATCGGGCCGTTCGCTGCGCTGGGGAGTGCCTCAGGGATGCGATGGCGACGCCATCCTGGTCAGCCATGCCTCGGGTCTCCGGATGTCTCGTCGAAGGGGACGAGCGCAGCCAACCTCAAATCCCCCGGACCGGCCATCGGTACTTCTACCTATCTTCCGTCCGAGGCAGGGGACCGCGAGCCGATCCCCGCCGCACACCCGGGCGGGCGGCGGGGCACCGGGATGTGCCCCGCCGCCTGTCCGCCATCACGTCGCCGAGTCGCTCCGCGGTCGCTTCCAGTTGGCTTGGGGAACCCTCACCCGCAAGACCAGCGTCTCGTTGTCAGACCCGTCGAGTCGGGTGCGGGCGAGCAACGGCTCGCGCCCCCGCACGCGCCGGCGGATCCAGTCGGCCAGTTCACTCTCGCTCATCGAGTCGGGACGTCGAAAGCGAATCCGCAGCTCAGCCATAGGGCGTCACGATCGCAGCCCACCGGACCGACAGCCATAGGTGAAAGTCCCTATCTCTGCCCGTGTGCCGCGCCCGGGGCCCCGGGAGGCCCTACGGCTCCAGCAGGCCGCGCCGGATCGCGTAACGCGTGAGCTCGGCGACGTTGCGCATGCCGAGCTTGTCGAGAATGCTCGCGCGATGGTGGTCGACCGTCTTGCGTCTGATGACGAGCTCCTCGGCGATCTCGTCGCTGGTGTAGCCCTCGGCGATCAGCTTGACGACCTGTCGCTCACGCGGGGTGAGCGGGTCCTCGGGCGCCGTCTCCCCGCGCCGGGCCTGGTCGAGGTACTCGCGGATCAGCGCGGTGACGGCCTGCGGATAGAGGAACGGCTCGCCCCGCATCGCCGCGCGACAGGCGTCGACGAGGTCGCGATTTGCCGCCGATTTGAGCACGTAGCCGGAGGCCCCGGCGCGCAGGGCCTCGAAGAAGTACTGCTCGTTGTCGTGCACGGAGAGGATGAGCACGCGGACGTCGCGGTTGCGTCTGCGCAGCTCAGCCGTCGCCTGTAGGCCGGTGAGCCGCGGCATCGTCACGTCGAGGATGGCGAGGTCGACGTCGCCCGCGAGCGCCTTCTCGACGGCCTCGGCGCCGTCGACCGCCTCGGCCACCACCTCGATGTCGGCCTCGCCCTCGAGCACGGCGCGCAGCCCGCTGCGGACGACGGCATGGTCGTCCGCGAGCAGCACGCGCGTCTTCAGCGGGGTGCTCATGCCGACGCGACGCCCGCTGGCACGCTGAGCCTGATCTCCGTCCCGTGGCCGGGCGCGGAGCGGACCTCGAACTCGGCCTCGATCAGCAGCGCCCGCTCCCGCATGCCGCTCAGCCCGCTTTCGCGCCGCTCGGCGGGGAGCCCCCGGCCGTCGTCGGCGACGGCGAGGACGACGCGGCCAGCGGCGTGGCGCAGCACCATCGTCACCTCGCCGGCCTCGGCATGGCGCACCGCGTTGGTGAGCGCCTCCTGCGCGACGCGGTAGATGACGAGCTCGACGTCGGCCGGCAGCGTCGGCACCTGCCAGTCGAGGTCGCGTCGCACGCGCACGCCGCCAGTCCGGTCCAGGCGCGAGCACAGCGCGATGAGCGCGTTGATCAGCCCAAGGTCGTCGAGCGCCTCCGGACGCAGCTCGCGGCCGATGCGGCGCACGTCGTCGAGGCTCTGCAGAGCGGTCCCGGCGATCTCGCTCAGCGTCTCGGCCTGCGCCGCGGGGTCGACCCCCCCGCGCTGGGCGCGCAGGGCGATCGCCGTCAGCGTCTGCCCGATCTCGTCGTGCAGCTCGCGCGCGATCCGGGTGCGCTCGGCCTCCTGCGCGGCGAGCGCCCGCCGGCGGCTCTCCCGCCGCTCGCCCTCGAGCCGGTCGAGCATTGCGTTGAGCGCGCTCGACAGCGCGACGACCTCGCGACCCGCGCCGTCCGGCGGCAGCTCCGCCCGCCGTCCCGGCTGCTCCGGCTCGACGGCCGTCATCACCGAGGTGAGCCGACGCAGGGGACCGAACACCCGCCGCAGCAGGATGAGGTCGACGGCGAGCATCAGGGCGAGCCCGATCGCCAGCACGACCAGCTCGCCCGGCGTGGCCACCCGGTGAACGGTGACCGGCGTCCACGCGAGGACGGCCACGGCGACGACGAACACGACGGTGTTGGCCGCGAACACGCGCCACAGCAGGGAGACCCGATCCCACGGCCGCTGCCGGCGCGCCGACCCTCCGCCGCGGGTACTGGGCGGCGGCGCGCTCCGCTCGCGGGGCGCGGCGGCAGGCACCTGAGCTTGACTCGAGGACGAGAGCATCTCTGACACGCGTGACGCGGGCCGGCCCGCGGGCGGCGTCGGGGGCCACACGTTACCGCCCTCGCCCCGCCCAATCGACCGGACCTCCGTGCCGCCGGCCGGTCGCTGCGGGAGTGACGTCCTCCCCGCCCCGTTTAATCCTCACGCCAACAACGGAGCAAAGGTGACGTTTGGACGATGCCTGAAACAGGTAGAAAGCAAGCGTCATTGGCGCCGCAGCGCTAACAGCGGGCTTACGGGTACCGCCACTGCGGCGCAAGCTTGGAGCAGGGACCGGGCCCGCCGAACACGGTGGGCCCGGTTTTTCGTCGGGGGGGATCCGCTCGACCTGATCGGCCGGCGTCGCGCGGTCTCCGGCTCGCTCGCCGCTCCATCCGGGGTGATCACTTCACCCGCCGTCAAGCCGGTCCAGTTCATGGGCATGGCGAGCGTGCGCGCCACGCTCGTCAAACCGCCCGGGTGCGTGCTGGGCAGCACCGGCAGCACCGCGTCCCATCCGCGCCTGAAGCACCCCAAGCACGGCCAGGTCCGCGCGACGACAGCGACGCTGAGCGGGCCCGCGGGTTGACGACGGTAGCGCGCGCGCTGCTGCCGGAGTGATGGCGCGCGGTGAGGGGCTAGGCGAGAACGAGCTCGGCGGTGTCGCTCGACACCCGCTCGCCCGCGTGAAGCTCGTCAAGATGAACCGTCGGCGGCTCCTCGCCAGGATCCGTCAGAACCAGCGCAATACCTTCAGCCAAGCTTTCACGCAGCTCCTCTAGGTCATCGCCAGCGCCGAAGACCCCGGGGAACTCGTCAACGGTCGCCCAATACGACCCGTCCTCAAATCGGACTCGAACGTGAAGCTGCTTTGTTAGCTGCATTGGCCCCTCAATCTTAGTTGTCGGGTCAACCTGCCGCCTACTTGAGACCGGCTTGCCGGCCGATCGCCGCATCGAGTCCCTTGGAGTGCGCGGCGCGCGGCGCCGGTTTCGTCGACACGCTCGCGCAATTCCTGGCGCAACGCCCTCCTAGAACACCGAAAGCCCTGCAAAACAGGGCTTTCGGGCTTTCGGGCTCAGATGTAGTACATCGGCGAGCCCGCCGTGTGTGCCTCGGCCTCGGCGACGTCCGCGATCGTCGAGTCGCCGAGCACCTTGCGGGCGGCGGCGGCGGCGTCGGCGAAGATCCCGGTCGCGTCGCGGCCGAGCGGGCCGTCGAGCAGCTCGACGACCTCGAGCACGGTCACCTCGGCCGCCGGCCGGGCGAAGCTGTAACCGCCCTTCACCCCACGCTGGGAGCGCAGCACGCCCGACCGTCGCAGGCTCGCGAACAGTTGCTCGAGGAACTGAACGGGGATGTCCCCGCGGCGGGCAAGCTCGGCGATCGGCACCGGGCCGTTGTCGCCGTGCCGATGGAGCTCGACGAGCGCGCGCAGGGCATACGGCGACTTGGTGGTGATCGAGATCATCGGCAGGCCCGATCGTACTCACAGGGGCACGAGCCGGGTGGCCGTCGCCTTCCAGCTCGCGGTCACCTCGCGGCCGACCTCGAGATGGAGATCCTCGGCCGCCCTGCCGGTGACCTCGGCCACGAGCGCCTGGCCGACGTCGGCGCCGTCGGACGCGCTCAGGCTGAGGCGGACCCGGTTACCGATCGCGGTGATCGAGACGACGCGGACGCGCAGTCGATTCTGGGCCGACTCGTCACTCTCACCCAGGCCCGGCGCGATCGTGATCTCCCACGGGTAGACGCTCAGCCCGACCCGCCCGCTCGCGAGGTCCGTGCTGCTCGCCACGCCGCCGCCGTCGAGCGCGACCTCGGTCAGGTCGCCGTTGCGTCGTGCGGTTCCGGTGAGCACGACGGCGCCGGTGAAGTCGGCGACGAAAGCGCTCGCCGGGGCGCTGGCGAGCGCGCTCGGGGTTCCCTGTTGGACGATCCGGCCGTGATCGATCACGCCGACCTCGTCACCGAGCAGCGCGGCCTCGTTGAAGTCGTGGGTGACGAGGACGACCGGCACGTCGAGGCCTTTCAGCACCGAAAGCAACTCGCGGGTGGCCGCCGAGCGGCTGCGGGCGTCGAGCGCTGAGAGGGGCTCGTCGAGCAGGAGCACCCGCGGCTCGAGCGCGAGCGCCCGCGCGACGGCGACGCGCTGGCGCTCGCCGCCGGACAGCGTCGCGGGATGGGCGTCGGCGCGTTCGCCGAGACCGAAGCGGTCGAGCAGCGCCCGGGCGGCCACTCGGCGCTCGCGGCGCGGAATCGCGCGCATCCCGTACGCGACGTTGCGCCACGCGCTCAGGTGCGGGAACAGGGCATAGTCCTGGAAGACGTAGCCGCAGCGGCGCTCCTCGGGGGCGAGGAAGATCCCGCGCTCGGTGTCGATCCACACGTCGTCGCCGTTGACGACCCGGCCGGTGTCCGGACGCAGCGTGCCCGCGAGGCAGCGGAGGATCGTCGTCTTCCCCGCGCCGGATGGCCCGGCGAGCGCGAGGCAACGCCCGGGCGCCACCTCGAAGCGTGCGGCCAGCTCGATGGCCCCGGTCGCTCTCGCGAGCTCAGCGCGCAGCATTGCTCAGCGCCTGTCCGGGCACGAGCTTGACCGCGAGCAACAGCGCGCCGGCCACGGCGACGAGGATCGCCGAGAGCGCGAGCGCGCCGGGGAAGTTGGTGGCGAACTGGTCGTAGATGGCAAGCGGCGCGGTCTGGGTGATGCCCTGAAATGACCCGGCGAACATCAGCGTCGCCCCGAATTCTCCCAGCGCCCGCCCCCACGCGAGCGCGAGCCCGGCGGCGAGGCCGGGCACGGCGACCGGCACGACGACGCGCACGAACGTCGCCGCCTCGCTCACGCCGAGCGTCCGGGAGGCGTCGGTGAGCGAGCGATCGACGGACTGGAAGGCCGACTGCGCCTGGCGGAGGTAGAACGGCGCCGAGACGAAGATGAGGGCGACGACGACGCCGGCGGTCTGGAGGACGAGCTCGACGTGCAGGCTCTTGAGAACGCCGCCGAGGATCCCGTCGTTGCCGAGCGCCGCGAGCAGGCCGATGCCGGCGACGGCCGGCGGGAGCACGAGCGGCAGCTCGATCAGCGTGATCACCACCGAGCGGCCGGGAAAGGCCCGCGTGGCGAGCAGGTAGGCGGCCGGGGTGCCAACGAGCACGATCACCACGACCGCGATCGTCGTCGTCTCGAGGCTCAGCTTGAGCGCGTCGGTGACCGTCGGGTCGTTGAGGCTGTCGATCAGCCTCCCGGGCGAGGTGTTGGTGAAGATCGCCACCACCGGGAGAACGAGGAAGACCAGCGAGACGGCGAGCGCGGCACCGAGCAGCAGCCGGAACCAGACCCGCCGGATCACTTCTTCGGCGGCGGCAGGAAGCCGGCCTCCTGGAGGTCGGCCTGCCCCTGGCCACTCAGCAGCCCGGCGATGAACTGCTGCGCCTCGCTCGGATGGGCGGTCCCCTTGACGACGGCGGCGCCGTAGGCGACGACCGGCTGTAGCGACGCCGGGAGTGGAATCGCGGTCAGCTTGCCATGCGTGGCCTCGACGTCGGTCACGTAGGTGAAGCCGGCGTCGACCGCGCCCTCGCTGAGCTTGCCGACGATGCCGCTCACGTCGGCCTCCTCGGAGCGGACGTTGGCGAGAACCGCCTTGCTCTCGGCCGGCGGGAGCTTGGCGAGCACCTTCCGGGTGTAGGAGCCGATCGGGACCGTGGCCGAGCCGATCGCGATCGTCACCCCGGGCTTCTCGAGGTCGCTGATGCTCTTGACCTTCGTCGATCCGGCGGGCACGGCGATGACGAGCCTGTTGGCGGCGAACACCGTCGGCTTCTCCACGAGGCCCTTGGCGTAGAGCATCAGCGGCAGCTTCGTGTTCGCCGAGGCGAACACGTCCGGCTTGACGCCCTGCTCGATCTGGGCGGCGAGGATGTCCGAGCCGGCAAACGAGTAGTGCACGTTGGCGGCGGTGAGCTGCTGCCCGTACTTCGTGAACGCCTCCTTGAGCGACGCGGCCGCGGAGACGGTGAGGTCAGGTTTGCTCGCGGAGCTCGTGCTCGCCGCAGTCGAGGTCGAGCTCGATGTCGAGGAAGCTCCCGAGGCGGCGCTCGAACTCGAGCTTGAGCTGCTGCCGCAGCCGGCGATCCCCAGGGTCATTACGGCGAGAAGTCCGACCAGCCAGCGCCGGTTCATTCGATTCCTCTCTCGACCATCACCGATGTCGCCTTGACCGTCGCGGTCGCCGCGACGCCCTCCATGAGTCCGAGCTCCTCGACCGAGTCGCGCGTCACCGCGGCGGTGACGAGGAACGGTCCGGCCTCGATCTCGACCAGCGCCATCACCCCGTCGACCTCGACGGACTTCACGACACCGGGGAACCGGTTGCGGGCGGAGAGCTGCGCCCCGGTCTCGTGCCGGCTGTGGCGGCGACTCAGCCGCCGCACCTCCGAGGCCGGAACGAGCCGATGGTTCCGCGCGTCGCGCTCGGTTCGCAGCTTGCCGGCGCGGTCCCAGCGCCGCAGCGTGTCAATGCTCACACCGATCGCCTGGGCGGCCTCGCCGAGGCTCAAGCTGCTCTCCGCCATGGCGCGGCATTCTTGCATATGTAGCGCGTAGGCACGAGGTTTCCTGTTGCCGTGGCGGCATCGCGCGTTCGGCTCGACGGCGCGCGGAGCGAGCGGGCAACGCGGGGCGGGCGGGCAAACTGAGCGGTTGCGCGGCAGGGGCGACGGCCGAGCGATCCGGCCGGCCCGTCAGGGCACTAGATCCAGCCGCGCTCGGTCGCGATCAGCACAGCCTGGGCGCGGTCCATCGCGCCGAGCTTGCCGTACACGTTGTGCAAGTGGGTGCGGACGGTGCTCGTCGAGAGGCCGAGCTCGCTGGCGATCTGCTTGTAGACCATGCCCTTGGCGAGGCGGCGCAGCACATCGACCTCACGCGCCGACATCGGGCAGGGGTCGATCTGGCGGGGACGCCCGCTCGAGGCCTGGAGCGGCAGGTCGTACATGACGGTGCGCAGGTCGGAAGGCTTGACGCCGACCGCGCGGCCGACGGACAGGAGCTCAGCCGGCGAGACGGCGCCGCCGAACACGTAGTGGGCGAGCATGTCGGCGAGGCGGACGATCGCCGCCTCGCTGTCGGTCTCGTCGGCGTGATGGCGCTCGATGACGCTGGCCACCGCCTTCGGGAGACCCCAGCGGCGAGCGAGGACGCCGCCGACGAGGGCATGGTCGACGCCGAGCTCTCGGCGCTCGCGCTGGATGCGCTCCTCGGGCGTGCGGGCGTCGCCGTGGATCTGGCGGGGATAGCCCGGATAGGCGTGGACGAGGACGAGCTTGCCGACGTCGTGCAGCAGCGAGGTGACCATCAGCCGGTCGCGGGCGTCGTAGCCGAGCTCGCGGGCGAGACGGTCGGCGGCACGCTGGGTGGCGACGGCATGCAGGCGAAAGCGCTCGGGGATGCCCTGCCAGACGGCGGTCCGCTCGAAGAAGTCAAACGTCCGGGCGCGGCTGGCGATCGCGAGGACCGTGCGCGGCGAGAGGACCTCGACCGCCTCGACCGCCGTCTCGACCCTGCCCCGTGCGCGGCCGTCGACCTGGTTGGCGAGGCGCATCACCGCGACGGCGAGGGCGACATCGGCCTCGACGGCGGAGACGACGTCGGCCGTCGCGGGCTCGCCGGACTCGAACAGCCGCAGGACCCGGTTCCGGGACTCGACCAGCACCGGAAACGCCTCGAGAGCCTCGAACGCGGCGGTCAGGCGCCGGCCGTGGCCTTCGTTGTGATGGCGCTCGCGGACTTGATGCAGGTCAGGCTCGATGGGATTCACCACTGCCAGTTGTGCCACTGGGTTCGATTACCTTATGTAGCGGATTTGCGGGCCGACGGGGTGATTCTGGCTGGGTGGCCAAAACGAGAAGTGCCTGCGCATCTATCGGCAGATGTTCGATGCCTGTTTAGAGATGGCGGTCCGCAGTTCCTGCTGATTCAAACTTTTCACGCCGTGGCGGTGGCGGCCCGGTCCAGCGCGCGGTCGATGCGCGAGAGCGTCTCCTCGCGTCCGAGGAGGGCGACGCTCTCGAAGATCCCCGGGGAAACCGTGGTCCCGGCGATCGCCACCCGGACCGGCTGAAAGACCTTGCCCGGCTTGAGCTCACGGGATTCGACCACCCCGCGCAGGGCCCGCTCGATCTCGCCCACGGTGAATGGCTCGGCGGCGGCAAGCGCCTCGCGTGCCTGGGCCAGCGTGTCCGCCCCGCCGTCGGCACTGATCACCTGCTCGAACGCGGCCGGGTCGTCGACCGGGCCCTCGTAGAGGAAGGCGACGAGCGGCCAGAACTCATCAAGGGTCTGGATCTTCTCGTGCGCGAGCTCGACCGCCGGTCGCAGGCCCTCGCGCCCGGTGAACGCCTCCAGGCGGCGGGTGAGCTCGTCGATCCCGAGGTCCCGAAGATAACGGCCATTGAGGTGACGGAGCTTGCGCTCGTCGAACACCGCCGGGTTGCGTGAGACCCGCTCGAGCCGGAAGCGCTGAGCAAGCTCCTCGACGGTGAACCGTTCCTCGTCGGCGGCGAAGCCTGCGCCGAGCAGGGCGATGTAGTTGATGACCGCCTCGGGGAGGTAGCCGGCGGCCCGCAGCTCCTGCACCGACGCCGCGCCGTGGCGCTTGGACAGCTTGCGCCCGTCCGGGCCGTGGAGCAGCGGCAGGTGGGCGTACCGGGGGGGCACCGCCCCGAGGGCCTCAAACACGAGCAGCTGCTTGGGCGTGTTGGAGAGATGATCCTCGCCGCGGACGACGTGGGTGATGCCCGCGTCGAGGTCGTCGACGGCGACGGCGAAGTTGTAGAGCGCCGAGCCGTCGGCGCGGGCGATGACGGGATCATCCATGTTCGCGTTGGGAAACCGCGTCGCCCCCCGGATGACGTCGTCGACGACCGTCTCCCCCGTGTCGGGCACCCGCAATCGCACGGCGCCGGTCGCCTCCATGTCGCCGCGGAAGCCGCGCTCGGCGCCGTGCCGGTCCTTGAACGCCCGCACGTCCTCGGCGGTCGCGCTCGAGCGGTACGCATGCCCGTCGCGCAGCAGCGCAGCGAGGGCCTCGACATGCCGCTCGGAGCGATCGGTCTGGAAGATCGGCCCCTCGTCCCAGCCGAGCTTCAGCCACCGCAGCGCGTCGAGTATCTGCTCGACGTTCTCCGGGGTGGAGCGCTCGCGGTCGGTATCTTCGATTCGCAACACCATCGTCCCCGCCCGCTCGCCGGTGTCGTCGAGGATGCGATGGGCGAGCAGCCAGTTGTACAGCGCCGTTCTGGCGCCGCCGATGTGCAGGGCCCCCGTCGGGGATGGAGCAAAGCGAACCCGCATGACGATTCACCACCCATGCTAATCGGCGCCCACGTATCGCCGGCCGGTGGGCTGCCCAAGTCGATCGAGCGCGGCGCCGAGCGCGGCTGCGACTGCATCCAGATCTTCAACCAGTCGCCGCGCATGTGGCGGCCGACCGCCTACGACGAGGACGACTTCGCCGCGTTCCGCGCGGCGATGGAGGCCAGCCGGGTGAAGGCGGTGCTGATCCACGCCGTGTACCTGCTCAACTGCGCCTCGGAGGATCCGGAGATCCGCCGCAAGTCGCTCGCGTCCCTGACCCAGTCGCTGCGGATCGGCGACGGGATCGGTGCCGTCGGTGTCGTCCTGCACCCCGGCTCGGCCAAGCAGGGCGACGTCGGCGAGGCAATCGTCCGGGCGGGGACCGTCATCCGCGAGGCGCTCGCCGAGACCGACCGCTGTGCCCTGCACCTCGAGGACACCGCCGGCGCGGGTGGAACCCTCGGGCGCTCGTTCGAGGAGCTCGCGGCGCTGATCGGCGCCGGCGGCGGCGAGCCGCGGCTCGGGCTGTGCCTGGACTCGTGCCACCTGCTCGCCTCGGGCTACGACATCCGCACCCCGGCCGGCCTGTCGGCGACGCTCGACGAGTGCGACCGGGTCGTCGGGCTCGACCGGCTGCACTCGATGCACGTCAACGACTCGCTCACCCCACTCGGGTCAAACCGCGACCGCCACACCGTGCTCGGCGAGGGCGAGCTCGGCCCGAGGGGCTGTGCGACGTTCCTGTCCGAGCCGCGCTTCGATCAGCTCCCGTGCGTGCTCGAGACCGGCCGCGAGGACGGTGGGGTCGGCGCCGATGACATCGCCACCGCCCGCAAGCTCCGCCGGCGCGGGCTCAGTGCACGCGCGCGCTCGAAATAGCCGGTAGGTTCCCGGCCATGAGCACCCACGACGCCGACGCGCTGGTCATCTTCGGCATCACCGGCGACCTCGCCCGCAAGATGACGCTGCGCTCGCTCTACCGGCTCGAGCAGCGCGGGCTGCTCACCTGCCCGGTGGTCGGGGTCGCCGTCGACGACTGGAGCGTCGACCATCTGCGCGAGCACGCGCGGACCGCCATCACCGAGGCCGGTGAGACGCTCGACGAGCAGGTGTTCTCGAGCTTCGCCGGTCGGCTGCGCTACGTGAGCGGAGACTTCGCCGACGCCGGCACGTATGAGCGCGTCGCCGAGGCGCTCGGCGACGCCGCCGAGCCGGTGTTCTACCTGGAGATCCCCCCGTCGCTGTTCGCGATGGTGATCGCCGGCCTTTCCAGGGCCGGGCTCGTGTCCGGAGATCGCCGGGTCGTCGTCGAGAAGCCCTTCGGCCACGACCTTCAGTCCGCTCGTGACCTCGCTCAGGAGCTTCACCGCTACCTCCAGGAGACGCAGCTCTACCGGATCGACCACTTCCTCGGCAAGATGGGGCTCGACGAGATCCTCTACCTGCGGTTCGCCAACTCGATGCTCGAGCCGGTCTGGAACCGCAACTACCTCGGCTGCGTGCAGATCACGATGGCCGAGCAGTTCGGGGTGGAGGACCGCGGGCACTTCTACGATCCGGTCGGAGCGCTGCGCGACGTCGTCGTCAACCACCTCATGCAGCTGCTCGCCGCCGCGGCGATGGAGCCGCCGTCCGGGAGTGACCCGGCGACGATCAAGGACTCCAAGCTCGCGGCGTTCCGCGCGACCCAGACCGCCGATCCCGCCCGCTACGTGCGCGGCCAGTACGACGGCTACCGGGAGATCGACGGCGTCGCCAAGGACTCGACGACCGAGACGTTCACGGCGATGCGGCTCGAGGTCGACAACTGGCGGTGGGCCGGGGTGCCGTTCTTCATCCGCACCGGCAAGGAGTTGGCGGTCACCCAGACCGAGCTGCGCCTCGTGTTCAAGCACCCGCCGAAGCTGCAGTTCCTGCGCTTCCAGCACCGCCGTCCCCAGCCGAGCCAGATCGTCTTCCGTCTCGATCCGAGCACGGGGATCAGGGTGATCCTCGACGCCCATCGGGCCGACCAGGCGGGCCCGACGCCAATCGAGCTCGACATGGAGTTCGCCGGCGAGGGCGGCGAGGCGCCCACCCCCTACGAGGTGCTGCTCGAGGCCGCGCTCACCGGCGACAGCACGCATTTCACCCGTCAGGACAACGTCGAGGAGACCTGGCGGATCATGCAGCCGCTGCTCGACGACGCGCCGCCGGTCCACCCGTACGCGAAGGGCTCGTGGGGACCGGACGCCTCCGAGGCGCTCGTCAAGGGCTTTGGCGGCTGGCACGGGCCCTGGTTGCCCGAGGGCGGCTGACCGCGGCCCGACGACGCAGACCCGCGGGCGCCGGAACTCAGGCGCCGACGGCGGCGGGCGCGAGCGGCCCTGAGCGAGCGAGCCGAGTGATCACCTCGGCCGGCGCCGGCCGAGCAAGCCCGAACCCCTGCCCCTGCTCGCAGCCCCAGGCGGTGAGCTGGACGCGCATCTCGTCGGTCTCGATGCCCTCGGCCACCGAGCGCAGCCCGAGGTCCTGGGCGAGCCGGATGATCGTGCGGATGACGGCAGCGTCCCGCTCGTCCCCGGACGCGCTGCCGTCGACGAACGACTTGTCGATCTTCAGCTCCTGGACCGGAAGCTGGCGCAGGTAGCTGAGCGAGGAGGACCCGGTGCCGAAGTCGTCGAGGGCGAGCACGATCCCGCGGGCGGCGAACTCGTCAAGCACCTTGTTGATCCGCACCGGGTCGGCGGCCATGATCCGCTCGGTGATCTCGAGCTCGAGCATCGAGCTGTCGAGGTCGTAGCGCTCGAGCAGCCGGTCGATGTCGTCGGCGAGCGCGAGGTCGAGCAGGTTGGCGGCGGCGAGGTTGATGGCGACCGGGATGTGGATCCCCTCGCTGCGCCAGCGCGCGCATTGGGCGAGACCCTGCTCGAGCACATTGAGGGTGAGCGGCCGCATCAGCCCGGTCTGCTCGACGACGGGCAGGAACGCGGCGGGATACAGCAGCCCGCGTTCGGGATGCTGCCAGCGCACGAGCGCCTCCGCGCCCCGGATCTCGCCCGTCACGAGGTCGAACTTCGGCTGATAGTGAATGAGCAGCTGATCGGCGGCGATCGCGGGCGGCAGCTCGCCGAGCAGCGCGAGCCGGTCACGCGAGTAGTCGTCCTGACCGGGGTCGTAGACGGCGTGGCCGAGCCGCCGTCGCTTCGCCGTGTACATGGCGATGTCCGCCCGCTGAAGGAGAGTCTCGGCGTCGTCGCCGTGATCGGGGTAGAGCGCGATGCCGACGCTCGCCTCGACGAGCAGCGTCAGTCCCTGGTAGCGGAAGGGGCGCTCGAGCGCCGCCTTCAACCGCTCGGCGATCTCGATCGGGTCGGTCTGCGGGTCGGCGAGGACGACGGCGAACTCGTCGCCGCCGAGACGGGCGACGACCGCGGCATCCCGGGCCGCGACGGTGAGCCGCGGACGCATTTCCCGCAGCAGCTCGTCGCCGACCTGATGGCCGAGCGTGTCGTTGAGCTCCTTGAAGCGATCGAGGTCGATGAGCAGCAGCGCCATCCGCTCACCCGAGTCACGGGCGTCGGCGAGCGAGCGCTCGAGCGTCTGCAGCAGGCTGCGGCGATTGGCGAGTCCGGTGAGCGGGTCGTGCATCGCGTCGTGCTGTCGTTCGGCAGCGAGCTCACGGAGATCCTGCTCGAGCCGAAGACGGTCGGTCGCGTCGCGCATGTTGAGCACATAGCCCCCGACGGAGCGGTCGTGGAGCCGGTCGGCGATGACGACCTCGAAGTTGCGATACGTGCCGTCCCCATGGCGGAGCATCATCGAGAACGTGCGCGTGAGGTCGTGATCCTCGAGCGAGTCGGCGATGAAGCCGGTGAGCTTCTTCCAGTCCGACGGAGCGATCAGCTCGAGCAACGACGTGCCGAGAAGATCGCGCGCGTCGACGCCGAGGACGGCGCCGATCGAGTCGGCCTGCCAGCGGATGCGCAGCTCGGAATCGACCACGGTGACGACGTCGGTCGAGTTCTGCACGAGCGACGCGAGCCGGCGCTCGCTCGTCTCGAGCCGCTCGAGCGATGCGCGGAGGATCTGGAGGAAGCCGGGCACGAGTGCCATCGCGCCGATCCGAGCCATGTCCTCGGTGAGCTGATGACTGCCGCGTGGAGCGTGGGCGAAGATGAGCGCCCCCATCCAGGCCGCGTAGCGAATCCACCCGAGCGCCGGGCTGCCGTACATCGAGCGCAAGATGAGGCCGGTGAGGGGGAGAATCGGGTTGCCCGGAGTCGCCCGGAGGAGGAGGTAGAGCGCAAGGACCTCGAGGGGCTCGCCGGCGAGCGGGAAGGCGCCGCGGCGCACGCACCATGCCCAGTAGGCCGGGAGCACGAAGGCGACCGCGATCGCCAGTAGGCGCACCCCGAGCGGCTGGTCGGCGCCGGCGATCTGCGGCACCATCGCCACCGCGCTGATCGAGGCGAGGATGAGCGCGGCGAGACGGAGGCGGCCGAGGAGCGATCGGGGTAGCGACGTGCGTCGCCTCAGCGGGAGCCCAGACGTAGGGGTTTTCGATCGGTGCAGGGTGACCGACTCCAACACTGAGAGTGACATCGCCCCCCGCCACCGAAACCTTGAGGCTTTATTGCGCTTTTGTCCCAGTTGTGGGGCCATTTCGACCGCTCTCACCGTTGTCGGTCAAGCCCGGCTGGGCATCTGCCGAGGCAGGGAACGGTGCCGCCCCGCCACCCCCCACCCCGCCGATGACGAGCGTCGAGGAGCGTCTCGCGCTGCTCGAGGAGATGCTGCGCGAAGGCCTCGACATGGGTCTCATCCTCCGCACGCCCGACGACCGGCCGCTCGACGGCCGGGCCCTCGAGTTCGGCGGGGAGCGCGCGGTCAACTTCGCCTCCTGCTCCTACCTCGGCCTCGAGCTCGACCCGCGCCTACAGGCCGCGGTGTGCGCGGCGGCGCGGCGCTACGGGACGCAGTTCTCATCCTCGCGCACCTACGTCCAGGCCCCGCCGTATCCCGAGATCGAGGAACGGCTGCAGGAGCTGTTCGGACGGCCGGCGCTGATGATGCCCTCCACGACCCTGGGTCATGTCGCGACCCTGCCGGTCATCCTCGGCTCGCGGGACCTCGTGATCCTCGATCAGCAGGTCCACCACAGCGTGCAGATGGCGGTCAACCATGTCCGCGCGCAGGGAACGCGCGTCGAGATGATCCGCCACAACGACGTCGATCAGCTCGAGGAGGCCCTGCGCGGAGCCGGCGCCTACCGGCACGTGTGGTACCTCGTCGACGGCGTCTACAGCATGTTCGCCGACTTCGCGCCCTTCGCCCGGCTCGGCGAGCTCCACGACGCCTACGAGCAGCTCCACCTCTACATCGACGACTCCCACGGGGTCGGGTGGCACGGGCGGCACGGCCGGGGACCCGCGCTGGAGGCGTTGTCCGGGCGCGAGCGCATCCTGATCGCCGCCTCACTGAACAAATCGTTCGCCTCCGCGGGCGCCGCCATCGTCTTCCCCGACGCGCGGCTCAAGCAGCGCGTGCAGCTGCTCGGCGGCCCGATGATCTTCGCCGGACCGGTGCAGCCGCCGATGCTCGGGGCGGCGCTCGCCTCGCTGCGCATCCACCTGTCCGACGAGCTCGCCGGCCTCCAGGCTCGGCTCCGCGAGCGGATCGAGTACTGCAACGAGCTGCTGCACGAATTCCGCCTGCCGCTGGCCAGCGACGACCTCACCCCGATCCGCTTCGTCCCCGTCGGGTTGCCGGCGGCGGCGCGCGCGCTCGGACGCCGCCTGATGGACGACGGCCTGTTCGTGAACCCGTCGACGTTCCCGGCGGTGCCGATGAAGCAGGCCGGCGTGCGCTTCACGCTCACGCTGCACCAACAGCCGGAGGACATCCGCAGGCTCGTCGAGGCCCTCGCGCGCCACGTGCCGGAGGTGATGGACGGGCGCCCGGGGGCGTCACCGGCGCCGACGCCGCGCCCCGCGCCGGCTCCCGGCGCGCATCCCGCCCTCGCGCTCGAGCATCACACGACGATCGAGGCGCTCGACCCCGACGAATGGGACCGCCTGCTCGGCGACCGTGGCACGTTCACCGCCGACGGCCTGCGCTTCCTCGAGCGGGCCTTCAGCGGCGGCCGGCCCGAGGACGAGTGGGGCTTTCACTACTACGTCATCCGCGATCGCGCGGACCGGCCGGTGCTGGCGACGTGGTGCACCGACGCGCTGTGGAAGGACGACATGCTCGCCCCGGGCGCCGTCTCGGCGATCGTCGAGCAGCGCCGGCGCGAGGATCCCTACTACCTCACCTCCCGCACGTTCGCGATGGGCTCGCTGCTCACCGAGGGCGATCACCTCTATCTCGACCGCAGCGGGGACTGGCGCGGCGCCCTCGATCTGCTCCTCGCCGCCGTCGGGGACGACGCGGCCCAGGCCGGCGCGGCGACGGTCATGCTTCGTGACATCGCCGCCGAGGACCGCGAGCTCGGGGCTGCCCTGCACGACCGCGGCTTCGTACGGGTCGCGGTGCCCGACTCTCAGGTCATCGCTCCCGTCCCCGCCGACGACGCCACCTGGCTGGCCAGGCTCTCCTCGCGTGCCCGCGCCCTGCAGCGCCGCGAGGTGCTCTCTCGTGAGGGGCTCTACGACGTCGAGTTCCTGCGGCGCGGCACGCGGACCCCAAGCGCAGCCGAGCTCGCGCACCTGCACGCCCTCTACGCCAACGTCCGCGCCCGCAGCCTCGAGCTCAACGCCTTCGAGCTCCCGCCGACGCTGTTGGGTGAGATGCTCGAGCACGATTGCTGGGAACTGATGCTCCTCCGCCTCAGCGCCGCCGCAGGCCCGGCGGCGGGGCGCACGGTCGCCTTCGGGGCGCACTTCGTGGGGCCCCGCCATTACGCACCATTGCTCGTCGGGCTCGATTACGAGTTCGTCCTCTCGCACGGGACGTATCGCCAGGCGCTCCGCCAGGCACTCCTGCGCGGGCAGTCCCTCGGGGCCGAGACGATCATGCTCGGCATGGGCGCTGCACTGGAGAAGCGGCGCCTCGGAGCCCGGCCCCGGAGCCACGTCGCCTACGCACAGAGCGCCGACCATTACAGCCAGGAGGTTCTCGCCGACCTCCAGGCCTCGGCGCTGAGCGCGACGCGCTGACAAGCCGCGTGCCGAGAAGCGGCGAGGCCCCCAGGTTCAGTGCGCCGGTTCTCGCTGGGCGCGGGCCTTGTCGCGGTACATCGACGCGTCGGCGTGACGGAGCAGCGCCTCGATCGACTGCGCCGCGTCCGGCCAGACCGCCTCCCCCACGCTCACCCCGACGAAGATCCCGGCCCGGTCCGGGGCCAGGAAAAACGGCTCGCTGAAGGCGTCGCGGAGGCGCTCGGCGACGGCGTGGACCTCGTACTTGGAGCGGACGTGGCTGAGGATGACCGCGAACTCGTCACCCCCGAGGCGGGCGACCGTGTCGTCGCCGCGGGTGACCTCGCCGAGGCGACCGGCCACGAGGCGCAGCAGGTCGTCGCCGGCATCGTGTCCGAACAGGTCGTTGACGTCCTTGAACGCATCGAGGTCAACGAACAGGAGTCCGACCTGGCCGATGTCCTCGCGGGCCTCGGTGAGCACCGACTCGAACAGCTGGCCGAAGCCGATCCGGTTGAGGAGGCCCGTCAGCTCGTCGTGCGTGGCTTTGTGCGCGAGCTCGTCGACGAGCCGTCCGTTCTGAATCGCCGGTCCGGCGAGCGAGGCGATGCCGCTGATCCGCTCGATCAGGTCCGGCGCCTCGCGCAGCCGCTCGGGACGATCGCCGACCGCGACGCCGAGCACCCCGAGGAACTCCTCGCGGACGGTGACCGGGGCGATCGCCGCAGCGACCGAGTCCAGGCGCCGCAACAGCGCGCGCACGTAGTCGTCCTCGATGTCCGGGGAGAGGAAGACCGGCGCCGGCCCGCCGAGCATCCTGGCGAGTACCGGGCTGTCGCTCGGCCGGATCACCGTGCGCTCGTGCTCGGCGGCCGCCATCGGCGCGTAGCCGACCGTGTAGACCGAGCGCAGACAGCACTCGTTCTCATCCCACAGCCAGACACTCGCGCAGTCACAATCGACGACCGAGGGCAGCGCCGTCGCGAGCCGCTGGACGATCTCCGCGGTCGTGCCGGCCTGCGCGAGGGCGTGGGCGAGGGACAGCAGCGCGCTCACATGCTCGTGGCGCCGCGCGGACTCCGCGAGGGCAACCGCCATGTCCAGGACAGCGGCGGCGAGCTGGGCATAGAGGCCCAGGATGAGCCGCTCCTGGGGAAAGAACTCCTGGCCGTGGGGATAGCGCGCGATGAGCCGGCCGTAGTCCCTGCGGCTCGAGGCGATCTTCACGCACAGCAGCGTGTCGGCGAGCGCCTGCTCGTCGGCGAGCACCGCCTCGGCGACGACGCGGGCCTCCGCGGGCTCGATGCCGCGGGAGAACACCTGCATCGGCACCCCAGGGCTCGGACCGACGACGAGCACGTACTGGGGCGCGCGCACCTCGCGGGACGCGCGCTCGACGATGCGGTCGAGCACGGTCGGCACGTCGTCGGGGGATACAAGATCACGGGCGGTGGCGTACACGCTCTGGAGGCGCTCGTGCGTCGCGGCGAGCTGGGCCTCGAGCGCCGATACCCGTACCTCGGGGTC
The DNA here is from genome assembly GCA_963755955.1 of uncultured Solirubrobacterales bacterium. GTDB lineage: Bacteria > Actinomycetota > Thermoleophilia > Solirubrobacterales > Solirubrobacteraceae > Palsa-465. The sequence continues at coordinate 160,225 of CAVWLZ010000024.1, forward strand.
GTTCGCCCGCGCGGCTCCGTCCGCGTCCCAGCTGACCTCGTAGACGCAGGCGCCGCCACCGCGCGCGGCGCACTCGCTCTCGGTGACGCGCGCGGGCGGCAGGCCGAAGAGCTCGGGAGGCGCCGAGAGCAGCCCCTTCGCCCAGTCGCAGAGCAGCTCGTGGCGCGCGTAGGGCGGCAACGGGGTCGAGCGGACGACGGCACGACCAGGTCCGGTCTCCAGACAGCGCATCTCGGTCACCGCGCTGAACTTCGTCGCCGCCGTCGTCACCTGGTCGAGGACCGCCTCGGGCGAGCCGAGCGATCGCAGGACGGTGGCGACCGGGGAGCCGGCGTGCTGGCGGATCGCGCTCTCGCCGACCCGCCGCGCGAACTGGGGGTCGCCGGTGACCTCGGTCCCGGCCTGGAGCAGCGCCACGGCCTGATCGAGCGACACCCACTGGTCGACCTGCTCGAGTCGCGCGGCGTCCTCGCGGCAGTCGGCCCGCATGATGAGGTCGTCGACCGCGGACTGACCGCCCGTCGCCCGCACCATCCGCAGCAGGACGGAGGTCAGTGAGGCGCTGATCTCACGCACGGGGCCTCGCGGCGCAACGTCCATACCTTTGTGTCGGCCTGTCCGGGGGCGCGCTTGAGCCGATGTCGCGTCACTCGGCATGGCGTCACCCGATGCGGGTGATGCCCTCCAGGGCAAACGAGAGCAACGTCCCGAGACTGCGAACGGGCTGGTCCTTGGCGGTGCGCAACATATCCCCGGTTGGACGAATCGCCGCAATCGCGGCGTTCGTCGTCGTGCTCATCGCCGTCGTGTTCATCCTGCTCTCGGGCGGCACCAGCTACCAGGTGCGGGCGGTGTTCCTCAACGCCAGCCAGATCGTCACCGGTGACCAGGTCCAGTTCGCCGGTATCCCGATCGGCTCGGTGTCGGACATCTCGCTCACGCCGCGCGGCGAGGCGCAGCTGACGCTCACGATCACCAACCCGACCTACGCGCCGCTGCGCCAGGGCACCGAGGCGACCGTCCGCCAGACGTCGCTTTCGGGCATCGCCAACCGCTATGTCGACCTCCGGCTCGGACCCGGAGGCGGAGCGACGATCCCGGACAACGGCGTCATCCCCACGACGGACACGACGAGCGCGGTCGATCTCGACCAGCTGTTCAACACGCTCGACTCGCCGACGCTGCGAGGGTTGCAGAACGTCATCGTGGGCTCGGCGTCGCAGTACGCAGGGCGTGGTCGTCTCGCTCGCCTCGGCTGGGCCTACCTCAACCCCGCGATCGCCTCGAGCAGCGCGCTGCTGGCAGAGATCGACCGCGACACCGGCCAGTTCACTGCGTTCATCGTCAAATCGAGCGGTCTGGTGACCTCGCTGGCGCAGCGCAGCGGCGACCTCAGCGGTCTCGTCGAGCACCTCGCCACGACGACCGAGGCGCTCGCCGCGCAGCCGGCGGATCTCGCCGCCTCGATCCAGCGCCTGCCACCGTTCATGCGGCAGGCGAACACGACGTTCGTCAACCTGCGGCGAGCGCTCGACGACGTCACGCCGCTCGTCGACGTCGCCAAGCCCGTCGCCCCCAAGCTCGAGGCGGTGCTCGCCCAGCTCGGACCGCTCGCCCAGGAGGCGCTGCCGACCGTGAGCACGCTCTCGACGGTCATCAGCCGTCCAGGACCCGTCAACGACCTCACCGACCTCACCCGGCTCGGAGCCCCACTCGCCGCGGCGACGATCCGCCCCGTCCACGCCAACGGCAAACAGCGTCCCGGGGCGTTCCCCGAGAGCACGACAGCCCTCAACGATTTCACGCCGGAGCTCGCCACCGCGCGTCCCTACGCGGTTGACCTCACGGGCTGGTTCGAGGGCTTCTCGCACCCGGGCACGATCGACGCCAACGGCGGCGCGAGCCGGGTGGCGGCGACGCTCGGCGTGCTCTCGGCCGCGGACGCCGCGACGCTCGACGCGCTCCCGCTCGCGCAGCAGCTGACCTTCATCGTCGCAAAGCTCACCGGGCCCGGCGGCGGGCTCACGGCGTTCCAGGGCGACCGCTGCCCGGGATCGATGGAGCGCGGTGGGCTGTTCTATCCGGAGAGCGGCTTCCCGTGTAATCCCAAGCAGGTGCCAACCGGCCCATGAGGCGGCTGTTGCTCACCACGGCGGTCGTGCTCGTGGTCCTCGCCGGCGCCGTCGTGACCATCGCGTCGAGCAGCGGCTCGAGCGCTGCGGGCACCTACCGGATCGAGTTCGACAACGCCTTCGGGCTCGTCAGCGGCGCGGACTTCAAGGTGGCGGGCGTGCGGGCGGGCACGATCCAGTCGATCAACCTCGACCAGCGGACCCTGCACGCCGTCGTCACGGTGCAGGTCACACAGTCCGGCTTCGGCCAGTTCCACTCGGACGTCTTCTGCCAGTCGCGGCCGCAGTCGCTGATCGGCGAGTACTTCATCGACTGCCAGCCCGGCACCAGCGGCCCGCCGCTGGCGCCCGGCAGCACGATCCCGGTCACCCACACGCAGTCGACGATCCCGGCCGACCTGCTCCAGAACATCCTCCGCCTCCCCTACCGCCAGCGGCTCGCGCTGATCATCAACGAGCTCGGCGCCGGCGTGGCGGGACGCTCGGACGATCTCCGCGCCGCGCTGCGCCGGGCAGTGCCGGCGCTCACCGAGACCGACCAGCTGCTCGCGCTGCTCGCCAAGGACTCGCGGACGCTTGCGCAGATCGTCGTCAACTCCGACACGTTCGTCACCGCGCTGGCCAACAACAGCCACCAGATCCAGCGCTTCATCGTCGAGGCGGGCAACACCGCGGGCGCCGTCGCCTCCCAGCAGGCCAACCTTCAGTCGACGCTCGCGCAGCTTCCCGGGTTCCTCGAGCAACTGCGGCCGGCGATGGCGCACCTCGGGGCCGCGGCCACCGCCAATCAGCCCGTGCTCGTTCACCTCGACGCCTCGGCCGGCGGCCTCACCGAGCTTCTCCGACAGCTGCCGCCGCTGTCGGACGCCGCCGTCCCCGCGATCCGCTCGCTCGGACAGGCCTCGGTGACGGGTCAGGCGGCGGTGACCGCCGCCGCGCCGACCGTCACCGCTCTCGCCGCGGCGGCCCGCCCGACGCCCGAGCTCGCGCAGAACCTCGCCATCGTCCTGCACGACCTCGACGACCGCAGCCGCGCCGTCGAGCCGAACACGCGGAGCCCGGGCGGGCGTGGCTACACCGGGCTCGAGTCGCTGCTCCAGTACGTGTTCAACCAGACGCTGGCGATCAACACCTTCGGTCCGTTCGGGCATCTGCTCGCGGTCGATTCGTTCGTCGACCCGATGTGCTCGCCGTACGCGACGCCGGCGACGATCGCGCTCAGTCTCAAGCAGTACGGGCCCGCGTACCGGAGCTGCTACGCCTGGCTCGGGCCCAACCAGCCCGCGGTCAACGAGCCGGACCCGTCGAACCCGGGCGCCTGCGTCCCCGACCCCGGCGGCGCCCCGCCCGGCGAGCGCGGACCGAAGACGACGGCGTGCCGTCTGAGCGCGGCCGACGTGCACAGCACCGCGGCGACCGCGACCGCGGCGGGCTCGTCGGGCTCGTCGGGCACCCCTGCCTCGTCGGGCACACCTGCCGCGTCGGGCTCGTCGGGCACCGCGTCCGGGGCCGCCCAGCGCCTCCTCTCCTACCTGCTCGCGCCGTGACCGAGGCCGACCGGTGAAACGCAGACGACAGTCGGCCCTCGGTAATCCGGTGCTGATCGGCGCCGTCACCGTGCTCGTGATCCTCGCCGGCGTGTTCCTCGCCTATAACGCCAATGCCGGGCTGCCATTCATCCCGGTCAAGGTGCTCAACGTCGACGTCGCCAACGGCGCCAACGTCGTCGTCGGCAACGACGTCCGCGAGGGCGGGTTCCGGGTCGGTCTGGTCTCCGCGCTCGCTCCGGTCCGGCTCCCCAGCGGACTCGTCGGCGCGCGGCTCACCCTGCGGCTCGAGAAGGCCCACGGCGCGGTGCCGATTGACTCGACGGCGTCCATCCGGCCCCTGTCGCTGCTCGGGTCCAAGTACGTCGACATCCGCACCGGGAGCTCGCAGACCCTCGTGCCCGACGGCGGGACGCTGCCGATCACCCAGACTCACGTCCCGGTCCAGCTCGACGAGCTCTTCCAGACCTTCAACCCGCCCACGCGTGCCGCGATCCAGGCGAACCTGGTCGGGCTCTCCGACAGTCTCGCCGGCCGGGGCTCGGCGCTCAACGACACGTTCGCCAACCTCCCGGTGCTGCTCGGCCATCTCGCTCCGGTCGCCCGCTATCTGTCCGATCCACGCACCGGGCTTACCGGGTTCCTGCGGTCGCTCGATGCGTTGGTGGGCACGCTCGCCCCGGTGTCGGGGACGGCCTCCCGGCTGTTCACCGACATGGCGACGACGTTCGCCGCGCTCTCGGCCGACCCCGCCGCGCTCGAGGCGTCGATCGCGGAGTCGCCCTCGACCCTCGCCGTGGGCACCGATTCGCTCGCCGTCCAACAGCCGTTCCTCGTCAACCTGACGACGCTCGGCCAGCACCTCGCGCCGGCCACCGCACAGCTCGAGCCGACCCTCGCGGTCGTCAACCCGACGATCGCGACCGCGATCCCCACGCTCGTGCGCACTCCGATCCTCAACGTCAACCTCGAGCAGGTGTTCACGGCGCTCGACTCGCTCGCCTCCGCGCCGACGACCAATGAGGCGCTGAACGCCCTCACCTCGACCGTCGACACGCTCAACCCGATGGTGCGCTACCTCGGTCCGTTCCAGACCGTGTGCAACGACTGGAACTACTGGTGGACCTATCTCTCCGAGCATCTCGGGGCCCAGACGAGCTATGGCTTCGCCCAGCGCGCGATGATCAACCTCGGCTCACCGAGCGGAGGTGGCGTCGGCCAGCAGGGGGCGACGACGCCGGTCAACGGCACCTCCGGCAGCGACGCCCCACCGCTCAGCGTCTTCGGTGGCCAGGAGTTCCTCCACGCCCAGTCCTACGGCGCGGCCGTCGACAACCAGGGTTACGCCGACTGTGAGACCGGCCAGCGCGGTTGGCCGAAGAAGCTCAACCAGTTCGACCCGCAGGGTCGCAATTTCGCCGTCGACGCCCACACCCCGGGAAACCAGGGCCCCACCTTCACCGGCCGTAGCCGAGTTCCCGCGGGCGAGACGTTCAGCCGTAACCCGACGACCGGGCCCCAGCTCCCGAGCACGAGCGGCCGATGACCCGCCGGCGCCGCCGCATGAGCAACCTGACCGCCGGCCTGATCGGAATCGCGGTCGTCGCCCTGGTCACCTACCTCGCGTTCACGAAGTTCGCCAACCCGTTCGCGAGCCCCTACACCGTGCGGGCGACGTTCGCGAGCGCCAACGGCCTGCGTCCGGGCTCGCTCGTTCGGATCGCGGGGGTCAACGTGGGCACCGTGCAGAGCATCGGTCGCGTCGCCGGCTGCCGTCCCTACGGCTCCGAGCGGCCGGCGTGCCGGGCGGCCGCGGTGACGATGGCGATCAGCGAGCAGGGGCTGCCGCTCCATACCGACGCGACGTTCTGGATCCGGCCCCGGATCTTCCTCGAGGGCAACTTCTTCGTCGATGTCAGTCCGGGCTCGCCGTCGGCCCCGCGGGCGCCGAGCGGCTACACCTTCCCCGTCCAGCAGGGACGGGGGCCGGTCCAACTCGATCAGGTCCTCACCTCGCTTCAGGCCGACACCCGCCGCAACCTGCAGATCCTCCTGCAGCAGTACGGCATCGCGGTCAAGCTCGGCGGCCCCGGTTACAACGCCTCGATCCCGTACTGGGTGCCCGCCTACGCCTCGACGTCGATCGTCGCCCGCGACGCGCTCGGGCTGCGTCCCCACGACCTCTCGCAGTGGATCGCGGCCCAGGCGGCGGTGGCGGGCGCGATCAATGCCCACCCCCGGACGCTGCAGGCGCTCGTCACCGACTTCAACTCGACCGCGGCCGCATTCGCACGGGAGAACACGGCGCTCGCCGCCTCGGTGGCCGAGCTCCCGCAGACCCTCGCTCAGGCGACACCGACGTTCGACGCCCTCAACGCCGCGTTCCCGCCCGTGCGTGCGCTGTCGCGGGCGCTGATCCCGGGGGTCGTGCTCGCGGGACCAGCGCTCGACGCCAGCCTGCCGTTCGTCACGCAGCTGCGACTGCTCGTCGGACCGTCCGAGCTCGGCGGCCTCGCCGACAATCTCGCCACAGCCGTCCCGGCCCTCGCCCGGCTCACAAACGCGACGATCCCGCTGATGACCGAGGGGGTGCGGCCGACCTCGAGTTGCCTGGCCACGGTCGTCTACCCGTGGTCGCAGCTGACCGTCAACGATCCACACTTCAACGCCTCCAACGGCTTCCCGCCCCGCAAGGTGTCCGTCGAGGCCGTCGATTACCTGCCCGGACTGGCCGGCGAGTCGCGCAACTTCGACGCCAACGGCGCCTACATCCGCGTCCTGCTCACCGCGGGCTCGCTCACCTACTCGCTGTCCCCCGGCGTGTTCGGGCAGGCGGTGGCGCCGCTGACCGCCAGCCAGCCGACGCTCCCGCCCGGCGGCGAGCGCCCACCGCTGGCCCCGACCGTGCCCTGCGAGTCTCAGCCACCGATCCAGTCGCTGTCCGCAGCGACCGGACCCGCTCTGCAGGCGGCCAAGCCATGACCGCCCCGACCACCGACCAGCGATGAAACGAGCGATCAAGAACCACCTCGGGGATTTCGTGGCCATCATCGCGCTGCTCGTCCTCTCGATCGCGGTGGCCGGATACATCCTCCACCACGAGCGACTGCGCTTCCCGATCATCCAATCGGCCCCGTTCTCGATCAACGCGGAGTTCTCGACCGCGCAGGCGGTTGCCCCTGGCCAGGGCCAGACGGTCCGCGTCTCCGGCGTGCAGATCGGCGACATCGGCGCGGTCTCGCTCCACCAGGGGCGGGCGATCGTGCGGCTCGACATCGACGATCAGTACCGCCACCTCATCCACGCGAACGCGACCGCCCTGCTGCGCCCGCGCACGGGCCTCAAGGACATGTTCATCGAGCTCGATCCGGGCCGCGCCCCGGCCCCGCTGGTCAAGCCCGGGTTCACGATCCCAGTCGGCAACACGCTGCCCGACGTCAACGTCGATGAGATCCTCGCGTCGCTCGACGCCGACACCCGGGCCTATCTCACGCTGCTCATCAACGGCGGCGGCCAGGCACTCGAGGGCGGAGGCGGGCTCGAGCTCGCCCAGGTGCTCGCCCGCTTCGAGCCGACCCACCGTGACCTCGCCCGGGTCAACACCGCCCTCGCCCGCCGCGGCACCGAGCTTCGCCGGCTCGTCAATTCCCTCCAGCGACTCAACACCGCCGTCGCCGCCGACCAGGGCCAGGTCGTGCGGCTGGTCGACTCGAGCGCCGCCGTGTTCCACGCCTTCGCCTCCGAGAACGCCAACGTCAGCCGAGCCGTCGCCGATCTGCCCGGGACGCTCAGCCAGACGACGGCGACGCTCGGCGCCGTGCAGACCTTCGCCGAACAGCTCGGTCCGACGGCGAGCAGCCTGCTTCCGGCCGCCGCCGCGCTCCCCGCAGCCGATCGCGCGCTGTCGGCGCTCGCCATTCCCTCGACACCGATCGTCGAGCATCAGATCCGTCCGTTCGTCGTCGCTGCGACTCCGGTCGTGCGCGAGTTGAGTCCCGCGGCCGCCGATCTCGCCACGGCCACGCCAAATCTGCAGCGAGTCTTCGGGGTCCTCGGCCATCTCGTCAACATGCTCGGCTACTCGCCGGCCAGCCCGCAGCACGGCTACCTGTGGTGGCTGGCCTGGCTCGGTCACAACACCCGCACGCTGTTCTCCGTCCAGGATGCCAACGGCTCCTACCGGCCACTGTTCATCCAGTTCAGCTGCTCCCAGATCGGGCTCCTGAGCAACCCGGGCTCGCCGTACGCGCTCGTCGGCGGCCTGCTCAACATCGCGCCGCTCCGGGCCTTCTGCCCGTCGCTGCCGGCCCGCGACGTCAAGACGGGAGGCACCGGCCGATGACCACCCGTCCGCCGTCGACGGCGAAGGTCGTCTCGATGGTCCTGTTCGCGCTGTCGTGCGCCGGTCTGCTCCTGTTCCTGTGGCTCTCGTTCGGGGGGACGATCCCGTTCGCCGCCCAGGGCTATCGCTTCCAGGCTTCCTTCCCCGACGCCCAGCAGCTCGCCATCCAGGCTGACGTGCGCATCTCGGGCGTCTCGGTCGGCAAGGTGGTCGCCAAGTCGCTCGACCCGCAGGGCAACCGCACGCTCGCCACGATCGAGCTCCAGAGCAAGTACGCGCCGGTCCACCGAGACGCGCGGGCGATCCTGAGGGAGAAGACGATCATCGGCGAGACCTACGTCGAGCTGACGCCCGGATCGCCGAGCAGTCCCGCGCTGCCGGACGGCGGCACGCTCGCCCGCACCAACGTCGAGCCCGCCGTGCAGCTCGACCAGATCTTCGACGCGCTCGACCCGGCGACCCGCCTCGCCTTCCAGCAGTGGCAGCAGCAGCTCGCGCTCGCCCTCCACGGCAACGGCACGAACCTCAACAACGCGGTCGGCAATCTGCCGGCGTTCACCGGCGACGCGAGCGACGTGCTCGGGGTGCTCGACGTCGAGCACGCCGCGGTCGTGCGGCTGATCGGCAATGGCGGCATCGTGTTCGCCGCCCTCAGCCACAATCGCGCGGCGCTCCAGAACCTCGTGACGAGCGCGGGGACGACGTTCGCCACGACGGCGGCCAACAGCGCTGCCCTGACGAGCACGGTGGAGGTGCTGCCGACGTTCCTGCGGGAGACACGGGCGACCTTCGCGCGCCTCAAGACATTCGCGCTCGACACCAACCCGCTTGTCTCCGAGCTGATCCCGGTGGCCGACGAGCTCGGTCCGACGCTCACCGCGGTGCGGGCGCTCTCACCCCAGCTCCAGACCCTCTTCGTCGTGCTGAATCCGCTCATCACCGCCTCGCAGACAGGGTTCCCCGCATTCCACGACGTGCTGCTCGCCACCAAGCCGCTGCTCGGGGCGCTCGGCCCGTTCCTCGGCGAGCTCAACCCGATCCTCGGCTGGCTCTCCGGCCACCAGCAGCTGCTGTCGGACTTCATCTCGGTCGGGGCGGTCGGCGTCGCCGCCAAGACGACGGCCTACGGCGGCAACGGGCTCTCGTGCGGCGGCACGCCGTGTGGCCACTATCTGCGGCAGTTCTCGCCGGTCGGCCCGCAGACGAGCGGGCTGGCCAGCACCCGGGACGCCAACAGCCGCGGCAATACCTACCCGCCATCGCTGTGGCTCGCCGATCCTCAGAGCTTCACCGCCGGCGGCAGGTATCCCGGCAGCTTCGCCCTCCCGTCCTGGGACTGTCGCCCGACCGGCGCCCCCGGTAACGGCTCACAACCGGCGAGCGCGACGAACCAGGCCTGCTGGGTCGCTCCGACTCTGCCGGGCGCGAAGCCCGGCCAGATCCCCCACCTGCTGAGCGCGCACTACCCGAGCAATTGACCCACGAATGGGCCCCCGACCGCGAGCGGCCGGGGGCCCATCGGCCAGCTCTTTGCCTAGCCGAGCCCGATCGGCGGGGTCGGCGGGGTCGGCGGATGGCGATGCACCGGAGCCGGGCACCACGGATTGGCCGGCACGCCCTTGCACGGGTTGGGCATCGTCGCCAGGCCCGTGGGCAGCGGATGCATGACCACCTCGGTCCGACGCGGGTATTGACCGGTCGGACAGGTCGCCGGCACGCCCGGCGTGAGCTCGACCTGGGAGTTGCAGAGCACCTCATCCAGGAAGGTCGGGTTCGGGTTGGCGGCCATCGGCGATCCGTTGCACTGCGGCGAGGTCGTCTGCAGAGTCGACGGGCTCGTCGTGGCCGGCTGACCGTTGGTCTTGTGGTTGCCGCGGAAGCAGTTGGTCGGATGCCCGGCCTCGAAGTTGAGCTGAGCGATGTCGCCGTTGCTCGGATGGCCGAAGGAGCCGTTGTTCGTGAACGAGTTGTTCAGCACCGCGTCCCCGAACTGGTCGTAGAGGCAGCTGCCCGCCCCGAGCGAGTTGAGCGTGCCGCCGGTGCACGGTCCGCCCGAGTCGAGGTAGGGCACGAGGATCATGCCCCAGGCGTGGTTGTTGACGAAGCGGTTGTTCATCACCGTGTCGTTGCGCGCGCCGGAGAGCGACATGCCGGTACCGACCGGTCCCGCCGCGGCCGAGCCGGCCGCCGGGACGTTGGGGTTGTTGTTGTCGTGGACGTAGTTGTCCATGAACACCCAGCACGAATGGGTGTGCGTGATCGGGCTGACCCCATTGTGCGGGCACGCGCCGTTCTGCGGCGGCGGGAAGTCCGCGTTCTGGCTGTTGGTGTCGAACCCGTCCTCGTTGTGGTCGAACTCGGAGTTCTTGAACACGAGCGAGCCGCCGGAGTTGGTGCCCGAGTAGCCGAGCGCGCTGTACTGCGCGTGCGCGTGGTTGACCACCTGGTTGCACTGCTGCTGGCAGGCCCCGATGTAGTAGTCCGAGTCGTTGAAGTTGCTCGCGTAGGTCTGGTCCCACGTGCCGCCGTCCCAATTACTGGAGAAGATCCCGTACTGGGCCGCGGTCGCCTCGTCCTTGTAGTACGTGCTCGTCGCGGTGAGATAGGACCCGAGGTAGCCCCAGCCCCCGATCATGTGACTGTCGTCACCGCCGTTCCACCAGATCTCGTTGCCGGTGTCGCCGGAACCGTGCAGGTAGTTGCACGCCGTCAGGTTCTGCACCCAAACGTTCGTCGCCTTCCACACCATGATCCCGTTGAGACCGAGCGGCGAAGCACCCGCCGACAGACCCGCCGGGCCGAACTCCTGGGCACCCGGAGCGCTGCTGCACGCCTTCGCTCCCGGCTTCGTGCCGTCGACGATCACCGTGTTGCGGTTCATGCCCCGAATCCGCAGCCGTGCGGTCGTGATCAGCACGCCGGCGGTCCGGTTGGGGAAGCCGGCCGGAGTGCGGCCGGAATGCTCCTTGTAGTCGCCCGGGCCGACGAGGATCCAGTCCCCGGGGTGGGCGGCGTTGACCGCGGCCTGGATCGAGTGAAACTGGCCCCGCTTGCCGTGGTAGGTACCGACCCGCAGGACGCGGGCCTGCGCCGCGGCGGCGCTCAGAAGTACGACCGACAGGGCGAACAGCACGGCTAGGTGGCGCTTCATGGCCTCTCTCCTCATCCGGGCCACTGCTCGCATCCGTCGAGGCGGGGCGCCGGTCCTCACGGCGTTGGTTGTGTCTTTTAGCGAGTCCAGTCTCGTCTGCGGGCAGCGTACAGGCAAGGTGGCGTACGCGTGACCTCGTGGACGGGTGCGCACCAATGCTCGCACGGGGCGGTGCCGCGGGCCGTCTCAGGCGCCGGCGGCGGCGCTCGCCGTCTCGACCGCCGGTGCGGCGGCGGGGAGCATCGCGCTGCCGAGCAGGGCGTTGAGCTCGGCGTGCAGGGAGGCGCTGCGGGTGACGCGGAAGTCGCTGCCGAGCCGCAGCCGCCGGTTGCCCACCGATGTGCTGAGCTCGACGACGACGTCGCATTCTCCTGGGAAGCTCGCCAGCACCTCCTTGAGCTCGACGATGACGGTGGCCGGTACCGCCGTCGCGTCGAGGCGGACGCGCAGGGCGCTCGGCGGCACGATCACCTTGGCCGCCTGCGCCCGGGCTTTCTGCACGTCCTCCTCGGTCGGCTCGAAGCGATCGACCTGCTGGACGATGATGCACGTCTTCTCGCGGTCCTTGTGGTCGACCCGACCGCGGACGAGAACGATCGAGTCGGTCTCGAGCGCCTGGTCGTTGGCGGCCAGCGCCTTGCCGAAGACGATGATCTCGACGGCGCTCTCGAGGTCGTCGAGCGTCGCGAACATCATCGGATCGCCCTTCTTGGTGCGGATCCGCTTGGCCTGAGTGATCATCCCGCCGACGGTGACCCAGTCGCCGTCCCGGCGGTTCGAGAGCTCCGCGAGTGAGCAGTCCGTCTCCGCGCGCAGGGCCGGACCCACCTCCTTGAGCGGGTGGGCGGAGATGAACAGGCCGATCGCCTCCTTCTCGGCGGCGAGCAGCTCAGCGCGCTCGAACTCCTCGCCGGGGATCGGCGCGTGACTCGGAGTCGCGAAGGCGGCGGCCGCCGGCGACGCGTCGGGGGCACCGAGATCGCCCCCGAGGTCGAAGATCGAGCCCTGGCCGATGAGCGCGTCCTGCTGGGCCTTCTGGCCCGCGCCCTGCGCCTGCTCGAGCACGGCGAGCATGCCCTTGCGCGAGTGGCCGGTCGAACCGAACGCCCCGCACTTGATCAGCGCCTCGATCGCCTTCTTGTTGACCGCGCGACCGTCGACGCGGGCGCAGAAGTCCCACAGGTCGGTGAAATGGCCGCCCTCGTCACGCGCACGCTTGATCGCCTCGACGGCGGTGTAGCCGACCCCCTTGACGGCGTCGAGCCCGAAGCGGATGTTGCCGTCAACGACGACGAACTCGTGGTCGGAGAGGTTGACGTCCGGCGGCAGGATGGCGATCCCCATCAGCTCAGCCTGGGCGACGAAGAACGGCACCTTGTCCTTGGTGTCCATGACCGAGGAGATGAGGGCGGCCATGTACTCGGCGGGGTAGTTGGCCTTCAACCACGCGGTCCGGTAGGCGATCAACGCGTAGCAGGCGGCGTGCGCCTTGTTGAACGAGTAGTCGGCCGACTTCTCGTTCGTCGTCCACAGCCAGTCGATGACCGCCTCCGCGGTTCCCGAGGCGCGGCATCCGGCGACGAACTCCGGCTTGAGCTTCGCCATCGCCTCGCGGTTCTTCTTGCCGATCGCCTTGCGCAGGTCGTCGGCCTTGGCACCGCTGAAGCCGGCGATCGTCTTGGAGATCTCCATCGCCTGCTCCTGGTAGACGATCACCCCGTTGGTCGCCTCGAGGATCGGCCGCAGGCGCTCGTCGAGATAGGTGACCGACTCCGGATCGCGCTTGCCGCGGGCATAGGTGGGGATCTGGTCCATCGCGCCGGGCCGGTAGAGCGCGTTGAGCGCGATCAGGTCCTCGAGCTCGGTCGGCTTGACCTTCTTGAGCGTCTCGCGCATGCCTTCGGACTCGAACTGGAACACGCCGACCGACTCGCCGACGGCCATCATCTCGTACGTCTTGGCGTCGTCGAGCGGCAGCGTCGTCATGTCCGGCCGCTCGCCGGTGGAGCGCCCGATGATGTCGAGCGCGTCCTCGATCACATCGAGGTTGCGCAGGCCGAGGAAGTCCATCTTCAGCAGGCCGAGCTGTTCGACCGGCTTCATCGAGAACTGGGTGACGGTGCGGAACACCCGCTCGCCGCTCTCGTCGAAGCCGGCGTCGGCGATCTGCAGCGGCACGATGTCGGTGAGCGGACGGTCGGCGATGACCACCGCGGCGGCGTGGATCGACGAGTTGCGGACGATCCCCTCGAGGCCCTGCGCGACCTCGACGATCTGCCTGGCGTTGGGATCCCGGTCGACCTCCGCCCGCAGCGGCTCACCCGGGCGCAGGCAGTCCTCGAAGCTCGGCGGACGGCCCATGATCGGGTCCGGGATGAGCTTGGCCAGCCGGTCGCCGGCGCCGTAGTCCTGACCGAGCACGCGGGCGGCGTCCCGGGTGGCGGCACGGGGGAACATCTTGCCGAAGGTGACGATCTGGGCGACCGACTCCTTGCCGTACTTCTCGGTCACGTAGCGGATCACCCGCTCCCGGCCGCGCACCGAGAAGTCGATGTCGATATCCGGCATCGACACGCGTTCGGGATTGAGGAAGCGCTCGAACAGCAGGTCGTACCGCAGCGGGTCGACGTCGGTGATCTGCAGGCAGTAGGCGACGAGCGAGCCTGCGGCCGAGCCACGCCCCGGGCCGACGGCGATCCCGGCCTCCTTGGCGTAGGTCACGAAGTCCCAGACGATCAGGAAGTAGCCGCTGAAGCCCATCCGCTCGATCACCCCGAGCTCGTACTCGGCCCGTTCGATCGCCTCCGCCGGGATGGGGTCGCCATACCGGCGACGCAGCCCCTCCTGCACCATCGCCCGCAGGAAGCCGGGTTCGGTCTCCCCGTTCGGGGTCGGGTAGCGCGGGATGAGCTGGGCGCCGAGCGGGATCTCGACGTCGCAGCGCTCCGCGATCTCGACGGTCGACGCGAGCGCCTCCGGCCATTCGGCGAAGGCCTGGGCCATCTCCTCGTTGGAGCGCAGATAGAACTCGTTGGTGTCGAAGGTGATCTTCGGCTGGCTCAGCGTCGACTTCGTCTGCACGCAGAGCAGCGCCGCGTGGTGGTGGTAGTCCTCGCGGCGGAGATAGTGGACGTCGCCCGTGCCGACGAGTGGCCGTCCCACCTCACGCGCGATCCGCACGATGCCCTCGTTGACCTTCTCCTGAGCGGCGAGGCCGTTCTTCTGGACCTCGAAATAGACGTTGTCCGGCCCGAAGGCGTTCAGCATCTCGTCCGCGTGGGTGCGGGCGTCGGCGTCGCGGTCATTGAGCAGCGCCTGGCAGAAACGCGACTGCAGGCAGCCGGTCATCGCGATGACGCCCTCGGCATGCGCGCCGATCTGCGCCATGTCCACGGCGGGCTTGCCGCCCTGATAGCCCTCGAGGAAACCGGCCGAGGACAGCTTGACGAGGTTGCGATATCCCGTCGGCGTCGCCGCGACGAGCGTCAGGTGGAAGCGCTCCCGCCGGCCCGGTCCCCGCCGGGCGTGGTCGTCGACGACGTAGATCTCGCAGCCGAGAATCGGCTTGACGTCGTGCTTGCGGCAGGCTGAGAACAGCTCGACGGCCCCGTTCATCACCCCGTGATCGGTGAGGGCGAGCGCGGGCTGATCGAACGATGCCGCCCGCGCCGCAAGGGCGTCGATATTGCACGCGCCGTCAAGCAGCGAGTACTCGGAGTGGACGTGAAGATGGACGCAGGAAGGAGCCATGCCGGACCCCTCCGAGCATAGGTGCCGAGGCGGACATTTTCGCCCTTCGGCGTGCGGGCCGGGGCGGATTCAGCCGCTCTGTGCGCGGTTCAGCCACTCGCGCATGAGCGCGAGCGGCCGCTCGTCTCCGGCGACCTCCGCCCCGGGGCCGCGGGCGCCGCCCAGAGTGGGCAGGAGATCGTCCGCCGAGCACACGATCGTCGTCGCAGCGGGGCCCAGCGCGGCTCCCTCGGTGACGGTCAGCGACTCCCCACCGCGGACGTGGATCTCCGCTCCGGGATGGTTCGCCGACGGGTCCCGGTGGGCGATCGTGAACCGCTCCTCCGCGGTCCAGCTCGGCGGGATCATCAACGTGACGAGGGTCAACGTCGTCACCGGGCTGCACCGGACGCCCGCATCGTGGAGCTGGGCGAGGCTGAGCGGCCGCCGGATGAGCCGGGCGGGCGCCTCGAGCGCCGCGCGCGTCCCCGTGACCCGGGCCACGCTGCGCCGGAACCACCGCGGCCGCCCGGCGAGGAGCAGCCGCGCGAGGCCGGCGAGATCCCCCGTGACCTGGAACGCGACGTCCTGCGGGGCGCGCGGCGAGGGGATGAGCACCACGCGCGTGGCGCCGTCGGCGACGGTGACGGCCACGCATCCCGTCTCGTCGAGCACGAGGTCATAGGCGACCGGGTCAGGATGGACGAGCCCCTGGATCGGCAGGAGCGCGAGGGCGAGGCGCCCGGCGGCAGCGGGATCACGTTCGGTCAGCGCGCGGAAGACCGGCTCGAGCCACGACCGGACGGCCGGGATCGCCGCCGGCGCCTCGGGCTCGGCCCCGGCCTCGGCCGGCTCGGAGGCGGCCGCCGCGGCCTCGCGCAGGCGGCTGAGAGCTGCGGCGAGGCGGTCGGGCTCGATGCCACCGGCGAGCGGCGGGACGGCCTCGGGCTCGCGGTCGGCGGTGGTGGGCTCCGGCTCGGGTTCCCCGGACACCGTCGGCTCGGACGCCACCGCAGCCTCCGGCTCGGGCTGCCCGGTCGCGTCCCACTCCAGCCCGCCCGCCGCGGCGATCCTGACCTCGTGCAGGCGCATGCGCAGCCCGTCGAGCGCGTCGAAGGCGTGGTGGGCCCGCCGGGTCTGCTCCCCGAGGCGCGCCTCGAGATCGCTCGCCCGCGCCTCGGCCTCGCCGCGACGCTCGCGCTCGCGCTCGGCGAGGGCACGGAGCTCGGCGAACTCTGCCCGCAGCGCGGCGAGCTGGCGCGAGGAGAGCGGCTCGGTTCTCGGAGCAGGCACCGGCGCGACCGGAGCGGGCGGCGCCGCTTCGGGCGGGAAGGGCTCGACCGCCGGCGGCGGTGCGGGAACGAGCAGCGCCGGAAGGGCGGCCAGCGCTCGCTCGAGCACGATCGCACCGGCGTCGATCGCCACCGCCCGAGCGGTCAAGCGCGCCGGGGCGGGGCCGCGGATGCCAGGAGCGGCGGACCGCGCCGAGAGCTGCGCCTCGGCGAGCAGCACCTCGGGCTGCCCATGGCGGGCGGTCGTCGCGGCCGGCACGTCCGGCACGTCGGGCTCGGCCAGGCGATCCGCCTCGCGTTCGGACTGATCGCGCGCGACCCGAGCCGCGGCAGCGGCATGCTCGGCCTCGTCGACGCGACGGCGCAGCTGCGTGAGCTGTGCCTCGACGTCGTGGATGCGCTGACGCGCCTCGCCGAGCTCGGCGGTGAGCACCTCGGCCTCCCCGCGGTCCTCCGCGCGGCGCATGAGCTCCTCCTGGAGCTCCTCGCGCAGGAGTCGCTCGGCGTGCGCACGCTGCTCGGCCCGGCGGCGGCCATGGTCGCGCTCGTCGATCTCGGCCTGGAGCCGCTCGGGCTCACGAAGGGATTCGGCGAGCGCGTGCTCGAGCGCCTCGATCTGAGCCGCGAGTCGAGCGCCCTCGTCCTCGGCCTCGCTGGCCCGCTTCCGAGCGGCGTCGAGCGCGAGCTCGGCGCTGCGCACGCGGCGCTCGGAGAGGGTCTCGGGGTCGATCGGCGTCGACGGCGGGCCGCCGCCGGGATCGGCGACCGGAAGCGGCACGACGACGCCGCCGAGCTGCAGCAGCACCCGGCTGTCGGGCTCGGGCGCGAGCGGCGTCGGTACCGAGAAGCTGAAGCTCCAGGTTCCCGGCGGCGTACCGCTGAGGCTCGGCGGCTCGGGCATGGCCGGGAAGCGGTGGCGCTGCCCCTGGGTCTCGATCATCAGGACCGGCTGGCCGCTCCACGTCGGGCGCCGGCGCCACCAGCGCCCGGTGATCCGGACGGTGAGGTGCTCCTCGTCGTGCGCTGACCACTGCACCGCCTCGATCCCGAGCGCAGAGGGCGACGCAGGCGGATCGGTCATCGCCGCGACGGTAGGGCGGCACCCGGACGGATCGCTCCGCGGCCAGTCGCTCCGCGGCGCCGGGCTCAGCCGCTCCGCAGCGCCTGGCGCTCAGTCGTCGCGCAGCGTCGCGTTCAGCGCGCGGGCCTCGGCGAGCAGGCGCTCGGCCTCATCGACGCCGGCGTCGCGCAGGCCGGTCTGGGCGCGTGCCTGCATGAGCTCGGCGGCCAGCCGTTCGAGCTCGGCCCGCAGACCGCTCGCCTCGCTGAGGGCGGCGTCGCGGCTGACGACGGTCGCTGTGAGCTCGGCCCGCATCTCGGCATGAGCGCGGGCACGCTCCTCCTCTCCCCTGGCCACCCGCTCGCGCAGGCCCTCGAGCTCGTGACGGAGCTCGGCGTGGGCGGATTCGAGGCGCCCCTGGGTCGCGGCGCGCGCCTCGAGCTGAGACTGGGTGTCGGCCAGCCGGCCGCGGAGCTCGGCCTCGCTGGCGGCCCGGGCGTCCAACTCGGTCCGCAGCGCCAGGACGGCCTCCTCCCCGGTGAGGACCGCGTCGGAGGCGGCCGGCTCATGCGGCGTGAGGTCGCTCACGGGCTCGGGACCATTTGCGGCCGGCTCGGCCGGTGCGGGGACGACGGATGTGGTCGGAGGGGCGTCACGCTCTTTGGGGGGCGGCAGCGGGATCGCCTCCCCGCCGACGACCAACGACGCGGATCCTGTCAGATGTGGTCCGAGCCACGCCGGCAGCGCAAAGCTCGCGCTCCAGGCCGTGCGGCGCGCGAGGAGGCCCTTCTGTGGCGCGACGAGCTCGGGGAAGCGCTGTCGGCGGCCGTCGACCTCGACGAGCAGGGCGGCAAGGCTCGGGGTTCGCCGCGCACGCCCGGGCCAGCGTCCATCGAGGTGGACGAGGATCTTGTCCGCCTGGAGCGGAGAGATCGTCACTGCGGTGATATCCGGCGCCGGCGCGCTGGTTCTGAGGTCCGCCACCGTCCCCCCAAGGATCGCCGTCGTCATCCGGGCGACGGAGAGATTTCGATTGAACCCTTAATCGGTGGCTTCGGCCGGGAACTTAATCGGCGTGGCCTTGCTGGCGCGTCGCGACGACGGCACCGGTCACGATCGCCGCGGTGGCCCCGGCGATGGCGAGGTTGCGGCGTCCGTTCGGGAGGCTGCGGCGCGCGTACAGCTTGAGGCCCTGCCAGGTGACATATCCGAGCACTTTGTAGCCCATGCCAGAGGGATACCCGGATCGGCCGGGGGGCTATCACCCCGGATCGTCCAGGGCCGGTCACAGCGGATCGGGAGCGCCGGTCACCCGGCGCGGCCGGGGCCGGTCACCCGGCGCGGGGGGGCGGGCCGGCGACAGCTAACCGGAGTGCGACCGGCGGACGCGCCAGGCGAGCCGCGACTGCAGCGACCACAGCTCGATGAACCCGGGGGCGGCCTCGTGGGAGAACAGCCCGCCTGACTCGGCGAAACCCGCGAGCTGCGCGTCGTAGACCGCGAACGGCGAGGACCGGGTGACGACTCGCGCCGAGCCCTTGTAGAGCTTGATCCCGATCGTTCCGGTGACCTGGGCGTTGGCCGCCTCCATGTATGCGTCGAGGTCGGTGCGGACCGGCTCCCACCAGAGTCCGGCGTAGACGAGGAAGGCCCACTGCCGATCGAGTCCCGGCTTGAGCTGGTTCTGGTGAATCGTCGAGACGAGCGCCTCGAGCTCCTGATGGGCGAGCAGGATGAGCGCCGCCGCCGGCACCTCGTAGATGTCACGCACCTTGAGGCCGACGATCCGATCTTCGATGTGGTCGACGATCCCGATCCCGTGACGCCCCCCGATCTCGGCCACCCGCTCGATCAGCGCGACGAGACCGAGCCGTTCGCCGTCGACCGCGACCGGCACCCCGGCCTCGAACTCGAGCGTGATGGTCTCCGATTCGTCGGGCGCCTCCTCGGGCCGCGTGACGAGCTGGAAGACCTCGTCCGTGGGCGCGTGGCTGAGGTCCTCGATCCAGCGTCCCTCGCTCGAGCGGCCCCAGAGGTTGTCGTCGATCGAGTACGGCGCCGTCTCGGTGCCGCCCTTGACCGGGATGCCGTGGCGGCGGGCGTACTCCACCTCCTCCTCGCGGCCCATCCGCCACGACCGGACGGGGGCGATCACCTTGAGCTCGGGAGCGAGGGTGGCGATCGTGGCCTCGATCCGCACCTGGTCGTTGCCCTTGCCGGTGCAGCCGTGGGCGATCGTGTCGCAGCCCGTCTCACGCGCGTAGTCGACCGCGAGCTTGGCGATCAGCGGCCGGCCGAGCGCGGTGAACAGCGGGTACCCGCGGCCGTAGATGGCGTTGGCCCGGATCGCGCGGGTCAGGTACTCCGCGGCGAACTCCTCGCGGGCATCGACGACACGGCACTCGAGCGCCCCGAGCTGCAGAGCCTTGCCGCGGACGACGTCGTAGTCCTCCCCTGGCTGCCCGAGGTTCACGGTCAGCGCGACGACCTCGGCCTCGTACTCGTCCTGGATCCACTTCAGCATCACGCTCGTGTCGAGCCCACCGCTGTAGAGCAGCAGCACGCGGTGAACGTCGGCATGGTGCGCCTGGTAGGACGCGATCGGCTTGGTTGATCTCGGTTCGTGCGGCTCGGACATCGCGGCGTAGGTTATTGGGGACGTGGGGGATCTGAGTCCCCGACTCACGCCAGCCGCCGGCGCACGTCCCACCACAGCGCCTCGTAGGCCATCGCCGCAGTGCTCGCGGGCGCGAAGGCGCCAACCGGGTCACGCTCCTCGCCCATCAGCTCGACCTCCTCGGAGTCGGGGATGACCGCGCCGAGCATCGTCACGCGATGGGTGGTGCGCAGCCGGCTGACGAGCCGGCGGTGCAGCGCGCGGTGGATGTCGAACATCGACAGGAAGGCGAGGACCTGCGGACCGTCGTCGGTGTCGACGAGCTGCTCGAGCTGGTCGAATGTGCGCGAGGACAGCGTCGCGGGGATGATCGGCACGAGCAGCGCGTCGGCGGCCTCGAACACGCTCTCGGACACGAGCGAGATGCTCGGCGGGCAGTCGAGGAAGATGTACTCGTATTCCTCGCGCAGCGGCTCGAGCACCCGGGCGAGGCGCCGCGTCGGCCGCTTGTAGTCGTCGAGGGCAAGGTCCATGTGACGGTAGGAGAAGTCGGCCGGAAGCAGATCGAGACGCTCGTGGTCGGTCCCCTTGATCAGGTCGGTGACCGGCGACCGCAGCCCGATCAGCTCGCGCCCGCCGCCGCGGACGAGCGGCTTGACCCGGAACAGGTACGTCGATCCGCCCTGGGGATCGAGATCCCACAGCAGCGTCGGCGCGCCGCCGCGGGCAGCGAGGTAGGCGAGGTTGACGGCCGCGGAGGTCTTCCCGACCCCGCCCTTGATGTTGTAGGTGGCGAGGATCCGGCTCATCACGCGTCCGCGGTGAAGGTCTCGTCGACGAGACGCCGCTGCGCCTTGCTCGCGAAGGCGGCGAACGTCTCGGCGAATTCGCTGCGGGCTCGACGCTCGTCGCGGCCGAGGTGCTCGACGAGGATGCCCATCGCCATCAGCGCCGCCGGGCCGCCGGGGTCCGCCGCCACCTCGTCGCGCATCGCTCGCAGCCGTGCGACCTGCACCTCACGGTCCTGATGGCGTCCGAGAACATCCTGCACGCTCTTGAGGGCCTTGACCATCGGCTTGACGACGTCGGACGGGAACAGCGGCGCGCCGAACAGCTCGAGCAGATACCGCAGCTCCTTGCCCTTCTTGCGCAACTCGTGGTAGTCGGTGGCCGGGCTCTCGGGCCCGATCGCCCGGCCCATACGCACCATCTGGCGGTAGACCTTGCGGATGCGCTCGGCGGCGAGCTCGTCGATCGGCCGGGTGGCGCCCGGGCGGTCGATGAGCGGCTGCTCGACGAGCTCCTCGAGGAACGCCGCCCAGTCGCGCAGTGCCCGGCGGCTGCGGGACGAGCGCAGCGTGCGGGCCATCTCGACATGGGCGGCCTCCCGATGGCGCCGCAGCACGTCGAGGAGCGGCGCGAGGTCGGTCCGGACGGCCTCGGGCACGAACGCGCACATCACGCCGAAGTCGAGCACGTAGACATCGAGGTCCCTCGCCTCGCCGGTGATCTGCTGAAGCCAGCGGAACTCGGCGCGGAAGTGCGCGAGTGGCTCGGGTGCGAACACCGTCTTGAGCTCGCGCTGGACTGACCGTGAGCGCCGCACCGACACGCGGAGGTCGTGCAGGAACTCCGCGTCGATGTCCGCGAGCGTGCCGTCGAAGTTCGCCTCGATCACCTCCTGCAGGCGGTGGAGCACGGCGACCGCGGCGGCGTCGGAGCGCAGCGTGGGGGCGAGCGGAACGCTGACCTTGGCCGCGATCCCGCCGGGCGTGCCCCCGGCAGCTCGCACCGCCTCGTCGACGAGCGGCTGATCGGCAGCGCGGAAGCCCACGTCGCGCTCGAGCACGCCGCGGACCGAGGCGAGCTCGTCGTCGTAGCCGCGCACCGGCGAGAGCCGCAGGCGGGGCCGCAGACTGACGGGACGCCCGGTCCGGGTGATGAGCTCGGGCTCCTCGACGGCCATCCGCACGACCGTCTTGCGCTCGTCGTCGCGCACGTCGAGGCGCCGCTCGCGGACGTGGACGCGCACGAGCGGGAGCAGGGCGCGGACACCGACGACGGGCAGCAGCGCATCGCGCAGGGGACCCGGCGTCATCTCGAGTGCCAGCACCGGCCCGGTCGGCAGCGCGAGCGAGGCGCCCGCGACCTCCCGACCACTCGCCCGCTCGACGACCGACAGCCGCCCGCGGTCGTGGACGGCGACGAGACCGGCGCCGTGGAGCAGGCCGTCGAAGGTGTCGAAGTAGGTCCGGTCGCTGTAGCCGACGACCCCGTCGTGCAGCGAGAGGTGCTGGGCGAGCCGGTCCGCCGCCGAGCTGAGCGGCACGACGTCCGGCGGCAGGTATTCGACGGTCCCCACCGCCCCTACCCGCTCAGCGCCGCCAGTCGTCCGAGCGCGTCGTCGACCTCATCGTCGCTGACGATCAACGGGGGCTCGAAACGGAGTGTCGCCGGCCCGGTGGCGTTGACGACGAGGCGCTGCTCGAGCAGGGCACGCCGCGCGAGCTCGGGAGCCGAGACGCCGTCGGCGACGTCGATGGCCAGCATCATTCCGCGCCCCCGGACCTCGGTGGCATAGGGGAGCGCGGACAGCCCGGTCGCGAGGCGCGCCCCGAGCCGTCGCACGTGGGTGAGCAGCTGCGGATCGGAGCAGATGTCGAGCGCCGCGAGCGCAGCCGACGCGGTCAGCGCGCCGCCGGCGAAGGTCGAGCCGTGGTCCCCGGGCTGGAAGGTGTCGGCGAGCCGTGGGCCGGTGACGAGCGCACCGACCGGCAGGCCACCGCCGAGTGCCTTCGCGGTCGTGAGCGCGTCGGGCACGACATCGGTGTCCTCGTAGGCCCACAGCGTCCCGGTCCGCCCCATGCCGGTCTGGATCTCGTCGAACACGAGCGCCGCGCCGACGCGGTCGCAGGCGTGGCGGGCGGCCCGCAGCAGCTCATCGGAGAGGACGTGGATCCCGCTCTCCCCTTGGATCGGCTCGAGCAGCACCGCCGCGGTCTGCTCGTCGACCGCGGCGTGCAGTGCAGCCGGGTCCTTGGGCACGACGACGAAGCCGGGAACGAGCGGGGCGAACGGCGCCTGCTTGGACTCCTGCGGGGTGGCCGACAGCGAGCCGTAGGTGCGGCCGTGGAACGCGTCCCGGAGCACGACGATGTTGCCGCCGGGGTGGGCGCGGCGGACGAGCTTGATCGCCGCCTCGTTGGCCTCGGTGCCGGAGTTGCAGAGGAACACCTTGCCGCCGAGTGAGCTCTCCGCGAGGCGGGCGGAGAGCCGCAGCGCGGGCTCGGTGTAGTAGAGGTTGGTCGCGTGCATGAGCCGCCCCGCCTGCTCGCGCACGATGGCGACGACCTGCGGGTGGCAGTGCCCGACGTTGAGCACCGAGATCCCGGCGAGGAAGTCGAGGTACTCGTTCCCCTCGTCGTCCCACAGCCGGCAGCCCTCCCCGCGGACGAACTGCACGGGGTTGCGTGCGTAGGTCGGGATCGCGTACTCGTGCTCGAGGGCCTGGAGCTCGCGCAGGGACATGGTGCCCATCATCTCCTACCCGGGGCCGATCTTGGTGCCCTGACCGGCGTCGGTGAACAGCTCGAGCAGCAGCGAGTGCGGAACGCGCCCGTCGACGATGTGAGCGGCGGCCACGCCACCCTCGATCGCGTCGAGGCAGGCGGCGAGCTTCGGACGCATGCCGCCGCCGATGCCCGGGAGGGCGTCGACGACCTCGGACGCGCGCGCCTCGGAGACCCGGGTCTCGGGGTCGGCCGGGTCGCGCAGCCAGCCGGCGACGTCGGTGAGGAACATCACCTTGTGGGCGCGCAGCGCCCGGGCGACCGCGCCGGCCGCTTCGTCGGCGTTGATGTTGTACGAGTGGCCGTCGGCGTCGGCGCCGACGCTGGCGATGACCGGGATGTAGTCCTGGGCGACGTGGTGCAGGACCCCGGTGTCGACATGCTCGATCCGGCCGACGAAACCGATGTCCTGGCCGCTCGGCGAGCTCTGGCGGGCGGCGCGGAACAGCAGCCCGTCGTCGCCGCACAGCCCGACCGCCGGCTGCCCGTGGCGATTGATGAGCAGCACGATGTCCTTGTTGACCTTTCCGACGAGGACCATCTTCGCGACCTCGACGGTCTCGGCGTCGGACACGCGCAGGCCCTCGACGAAGCTGACGGGAAGGTCGAGGCGCTCCATGTAGCCGGTGATCTCCGGGCCGCCGCCGTGGACGATGACCGGATTCATGCCGACGTACTTGAGCAGCACGACGTCGCGGGCGAACTCCGCCTTGAGCGCGGGGTCGATCATCGCCGCGCCGCCGTACTTGATGACGACGGTCCGGCCGTGGAATTCGCGGATGTAGGGCAGCGCCTCGAGCAGGGTCGCGACATCACGCGGCGGCTGGAGCATCACGTCGTGTACTCGGCGTTGATGGTCACGTATTCGTGACCGAGATCAGAGAAGAACATCTCGGTCTCGATGCCCTGGCCGGGGAGGTCGATCACGTACTCGACCTCGTCGCGCTGGACAGCCGCGGCCAGCGCGGCGGCGTCGTGAGGCTTGAATGCGCCGCGCTCGCACACGGTGACCCCCTCGATCGCGATGTCGAGCAGCAACGGGGCGGCGCCGGGCAGCGCCATGCCGACGGCCTGGGCGATCCGGCCCCAGTTGGCGTCGCCGCCGTAGAGCGCGGTCTTCACGAGCGGCGAATCGGCCACCGCCCTGGCGACGGCGTGCACCGCGTCCTCGTCGCCGCCGCGGACGTGGACCCGGCCGACGCGGCGGGCGCCCTCGCCGTCGCGGGCGACCATCAGCGCGAGCTGGCGCAGAACGGCGTCGAGCGTCTCACCGAACCGGAGCTCGTCGGCGCTCTCGGCCGCGACCGAGACGCCGGATTCGCCGCTGCACTGGAGCACGACGGTGTCGCTCGTCGACAATTGGCCGTCGACGCTGATCCGCTCGAACGAGCGCCGGACGGTGACGCCGAGCAGCAGGTCGCACGTCTCCGCGGCGAGCACCGCGTCGCTCTGGACGAACACGAGCAGCGTCGCGAACGCGGGCGAGATCATGCCCGCCCCCTTCGCCTCGGCGCACAGCCGCACGGCGCCGCCGGAGAGCTCGACGTCGAGACAGACCCGCTTGGGGAAGGCGTCCGTCGTCTGGATCGCCTCGGCGAAGTCGACCCAGCCCTCGGGGCGCAGCTCGCCGGCGGCCGCGGCGATCCCCTCCCCGATCCGGTCCATCGGCAGCGGCACACCGATGACACCGGTCGAGGCGACGGCGACGTGCTCGGACGGCACCCCGGCGACCGCGGCCGCGGCCTCGGCCATGGCGAGGGCGTTCTCGATCCCCGGCACGCCGGTGGCGGCGTTGGCGTTGCCGGAGTTGACGACGACGGCGCGGAGGTGTCCGAGCCGGGCCCGCTCCACATTGAGCAGCACCGGCGCGGCCAGCGTCCCCGAGCGCGTGAACCGGGCCGCGCTCGTCACCGCCTCGCTGTCGCAGACGAGCAGCCCGAGGTCCGATCCGCCGCTCGGTTTGATCCCGCACGGCACGCCGGCGGCGCGGAAGCCGGCGGGCAGCGGCGCGTCCTCGCGCAGGACGGTCGCGTGCTCGGGCGCCCCGATCCAGCGCGAGGAGAAGAACTCGCTCACGAGATCCCCTCCCCCTCGGGGCGGCCGAACATCAGGTTGAGGTTCTGGACGGCCTGCGACGCAGCCCCCTTCCAGAGGTTGTCGATCGCCCCAAAGGCGATGATCCGGCCGGCGCGCTCGTCGTGGTGCACGGAGACGCGGCAGTAGTTCGTCTCTCGCACGGCGCGGACCCCGGGCGGGTCGGCGACGACCTCGACGAACGGCTCATCTGCGTATGCCTCGCGATACAGCGCTCGCAGGTCGCCGTTCTCCACTCCGTCAGCCGAGGTGACGTAGCACGAGACGAGCTCGCCCTGATCGAGCGGGAGCAGATGGGCGGTGAAGGTGATCGTCACCTCCGCTCCGAGCGCAGCGAGTTCCTGCTCGATCTCCGGGGTGTGGCGGTGGCGCGGCACGCCGTAGGCGTTGACGTTCTCGTCGACGGCGACGAAGTGCGTCTTGTCGGTCGCCGCCCGGCCGGCGCCGGACACCCCGGACTTGGCGTCGACGACGACCTGCTCGACCAGCCCCGCCCGGGCGAGCGGCGCGAGCGCGAGGATCGTCGCCGTCGGGTAGCAGCCCGGGTTGGCCACGAGGTCGCTGTCGCGGATCTGCTCGCGGTAGAGCTCGGGCAGGCCGTACACGGCGTCGGCGATGAGCGCGGGCTCAGGATGCTCGCGATACCACTCGCGGTACTCGGCGGCGTCGCGGAGACGGAAGTCGGCGCTGAGATCGACGACCCGCACGCCGCGCCGGCGCAACTCGACGACGACCTCGGCGGCCGCGCCGTGTGGGTAGGCGACGATCGCCGCGTCGACGTCGCCGTGGCGGTCGAGGTCGAGCTCCTCGAGCTCGAGCGCCACGCGGTGCTGGGGGTAGAGGCGGTCGAGCGGCGTTCCGACATCCGAGCGCGAGGTGATCGTCGACAGCGTGAAGTGCGGGTGCTCCTGCAGCAGCCGCGCGGCGAGCGCGCCGGCGAAGCCGGCCGCCCCGAACACCGCGACGCTAGGACCCACGGACCCTCCCGCCGAGCTGGTCGCCGAGAGCGGCGAGGATCGCCTCGCGCCGCTGGGCGACCTCCTGGTCGGTGAGGGTGCGGTCCGGCGCCCGATAGGCGAGCCGCAGCGCGAGCGAGACGTTGCCGGGACCGAGCTTCTCGGCATCCCGATAGACGTCAAACACCTCGGCGTGGGCGAGCAGCGCGCCCCCACCCTGTTCGGTGACGGCGAGAACCTCGGCGGCGGTGACGCCGTCGGGGACGACCACGGCGAGGTCCTCACGCACCTCCGGGAAGCTCGTCAGATCCTCGTACATCGCGGTCGCCGGAATCGCGATGGCGTCGAGATCGAGCTCGAAGCCGGCCAGCTTCTCCCCCACCCCCCAGTCGGCGGCGACGGCGGGATGGAGCTCGCCGAGCCAGCCGACGGCCGCACCGCCGGCGAGAACCCGGGCGCTGCGGCCGGGATGGAGGAACGGCTCGGTCGCGGGCTCGACGCTCCACGGCACGTGGAGCCGGTCGAGAAGGCCGGCGAGCACGCCCTTGGCGGCGAAGAAGTCGGCACTGAGCGGCTCGGGATCCCGCCAGCTCGGCGTCCGCACGGGCCCGGCGAGAACCGCGGCGAGGTGATAGGGCTCGGCCGGCTGCCCGGCCCCCGTCGAACCTCCGGAGGCGGCGGCGTTGCCGTCGGCACCTGCCTGCGGCAGGTACACCGCGCCCGCCTCGAACAGCCGCAGCGTGGTGACCCCGCGCGAGCGGTTGCGCCGGGCGACGTCGAGCAGCGACCCGAGCATCGTCGTGCGCAGCTGCGACTGGTCGGAGGACATCGGGTTCTCGAGCTCGATGACCGGCCGCTCGGGCAGCCGTAGGCGCGCGGCGACATCCGGCCCGGTGAAGCTCCAGCCGACGACCTCGTGCAGCCCCTGTGCGGCGAGCGCGTCGGCAGCGGCACGGCGCAGCCGTTGGCGTGCCGTCAGCCGGCCCGCGGCCCCGTGGCGCGACGGCAGCGTCGCCGGCAGGTGCTCGAGCGCGTCGAGGCGGGCGACCTCCTCGATCAGGTCGGCCTCGCGGGTGATGTCGGCGCGCCGGAACGCGGGGACGGTGACGGCGAGGCCGCCCGCGACCGCGTCGACCGTGAACTCGAGCGCCTCGAGCACCTCGGTCACTCGGCGGCGGGGGATCTCGACGCCGAGCAGGCCGGCGATCCGCTCGTCGCGCAGGCGGATGGTGACCGGCGCCGGGCCGGCGCCCCCGATGTCGATCGTGCCCGATCGGACCCGGGCGCCGCACAGCTCGATCATCAGCGCGGTGGCGATCGCCTGGGCCTCCATCGCCTGTTCGGGCTGGAGGCCCTTCTCGAAGCGACCCGAGGCCTCGCTGCGCAGCCCGAGCCGCAGCGAGGTGCGGTGAATGTTCGGCCCGTTCCAGTTCGCCGCCTCCATCACCACCCGAGTCGTGTCAGCCGCGACCTCGGAGCGGGCACCCCCCATCACGCCCGCGATCGATGTCGGGCCGTCGGCGTCGGCGATCAGCAGCATCTGGGCGTCGAGCTGACGCGTCTGGCCGTCGAGCGTGTCCACCTGCTCGGCGGGGAGGGCGCGGCGGACGACGAGCTCCGAGCCGGCGATCCGGTCGAGATCGAACGCGTGCAGCGGCTGCCCGGTGAGCAGCATCACGTAATTGGTGATGTCGACGACGTTGGAGATCGGGCGCTGCCCGGCGGCCATGAGCCGTGCCTTGAGCCACGCCGGACTCGGCCCGATCGTCACGTCGTCGAAGACTCGAGCGGTGAAGCGGGGGCACAGATCGGGGCTCTCGACGGTGATGCGAAGCCCTTCGACAGCGCCGTCGCTGCCGGGGTCCTCACGCCACGGCGGCGGGGACAGCGGCGCGCCGGTCGCGGCGTGCAGCTCGCGTGCGACGCCGTAGATGCCCAGGCAATCCGGGCGGTTGGGGGTGATCTCGAGCACGAGGACGTCGGTGGCGATCGGCAGGACCTCGATGAGCGGCGTGCCCGGCCTGGGCATCGCGCCGTCGGAGCCCTCTCCGCCCGCGGGTCCGAGCACGATGATCCCGGCGTGGTCGGTGCCGATGCCGAGCTCGTCCTCGGCGAGGATCATGCCGCTCGACTCGACGCCGCGGAGCTTGGCCTTGCCGAGCCTCGCGCCGTCGGGCATGACGGCGCCAGGCATTCCGACGGCGACGGTTTGACCGGCGGCGACATTGGGGGCCCCGCAGACGATCTGGGAGGGAGT
This sequence comes from uncultured Solirubrobacterales bacterium, assembly GCA_963755955.1. Taxonomy (GTDB): domain Bacteria; phylum Actinomycetota; class Thermoleophilia; order Solirubrobacterales; family Solirubrobacteraceae; genus Palsa-465. Next base: position 188,971 of record CAVWLZ010000024.1, read on the forward strand.
GCTGCCGCCGATGTCGACCATGCAGACGCTGAGCCGATCGGCGTCGGGATGCTTGCGGCGCTCGAGCACGCGTCCGACGACGAACCGCTCGACCGCGTCGACGCCGTGGCGCTCGACCCGCTCGACCTCGGTCCCGGTCAGGGCGAGCCGCTCGGCGATCCCCGACGTGTCGAGTTCCGGGGCGCAGTAGGCGCGCAGCCATTGCAGGGGAACGCGCATCAGCCGAACTGCTCCAGGAAGCGGATGTCGTTGTCGTAGAACAGGCGCAGGTCGGGGATGCCGTGCTTGAGCATCGCGATCCGCTCGATGCCCATTCCGAAGGCGAAGCCCTGGACCTCCTCGGGGTCATAGCCGTAGTCGCGCACGTGCGCGAGCACGTTCGGATCGACCATGCCGGCCCCGAGGATCTCGATCCACGCCGTTCCCTTGCAGAGCGGGCACCGAGCGCCGTCGGCGGTCACCCCGCCGGTGCAGTTGAAGCACGACACGTCGACTTCGACGCTCGGCTCGGTGAAGGGGAAGAAGTGGGGCCGAAGTCGCAGCTCGCGCTTCTCGCCGAAGATCGCCCGGGCGAAGGCGAGCAGCGTCCCCTTGAGGTCGGCCAGCGTGATGTCGGTGTCGATCGCCAGGCCCTCGATCTGATGGAACTGAGGGGTGTGGGTCGCGTCGGAGTCGGGTCGGTAGACGCGACCGGGCATGACGATGTAGATCGGTGGCGGCTGGCTCTGCATCGATCGGACCTGCACCGGGGAGGTGTGGACGCGCAACAGCAGCGTGTCGGGGTGGAACAGGTCCTCGGCCGGCCGCACATAGAAGGTGTCGGTGGTCAGCCGCGACGGGTGCGTAACCGGGGTGTTGAGCGCGTCGAAGTTGTAGTAGGCGAGCTCGACCTCGGGACCCTCGGCGACATTGAAGCCGAGGCCGATGAACACGTCCTCGATCTCGCGCCGGGTCTGGGTGATGAGGTGCAGGCGGCCGGTCGCGGGCAGCGGGTCGCCGGGCAGGGTGACGTCGACGCGGTCGGCGATCAGGCGCTGCTCGAGCTCGGCGGCGGCGAGCTCGGCGGCACGCGCCTCGAGCGCCCGCTCGAGCGCTTGGCGCGCGGCGTTGGCGGACTTGCCGGTGTGGGCGCGCTGCTCGGGCGGGAGCTCGGCTACCCCGCGCAGGAGGTTCGGCAGCTCGGCCTTGCGCCCCAGGTAGCGGATCCGCACGTCCTCGAGCGCCTGCGTGCTCGTGGCCGCGGCGATCGCCGCCTGGGCGTCGGCCACGATCTGCTCAATCCGGTCGATCATGCGCGGGCCATCCTAGTTACCTCGTAGAGGGCGACGGTGGCGGCCATCGCCGCGTTGAGCGAGTGCGTGTCGATGGGGATCCGGACCGCGAGCTCGGCGGAGGTGATCAGCTCGGGCGGGAGGCCCTCGCGCTCGGAGCCGATCATGAGCGTGAGCTCCCCGGCGGGAAGGGCAGCGGCCGCGAGCGGCTCCGGCGCGTCGGCGTCAAGCGCGACCCGGGCGCCGGGCAGCGAGACGCCGTCTCCCGCACGGGCGACGGCGACGGAGAAGATCGCCCCCATGCTCGCCCGGACGGCCTTGGGGCTGAAGGGATCGGCGCTCCCGGGCCCAATCGCGACGCTGTCGGCCCCGAAGGCCTCGGCGGAGCGCAGGATCGTTCCGACGTTGCCCGGATCGTGGACACCATGGAGATACAGGCACAGCGGTCCGAGCGGGGTCGGCGCCCAGCGCTCCTCGTACACGGCGAGCGTCCGTGTCCCCGAGCCGAGTCCCGAGGCGTCGGCGAGCAGCTGCGGCTCGACCCCGACGCCGGTGAGGCCGCTGCCCTCGGCGCAGAAGCGCTCGAGCGGCGTCCAGCCGGCGGCGTCGGCCGCGGCCAGAAGGTCCTCGCCCTCGGCCACGAATCGGCCGGTCCGCTCACGCTCGTGCCGGCGACCGGAGAGCTTGCGGATCTCCTTGAGCTTCTGGTTCTGGGAGCTGGTGATGGTCATCGGAACGACAAAAAGGGCGCCGTCCTGCTGGAGCGGCGCCCGGGTGGTGCTGGTTGCCTCTGGCTGGTGCTCAGCCGGCCGCCAGCGCCTCACGGGCGCGGTCGGCAAAGCGTCGGAAGGTGTCGGCGTCGTGGACGGCGATGTCGGCGAGGATCTTGCGGTCGAGCTCGACCCCGGCCTGCTGCAGGCCATGGATGAACTGCGAGTAGGAGAGCCCGTTCTGTCGAGCGGCCGCGTTGATGCGGATGATCCACAGCCGGCGGAAGTCGCGCTTGCGGTTGCGCCGGTCGCGGTAGCGGTACTGGTCGGCCTTGAGTACCGCCTCCTTGGCGGTGCGGTAATGCCGGCTCGCGTCGCCGCGATAGCCCTTGGCCATCTCAAGCGTCGCGCGACGCTTCTTGCGCGCGTGGACGGAGCGCTTGACCCGGGTCATGAGCGCTTCGCTCCCAGCAGCACCTTGACCCGCTCCTCGTCGTGCTTGGAGATGACGGCGGGCCGGCCAAGCCGGCGCTTGCGCTTGGGCGACTTCTTCTCGAGGATGTGGCTCGAGAATGCCTTGCGCCCGCGCACCTTGCCGGTGGCGGTCAGCTTGAAGCGCTTCTTGGCTCCGGAGTGGGTCTTCATCTTGGGCATGGCCGGTCGCTTAGTAAAGCAGACGTTCGCGCCCGCGTCCGGGCCGGCGCCGCTGGGCGAGGCTGCGGAGTGGTGCTGAGGCGCGAGATCGTCGCCGGTCAGGCGGGCTGACGCTGCTTGGACGGCGCCTGGCCGTCGTCTGCCCCGGGTGCCGCGTCGCCTGTGGGGGCGGTGTCAGCGGCGGCATCGCCCGTGGGGGCGGCGTCAGCGGCGCTCGTGCCGGCGGGGGCGGGCTTGGCCTCGGCGGCGTCAGCCGGCTCGGCATGCGCGGGGCTCGCCTCGCTTGGCGCAGCGGGCGTGTCCTCGCTCGCCGTCGCGGAGGTGGCCTCCTGCGCGGGCTTGCCCTCAGCCTTGGCCTCGCCGTCACTCGTCTTGTCCTTCTCACCGGCGAGCACGGCCTTGGAGGGGGCGAGCAGCATCGTCATGTTGCGGCCATCCTGGAGCGGCGTCTGCTCGATGACGGCGATCTCGGACAGCTCGCCGGCGAGCTTGTCGAGCAGGGCGGTGCCGCGCTCGGGATGAGTCACCTCACGGCCGCGGAACATGATCGTGATCTTCACCTTGTCCTTGCCGAGCAGGAAGCGGGTGACGTGACCCTTCTTGGTGTCGTAATCGTTCTGGGCGATCTTCGGCCGGAACTTGATCTCCCGGATGGTGATCTGCTGCTGATGCTTGCGGGCGGCCTTCTGCTTCTGGGCCTGCTCGTACTTGTACTTCGAGTAGTCGAGCACGCGGACCACGGGCGGCCGGGCCTCGGGAGCGACCTCGACGAGGTCGAGATCCCGCTGCTGGGCGTAGGACAGAGCCTCGGCGGTCTTGACGACGCCGATCTGCTTGCCGTCATCGCCGATGAGCCGAACCTCGGGCACGCGAATCCGGTCGTTGACACGAGTCTGGTCCCGCTCGGGCGGGCGCCGGTCGAACCTACGGGGAACCGGCACTAGCTGCGTTGGAGGCGAGACGTCAAGCGGAGACGCGCCGTGTCTGGTGAGTCAGTCGAATCAACGGGAGCGAGTATAGCGGTGCAATCACCGAAGGGCGCGAGTTTGCACCTCGTTCTGCAGCCGCTCGATCACGGCCGCGATCGGCTGAGCCCCAAGGTCGCCATGCCGGTGGGCGCGGAGCGCGACCTGATGCGATTCCTGCTCGCGGTCCCCGAGCACGAGCATGTAGGGAATCTTGCGCAGCTCCGCGTCACGGATCTTGCGCCCCACCGACTCGCCGCGGTCGTCGAGCTCGGCCCGCAGGCCGGCGCCCCGGAGCCCTTCCACGACCTCGCCCCCGTAGCCGAAGTGCCGGTCGGCGATCGGCAGCACGATCGCCTGAACCGGCGCAAGCCACAGCGGCAGCTCGCCGGCGAAGTGCTCGAGCAGGATCCCGATGAACCGCTCATACGAGCCCATCAGCGCCCGGTGGATCATCACCGGACGGTGCTCGGCGTTGTCGGCGCCGGTGTAGCTCAGGTCGAAGCGGGCGGGGAAGTTGTAGTCGAGCTGGCAGGTCCCGAGCTGCCACGAGCGGCCGAGCGAGTCGGTCATGTGCATGTCGATCTTCGGCCCGTAGAAGGCGCCGTCACCCGGGTTGAGCTCGTACTCGAGCCCGAGGGACTCGAGCGCACTCGTCAGCGCCGCCTCGCTACGGTCCCAGAGCTCGTCGGAGCCGATGCGTTGCTCGGGACGGGTCGAGAGCTCGAGGCGGACGTCGAGACCGAACACGCCGTAGGTCGCGAAGGCGAACTCGAGCACGCCGGCGACCTCGTCCTGGATCTGCTCCTCGGCGCAGAAGATGTGGCTGTCGTCCTGGGCGAAGTGCCGCACCCGGAGCAGCCCGTGCAGCGTTCCCCCCGGCTCCCGGCGGTGGAGCAGGCCCGGCTCCCAGAAGCGGACAGGCAGGTCGCGGTAGGAGTGACGCTGGAGCGAGTAGAGCTGGCAGTGGCCGGGGCAGTTCATCGGCTTGATCGCCATCGCCCGGTCCTCGTACTCGGTGACGAACATGTTGTCGCGGTACTTCTCCCAGTGACCCGAGGTCACCCACAGCGAGCTGTCGTAGAGCTGCGGTGTCTTGACCTCGACGTAGCCGCGCTCGCGTCCCATCTCGCGACTGAGGGCGACAAGCGAGTTGAACACCTCGGTGCCGGCCGGCAGCCAGAAGGCGGCGCCGGGTGCGACGTCGGAGAACGTGAACAGTCCGAGCGCCGGCCCGAGGCGCCGGTGGTCGTTGGCCCGCGCCCGCTCGAGCCGGGCGAGGAACTCCTCGAGGTCCTGCTTGGAGAAGAACGCCGTTCCATACACGCGCGTGAGCATCGTGCGGTCGGCATCGCCCCGCCAGTAGGCGCCGGCCACCGACTGCAGCCTGAAGGCCTTGATCCGCTTGGTGCTCGGCGCGTGAGGCCCACGGCAGAGGTCGGTGAACGGGCCGTTGGTGTAGAGCGAGACCGTCTCGACGCCCTGGTCGCGAACGAGATCCTCGATCAGCTCGACCTTGTAGTCCTGGCCCTCGCCGCGAAAGCGCTCGATCGCCTGCGCGACCGGCACGTCCTCACGCGTGAAGCTCTCGTCGGCGGCGATGTGCTCGCGCATCCGCTCCTCGACCCGGGCGAAGTCGGCCTCGGTGAGCGCGTTTCCCTCCGGGAACTCGAAGTCGTAGTAGAAGCCGTTCTCGATCGGGGGCCCGATCGAGATCTTGACCCCGGGGTAGAGGTCCATGACCGCAGCCGCGAGGACGTGAGCGGTGTCGTGGCGGATGAGGTCGAGTGCGTCCTGGCCACTGCGATTGGTGATGATCTCGAGGCGTGCCGGCCCGTTGACGGAGGCAGGCAGCGGCCGCGCGAGGTCACGCGTCTCGCCATCCACCTTGACCGCCAGCGCCGCCCGGGCGAGGCCGGCGCCGATCGCAGCCGCCGCGTCGGCGCCGGTCGCGCCGTCCCCGAGCGACAGGGTCCGGCCGTCGGGAAGCTGGAAGTCCGCCATGGAGCGCGATCCTAAAGCAGGTCCGGTTCAGCCGACCCGCGCACCCCCCGGACCCCGTCCCCACGCGCTACATTACGAGCCCTCCCGGGCGATTAGCTCAGCTGGGAGAGCGCCGTCTCGACAAGGCGGAGGTCACTGGTTCGAGCCCAGTATCGCCCACTCCCGTCGTTGCAGGGGATTCGCCCGACTCGCCCCCTCCCCCGTTTCCTCGGTGCGCACATTCTGCGCACACCTGATTCCCGTGCGGGCTGCTCTGATCGCGTCGGCAGCCCGGATCCGGGGCTCGTCCTCGAGCTCCTTGAGCACGCCGGCGTAGTGGTTCGCCAGGGTGGCCACGCTGTGGCCAGCCTGCTCGGCGACGTAGGTGAGGCTGTGCCCCTCCCACAGCAGCAGCGACACGAAGGAGCCGCGAAGCCTGTAGACGCGAAGGTCGCCGGTCACCCCCGCCGCCTTCGCTGCGGGCTGGTAGACACGCCGGCGCCAGTTCTGCCAGTCGTGAAGCTTCCACTCGTCGCCGTCGTGGGTCGGGAAGATCAGCGCGCTCGACGGCGGCCGTCCCGAGGCGAGGCGCCACTCAGCGAGGTCCTGAGCGAGCGGCGCCGGCAGCTTGATCGTCCGGGCTCGCTCCGTCTTCGACGCGTGGACATGGAGGCTGCGCTCGCCGAGGTCACGCCACCGGGCGGAGGTCGCCTCCTCGGGTCTCAGGCCAGCGTACGCGAGAAAGCTGACGAGCGTCGCGTCGCGCTGGCAGAGCTGGGCGCGGATTCTCTCGACTGTTTGAGGCGGCAGCGGCTCAGGCCGGCGCGTGGGGGGCTGCCGCGGCTTGTCCACGACGGACACCGGATTAGCCGGGATCAGCCCACGGACGACCGCCCGGCGGAGGATGCCCTGGAGCAGCATCAGCGCCTTGCGCTGTGTCTGGATGCCGACCCGTCGTGCGTCGAACTGCGCACGCAAGTCCTCGACGATCATCGGCGTGATCGCCCGGAGCTCGTAGTCACCGAGCGCCGGCAGCAGGTGGGTGCCCCACACTTCGAGGTAGCGGCGCTGAGTGGACGGCTTGAGGTTCGGGACCGCGTACCGCGGCCACCATTCCTCGCGCACGAACTCCGCGAGCGTCATCCGCGACTGGATCACGCCGGGCGCGAGCCCCCCGAGCTGCTGGCGGCGCTTGACGTCGGTCTCGAAAGCCAGCGCGTCGCCATGCTTGATGAACGTGCGCTGCCGCTGGCGTCCTCCCTCCCGCCACCGGACCACGTACCGGCTCCCCCGTTTCTGAATGCTCACGGTCCGACAATTCTCTCGCGGATCGCCTCGAGGTCAGCAACGCTTCCAGGTCGCATCGGCCCACGCGTCTGCTCGCGCGTGCGCGTCCGTCGCGGCTGAGGCGTGCGCGCGATCGGCGTCGGATCATTCGCGCAGCCTTCGATCCAGTCTTCGACCGCACTGTCCTTGACGATCCACCGGCCGCCGATGAGCGACGCCTTCAGCTTCCCGGCCTGGATCGCACGCCGCACCGTCCGGTGCTCGCATCGCGCCAGCTCGGCGACTTCCTGGACGGTCAGATATGGACTGCTCACGATCCCGACGGCTCCTACAGGCGAGTCCCTTCGACTAGCTCAGCGCAAAATCAGCAAAATCAGCAAAGGGCCGCTGAAGGTACCGCGGGCACCGGACAGAAGACCCTGCCCGCGCTGATCACGGGTCGAGGTTCAGCCGCCTGACGGACGATCATCAAGCCGCCGGATCAATGCCTGGAGCTCCTCGGCAACGGCGCGTGCCTCGATAACCGCGGCGCGGACCCCTTCGGCATCAGCGGCGGACCGCCGGCGATGAGCCGCCACTTCGCGCTCGACGAGCCGCCCCAACGCGACACTCGCCGGCATCGAACCGAGGCCAGCGCGGAAGGCACCCCAGGTCTCGTCGCTCACCTGGACGCGCGCCATGCGGTCCCGCGGAACCGCCGCCGACTCAGCTCGCGGGCTCGGCGTGTGCGTCGCCCGCGCCCGATCCGCCCGACGCTCTCTCTGTCGCGTCCGCCGTCCCATCTGTATGCAACGTATACATTGCACCGGACGGTGAAACTGTGTGCGGAGCTGCGCGCAGCGCAGTGAAGCGGGTCTGCATGAGCGCCTCGAGGCTCGCGGACTCGGGTGGTCGCAGCGGAGCGGTTCAAGCCTGGTCGGTCGTCGATCTGAGCAGGAAGCCGCGAGACCGACCGGCTTTTCGGTGGGCAGGGAAGCCTTGCGGTCGTTTGTGACCGGCGTCGGGCACGAGGAAAGCGAGCCCGGCACTCTCCGCGCTAACCCTCCTTCCGCGCAGACGGAGTCCGCCGGTATGCGCCAAGAGGAACTTCAGCACGTTAAAGCGGGCCGGGACGATCGCTGGCGTGGCAGGGCACTCGTCCGACAACCGGCAACCGGCGTGATCCAGACGTCGCCTAAGCGCTTGTGTGCTCTGCGGGCGTCGGCACGATCGCTCTCGAGAATTGCGATCGTCAGCGCTGATTCGACCGGACCCCTGCTACGGCGTGATTGTCACGATCTGACAAGCCACCCGCTCGTGACTCGCTCGGGGAGCCCCGAGTTCGTCTGCGAGCAGGTGCGCGCGGTCCGGCTCCATCTCCCCCGCTGGTGGCGATTTGCGAGTCTCGTCCTAAAGCCGACACTGTCCCTGCCTTCGTGCTGGCGCGGGTACGGCGGAGCGGCATGATGTTCGTATAGCCCCCGTGGCTGCGAGAAGGTGCGAACACCTCATCTGCGACGCCGGCCCTTACGGTCGCGGCGGCGGATTGGCTCTGCATGCCGACCGCCCGTTGCGTGCGGTGGTGGATCCCTAGCGAGACCTTCCGAGGCCTCCGGTCTGACGGCGCGGACGAGGTCCGACAGAACGAGCGCGGCGTCTAGGGCGGATTTGACGCGAGATGCGAGTCACGGTGGGTCAACCTCTGGCGTGGCGTCGAATAGTTCGAAGTCGCCGAGTCCGTCGAGCGGGAGTTCGCCCCGGGAACGGAACGTGAAGGACGATCCCCGCGCGGCATCTTGCACCGCGCGGGTCACGACGATTTCGCCGCCCGATGCGTGCCCGAGGGCCCGGGCGGCGAGATGGACTGCGATGCCGCGTACGTTGCCGTCGGGTAGCCGGTCGATCTCTCCGACGTGAACGGCAGCGCGGACGTCGATCCCGAGCTTGTTCATGGCGTGCTGGATCGCGACCGCACATTTGAGTGCGGCGCTGGCGGTGTCAAAGCTGGCCAGGACACCGTCGCCGGTGGACGTGATGAGCTGTCCCGCGGCCCGTTGGACGGCGCTCTCGGTGGCCCGGTTGTGGCGCGAGAGAAGTGTGGACCACTGCTGATCACCGAGGCGGGCCGCGCGCTCGGTGGAGCGAACGATGTCTGTGAAGAGAAGGGCGGCGAGCTGGCGGCGTTGCGCCGCTGGCGAGGCGAGAGGCGCCTCTACGGTCAGGCGCCGGGCGAGCTCGGTTCGGGTTCGGACGCCGAGCTTGCGGTAGGCGCGAGAGAGGTGAACCTCGATCGTCTTGGGACTAAGGAAGAGACGCGCGCCGGCTTCGCGATTGGTGACGCCTTCTGCGATCACCATCGCGACCTGCAGCTCCTGTGGCGTGAGCTCGTCTCGGTGGTTAGGGTCTGACCTGCGCAGCCGCGCGCCGCTGGCCCGCAGCTCGGATTGCGCACGTTGCTCCCAGCGGCTCGCACCCAGGTTCCTGAAACCATCGGCGGCCCCGCGCAGATGCGTACGAGCGTCGACCCGGCGACCGGTCCGCCGCAGCCGCTCCCCGAAGACCAGGCTCGTCCGGCACCTCTCGAACTCCGACGGGGTCGGGGCCGCGACCGCTCTCGCATACGCTGCTTCCAGGGTGTCGGTCGACGCGAGCAGCACGCCGGCACGAGCGATCGCGTGCGTGACGGACGCCACCACGGTGAGACGGTTGCGCTCCTCAAGGTCGGCGAGTGCCGCCTCTGCTGCACGGGTCTCTCCGAGCCGCGCGAGGACTTCGATGCGATCGGCAGCGAACCTGACAAATCCGGGGTGGCGTATCGGACGCAGGAGAAGCTCGGCATGATCCAGCGCGGCCCGCGCGGCATCATCATGGCCGAGGCTCAGCTCCAGCAGACCGAGTGCGGCGTGACTCTCACCCTCAGACCAGCGATCGTTCCCGCCAAAGCTCAGGCTGGCGCGCGCGACGTGCTCGCGGCAGCGATCCTCAGCCCCGACGACGGCTTCGATGGCGGCGAGCTCGGCGTCGGCCCAGCCCTGCCACGAGGCGACCCCGCCGTCAGCGAGCGCTTCGGACTCGCCCGCGGTTTTGAGCGCTTGCAGCAGCCGGCCCTGGCGCAACTCGATCGTGGCGCGTGTCCGCAGACTGTAGGAGAGGGTCGGCATGTGTCCCAGCCGTGTCAGCTCTGCGATCGAGGCGCTCAGCGCGAGCAGCGCCTCGTCAAATTCATCGGCGGCTGAGAGCACGTCGCACGCGAAAGCGACCTGGAGGTCGGCCACTTCGTGAGCCTGGGTTATCGTTAGCCGGGCGGCGTCGAGACCTTCGCGAACACGACAGTCAGCGAGTCGCTGGTAGGCGATCGCGGTCAGCAGCTCGCGATCGCCGGTCGCCACCTGGTCTGGGAGAATCGTCTGCGCGCGGTCGACGAGGGCCCTCGAGCTATCGATATCGAGCACGGTCCACGCCCAGTCCCAAGCGATCGCCAGCATCGAGGCGGCCTTGTGCGGATACTGCTCGGCCAGTTCTTCGGCGTGGGCGACGAGCGGGTCAAAGAGCACCTCGGGACTCATGCTGCCGGACGTCGCCGCCCACCAGCGAGCGACTGCGATATCGGCCGAGAGCTCGGGATCGTGGCTCAGCTCCGCGCTGCGGTCAAGCAGTGAACCAGCGTGTTGCGGCTCTCCCGCCATCCAAGCGGCCTCGCCGGCCGACAGCAGGCGGGCCGCCGCTAGGTTCTTATCAGGCGTTGCTGAGGCGGCCTTTTCCAACAGACGCGCGGCGCTGGCGCTTGCTCCGGTGCGCCGCGCCGCCTGACCTGCGTCGGCCAGTCGGAGTGCCAGCGGCTCATCGGGCTCGGTGCCGGCGCCGACCAGGTGCCATGCGCTGCGCGCCGGGTCTCGCTCCGACAGCGCGGCCGCCAACGTCTCGTGGGCGCCTCGTCGCTCGCCATCAGTCGCGGCGGAGTAGACCGCGGAGCGAACCAGCGGGTGCCAGAACTCAGTCCGTCCGTCCCGGACCTTCAGCAGGCCCAGCCGCTCAGCATCGTCAAACCCCGCATCGATCAGCGACGACCGGCGACGTACTGCCTCAACGTCCTCGCCGTCACCGACCGCGGCCAGCAACAGCGCTCGTCGTCCCGCCTCGGTCAGGGCCTCGCTCCGTCGCAGGAAAGCCCGCTCGACTGCGGCGGTGACTGTCACGACGTCGTCCAGCGGACGCTGCCCGGTGAGCTCGGCGTGATCGAGCACGGTCGGCAATTCCAGAAGGGCCAGGGGGTTGCCCGCGGCCTGCTTGCTCACCGCCCGCGCAACCTCGGGAGCGATAGCGGGACGCGCGCGAGAGATGAGCGCCAGGGCCGCCGACGTATCGACACCGTCGAGTTTGAGCTCGGGCACCCCTGGGAGGTCAACGCCCTCGTTTGTCCGCGCTCCCATGAGGATGGCGATCGACTCATCCGCGATCCGTCGTGCCGCGAACGCAACCGCCTGAATCGTCTCGGCATCTAGCCAGTGGACATCGTCGACGACCAGCAGCAGCGGCTCGTGCGTTGCTGCCTCCGCCAGCAGCGCGAGCACTCCGCCATACACGGCCAGGGAATCGGTCGCTCCGTGATCCTCGAGGCCGAGCGCGACCATCACCGCGCGCGACTGCCGTTCGGGAAGTTCGGACAGGCCGCCCAGGATCGGCGTGAGCAACTCGTGCAGCCCGGCATACGGGACCGCCGTCTGGCTCTCCATCCCCAACGCGGTAAGACGCCTGAAGTCTGGGGCGTGGCGCGCGGCGTAGTCAAGAAGCGTTGTCTTGCCGATCCCCGGCTCGCCGAGAATTAGCAGCCCGGCTCCGGCGCCGCTGCGTACGGAGGCCAGCAGCGAGTCGATCCTCGCGCACTGCCCTGTTCGCCCGATCAGCACCAGGTCCTACCGCGTCAGATCCTCGACAAGATCACCGAACAGCCCCACATAGAGGTCCACATCATCCTCGCTCGTCGCCACCGACACGGCCGGACCGCCCCACCGCGTCGCTTCCCACACGCCGCGGTTGGCGAACCAAACTCGGGCGGCGGCCGACAGCGCTCGCCAGTCTGGACCGTCGTGCTCCGCTCTGCCGATCACGCTGGGACGGTACGCGGCCTTGCTCGGCAGCCGCTCCACCAGCCACGCCAAGCCCGCCGATCGAACATGGGCCTCGAGTCCGTCGGCGAGTCGCGTGCCCAGCACCGCGGTCCGCGCGTAGGCTTCCGGCGTCAACACAAGCTCGAGCACGGCACGGCAGGCGGCACTCTGCAGCGCGCCGCCGCTGAACGTCCCGCCGGTGGCGACCTCGTCAAATGACGAGATCCATTGCCCGCCGCGCCGATCAAGCGGCGCGAGAAGATCTGCGATCCAATCCACCATCCCATATGCGCCTACCGGAATGCTGCCCCCCAGCGATTTTCCCAACGTCACGATGTCCGGTCGCAACCCCCATGCGCGCGTCAATCCGCCGAGCCCGCACTGCAGGGTGTGCGCCTCGTCGACGATCAGGACGGTCCCGGTCTTCGAACACAGCGAACGCACGCCATCGTGAAACCCCGACGCCGGGAGCACGATCCCATGATTCGTCAGCGCCGGCTCGGTCAGAACACAGGCGATATCGCGGTCGCTCAGCGCCTCCTCGACGCCCACCAGATCATTGAATGCAACGATGACGGTATCGGCCGCGGCGCGCGTCGCGACGCCCGCGTACTCAGGGACGGTGCGTCCGCCCTCGTTGACCGCCAGCGTCTCGTCCAGCATGCCGTGGTACTTGCCGTCGAAGACGACCACCTTCTGACGACCCGTCGCCGCGCGCGCCAACCGAATCGCCTCCATGTTGGCCTGCGTCGCCGACAACGTCACCTGCCATTGCGGCAGACCGAATCGCTCTGACAGCTCCTCGGCGACGTACATCGCATCCTCGTCTGCAAGCAGGAACTGAGACCCACCTCTCAAACGGCGCGTCACCGCCTGCACCACCGCCGGGGGAGCGAACCCGCAAAACGAACTGGCATCGGCCAGATTGACGTCGAGGTAGCGATACCCGTCGACATCGGTGAACCACGCACCGAGACCGTGATCGACAAACACGGTCGGATGCTCATAAAAGCCCGCCATCCACGCCATCGGCACACCCGAGGGCATGTGTCGACGCGCCCGCTCGCCCATCGCCACCGAGCGGGGGCGAGCCTCCTCGAAGCGGGCACGCTCGACTCGGTAGAGCATCTCGATGCGATCCGGCTCGACGATGACCAGAGACGCCTTCATACGCGGGCCCGGATGGCGTCATGGACCTGACGCGCCACCGATGGTGCGGTCGCGATCAGCCGGTTCAGGTGAGACGGGGAGAGCGCGAGCAGCCGCAGTTCGCCGATCGCGCGGACGGTCGCCGAGCGCGCGTACCCGTAGCCGGCGCCCCAGTCGAGCGCCGCGATCTCGCCGAAGAAATCCCCAGCGCCAAGCCGGGCGACCAGTTCGCCGTCACGGTGAACGGTTGCCGAACCGTCAAGGATCACGTAGAAGTCGCGCGCCGCGTCCCACGCGCGGATTACCTCTACGCCGGGGGCGACGCGGCGCTCGCGCGCCCAGCCGGCGATGGCGGCGTGCTGCATGTCCGCCAGGCCCGCGAAGATCGCGACTGATGCGATCTCCTCGGGGGAGATCTGCGACTCACCCGGCCAGCCCCCGTGCACGTCGGCGTCGCGGATCGGAGTCCGAACCGCGATCGGCTGTCGCGGTCCCGACAGCGGCGCGTCGGCGAACCAATCCAGTACCCGGTCGACATCTGACGCGGTGCTCGTGTGGTTCATGACGCACAGGCGGATCGCATAGCGGCCGCGTAACCGCGTCGAGGATACGAGTCCCTCGCCGGTCGCCTCGAACTCCGAGACGAGCGCCGCGTTGAGAGCGGCGACGTCGTCCTCGGTGTCGCCGTCGCTTCCCCGCCGGCGAAAGCAGATGATCCCAAGCCGCGCTGGCGACATCAGCTCGAGCTCCGGGCTCCGATCAACGTGCAGGCGGGCATGCTCGGCGAGGTCGAGGCACCGATTTACGGCGAGCCGGAACGCGTCGAGACCGAAGCATTGGATCGACACCCAGATCTTGAGCGCGCGGCAACCACGTGACAGTTGCAGGCCAAGGTCGCAAAAGTTGACCTCGCCGCGTTCGACCGCGGCGTCCTGCAAGTACGATGGCACGATCTCGAAGGCGCGGCGCAGCACATCGCCGTCACGTACGAGTAGGGCTCCGCACTCGAACGGCTGGTACAGCCATTTGTGCGGGTCGAGGGTCACCGAGTGGGCCTGCTCGATCCCGGCCAGTGCGTCCCGGCCGCGTTCGCTTAGTGCCGCGAACGCGCCGTACGCGCCGTCGACGTGGAGCCAGAGCCCGCGCTCGCGGCACAGCGCGGCGATCCCAATCAGCGGATCGACCGCCCCCGTGTTCGTGGAACCCGCGGCCGCCGCGACCAGTAGCGGCTGCCGCCCCGCGCTCGCATCTGCGTCGACGGCCGCTGCGAGCGCATCGACGCGCAGCCGCTGGTCCTCGTCAGTCGGGAGGACCCGAACTTGGTCGGAGCGGAAGCCCAGCAAGCGCGCCGCGCGGGCGATCGACGAATGGCCCTGGTCGGCGACATAGATGACGGCACGGTCGGTCATCGCGCCGAGCAATGCTTCCCGTGCGCAGGCGAGTGCCGTGATGTTCGCAGCAGAGCCGCCACTGACGAGCACGCCGGCGGCTGTCTGCGGATATCCGATCCACTGCTTGAACCAGTCGAGCACCACGAGCTCGATCTGGCTCGGGCCAGCGGCCTCCATCCACGAGCCCGCATAGATGTTGAGCGCGCTCGCCATAAGATCACCGAGCGCCCCTGGCCAGGTCCCGCATGCCGGGATGAAAGCGAAGTAGCCCGGGTGGTCGAGTCGGCTCATATAGGGAAAGACGGCGTCCCGCAGATGCGCGAAGACGTCGCAGAAGTCCCGTCCGTGCGACGGCGCGGTCGGGTCGACTCGTGCAGTCATCTCGTCCGGTGTCGCGCGCCGAAGTGCCGGGATCGAGGGGTCGCACATCATGTCGACGAGCGAATCGATCAGCTGATGGCCCATGGCGCGCATCGCCTGCGGGTCGAGCGCCAGGGGGTCATCGACGCGGAAGTCCGCGGTGGCGGGTTCACTCATCGTCGCGCGCCTCGATCGCAGCGTTTGCCGCTTGCAATGCTCGCTGGTGACCGGTCACGGCACGCAGGAAGTCCACGCGCTCAAGCGCGTAGACGAGCCCGGCCGCGCGGGCGGTGACGCTTGCCGTGCGTGGGCAGTCACGAAGCAGCGCCGTCTCGCCGAAGAAGTCACCGGGGCCGGCCGTACCCCGCCAATGCCCCGCCCGGTCGATCGTCAGCTCGCCCTCGGCGACGACATAGAAGCAGTCGCCGACGGCGCCCTCCCGGATCACGACCTCACCCGGCACGAGCGCGACCGGCACCAAGCGTGACGCGAGCGTTTCGACAACAGCCAGCGGCACTGGCGCGAATAGAGGCAGTCCGCGGAGCAGACCAAATGTTCGATCCGGTACTGGGGCGCCGACCTCAAGGTCGGCAACCGCGTGCCAATTCGCGGCGACGATGAAAACGAGTGCAGCGACCGCCACGAGCGCGCCACGGATGCCGAGCAGCGCGACGAGCCCGGGAGCCGCTACTGCGCCAGCACCGGTCGCGAGCCAATAGCTCGATTCGACAACCGCGAAGGCGCGAGCGAGCACCTCGTCGCTGACGAGCCGTTGAAGCAGCGTCAGACCGGCTACCTCGACCAGCGAGTAACCGATCCCGACGGCCGTCAAGCTGAGCACAGCGAACGCGAGCGATGGCTCTGTCCCGATGCCGAGCAGCGCCAGAGAGACCAGCGAAGCTCCGGATGCAAGCCCGACCGCGAGCCGTCGGCGTTCGAGCAGCACGAGAGCCACAGCGCCGCCGAACACTCCGCCGAGTCCCCAACCGGCGTTCAGCCAGCCCACCCCAGCGTCGCCCGTGTCCAGCAGGCGCAGCGCAACGACGACGACGAGGACGTCGATGGCGCCCTCAGCAAAGGTCAACACCGCCAGCAGCCCGACCAGCCTCCTGAGCGCGGCTGTGCAGGCGATCTCGCGAACGCCGAGCAGCAACTCGCGCGACGCGGCGGATCGGGCGCTCGTACGGTGCAGCGGGACTGGGTCGCGCGGAACGATGAACAGCGCGAGGGCGCTGACCGCGAAGACGACGGCGATCACGCTGAACGCTATCGCTGGCCCCGTGGCGCTCATCGACAGGCCGCCCAACAGCGCCCCGAGCATGAACCCTGCGTTTGAGGTCGTGCTCCACAGGGCGTTCGTCGCCGCCAGCTGGCGCGGAGTACTCGCGAGGAGCGGGAGCAAGGCGGCCTGAGCCGGCTTGTGGGCGGTCGATAACGCCGTCAGGAGCGCGGCCAACACGAGAACCGGCGCGAGTCCACCTCCGGCAGCCACCACCGTGGCCGTGGCGCCCAGTGCCGCCGTCCGCGCGAGCGTGGTGTGGAGCAGCACCCCGCGGCGCGAGAAGCGGTCGCCCCACAAGCCGGTCAACGGGGCTGCAAGGCCCGCGGGCACCATGCGGACGACCGCCGTCAGACCGACAGCCGCTGCACCGCCGATGCGATACGCAAAGATCGACAGGACAACCATAAAGCCCCATCCGGCCACGGACGAGGCGAGCCAGGACAAAGCCAGCCATCTCAACGGCGGTGTGGCAAGCGCGTCGACACAGCCGCTCCGGACGCTTCGGGTGATCCGTTCGCGCGTCTTCACGCGAACGAGTGTCCGCGAGGACATCTCCTCCTCGCGTGAGGGAAATCCCTATACCTCGCCAACCTCTTCCACCCTTAGCAGGTGTCTGACGAGCCAGCCGCGGGCCCCTCGAGCGCGATCACTGATCGACAAGCGAGCGATATGGTCGCGCACAGCGGCGCGTTTGCGTTTGACGTCGTGTGCGGAGGCCGATGATGACGCTCCCGGGGACGGAGGAGGAGAACGAGAAGACGGCGTCTCGCACGTCAACTCGGCTCGTCGCAATCAACGTTCCTGAGTGAGACGCTCGCGGCGGGTTCGGAACGTAGACCCGCTTTCCCCTTGCTGCAGCACGTGAGATCGCTACACCCAGAGCCCCGCAATGCGCGGTAGGCGAGGCGCAGCCGTGGCTCGATCGGCGCGTGGTCAAGGCCCTGCTCGGTCACAAAACCGCGAGCAGGCGGACGGCAGGGCGTCCGCCTCGCAGCCCGCGCAAGGCGAGAGCGGCATCGGCCCGAGTGAGATGCTCGTCCTGTCAGCAAAGCGGGTTCAGTTGGGCTTTGGTGACAGACGAGCTGGATCGGTGACTGCGCGAGCAAGCTCGCGGTAGTTCCAGCTTGTGAGGTTGCCCATTGCCACCAAGCCGAGCTTGAGTTCCGGGTAGACACGCATCGTGTTGAAGAAGCCAGCTCCGCCGCCGAGGTGCTCCCAGTACCGAGAGCCGCCGTCCGCGTCTGAGTGTCGATGAAACCAGCCGAGAGCGACATCGAGTTTGCGTCCGCGCGCGGTTGGCTGCTGCATCGCCGCGACACCTTCCGGTGAAAGGACGCTCGAGTGGTGAGCTTCTCCGGCGCCGAGGTGTAAGCGCAAGAACCTGGCTGCGTCCTTGACCGTGCCGATGAGTCCTCCGTACGGCGCGCCCTGCACACAGAATCGAGAGATGGACCATAGCCTGCCGATGGGGTGGTCGAAGATCCCGGACGGAACCATCCGCCGCAGCAATGGCGTTGCCGGGATGTAGCGCGGGTGATAGCCGGTGGCGGCGCGCGAGCTCATGTCCTCGCGGTAGATGAAGTCTGTCGAGTTCATCTCGAGCGGGGCGAGAATGTTCGACCGAACGTAATCGGTGTAGGACCGGCCGCTCGCGGCCTCGATCACCTCGCCGAGCACCAGATAGCCGAGATTGGAATAGCTCGCGCGCGCACCAGGATCCGACCGCAGACGGGAGTGCTTTGCTAGCAGTCGGCTCGTGAAGTCGTGCAGATCCGCGGCCGGCGTGTCGGCCGGACGAACCCAGCCAACCGGGATCGGATTTGCCAGCCCAGCGCTGTGGCTGAGTAGATGGCGAATGGTCACGCGTTGACCGCGATTACCGGAGGGAAACTCGGAGACGAACCCGCCCACTGGATCGTCGAGCGCAAGCTTGCCGCGCTCCTCCAACTGGACCACGGCGGTGGCAGTCACGAGTTTGGTCATCGAGAACCACAGATACACCGTCTCCGCGGACGCTGGTTGCGGCGTCTCGATGTCCGCCGAGCCGAACCCGTCGCTCCACGCGTCCTCGCCATCGGCAAGAACCGCGACGGAGAGACCGGGCGGACGCTGGCGTCCGCACAGCTCGGTAGCCACCATGCGACAAGCGGCCAACCATGGGAAGGCTTGATGTTGCTCTCCAGGCGATGGCACCGTGCAGCTTCCCTTCGTCCGACTACGCCCCACGCTATACCGGAAACCAGCCACCACAAAGTGAGAGCTACCAGCCGAAGAGCAGGTCTCTGGTCGCCGTGCTGCTCGCTCCCGAGTTTCGCCATCAGCGCGTCTCGCCAGGTGCTGGTCGTCCCTTCTCAGAAGAGACGCGGGCGGATCTGCAGGCGGCTGCTCGGCCACAAGAGCAGGAGAGCCGCTGACGACGCCGCGGTCGTGCAGACGGTCATGACCGCGGTCGATCAGCGCCGTCAGATGTGGATCCGCGTGGCGAACCAGCACAGTCAGAGCATCGTCGCGCGCTCAGTATGGAAAGTCGTTCATCTGAGGAGAGATGCGAGGGTCCACGCAGGTGCCTCCTCGGCGAGGAGAGCGGGAGCACGGCGCGGTTGCTGATCGGTGGAGCCGAGCTAGCCGGCACGCGCTGCGGACTCCGGCTATGTCGAGAAATGTGGCTCCGACAATGGCGGGCGCTTCGCCCACCGCCGTTATCGACCGGCCGCAAGTGCCGAGGCATCAGAGCCGGCATGCAAGCGACTAAGCCGGCACGCGCACGAGGTCAGCAATGTGATCCCGCATACCGAATACTCGACAGCTGTATTCCGGGCATGAGGCCCGGTCTGGCTCAGACCCGGTTTAGGGGAGCTTGTCGTTTGGCGTTCGGGGGGAGAGAATCGTTGCGTGCCGAGGGTATGCCCGACACGCGCTGCGCCAAGGTTCCGGCCGAGGTTCCAGTTGGGTAATCAGGTTGGGGTTTGGTGTTTGGGTTCGGCGCTGGGTGTGGTTGGGGCGTGTGTAGTAGGGGTGTGGGGGTGAGCGTGTCGTCGGGGGTTGCGGTCGGGGTGTTGGAGCGTGAGGCTGAGTTGGCGCGCGTGGATCGTTTGTTTGAGCGTGCGGGTTCTGGGGTGGGGGCGGTGGTTGTGGTGGAGGGCGCGGCTGGGATTGGCAAGAGCGAGTTGTTGGCGGCGGTGCGTGCTGGTGCGCAGGCACGCGGGTTTGGGGTGCTAAGCGCGCGAGGCTCGGAGTTTGAGTCGGAGATTGGGTTCGGGGTTGCGCGTCAGCTGTTTGAGCCGATGGTGCGAGCGGCGTCTGCGGGAGAGCGGCGTGGTCTGCTTGGTGGTGTTGCGCGGGTCGGTGCGCGAGCGATCGGCGTCGGGGCAGGGGAGCCGCCGTCGGATCGGTTTGCGGCGATTCATGGCCTGTTTTGGTTGTGCGCGAATCGGGCTGAGCGTGGTCCGCTGGTGGTGGCGGTCGATGATGTGCAGTGGGTGGATAATCCCTCGCAGGCGTGGCTTGGTTATGTGGCGCGGCGGGCGGGGGATCTTGCGCTGGTGTTGGTGTTGGCTCTGCGCTCGGGCGACCCGGGGGCCGTTCGGGGCGAGCTGGCGCGGTTGGTGGACGATCGCGGGGTGCAGCGGCTCGTGCTGGGGCCGTTGAGCGCGGCGGCGGTCGAGGTGATCGTTCGCGAGCAGCTGGATGAGGATGCCGATGAGCCTTTTTGCGTGGCGGTGAGCGAGTTGAGTGGCGGGAATCCGTTACTGGTGCGCGAGCTTCTCATGGCGGCGCGTGCTGAGGGGTTGTCGGCTCGGGGTGACAGCGTCCGGGCGCTAGAGCTGATTGCGCCGGCGGCTGTCGGGACTTCGGTGCTCGCGCGGCTGGGGCGGTTGGGTGCCGAGGCGGTCGCTCTGGCGCGTGCGGTCGCGGTGCTCGGTGACGGCGCGGAGGTGGGCCCAGCGGCTGAGCTCGCAGGGCTGGATCCGTCGGCCTCCGAGCTGATCGCCGATCGGCTGGCGGCGGCGCAGATTCTCGCTGCGGTGCGGCCGCTTGAGTTCTTTCATCCGTTGATCGGCGCGGCGGTGCTGCAGGACATCGCACCGGGTGCGCGTCGGGTGGCGCATCGGCGCGCCGCGGCTTTGGTCGATCGGGATGGTCAGCTGGCGCGGGTGGCGGTGCACTTGCTCGCGTGCGGCTCGACCGGCGATCGCTGGGTCGCCGAGCGGCTGCGCGATGCGGGGCGGGAGGCGATGGATCGTGGCGCGCCGGATGTTGCAGCGACCTATCTGCGCCGTGCGCTCTCAGAGCCGCCCGATCCCGGTGAGCGGGGTACGGTGCTGCTGATGCTCGGCACCGCCGAGTTGCGCGCCGGCGAACCCGAGGCGATCTCGCGTCTGGAGCAGGCGCTGAGTCTGGCGGACGACCAGGGCACGCGGCTGGCGGTCACGGGTGTGCTCGCGTACGCGTACCACCTGTCTGACCGGTCCGAAGAGGCAATCGCGGTGCTCGAGCGCGCGCTGGAGGGCTTGGATGCGCCCGGGGGGCGACCTGCGCTGGAGCTCGAGGGCGCGCTTGTCGCCCTGGGCCGGATGAATGCGCGGACCGCAAAGGCGGCGAACCGACGGGCCGCGGCGCTGTTTGCTCAGCTGGAGGGACTTGTGGATCCGCCGGTCAGCCTGCTCGCGGCGCTGGCTCTTTACGCCGCCCAGAGCCGCTGTCCGGCTGCCGAGGCGGAGTCCTTGGCGGAGCGGGCACTGGCGTGTGAGCCTTATCCGCCGCCGCTGGATATCCCCACCGTGATCCTCCCCGCGCTGGTAATCGTTGAGCGCTACGACCTGGTCGAGCGCGTGAGCGAGGACTTTCTCGCGGCGGCGCGGGGTCGCAGCGCGATCCAGGAACTGACGTCGATCACCGCCCACCGAGCCTGGGCTCTTCACGACAGCGGCACGCTTGCCGACGCGGAAGCGCTCGCGCGCTGGGTGCTGGAGCGGACGAGCAGTGTCGCCCGGTGGCACGCGCTGGCGATCACCATCTCGGTGCTGATCGAACGTGACGCAGTCCAGGAAGCCCAGGCCGAACTCGCGCGCGTGCCCCCGCCACGTGAGCTCACTACGGTCACTCTGGTCCCGTACCTCGCTGCGCGTGGACGCCTGCGTCTCGCTGAAGGCCGCGTCGAGGAGGCGCTGGAGGACTTTCTCGCGTGTGGCAGCCACTGCGCGCGACTCGGGATCACGATCGGCGCCAGCCGCGGATGGCGCGGGGAGGCCGCGCTTGTTCATCACCTCCTCGGAGACCACGAGCAAGCACGGCGGTTTGCGGACGAGGAGCTCGCGTTGGCGCGGGCGTTTGAGCGTCCGCGCGCGCTTGGCGTCGCGTTGCGCGTCCATGGGCTGGTCAGCGAGGGCGAGCAGCGGCTCTCGCAGCTGCGGGAGGCCGTCCAGGTGCTCGAGCGCTCGCAAGCCCGCATCGAGCTGGCCCGTGCGCTCTCAGACTACGGCGCCGCACTGCGCCGCGCCGGACACCGCGCGCTGGCGCGCTCCCAACTCGAGCAGGGACTCGATCTCGCACACCACTGCGGAGCGCGGCGGATCGCCCACCGCGCCCGCGAAGAACTGGTCGCGCTCGGCGCCAAGCCACGCCGCGACGCGATCACCGGCCGCGACGCGCTCACCGCCAGCGAGCTGCGGGTTGCCCGCCTGGCCGCGCAGGGAATGACCAATCGCGAGATCGCACAGGCGCTGTTCATCACCGCCAAGACCGCCAAAGCGCACCTCAGCCACACGTACCGCAAGCTGGAGATCACCCGCCGCGGCCAACTCGCCGACGCGCTCACTGACCGTCTCCCCGAGGGTCGGGACGATCCGAGCGCCACCGCGACGATTTCCTAAGCCCCTAGCCGCCAAAAGACTGGACCGCTCCGGCCGACGCGCCACGCGCCCTAGCGCGTGAGACTCGCCGCCATGGAGATCGCCTCCGCAAGACAGCGCGTGATCATCGACGCCGCGATCCACCGCTCGGTGATTCGGGGCACGCTGACCCAGCCCACCGGCGACCAACAAGACTTTCACGGCTGGCTCGAGCTCAGCACCGCGCTCGAAGCGATACTGGGCACCGGCGCTAGCCACGCACCAGACACATGCTCCACCGCCGGCGCCACGAGTCCGGCCGAAACTCTCCCCATACCACCAGGATGAAGGGGCGGTTCATGCGACCTCGAGCCGGTGCTATGGCGTTCGTGTGTGCGTCGATGGCCGCGATCGCCCTGCCGGCGGCGGCGGGAGCGCGCACGCAGCTTGTCTGGGCCGGCGGACCGCCGAACTTCCAGAAGACGCTGCACCGCTACTCGGCAGAAGCAAACGACTTCTTCCCGAACTCGGTGACGATCAACCAAGGAGACACCATCGAGTGGCAGGGAATGTCGATCAACTACCACTCGATCGACCTCCCGGGCAGCAGCGGCGAAGATCTGCCGTTGTGGGCGGCCACGAACGCCACGGTCAGCGGGCTCAACGACTCGGCCGGCAACCCATTCTGGTTCAACGGCAAACCCACCATCGGGACCAACCTTGCCCTGTTCAGGTTCCACGGCCATGCCTACGACGGCAGCGCGCGGGTCGACTCCGGCCTGCCGATCGGGAAACCGACGCCGTTCACGGTTACCTTCACCAAGCCCGGTAGGTACGTGTACTTCTGCGACGTGCACTACGACATGAGCGGCATCGTCGTCGTGCTGCCGACCGGAAAGAAAGCCCCATCCTCCGCGCAGAACGCGGCGAGGGTCGCGACGCAGGCGGCGCGAGACGAGAAGGTGGCCAAGGCGCTTGTCAAGACCAAGGTGCACGGCAACAAGATCAGCCTCGGCGTGGCTGGCCAGTACGACGTCGAGCTGCGCGCGATGGTCCCCGCGACGCTACATGTGCGCGCCGGGACCACCGTGTCGTTCTCGATGTCGCCGCGCACCGGGGCGACCCATACCGCGACATTCGGGCTCGCCAGGTACCTCAAGCCGCTCGCCAACTCGTTCAACTCCTACCCGTTCGACCCGCGGGACATCTACCCCAGCGCACCCACCAGCCCAATCCGCCTCAACCCGACCACGCACGGAAACGGGTTCGCAAACACCGGGCCGCTGGACCGCGACCCAGGCACGCCGCTACCACCGAACGCGAAGATCACGTTCACCAAACCAGGCGTCTACCACTTCGAGTGCCTGATCCACCCGCTCATGCACGGCACCGTGATCGTGACCTGACATGCCCAGGCCACACAACCAGGCGCATGCGTTCCAGCGGGTCCTCGAGTCGATGCACGCACCACCCAACCCAACGATCAAGGCCAAGCCCCATCCGTGCACACCACCTAGCCCGATCATTCCACCTAGTCCGATCTCGCCCAACCCCAACTGCGTGATCCCCGGGGGCGGAGGGTAAGCGGCCACCCTGACTCCGGCGGCTTACAAGACTGGCCGGCCGGCCGGTCGCTCCACCGGTACCTTCACTGGACCCGGCCGAGAGCTATTTTGAGCCCCCCGGGCCGAACCCGGGGGCTCGACTGCGGTCCCGGAGCTGCTCGCCGCCGCGCCAGAACTCGCGCTTGGACCCAATCGGGAAGCCATGCTTGATCACATCAACGCCTCCGACACGCCGATAAGGACGACCACGCGGAGCGGTCTCCTCCACGATGATGACGGTTGCTCAGCGGGGAGTTTCCGGGAACTCCTCCGTCCTGCTTTGATGGGCGGTCTCAGGCGGTCGCCGCACCATCCGAGAGAGTCAGCGATTTCGCTGGAGGGCGTCCGGATAACTGTGTAGGCGGCGGTTGGTCAGATTAACGGCTGCTCTGGGTGGGGGTCAACGGCTCGGTGTCATCCTGCGGTGTCTGGGACGCGGTCTCCGAAGTGGATCTTGAACGCGAGCAGCGCCGCGGTCCAGTTCCGAGTTCGTGTCCACTGTGGCGTTGCGTTCTGGAGTGCGAGGTAGACGAGCTTGCGGGCGGCGTCCTCGTTGGGGAAGTGCCCCTTGGTCTTGATCGCTTTGCGTAGCTGGCGGTTCAGCGCCTCGATCGCGTTGGTCGTGTAGATCACGCGCCGCACCTCGGGCGGGAAGGCGAGGAACGGGGTCACGTACTCCCAGGCGTTCAGCCATGCCTGGGTGATCACGGGGAACCTCTGTCCCCACTTCTCGTCGAAGGTCTCAAGCTCGGCCTGCGCTTGGTCGGCATCGACCGCGGTGTAGATCGGTTTCAGGTCGCGGGCGACCTGCTCACGCTCGCGCCGCGGCACGTACTTCAGGCTGTTGCGGATCAGGTGAACGATGCACGTCTGGACGGTCGTCTTGGGGAAGATCGCCTCGATCGCCTCCGGGAATCCCTTGAGCCCGTCGACGCAGCAGATCAGGATGTCCTGCACGCCGCGCTGTTTGAGATCGGCGAGGGTCGGGTCGCCGGGAGCGTTTCAGCTCCCGGCTCCCACGGATCCGGGCGTGACAGTCTCCCGTCACCCGGCTCTTCTCATCCGGCTGTTGGTCAATACAGGTAGGAGCGGCGGGCCCAGCGCCAGTGGACGAAGAGGTCGGGCTGTCGTTTGTGCAGCCCGTTCCACCACGCCACGAAGCTGGTCTCGCTCCGTAGCCGTCGATATTTCTTCCCAGCCCAGCGCCTCAGGTAGTAGTTGACGCGCCATAGGAGGGGCAGCAACGCCGACCGGTTATACCGGCCGTAGTAGCCGATCCACCCGCCGACGATGGGGTTCAGCCATCCGGCGAGGTCATCGAGCGTCAGGTCGGTGCGGCGATGGATCCGCATCTCGCGGAGCCGATCGCTTTTGGCTTTCAGCGCTTGCGGGCTGATCGCGGGCAGGAACGCGACGAACGGCTTG
The DNA here is from genome assembly GCA_963755955.1 of uncultured Solirubrobacterales bacterium. GTDB lineage: Bacteria > Actinomycetota > Thermoleophilia > Solirubrobacterales > Solirubrobacteraceae > Palsa-465. Next base: position 213,970 of record CAVWLZ010000024.1, read on the forward strand.
CCGGTCCTGCTGCTGAGCGCTCCCCGGGCACGGAACGCGTACCCGAGGAACGTGAACGCGGTGTGCTCGTGCTGACCCCGACGATTATCGTCCTTGCAATAGACGATCCTCGTCTTGGTGGGATGCAGCCGTAGCCCAACCTCGCTCATCCGCACGGCGATCCTGGCCAGCACGTGCTCCGCCTGACTGAGCGTCGTGCAGTGCACGATCGCGTCGTCGGCGAACCGTTCGAAAGGACAGCCGGGG
>CAVWLZ010000025.1:0-128279 GCA_963755955.1 uncultured Solirubrobacterales bacterium
GTCGCAACTTCCTATACGGCCACACCTACACCGTCGCCCTGCGGAGTCTGCGCAACGCCGCCGGTCGCGGGCTGCCGGCGCCCGGCTGGTTCGCCCGGCTGCGCGACGGGCGCTGGCTGCTCGCCTCCGAGCGCTCGCAGAAGGGGCGCTACCAGCGCATCTTCAGCGCGCTGCGCCGGGTGGGGCGTCGCCCGGAGCAACCTCTACGAGGCGTGGGACTTCACGATCGCCTCCCGTCAGGATCGGACGAGCCGGCTGCTCGCCATCCGCAACAACGCTTTCGCCCAGCTCGGCGATCACAACCTCGCCGACGGCAAGGTGCAGGGCCACGCGCCGAGCTTCGCCGTCACCTCGCTCGACACGTCCTCCCCTGGACGATCACGGTCGTCAAGGGCACCTTCCAGGTGCCCTGCTACCTGGACACCTGCGGGCTGACCGCGACGACCGGGTTCCACTACAGCTCGAGTCGGTGGAACGCCCCTCCCACGCAGATCCCCGGGAACGTCGCGACCGCTCAGTTCGAGTGCATCATCCCCTCGTCGGCGAGCCCCGCCCATCCGGCCCGGATCTCGCTCTACGGCCATGGCCTGCTCGGTAGCCGGGACGAGGTCACGGCCGGCAACGTCGAGGACATGGCCCGCGAGCACAACTTCGTCTTCTGCGCCACCGATTGGTGGGGTCTCGCCCAGGACGATGAAGGCTTCGGTGCCCGGGGGCGCTTCAGGACATCAATAAGTTCCCCGGCGCCCGTCGACCGCCTCCTCGAACAGGGAGTGCTCAACTTCCTGTTCCTCGGGCGGCTGTTGCTTCACCCCCACGGCCTCGCCACGAGCGCGGCCTTCCAGTCCGGCGGGCACTCGCTGCTCAACACCAGCCAGCTCTACGACGACGGCAACAGCCAGGGCGGGATCGAGGGCGGCATCACGACCGCGGTCGCGCCCGACTTCCGCCACGCCGTGCTCGGGGTCACCGGGATCGACTACGCCAACCTGCTCGTCCAGCGCAGCACGGACTTCGCGCCGTTCGGCCTCGTCCTCTACGCGAGCTACCCGGACCCGTCGCTGCACCCGCTCATCCTCGATCTCATGCAGCAGCTGTGGGACCGGGGCGAGCCCGACGGCTATGCCCAGGCGATGACCTCGCACCCGCTCCCGGACACGCCCTCGCACGTGGTGCTCATGCAGACCGCCTACGGCGACCATCAGGTGAGCCAGTACTCGGCGGCCGTCGAGGCCCGGACGATCGGCGCGTCGGCCCACGAGCCGGCGCTCGATCCGTCTCGCGCCCGGGATCGCAACCTGTTCTACGGGATCCCGGCGATCCGCCGCTACCCGTTCAGCGGGTCGGCGATCGTCATCTGGGACAGCGGCCCGGGCCACACGCAGCCGCCGCCGGTCGCCAACCTCGCCCCGGTCGACAGCGCGACCAACCAGGATCCGCACGAGAACCCGCGCTCGACGCCGGCCGCGCGGGTGCAGAAGTCGGACTTCCTCGCGCCCGGCGGCGAGGTGTTCGACGTGTGTGGCGGTGCGCCGTGCCACTCGGCCGCCTTCACTCCGTAATCGCCAGCGGCGGGGGGATCGCATCACGCGGTCCCCTCGCCCGCCGTCATCGCCCGGATTGAGCGAGGGTGCCGACGGCGGCGGCGAGAAAGCCCGTGGCCATCGTGTTCCCGATCGTGCCGAGCGGGATCGGGAGCAAGCGCGGCACGTCGAGGGTCGCGTTCAGCTCGAGTGTGATGTTGGTCTCGGCTCCGCCCGGGCGCTCGGCGAGCAGCCAGTCGACGGTGAAGCGCTCCCGGTCCCCGGCGCTATAGGGGACGCGGCCGAGGCGGACGCCCCCGGCCGGTGCGTCGAGCACCTCGAGCAGCAGGTCGAGATCGGCCGCGATCGGTCCGTAGCTGAAGTGGAGGATCGCCGAGAGGCACGTCTCCCCGGCCCGCCGCGGATCATCGGCCGGCTCCACTGAGCGGACGACGTCGGGGTACCAGCCCGGATAGCGCTCGACCGCGCGCAGCAACGCGAGGCACCGCTCGCGGGTCGCGGCGGTGGTGGCGCTCGCGCGGCCGTGGAGCTCCTTCACCGCGACAGTGTGCGGTCAGAGCTGGCGTGAGGACCAGAGCATCCCGGCCAGCCCGACGCTGACGAGGGCGATGACGAGGCCCGTGATCCAGCCCTGCACCTTGCTCGAGACGAGAATCGCGCCGAGGGCGACGCCGATCGCGATGATGCCGCAGGTGGCGATGACGCGGACGAGCACGCGCTCGAGGCCGAAGCGGCGCCGCGCCCGGCCGGGGAGCATGTTCCCCGGGCGCCTGCCGGTCGACGGCGCGCCGGCGGCCGTGGCCGTGCCCGGCTCGGCGGGCCGGCGGGCCTCCTGGGAATCACCGGCTCCGGTGTCCGCGGAACTGCGCCCGGCGGATCGGGTGTCCTCGGTCCCGCCTGGCGGCGTCCCGGTCTCGGCGGGGCCGGCGGAGAAGCCTGGATCGCGTCCTGAGGTCATAGCACAGGATATCCCCGCTTTACCCCGACGGGAATCAGTTATTTCCACCGACGGCAGGGGTGAGGGCGCGGGATAGGATCGACCCACGGTGACGGGGACTCTACGAATGTCGGCAACGGGGACGAACACATGGCTGTGACCGAGAACGATCAGGTAGCGACGGATACCAAGTGGGTCTATGACTTCGCGGAGGGTTCGCGAGACATGCGCGGCCTCCTCGGCGGCAAGGGCTCAGGGATCGCCGAGATGACGCGCGTGCTCGGGGCCGATCGGGTCCCCGCCGGGTTCACCGTGACGACCGAGGCGTGTGTCCAGTTCATGCTCCGCGAGCGCGAGGAGCCCGAGGGCATGGCCGCCCAGGTGGCCGAGGCTGTGCACCGGCTCGAGCGGCACGCCGGCAAGACCCTCGGCGACGACGAGGACCCGCTGCTCGTCTCGGTGCGCTCGGGCGCGCGTGAGTCGATGCCCGGGATGATGGACACCGTCTTGAACCTCGGCCTCAACGACACCTCGGTCGAGGGCCTGATCCAAAGCACCGGCAACGACCGCTTCGCGTGGGACTCGTACCGCCGGTTCGTGCAGATGTTCGGCAATGTGTGCCGCGGCATCCCCGGCGAGCGCTTCGAGGATGCGATCGCGGCGGCCAAGGCGCAGCGTGGCGTCAAGCTCGACACCGACCTCGACGTCGACGCGTTGCGCGAGCTCACCGAGACCTTCAAGGACATCTACAAGGAACACACGGGCGACGAGTTCCCCTCCGACCCACAGGAGCAGTTGCGGCTGTCGATCCGCGCCGTGTTCGACTCGTGGATGGGTGACCGCGCCGTCGCCTACCGGCGGCTGAACCGGATCCCCGACGACTGGGGCACCGCGGTCAACGTCCAGCAGATGGTCTTCGGCAACAAGGGTGGGACATCGGGTTCAGGCGTCGCCTTCTCCCGCGATGAGGTGACCGGCGGACCGGAGCCGAGCGGCGACTTCCTCCCGAACGCACAGGGCGAGGACGTCGTCTCCGGCGTCCGTACGCCACGCGACATCGCCGAGATGGAGGAGTGGCTGCCGGAGGTCTACGCCGAGCTGATGGAGATCCTGCGCACGCTCGAGGGCCATTACAAGAACATGCAGGACACCGAGTTCACCGTCGAGGACGGGCGGCTGTTCATGCTCCAGACGCGGAACGCCAAGCGGCCGGCTCAGGCCGCCGTGCGCTTCGCCAAGGACGCCGTCGACGAGGGACTTCTGTCCAAGGAAGAGGCGATCGCCACCATCGATACCTCGACCCTCGATGCGCTGCTGCACCCGACCTTCGACCCGCAGTCCCACTTCCGTGTCCTCGCCACGGGCGTGGCCGCATCGCCGGGAGCTGCGAAGGGCGAGGTCGTCTTCACCGCACGGGAGGCGGTCGAGGCGGCCAAGGAGGGCCGCGACGTGATCCTCGTGCGGCCGTTCACCGACGCCGATGACGTCTCCGGCTTCCACGCCGCCAAGGGCATCCTCACCTCCGAGGGCGGGAAGGCCTCGCACGCGGCGCTCGTCGCCCGCGGCATGGGCCGCCCGGCCGTCGTCGGGGTCGAGGCGCTGTCGATCGACCTCCTCGCCAAGCGGATCAGTGTCGACGGCGTCGAGATCTATGAGGGCGACCGCATCGCGATCGACGGGACCAAGGGCTGCGTGACCAACGAGGACGTGCCCCTCGTGCAAGCCGGGGTCGACCTGAACTTCGAGCAGGTCCTGGCCTGGTCGGACGAGATCCGCCGGCTCGGTGTGCGCGCCAACGCCGACACCCCGCACGACGCCGCCCGGGCTCGCGAGCTCGGCGCCGAGGGGATCGGCCTGTGCCGGACCGAGCACATGTTCATGGCCGAGGACCGCCAGCCGAAGATGCGGGCGATGATCATGGCCCACACGACCGAGGAGCGCCGCGCCGCCCTCGCCGAGCTGCTGCCACTCCAGCAGCAGGATTTCGAGGGCCTGTTCGAGGCGATGGCCGGGCTGCCGGTGACGATCCGGCTGCTCGATCCCCCGCTGCACGAGTTCCTCCCCAACCACCCGGACCTCGCCGCCCAGGTCGAGCATGCCCGGATGGAGAACTCATCCGACCTGCCGCAGCTCGAGCGTCTGCTCAGTCGCGTCGTGGAGATCCACGAAGAGAACCCGATGCTCGGTACTCGCGGCTGCCGGCTGGGGATCCTCTACCCCGAGATCTACGAGATGCAGGTCCGGGCCATCTTCCGCGCCGCCAAGGACATGCCCGAGCCACCGCACCCGGAGGTCATGATCCCGCTGGTCGATTACGAGCACGAGCTCGAGATCATGCGCGAGCTCGTCGTCGGCGTCGGCAACGAGGAGGGCCTCGTCGAGGGCGAGGACTACACGGTGGGCACGATGATCGAGCTGCCGCGGGCCTGCTTCGTCGCCGACCGCATCGCGCGGTTCGCCGACTTCTTCTCATTCGGCACCAACGACCTCACCCAGACGGCGCTCGGCTTCTCCCGCGACGACGCCGAGTCGAAGTTCGTCCCCATCTACCTCGAGCGCAAGATCATCGATCGCAGCCCGTTCGAGACGATCGACCAGGCGGGCGTCGGGTGGCTTGTCCGCCTCGCGTCGTGGGTCGGTCGCGAGGCTCACCCCGGGCTCAAGCTCGGCGTGTGCGGCGAGCATGGCGGCGACCCCGAGTCGATCGCGTTCTTCCACATGGCCGGCCTCGACTACGTCTCCTGCTCCCCGTTCCGGGTGCCGATCGCGCGGATCGCCGCGGCGCAGGCGGCCATCGAGCACGCCGGCTGACCGTTGTCGGACCACGCCGCCGTCAGACTTTGCGCGCGGAGGAGCGGCCTCAGGCCGTGACGAGGTCGGCGAGCAGGCCGACCTGCTCCGGGTCCGAATTGCACGGGAACATGATCAGCTCGCCGCACCCGGCGGCGGCGAAGCTCTCGACGGCCGCCCGCACCGCGTCGGCGGTGACGAGCGCGCCCGACGCGATCCGTTCCGCGTAGGGACCGGCGAATGCGTAGTAGTGGCCGAGGTAGTCGTCGGCCGCCTCGCGCGCGTGTTCGCCGAGGGCGAAGTAGGCGAGCGCGAGCAGCCGCGGCTCGCCCTCCCGCCCGGCCGCGTTCCACGCCCCACGCACCTGCTCGGCGCCCTGGGCGAACACGTCCGGACCGCCTCCGCCTGAGACCCAGCCCGCACCGTGCTGCGCCACCCGGCGCCACGCCGCGGCGGACGTGCCGCCGATGATCAACTGCGGGCCGTCGGCGCTCGCCGTCCGCGGGCCGACGTTCGGCTCGCCGCCGCGCCAGGCCTCCTGGGCGGTGTGGAGGAGGACGTCGAAGTCCGCTCCGCGACGGTGGAAGTCGACGTTGCTCGCGGTGTAGTCGTCCTCGCGGGCGCCGGGCGCGAGCCCGAGCACGAGCCGGCCGGCGGAGAGGCGATCGAGGCTCGCGGCCTGCTTGGCAAACAGCGCATGGTTGGCGCGCAGCGGCGCGATCAGGATCGACGTCGTGAGCCGGATGCGCTCGGTCACCGCCGCCGCTGCGGTGAGCGCGATCAGCGGCTCGTAGTTGTCGTAGACGAGGCGGTCGATCACGCCCAGCGTCGAGAAGCCGCGCGACTCGGCCAGCCGAGCCCACTCTGTGATGGTGTCGCCGTCGACCCCGGGGATCGTGGCGGGCAATCCGATTCCGACGTCCATCCTGCGGCACTCTTTCATCTCGCGCCCGTGAGCACAAGCGTTCTCTGGATCAGTCCGGAGGAGGGCGGGACGACGTAGCCAGGCGACCGCCACACCGCGCCTGGGCAGCTGAGGGACTGCAGCGGTCCCTCAGCTGCCCAGGCTCCCACGGGCCGCACGCTCTCCCATGGCTCCCGCGCCCGCCCGACGTTGACAGCCGAGGGCGGCGTGCGAAAGACTCCGTGCCGTGAGGAGGGGACCGGCCTCTGTGCTACTCGGTGCGATGCTCGCGCTGGCCCTGCCCGCGGCGTCGTCCGCGGCCACCCTGCACGTCACCAACCTCAACGACAGCGGCCCCGGCTCGCTCGCGCGACGATGAACGGCGCGAGCGCCGGCGACACGATCGACATCCCGGCCGGAACGATCACGTTGACCAGTGGGCCGCTGTTCCCGCCCGTGGCGCTCACCCTGGTCGGGGCGGGCGCGAGCTCGACGGCGATCAGCGGCGGCACAACCCCCGGGTCCGGCGACCAGCCGAACACAGCTCCGGGCCTCGGGCCGCTCGCCGCCAACGGCGGTCCGACGCAGACCGAGGCGCTCCTGCCTGGCAGCAGCGCCATCGACCACGGCGACACGACCGGGTGCCCGGGCACCGATCAGCGCGGGGTGACGCGCCCGGCCGGCAGCGCGTGTGACGTCGGCGCCTACGAGTACGCACCGCCGACGACCTCGGCGACGATCCTCACCTGCAGCGGCACGCTGCGGGCGACGCTGACCCCGGCCGCAGGCAGCACCGTCGTCGCCCTGTTCGTGCGGATCGACGGCGGCGCCGTGCGAACGATCCCGGCCGGCGGCAATCCGGCCCTGGCCACCGTCGCCCTCCCGTCCGGCCATCACACCGTCGAGTACTGGGGCGAGGGCGCCGGCGGCGACGCCGAGCAGGGGCATCACACCGTGTCGGGTGCGTCGGACACTGGCCTGCCGACGGTGACGCTCACCTCGAGCCCGAGGGCGACGGTGTACGGGTTCGGGACCACGGCGATCCTCACCATCCACGCCCAGTCGCCGGCCGGACTGCTCGGTCGGCCCAACGGCGCGCGGGTCAAGCTGGCCACGAATCGGAGCGGGGCGTTCACCTTTACCGCGACCGTGGCGAACGTCTGCCATCGCTCGCGCACCGTGCACTACCGCTACCGGGTCAAGACGCTGTTCAACACGACCTTCACCCTGCCGGCGAGCGGGCGGTGCCTGCGCGGGTCGAAGCTCGCGCTCACAATTCACGCTCCGCCCGGTGTGCGCTTCACGCAGATCGTCGTCACCGCGGGCGGCAACCGGGTGCAGCACCGCGGTCGCCTCCCCCACCTCCTGCTCGTGCCGTTCCCCCGCTCCGGGTTCTTCACCCTGCACGTGCGCGCGTCGGGGCACGGCCGGGTGGTGAGCGGGTCGGTGCGCTACCGGGTCTGCTGAGCGGGTCGACGCCCGGCCCCGGCCCCCGCGCCGCCCCGCGCCCCGCGCCGCCCCGGCCCCCGGGCCGCGCCGCCCCGTCCCCCGGGCCGCGCCGCCCCGTCCCCCGGGCCGCTTGCACGCGTTCGTGCAATCCGTCCGCGCGTCGGCGTACCGTACGCGAACACATGTTCGTCTCCGAGCAGACCACGACCACCGCCACCCCGTGGCTGGAGCAGCTCAACCCTGAGCAGCGCACGGCCGCGACGCATCCGACCGGTCCCCTGCTGATCCTCGCCGGCGCCGGCACCGGCAAGACGACGACGCTCTGCTCGAGGGTCGCGTGGCTCGTCGCCACCGAGGGACTCGCGCCTGAGCGCATTCTGCTGCTCACCTTCACCCGCCGCGCGGCGCGGGAGATGCTCACCCGCACCCGCGGGATGGTCGCCATACCGCGCGGGTCGGGCGGCGTTCTCGGCGGGACCTTCCACTCCGTCGCCCACCGGTTCGTCCGCATGCACGCCGCCTCGCTCGGACTCAGTCCGAGCTTCGCCGTGCTCGACGCCGGCGACGCGGCGGACCTGATCGACCTCATCCGGGAGGAGCACGGCCATGCCGAGAGCCGCGAGCGCTTTCCCCGCAAGAGCACCCTGCTCGACGTCTACTCACGCACGGTGAACGCGCAGCAGACGTTGTCGGAGGTGGTGAGCGTCCACTTCCCGTGGTGCAAGGAGCACGTCGAGGCGATGGCCGCGTTGTTCAAGGCCTACACGGCCCGCAAGCGAACGCTCGGGGTGCTCGACCTCGACGACCTGCTCCTCTACTGGCGCGCCCTCGCCGCCGACGAGATCGTCGGGGCGGGCATCGACGACGCCTTCGACCACGTGCTGATCGACGAGTACCAGGACGTCAACGGACTCCAGGCCGAGATCATCCGCGGCATCCGTCGGCGAACGCCTGAGGTGACCGCCGTCGGCGACGACCTCCAGGCGATCTACGGCTGGAGGGCGGCATCGGCCGACCACATCCTCGACTTCCCCGCCCAGTTCGCCGGCACGACGATCGTCAAGCTCGAGCGCAACTACCGCTCGACGCAGCCGATCCTCGACACCGCCAACGTGCTCGCCGCCGACGCCTCGCGCTCATTCCGCAAGCGACTGCGCGCCGAGCGGCCGGGGGGCGAGCCGCCGCAGCTCGTGTTCTGCCGCGACGAGTCCGCGCAGGCCGAGATCGTCTGTGAGCGGGTGCTCGCCGCGCGCGAGCGCGGTATGGACCTCCGCCGGCAGGCGGTGCTGATGCGCACCTCGCACGACAGCGACCTGCTCGAGCTCGAGCTCGCCCGCCGGAAGATCCCGTTCGTCAAATACGGTGGCCTGCGCTACCTCGAGGCCGCGCACGTCAAAGATCTGATCGCCCTCTTCCGGCTGGCCGGCAACCCGGCCAACGAGCTCTCGTGGTTCCGCGTCCTCCAGCTGCTCGACGGGGTCGGCCCGGTGACTGCGCGCCGGGCGCTCGACGTCCTGCTGAGCGCCGGCGACGATCCGCTCGCCGCCTGGCCGCTCGCGCGCGAGCGCCTCCCCGCCGCCGCCCGCGAGGGCGCCGACGCCCTCATCGCCGCGCTTCGCGCCGAGAAACTGAGCCCCGGCGCCCGCGCCGAGGCGTTGCGTGATGCCCTCGCGCCGCTCGTCGCCGCGCGTTACCCGGACGGCGCGATCCGGCTCACCGACCTCGACGGGCTCGTCGCGGCCGCGCGCGAGGCCGCGGACCTTGGCCACTTCGCCGCTGAGCTCGCGCTCGACCCGCCGCAGTCGAGCGCCGACCTCGCGGTCCCACCACACCTCGACGAGGACTACCTCGTCCTCTCGACGATCCACTCGGCCAAGGGGCTCGAGTGGGATGGGGTGCACGTGCTCGCGCTCTACGACGGCAACTTCCCCGCCTGCATGTCCGCGGGCTCGCGTGAGAGCATCGACGAGGAGCGCCGGCTGCTCTACGTCGCGATGACGCGTGCGCGGCGAGAGCTGCACATGTACGTGCCGACGCGCTATTACCACCGGCCGCGGGGCAGCGACGATGCGCACGGCTACGGCAAGCCGTCGCGGTTCCTCACCGCAGAGCTCCAGGCGACGTGCCGGACCGAGCGCGCGCAGCGCGACACCTTCGCCGGCGCGCCGATACCCGGCGCGCCGGTGCGCAAGATCGCCGTGTCCGTCGACGCGCTGTTCAGCTGACGCGGCCGGCCACGCGGCACGCGACGCGGTGTGAGATTCCCACCCTTGGGTCTCTGGGCGGCCGGCCCCGCCGCCCCGACACTGGCAGCACCGGCAAGAGATCACGCCGGATCCAACACAAGCTTTGGCGGCCCTGCGCCGCCACCACTCAGGAGGGTTTGTCATGTCAGGTCTCATCCGTGCCCGCGCACGGCAAGCGTCGATCGTTCTCGCCGCGCTCATCTCCGCGTTCGCGGTCGCCCCGGTGCTCGCGGACGCACGGGCACTGTCGTTCCGCCCACCCCGGGCGCGGGCCCACACCGCGTCCGTGCCCAAGGGCACCTACTGGCTCGGCGGGATCACCTCCCAGGGGGACCCTGTGGCCGCAGCCGTCTCGCATCAGGCCACGTCCGTCGACGCTCGGATCGCGCTCGACATGAAGTGCGGGTCTGACACAACCGTGTTCACGGATCGGACCTATCCCCAGACGGTGAGGCGCAACGGGGCCGTCCCCGGCTACAACCTCACCATCCCGGCCGATCCCAAGAACGGGATTCTCGGTGGATTTGACCGGTTCAGCGGTCAGATGAACAAGGCACGGACCAGCCTGACCGGCCATTGGCGGCTGCAGGTCATCTTCAGCAACCCCGACGGCAGCAGAACGACGTGCGACTCCGGAGCGGTCTCGTTCACCGTGAGCTGACCGCGATCGCGCTCGTCGCGGCCGCCCGTCCGACCCCGGTCGGCGGGCGGCCGCGGCCGTGTGTACGGGCGACCGCGGAGACGTTAGGGTCGCATCGACGATGAGCGATCCAGATCAACCCCGTCTGCCCAGCCCCCGGGAGCTCCAGGCGATCATCGAGGCCGAGCGCACCGGGCTGCCGTTCCTGCGTTGGCGAGACGCCGCGGACGGGCAGCAGATTCTGCTCCTCACGCAGGACGTCGACCGCGTGCTGCTGGGACGCCGTGAACAGCGCGAGCCGGCCCAACAGCACGAGCGGACCATCGCCTTGACCTGGGACCGCGAGGTATCCCGTGCCCACGCTGTGTTCGAACGAGTGGGTGATGACTGGACGCTCGTCGATGACGGACTGTCGCGCAACGGATCGTTCGTCAACAGCGACCGGGTCAATGGCCGCAAGCGGCTGCAGAACCGTGACATTCTCTGCTTTGGCAGCACCCAGGTCTTCTTTCATGATCCGAGCGAGGAGGGCGAGGACTCGTCGACCGCACGGAGCCTCGATACCCCCGAGCTACTGCTGACCGAACGAAAGCGCAAGGTGCTTGTCGCCTTGTGCCGGCCGGTGGCAACGGGCGCGTCGGCGACGCCGGCGACCAACCCCGAGATCGCGGCTGCGGTCCACCTCAGCCCCGACGCCGTCAAACAACATCTTCGCGAGCTGTTCGACCTCTTCGGGTTCGGAGACCTACCTCAGAACGAGAAGCGCAGCCGCCTGGTCTCGACGGTGCTGAGCTCGCGCCTGCTCAGTCCTCGTGACTTCTGACCCGACCGACACTCAGGCAGCGGGAATGGATGGTGATCGCCGTCCACGCACCGATGTGGATGACGTCCCCGTCGGCGAGCGGAACCGCCGCATCGGTCCCGACCACGGTGAGCTCGTGGCCGACCGTGGTGCCGTTGGTCGAACCCAGGTCCCGTACGGCGTAAGAGCCGTCGCTGCTTCGCTCCAGCACGGCGTGAGGACGCGAGATGCCGGGATCCTCAACGCGGCCGACGAGATCGATCTCGGGAAGAACCCCATCGCGGTCGCGTCCGCGGCCGATCCGCATTCGATCGCCAACGAGTGGCACCGTCAGCTCCGATGCTTCGGCGGGGAATGCCAGTCCCGGCGCCGCGACGCGCGCGAACTGGTCCCGGTCTGCGTGCACCGTGACTTCCCACTCCTTCTCGTTCGAGGCCCGACCACGGAAGTCGTGACCGCACGCCTCGCAGACGAGCTCGTTGGGGAGACGCCTGGCGCCACAGACAGGGCACGGCTCCGGGGGCACCGTCGCAGAGGTGTCATCGTCGTCGTCGAGCGCCGGCAGCACGACCGTCGCGTGGGGCGCCGGTCCGGCGCTCGATGAGGCCGGAATCGCCAGGCCGCACACGTCGCAATAGTCCGTCGACACCGACGCGTGTCCGTCGGGGCACGTCGGAGTCACGTTTGGCCCCCAAGGCGGACCGTACGGGTTGAGCGTGTGTCGAGTGCCATCTCGTCGGCGTCCTTGACGTTGCTCCGAAGCCGGACCGTTCCGGTGGCTGCATCATCCACCTCGACGACGGCCTCGAGCAGCTTGAGGCTGGCCTCGTTGCCGCTGGCCGCGGCGAGCGCGACCGCCTGCCCGAGCTTGTCGGTCGCCGTCACGACGTCGCCGGCGCTGCGGGCCTTGAGTCCGTCCTGGATGCAGTCGGCCAGCTGCGCTTGGCCGGTGTAGTCGGCGACCTTGCGGTTGATGCGTGTCGAGAGCTGCTCGTCATCTGTCCACTTAGCCAGGATCTTGCCTTCGCTCAGAGCGTCCGTTCCCTCGACCAGCCGGACCCGGGCAGCGAGCATCTCGTCGCCGACGGCGTGTGGCGGCAGTCGCACGCAGATGTGGTAGTCACGCGACTCCTCGCCCCAGCTGCCGGTCGGATAGTCGGCCGTGCGCTCGTCGACCCTCGCGGCTCGGTCCGTCAGCTCCACGATGTCCGGATGGACCTGCCGAACGAATTTCACCTCGGCGTCCCGCGGGGTCCACACGCGAAGCGAGACGGCAGACGTCGACTTGCCCATCGCCGCCTCCATCATCTCGCTGAACGCGGCCGGCATGTCCGCCGGGTTGGGGATGATGTCGACCGATCCGAGCAGCTCGTCCTTGATCCTCCGCAGCTCGTCCACCTTCCAGTCGGTCCCGACGCCCCGGCAGTCACACTGGAATCGACCTTCGCACGCGGCCAATACGGCGTCGAGCTGCTTGGGCGATTCGTGCTCGTTTTCGCCATCGGTCAACAGGATGGCGTGACAGATGTGATCCGGAACCGTGGCGAACAGCTCGCGAGCCATCGTCAGCCAGGCGCCCATCGCCGTGCCGCCGCCCGGACGAAGCCGGCGCACCTGCCGCTGCGCCTCTGGCCGCGTCGTGTTTGACGCGGCGACGAGACCGCCCTCCGGCGGGTAGAGCAGGTACGCCTTGTGGTTGCCGGCAATGACGGCGAACTTCACGCCGTCGCGGATGGCGCCGATCGCGACGCGCGTCGCTTCCTGCGCGGACCTGATTCGTGTCTCGGGCACACCCATCGACCCCGAGGCGTCGACCATGATGATCTCGGCCGCGTCTCGTGATGACGGCGCATTCGCTGCGCCCTTGGAGGTGACCGTGACGATCGCGTTCGCTTCCACGCCGCCGACCGGCAGGAACGCGTTCTGATCGATATCGACGGCGAATCTGCTCACGGGGTCCTCCTCATTCGAACTCCAGGACGGCGACGGTGATGTTGTCCCGGCCGCCGCGGACAAGTGCCGTGTCGGTGAGCGCGCGCGCCACCGCGGCCGGGGATGAGCCCTCCGGCAGGCCGTCCACGAGCCTTGCGAGCTTCGCCGCGTCAGGAACGTAGTTCCACAGTCCATCGGTGCACAGCACCAGACGCCCCGCGCCGGGAGCCGTGAAGGCGTTGAGCCGCGGGGGGCGCGCCGGGGCGTCGTCTCCGACCCAATGGGTGATCGAGTGCGAACGCGGGTCTCGATGAGCGTCCGCGCGGGCCAGACGTCCCTCGTCGATCTGCTCCTGGGCCCACGAGTCGTCGACCGTGAGCTGCCGCGCGCCGTCGACGCCGAGCCAGTACGCACGGCTGTCGCCGACCGAAGCCACGACGACATCCGAGCCGCAACGCATCGCGGCGACAAGCGTGCAGGACGGCGTGTCCCGATCGGCGCGTGTCGTCCATGGCACCCGTGCGACCGCATCCTGGGCCGCGGCCACCGCGTCCAGCGCGACCGCGCTGAGGTCCTCAGAGGTGACGTCCAGCGCCGCCTCGAGCACAGCGCCCGCCGCGAGCGTCGCCTCGTGGGCGGCTGCGTCACCGGCGCTCGCCGACGAGATCCCGTCGCACACCACCGCGGCTATTCGCTCGGAGTCGATGACCGACAGGTGAAAGGCATCCTCATTGCGTCGTGACACGCGTCCACGATCGCTGACCGCCGCAGCGACCGCGAGATCGAGTTCGATTCGGTCGCGCGCGTCACGCGCCCGAGCTCCGCAGACCGAGCAGTAGCCCTCGCTGTCGACGGCGCTGGGCGCTGCCCCGCACACCTGACATGCCTCTGGCTCGGCATCTTCGCTGCTGGACTGCTCGGGGTGCAGGCGCGCCCCACAGCTCTCGCAGAACTGATCCTCCCCGAGGCGAGCCGCGCCGCAGGCGGGGCAGCTACACCCGGTCGTCTCGCTCATGTCCACGTCCTCGGGCGGACGCGGTTGGCCTCGTCGACAAGGGCGATGCGCGCGTCACGGGTTACCGCTCGGCGGGCCAGCGCTCGCAGGGAGCTCTCGAGACCGAGACGGAGGGCTCGCTGTTCGACGTGCCTGCCGCTCAGCGTCGCCTCGGGGTCCGATGCCGCAGGGTCGCGGTCGACCAGACGCACGGCGGCGCCGAACAACTCGGCCGTCAGCCGGTCTCGCTGCTCGTCATCGACCGGCATGTCGTGAAGCACCTCGTCGGCTGACCGCAGATCGGCGAGGCTCGGCACGCCATCGAGCGCACACCGCAGCCGCGCGACCTGAGCATCGAGATAGCCACTCGAGGTGTCCGGCACGCGTTCGTAGGCGGCAAGCGCTCCAACACGGTCGCCGCCTGGAAGCCGGCAGCGAGCGAGGCCAAACGAAGCGCTCGTGATCGACGGATCGGTCTGCGCGACGATGCCGTACCAGCGACACGCCCCGACGGTGTCGCCCGCCTGCTCACACGCGATGCCGAGCCCGACCTTTGGAGCCAGCTCACCCGGAACGTCCGCACAGACCGAGTCGAACAGGGTCCGTGCCGCGGCGGCGCGCCCAGCGGCGAGCGCGCTGATGCCGCGGTACCAGGGAATTCGCCAATCATGCGGCTCGCGCTCGGCTAGCTCGGCAAGTAGCTGCTCGGCGGCATCGAGGTCGCCGCTGTCGATCAGTGCGCCGGCCATCCGGAGATCGACCTCGATCGTCGGGTCCGGGGCAGCCTTGAGCTGGGCGATCAGCGCCTGCGGGCTCGCCACGGTGAGAGCCGCGAGGTAGCCGGCGTTCGGGTCATCGGCCGACGCCTGTGGTCGAGGCAGGACCCGCCAGTCCGAGCGCTCCGTGCCGGCGCGCACCGGACTGGTGAACAGGGCGCTCGCCGCTGGAACGGCCCGGTTCTCCGTGTCGGCCACGACTTCTCGGAGCACGCCGAGGAGCTGCTGGCGCATCTCCTGAGCGCTGCTGAAGCGATCGGCCGGATCCGGGGCCATGCCCTTCTGCAGCCATCGGTAGAGCGAGTCGTAGCGCTGGAACAGCGGGACCGATTCCTGCGGCGGCAGCGTGTAACGGTGCTTGTTCCGGTACTCAGGGAAATTGATGCACAGCACCGCGAGTGTGCGCGCCACCGTGAACAGATCCGAGGCGACGGTTGGCCCCTGCTTCTCGATCTCCGGAGCCTGGTAGCCGACCGTTCCGAATACTGGGCTCGCCGGCTTGTCCATGCGGTATACGCCGCCGAGATCGATGAGCGTCAGCGCATACCGGGTCTGCATGACATTGTCGATCTTGAAATCGCAGAACAGCAAGCGATGCTCGTGCAGGTATCCGAGCGCCGGCAGGATCTCGTAGATGTAGGCGATCGCCTCCGCCGGCGGCAGGGGACTGGGTGTCCCGGCGGCGATCTCGCGTCTGGCGAGCAGGATCTGCTTGAGGCTGCGTCCGCCGACATAGGCCATGACGATGTACCCAGCGTCCTCGTGCTCGACGAAGTTGAAGATCTTGACGATGTTCGGGTGATCGACCTCGGCGAGGAACTCTCGCTCAGCGAGCGCAGCCGCCATCGCGTCCTCGTCGCTCGTGTTCAGCAGCCCCTTGAGAACGACCCAGCGGCCCGACACGTTGCGGTCCCTTGCGCCGTACACCCACCCCATCCCGCCGTGGGCCAAAGGGCCGGCGATCTCGTACTGGCCGGCGACGAGATCGCCTGCCTTGAGCTTCGGCGTGAACGAGAACGGCTCACCGCATTGGCTGCACCAACCCTCGGTCCGACCCGGATCACCATCACGACTGCGGCCGACCGGGTGACCGCATCGTGCGCAGAAGCGCCGGCTCTCGGGCACGGAGGGGTCCTTCATCACGGCGTCTGCCGGGTCTTCGGCCGGTATCTCGGGGATCTCGACGAGACCCTCAGCCCACCGCTGGCGATTCGATCGCGGTGTACCCGTGGTCGGTGTTGACGGCCTGCCGGCCGCGACGGTGCGGCTGTCGACGCCCGGAGCAGGAGCCAGGCCGCACTTGTTGCAATAGCCATCGACGATCTCACCCGCGCAGCCGGGCCGTTCGCACTTCGTCGCGCCGCCTTGCTGCCCGCCAAGGGCCGCCGCGGTGAGGCCGCTGTCCCCGGACGGCGCCCCCGCCGGAGCCAGGCCGCACTCGTCGCAGTAGCCGTCGACGATCTCGCCGTGACAGTCAGGGCGTTGGCAGTTCATTTCCTCGGCTCCGTCCTCGCCGGGATCCCCGCCAGCGCCTGTTGGTAGGTGCGGATCAGCTCCGCCGCCCGCGCGACGTCGGTCGGCGCCGTGTACAGCTCGTCGCGAGCGGCGTCGAAGATCGCCGCGACGTCGGGCTCCTCGACGAGACCGATCCGCCGGGCCTTGACGGCATAGGCGTCGAGCAGCGCCCGGAACTCGTTGCGCGTGGTGACCGGCGCACGGCTCGCCGCGCTCGCGGCTTCCGCGTCGCGGAGGCGAGTGTCGCCGGCCGCGGTCCACCGCTCGAGCTGCGTGCGCGCCGACCGCCACTCTCCGCTCTGCGCCGTCGCCACGATCCTGTCGAGCTCGACGGCCAGGTCGTCCGGCGGTTGCGGGACGTCGGGGATGACCGGCCGGGCGATCTTGATCCTGAGGTTCTCGAGCGAGCGCTCCGCGTCGTCGACCGCCGCGGCGATGCGGTCAAGTTGCTGCCGGGCGGCGCGAATGCGGAGGTCGAGGCTCTGCTTGAGCTCGGCATCGCCCTCGAGTTCGGCCACGACGGCGTCGAGCGCGCTCAGGTCGTCGTCGACCTCGGAGATGGTCACCGAGAGCGGGTCGCCGGAGACGCGTTCGCCGAGCCGGCGCACCGCGTCCTCAGTAGCGACCAACTGGGTGCGCTCCGATGCGCCAAGGCCGTCGGCGAGCGAGGCGGCGAGAGAGAGACGACGACGGCCATCCTCGAGCCTCGGGAGCAACGCGTCCCAGGCCCGGGTGATCTCGGCGAGGCTCGCCTTGACCGCCTCGAACAGCGCCGACATCGACTCCAGCAGCTGGTCGGGCGTGCAGCGCTCGCCCGGAGTGTCGCCGGGGAGCAGCGCGCGCTCGATGACCGGCACGTCCGGGCCCGCGAGCTCGATCGAGGCCCCGCGCAGGAGATCGGCGAGCTCCTGGCCCCGAGCGCGGTCGGCGCGCTTGAGCGTCGCCTCGAGCAGCCCCTGCCGGCGCCACAGTTCCGCGAGCGCCATCCGGCCCTCCCCCCACCGCTCCGCCGTGCGGCCGACCAGCGCGCCGGCCTCGAGCATCTGCCGGCCGGGATCGAGTTCGAGGTCGACGAGGGTGGCGCCGATCCGCTCGGCGGCAGCGCGCAGCTCGCTCAGCTTGGCGGTGGTATCGGGCCGGCGCATCTCAGCCGCTGTACTCCGCCTTCGGCGGGTTGGGAATGGTTGGGGAGACGCGCCCGAGCCAGCGCTTGTACATCGCCCGCCAGCGGCCGTCGGCGCGCATCTCGGCGAGCGCGCCATTGACGAATCGCACGAAGTCGGGATGTGTCTTGGCGATCGCCATGCCGTATGGCTCCGGAGCAAGCCGGGGTCCAATGACCTTGGTGTAGGGGTCCTGGGCCTGGAAGCCGAGCAGGATCGAGTCGTCGCTGGTGATGGCGTCGACCAGCCCCTCCTGTAGGGCGACGAGGCAGTCCGTGCGCTGCGCCACCGTGTACGGGACGACCCGCGGATAGCTCTTGATGAGCTGGCTGAGCGACGTTGAGCTCGCCGTCGCGCACACCTTTCGCCCGCTGAGATCGGCCGCACTCCGCGCCCGAGACCCAGAGGGGACGAGCATGCGCTGGGCGGCGTCGAAGTACACCGTCGAGAAGTCGACCTGCTGTCGGCGGTCGCAGGTGATGGTGAACGCGTCGGCGACGACGTCGACCGTTCCGTTCCTCACCTCCGAGATCCGCTCGGCCGTCGTGATGGCCTTGAAGCGGATCGCGTTCGGGTTGCCGAAGATCGCCTGCGCGATCTGGCGCAGCATGTCGACCTCGAAGCCCTCGAGCTGACCGTCGACGGGATTGAAGTACGACAGCAGGAGGGTGTTCTGATCGACGCCGGCGATCAGGTATCCGCGCCTGGCGATGCGGGCCATGTCACTGCCGGTGGGCATCGCTCCCGGAGCGGGCAGGGTCGCGGCGGGACGTAGGCTGGCCGTCGGGTTCTGGCAGTGGACGGTCGGCGTCGGCTTTGAGCTCGGGGTCGACGCCGCCGGCAAGCCGAGCGCCGCGAGCGCGGTCCGCTGCGGGCGGTCTGATCCCGAGCCGCAGCCCGCCAGCCCGGTCGCGAGCACCGCCACGGCGAGCACGATCCGGCCTGAGTGCCTCATCGATATTCCTCCAGCCGCTGGCGGATGCCGAACAACGCGAGCGCCGCCACCACGGCGGCGAGGACGGGGATGGCGATCGCGAGCCCGGACAGCGCCGACGACGCGCTGGCCGCCGCGGCGACGAAGCGGCTCTGGGCGGCGTCGGTCTCGCCCGCGAGGTCGCTGTTGAGTCGGTCGGCGGCGGCGCCGGCAGCCGGCGAGGAGGCCCGGGCGATGGCCTGCGGGATCTCGCCCTGGCCGATCAGATCGGCGACCTCGCCGCTCTCGGTTCGATACGCGGCGAACTCGGAGGCGAGGCGCCGGCTCGTCGCCGCGCTGACCCCCGCCGTGCCGAGGAACGAGAGCAGACCGCCGTGCGGCGAGACGGCCGCCATCACGTGCTGGAAGTCGATCGGATCGGTCGCGTCACTGCCGCGGTTGGCCAGTGTGAGGCTCTGGTCCCCCTGAGCGCGGGAGACGAGCACCCGGCTGGCCGACAGCAACTCGACCGCGTCCGAGTTCCGCCGCGCCGTGGACAGCGAGTTCTTGTCCCCGATCAGCCCGATCAGCCCCCAGATCGCGATCCCGGCGAGGAGCAGCGTCGCCACCGCCATCGGCACGTTGATCCAGCGGCGGCTGATCCGGCTCACCTGGTATTGAGCCAGGGCGAGCACGATCAGCACGACCAGGGCCGCGCCGGCGAGGGCGATGAGCGGATCGGGCGACACACCGACGCCGTAGTGGCCGCTCAGGCTGCGCGCCTCGGTGGCATAGAGGCGGTTGGCTTCCGGGAGGATCGTTCCGGTCAGCAGCCCGGAGGCCTGGCGCAGATAGGCCGCGCCGACCGGGAACCCCTGGCGGTTGTTGGCCCGGGCGGCCTCGACGAGACCGGCGTAGACCGGCGTCTGCTCGGTGATCTGCCGCGCGGCCGTCCGGGCTTGCGCCGAGTCGGTGCCCTGCTGGCTGAGGCCGGCGAGCGCCTCGCTGCTCAGCTTCAGGTCCGCGACGTAGCGCGCCCGGCGCGCGGGTGGCTCGAGGCCGCCGCGGAGGAACGTCGTCGTTGCGGTCGCGTTGGCGTCGGAGAGCGCGGTGTAGAGCGTCGCCGCCTTGACGAGCAGCGGTTCGGCCTGCACGCGCGCGGCGCGCGTCGCCCGGCTTCGCGCCTGATCGGCGACGACCGCGATGACGCCGAAGAGCACGGCGCCGACGAGCACCAGCGAGGCGAGGAGGACGAGTCGCCCGGGTGTCGTGCTCGCTCGCTCGCGCAGCGCACCGACTGGCACCCGGACGCGCGAGCGCTCGCGGCTGGTCCGCGGCGGGACTAGAGCCTCGGAGCTCTCCATGGTGGTTGCCACTCGCGGGGTCGGCACATGGCGATTGTCAGCCCCACCACATGGCCTGTCAGCCACCCCAGGGTGTTGGTCTTCACACCTTCCGGTCCACCGGCTCGCACAGCTTCGTCTCTCCCCCCCAACTCGTCCTGCAACTGCTTGTTCCGGTCAGCCGTAGCACCCCCGGAACGACGTCCCTCGTTCCGCTCGGCGCGATTGTAACGGCGTCCGGGAGCGGCGGGGAAAAGGTGTGAGCGACCCACCCTTGGGGGGCTGGGCGAGGGGCCCGGACACCGGGACAGTGCACGTCATCGACGACGACCCGACGCACCGAGGAGGCCCGAGATGACGCCCACCGCCGTGATCGACCGCCATGCCACGCCGACCGTCCCCGCGCTCCACGCGCCGTCAGCCGACCCGGCCGCCGCCTTCGCGGCGCTACAGCGCCGGCTGCCCGCCGTCCACGCCGCGGCCCAGTGCGGCGAGGAGCGCACCCACGTCGTCGTGCCTTCGCGCACCATCGACAAGTGGCACGAGCCGGCGGCCGAAACCCAGGCCTACGAGGAGCGCCTGCTCTGCTCGCTGCTCGAGCTCCAGGACCCGGCGGTGCGGATGACCTACGTCACCTCGTCCCTGGTCGCGCCCGCGATCGTCGACTACTGCCTCTCGCTGCTGCCGCCGCGTATGCGATCTGACGCCCGGTCGCGTCTGTCGCTCCTCGCCGTTGGCGAGCGGACGTCGCGGTCGCTGAGTGAGAAGCTTCTCGAGCGCCCCGAGCTGCTCGCGCGCATCCGGCGGGCGATCGCCGACCCGTCCCGGGCGCAGCTCGTCCCCTACACGACGACCCCTCTCGAGCGCGACGTCGCCCTCGCCCTCGACATCCCGATGTACGGCGCCGACCCTCGTCACGCCGAGTTCGGGACCAAGAGCGGGTGCCGCCGCCTGTTCGCCCGCGCCGGCGTCCCGCACCCGGCGGGCGCGGAGGGCCTCCGCGGCGTGACCGACGCGATCGCGGCGATCGCGGAGCTGCGCCGTGAGCGCATCACGCTCAGCCGACTGGTCATGAAGCTCAACGACGGGGTCTCCGGCGAGGGCAACGCGATCATCGACCTCGACGGCCTTCCGGCCCCAGGGTCGCCCGGCGAGCGGGCGGCGATCGCCGAGCGCGTCGGCACGCTCCGTCCCGAGGCTCCCGGGGTCACCCCCGCCGCATTTCTGGCCAGGCTGACGGCCGGCGGGGGCGTCGTCGAGGAGTGGATCGACGCCCCGGAGCTCCACAGCCCGAGCGTCCAGCTGCAGATCACGCCGTGCGGCGAGGTCGAGCTGCTCTCGACGCACGACCAGATCCTCGGGGGGCCGAGCGGGCAGAGCTACCTCGGCTGCCGCTTCCCGACCGCGCCCGCCTATGCCTCCGTGCTCACCGAGCCGGCGCGGCGGGTCGGCGAGGAACTGGCCAGGGCCGGCGTCGTCGGCCGCCTGGCCATCGACTTCGTCGTCGCTCGCGCCGACAGCGGCGCGTGGCAGCCGTTCGCCATCGAGATCAACCTACGCAAGGGCGGCACGACGCACCCGTTCGAGACCCTCGCCGCGCTGACCGGCGGTCACTACGACGCCGACCGGGCGACGTTCGTCACCCCGCTCGGAGAAGCCAAGCACTACGTGGCCACCGACCATCTCGAGGCGCCCGAGCTCCGCGCGCTCGGCACCGCCGGCCTGATCGCGCTGGCCCGCCGCCGTGACCTGCGCTTCCATCCGCTGCGCCGCACCGGCGTCGTCTTCCACATGCTGAGCTCGGTCGATGAGCTCGGGCGCTGCGGCTTCACGGCCATCGCGAACACCGCCGCGGAGGCCGACGCCCTCGCCGCTCGCGTCACCGCGACGGTCATGGCCCAGGCGGCCCGGGCGGCCCGGGCGGCCCACGGCGAGGCAATCGCCGCCTGTCAGAGGACGACGGATCGGCCGGGTCTCACGCGGCGGCCTCAGAAGACGATGACGACCCGCCCGCGCAGACCGCCGGCGTCCATCACCTCGTGGGCCCCGGCGGCCCGCTCGGGCGGGTATTCGCCGGCGACCCGCAGCGCGATGCGGCCGTCGGAGGCGAAGGCGCGGAGCTCCTCGAGCCAGTCAGTGCGCTCGAGCGCGTCACGGACCCGGACCGCGTGTACGGCGATGCCGCGCTCGGCCTCGCGGTCGTCCCAGCCGCGCACGACGGCGATCCCGCCGCCGTCGCGCACCGCCGGCAGGCCCTCGTGCCGCAGCAGCGCAGTGTCGTAGAGGCCGTCGACCCCGCCGGGCACGATCTCACGCACCGCGGCCGTGAAGCCCTCGCCGCGAGGGACGACCTCGTCGGCGCCGAAGCTCGAGACGAGCGCGACGTCCTGCGGCCCCGCGTCGGCGATCACCCGCAGCCCGCGAGCCGTGGCCAGCGGGATGACATAGGAGGCCAGGAGCCCAGCGCCGCCGCTCACCGCCAGCGACTGCCCGGAGCGCAAGCCGAGCATCTCGAGGCCGAGCAGCGCGGTGAGGCCGTTCATCGGCAGCGTGCTCGCCTGGGCGAGGGTCGCTCCGGTCGGGATCGCGACGACCGAGGCCGCGGGCGCGACGATCAGCTCGCACTGGGCCCCTCCCTCCGCACGCCGCGGCGACACCGCCGCCATCACGTGCTCGCCGACGCTCAGGCGCTCGACGCTCTCCCCCACCGACTCGATCGACCCGGCGGCGTCCATCCCCGGCGTCCATGGCGGCGCCAGCTCGTCGCCGCCCCCGAGCCGGCGCAAGCCGATGTCGGTCGGGTTGACAGCCGCGGCGGAGACCGCGATGCGGACCTCGCCGGGCCCCGCCGCCCGGACCGTGCGATCGATGACCTCGAGCACTTCGGGGCCACCCGGGGCCGTGATACCGACAGCGCGCATTGATCAGTCCTCTCGTCTCGCGTATTCCGTTTCCAGGTCGAGCTCGGTTCGCACACCAAGCGCGCCGAGCGCCGCGTTGGCCTCCTCCAGGCTCCGCGCGCCGGCGACCGCCCGTGCGAGCCGGCCCGCGGCGCGGTACGTCGCCCCGACCTCGAGGTAGAAGGTGACCGCCGCGATCGCCGACAGCTCAAGGGTGCGCTCCCCGCCGCGGATGGCCACCGGGCCGAAGCCACCCCGGAACGAGCTGACCCCCATCGCGCTCGCCTCGGTCGGGACGGCCGCGACGGCCGCCTCGACCCGCTCGGCCACCGCCTCGGTCAGCCCGCGGGCGCCGCACAGTCCACCGGCCGCGGCGACGCGCCGGAGCCGTTCGAGCACCTCGCCGGGCGTGAGCTCGGCGTCGCAGCCGGTCCCGAACAGCCCGAGCAGCACCGGTCGGCCGGCGAGACGCAGACGCTCAGCGACGGCGAGCATGACCGCATCGCACAGCGGGCTGCGCAGCCCCGGCTCGTCACCGTGGGCCAGCACGTCGCCGCCGACATCGACGAACACGATCAGGTCGCAGCCGAGCGCGTCGGCCGCGGTGGCGAGACCGTCGGCGATCACCGTCGGCCCGTCGTGGATGTCGACGAGCACGGTCGGGGCGCCGAGGAACCCGGCCATTCGCGCCTCGGCGAAGAACACGTCGGTGCCGGCCACGCGGGTTCGCTCACCGGCCAGCATCACCGCGGGGGCGAGCGTCTCGGCGTCGGCGATCTCGCTCATCCGCCGCGGGCCCGGCTGGGGATCGATCGGGCGGCGCTCCCAGGTGATGCCGCCGAGCACCGGGTCGGCACCGTCGTAGCGGCGGGCGTGCTCGGCGGTGGCGAGCGCCCCGACGATGTCGCCCCCGCCGCCCATGCCGATGACCAGCGGGCGCCGCGCGCGGCGCAGGACCGCCTCGGCGTCGGGCGGGCCGCTCGTCTGAGCGGTATCGGATGTCTCGGCGGCGGTGCTGATGGCGCGACCTCGGGGCCACCTGACTTTAGTGAGGCGCCGCGGTCGGAACCCAACGAGTACGCAATCCGTACCCATGAGGTACAGTCCGCTCATCATGGCCTCGCTGGTTGCCAGCCACCCGGACGTCGAGCCGCTGCTCAACGCGCGCCCGCAGCGGGCCAAGCTGCTCGACGCGATGGTCCGCGCCGTGGCCGACAAGGGCTACGAGGCGGCGACCGTCGCCGACGCCGTGCGCCTGGCGCGCGTTTCCCGCGGCACCTTCTACGAGCTGTTCGACTCCAAGGAGGCGTGCCTGGCTTCCGCCTACCGGGCCGGCGCCGAGGTGCTCGAACAGCGGGTCAACGACGCGGTGCGCGGCGCGCCCGACTGGCAGGAGGAGCTGCGCCTCGGGATCCGTGCCTACCTCGAGACCCTCGACGGCGATCCGGTGTTCGCTCGCGTCTACCTGCTCGAGTGGCTGTCGATCGGCAGCGAGCGGGAGGCGACGGTGCGCCGCTTCGCCCGTCGCTACGCCAAGACCTTTGCCCGCTCCGGCGCGCCGGTGCCGCCGGAGGATGCCCTCTATGTCCTCGCCGCCGGCGTGCACGAGCTCGCATGTACGCGCGTGCGGGCCGGGGCCCCGACGATCGACCTCGAAGATGTCCTGGTGGGCTGCGCGGTGCGGCTCGCCGGAAAGGAGCAGCAACCGTGGACCTGACATTCGACGAGCGCGAGATCGCGTTCCGCGAGGAGTTGCGCGGCTGGCTGGCCGACAATCCGGCCGGCGAGCCGCCCGAGACCGAGGATGCCCACTACCAATGGCGCCGGGACTTCCAGCGCCGGCTGGCCGGCGGCGGCTGGGCGGCGGTCCACTGGCCGCGCGAGTACGGCGGCCGCGGCGTCACGCTCACCGAGTCGGCGATCTTCTTCGAGGAGCTCGGGCGCTCCGGGGCGCCCTTGCCCGCCAACGTCCTCGGCCTGCTGCTCGCCGGCCCGACGATCATGGCCTGGGGCACGCAGGAGCAGAAGGACCGCTACCTCGCCCCGATCGTCACCGGCGATGAGATCTGGTGCCAGGGCTTCTCCGAGCCCGAGGCCGGCTCGGACCTCGCCTCGCTGAAGACCCGCGCGGTCAGGGACGGCGACGACTGGGTCATCACCGGCCAGAAGGTGTGGACCTCGGGCGCCCAGTACTCGAAGTGGTGCATGCTCGTCGCCCGCACCGACTTCGACGCTCCCAAGCACAAGGGCCTCTCCTACTTCCTCATGGACATGGAGCAGGACGAGATCCAGGTCCGACCGCTGCGCCAGATCACCGGCGAGGCCGAGTTCAACGAGCTGTTCATCGAGGAGGCGCGGATCCCCGCCGCCAACCTGCTCGGCGGCGAGGGCAACGGCTGGAAGGTCGCGCTGACCACGCTGATGAACGAGCGGGCCGGCCTCGCCTTCTTCCTCCAGGTCCGCCTGCGTCAGCTGCTCGACGCGGTGCTCACCGAGGCGGCCGGTCGCGGCCTGCTCGACGATCCGGTCGTCGCCGACAAGCTCGGCGAGCTTCACCTCAAAGCCGAGGTTCTCCGCCTCACCGCCTACCGCGGCCTGACGGCGATCGAGAAGTACGGCCAGCCCGGACCCGAGGGCTCGCTCACGAAGTGGATGTGGTCGGAGACCAACCAGCAGCTCACCCAGTTCGCGGCCGATCTGCTCGGGCCCGAGGCGCTGCGGGCCGGGAGCAGCTGGGCCTACGAGCTGATGCGGTCTCGCGGCAACACGATCGAGGGTGGCACCACCGAGGTGCTGAAGAACATCGTCGCCGAGCGTGTGCTCGGACTCCCCAAGGCACGCTAGGCGCAGGAGGCGATCAATGGATTTCGATCTCACCGAGGACCAGAAGGAGATCAAGCGAGTCGCCCACGAACTGCTCGCCGCGCGCTCGCCGTGGCCGAAGGTGCGCGAGGCCGCCGAGTCGGCACGCTACGACGAGGCGCTCTGGCGCGAGCTCGTCGAGCTCGGCTGGCCCGGCATCGCCGTCGCCGAGGAGCACGGCGGTCAGGGGCTCGGCATGGTCGAGCTCGCGGTGCTCGCGGAGGAGCTTGGCTACGCCTGCGCGGCGACGCCGTTCGTCTCCGCCGCCGCCGTCGCCGCCGTCGTCTCGGCCTGTGGCGATGAGGCCGCCCGCGGCCGGATGCCCGATCTCATCAGCGGCGAGCTGACGGCCGGCTTCGGCACCCGGGAGCTCGCCGCCGACGGCGCCGGCTCGGACATCTTCGTCCTGATCGACGGCGATGACGCCGAGCTGATCGACCGCCCCGACGCGCAGCCGTTCACGACGATCGACTCGACCCGCCGCTACGCCACCCTCGAGTCGGCGGACGGCGGCGATGCGCTCGGAGCCGGCGCGACCGACCGGATCCGGATCGTCCTCGCCGCCGAGGTGCTCGGCGTGTGCCAGCGCGCGCTCGAGATGACCCTCGAGTTCGTCAAGGACCGCAAGCAGTTCGGCGTACCGGTCGGCTCCTTCCAGGCCGTCGCCCACCGCTGCGCGCAGATGCTCCTGCACACCGAGAGCGTCCGCTCGGCGACCTACTTCGCCGCCTGGGCGGCTGACGCCGACCCTGAGCGCCTGCCCGAGGCGGCCGCCCTCGCCGCCGCGGCCGCGGCGGAAGCGGGGCGCGAGGTCACGGCAAGCGCGATCCAGGCCCACGGCGGCATCGGCTTCACCTGGGAGGCCGATGTCCACTGGCTCTATAAGCGCGCACAGCTCGACACCGCCCTGCTCGGCGGCGTGCACCGACACCGTGCCGCTCTTGCCCGGTGGGCGGCGCAGCGGTCCGCGGCCGCCGCGTCGTGATCGCGGCGCCGCGCCTTAGCGCGTCTTTAGATTCATCTTGCGCTTGACTTCGGTGCGTCCCTGATCCTTCACTCGTCCGTCCGTCCAACTGAGAGGACCGGGAATGAGTAAAGGGTTGTTCTTGAAGATGGCCGGCGGTGCGGCCGCGACCGCGGCGCTCGTCGCCGCTGTGCCCGCACTTGCCGCCAACCACAGTGCGAGCTCGACGTCGAGCTCGAGCTCGTCCAGTTCGGTCGCGCGTCCGCACGTCCGGCACAACGGGTACGCCCCGGGAGCCAACGGCGAGAAGACGCTCACCGGCGCGAGCCTGTCGTCCGCGTCGAGTGCGGCCCTGGCCGCGGTCCCCGGCGGCAAGGTCACCCGCGCGAGCACCGAGACCGACGGCACGGTCTCCGGCGCCGCGTACGAGGTCCACGTGACGAAGTCGAACGGCTCGCAGGCCGTGGTCATCGAGAACTCGAGCTTCAAGGTGCTGAGCGTCCAGTCGGGGGCCGGCCACTGCGCCGGCGGTCCCGGCGGCCCCGGCGCACGTGGGGCGGCCGACTACGGCGTCCCCCAGGGCGGCCAGTTCCAGGGCGCGAGCTCCCAGGCCGGCCCGCCGGCCGGCGGCCCGAACATCTAGCCCCTGTCTCTCCCGGCTCTCGCGCCGCTCTCGACTCCGAGGGCGGCGCGAGCACGCTGATCAGAGTGGCGTGAGGCGCATCACCGGCACTCGCCGGACGCCCTCGACGCGGTCCTCGTAGACCGCGTAGCCCGTGTACATCTGCGACGCGAGGGCGTAGAGCCGGTCGCGCTCCGCGCCCTCCGCCTCGGTCGCCCGATAGCGGCCCTCGCGCCCGCGGCTGTAGAGCGTCACCTCGGGGTGGGCCTTGAGGTTGTGGTACCAGGCCGGGTACCGCGGTCGGCCGAAGCTCGAGGCCATGAGGATGACCTCCTCGCCGTCGGTGAAGTAGAGCAGCGGCACGGTCCGCTCCACACCGCTCTTCGCGCCCCGGACGGTGAGCAGGACGATCGGCACCAACCCGAAGCCCGAGTCGACGTGACCGCGGCTGAGCTTGATCAACCATGGATCGAGCCGGCTGGCCACGTTCATGTACAGCCACGTTCCCGGCTTCGACAGCGCGACCGAGGTGATCCGACGGTCGAAGGCGGTGTGAGGCCGGGTCGGGTCGATCGCGGGAACGTGGGCCACGCTGCAATCATATGGGCGCGCGCTTGCAGGCGACAGGAAGCTTGGCTTGGATACCGAAAGCCGCAGGACTCGCACCACGCGTCAGGGAGTCGTCCATGCACGAGACCGAGTCCTCCACCGTCACGTTCGAGCCACCGGAGGCGGAGCACCGCCCCGCCGGCTCGCGTTTTGCCAATCTCAGCAACCGGCTGGCCCGCAGCCTCGATCGGGTGCGTCCCGAGCCGACGGTCTGGGAGCCCCAGGACGAGTTCCAGTATCCCGAGCCGGCCGATGACGACCCGTCACCTCAGCGGCACGCAACGCGCTTCCCGATCGTCCGCCACGGCTACGACCCCGACCTCGTCGAGGAGTACCTTGCCGACGTCGAGCGCGATCTGATGCGCACCCGCACGAGCACCGCCACCGAGGTCGATCAGGAGATCGCACGGATCGGCGAGCAGACGTCCTCGATCCTCCGCGTCGCCCACGACAAGGCGCAGGAGATGAACCGCGAGGCCCAGACCGAGGCCGAGACCCGCATCGCCGACGCCGCCGCCGAGGCCGCGACGATCAAGCGTGAGGCCGAGCAGCGACTCGCGCGGCTCGATATCGACACCGACGCGATCTGGCGCGAGCGCGAGCGGCTGCTCGAGGACGCCCGCAGCGTCGCGACGGCGCTGTTCACGCTGATCGACGAGGCGGCCGAGCGGTTCCCCGCCGAGGCCGAGCGGACGAGCGACAGTGGCGTCGCCGCCGCCCCCGAGCCGACGAGCAAATGGCAGGCGATCGCCTCCGAGGAGCCCCCGAGTGCGGCCATCCCCGGACCGGTGAGCGCGGCCGACTCGACGCCCCCTCCGCAGCGCGCCGACGTCGAGCCGACGGACACGCCGTAGCCAGTCGGGCTCAGCGGCCCCGGTCAGGGCCGTAGCCCTGCTCGCGGAGCCAGCCGATCGTCCGCCCGAGCCCCTCGTCGAGTCCGACCCGCGGCTGCCAGCCGAGGACGGTCCGCGCCTTGGCGTTCGAATAGGTCCCGCTGCGCAGGAGGTAGCGGGCCGCACCGGGGTTGATCTCGTTGTCGCCCGGTGCGAAGCGGGCGAGGCGCTGGACGACCGCGGCGAAGCCGATCGCCACCGGCGCCGGCAGGGTCACGAGGCGGCGCCCGAGCAGCTCGGCGTACGGCGTGAAGAACTGCTTGTAGGGGACGCCGATGCCGTCGGAGAGCGTGAAGATCTGACCGGCCGCGTCCGGTGAGGCGGCGGCGAGCACGACGCCGTCGACGAGGTTGTCGATGTACACCGGCGAGTGGATCCCTCGCCCGCCGCCGGGCAGGATCAGCCGCCGGGATCGGATCAGCTCGGCCGGGATGATCGCCCACGCCCGCGAGCGTGGCCCATACACGTCGCCGGGACGGACGATCGTGCACACCATCCGGCCTTCGACCTGGGCCTGGAGCACGACCTGCTCGGACGCGATCTTGCTGTCCGGATAGGGAACGTAGGTGTTGTGGACCGGGTAGCGCTCGTCGACGCCGTCGGGAAACTCAAGCCCGAACACGGTGACCGACGAGAAGTGCACGAAGCGCTCCGCCCCGGCCCGCTCCGCAGCCGCCAGCGCGTTCGCCGTGCCGAGCACGTTCGACCGCCACGTCTTCTCGGGCCGCTCGAGGCGCAGCGAGACGTCCGCCGCGGCATGGATGAACAGCTCGCATCCCCCGGCATGCTCCTGCCAGGTGCCGGGGACCGACACGTCGCCCTCGACGATGTTCCGCGTCTGATCGGGGACGAGGTCACAGCCGCGGGGCTCGTGACCGTCGGCGAGATAGCGGTTGTACAGGGCCCGTCCGATGAACCCCGTGGCGCCGGTGATGAACACGCGCATGGCGGCGGACTCTAGGCCGTTTCATCCCGCCGCCGGCGTCGGTCAACAGCGAGGGCGACGCGCTGGCGCAAGGCGACCCGCTGATTCACGCCGGCACGGGCGCCGACGTGGCCTCTCCGCCCACCGGCGTCCGCCCGCGGATGAGATCGGCCGCCCGCTCGGCGATCATGATCGTCGGCGCGTTCGTGTTGCCGCGCACGAGCGTCGGCATCACCGAGGCGTCGATCACCCGCAGCGACTCGAGGCCGAGGACCCGGAGCTCGTCATCGACGACCTGACCCATCGCGCACGTGCCGACCGGGTGATAGAGCGTCGTCGAGTTGCGCTCGATGTAGGCGAGGAGGCTCGCGTCGTCGTCGCCGGCCGGCGGCTTGACGAGCTCGTTGGTGAGCGCGCTCAGAGCGGGTTGGCCTGCGATCTCCAGGCACCGGCGCACCGCGGCGATCATCGTCGCCCGATCCTCGGCGCTGACGATGTAGTTGTGCAGGATCCGCGGCTTGGCCGTCGGCACCCGCGAGCGGAGCTTGACGAAGCCGCGGCTCGTCGGCCGCAGCACGCAGGCCGACAACGCCCACCCGTCGACGAGGATCTCGCCCGCCCCCGCCTCGGGGAACAGCACGGGGATCATGTGCAGCTGGACGTCGGGAGCCTCGAGCTCCTCTCGGGTGCGAATGAACCCGCCGGACTCGGCGAAGTTCGAGGTCAGCGGTCCGCGACCCTCGGTCTGGAGGAGCACGAGGTTCTCCTCGCTCTCGGCGCCGAGCAGCGACGGCGCCGACGTCGTCCCGGTGATCCAGGTCGCGAGGTGGTCCTGGAGCCCCTGCCCGACAGGGAGCTCGTGGACGACGGGGATGTGCGCGAGCTCGAGGTCGGCCGCGGGACCGATCCCGCTCAGCAGCAGGATCTGCGGGCTGTGGTAGGCCCCGGCGCTGAGGATGACCTCGCGCTCGGCCCGGATTTCCCGCAGCTCCTCGCGCTGATCGATCTCCACCCCGATCGCCCGGCCGCCGTCGAGCAGCAGACGGGTGACGTGGGCGCCGGTCTCCACGGTCAGATTCGGCCGAGCGAGCGCCGGGTGCAGGTAGGCGACCGCCGCCGAGCACCGCATGCCGCCGCGCTGCGTGACCTGGTACCAGCCCACCCCATCCTGCTCGGAGCCATTGAAGTCGTCGTTGGCCGGGATCCCGGCCTGTTCGGCGGCCGCGATGAACGCGCCGCATGTCTCGTAGCGCGAGCGATTCTCGCTCACCGCGAGCGGGCCGCCGGCGCCGTGCCACTCGTTCGCGCCGCGCTCGTTGTCCTCAGCCCGGATGAAGTACGGCAGGACGTCGTCGAACCCCCAGCCGCGATGCCCGAGGGCCGCCCAGCCGTCGTAGTCGGCGCGATGGCCGCGGATGTAGACCATCGCGTTGACCGATGAGGACCCGCCGAGCGTCCGGCCTCGCGGCAGGTACCGCTGGCGACCTGCGAGACCCGGCTCGGGGTCGGACAGCAGGCCCCAGTCGTACTTGCTCTGACCGACGGCGAGCACGCCCGCGGGGAGATGCAGCTCGTCCGCGCTGTCCGGCGGACCGGCCTCGACCAGGCAGACGCTGACGTCCGGATCCTCCGTCAACCGCGCGGCCAGCACGCAGCCGGCCGATCCCGCGCCAACGATCACGTAGTCAAACCCGCTCATGCCATCTCCCTCGCTGTGGTCCGAAGCATTCTCTGCCGCGGCGGCGGCGGGCGTCAAGCGGACGGGCGGCCGAGGGGCAGGCTCGTGCTTAGCCGTCCGGTGACCGGCTCGCCCAGGAGCAGTTGCGCAACTTCCCCGCCGGCGACTCGTTTCGATGTGGGTTAGGTCCTCCACGCATCGGGGGTGGTGCCCGTGATCCGGAAGTTCGCGGTCGTTCTCTGTGTCGCCGTGTGGGCCGGCTGGGCCGCGTCTGAGTCGGCGCCGGCAGCCGGCGGAGACTGGTATCTCGCGCTCGGCGACTCGCTCGCCGCCGGCTACCAGTCCCAGCCGAGCGTCGCCGGCGGCGGGTACGCCGATCAGCTCACGGAGCTCATGCAGCCCACCGATCCGGGGCTGCAGCTCATGAACCTCGCGGTTCCCGGCGAGACCTCATCGTCGTTCCTCGGCACCCAGCTCGGCGCTGCCGAGAGCTTCCTGCGCGCCCATCAGGGCCACGTCCCGCTCGTCACGATCGACATCGGGGGCAATGACACTGCGTTCTGCTCGCCGGGCGACACCACATGCCTCGACTCGGCATTGACGCGCATCGACAGCAATGTGTCGCAGATCGCTGCCGGTCTCACAGCCGCCGCGGTGCCGGAGACGACGTTCGTGATGATGACCTACTACGACCCGTTCCTCGAGTACTGGGTGACCGGAGCGCTCGGTCGGGCCGAAGCGCAGGCGACACTGCCGACCGTCGCGGAGCTGAACCGTCACCTCGTTCTCGACTTCGGCTCTCGCTTCCTCGTCGCCGACGTGGCTGATGCGTTCTCGACGGCCGGTTCGAGCACGATCGTCAGCACGCCGGCGCACGGCGAGGTGCCGATGAACGTTGCGGTCATCTGCCGTCTCACCGGAGGCTGCGATTCTGGCTTCGACCTCCACGCGAACGCTCCCGGCCATCTCGTCATCGCGCAGACCTTCCTCGCCGCGATCGGGCACCGGCCGCCGCATCCGGCGCCGCTCGTGGCGCCCGTCGTGTCCGGCCGGGCCGTCCCGGGCGCCAGGCTGACCGCATCGCACGGCGTCTGGACGAACACCGCGACGACGCTCACCGACGCCTGGGAGCGCTGCAACGTGGTCGGCGCGCAGTGCTCGCCGCTCGCCGGGGCCGCCGCCGCCGGCACCTACGTCGTCACGGCGTCCGACCGGAGCCACACCATCCGCGTCGTCGAGTCCGCCGCCAACGCCCACGGCACTGGGCGCAGCGCGTCGAGGGCCACCGCACTCGTACCCGCCTCCGTCGCGCAGACCAAACGCCAGCTCGCCGCCGACATCGTCCCCCACGGCAGGCAGCCGAGGATCTCGGCGATCCTCACGGCGGGCGGCTTCACCGTGTCCCTGACCGCGTCCGCCGCCGGCACCGAGGTCGTCGACTGGTATGCGATACCGCCGGGGCAGCACCGCGCGCGGGTGGTCGCCGCCGGCAGGACCCGGTTCGCCGGCCCGGGGATCCGACGCGTGAAGCTCACCCTCGCCTCCGGGAGCCGCGGGCTCCTGCGGCGCGTGACGAGCCTCAGGATCCGGGCGGTGGGGTCGTTCCGGCCGGCGGCCGGAGGTCTGTTGACCGGCAGCGCGTCGTTCGTCCTGAAGCGATAGGCGCAGGGCGGGGTTCGCGCCCGCACGGTCACGCGCCGCGCGCGGCGGGCGGGCTGCGTGGCGATGGTGATTAGTCCGTCCCGCGCTGGGTAGTACAATGGTTGAGTAGTCAAGCAACCTGAGGATCTGAACCCTGATGCCCAAGCTCATGATCGTGATCGGCAGCGTCCGCCCCGGACGCGTCGGCCTTTCCATCGCCGAGTGGTTCGAGCGGCGCGCGCGCGAGCACGACGGCTTCGACGTCGAGGTCGTCGACCTCGCCGCGCTCGACCTGCCGCTGCTCGACGAGCCGGCCCATCCGCGGCTGCGCCAGTACACCCAGCCGCACACGCAGGCCTGGAGCGCGATCGTGCAGGACGCGGACGCATTCGTGTTCGTCACCCCGGAGTACAACCACAGCTACCCGCCGGCGCTCAAGAACGCGATCGACTACCTCCACCATGAGTGGAAGGACAAGTCGGTCGGCTTCGTCTCCTACGGCGGCGTGGCGGCCGGCACCCGGGCGGTCCAGCACCTCAAGCCGGTCGTCTCGGTGCTGAAGATGATCCCGGTCGCCGAGTCGGTGAACATCCCGTTCTTCCATCAGTTCCTGAATGACGACGGCGAGATCGTGGCCAACGAGGTGATGGAGCAGTCCGCGGATGCGATGCTCGACGAGTTGGTGCGCATCGAGGGCGCGCTGGCACCGCTGCGCGAGCGGAGCGCGGTCGCCGTCCACTAGCCCGAGCGGAGCGCGGTCGCGGTCCTCGAGCCCGAGCGTGCGGTCGTGGTCCTCGAGCGGCGTCGGACCCTCCCCGGCCACCCCGGCGGCGGCGGCGCGAACTCTGGCGATTTGCTTCGGGACGTCCGAAGTGATTCGCCATTCATCGGCCCGCCCAGGGCACCCGCGCCCGCCCAGGACACCGGCCCGCGGCGCTCCGCCGCGCCACCCCGGGCCGACGCCCGGCATGATGTAGCCCAAGCCCATGCCCATGCTCGCCGCGTACGCCAGCAAAACCGACCCCGATGACCCACTCAGCGCGCTGACGATCGGGGAGCGCCCGGAGCCTGAGGTCCCGCCGGGCTGGACGACCGTGACCGTCAAGGCCGCGTCGCTCAACCACCACGACCTATGGTCGCTGCGCGGCGTCGGCCTCAGCGATGACCGGCTGCCGATGATCCTCGGCTGCGACGCCGCCGGGCTCGACGACGATGGCAACGAGGTCGTCGTCCACGCGGTCATCAGCGACGACAGCTGGCGTGGCGACGAGACCTTCGACCCGCGCCGCTCGCTGCTGTCCGAGCGCCACCAGGGCGCGCTCGCCGAGCGGGTCGCCGTGCCGCGCCGCAACCTCGTCCCCAAGCCGCCCGAGCTGTCGTTCGCCGAGGCCGCCTGCCTGCCGACGGCGTGGCTGACCGCCTACCGGATGCTGTTCACCCGCGGCGGCGTCGTCCCCGGGATGACCGTGCTCGTCCAGGGCTCGGCGGGGGGCGTGGCGAGCGCGCTCATCGTCCTCGCCCGCGCCGCCGGCGCCCGCGTGTGGGTGACCGGGCGCTCGGAGGACCGCCGGCGGCGAGCGCTCGAGCTCGGTGCCCACGACGCCTTCGAGTCCGGGACGCGGCTGCCCGAGCGGGTCGACGTCGCGATGGAGACCGTCGGCGAGGCGACGTGGTCGCACTCGATCCGCTCGCTCAAGCCCGGAGGCACGCTCGTCGTCTCCGGCGCGACGACCGGCGAGGCGCCGTCGGCCGAGCTGCGGCGGATGTTCTTCCTCCAGCTCTCCGTCGTCGGCTCGACGATGGGGACCCGCGACGAGCTCGAGCGTCTCGTCCGCCTGTGCGTGCAGCAGGGCATCAGGCCGGAGATCCACGCCACGATGCCGCTGGCCGACGCCCGCGATGGGTTCGCGACGATGCTCGCGGGCGACATCGTCGGCAAGATCGTCTTCACGCTGTGAGCGCCCCGGCCTTCCGCGGCGGCGCGCTCGTCACCGGCGGCGCGCGGGGACTGGGCTACGAGATCGCCCGGCGGCTCGTCGGTCGTGGCCACACGGTGCACGTCACCGACCTCGACGCCGAGGCCGCCACCGGGGCCGCCGAGCGGCTCGGGCCGACCGCGTTCGCGTCGGTGCTCGACGTCCGTGATCCGCAGGCCTGCCACGCCGCCGCCTCGATGACCGTCGAGCGCGCCGGCTCGCTCGAGGTGTGGGTCAACAACGCCGGGGTACTCGTCACCGGACCGGCCTGGGAGCAGGACGAGGCCACGCGCCGGCTGATGATCGAAGTCAACGCGCTCGGCACGATGAACGGCACGCTCGCGGCACTCGAGCAGATGCGCGCCGCGGGCCGCGGGCACATCGTCAACGTCGTGTCGCTCGCCGGCATCGTGGCGGCGCCGGGAGAGACCGTCTACTCGGCCTCCAAGCACGCCGCGATCGCGTTCAGCATCGGCACGCTCGCCGACCTTCGCCTGGCCGGGATTCGCGGCATCGACATCTCGTGCGTCTGCCCCGACGGGATCTGGACGCCGATGCTCTACGACAAGCTCGACGACCCGGCCGCCGCCGCCTCGTTCACCGGGGTGCTGCTCCAGCCGGGGCAGGTCGCCGACCGCGTGGCCACGCTGCTCGATCACCCGCGGCCGGTGCTCGCCGTGCCTCGCTGGCGGGGCACGTTCGTGCGGGCCGTCGATCACTGGCCCTCGCTCTCGGTGCGGGGCGTCGGGCCGATCCTCGCCTACGGGCGGCTGCAGCAGCGACGCCTCGCCCGCAAGATCCAGGCCGGCCGCTGGCCCTCGAGCTGACCGCAGCCGTCGAGCGCACCGAAGCCGTCGAGCGCACCGAGCTGACGTCAGTCGTGCTCGAGCCGGTCCTCGGCGAGCTGCGCCCGCAGCTCCTTCTTGTTGAACTTCCCGACTGACGTCTTCGGCACCTCGGTGATGAACTCGACGCGGTCGGGCAGCCACCACTTCGCCACCCTGGTGGCGAGGAACTCGCGCAGGCCCTCGGCGTCGAGGCCGGAGTCCGAGCGCCGGACGACGCACGCGCACGGCCGCTCGCTCCAGCGCTCGTCCGGCACGGCCACGACCGCGGCCTCGAGCACGTCCGGATGAGCCATGATCGCGTTCTCGAGCTCGACCGAGCTGATCCACTCGCCGCCGGACTTGACGAGATCCTTGGTGCGGTCGACAAGCTTGATGAAGGACGCGTTGTGGAGCTCGGCGACATCGCCGGTGCGAAGCCAGCCGTCGTCGGTGAACTTCTCGGCGCCGGTCTCGTCCTCGTAATAGGCGCGCGCGATCGTCGGCCCGCGGACCTGGAGCTCACCGCCGGCCTCCTCGTCGACGCGAATGTCGACGAGGGCAACGGCTCGGCCCTGCATCGCGCGGAGCTCGTAGGCCTCCTCCCCCTCGGGGCCTCCCGGCGGCACCCGCGAGATCGAGGCGAGCGGGCTCGTCTCGGTCATGCCCCAGGCCTGGATGATCGGCACGCCGAAGCGCTCGTCATAGATCCGCATCAGGCTCTCCGGCACCGCCGAGCCGCCGCACACGAGCCGCTCGATCGAGGAGAGATCGGGCGGCGGGTCGAGCTGGGCGACCCCCAGCCAGATAGTCGGCACCGCGCCCGCCGTCGTCACCTTCTCGTCGGCGATCAGCTGCGCGAGCGCGGCCGGCTCCATGCGCGGGCCGGGGAGCACGAGCTTGGACCCGGCCATCGTCGCGGCATACGGCAGGCCCCAGGCGTTGGCGTGGAACATCGGGACGATCGGCAGCACAACGTCGCGTTCGCGCAGACCGATGGCGTCGGCCTGGTTGGCGAGCAGGGAGTGCAGGACGGTTGAACGGTGCGAGTAGACGACGCCCTTGGGCATCCCGGTCGTCCCGCTCGTGTAACACATCGCCGCGGCGGCGTTCTCGTCGATCTCGGGAAACGGGAAGCTCGGATCGCCGGAGGCGATCAGGTCCTCGTACTTGAGCGCGCCCTCGCGGTCGGCCTCG
Organism: uncultured Solirubrobacterales bacterium; assembly: GCA_963755955.1. GTDB lineage: Bacteria > Actinomycetota > Thermoleophilia > Solirubrobacterales > Solirubrobacteraceae > Palsa-465. Next base: position 37,040 of record CAVWLZ010000025.1, read on the forward strand.
GCGTCGGGCATGAGGACTTCTCGCTCGACCCCCTCGAAGTGCGGCATCCGGCCCGCGAGCGAGGCATCGAGGAACACGATGCGGTCCTCGGCGTGTCGAGCGATGTAGTGGAGGTCGTCGTCGAACAGTCGGATGTTGAGGGTGTGCAGCACGGCCCCCATCGAGGGGATCGCGAGATAGAGCTCGAGGTGGCGGACCGAGTTCCAGCCGAAGGTGGCGACCCGATCCCCTGGGCGGATGCCGAGCTCGGTCAGCGCGCTGGCGAGCCGGCGGGCGCGCTCGACGACCCGGCCGTAGGTCGAGCGCTCGACGCCCTCGGCGGTGAGGCTGACGATCTCACGCTCGGTGAACTGCTGTTCGGCGCGTTCGGCAAGCTGGCGGACGAGCAGCGGCGTGCGCATCATCAGGCCCTCGAGCGCCGAGCCCGTGGCGTACGTGGTCATCGTCTGGAACTCCCTTCTTCCTCTCGATTGCCGTGAAGCCTACGCCGTGGGGCATCGCCTAGGCTTCGCATGTGTCGACGGGTTGCTTCATCTCGACCGGCCGCTCGTTCGAGCAGGCGATCGAGCGCGTGCGGCTCGCGGAATCCCTCGGCTACGAGTCGGTCTACTGCACCCACATCGCCGGCCGCGATTCGCTCACCGTGCTCACCGCCTACGCGGCGGCGACCGAGCGGATCCGCGTCGGCAGCGGCGTCGTCCCGATCTACAGCCGCACGCCGGCGACGATGGCCCAGACGGCGGCCACGATCGACGATCTGTCGGGCGGGCGGTTCACCCTCGGCCTCGGTGTGTCCCACCGCCCGGTCGTCGAGTCGTGGTACGGCCAGACGATCGACCATCCCGCCGCCGAGATGCGTGATTACGTCGCGATCGTCCGGGCGATCCTGCGCGGCGAGGACCCACCGCCCGGCGAGAAGTGGCGCACGAGCTTCCACCTCGCCGGGCTCGATCCCCGGCCCGAGCTGCCGATCTACATGGCCGCGCTGTCGCCGGGGATGCTCCGGCTCGCCGGTGAGATCGCCGATGGCGTGATCCTCTGGCTGTGCAGCCCGCACTACATCCGGGACGTCGTCGTGCCGGAGGTCCGGATCGGCCGTGACCGGGCCGAGCGCACCCTCGAGGGCTTCTCGATCGTGGCCGCCGTCCCGGGCGCCCTCACCGACGACCGCACGGCCGCCTATGACGCGATGCGCACCGATCTGCTCGCATACTTCGGGCTTCCCTTCTACCGGGCGATGATCGAGCGCTCCGGGTTCGGCGAGGACCTCGCGGGCTACGACGCCGCCGGCGGCGAGTTCGAGGCGATGCGCGCGGCGATCTCCGACGACTTCCTCGACGTCCTCACCGCCGTCGGCGACGAGGACGCCGTCCGCGCGGGCATCAGGCGCTATGCCGACGCCGGCGCGACGAGCCCGTGCATCGGGCCGATCGCGCGCACCGACTTCACCGCCACGCTGCGCGCCGCGGCCTGAGCGAGCGCTCAGACGTGCAGCAGGTCGCGCTCGGCGTGCATCGCGACGGAGACGAGCGCTCGAGCGCGAGCGCGGCCGCCCCGTCCTCGTCCGCCAGCCCGCGGCACAGGCGCAGCGCGCACGCTTCGTCCCCGCCTGGAGCGTTGCACCCACTTCCAGGAGGACAACAGGGCCGCATGTTCGACGCGTACCCCGTCTGCCGACTTTCACCCACAGGGGGGTCCGCAAACGGACGACAGCCTCGCTCAGTGCCCGGCCACCGCGTGAGGGACGTAGAGCTCCTCGAGCCGGGCGACCTCATCGTCGCTGAGCGAGAGCTGCTCGGCGGCGAGCGCGTCGTCGAGGTGCTCGAGCTTCGTGGCGCCGACGATCGGCGCCGTCACGCCGGGCTTGTGGAGCAGCCAGGCGAGCGCGACCTGCGCGCTCGAGACGCCGCGGGCGGCGGCCACCTCAGCGGCTCGCTCGATGACCGGGAAGTCCACGTCCGGCGTGTACAGCGAGTCGCCGAAGGCGTCGGTGTTCGCCCGCGCCGTCAGTCGCTCGCCCGCCCGGGTGCGGTTGCCGGCCAAGAGTCCGCGGGCGAGCGGGCTCCAGGGCAGCACCCCAACGCCCTGGTCAAGGCATTGCGGGAGCATTTCCCGCTCCTCCTCGCGGTAGATGAGGTTGAGGTGGTTCTGCATCGACACGAACCGGGTCGGCGCCAGCGACTGCGCCTTGGCGAACTGCCACGCGTACATGCTGCTCGCCCCGATGTAGCGCGCCTTGCCGGCGGTGACGACATCGTGCAACGCCTGCATCGTCTCCTCGATCGGGGTGCGCGGATCCCAGCGGTGGATCTGGTAAAGGTCGACGTAGTCGGTGCTGAGGCGCCGCAGGGACACGTCGATCGACGCCATGATGTGCTTGCGGGAGAGCCCGCGGCCGTTCTCCCCGGGCATCGTCTGGCCGTGGACCTTGGTGGCGAGGACGTACTCCTCGCGCATCCCGAACAGGCGCCCGAGCAGCTGCCCGGTCAGCTCCTCGCTCGCGCCGCCGTTGTAGACGTCGGCGGTGTCGAAGAAGGTGATGCCGCCCTCGACGGCCCGGCGCACGATCGGCTCGGCCCGCTCCGCGCCGAGCGCCCACGGCCGGCTCTCGTGCTCGCCGTAGCTCATCATCCCGAGGCAGATGCGGGACACGCGCAGACCGGTGCGCCCGAGGTTGACGTATTGCATGGTCACGCGTCCCCTACCCGATCGAGGCGCCGAACCGTGCGATAGACGAGTCCTTGGTAGGCGGAGCCGGCGACCCGCTGGAGCAGGTCGAGTGCGCGCGCATCGGGCCCGACGAGAATCCGCGCGCGACGACGCTCGACGCCGCGAAGGATGATCCGCGCCGCCGCCTGGGGGCTCGTGCGGGCGACCTGCTCGAAGGCGTTCGCCATCTCCTCGGCGTCCTCGGCGGCGCCGATGCGGGCCGAGCGGGCGATGTTCGTGCGGATCCCGCCCGGATGGACGCAGCTGACGCCGACCGGGTGCCCGGCGAGCAGCATCTCCTGGCGCAGCGCCTCGGTGAAGCCGCGCACCGCGAACTTCGTCGCGTTGTAGCCCGACTGGCTCGGCACGGCGATCATCCCGAACAGGCTCGAGATGTTGACGAGGTGGCCCTCGCCGGAGGCGATCAGGTGGGGCACGAACGCCTTGCTGCCGTAGAGCACGCCCCAGAAGTTGATCGAGAAGATCCATTCGTAGTCCTCGACAGCGGTGTCGACGACGTCCTTGTGCATCGCCACCCCGGCGTTGTTGACCACGAGGTTGACCTGTCCGAAGTCGGCCCGGACCGCCTCGGCGTGAGCGAACACCGCCTCGCGGTCGGCCACGTCGAGCGCATAGGCCCGCGCCTCGCCCCCGCGCTGCTCGCACGCGGTCGCCACCGCGTCGGCGCTCGCACGGTTCACGTCCGAGACCGCGAGCCGTGCCCCGCGCAAGGCCAGCTCGAGCGCCAGCGCCCGGCCGATGCCCGAGCCGGAGCCGGTGATCACCGCCACCCTGCCGTTGAAGTTGTCCATCCCGACAGGGTAGGGAGGTCAGGAGTGAACGGGCGGCACCGTGAGCAGCGCGGCGCTCGCGGCCGAGAGCACGACCGTATACGTCGATCCGTCGGGATCGATCCCGGTCGTGCGCCGTGCGCCGCGCAGGCGCCCGCTCGAACTGTTGGCGGCGAAGCTCTGACCGGCGAGGGTGATCCGCCGGGTCCCGGACGCCGCAGGCGCGACGAGGCGCTCGAGCTCCGCGGTGCCGTCGGCCCCGGGGATCCTGACGGCGACGGCATGACCGTGGCGGAGGTCCTTGTTGATGATGAGCACGCGGACGCGGTGGTCGGGCGCGAGCGTGCTCCAGACCTTGACCGCCCCGGTCGCGCCGCCGCTCTGCGCGAGCAGCACCGAGCCCGGCGGCGCCGCGCGACCGAACAGCAGCAGCCCGTAGTACTCCGGCGCGATCGCGACGCTCCACCGACCGCCCGAGTGGCGCATCGTGAACAGCTCGTAGCCGGCGCCCGGGAACGTATGGATGTTGACGCCGTCAATCCCACCCCGCAGTAGCTCGAACAGCATGTCGGGGGCCCACAACGCCGAGGCGAAGGTCTCGCTCACCGTCGGCGCGGCGCCGCAGGCCACCGAGTTGAGCTCGTCGAGGCGCAGCGGCAGATGATGCTGATGGGCGACCGCGGCGAGGCCTGACAGCGTCGTCGCGAGGCCGGTGGAGGCGGCCGGTGCGAGCAGGTCGCCGATCGTCGGATAGCGCGGCGATCCGGGCGAGACGAAACACGACTGGAGCGGGTAGCGGTGCATCGTCACGAGGCCGAGCGACGGGGTGCTGGAGATGAAGTTCCCGAGGTTGGCCGCCCAGGAGAGGGTCCCGTACGAGGGCGCCGCGAGCGGGTAGGTGGGCACCGCAGAGGCGATCGCGTTGAAGTCGGGCGCGTAGGCGGAGTAGTTCCAGCCCGCCGACCGGCCGGTCACCGCGTGCCCGCTCGCGGTGTGGTACCAGGGGAAGGTGCCGTACAGATCGGGCTCGTTGCCGAGCTCGAGGGCGCGCACGTACGCACGCCCGACTCCCGACAGGAGGACCTTGGCCTCGGCACCGGCGAGCGCCGAGCTGTCGGCCTCAAGGTTGACGCCGAGGATCATCCGCGCGTCGAGCGCCACGGCCACCGCGTGCGCGAGCTTCAACCACGGCGCGGTGAGGATGAACGTCGCCCACGGCGGGGTGCCGCCGCCGACCGAGGGCAGCCAGCTCTTGTCCTCGCTCATGCCGCCGATCCGCAGCACCGGCCGCTGGCCCGGGCTCAGCCCGCGAACGAGCTTGAGGAACAACGGGTTGAGGTTGGAGGGATCCGAGCCGGCGTAGGCGGGCAGCGCCGGATACTCGATCGAGAGGCCGAGAAAGCCCGGCGGCACGGCTCGGACCGGCGCCGCGCGGGCCTCGACGACGACCTGGGTGTCGACGCGCGGCGTCCGCGGCTGCGGCCCCGAGCTCGCCACCCCGAGGATGACGATGACCACCGCGAGCGCGACGACGATGCCCAAGTCGGCGGCGCGGTAGCGGGGGGCGGGCGCGGCGGCCCGTCGCTCACTCGCGGATCGTGGTGTCAAGCTCGAGTTGGAGGGCCGTGGGTTCGAGCGGCTCGGGGGTCGCCCGGGGCCGTCCACGCTTCACCCAGTGCCCTACCACCTGGTGCGCGGTGCAGCTGCGATAGCTCACCCGACGGTCGAGCGGCTGCACGCTCAACCCGCCGGGGGCGTTTCCGAGCACGTAGGCGTGGAAGCGCCGCCCCAGGCGATCGACCTCGACGATGTCGCCCGTCTGGATCCCTTCGAGCCGCATGGGCACAGAGGGTACGCGGGCGAGAGGCGCGAACCGGGCGGGGGCCGGGCGCACCGGGCGAGCCCCGCGCCCGCAGCTCAGTACAGGTCCTGGACCTCGATGTTCCAGCGCGCCGTGTCCGACCCTGGCGAGATGCTCAGCTGGTAGACGCCCGGGCCGGTGTGGAAGGTGCGGGTCTGGCCGTTGCCCTGGCCGAGGTCGAAGTTGTCGAGCGTCACGCCGGAGTGGGCGTCGGTGAGCGTTGCGCTCGGGCCCGAGCAGATGAAGATGAGCGTGCAGGTGCCGACGTAACCCATGCTGTAGACGATCCGCCAGCGCTGGCCGCGGATCCGGAACGGCACGGATTGATCCTGGTTGGTGCCGCCGAAGCTCGTGAGCGAGCGCCAGCTCGGGACTTCGGCGACGGACAGCTCGACGATGCTGCCGCGGCCGACCCGAGCCCCGGCGGTCGGTTTCTGGCTCATGACCGTGCCCGGGCTGCTCGCCGGAGCCGGAACCGATTGGACGCCGGTGCTGAGGTGCACCTGGCCCAGGGCCGTCTGGGCGGTGGCCGTGCTCGTCCCGACGACGTTCGGAACCGTCACCGGCGGCGGTCCCTCGCTCAGCACCACAGTGACGGTGGCGCCGCTGTTGACCTGAGCCCCCGCCGCCGGCCGCTGGGCGATCGCCCGGCCCCGGCCGGCGGAGCTGAACCCGCTCGCGAAGGTGGCGTGCAGACCGCTGTGGCGCAGCGCGGCCGTGGCCCCGTTGCGCGTCAGCCCACCGACGCTCGGGACGCGCACCTGCCCCGACCCGAGCGCGACGGCCAGGGCGACGCCGACCGCCCCGCCGAGCAGCGCCGCCACGAGCGCGAACAGCGCGATCCGCTGCCGCCGCTCGGCCGGATTGACGTTGTGCCGTGGTGACATCGGCTGGCCGATCCGGGTGGCGTCCTCGTGGTCGCCGCCGGCGACCGGCGTGGCCTGCTCGCCCGTCTCGCCCGCGACGCGCGTGGCGTCTTCGTGCCCGTTGCTCGCGACCCGGGTCGCCGTCTCGCTGCCGTTGGCGGTGGTCGCGGCCAACGGCGTCACCGCAGACGGGGCGATCCAGCGGAGATCGGCGCGTGCCCGCGCGAGCGCCGCGGCCATCTCCTCGCCATCGGCGTACCGGTCGGCCGGGTCCTTGGCCAGGGCGCGCTCGACGACCGCGCCGAGACTGAGCGGTGTCCCGGGGGGCAGCGGCGGCGGCGAGTCCTGCACGTGGGCGACGGCGAGCTCGACCATCGAGCCTTGGAAGGGCGGCCGACCGGCGAGCATCTCGTACAGGACGACGCCGACGCCATAGACGTCGGTGCTCGGGCTCGTGCCGGCGCCGCGAGCCTGCTCGGGGGCCATGTATCGCGGCGTCCCCGCCACCGTCCCGCCGCCCTCGCTGCTGCCCTCGGCGAGCCGGGCGACGCCGAAGTCGCCGACCTTGATCCGGCCGTCGGCGGTGATCAGCACGTTGGCGGGCTTGACGTCGCGGTGCACGACGCGCCGGGCGTGGGCATGGGCGAGCGCGCCTGCGAGCTGCTCGGCGATGTCGGCCGCCTCGTCAGGCGGGATCGGTCCCGCCCGCAGGCGGTCGGCAAGGCTCTCGCCGTCGACGAGCTCGGCCACGTAGTACAGCCCCTCCGAGGCGTGGCCGACGTCGTAGATCTGCACGATTCCCGGGTCGCTGATCGAGGCGAGCAGCTGAGCTTCGCGCTCGAAGCTCTCGACCCACTCCGGGTCCTCGGACCACCACGGCTTGATCACCTTGACCGCGACCCACCGCGCGAGCCGGCGATCACGACCGCGATACACGCGGCCGAACGTCCCCTCGCCGATCACGGCATGCAACTCGTAGCGCCCGTCGAGGGCGACGCCGGAGAGATCGGGTGCGATGGGCATCGGCGGGCGCAGAGGTCAGATCGATCGTGGACGGGGGCGCCGTATGCGTCGCCCCCAACAGACATGATGGCGAATGACCGGCGAAAAGCCCGGGATTTGGCACCAACGCAATGATCTTGCTCGTCGAAGTGGTGGCCCTGATCGGGCTCGCGCTGGCCGGCCATCGGCTGCTTCCGCGGCGGCCGGCGGCCGTCGTCGTCGCCGGGTGGCTCGGCGCGCTGGCCGGCGCGGCCGCGTTCTGGATCGGCGTCGGCCCGGGCGCGGTCGGCATGGTGCACGAGCGGGCGCACGACGCGCATCTCACCGCGGCGCAGGCGCTTGCCCGGCCCGGCGAGGGGTTGGGCGCGCGCGCGGACGTGCTCGCCTGGGCCGACGCCACCCTGCCGAGGCATGGACGCGTCTACCTCGACTGCCCGCAGCCGGCGAGCTGCTCGAACGCCCTCGCCAACTGGATCGCCTACCGCCTCGAGCCGCGGGTGTTCACCGACACGCCGGCGCAGGCGACGTGGGTGCTGCTCTACCGCCGGGCCCCGGACGAGCCGCTCCCCGCCGGCTTCGCGCTCGCCGCGACCTACGCGCGGGGCTTCGCCGTCGCGAGGAGGGCCGGGTGACCGGCGTCCTTCGCCTGCTCGCCGTCAACGGGGCGCTGTCGCTCGCGGGCCTGGGGATGCTGCGCCTCGCCGGTGTCATCCCGGCGGCATGGTCGTGGCGCGCACTCGCGGCCGGCGGCCTCGCCTATCTCGTGGGCATCGCCGGCACCCTCACCCTGTGCCTCCTCGTGCTCATCGCCGGGGGCCCGATCACGCTGCCGCTGTTCTTCGTCTTCGCGGGGATGCTCGCACTCCCGGCTCTGCGCGACCTCCTCCGCGCAGCGCGGGCCGGCCCACGCCGCGGATGGCCGCGCCTGCCACCCGGGTGGCTCGGGGAGCATCGCCGGCTTCGCTTCGCGCTCGGCCTGACCCTTGTCGCCCTCGCCGGGCTCGTGGTCGTCGGGCTCCTCACGCTCGGCAACCGCCCGATCGCCAGGGCGGGCGAGACGGACGCCTGGCACATCTGGGGGTTCCGCGCGCGGCTGCTGTTCTTCGACACGCACCTGCCGACCGCGATCCTCGGCTTCGCCGGCGATGCCCGGATCGATCCGCACTACAACATCAACCCCGTGTATCCGTGGATGCTGCCGCTCTTCGAGGCTCTCCACCTCCGGGCCGTCGGGACCTCGGCACCGTCTTCGATCCACCTCGCGCTGTGGCTGCTCGGCGTCGGCTTCGTCTGGGCCGGGGGATTCCTCGCCGCGCGCGTGACGCGCCCGCTCGTCTGGGTGCCGGTCCTCGCCGGCACGCTCGTGCTCGCCCGCCACGCGCTGCTGAGCGGTTACGCCGACGTGCCCGTGGCCTTCTACCTCGGCCTCGGGACGCTCGCCCTCGGACTGTGGCTGCGCTCGGGCCGCCGCAGCGACCTCGTCGTCGCCGCCCTGATGATCGCCGGGGCGGTCCAGATCAAGGACGAGGGCAGCGCTGGTGCGGTGGCGATCGTCGTGGCGGCTGGGCTGGTCGCTCGCTCCGGCGCCCGCACCGCGCCGCTGCGCGAGCTGATCGTCGCCGCCGGGATGGTCGCCGTCGTCGCCATCCTGCCGTGGCGGCTGTGGGTCTCGGCCCACCACCTGCAGACCGAGGTGCCGGCCGGCCGCTACCTCGACGCGCACTACCTCGCGCACAACGCCGCCCGGGTATGGCCGTCTGTGCGCTCGCTCGGCGCGCAGCTCGCGATCCCCACGCACGTGACCCTGTTCGTCGCCCCCGCGCTCGCCCTGGCGCTGCTGTGCCTATGGCAGCGGCCGGACCGGGGGCTGGCGGTCTTCTACCTCGTCGCCGGGGGCGGCTACTTCGTCACGCTCGTCGGGACCGACTGGATCGACACGTTCCCGTTCCGGTCTCTGCTCAGCACGTCGTCCTACCGGCTCGTCGACGGAGTCGCGATGATCGCGGTCGCGGCGATCATCCAGCTCTCCGGGGCCGATCCGCTCACCGCACGACGAGAATGACCACGACGATGAGCAGCAGCAGCGCCATTCCGGCCCCGGCGAGTGGCCAGGCCTGGCGCCAGAACTCGGGCTTGGCGCGGTCGCGGGTGTAGCGGCCCTCGGGCGGCTCGCCGACCCAGTCGTCGTCATCGTCGTACGGCGCCATCGATGCTTCAGGCTACCCGGGGGCGTGGGTGAGACAACCGCCGGCCCGGCTCGGCGTCAGCCGAGCGAGCTGAGACTCGCGACCTGGTCGGCCGGCGGGAGCGCGGGGGGCGCCTGCGGGCCGTAGGCCGGGATATCCATCTGCATCGTCATGCTCACCCCGAGCCCGGCGAGCGTGCCACCGCCAAAGGACATCTCGATGCGCCGCACGAGGTGGTGGCTGTCGACCCACACGTCGATCGGCAGGCCGCTGATGTGGGCGAACGACTGCAGAGCGCCGAGCTCACGCTTGATCGTGCCCTGCATCGAGGAGGGCACGGACTTGGCGACCTGGTCGAGGCTGATCGTCGCGTGGTAGTGCGTCGTCGCCTGGTTGTCGACCCAGTCGCCACCGACGACGGTCACGTTGCCCGACACGCCACGGAGGTATTGGAGGAACTGGCTCGGGTCCGAGGAGAGCGGATTCTGGGTCAGCGAGGACAGCCCGGAGACGCCGGCGGCGGCCGCGAGCTTGGAGAGATCGACCTTCACCCAGGGCTTGCCGCCGGTCGCGCTGCCGATGAGCTGGGCGGGCATCTTCATGTAGAGGGCATCGGGCCGGACGATCTCCTCGATGTGCATGTTCCCTCCGCTCGAGCCGGGGATGCCCTGCGGGAGATTCATGTCCATGACGAAGGAGCCGGTGTGCCCGCGGGTGTCGAACACGCCGCTGCCGGTGGCCGTCACCGCGTTCGGAAGGGTCGGGGCGCTGATCTGCATCGACATCGTCATCCGGAACCCGGGCGTCGAGTTGGAAACGGTGGCCGCCTGCGCCACCGGGTCGAGCACGCTGCTGCCACCGCAGCCGGCGAGGGCGAGGACGCAACCGCCGAGGGCGAAGAACGAAGCCAGGGTCGCGGCGAGGCGCGCCCAGCCTGAGCGAATCCGGAATGCCCCCGGTGTCATGCCCAGAGCATCGGCATCGATGACCGCGATCTTTACCACTCGCGCGTAGTTCGTCGAGGTTTGTGGCGAGTTAGGAAATCCGCACCGCCGCCCGGCGGTGACCCCGCACGGCTACTGTCATTCCCGTGCTGCTGCGCCGTTTCGCCCCCCTGTGTGCCCTGATCGGCCTACTCGCGCTCGCGCTCGCGGCCCCGGCGGGCGCTGCGTCGCCGTGGCCTGAGATGCGCCACGACTCTCGCAACACGGGGCTGAGCCCGATCGTCGCCCATTACGACGGCGGCCGGCCGTGGGCGCTGCGCACCGGGCGCGGGATCTTCTCCACGCCGATCATCGGCGGCGACGGCACGGTCTACGTCGGCTCCGCCGACACGTTCTTCTACGCGATCGCGCCGAGCGGGCGGCTGCGCTGGCGGCTGAAGACCGGGGGGATCATCGATGCCGCCGCCGCGCTGTCGCCGTACGACGGATCGCTCGGCTCAGCCCCCCTCACCTTCGGCTCGGGCGATGAGTGGCTCTACCACATCACCACCCCCCGGTCCGGGCGCCCGCGAATCCTGTGGCGCTTTCATCCGACCAAGGCACCGGTCGGCGGCCAGCAGGTGAGCTGGTGGGAGGGCAACGTCGCCGTCGGTCCCCACGGCAACCTGTACGCCGGCAACACCGGCGGCACCGCGTACGCGCTGACCCAGAGCGGCCACCTGCTGTGGACGTTCACCGGGGGTCAGTCGATCTGGACGACGCCGGCCTTCACGGCTGACGGGTCGAGTTTCTGGGGCTCGCTCGACTTCCACGTCTACCGGCTCGGCCCGTCGGGGCGGGAGGTGTGGCAGATGTTCACCCCTGGCTACGTCGTCTCCTCACCGGCGATCGGCTCCGACGGGACGGTGTACGTCGGCTCGTTCGACTCCAAGCTCTACGCGATCGATCCCGTCACCGGCGCGCCACGCTGGACCTTCCAGACGAGCGACCACATCTATGCCTCGCCCGCACTCGCCCAGGACGCCGCGGGGCGTACGACCGCGATCTACATCGCCTCCGCCGACGGCTCGGTGTACGCGCTTTCGCCCTCGGGCCGGTTGCTCTGGCGCTACGACACCGGCGACCCGGTCCGCTCCTCGCCCGTGCTCGGCCGGGCGCCCGCCGGCGAGCACCGGAACATCCTCTACGTCGGCTCGTCCAACGGCAAGCTCTACGCGATCAACGCCGACACCGGCCGGCGGCGGTGGTCGTACGACACGACGCCGAGCGATCCCGCGCTCCGCGACCGCAACGACCTCAACGCCTCCCCCGCCCTCGGGCGCACCGGCGTCGTCATCGCGGGAGAGCACGGCTACGTCGACTACGTCCCCTACGACTACTGCCTGCATCGCCGCGACCGGCGGTGCTCGACGAGCCCGGCCCAGGAGCTCGGCGACACCCTCGACCGGGTGTTCCCGGTGACCGCGGGCGGCACGACCCTGGCGACGACGCACGTCGAGAACGTGTCGACGGCGACGGTCCTCAACCTGCGGTTGATCGTCCGCCGGCACGGCCTCACGGTCAACGCCGCGATGCTCGATCCGAGCCGGCTCGTCACCGCCACCCCGCGCTTTGCCTTCACCACCCAGGAGTCGGGCGACGGCCACTACCTGTTCGTCGTGCCGACCGGCCTGCTGCGGCCCGCGACCACCTACCGCCTGCGGATCCGCGGCGCCTACACCGACAACGGCTCGCGGATGGGCAACTTCGTCGCCGACGGTCCGGTCGCGGGGCACTTCGACCAGACGCTCACCGTGCGCACTGCGCCGGCCGGCGGTCCGCTGCCGCTCGTGGCCGGCCGCAACCGGGTGAGCGCGCTGACGATCAGCCGGCTCGCGGTGCCGATGCCCGCGTTCCTGCCCTCGGTCAACCAGATTGGCTTTGACTCCTACGACTGGATCGCCTCGACGATCCGCCGCACCGGCTCGCACGTGCTGCTGTGGGTCACCGGCGCCTACCGGGACGCCCGCGGCGTCGAGCGGATCGACCCGCACAGCGCCTTCGGCTTCCCGCTCGAGGGCCGCTATCAGGGCGACGCGCTCCAGCTCTCGAGCCCGAGCGTGCCGCTCGAGTTCAGCTTCGGCACCGTCCCGTTGCGGACGTTCGAGCTCCGCGGCCAGCTCGGGCCCGGGCTGCGCGTGCGCCCGGGCGCCGCGCTGTACGCCGAGACGGTCTGCGCACGCGTGCCCAACTATGGCGCCGAGCTCACCTTCACCGGGATCTGCAACCCGAGCGGCGTGCTCGCGGCGAGCGGCACCTTCCTCTCGACCGCCTACGAGGGCCCCGCCGCCGAGCGTCCGTCCGGCGTCCGCCTCGCTGCGCTGAGCTTCAGCCGGCCGAGCGGCGGTCACGCGGGGAGCGTCAGCGCGGGTCTCACCGGTCCGCAACTACCGGGCGCGGGTCATATCGCCGCGCTGCTGCTGACGAACGCGGCGAGCGGCGCGCCGGTGAGCCTCGACCTGCGCTCGAACACGACGGTGGTGCGGGACGCACACGGTCAGATCCACGGGGTCCGGCTCGCCATCCCGGCGGGCACCGCCGTACCGGCTCACGTCCGGATCGACGTGATCGTCGACGCCTTCCCGCTCGCGACCCGCACGTTCTAGCCAGGATGGCGGGCGAGGACACCGCCCGCCCGGAGGTCACCCTCGACGTCGGCGCTCGCCGCGTGCGGATCAGCAACCCCGACCGCGTCTACTTCGTCGCGCGCGGCGAGACGAAGCTCGACCTCGTCAACTACTACCTGAGCGTCGGCGAGGGCATCGTCCGAGCCCTGCGCGAGCGGCCGTGCATGCTGCACCGCTTCCCCGGCGGGGTGGGCAGCAAGAAGGTCCACCAGAAGCGGGTGCCGTCGGGCGCCCCGCCCTGGCTGGAGACGGTGCGCGTCGACTTCCCCTCCGGCCGCCATGCCGACGAGCTGTGCGTGACCGAGCTGGCCAGCGTCATCTGGGCGGTGCAGATGTCGACCGTCGAGTTCCATCCCTGGAACTCTCGCCGGGGAAACGTCGAGCGCCCGGACGAATGGCGGATCGACATCGACCCGATGCCCGAGTGCGACTTCGACCGGGTCCGCCGCGTCGCCGCGGTCGCCCACGAGGTGCTCGACGAGCTCGGGATCATCGGCTGGCCGAAGACCTCGGGCGGAAGCGGGATCCACATCTATGTCCGCATCGAGACGCGCTGGGGCTTCGGGGAGCTGCGCCGGGCCGCGCTCGCATTCGCCCGCGAGGTCGAGCGCCGAGCCCCCGCCGACGCGACCACGACGTGGTGGCGCAAGCACCGCGAGCCGGACAGGGCGTTCGTCGACTACAACCAGAACGCGCGCGACCACACGATCGCCTGCGCCTACTCGGTCCGCGGCGTCGAGCACGGCAGCGTCTCCACGCCGATCGCCTGGGATGAGATCCCCGACGTCGAACCGTCCGAGCTCACGATCGCCACGGTCCCGCCCCGGTTCGCGCGGCTCGGGGATCTGCACGCCGGGATCGACGATCGCGCCTTCTCGCTCGAGCCGCTGCTCGAGTGGGCCGATCGTGACCGGCTCGAGGTTCCGGACTCCGAGGCCTGACGGTCGCCGCGCCCCAGCGCGCGGCGACCGCATGCCCCTGTTCCCAGGTCGGTGTCGGGCAGCTAGCCGGGCCCGGAGGCGCCAGTTGCCCGACGTCCCGTCGCGGTGGCGCCCGTCGGACGGGTGCGCCGGGTCAACCGCGCGCGGACTCGGGCGACCAGCGAGACTCGCCGGAAGCCGCCCTCGCGCAGAGCCAGCTCGTGCTGCGCCCGTTGCTCCACAGCGCGCGCACTCTCCCGCCATCGGGCCTGGCTCCCCGCGCTGACCCGCCCGCCGCGGCTCAGCAACAGGAACTCATCGTCGATGCGATACATCGTGGGTTCCTCCCTGTCGTCTCGGGCCGGCCCGGACCGCGACCCCCTCGACCAGGGGTCAGCGCCGGGGCCGGCCCCGGTGTTCAGTGTCAGTTCATCGTCCGGTGTGTCACCGGCACCCGAGCAGCAGTGAGTGACACTGTCGGGCAACGGTGTGAACCGGGGTACGGCTATTGCGTGTGTTGCAGCCGGCCCTCTCGGGCGGCGCTCACATCAGGTCTGATTTGTCTCCAACTGCCATCACCTGCCGTTCCGTCTCGAAGCAACAAAAAAGGCGGCCCGTGGGCCGCCCTTGCTGAAACTGCCGATGTGCGCTGGCGCTATCAGCGCACCGGCCTCCCAGCAAGGGCATCGCGATTCCCGCGCACGGCGAGCACCATCGAGGCATCACGTGGCGTCGCCGCACCAACTGCGGTCGCGAACTGAAGGACGTGGATGTTCTTGATGGGCGTGTTCATAACGTGCTCCCTACTGCTTCGGAGCAGGGTAACTCACGCAGCGGATGTTTGCAAGGGCAGCGGAGGAAGAAAGTGTCACTCGCGCGCGTTCGCCTCAGGACATAGCTAGGCCGCCGCGCGCAGGAACGCGAGCACAGCGAGGACCCGCCGGTTGTCCTCTCCGCCCGTGGGCAGTTCGAGCTTGCCGAAGATGCTCGAGACGTGCTTCTCGACCGCCCCGGGGGTGACGACGAGCGTCTCGGCGATCGCCTGGTTGGAGCGCCCTTCGGCCATCAGGGCGAGCACCTCGCGCTCACGCGGGGTGAGGCTGTCGATCGCGCTCGAGCGCCGGCGCGCGAGGATCTGCGCGACGACCTCGGGGTCGAGCACCGTCCCGCCGCCGGCGACGCGCCGCACGGCGGCGACGAACTCCTCGACGTCGGCCACCCGGTCCTTGAGCAGATAACCGATTCCCCCCTTCCCGTCGGCGAGCAGCTCGGCAGCATACGTCTGCTCGACGTGCTGGGAGAGGATCAGCACCGGCAGCCCCGGCTGGCGCTCACGAGCGGTGAGCGCGGCGCGCAGGCCCTCGTCGCGGAAGCTCGGCGGCAGGCGCACATCGACGACGCACACGTCGGGCTTGTGCCCGAACGCGGCGGACACGAAGCGATCGCCGTCGGCGACGGCAGCGACGACCTCCATCCCGTTGTCCTGGAGCAGCCGGGTCAGCCCGTCGCGGAGCAGCGCGAGGTCCTCGCAGATCACGACGCGCACGGCAACTCCGCGCGGACGACCGTTGGACCGCCAGGAGGACTGTGGACGCTCAAGGTCCCGTCGAGCGCAGCGACGCGCTTGCGCAGCCCCGCGAGACCCGAGCCCTCGGGATCGGCACCGCCGCTCCCGTCGTCGACGATCTCCGCGACGAGCTCGTGGCTCGGGCCCTCCCAGACGTGAACGGAGATCCGTCCCGCGCCGGCGTGCTTGCGCGCGTTGGCCAGCGCTTCGGCGACGACGAAGTAGACCGCGGTCTCCCGCGGTCCGGCGACGTCGCCGGGCAGCTCGACGGCGAGCTCGACCGCAGGCGTGCGGCCGGAGACGAGCGCGGTCAGCGCGGCGTCGAGCCCGCGGTCCTGAAGAATGCTCGGACCGATCCCGCGGACGAGCGCGCGGAGCTCGGCCATCGCGGCCTGGGCCTGCCCGCGGGCGTTGCTGACGTGCTCGAGCGCGGTGTCAGGATCGGCCTGGGCCAGCCGCTGCTCGGCCATGCCGAGATCCATGGCGAGCGCGACGAGCCGCGCCTGCGCGCCGTCGTGAAGGTCCCGCTCGACGCGCTGGAGCTCGCTCGTCGCCGCGTCGACGGCGCCGGCGCGGGTCTCCGAGAGCGTCTGCACGCGCTCCTCGAGCACCCGGCGGCCGGGACCGAGCAACGCCGCGGCCACCTCGGCCTGGAGCAGCGCGGTCCCGCGCACGACCCACGCGGCAGCGATCGCCGCGCCGGGAGCGACCAGCGGGCCGGCGATGGAGACGAGCACGACGTGAGCGTGGATCCACCCCGGAACCGACCACGCCCAGATCGGCAGCGTGAGCAGCGCGAGGGTCGTCGTCCAGACGGTAACGGCGACCGTGAACGCGAGCACCCCGAGGGGCAGCGAGACGAGCATCCACAGCGCGTCCAGCCACGTCTGACGATCGCCGAGCACCGACAGGAGCCGGACGATCGCGCCCTCGCCCCTCGGAGTCACGTAGACCCCGGCGACCGGGTGCCTCAGGACGCTCGCGGTCCGCAGGCGCTCGAGCCCGCACCACCAGCGGTCGACGTGGGCGATGACCGCGGCCAGCGGCAGGCCGACGACGAGGATGATCATCCCGAGCGCCAGCGACGCCCCGGTCACGAAGAACGTGAAGGCGGCGATCCCCGTGACGAGCGACACGACGAGGTAGAGCGTCTCGCGCCAGCAGGCGACGGTCAGCGGGCGACGGCAGACGGTGGCGAGCGTCGGAGGCACCGGCAAAGGATCGCCCGCCGGACGCCCGCGCGCAATACGGCCGGCCACCGCATGCGCTCTGCGGTTTTCCCCACCCCGACACGCCAGCTGCCGTCCTGGTCTGAGGCGGCCGGGGGTGGGACGGTGGCGGAAGCCGAACGAACTGCCGACCGGGAGGAGCCCGTCATGTCAGTGTCCAACCTTGCCGCCCGCGCCGGAGCGTGGAGTGCCCGGCACCGCCGCCTCGCCATCTCCGGCTGGCTCACGTTCGTGATCATCGCCGCCGTCGCCGGCGGCGCGCTGGGCACGAAGATCGACACGCATGAGGGCAGTGGCGAATCCGGCCGGGTCGACACCTTCCTGCGCGCGCACCTGCCGCAGTCCTACTCCGAGCGGATCCTCATCCAGTCCCGCACCGGCCGCCTCGCAAGCACGCCGGCGTTCGGCTCGGCGGTGCGCGACCTCGTCGCCCGCCTGAGACCGGTCCCGTACGTCCGCGATCTGCAGGCCCCGGCCGCGTCCGGCCAGGGCGGGACCGTGTCGCGTGACGGGCGCTCGGCGCTCGTCAGCCTCGAGCTCGGCCAGCGCGGTGACGTCAACCGTGTCCTCGGGGCGACCGCGGCCACCGCCCGCGACCATCCGTCGCTGAGGATCGAGGAGTTCGGCGACGCGAGCGCCAATCAGGCGCTCAACCGCTCGCTCGGCCAGGACTTCAGCCGGGCGGAGACGCTGTCGCTGCCGATCACGCTGCTGATCCTCGTCGTCGCCTTCGGCTCGCTCGTCGCCGCGGGCGTGCCGATGCTGCTCGGGCTCACTGCAGTCGTCGCCACCCTCGGCCTCGTCGGCGCTGTCTCCCAGATCCTGCCGATGGACGGCTCGATCGACTCGGTCGTCCTGCTCATCGGCCTCGCCGTCGGCGTCGACTACTCCCTGTTCTACCTGCGCCGCGAGCGCGAGGAACGGGCCGCAGGGGCCGACGAGCGCGCAGCGCTCCAGGCCGCGGCGGCGACGTCCGGGCACGCGATCGTCGTCAGCGGTCTCACGGTGATCGTCGCGATGGCGGGGATGTTCTTTGCCGGGTCGCGCACATTCACGTCGTTCGCCGTCGGCACGATCATGGTCGTGGCGGTTGCCGTGCTCGGCTCGCTGACCGTGCTCCCGGCGGTGATGAGTGCTCTCGGTCACCGGATCGAGAGGGGCCGGATCCCGGTCCTGCACCGTCTCCGGCGCGCCGACGGCGAATCGCGCGTGTGGAGCGCCGTCCTGCGGCCGGTGATGCGTCACCCCGGCCCCGCCGCGGCGGTCAGCGCGCTCGCGCTGCTCGCCCTCACGCTGCCGGTGCTCGGCATGCACACGGCGCTCCCCGGGACCGGGTCGCTGCCGCGGAGCATCCCGATCATGCGCACCTATGACCGGATCGAGGCGGCATTCCCGGGCGGCCCAGCCCCCGCCGTGGTCGGCATCCTCGCCCGTGACGTGCACGCCCGTCCGGTGCAGGCCGCCGTCAGCCGCCTGCTCGCGCAGGCGCGGCGCACCCCCGGTCTGCACCGGCCGATCGGCATGCAGCACAGCGGCGACGGCCGCGTGGAGACGATCTCGATCCCGCTCGCCGGCGGGGGGACCGATGCCCCCTCGGACGCGGCGCTCGCCCGGCTGCGGACGATCACGCGCTCGACCGTCGGTGCGCTGCCGGGCGTCGAGACCGGCGTCACCGGCATGACCGCGGGCACGACCGACTTCAACGCGGTGATGGACTCCCACCTCGCGATCGTCTTCGCCTTCGTGCTCGGCACGGCGTTCCTGCTGCTGCTCGTGAGCTTCCGCTCCGTGGTCATCCCGCTGCAGGCGATCGTCCTCAACCTGCTCTCCGTCGGCGCAGCCTACGGGCTGCTCGTGCTCATCTTCCAGGATGGGCACCTGCACGGACTGCTCGGCTTCCAGGGCCGCAGCGAGATCACCTCGTGGCTGCCGCTGTTCCTCTTCGTCGTGCTCTTCGGACTCTCGATGGATTACCACGTGTTCATCCTCAGCCGCGTGCGCGAGGGGATCGAGCGCGGCCTCGATGCTCGCGAGGCGACGTTGCGCGGCGTGCGGAGCACCGCCGGCGTGGTGACGAGCGCGGCGCTCGTGATGGTCGGTGTGTTCGCGATCTTCGGCACGCTGCGGATGATCGAGTTCAAGCAGCTCGGGGTCGGGCTCGCCGCGGCGATCCTCATCGACGCGACGGTCATCCGCGGCGTCCTGCTGCCGGCGACGCTCGCGCTGCTCGGGGAGCGCGCCTGGTACCTGCCGGCGTGGTTGGCGTGGCTGCCGCGCCCCGCGCGTCGGGCGCGGACGCGACCGGCCCGTCAGACCGCCGAGCCGTCCGTGGCGAGCTGAGCGAGCGCGATCGCGCCGAGCACGCCGGCGTCGTCGCCGAGCTCGGGCGCGACGAGGTAGTCGTCGATGTCCTCGCCGAGCAACGGGCTCTCGAGGTAGCCGCCGACGAGCTCGCGGAGCCGCGCCCGGACGGAGGGCAGCAGGCCACGGCGCTCCATCACCCCGCCACCGGCGATCACCCGCTCGGGCGAGGCGACCATGACGATGGCGAGGACGCCAAGCGCGATGTACTCGGCGACAAGCGCCCAGGCCGGATGGCCGTCGGGGAGGTCGCGGGGATCGGCGCCCCAGCGCTTGGCGATCGCCGGGCCGGCTGCCAGCCCCTCCCAGCAGTCGCCGTGGAGCGGGCAGACGCCGTCGAACGGGTCACGCCCACGATCGTGGGGGATGCGCAGGTGCCCGACCTCGGGGTGGATGAGCCCGTGGACAGGGCGGCCGTCGAGGAGCAGCCCGGCCCCGATTCCCGTGCCGACCGTGAGATAGCAGAGGCTCGAGGTCCCGCGGCCCGCACCCCAGCGGTGCTCGCCGATCGCCGCGGCGTTGACGTCGGTGTCGAAGCTGACGGGGACGCCGAGGCGCCCGGCGAGCGTCGGCGCGAGCGCGGTGTGCTGCCAGCCAGGCTTCGGCGTCGTCGTCACGTATCCCCACGTCGGCGAATCGAGGCGCAGGTCGAGCGGCCCGAACGCGCCGATGCCGATCCGCTCGCACCGCGGCTGACCGGCGAAGAACTCGGCGATCCGCTCGATCGTCTCCGGCGGTGAGCTGGTGCGAAAGCGGGCGTCGGCTTCGATCGCCCCTGCCCCGTTCCCGACCCCGCACACACACCACGTCCCGCCCGTCTCGACGCCACCGAAGCACCGTGTCATGCCGCAATCATGACCGGGAGGGCCGTCCGGCAGGACGCGAAGATCGCAGCGTCAGCAGCGGGCGACGGCCTGAGCCGGTCTCGGCTCCGTGCCCTGATCGTCGATCCACTCGTCGATCCGCCGCCACCAACCGGTCAGCCACTCCATCTGCTCGTCGGCGTCGTGGGGAATCTCGGCTCGCGGGACGAGCCACCTGCGCATCGTCAGGGTGCGTCCGATCGGCATCTCGCGGTACAGCTCGCGCGGGTAGGCGGCGAGCCCGAGACCGGTGTGAGCGGCGAACACGACATCGGTGTCGGGCCTGGCCGCAAGCGCCGCGAGCGCGCCGAGGGGCCGCGGCGGCAGCACGTGGTTCATCGTCGCGGCCGCGTCGGCAGCCGCCGTGTTGCCCTTCTCCCGCAGCCGACGTTCGGCGCGGCGCCGGCGCGCGGGGCTGAAGTTGCCCCCCTCGGGATACAGCAGGAGCACCCCGCGCGCTCCGAGCTGGTCGGTCGTCGCCGCGATCCGCGCCTCGCAGGCCTCACGATCGTCGGTGTCGAGCACCGCGTGCGGGAGCCGATGGGCGATCAGGTCAACCGAGGGATCGAGTGCGACCGTCTGCTTGAACACGACACTGGGACGACGGTCAAAGCGGGAGAGCAGCATGTCGACGAGCACCATCGTGTCGCCCGGCCCGGCGTGGCGGCTGAACAGGATGAGCGGACCGTCGGCGCTCAGCGCCCGGTCGGCCTCCCCGCAGGCGTCCTCGACGATGGTGATGTCGAGGGCGCTGACGGCCGGCCCGGTGACCCCGTTGACGAACCACCTCAGCAGCTGCCAGTGCCACCGCTGGAGCCTCGGTGTGCCCATCAGGAGGCCCGCGCCGCTGCGCAGCCACAGCGCGCCACAGCCGACGAGCGTGAACAGCTCACGCACGAGGTAGGCGACAACGACCCTGACGAGGACGAGCGGCTTGCGCTCGCGCGTGAGCGCGGCGGCGACGCCGGCGACGAGGAACAGCACGGGCGAGAGCACGAGAGCCACGCCGCCGACGAGCAGCCACCCGGTGATGCTCAGCGGCCGGCGCAGCCACGGCGAGGACATCATCGCTTCACGCTCTCTTGGGCTTCGAGGTAGTGCATCGACGCCGCGTAGGCCGCGTCGATCTGATGTGTGATGGTGCGGGCCAGGCGCCGGACCTTGAGCGGGCCGGAGAGATCGTTGTAGGCCGGCGCCGCTGAGCCGCCCGTCGGCAGGATGTGGAGCTCGATGCCGTCGGGCAGCGAATGCAGGTCGTGGGCGAAACGGTGACGCCGGGCCACCTCGAAGGCGACGAGCCCGACCTCCCACGGCCAGCGCGGCGGCTTGAGCGCCTGCTCGAGCCGGCCGACCTGAAGCACGAAGATCCGCCGTGCGCCGAGCGCGACCGCCCGGCTCACCGGGATCGAGTTGACGATCCCGCCGTCGATGAAGTGCTCACCGTCGATCCGGATCGGGGGCAACACGCCGGGGACCGAGCACGACGCGAGGATCACCTCGGCGAGCGGGCCGCGGTCGAACCAGTGCTCGGCCGCGCGTTCGATCGACGCCGCCACACACTGAAACGGCGTCGCGAGCTGCTCGACGCGCTCGACAGGCAGCACCTCCGCGAGTCGGTGCTTGACCTCGGCGACGCGCTGCACGTGCGTACCGGTGCGGGCGAGCGTCGTCACGCGACGCGCCATGGTCAGGGCGGACAGAGCGGTGTGGTTGGCCTGGTCCCACACCTCGACCAGCCGCTGGACCCCGTCGCGCGTCGGGTCCGCGGCGAAGAACGCACCGTTTACCGCGCCGATCGACGTGCCGAGAACGACGTCGGGCTCGACCCCGCGCTCGGCGAGTGCCCGCAGCATCCCCACCTCGTGCGCGCCGAGGAGTCCGCCGCCGCCGAGTACGAAGGCCACTTCGTACGGTCCCGAGTGCTCGCTCATCTAGAAGAGAGCTACCCGCAGGTGGTGACGCCTAGCGGATCTGCGCGCTTATCCGTCGCGCAGGGCGACGATCCCGCCGACGCCGCCGAGGTACAGCGACGTGCGGCCGGTCACGGGATTGCGTCCGACCGCGATCCCCGCGTAATGGTTGTTGTACAGGCCGCCGTGACCGGCGACGCGCATCCAATCGATGCGCCCGGTGCGGTAGTCGAGGGCGGCCCAGGCCCACACGCCCGCCCCGGCCACGCGGGGGTCGCGGACCTTGGCGTAGGTGTAGATGAGGCCGTTGGCGGTGTCGCCCTTGGCCACCGCCGAGGCGGTGTGGACCTGGTTGTTGCGCCAGACGATGTGGCAGCCCGAGCCATCCGGTGCGATGTCGATCCGGTCCATCCCCGGCGCGCTGATCAGGCCGAGGTTGCCGCCGACCTTGATCCCGCCGGCGATCACGTCGTTCCACTTCTGAAGGTCGTAGCCGTAGTTGTTCTCGACAATCAGCGAGCGACCCATCGAGATGAGCGAGTTCTCGTCGGCGCTCGCCCCCTTGCCGAACACCGGCACGGTGCAGACGACCCGGCGCTGGCCGCGGCCGAGCCGGTCCTCGCTGCGATACACCACGACGTCCATGGGGTCGGCGTTGTCGGTGATCGCGACGTAGGCCGGCGTTGAGCCGCGGCGGCCGCGGAGCGCCCCGATCAGCGTCGGCGTGGTGCCCGAGCCCGCGTTGATCTGGCCCGGCTTGTGCACGCCCGTGTTGCGGTAGGCCCGGCTCCAGACGACGTGCGGGAGCAGGTCGGCTCCGGCCCGGAACTTGTACATCGCCTTGTCGGTGACGATGTAGACGCCGTCGCGACCGACGGCGAACGAGTTCTCGATCTCCTGGCCGAGGATCACCGAGCGGCACCGGCCGGTGCGCGGGTCGAGCACGCCGACGGCCCCGTGGTAGCGGCCGACGAACCACAGCCTGCCCTGGGCATCGGGCAGGACCGAGGGGATCCGGTCGCCGGCCGACAGGCACGGCGTCGGGTCATAGCTCGCCACCGGCACGAACCGCGGGGCGGCGGAGCTGCCGCGCAGGGCGACGATCAGGATGTGGCTGGTCGACGCGGCGAGCACCGCGCGATTGCGGTTGTCGAGGTAGAAGTACGCACCGCCGGTGGTGTTGAGCGCGGGGTTGGTCCCGGCCGGCGGCGGGACGAACGGGAGCTGGCGGAAGGCGAGCGTCGCGAGCGTGCGCGGGTCGAGCAGGTACATCGCCGGTCCGTGCTCGAGATCGGTGCACGTGCCGACGATGCGCCCGTCGGGCTCGAAGGCGAGGGTGATGCAATCGCGGCCGATCGCGGTCGAGAGGATCGTCAGCCGGCGCCCGAGCGGTCCCGACAGCGCGGTGTAGTTATCACTGGCCCAGGCGTCGTTGTGAACGCTGTTGCCGGGATCAGCGGCCATGAACGGGTTCTGCCAGGCCGTCTGCACGCCCGCGACCGGATGTAACGTCGCCGCGTGACCGGTGAAGACCGGCAACCTCGGTGCCGGGCCGGTGCTCTGGATCGGGGCCGCGGGCGTGAGCGCGAACGCGGTGCCGGCGGCCAACACCGCGAGCAGCCCCGAGATGACAACGACGATACGCGGGCGCTTCGCTTCCATGCGGCCGCCAACGATACCTGGCCTTCGCTCAGATCGATCCCCCGAATCGGGTGATCCGGAGCCCGAGCACCGTATGGTCTCCTCGAGCATGACCGCGCTCGCCTACGACCGGGTCGGCTCCGGGCCACCGCTCGTTCTGCTGCATCCGCTCGGCGCCGATCGCCAGGTGTGGCAACCCGCGCTCGGGCGCCTGTCAGCGCAGCGTGACTGCATCGCCGTCGACCTGCCGGGCTTCGGCGAGAGCCCCGCCCTCGCCGGACCATCTCATCCCGGAGACCTGGCGCGCGTCGTCGGCGCGCGGCTCCGCGACCTCGGGGTCGCTCCCGGCGGAGCCCACCTCGCCGGCAACTCGCTCGGCGGGTGGGTGGCCTTCGAGTCCGCCCTGCTCGGCGACGCCGCGAGCGTCACCGCGATCGCCCCCGCCGGCCTGTGGACGCGCCCGCTCGCCCCCAAGCCCGAGCTCGCCCGCTCGGTGGCACGTGCGGCGCGCCCGCTGCTGCCGTTGGTGCTGCGGGTCCCCGCGGGGCGCCGGGCGATCCTGTCGGGCACGGTCGCCCGCCCGGATCAGGTGCCGAGGACCGCGGCCCTGGGGCTCGTGCGCGCGTATGCCGACGCGCCGGGATTCACAGCCGCCAACCGGGCGATGCGATCAGCCGTCTTCGCCCGGCTCGCCGAGATCGAGGTCCCGGTCACGCTCGTCTGGCCGGAGTTCGACCGCATCGTCACCCGTCCCCGCTCGCTGCCGGCGAACGTGACCAACCTGGACCTGCCCGGCTGCGGGCACGTGCCGATGTGGGACGACCCCGAGGCGGTGGCGGCGGCGCTGCTCGCCGGGTCGTCGTCCGCGGCGCCCGGCGAGGCGGCGGTCGCGTGACCCCGCCGGCGTCGTCGCCCTAGTGTCGTGGGTCGGCCTGGCTCGGCCGGCGCGCCGGACGCCAGCGGCACATGCACTCGTCGAGCTCGGCGATGTCGAGCGCCGGCTCGGGCAGCGGCGTGCAGGTGCGGTCGGCCCGCATCCCGTCGAGCAGGAGCGTGAGGAAGCGCCGCCAGAGCTCGGGCTGGGCCGGGGGCGTCACGTCGGCGATCGTCCCGACCATCAGTTGCATGAGCGCGAGGTCCGACGCGGAGAGGTCGTCGCGCAGCTCGCCGGCATCCTGGGCGCGGCGCACGAGCTCGGTGACCCGGGGGCGCATCTGCTCACGGACGTGCGCGACCCGCTCGCGCCCCTCGGTCGTGCCGAGCAGCGCCTCCTTGAGCCCGCGGTCGGTCGCTTGAAGGGCGACGAGCCGCTCGAGGAAGGTCGTCAGCCCGAGCCATGGATCCTCGATCGCGAGCGCTGCGTCGGCGAGGCCGACGATCTCGACCATCTGCTCCTCGAACAGGGCGTCGATGAGCTGGTCGCGACAGCTGAAGCGGCGGTAGACGGTGCCGACGCCGAGACCGGCCCGATGGGCGACGTCGTCGAGCGTCACGGCCAGCCCGCGCTCGGCGAACAGCTCGCGGGCGGCTTGCAGGATGCGCTGACGATTGCGCTCCGCATCTCGTCTCAGAGGACGCTCGATTGTTGACATGTCCGTAACTTTAGCGGGAAAGCGGAGGGCTAGCCTCCGTATGTGCTACGGTCATTTGGAAAGTTGAGATCAATCCTCCGTTTAGCGGGAGTGCCTTTATGACAAACCCCCACCACGAACGTCGCTGGCTCGTGCTGGCGATTCTCGGGATCGCCCAGCTAATGGTGGTCCTTGACGCCACGATCGTCAACATCGCCCTGCCCTCCGCGCAGAAAGCACTGAACTTCACCAACGACAACCGCCAGTGGGTGGTGACGGCCTACGCCCTGTCGTTCGGGTCGCTGCTGCTCCTCGGCGGGCGCATCTCGGACCTGTTCGGCCGCAAGTGGACCTTCATCGGCGGCCTGCTCGGCTTCGCCATCGCCTCCGCCGTCGGCGGCGCGGCGCAGTCGTTCGGCATGCTCATCACCGCGCGCGCCGTCCAGGGCGCCTTCGGCGCGATCCTCGCCCCCGCCGCTCTGTCGCTGCTCGCCACGACCTTCACCGAGCCCGGCGAGCGGGCGAAGGCGTTCGGCATCTTCGGCGCGCTGGCCGGCAGCGGCGCCGCCGTCGGGCTGCTGCTCGGCGGCTTCCTCACCCAGTATCTGTCCTGGCGCTGGTGCCTGTACGTGAACCTGCTGTTCGCCGGTGCCGGCATCGCGGGCGCACTCGTGCTGCTGCACAACGTCGTCCCGGAGCATCGCCCCCGGATCGACATCCCGGGCACGCTGCTCGCCACGGGCGGCCTGTTCTCGCTCGTCTACGGGTTCTCCCACGCGAGCACGACGAGTTGGGGCAACGCGGTGACCGTCGGAATGCTCACCCTCGCCGTCGTCCTGCTGAGCGCCTTCTTGCTCGTCGAGAGCCGGGTCGAGCATCCGCTGCTGCCACTGCGGATCGTTGAGGACCGCGACCGCGGCGGCTCGTACCTGGCGGTCGCGATGTCGGCGATCGCGATCTTCGCCGTGTTCCTGTTCCTCACCTACTACCTGCAGCAGAACCTCGGCCTCTCGCCGATCATGGCCGGCGTCGCCTTCATGCCGATGGTTGCCTGCATCATGTTCTCCTCGATCACCGCCAACGTCCGGCTCGTGCCCCGCTTCGGCGCCCGGCCGCTCGTGCCGACCGGGATGCTCATGGGCGCGGCCGGGATGCTGTACCTCACGGGCCTTGGCCCACACGCGAGCTACGCCGGGGCGATCCTCCCGTCGCTGCTCGTCATGGGCCTCGGCTTCGGCCTGATCTTCGCCCCGTCGATCGCGACCGCGACCCTCGGGGTGGGACAGGACGATGCCGGCGTGGCCTCGGCCATGGTCAACGTCTCCCAGCAGGTCGGTGGCTCGATCGGGACCGCCCTGCTGTCGACGATCGCCGTCACCGCAACCGCGAGCTTCGCCACCGCCCACGCGGGGGCGCCGGGCATCACGGCGCAGGCCGCGGTCCACGGCTACACGACCGCGTTCATGTGGTCGGCGGTGATCTTCGCGGTCGGCGCCGTGTTCACCGGCGCGCTGCTGCGGCCGCGGTCCCAGACCGCGCAGGTCCGCAGCGCCGAGCCCGCGTACGAGATGTAGGTCGCTGGGGGCGTGCCGACCGGCGCGCCCCCGCCCGACCCCCTCCGCCGCTACTCCTTCGGCTCGTTCCGCGGGGTCAGGTACGGCTCGTCGTCCGCGGCCACGCGGCCGGCGCGGATCTGACGCTCGCGGGCGAGCTCGGCATTGAACTCGGCACCGAGCAGGATGACCGTGTTGCTGATCCACAGCCAGATGAGGAACACGACGACCGAGGCGAGCGCGCCGTATGTCTTGTTGTACGAGGAGAAGTTGGCGACGTAGAGCGCGAACAGCGCCGAGGCGAGGAGCCACAGGAGCACGGCGAGGATGCCGCCGGGGCTGATCCAGCGCCAACCGGGCTGCTTCACGTTCGGCGCGGCCCAGTAGAGGATGCCGAGGATCACGATCAGGATGACGACGAGCACCGGCCATTTGGCGATGTCCCAGACCTGGACCGCGGTCGAGCCGACGCCGATCACGTCGCCGAGCTGGCGGGCGAGACCGCCGGTGAGAACGACCGCGAGCGCCGCGAGCGTCAGCAGCACGACGGTGACGAGGGTCACGGCGATCCGCACGGGGATCGTCTTCCAGATCGGCCGGCCCTCCTCGACGTCCCAGACGATGTTCGCGGCACGCATGAATGCGGCGATGTAGCTCGAGGCCGACCACAGCGCGAGGGCGATCCCGATGACGAACGCCACCCCGGCCGTGCCCTGCGCGGCGTCGACGTTGTGGATCGCGCTCGTGAAGATGTCCTTGGCCGGTCCCGGCGCCACCTTGCCGAGGTTCTGCACGAGCGGCTCGGTCGCCGAGTGGCCGACGAGCCCGAGGATCGAGACGAGCACGATCAGCATCGGGAAGATCGACAGCACGCCGTAATAGGTGAGGGCCGCGGCGAGGTCGGTGAGGTTGTCGGCCTGGAATTCCTTGACCGTGCGCTTGAGTACGGCGATCCAGCTGCGGCGTGGGAGGTCGGTGGGATCCCCGGGACCGTCGGCCCGCTGCGTGGCGGCGCCCCGTCCCTCGGCGTCCCGTCCCTCGGCGGCACGTGTCTCGCGCGGCTCGTCCGCCGTCTCCACCTGCCGCTGCCCGGTCTCGCTCTCGGCCGCCATGCAGGTGTCATACCCGGGATCGGCCACGGCAACAACCCCATTTCACGGCCGCACCGGTTAGCCTCACAGCCGGGACGGTCAAAGGCTGAGCCGCCCGTCCCAGTCCCGCTCGAGCGCGAACCGCGCACCGATCGTCCACGCCTGCACGCGGTTGGCGATCGGAATCGACGCGGGCTCGCCCGATGTGACGGCGTAGAGCTCGGGAGCGTCTCCGAGCCGGTCGAGCGCGATAAGTACGCCCTGGCGGACCCGCTCGGCCTCATCACCGCGGCCGGCCGCGCGCAGACCGCCCCACCCCAACCACGAGTCGAACGGCCAGACGGCGCCGCGATGGTAGGCGCTCGGGTCGAATTGGGGGTGCGTGGACGCGAGGGTGCGCAGCCCGAAGTCGGTCAGGACGTCGGGCCGGCACAGCCGCTCGGCGTAGGCATCGCGGTCGGACGCCGGCAGCGCGTCGGCCCACAACAGCCATCCCAGCTGCGAACCCGCGCCCGACACGCGCCGATCCCGTCGGTCAACCGCCATCGTGTCCGGCGAGAAGGCGCGCGCGATTCGCTCCGTGGTCCGCTCGGCCAGGGACAACCATCGGTCGTCCCCGGACAACCGGGCGGTGGCCCGCAACGCGGCGACGGTCACCGCCTGCGTATCTGCATCCGCGAGCGGCGGTTCGGGGCTCCGGCCGTCGGCGTCGATGATCCCGCCGCCGTATGCCTGGAGCGGGTCCGAGGTGTCCCGCCAGCCCTGCTGAGCCAGCCCGCCACGGCCCTGGCGCGGCCCATGACGGATCAGTCCGTCGCCGCGTTCGAGCGCTTGCTCGACCCACGCACTGGCCGCCCGCCAGTGAGCTGAGAGCTCTTTCTCGAGCGCGGCATCGCCGAGCTTCGCGAGCACGACGAGAAACCAGGATGTGGCATCCGCCGAGCCGTAATAGCGCAACTGCCCATCTCGCACCGGCCAGCCCATCTGCTGGAAGCGCGGCTCCGCCTGCGGACGGTATTCGTGGACGATCTTCCCCGGCTCCTCATCCGCCCAGGCATCGAAACGCTCACCCTGGAGGGAAGCGAGGACCCGGAGCGTCGCACGCGCCACGTCCGGGTGCGCGGGCAGCACCTGCAGTGAGGTGATCAGGGAGTCACGCCCGAACAGGGCATGAAAGCGACCGGGATCCTGCTCGTCGATCGGCTGCGACGACGCGTACGGCCACCCTTCAGCGGAGAGGATCGAGCTGCCGAGCGGGTTGTCCCGAGTCATCCGACTCATCTCTACAGCTTTTCCGCCTCACGCGTCGCGATCGCGTTGTCCGCGGCCCTGGTGCGGCGCCGGGGTGAGGCTGGCCGAGATCGTCGCGAGCGCGTCGAGCACGTCCGGAATGAGGGCGTGCCGCCCGCCCGGTGGGAGCAGCGCGTAGACATCTCGCGTGAGGTCCGACTCGGCGATCGGCCTCAGCGTGAGGTCGCGAAACGGGTCCGCGAGCAGTTCCGGGACGAGCGTGACGGCGAGCCCTCGCCGCACGAGCGCGCTGATCGCGAGCTGATCGCGCGTGATCGAGACAATGTTGGGCTCGAAGCCCGCGTTGCGACAGGCTCGGACGATCATGCCGTCGGTCAGTGCGACGCTCCAGTCGTCGCGGCTCAGGTCGGCCAAGCGGACCGCGCGCCGTCGCGCGAGCCGATGGTCAGGTGCAAGCGCGACCAAGAACCGTTCGCGCATCAGGAGCTGGGCCCCGGGGGCGTCGGGGACGATGCCCGCCTCTTCGAAGACGAGGGCGATGTCGAGCCCACCCGTGCTCAACCTGGCTGACAGCTCCACGGAGGTCCCCTCGTCGAAGGTGACGCGAAGATCGGGATGGGCTTGGCGCAGGCGATGGACCGCTCTGGGCACGAGACTCGCCAGCGCGGTGGGAAAGGCTCCGATCCGCAGCAACGCGCGACGGCCCTGGGCGGCAGCGGCGATCTGCGTCCGCGCGAGCTCGAGTCGCGCCTCGATCACGTCGGCGTGCTCGAGCACGATCCTGCCCTCGGCGGTGGGCTCGGGACCGCCCGGACCGCGGGACAACAGCCGAACACCGAGCTCGCGCTCGAGCTGGGCGACCTGGTTGGAGACCGCCGGCTGCGACAGCGAGAGGTCGCGGGCGGCGTGCGAGAACGAACGCCGGTGCGCGACGGCACGAAACGTGAGCATCCGCCGCGGGTCCATAGCCATAGCTTATCGGTGTGCACAAAATATGATTTGTGGTTATGCCAGTGGAGAGTCACACTGGACGTCACGGATAAGGCCCGAATGTAGGCGGATTGCTGATTGCAGGCGGGCCTTCTTACGTCAGGCTCATCGAAGAGGTCATGTTCAACTCGCCGCAAGCCCACAGCACAGGATTGGCACGGATCGACGCGCAGTGGGACTTCCGCCATGCCCGCCGCGCCTACCTCGCGGGCCGGCTCGGCGGCTGGGTCCGACGGTGCGGATCCTGCCGGCGCCCCCGAACGCTCGCGCCGCCGGCCGCCCTGGCCGCCGGGCCCCGCAGGCTCGAGGCCGTGCCCCTGCGCAGCATCGTCGGCACGCTCGAGCCGACCGAGAGCTTCGACGCGCAGTTTCGTCCCGCATCGGAGATCGTGCGGTGGCGCTGGGAGCGGATCGCGCTCGCGCACCGACGAGGCGCTTCGTTGCCGCCGGTCGTCCTGCGTCGTCAACCCGACGGCTACTACATCGTCGACGGGCGCCATCGCGTATCGGTCGCGCGCACGCTGCGCCACCGCGATATCGACGCCTGGGTCACCGGTCCCGAAGGCTGAGCGCGACCGAATCGCGGGTCGGTCAGCGCTCGTGACGAGCGCACCGGCCGGCCGCCCCGGACAGCCGCCAGCGCAAAAAGAAGCTCGAAGAGGCGGCGGCGGCGCTCGGCCCCCGCGGGTCCACGTAGTGGGAGACAGTCGGATCGCCCGATCCGCCGGACCACGCGTGGCCCATACCGTGGATCGTCCAGAACTGCGCCACGGCGCATCCCTGCCCGTCCGGGTACGACGCAACCGTATATGTCCGTCCGCGGGGCTGGACGCCCTGCATCACCACGGCTCGCGTCCCCAATACGGGGGCGCGGTGTTCTCGCTCGAGAACAAGGTTGTCCGTTTCGAGCCACTGATGGAGCGCCTGCTCGCCGCAGCGGTAGGGGACCACCTCGTCTTGGTCGCCATGGAACACGATGACCGGCATCACGCGGGCATGCGCCGCCATCGCGCCCAGGGCAGCGCGCGCCAGCGTCGCCGTCGTGCTCGGCGACACGCCCTGCGCCAGGCACCCGAACTCGACTCGCGTGTACGCGGCGCCGGAGTGGATGCCGATCGCCGCGTAGACGTCGGGGTAGCTCGCGCCGAGGATCGAGCTCTCGAATCCGCCGGCGGAGATACCGATGACGTAGATGCGCCCGGGGTCGATCCTCCATGTCCCGGCCACCGCCCTCGTCATCGCGGCAATCGCCCCGGCGTCGCCTCGACCCCGCCCCTCCGCACCCGGATCCCAGATTCCCTTCCAACACCCACCGTAAGCGAGGTCAACCGCGTCGACGTCCGGGTACAACACGATGAATCGGCGCTGCTCGGCGACCTGCGCATAGCCGCTCGCAACAGCCTGCTGACTCGCGGTCGTGCTGCATCCATGAAGCACGACCACCAGGGGCACATGCGCAGCGCCGCGATAGCTGGCCGGCACGAACACCAGGTACTGATACGAGTCGCCACCCACTTTGAGCCGCGCGTAGTGATACCCGCGGGAGCGGGCCCGGCCCTGGCCGACCACGACGACCGCCGTCGCCGCAGCCAGCGCCAGCCCGCACACCAGCAGCATGACCGGGACTGGCCTGCGTCGTAGCAGCTCCGGGGTGATGCGACCGGTGTGCACGTTCGAACCGCCGAACCGTACCCCGCCTCGTCGAGGTGAGCCTCAGCTGTCGCGTCCGGTCAGCAAACGGCTGCGCTGGTCGACGCCCGGACCCCCGTACGGATAGTCGGACGGCGCCGGATCGCTGACCAGGTCGAGCCGCTCGGTCTCCTCTGCGCTGAGGTGCAGGTCAGCCGCCCCGAGGTTGTCCTTGAGCTGCTCCACGGTCCGCGCGCCGAGGATGACCGACGTCATCATCGGCCGGTCCGTGAGCCAGGCGAGAGCGACCTGCGCCATTGAAACGCCGCGTCCGTCGGCGACCGACTGCACTGCGTCGATGACGTCCCACGTGCGCTGCTGCGGGCTGCGCCGGTCATAGGCCTCGACGCCGCGGTCGGGGTTCTCGCCCAGACGCGTGGCCCCGCTCGGGCGCTCGGACTTCGTGTATTTGCCGGTGAGCCAGCCGCCGCCGAGCGGCGACCAGGGCAGCAGTCCGAGACCCGTCGACTCGCACGCCGGCACGATCTCCCACTCGATCTCACGGACGAGCAGGTTGTACTGCGGCTGGAGCGTGACCGGGCGCGCGAGCGCGCGGAACTCGGCGAGGTCGACGATCTTCTGGATCTGCCAGCCGGTGTAGTTCGACAGCCCGACGTAGCCGATCCGGCCCGATCGCACAGCGTCGTCGAGAAACTGCAGCGTCTCGATGAGCGGCGTGTGGGGATCGAACGCGTGCACCTGGTAGAGGTCGATGTGGTCCACCCCCAGGCGCGTGAGCGACGCGTCCAGGGCCTCGCGCAGGTGCCGGCGCGAGAGCCCGAGGTCGTTCGTGCCCGGCCCCATCGGGAAGCGGCCCTTGGTCGCGAGCACGACCTGACTGCGGATCTCCGGCGGCTGCTTGGCCAACCAGCGCCCGATGATCTCCTCCGAGACACCACCGCCGTAGACATCGGCGGTATCGATCAGGGTTCCGCCCGCCTCGACGAACACGTCGAGCTGCTCATGCGACACGCGCTCGTCGCTCTCGGTCCCGAACGTCATCGTGCCGAGCGCCATGCTCGAGACCACGCAGCCGCTCTGTCCCAACGTTCGGTACTCCATTCCACACCTCACTGTCGGTCGTTGCAGGCGTCCTACCCACCTGGGCCCCGGTTCACGACCCGGGCACCCCTCAGGCGGCGGTGTCAGACACGAGCTCGTAGACGAACCCGTCGGGAGCGCGGAAGTGCACCCACGATCGCGTCTCGCCGCCCTGAACCGGCAGCACGATCTCCGCGCCGGCCGCGAGCAGGTCGGCGACCGCCTGCTCGAGATCGTCGACCCGGAATCCGGCCACGGGGTGGGTGAGATGCGCGTTGTACTCGCTTTTCGGTCCGAACACCTCGACCGTCGCGCCGCCGGGAACCTCCAGCACCGCGAAGTCGGTCTCCGACGAGCGCACGCCGAGCCCCAGCACGTCCTTGAAGAACGCGACGGTGGCCGCGTACTCGGTCGTCCGCGTCCCCACCCACGTCAGCGAAAGGACTCGCACAACGACCCTCCCATCGAGTTCACCGGCCGTGAGCGCGAGTTCGCGCCCCCGGCGCACTTCGCGCGTCCTGTGCCAGGACCGACCGCACCCGGGCGGCGACGACGGCGGCGTCCACCGCATCGGTCGTGTCGACCTCGAGCAGCGGTCCAAGTCCGGTGGCAGTGAGATGGTGCTCGTTCCACAGCTCTTCGAGTGGGCGCTCAGAGTCGAAATAGCCCGCGCTACGCGTTCCCGTCCTCGCTCGGTAACGCGCCTCGGCGACGTCACGCGGGCAGACGCAGCGGATCTCGATCAGCTGTCCCGGCAGAGCTCGCAGGTGAGGCAGCGTGTACGGATAGAAGGTGCTGTCCAGGACAGCACCCGGACTGGTCCTGGCCACGGTCAGCATCGCCATCACCGCCGCACGACCCAGTTCGCGGCTCTGCTGCACCCTGGCGGGCACGCCGAGCACATCAATGAGCGCGTCCTTGATCGCGTCCTTGGCCAACAGGGGAAGGGACAGCTCTCTCGCCAGCGGCCGCGCGAGGGTGCTCTTTCCCGATCCGGGAGGTCCAGCCACCAGCACGAAGGCCGAGGGGCTCCGTCGGGCGAGACCCGGGCGCGTCGCCAGATCCGAGACCGTCAGCAACTCCCCTCAGGTCATCCGGGACGTGTGATCCGGTCAACCATCTTCGCTCTAGCCCTTGACGGCGCCCGCGGTGAGGCCGGCCACGATCCGCTTCTGGAACAGCAGCACGAGCAGGATCAGCGGCACCGAGATGACCACCGAAGCGGCCGCGATGCTCCCGTACGGGACCTGATGCTCGGTCGCCCCGGTGAAGAACGAGATCTCGGCCGGAACGGTCCGGGACGCGGTGGTCGCGGTCAGCGTGACGGCGAGCAGGAACTCGTTCCACGCGGCGATGAACGTCAGGATCCCCGCCGTGGCCAGGCCGGGGGCGGCGAGCGGCACCACGACCTTGCGGAACGCCTGGAAGCGCGTGGCCCCGTCCACGAGCGCCGCCTCCTCGAGATCCTTGGGGATCTCACGGAAGAACGACACCAGGATGAAGATGGCGAGCGGGAGCGCGAAGGTCAGGTACGGGATGATCAGACCGATGTAGGTGTCGAAGATCCCGATGTCCGACCACAGCTTGAACAGCGGCGCCGCGATCGCGATCTGCGGGAAGGTCGTGATCGAGAGCACGATGCCCAGGATGACGAACTTGCCGCGGAGCTTGAGGCGGGCCAGAGCGTAGGCGCAGAACGAGCCGACGACGAGCGCCAGCGCCGTGGTGATCAGCGCGATGATGGCGCTGTTGCGCAGCGAGGCGATGAAGTCGGGGTTCTTGAAGATCGAGCTGTAGTTACTCAGCGTCGGGTGGTGTGGGAAGACGGCGGAGCCGTTGAGGTCGCTGCCCGCCTTGAGCGACATGTTGATCAGCCAGTAGAACGGGAACAGGCAGAACAACACGATCGCCGCCACGGCGAGCCACATGTACCACGGGGTGCGGTCCTTCTTCGGCTTCCTGGCCGTCCGGGCGCGAGCACGCGGTACAGCTTCGGCGGAGGTAGCGGTTGATGCTTCCATTTATCTCATCCTCCCTATTCCGCCGTCATCCCGCGGATGTTGCCGCCGATGAACCGGATGTAGCCAAACGACACCAGCATCACGATGATGAAGGCGAGGATCGCCATCGCCGCTCCCTCGCCGTAGAGCCGATTCTGAGCGAAGGTCTGCTGGGCGATCGTCGACAGCGTCGATGTGCCCACCGTGCCCTGAGTGAGCACATAAGGCAGATCGAAGATCCGCAACGCGTCAAGGGTGCGGAAGATGAGCGCCACCAGGATGGCCGGCTTGAGCAGCGGGAGCGTGATCCGCACGAAGCGCTGCCAGGCCGTGGCCCCGTCGACCCTGGCCGCCTCATAGATGTCGTCCGGGATCACCTGCAGCCCCGCCAGCAGCAGCAGCGCGATGAACGGGGACGTCTTCCAGACGTCGGCCAGGATGATGATGATCAGTGCGTACGGCTCCTGTCCAAGCCACACCGTGTGAGTGCCCAGGAGCGTGTTGATGAAGCCGTAGGGCGACACGAACATCGTTCGCCACATCACGGCCGTGACAACCGTGAGTATCGCCCACGGCACGAGCACGACGGTGCGCAGCAGGCCCTGACCGCGGAAGGCGCGGTGCATGGCCAGGGCCATTCCGAGGCCGATGAACAGCTCAAGCGTCACGGAGATGGCGGTGAAGATGAGGGTGTGGTACAGCGCCGAGCGCCAGTCAGGATTCGACAGACCACTCGTCCAGTAGTTGTCCACGCCCACCCACCGCGACAGCCCGGCGACCCGCACGCTGTACTGGTGCAGCGACAACCAGATCGCGTAGATGATCGGCCACGCCGCCACGATCGCGATGAGGATCATCGAGGGCGAGACCATGAGCACGGCCAGTCGCTTCTCGGAAAGGCTCCTGGAGCGCCGGCGCGTGGGCGCCGGCGCTCCAACGTGATTCGCCACAGTGGCCATGATCGTTAGAACGTCGCGAGGGCCGAGTTGATCTGCGAGTCCGCCTTCTGGAGAGCTGCCTGGGGGGTCACGCGACCAGCCAGCGCATCGTTGACGTTCGTGTAGATGGCCTGCGAGATCTGCGGGTAGACCGGCGAGACCGGGCGGGCGTGCGCCTGGGAGAGCGCCTGCAGGAGCTGCGACGAGTACGGGACCGCCTTCATGACGTCCGCGTCGTGGTAGACCGTCGGAATGACAGCTGCGAGCGAGAACTTGAGGATCTGCGCCTTCTGCATCGCCGGGGAGGCGAAGAAGTCGGCGAACTTGAGCGCGAGGCCCGGATCCTTCGAGTACACGCTGATGACACTGTTGTGGCCGCCGAGGACGCTCGCCTTACCTGCGCCGGCGAAGGTCGGCAGCGGGGCGGCCTCGACCTGGCCCTTCAGCGCACCCGTGTTGTCGGCCGCGTATGCGTAGGTCCAGTTGCGCATATAGCCGTACTTGCCCGTGGTGAATGCCTGGTCGGTCTCCGGCTCCATGTACGTCGTCACGGCCTGCGGGGCCGACCCCTCCTTGATGCCGCTGACCATGAGCTCCAGCGCCTTGAGGTTCTGCGGCGAGTTGATCGCCGACTTCTTGCCGTCGGCCGAGAGCACCTGACCGCCCGCCGCGAAAGCGAGCTCGAGGAAGTCGCACGTGAGTCCCTCGTACGGCGCCCCCTGGTAGACGATGCCACCGGTCTTCTTCGCATCGGCGTAGACCTGCTGCCAGGTCGACGGCGCGGTCTCACCCTTCTTGTAGTAGATGAAGGCTGCGTCGCTCGTCTGGGGGACGCCCCAGTACTTGCCGCCGTAGTGAACGGTTTCGAGCGGCGCCGCGATGAACTTCGAGGCGTTCGCCGTCACGTACGGGGTGAGGTCGTAGAGCCACTTCTGAGTGGAGAACTCCGCCGTCCAGATCACGTCGGACGAGAACACGTCGCACGAGCTCGACTGCGCCTGCTGGCGCTGGATGAATTGTGCCCGCTGCTGGTCGGCCGAGGCCGGGAACTGCACCAAGTTGGCGTGATAGCCCTGGGCGCCGTACTTGGCGTTGAACTGAGCGACGACGTAGGCGGCGGCGCCCGTGGTGTCCTTCCCTGTGCAGTATGTGATCGTGCCCTTGGGCGGGTTGTCCGCGGCACTCGCGGAAAGAACCTTCGCACCCGAGACGCTCGAACTGGCGCCCGAGCCACCCCCGCTGCCACTGCTATTGCTGCTGCCGCAGGCAGCCACGAACAATGCACAGACGGCAACAACGACAGGCGCAAGCTTGGTGCGCATACCACCTCTCCTCTCCCGAAGGAACAAGCGCCGATGACGCTTGAATGGGGCACTTTTCGGGAATACGTATACCCCGATGTCAGATGTCCAACCAGCGGTTCGTTAGGGCTTGGTGTGCTTCGTCAGGCGCCCGCCGGTCGGTGTCGAAAGCGATTCCAGTCCGTGCCCCGCGGGTACTCTTTCCGCGCCGTCACGGTCCACCTGAGGAGGGGAAATGGCCGACGTTCAACTTGACCACATCTGGAAGCGATATCCAGATGGCTTTGAGGCGGTCAGGGACATGGAGCTTTCGATCAACGACTCGGAGTTCATGATCCTCGTCGGCCCGTCCGGGTGCGGGAAGTCGACCGCGCTGCGGATGATGGCCGGGCTCGAGGACATCACCGATGGCGAGCTGCGCATCGGCGGCGAGCGCGTCAACGAGCTCGAGCCGCGCGACCGCGACATCGCGATGGTCTTCCAGAACTACGCGCTCTATCCGCACATGACCGTGCGCCAGAACATGGGCTTCGCGCTCAAGCTGAGCAAGACGCCCAAGGAGGAGATCGACAGCAAGGTCAACGAGGCGGCCGAGATCCTCGACCTCGAGCAGCATCTCGAGCGCAAGCCGGCCAACCTGTCCGGCGGCCAGCGCCAGCGCGTGGCCATGGGACGGGCCATCGTCCGCAATCCCAGGCTGTTCCTCATGGACGAGCCCCTTTCCAACCTCGACGCCAAGCTGCGCGTGCAGATGCGCACGGAGGTGTCGCGCATCCAGCAGCGGCTGGGCACGACGACCGTGTACGTCACTCATGACCAGACCGAGGCGATGACGCTCGGCGACCGCGTCGCGGTCATGCGGTCCGGCGTCCTGCAGCAGGTCGACACGCCCAAGGTTCTCTACGACGATCCCGTCAACCTGTTCGTGGCCGGCTTCATCGGGTCCCCAGCGATGAACTTCCTGCCGGGGCGGCTCGAGGGCGAGACCGTGCGCACGCCGCTCGGCGACATCCCCCTCCCCGGCCTCCTGCGCAGCCGGCTCCAGAGCCGCACCGGCGACGGCAACGCCCGTGACGTCATCGTCGGCATTCGCCCCGAGAATTTCGAAGACGCCTATCTCGCCGGCGAGGGCATCAAGGGCATGCACTTCAAGGCCAAGATCGAAGTGGTGGAGTCGATGGGCTCCGAGCTCTACGCCTACTTCGACGTGGCAAGCCATGCCGCGTCGGCTGATCTCGAAGACCTGGCCGCCGACGCGCACCTGGAGGATCTGCC
The DNA here is from genome assembly GCA_963755955.1 of uncultured Solirubrobacterales bacterium. Taxonomy (GTDB): domain Bacteria; phylum Actinomycetota; class Thermoleophilia; order Solirubrobacterales; family Solirubrobacteraceae; genus Palsa-465. The sequence continues at coordinate 75,256 of CAVWLZ010000025.1, forward strand.
CAAGCACGGCAGTGCCACAAGCGTCGTCGCGCGCCTCGATCCCGCGTCCAAGGCGGCGCCGGGCCAGGAGCTCGAGCTGGTGCTCGAGAGCAGCGAGATCAAGCTGTTCAACCCCGACGGCGGCGCGAGTCTGACCGCCTGAGGCCCGGACGCCCTGACGCCTTCGTGGCGCGGCCCTCAGCTGAGCGCGCGCCACGACTGGCGGGGCGCTCGAGGCCGGTGGGAAAATCGCCGCCATGACGCGGTCGCCGTCGAGGGTCCCCGCGCTCGCCCTGGAGCTCGTCCTCGCCGTCAACGCGGTCATCTGCGCCGGGCTGTGGCTCCGGCATGGCCCGGGAGACGTGCACAATCTCGCCACCGGCCTCGTCGGGGCCGGGCGGCTGACCGGACTCCTCGGGGCCTACCTCGCCCTGGTCCAGATCGTGCTGCTCTCGCGGGTGCCCGCGCTCGAGCGACTGGCGGGCTTGGACCGGCGCGTGGCCTGGCATCGTCCCGCCGCCGTCGCCTGCCTCGGCCTGCTCGTTGTCCACGCCGTCCTCATCACGGCCGGGTACGCGCTCGGCGATCGGCTCAGCGCGCCCGCCGAGGTGCGGCGCCTGATCACTGGCTACCCGGGAGTGATCACGGCGACCGCCGCGCTCGTCCTGCTCATCGCCGTGACGGCCGTCTCGGCCGGGCCGCTGCGACGCGCCCTGCGCTATGAGACGTGGCACCTCTCCCACCTCTACGTCTATCTCGCCATCGCCCTCGCCTTCAGCCACCAGATCGCGACGGGCAGCGACTTCGTCGGAGACCCGCTCGCCCGCGCCTACTGGACAGCACTCTATCTCGTCACGGCGGCCGTCGTGCTCGCGGGTCGCGTGGCCGCGCCGTTGCTGAGCGCGGCCCGCCATCGCCTGCGCGTGCTCAGCGTGGTTGCTCAGGGCCCGGGCGTGACTTCGATCGAGATCGGCGGCCGGCGGCTGGCTCACCTACGCGCTCACTCGGGTCAGTTCTTCGCCTGGCGCTTCCTCACTCGCGACCGGTGGTGGGAGACGCATCCATTCTCGCTGTCGGCCGCACCCGACGGCCGCCGCCTGCGCATCACCGTCAAGGGTCTGGGCGACTTCAGCTCGCAGCTGGCCGCCGTGCCGGTCGGTACCCGGGTCATTGCCGAGGGGCCGTACGGCACCTTCACCGCGGCGAGCCGGCGCTGCACGCGCGTGGCTCTCATCGCCGGCGGCGCCGGCATCACGCCGATCCGGGCGCTGCTCGAGGACATGCCGGCGCAGGCCGGCGACATCGCCGTCGTCTACCGCGCCGCCCAGGCCCAGGATCTCATCCTGCGCGACGAGCTCGACGCGCTCGCGGCGTGCCGCGGCGCCGAGGTGCACTACGTGACCGGTCCGGACCGGACGCTCTCGGGCGCGGAGCTCCGAGTCCTGATCCCCGACATCGCCCAGCGCGATGTGTACGTCTGCGGCCCGCCCGAGATGACCCGTTCCACGCGGGCGACGCTGCGCGGTCTCGGCGTGCCCGCCCGGCACCTCAACGTGGAGAGGTTCACCTTGTGAAGCGCGGGCTGGTGGCCCTGATCGTGACCGTGGCAGCGGTGGCCGCGCTGGTGCGCTTCCACACCCATCCCCCGCGGACGCTCAACCTGCGCGCCGCGCAGCCGGACCGCCCAGCCGTCCAAGCGGCGACCAGCCCGGCGCGACCCGGCGTGCGCACGGCCACCGGGCCACCGATGATGACGCCGTTCTCGCTTGTGCAGGTCGGCGTGACGCTCACCGATGGGCGTCTCACGAGCGTCGAGACCGTGGCGCTCACGGGCGATGGCCCTCACACCGAGGCGCTCAACGCGCGCGCCGAGCCGATCCTGCGCCGCGAGGCTCTGCGCGCCCACAGCGCGCACATCGACACCGTCAGCGGCGCGACGTACACCAGCCGCGTCTGGATCCAGTCGCTACGCGCGGCCATCGAGGCGGCCCGCCGTGGCTGAGCGCCGCACCGAGCACGTCATGGGCACGGCGATCACGGTCGAGATCAGCGATCGGGTCGTCCCCTCCCGCGCGCTCGAGCACGCGTTCGCCTGGCTGACATGGGTCGATCGGAGGTTCAGCACCTACGACCCGGCCAGCGACGTCAGCCGGCTCAACGCCGGAGAGATCGGCCTGACCGAGACGCACCCCATCGTTCGGAAGGTGCTGGCCCATTGCGACCTCTTACGAGCCGGAACCGATGGGTACTTCGACGCGCACGCTCCGCTGCCCGGTGGCGTCGACCCGTCGGGCCTCGTCAAGGGGTGGGCGGTCGACGTCGCGTTCGCGGGGCTTCGCCGCGCCGGCGCGCAGCGGCTGTGCATCGAGGCGGGCGGTGACGTGCGGGTGGCCGGAGGGCCCTGGCGCGTGGGCATCCGCCATCCGCGTCGGCGCGACCAGCTCGCGGCGGTGGTCGTGCTCGGCGACGGCGCTGTGGCCACCTCGGGCGCCTACGAGCGCGGGCCCCACGTGGTCGATCCTCACACCGGGCGGCCACCGGTCGGAACGGTGAGCGTGACGATCATCGACCAGACGCTCGCGCGGGCGGACGCTCACGCCACGGCGGCATTCGCCATGGGGTCCCGCGGGCCGACGTGGTCAGCCAGGCTCACCGCCATGACCATCCTCACCGACGACCAGGTGCTGCTGACGCCGACCTTCTGCGACCTGCGGGTGTGAGCCTCAGCGGCGAAAGCCGCCCTCGGCATTGATGACCTGGCCCGTGATCCACGCGCTGTCCGCGCCGGCGAGCCAGGTCACGACGGCCGCGATGTCGGCGGCCGTGCCCCAGCGCCCAGCTGGAAACGCGTTGCGCAACGTCTCGCGATCCGCGTCCGAGGCCCATCCGGTGTCGACCGGGCCGGGATTGATCGCGTTCACCGTGATCCCGCGGTCCGCGAGCGCGTCGGCGAGCGACCAGGTCATCTGATGTACCGCTCCCTTGCTGATCGCGTAGGGCAGCTCGCCCGCCATCGGCCCCAGGTGCTGCCCGGAGGTGAACAGCACGACCCGGCCGTCACGGCGCGAGTCATCGTGCCGGGCGGCATAGGCCTGGACGAGGAGGACGACGGCTCGAGCATTGACCGCCCAGGCCAGATCCAGATCGGATGCCGTGACCCTGGGCAGGCCCCCCGGGGCTGAGCGAGCGTGGTTCGCCACCAGGACGTCGACCGCTCCGAGCTGTTCGACGGCGAAGTTGACGACACGGCGCGGAGCTTCGGGATCGGCGAAGTCAGCCTCGATGCTCCGGAGTCGATCGCTCTCGCCGCCGAGGGCCTCGACCACCGCTTGCCCGCCGGCCGGCTCGGGTCCCCACGGCTGCTCGGCATCGTGCGGCGCCCAGGACTGCACGACAACGCGGGCGCCTTCAGCGAGCATGCGCTGAGCGATGGCAAAGCCGATTCCCGCCTGCCTGCTCACGCCGGTGATGAGCGCAGTTCGCCCTGTGAGACGTGCGAGCATCGACGACTTCTATCGCACCGCGAGCTCCAGGCATGTCGACAGCGCACGGGCTCGGAGGTCCCGGGTAGAAGGTACGGGTCGTGAACGGTCCGGACCGCCATGCCATCGACGCGGCGACGCGCGCCACGTATGTCGCTTTTGTCGGCATGGGCTTTGCCCTCGCGAGCTGGGCGTCGCGGATCCCCCAGGTCAGGCAGCAGCTCAATCTGAATTCGTCTGAGCTCGGCTTGGTCCTGTTGGCGATGGCCGCCGGATCGGTCATCGCGCTGCCGTTATCGGGCCCCGTGGTGACCCGATTTGGCGCGCGTGCCGTCGTCTCGCGCATGGCGACCGTCGCCGGCGCGGGCCTCGTCGTGATCGCGTTCGGCTGCCGCATCGGCGTGGCCCCGGTCGTCGTCGGCCTATTCGTGCTCGGGGTCGGGGCGGGCAGCTGGGATGTTGCGATGAACGTTCACGGGGCGGCCGTCGAACAACATCGCGGGCGCGCGATCATGCCGCGCTTTCACGCCGGGTTCAGCATCGGGACGGTCGCCGGAGCGCTCGGCGGCGCCGCGATGGTCGCGCTTGGCGTGTCGGTGACCGCGCACCTCGCGATCGTGGGCCTGGCCGTCGCGAGCGTCGTGCCGATGGCGGTACAGCCCTTCATTGGTAATCCTGTCGATGCTCACCCCGCGCCTCGGTCCTCAGGCGCGCGAGCCGCCCGCGGATCACTGAGAGCCTGGCGCGAGACGCGCACCGTGCTGATCGGCGTGTTTGTGCTCGCGCTGGCGTTTGCTGAAGGGTCTGGCAACGACTGGATCAGCCTCGCGATGATCGAGGGCCACGGGGCGCGACCCGTGGTGGGAACGCTTGCGCTCGCCGCCTTCCTGGCCGCAATGACAGCCGGGCGTTGGTGCGGTACACGACTGCTCGACGAGCACGGACGGGTACCGGTGCTGCGTGCGACCCTGATTCTGGCCATCGGCGGACTCGTCCTGTTCACCCTCGGGTCCGGCATCGGGGTCGCGTTCGCAGGCACAGTGCTGTGGGGCGCAGGCATCTCCCTTGGGTTTCCTGTCGGCATGAGCGCCGGCGCCGACGACCCGTCATTGGCCGCGGCTCGAGTGAGCGTCATCTCGTCGATCGGCTATTGCGCCTTCGTCGCCGGACCACCCCTGCTCGGATTTCTCGCTCAGCGCTACACGTTGCTGCACGCGCTGACGGTGGTCATCGCGCTTCTTGTCCTCGCGGGCGTCATCGCCGGCGCCTTACGCCGTCCCGCCACGCTCAAACGCTGAGCGCTCGGATCTCACACGATCGGAGCGGCATCAGGTTGCCGAGCCGGCGTCTGGGGCGCCGGCAGCGGTGCAGGAAGCGCCTGGTTATCGCCTGGATCATCCGGAGCTCGCACCCAGGCAACGATCCGCCCGCCGGAGATGAGGAAGTTCGTTCTGGCGGTGGCGCCGGCGCCGCCTGCACACTTGCTTCCACCGGGGCCGCTCCGCGCCGTGAGTCGAAACAGGGCATTGACGTACCGGCCACGTTGATCCGCGGACAGAAAGAGCGCGCCACACGGCAGCGTCGCATTGACCGCCACGGCTTGGGCGAACCGTCTGATGACGATCATGCTGCCCCCGTTGAAGAACTCATCGGGGATCGCGAAGTATCCGGCTGCCCGAGTCACATCTCCCTCACGCAGGCTCGTCGACCACCCTTTGATGACCGCGACTGCCGATGGATCGGCGGCCTTCCCGGTCGGAGCGGGAGCCGACGTGGGATCAACCGACGGCAGGGACGCCGTGGGGAGCGACCGGGCAGCGGGAGGATGGCGGGTGCTGTTGCCGCATCCGGAGATCCCGAGCACCAGCAAGCCGGTGAGCAACATGTGCCGCCCTCCCATGTGTACGCATGTTAGGCGCGGATGACCTCGCTGCGGCGAAGCTCGTGCGAGCCGTCCGCTCGGCTGTACTCGTAGTACGCCAACCACGAACCGTCGATGTTCACCACGTCGACGTAGCGCAGCGATCCGGTTGCGTGGGGCGAGACGAGCGCCGGGGCTCCGACCGAGATGCGCCGCCAACTTGTGAGATCGAGGCTGCAGGCAATTCCGCAGCACTCCTCGGTGTCCTGCGCTTCGCTGCCGGCGCCGTCGTAATAGCCGACGAACCCGCCGCCGAACGGGACCACGCACCCGAGCCTTGCCTGGTGGGCGTCCCAGCCACCACTGCTGCCCACGGCCAGTGCCTCGCCGCCCCAGTCGTAGCGCAGGCCGTTTCGGCTGCTGGCGAGCGACGTGGGGGCGGGCCCGTGTCGCCGCAGGAACGTGCTGACGTACATCAGCATCTGCGTGCCGTTGCTGATCACGTACGGGTCCTTCACGGCGGCGACGCCGACATCCGTGGGGGCAATCACCGGTTGTGCCGTTGCGATGTCGAAGCGCTCGGGCTCGGGGGCGCGCAGCAGGTCGATTCGCCAGTGGTCACTTGACGGCGGGTCCTCCCAGCTGGTGTACAGCAGCCAGTCGCCCGCCGGTGAGCGGCGCAGGCAGAACCGCTCGAGCGAAGAGGTCCCGATCTGCTGCTTGGTCACACGCCACACCTCGGTGAACGACCGGCCGCCGTCGGTGCTCTCGGCGACGATCCCCACGTAGCCACGCTCGTGCATGGACCCGTCCCGCGGCCGGCGGCGGCGATAGGACATCAACACGCGCCGCGATCGGGCGTCCCAGACCACGCTCGGCGCTCCAACCCAGTGCCCTGCGACCGGCGCGTCGGGGGCGAGCACCGTCTCGCCCGCTTGCGGGTCGAACAGCGGGAAGCTCCCACTTGCGACTGCTGCCTCCACACTGGCCACGAGCGGTCGTGTCGCCCGGGCCACCGTCAATCCGCGTACCAAACGGCGGTGTTCATCGGCACCCGATCCCCTTCGGTCAGAGGACCGCTGGCGAGCAGCTTCTCCGCGCCGTCCGGAGCGCTCACGGGATCCCCGGAGAAATTGACGATGCAGACGAATCCCGGATCGCGGGCGAACGCGATCACGCCCTCGGGCGCGTCGAGCCATCGCAGGGTGCCGTCGCCGAGCGCCGCGTGCCCGCGCCGAATCTTCAGCGCGCGGCGGTAGAGCTCAAGTGTCGAGGCGTCGTCGCCGGTCTGCGACTGCACCGTGAGCGCCGCCCATGAGTGAGGCTGTGGCAGCCACGGTGGAGCAGTTGCCCCATCGGGGCTGAATCCGTACGGCGGCTCGTCCCCCGACCACGGGATCGGCACGCGGCAGCCGTCCCGGCCCCTGTCGGTGCGGCCCGACTGTTCCCACGTGGGGTCCTGCAATACCTCGTCGGGGAGATCCTCGACCTCCGGCAGGCCGAGCTCCTCACCCTGGTAGACGTAGGCACCTCCAGGCAGGGCGAGCATCAGCAGCGCTGCGGCGCGAGCGCGCATCAAACCAACCTCGAAGTCGGCCGGCAGATCGACCAAATCGGTCAGCCTGGGCAGCGGCCGGGCATTTTGGGGGCGGGCGTACCGAGACACGTGTCTGACCGCGTCGTGGTTGGAGAGGACCCACGTGGGCGGAGCACCGACCAGGTCATGCGCGTCGAGTGACGTGACGATCGATGCCCGCATCTCCTCGGCCCGCCAAGGGGCGAGCAGGAAGTCGAAATTGAAGGCGGTGTGCAGCTCGTCACCGCGGAGGTACTGAGCCAGGCGTTCGGCATTGTGCACCCATGCCTCCGCCACGAAGATCCGGGAATCCTCGTAGCCGTCGGCCAGAGTCCGCCACGTGCGGTAGATGTCATGGACCTCGTCACGATCCCAGTGCGGATGGTCGACCGGGTCCGAAGTGAGCGGCGGCCACACGATCGAGCCGACGTCCGGGAGGCCGTCGGCCTTGACGAGACCGTGAGCCACGTCGACGCGGAAGCCATCGACCCCTCGCTGGAACCAGAAGTGCATCGTCCTTTCAAACTCTGCCCGCACGCTGTCGTGGTTCCAGTCGAGGTCCGGCTGCTCAGGCGCGAACAGGTGCAGGTACCACTGCCCCGGGCGTCCGTCAGCCTCGGTGACGCGGGTCCATGCCGGACCGCCGAACCTGCTCACCCAGTCGTTGGGGCGCTCGTCACCGCCGGGGCCACGGCCGTCCCGGAAGATGAAGCGACCTCGCTCGGGCGATCCGGGGCCGGCAGCCAGCGCCTGCTGAAACCATTCATGCTGGTCAGAGACGTGGTTCGGCACGATGTCGAGCAACACCCGGATTCCGAGTCGGTGCGACTCGGCGATCATCGCCTCGGCGTCGGCCAGAGTTCCGAACACCGGCTCGATGTCGCGGAAATCCGCGACGTCGTAGCCGGCGTCCTTCATCGGGGACGGATACCACGGGGTTATCCACACGGCGTCCACTCCCAGACGAGCGAGGTGCGGCAGGCGGGAGCGCAGCCCAGCGATGTCTCCGATGCCGTCGCCGTCGCCATCGGCGAAGCTGCGAATGTAGACCTCGTAGACGACCGCGCTGCGCCACCACGGCGTGTCCGCGCCGGCAGCGCTCGGCTCCACCTGCGCCGCAACGTCGTTCATGCCGGGATGGTCGCGATCTCGGCAGTGAGAGGCAGCGCCGCGGACGACGATCCGGCGAAGAGCTGGAACGTGCCGGGTTCGAGCTCCCACCGGCCGGCTTCCACATTCCAATGCTCGAGCGCTCGAGGCCTGATGGTGACGACCGCGATCACATCCTCACCCGCGTCCGCGGCAACGGCCGTGAAGCCGACGAGCCACCGGACTGGGCGCTCGACGGCGCTGCCCGGACGGCTCGCATACACCTGGACGATCTCCTTGCCAGGTCTGGGACCCACGTTGCGAAGCCCGATGGTGACCTGCACGTTCGCGCCCGGCTCCGTTTCCTCCGGCGCGTCGATCGACAGGTATCGCCAGCTCGAGAAACCGAGGCCGTGGCCAAATGGATACCTCGGGTTCCTGCCGTCGCGATCGTACCCGCGGTAGCCGATGAACAGCCCCTCGTCGTAGGGCTGGCGCCCGTTACGCGGCTGGGGCGAAGGAAGGCCGCTCTCGGACCGCGGCCACGTCGTCGGCAGGCGCCCTCCGGGCTCGGCTTGGCCAAGCAGAACATCGGCTAAGGCATTCCCAAACTCCTGACCCGGAAACCAGGCGAGCAGGATCGCGGCTACTTCCTCGGCCCACGGCAGCAGCACCGGAGCGCCGGCGTTCACGACGACGACGGTCACCGGGTTCGCTGCGGCGACCCGCTGCACGAGCTCGTCCTGCCGGCCGGGCAACGACAGCGAGCTCCGATCGAAGCCCTCGCTCTCGACCTCCGCGCTCGTCCCGACGACGACGATCGCGACGTCGGCTTCCCGGGCGAGAGCCACGGCCCGTTCAATCTCCTCGTCGTCCGTCCGATGAGGCGGCTGGAGTCCGAGCTGGAAGGCCACACCGGCTCCTCCGCCCGCGGCCGGCGTGGATCCGACGATATGGGAGAGAACGACCTGTGACCCCTCTCCGCGGGCAAGATGCACCTCATGGCACGCCTGCGGCGGGAGCACAAGGCCCTCCACGACGTCTGCACCCGCTCGCAGCTCCAACTGCTCGTCGAGCACTTCTTTGCCGTCGAGCGACAAGCGAAAGCGCCCGATCCCCGAGGCGGCGATCGTGTACGTCCCGGGGTCCGTGGCCCGGATGACCGCGTGCACCTCGATCCGCTCAACCGGCGCGGTGCATGGGAAGGACTGAAGCCAGTTGAACGTGCAGCCCAGGCGATGCTCCCGCATGAGCACAGTGCCGTCGCCGGCCAGAAAGCGCACTTCAACCCCGCCGGCGTCATCGGACCCCTGAACCCAGGGAGCGCTCGCCACGGGGATGCGGCTGCCGGCAACTGCGCCAACGCTGTGCCGGACCTCGACGTCGGGCCCGAGCGCGGCGCGCAGACCCTCCAGAGGCGACACGGCATATGCGGGGAAAACCGTCGCGCTTCCGCCGCCCATCGTCCGGGCCACGGCGGCGCTGGGGCCGACGACCGCGAGGCGCCTCACCTCCGAGCGGACGAGCGGAAGCGCCGAGCGCTCGTTCCGGACGAGCACGAAGCCGGCCGCAGCTGCTCGCCGTGTCGTGTCTGCCACCTGGGCATCGTCAAAGTGCCGGGCGGGAGGCGCCGATGGTTCATCGAGCGCCCCGAGTCGGGCGGCGAGGCGCAGCAGCCGCACGACCTTGTCGTCGATCGTGGCGACATCGACCTCGCCATCACGAACGGCACGCACGAGTGCGGCACCCCAGGGACCGTCCGGTCCTGGCATCACCAGGTCAAGCGCCGCGTTGGCGGATGTCGCCGTTGACCGGGTCGCGAACCAGTCCGACATGACGAGCCCGTCGTAGTCCCACTCGTCGTGGAGTACGTCGCGAAGCAGTGCGCTCTCGGTCATCCGCTCGCCGTTGACTCCGTTGTAGGCCGCCATCACAGACCAGACCCCCGCGTCGCGCACGATCGCCTCGAACGGCGCCAGGTACACCTCGTGCAAGGTCCGCTCGTCCAACTGCGCGTCCACCGTCATTCGCTCGGTCTCGGAATCATTGGCGACGAAATGCTTGACGGTTGCTCCGACGCCGGCGCCCTGGAGACCGCGGACGTAGGCGACGCCGATCCGGGCCGTGAGCAGCGGATCCTCGCTGAAGCACTCGAAATGTCGCCCGCCGTACGGCGTCCGGTGAAGGTTCACCGTGGGGGCCAAAACGACGTCGACGCCTTTGCGACGCGCCTCGAACGCCAGCAGGCGTCCCAGTTCCTCAGCCAGTTCCTCGTCCCAGCTCGCCGCAATCGCCGTCGGTGATGGGAGATTGGCGGAATGGTGCCGTTCGTCCCATGCCTCACCGCGCACGCCGGCCGGACCGTCGGACATAACCACGCGGCGCAGGCCGATCGCCGGTTCGGGGTGCAGCGACCAGAAATTTGCGCCTGTGAGCAGGCGCACCTTCTGCTCCAGCGAGAGCGTCGCGGCACGCGCAGCCAGATCCCGGTCGCGGATCGGCGTCGCGGGCTCGTCCATCGGCGTCACGAGGGTCTCCCGCGTTCTCCCGGCGGAGGTTGGGCCAGTCGCCACGCCGTCGAGCCATCCCCGGCGGTGCGACGCTCGACGAGTCCTGCGGCCGACAGCTTCGCCAGCTCGGCTCGAAATGCGTGGTAGGAGACCAGCCCTACTTGGGTCAGCGTGGCGTATCCGACGCGGTCGTACATCTCCGAGGTACTCGCAGGTTCCCTGGTCAATGCTGCGAGGAGCGCCGACGCGCGCGACATAGACGGTGGTTACCCGCAAGCGCCAGGCGCCGAACGGAGCCGCTTCAGGCCATGAGCGGCGCCGTGCCCTCAGCGGCCGGAGGGCGGGGCGCTCCCCGGTCGCCGACGGGAGCCGGCGCTGAGCCGCCGCGCGAGCCGGCGGACGACGTCGCGATTCCACTCGTGGGTACGCAGCAGGCGGTAGCGCTGGCTGGCCACTCGCACGTAGGCGTCGGTCTCGGTGCCGTCGCCGATCAGGTCGGCTTCGCGCAGCAGCTCGATCACCGGCCGGTACTCCTCGAGCAGCCACATCTCGGCCACCGTCGGGCGGTCGAGCAGCTCGCCCCGCTCCTGCATCGCCCGGAACCCCCACGCCTCGACGCCCTCGGCGAGCGCGGCGTACTTCCACGGATCGGTGAGCCGGATCGACTCGCGCTCGGCGGCCGCCAGCGGCACGCGCTCCCAGAACAGCCGCTCATGGCTCTTGAGCGGCAGATCGGAGATGCGGATCGAGGAGTCGGCGCCGACCTGGGTGACGATCTCGGTGACCGCGGCGTCGATCACCTCCCACCCGAGCGCGCGGGCGACGGAGATGCGGTGATGCCCGTCCTCGACGAAGTACATCTCGCCGATCTTGTAGAGGGCGACCGGCGGCATCGGGTCGCCGCGGCGCATCGCCGCGGCGATCCGCTCCCAGCGCGCGCGCATGCGCGGGCTCGTCGGCCGGAAGCGGCGGTCGAAGTCGCGCGTGCGGTCGACGCTGCCGACGATCGCATCGAGCGCGACGGGGTGCACGCCCCGGCTCTGCTTGCTCGCGAAGCCGAGCGCGTCGACGACCTCCTCGAACGGCATCACCAGATCGACGTCGTCGGGCTCGCGGCGCAGCCAGCCGGCGAGGCGGGCGAGCTGGTTGCGCCGCAGCGCGCGTGAGAAGTCGCTCTGGGCGTCGAAGGTCGCGTTCCCGGTCGAGCGCAGGGGCGGCATGTCCCCGTCACGGTAGCTGGGCCCGGGGCGGATGTCGCGCGCGTCAGGCGGCGGATTCGAGCGCGGCGGGCTCGGGCACCGCCTGCTCGACGTCGAGCGAGCGCAGGAACGCCTCGACGACGACCGGGTCGAACTGAGTGCCGGTGCAGCGCATCAGCTCCTGCCGGGCCTGGAGCGCGGGCATCCCGGAGCGATAGGGACGGTCGGCCGTCATCGCCTCGTAGGCGTCGGCGACGGCGAGGATGCGCGCCTCGATCGAGATCTCGGGGGCGGTGAGGCTCCCGGGGTACCCCTTTCCGTCCATGCGTTCGTGATGCGCCCGCACCCAGCCGGCGATGTCGAACATGCCGGCGAGCTCGAGGATCTGCGCCCCGATCACCGGGTGGCGCTTGACCTCGTGGCGCTCGCGGGCGTCGAGCGGCCCGGGCTTGTGGAGGATCGCGTCGCTGATGCCGAGCTTCCCGAGGTCGTGGAGGACGCCGGCGGCGTGGATCCGCTCGACGCGGCTCGCGCTCAGGCCGAGCTGGAGGGCGATCGTCCGCGCGTACTCGCCGACGGTCCGGGCATGGCGGGCGGTGCTCGGGTCGCGGAGGTCGAGCGTCTCGGCGAGCAGCATCACCGCGGCGAGCCGCAGCTCCTTTGCCCGTCCGACCTCCGCCGCGTCCTGGCGGCGGGCCTGCTCGACCGCGAGCGCGGCATGGTCGACGACGGCCATCATCACGCTCAGCTCCTCTTCGCTCGGCCGGCGGCCGAGCAGCGGCTGGTCGACCGAGATGACGCCGAGCAGCTCGCCGTCGGAGCGTCGCATCGGCAGCAGCAGCATGTCCTCGCGGTCCCAAGCGCCCGGCGCGGTGTGGAGGTTGACCGCAGGGGGCGTCCACACCGCGGCATCACTCGTCCACTCGTATGTCCCGGCTTGGAGCCAGATCGCCCCGACGATGTCCTCACCGGCGGCGAGCAGCCCCTCCCACTCCTGCCGGCTGCTGGCCGTGCCGAGCAGCGTATCCCGCGCGTTCTCGTCGCCGTGGACGATGACGACGCGGAGCATGCTCATGTCCTCCTCGGCGATGTTCACGGCGACGACCTGGAAGGTCATCTCGGTATGGATCACCGCCGCCACCGCCTCGAGCACGGCGGTCTCCCCCTGCGCGTCCGCGGCCGCGCGGGAGACGGCGAGCATGCTGCGCAGGTGCCGCGGCACCGGTTCCTCGCAGGACACGGCGCGCTGACGACCGCCGTCGGGCAGCGACTGGTCCTGGGCGACCGCGACGACGCGGTTGCGGCCAAGCCGCTTGGCCTCGTAGAGGCCGGCATCGGCGCGGGCGAGCAGCGTCTGGGGGTCGTTCTCGCCGCCGGCGACGCCGATCGAGACGGTGATGACCCCCTTCTCGGCGTCGGGGTGCGAGACGCCGGCGCGCTCGACCGCGGCCCGGACGCGCTCGGCGACGACGGCGCCGTCGTTGGTGCTCGCGTCACGGAGGACGAGCAGCAGCTCCTCGCCGCCGAACCGATACGCGGTGTCGCCGGCGCGCAGGGCGGCGCGGACGGTCGCCGCGACCGTCCGGAGTGCCTGATCGCCGGCGAGATGCCCGAGCCGGTCGTTGTAGGGCTTGAACAGGTCGATGTCGCAGAGCGCGAAGGCGAAGCTCATGCCCTGCTCGCGCTGAAGGGTCTCGAGCATCGGCATGTCGTCGTTCAGTGCCCGGCGATTGCCGATGCCGGTGAGCGGATCCCGCCGGGAGTCCTCGATCAACTGGGAGTTGAGCCGGCCGAGCTCGGTCTCACGCTCGGCGAGGGCGGCGAGGGCGCTGCGTTCGCGCGCGAGCATCGCGCGCATCCGCCGGGCCTGGAGGGTCGAGCGGGCGATGAGCGCGCCGCCGCAGAACATGAGGCCCGCCTCGAGCGTCAGCGTCAAGCGCTGCCCGGCGTGATGAAAGCGCGCGTCGATGAGGGCGGCGAGCAGCGCGAGGAACAGCCCGGCCGGGAGGATGCCGCCCCGGTAGTCGGGCTCGCTCACGACCGCGACCTCCTCCGGCGCCTGCGCGGCGAGCAGGCCGCCGATGGCCATCGCCGCCAGCCCGCACACCCAAAGCGGATCGAGCAGCGTGTGGCCGGGAACATAGTCACGGCGCAGCAGCTGGATGCTCCAGAGGATGAACCCGACCGATTGGGCGGCGATGCCGCCGATGACGAGCCGCACCGAGGCGGTGTGGACGCGGCGCAGCGATCCTCCGATCAGCGCCTGGACGGTGAGCACTGTCGCCGAGACGTAGAGGGCGGGATAGACGAGCGCGGACAGCTTGGGCGCGAGGGGCAGTGAGGAGGCATCGGCGATCGGGCCGAGCGCGGCGAAGCACAGGGCGATCGCCGCGGCAATCAATGTCACCGTCTCGATCATCTCGACCACCCAGGTCGGGCCCGTGCCGCGCGGGCCCGCGACCATGCTGAGGATCACCAGCAGCGCGAACGCCCACCACAGCACGTCGGCGATGTTCGGCGAAGCGGTAAGGCCGGTGATCCCGAACACGTCCCAGGCGAGCTGACCGAGCAGCCAGCAGGCGGCGGCCGCCGCCCAGCGGTTCCAGCGCACCCGGTTCGCCTCCCGCGCCCGGTCCCGCGCGAGCAGCATCCCGACGAGCGCGCTGAACGCCGCCAACGTCCAGGCGACGTCCCAGCAGACGCTCGGGGACACGCCGAACTCGCTGGCGCAAATCGCCAGCAGCGCCAGCCCGATCGGTACGAGGACCACGGGATAGGCCCAGTGCGGAACCGACCCCTCCCGATTCGCTTGCATATCCGGTTAATCGGCGGAGGGGCGCGCGCGATTAGCCACCCTGGACAGGTGGACGGTTCCCGCACGCGCGCGTGCAGAACTTCAGTTCACAGCTGCATCGACTTGAGCGCGCAGAACTCCTCGATGCCGTAGGGACCGAGCTCCCGACCATGACCGGACTGCTTGTAGCCGCCGAACGGCGCGAGCGGGTTGAACGCCGCGCCGTTGATCTCGACCTGACCGGTGCGGATCCGCCGCGCGACCGCCTTGGCCCGCTCCTCGGAGGCGGAGTAGACGCCGCCCGCGAGGCCGTAGCGGGTGTCGTTGGCGATCCGGATCGCGTCCTCCTCGTCGTCGTAGGGCTGGATCACGAGCACCGGGCCGAAGATCTCCTCCTGGGCGATCGTCATCTCCGGCGTGACCTCGCTGAACACCGTCGGCTGCACGTAGTAGCCGCGCTCGAGCCCGTCGGGGGCTTCGGCGCCGCCGACGATCAGCTTCGCCCCCTCCTCGATGCCCTTCGCGATATAGCCGCGTACCCGTTCGCGCTGGACCTCGGAGACAAGCGGGCCGAGCTGGGTCGCCTCGTCGAACGGGTCGCCGACGCGAGTCTGGGCGACCGCGGCCGCGGCGATCTGCTCGACGATCGGCAGCGTCGCCCGCGGGACGAGCATCCGGGTCAGCGCCGAACATGTCTGGCCGCTGTTGAGGTAGCACTTCTGGATTCCGTTGACGACCGCCTTCTCGAGGTCGGCATCGTCGAGGATGACGTTGGGCGATTTGCCCCCGAGCTCGAGCGCAACCTTCTTCACCCCGGCCGCGGCAAGCTCGCTCACCCGCCGGCCGGCTCGGGTGGAGCCGGTGAACGAGACCATGTCGATGCCGTCGTGAGCCGCGATCGCCTCGCCGACGACGGGCCCATAGCCGGTGACGAGGTTGAACACACCGCCGGGCACGCCGACTTCGTCGAGGATCTCCGCGAGCACGAACGCGCTCAGCGGCGTCACCTCGCTCGGCTTGAGCACGACCGTGCACCCGGCGACCATCGCCGGGGCGAGCTTGGCCGCCACCTGGTGCAGCGGGTAGTTCCACGGGGTGATCGCCCCGACGACGCCGATCGGCTCGCGGATGATCAGCGAGTTGCCGAGCTCCTGCTCCCACGGAATGTGCTCGACGAGGTGGGCCATCGACCCGAAGTCCATGATCGGCAGCCCGGCCTGGACCATCATCGACATCCTGATCGGCGCTCCGAGCTCCTGCGCGATCAGCGCGGCGATCTCCTCCTGGCGCTCCTGCAACCGCAGGGAGATCGCGCTGCACAACTCGACGCGATCGCCGACCGGCAGTTGCGACCACGTCTCGAACGCCGCCCGCGCCGCGGCCACCGCCCGGTCGACGTCCCCCGGGGTGCCGGCCGGGATCCGCCCCATGACCTCCTCGGTCGCGGCGTTGATCACCTCGATCGCGTCGTGGCCGGCGGGCTTGACCCACTCGCCGCCGATGTAGAGGTGCTCGTGGGTGATCAGAGTCGGGGCGGTGCTCATGCCGAGACCTCCTGTTGGGTCGGAGTGGATGACGCCCCGGCCGCGTGGATGACGTTATCCGCCGTCCGAGAGGCCAGGGCCATGATCGTGATCATCGGGTTGGTGCCCGAGGGCGTCGGGAACGCCGAGGCGTCGCCGATCCAGACCCCGGGGACGTCGTGCAGCTGGCCGTCGGGACCGGCCACCGAGGTCTCGGGGTCGGTCCCGAGACGACAGGTGCCCATCTGATGGGCCGCGAACATCCGCAGGCCGCCGGCACGGGCCGGGATGCGCTGCACCCGGGCGATGAACGTCTCGAGGTCGTCGCCGACGCGCCAGCCCGGCAGGCCCTGGGCGAGCGCCCAGACGCGGCGAGCGCCGGCGGCGACGTGGGCGCGGACCTGCTTCTCGAGCGCGAGCGAGGTCATCCTCAGGTCGAGCGGGTCGGTCATCGCGTAGGACGGGGTCGCCATCCCGTTCGCGTCGAGGGTGATCCGTCCGCTGCCGTGATCACGCACGAGGCCGATGAACGTGCCCGCATCACGGAAGTCGTACAGCGTCTGCTTGTGCTCGGCGCCGCTGCTGAACGGCACCGCCGAGGCGGCGAGCCCGGTCGTGTATTGGACGCCTTCGAGCAGGAAGCCGTAGCCGTCCTCGAGGTTGGCGAACTCGTTGACGAGCCCGCTGTGGGGCGGGCCCCACCACGCCTGCATGTCCTCGCCGTAGTCGCCCATCGTCGCCGTGCAGGGGTGCAGACGCAGGTAGCGCCCGGCGGCCGGACCGCCGATCTCCGAGCGCAGGAGCACCGCCGGCGATTCGAGCGCGCCGGCGGCGAGCACGACCTGCGGCGCGCGGACGGTGACTCGGGCACTCCGGCCGGTCGCCGGGTCGCTCCAGGTGCCCTGCACCCCGGCCGCCCGTCCGCCCTCGACGAGGATCCGCTCGACGAAGCAGCCGGTGAGCAGCTGCGCGCCGTGATCGGTGGCGTCCGGCAGGTAGGTGAGCAGCGTCGACTGCTTGGCGCCCGACTGGTCGCCGAAGCCCATGTAGCCGGCCATCGCCGGGTCGTGGCGGCCCGGATCCCAGTTGCGGCTGATCGTCTGGAAGGACCAGCCGAGGCGCTCGGCGGCGCGCTTCATCGCCCGCGTCGGGCGATTGAACTCCGAGCACCGGTCGTTGACCTGCAGCCGCTCGCAGACGGCGTCGAGGTGGCGGTCGAAGGCGTCGGTGGCGATGTCGGCGAGACCGTGCTCGCGGGCCCACTGCTCGCGCACCCAGTCCTTCGTGCGCAGCGACGTCGTCCAGTTGATCACGGTGCCGCCGCCGAGGCACGACCCCGCCTGGAGCGTGATGTTCATGTCCGTGGTCGGCGTCGGGCCGCCCCGCCAGTACAGGTTCTGCCACGCCCACAGCTCGTACTGGTTGAAGTCGGTCTCGTCGTGGTAGGCGCCCATCTCGAGCACGAGCACGCGCAGCCCGGCGGCGGCGAGCTTCGCCGCGTGGACGCCGCCGCCCGCCCCCGAGCCGACGATCACCACGTCTGCCTCGAGCTCAGTGTCGCCGTCGGGGACGATCGGGACGAGCGGCTTGTCCCGCTTCGGCGGCGCCGAGATCGGCCCCGGGTAGCCGAACGTCGCCCAGAACGGGTTGCGCCCGGTCTGCGGGTCGACGCCGGCGTAGGCGAGCATGTGGGTCAGGCCGGTGAGGACGGCGAGCCCCATCGCCGCCTGCATGGAGGCGAGCGAGAGGTTGGTCAGCACCTGCTCACGCGAGCGCTGCGAGAGGCCGGCGAAACCCTGACCGGCGAGGGCGTCGAGCAGCTCCATGAAGCCGGCGAACTGCTCGGGCGGGAGCGCGCCGAGAGCCCCGAGCAGCCCCTCGTCGGCCCCCACGTCGCTCGCGGTCCGCGCCCAGAACCCGTCCGGATCCTCCGGGCGCTCGATCGCCGGAACCACGGTGTCGCAGACGGCGCGCAGCGTGGCCCGCCGGCGCTCGGTGACTTCAGTCATTCCTGACCCCTCTCCACGTCAAATGGGCGTTGAGGGCAATTCTTCCACGCTTTCCCGGGTAGCAGGGAACGGTGGCAAGCCTGCACCTCACCTTCGACGACGGTCCGGATCCGCGCACGACGCCGGAGCTGCTCGATCTGCTCGACGAGCTCGGCGCCGGCGCGTCGTTCTTCCCGATCGCCTGCCGCGTCGCCGAGCATCCCGCGCTGATCGAGCGGATGCTCAGCGACGGCCACGCGGTCGGCGTCCACTGCGCCGAGCACATCCGTCACTCGCAGCGCAGCCCTGAGGAGGTGCGGACCGACACGGCGACCGCGGTGCGCACGCTCCGGTCGCTCGGCGCGGAACCCCGGCTGTGGCGGACGCCGTGGGGCGATGTGGCGCCGTTCACGCCGGGCCTGGCCGCCGAGTTCGGGATGCGGATCGTCGGCTGGACGGTCGACACGCATGATTGGCGCGGGGACGAGCCCGGCGAGATGCTCGACCGGATCACCCCCGACGTCCACGACGGCGCAGTCGTGCTCGCGCACGACGGCATCGGCCCGGGGGCGCGGCGGACGACCGCTACCGCGACCACCGAGTTGGTGCGACGGCTCGCCCCGCTCGCCGCTGAGAAGTCCCTCGAACTGCACGCGCTCTGACGTCGCCGTGTCCGTGCCCGCCCACGTCTCCCCCGGGAAGGATCTCGCGACCGCACTCGTCGCGATCGGGGCCGGCGCGCCGGAGCGTGACGCCGCCGCGCCGGCGTTCCCCGCAGACGCGTTTGCCGCCCTCGCCGCGACGGACGTCTTGAGCTGGAACGCCCGCGCGGGCACCGAGCGCCCACCGGCCGGCGAGGAGCTCGCGCTCGTCCGCGCCGTTGCCCGGGCCGACGGCTCGGTCGGGCGAATCTTCGACGGTCACCTCAACGCCGTCGAGCGGGTCGCCGTCCAGGGCCCGGCGGCGCTCGTCGAGCGCGAGCTCGCGGCCGTGCGCTCCGGCACGGTGCTCGCCGGGGTTTGGGGCGGCGACCCCGTCCTCGGCGAGGGGCCGCCGGCCGCCGTCGAGGTGGTCGCCGGCCGCGAGGTGCTGCGTGGCGTGAAGACGTTCTGCTCCGGCGCCGGCGGGCTGCAGCGGGCGCTCGTCCTCGCCCGGGCAGCCGACGGCGGCCCGCCGCTGTCGGTCTGGATCGATCTCACCGGTCGCCAGGTCGAGATCGACGAGAGCTGGTACCGGGCGAGCGGCCTGCGCGCGTCCGTCTCCCACCGCGTCGTCTTCCACGACGCGCCGGTGCTCGCCCGCCTGGGCGCGCCGGGCGCGATCTCCGCACAGCCCTGGTTCGCGCGTGACGCCCTCCGGACCGCCGCGAGCTGGGCAGGCATGGCCGACACGGCGGTGCAGGCGGCGCTGGACGAGCTCGCCGCCCGTCCGGTCCGCGGTGACCTCGAGCGCCTCGCCGCCGGCCGGATCCGCGGCGCCGCCCGCGCGATCGACCTGTGGCTCGACGCCGCCGCCCGGGCGATGGACGCCCGCGACCCCGCCCTGCCCGAGCTCGCCGTCCACGCCCGGGTGGCTATCGCCGACGCCTGCCGGACGCTGCTCGACGAGGCTGGCCGGGCCTGCGGCTCGCGCCCGTTCGCCCGCGGTACCGCGCTCGACCGGGCACGCCGCGACCTCGAGCTCTTCCTGCTTCAGCATCGGCTTGATCCGCTCCTCGCCCGGACCGGCGAGCAGGTCCTCGCGGGGCATACCCGATGAGCCGCATGTCCGCGGCCGACTTCGAGGCCCGCTACCGCGCCGAGGCCGACCCCTGGGGCTACGCCGAGAGCGAGTACGAGCAGGCCAAGTACGCAGCCACGCTCCAGGCTTGCGGCCGCGGGCCGTTTCGGCGCACGCTCGAGCTCGGCAGCTCGATCGGTGTGTTCACCGCGATGCTCGCGACGCGCTGCGAGCACCTCGTCGCCGTCGAGCAGTCGCCGACCGCGGTCGACCGGGCCCGCGAGCGCCTCGCGGCGCGTGCGTGCCGGCAGGTCGAGCTCGTGCTCGGTCCCGTGCCGGCTGCGATCCCCAGCGGCGGCTATGACCTCGTCGTCGCCTCGGAGGTCCTCTACTACCTCACCGCGGACGAGCTCACCCGGACGCTCGCCGTGCTCGAGCGCGTGATGGAGCACGGTGCCCGCCTCGTCGCCGTCCACTGGCGCCCGCCGGGACCCGAGCGGCCGCTCTCGGCAGCCGAGGTCCACGCCGCTCTCGCCGCCACCCCCTGGCTCTCCCCGCTCGAGCGCGAGAGCTCCGGCGACTACCTGCTTGACGCCCTGGAGCGCGGGTGAGCGATCACTTCGAGTTGCTCGTGCTCGGCGCCGGCCCGGCCGGCTTCTCGGCCGCGCGTGCCTACCGCGCGGCCGGGGGCGAGGGCGCGGTGGCGATCGTCACCGACGAGGGCCAGATGCCCTACAACCGTCCGCCGCTGACCAAGGAGCTGCTGCGCGGCGAGCAGGGCGAGGACGAGCTGCCGCTCGAGGAGGAGACGTGGCTGCACGAGCACGGCGTGGCGCTCGTCACCGGCCGCGCCACCGCGCTGGAGCCGCAGGCGCGGACGGTGACGCTCTCAGGCGGGCGGCGCCTCAGCTACGCCGGCTGCGTGCTCGCCACCGGCGCGGAGCCGACGCGCCTGCCCGTGCCCGGGGCCGACGACCCCGCCGTCCGGGTCGTGCGCACGATCGCCGACCTGCGTGAGCTGCTGCGCCGGCTGTCCGACGGCGCGCCGCTCGTCGTCGTCGGGTCGGGCTTCATCGGCTGCGAGATTGCCGCCTCCCTGCGTCTGCGCGGGCATCCGGTCGCGCTCGTCTCCGACGAGCCGGCGCCGAACCTCGCCCGGCTCGGCGCCGATGCCGCGGCGCAACTGCGCGGGTGGCTGCAGGACGCCGGCGTCGAGCTGCTGCTCGGCCGTGGCGTCGAGGAGATCGTCCCGGCCGGCTCCGGGCTCGAGGTGCGGGCCGGCGGCGTGTCCCGCGCGGCGGCGCTCGTCGTCATGGCGACCGGGGTCGCGCCGCGCGGTGAGCTCGCGCAGGCCGCCGGCCTCGAGACCGACGGCGGCGCGGTCGTCGTCGACAGCGCGATGTGCACCGCCCAGCCGGGCGTGTTCGCGGCCGGTGACGTCGCCCTCGCCGCCAACGCGTCCGCGGGACGGCCGCTCCGCGTCGAGCACTGGGGCGACGCGCTCGGACAGGGCGAGGTGGCCGGCCGCTCGGCGGCAGGCGAGGACGCGCGCTGGGACTCGGTGCCCGGTTTCTGGTCGACGATCGGGCGCCGGACGCTCAAGTACGCGGCCTGGGGCGACGGGTTCGACACGAGCCGGATCGAGCAGCACGGCGACCGCGGCTTCACCGTCTGGTATGGCCGTGAGGGCCGCCTCGTCGGCGTGCTCGCCCACGAGGCCGACGGGGACTACGAGCGCGGTGCCGAGCTGATCAAGGTGGACGCACCATGGCCGGGATGACAGCGGCGCTGCGCGCCGCCGTCGTCGTGCCCGCCCGGGACGAGGCCGAGCACATCATCGGCTGCCTCGAGGCGCTCGCCGCCCAGACCCTCCCCCGTGGATCGTTCCGGGTCATCGTCGTGCTCGACGCCTGCCGCGACGACACCGGCCCACGCGCCACGCAGGCCGCCGCCGCGCTCGGGCTCGGGCTCACGCTGATGGATGGCCCCGGCCGCGGCTCGGGACCGGCCCGGCGGCTCGGCATGGACGAGGCCGCGCGGATGCTCGAGCGTGCCGACGCCAACGGCCTCATCGCCTGCACCGATGCCGACTCGCGGCCCACGCCCGAGTGGCTCTCGCGCCAGCTCGACCACGTCCGCGCCGGCGCCCGGGTCGTCGCCGGCGTCATCGAGCTCGAGCCCGGCGAGGCGGCGCAGCTGCCGACCGGGGTGCGCCGGCGCCGCTCGCGCGATGCCCGGACCCGCCTGGAGCGAGTGCTCGCCCAGGAGCCTGACGCCGGCCATCATCACTTCGCCGGCGCATCCCTGGGGATCACCGTCGGCGCCTACCGCGCGGTCGGCGGCCTCGAGCCGGTCACCGCGCTCGAGGATGCCGCCTTCGCCACGCGTCTGGCCGCCCACGGCATCACCGTGCTCCGGGCCTCCGACGTCGTCGTCCACACCTCGGCTCGCTCCGGTGGCCGAGCCCGTCGTGGCCTGTCGGTCGACCTCGCCGTGTCCGCCTGGGCCGAGCGCCGGCGGTACCGCGCCGAGCAGTTCTCCCCTGCCGTGCTGCGCACGGCCAAGGCTGACACGGCGGTCACGGTGATCATCCCGGCCAAGGAGTGCGCGGCGACGATCGCCGGGGTGCTCGCCGGCACGGTCGAGCCGCTCGCGCAGGCCGGACTCGTCGACGAGATCGTCGTCGTCGACGCCGCGTCGGCCGACGGCACCGCGGACGCCGCCGCCGCAGCCGGCGCCCGCGTGCTCCAGGAGGACGAGCTGCGCCCGGATCTCGGGCCGGCGCTC
Source organism: uncultured Solirubrobacterales bacterium (assembly GCA_963755955.1). Taxonomy (GTDB): domain Bacteria; phylum Actinomycetota; class Thermoleophilia; order Solirubrobacterales; family Solirubrobacteraceae; genus Palsa-465. The sequence goes on from CAVWLZ010000025.1 coordinate 97,763, forward strand.
GGCAAGGGCGACGCGATGTGGCGAGCACTGTCGGCGACCGGCGGCGAGCTCGTCTGCTTCCTCGACGGCGACACCGTCGTCCCCGACTCCCGCCACCTCCTCGGGCTCCTCGGGCCCCTGCTCAGCGATCCGACGCTCGCCTGCGTACGCGGGACCTTCGACCGGCCGTTGCGCGCCGGAGGCGTCGAGCTCCCGCACGAGGGCGGCAGGGTGACCGAGCTGATGGCGCGCCCGCTCCTCAACCTCCATGAGCCGCTCCTCTCCGGCTTCTCCCAGCCTCTCGCCGGCGAGTTCGCCGCCCGGCGCGAGCTGCTCGAGGCGATCGCCTTCCCGGTCGGGTACGGCGTCGAGGTGGCGACGCTGATCGACGCGCTGCGGTTGTGCGGGCTCGACGCGCTTGGCGAGTGCCACCTCGGGACGCGGCAGAACCGCCATCAGCCGCTGCGTGCGCTCGGCGAGATGGCCTACGCCGTCCTCGCCGCGGTCGAGCGCCGGGTCGAGGGTCGCGCCGCCATCCTCGGTGGCCACTTCATGCGGCCGTGGGACGACTTCAGCGTCGCCGAGGTCCCGATCGAGGAACGGCCGCCCCTCGCCGGGCTGACCGCCCCCGGATTGACGCTCGCCGGACGGGGGTAGCGATTCCGGTGATGGGGAAGGTGAGGACGATATGGCTGCCCGCCGTCGCCGCAGTGTTGCTCGCGGCGCTGTTGCCGGGGGCGGGCGCGGCGGCGTCGTCGCGCCGGGCCACCGCTCAGCGGGTGGCCACGGTCGACAGCGCGGGCGTCGCCCCCGGCGCGCCCGGGGCGAAGGCCGACTGGCTGCCCGCCGACAAGCAGGGCTTCGGCACCTCCCGCACGCACGCGAGCCTCGTCTGGTTCACCCTCGAGCACGGCGAGCTGAGCGAGATCTACTACCCGCGGCTCGACACCCCGAGCTTCCGCGATCTCCAGTTCGTCGTCACCGACGGACGGACGTTCGCGGCGCCCGAGCGCACGACGACGACCCAGCGGTACGGACTCGTCGACGGTCACAGCCTCATCTACGAGCAGGTCAACACCGACCGCGCGCACAGCTGGCGGCTGACCAAGACCTACGTCACCGACCCGGCGCGCTCCTCGGTCGTGATGCGCGTGCGCTTCCAGTCGCTCACCTCCCGGGCCTACCGCCTCTACGTCCTCGCCGACCCGTCGCTGTCCAACGACGGCATGCACGACACCGGTACCTGCGCACACGGCGCGCTGCTCAGCACCGACGGCGCGATGGCCGCCGCCGTCCTCTCCCAGCCGGCGATGACCCAGACCTCGTGCGGCTACAAGGGCTCGAGCAGCGACGGCGGGACCGACCTCGCGCAGCACTATCGCCTCACCGCGCACTACCGCTCGGCGCCGGACGGCAACGTCATCGAGACCGGACTCACCCCGCTCACCGGCCGCCCCGGCCACCAGCAACTCACTCTGTCGGTGTCGTTCGCCGGCGGGACGGCGGGCGCGAGCAGCGCGGCACGAGCCTCGCTCGTCACCGGCTTTACTCGACTTGCCGGCGTCTACGCTCGCGGCTGGCACCACTATCTCGCCTCGCTGCGGACCCCGCCTGCCACGCTCACGACCGCCGCCGAGCGCCGTGAATACGCCGTCTCGCAGATGGTGCTCGCGGCGAGCGAGGACAAGACCCACCCGGGCGCATTCGTCGCCTCACCGACGATGCCGTGGGCGTGGGGCACCGGACTCTCGACCCCGTCGGACGCCTACCACCTCGTGTGGTCGCGGGACCTCTACGAGATCGCCACCGCGCTCATCGCCGACGGCGACACCGCCGGCGCCCGGCGCGCCCTGCACTTCCTCTTCTTCCGCCAGCAGAAGGCGGACGGCTCCTTCCCCCAGAACTCCGACGTGACCGGCGCGCCGAAGTGGACGAATCTCCAGCTCGACGAGGTCGCCGATCCGATCATCCTCGCCGAGCAGCTCCGCGCCTTCGACGCCGCGACCCTCACCCACGTCAAGCAAGCCGCCGACTTCATCGTCGGCTGGCACGACGACCAGGGGCACACCGCGCCCTACACCCCGGAGGAGCGGTGGGAGAACCAAGCCGGATACTCGCCGGCGACGATCGCGAGCGAGATCGCCGGACTCGTCTGCGCCGCGGACATCGCCAAGCGCAACGGCGACACCGCCGACGCCGCCCGCTGGCTCGCCACCGCCGACGACTGGCGCGCGCACGTCAACGGATGGACCGTGACGACGACCGGCCCCTACGGCCCGAGGTACTACCTGCGCCTGACCAAGGACGGTAACCCCAACGCCGGCACGATGTACAGCATCGGCGACGGCGGCCCAGCGGCGATCGACCAGCGCCACGTCGTCGACCCGAGCTTCCTCGAGCTCGTCCGCCTCGGGATCAAGTCCGCGCACGACCCGGTGATCGTCAACACGGTGCGCGTCGTCAACCAGCAGCTCGGCGTCAGCACCCCGCGCGGCACGTTCTGGCACCGATACACGAGCGACGGCTACGGCGAGCAGCGCAACGGACAGCCGTGGAACATCGGCTTCCCGCCCGGCAGCCAGACGACGATCGGGCGCCTGTGGCCGATCTTCGCCGGCGAGCGCGGCGAGTACGAGCTGCTCGCCGGCGCGAGCGCCGCGCCGAGCCTGCTCGCGATGTCACGGACGGCCAATGCCGGCGGCCTCCTCCCCGAGCAGGTCTGGGACCAGAACCCGCCGTCCGGCCAACCTGGATTTGCGCCGGGCACGCCGACCTTCTCGGCCACGCCGCTGGCCTGGACGCACGCGCAGTTCATCCGGCTCGCTTGGTCGATCGCGGCCGGCGCACCCGTCGAGCAACCATCGGTCGTCGCCTGCCGCTACGTGCGGGTGTGTGCGGTTCCCGCGCACTGAACCGGGCGGCCCCGGGCGAGGTCGGCGACCCTCTAGGCTGGAGTTGTGCCCGAACTTCCTGAGGCTGAACGTGCTCGTCAGACGCTCGAGCACGCGATCGGGCGCCGCATCGTCGCCGTCGACGATCGCGATACGTATGTGTGCCGCCCGCATCGGCCCGGGGAGATCGCGGCCGGGCTCGTCGGGCACACGTTCGTCGCCGCCGAGCGGCGGGGGAAGTTCCTCTGGCTGACGACCGCGGATGGCCCAGTGCTCGGGCTGCATCTCGGCATGGCGGGGCACATTATCTTCAACCCGGAGGAACCGAGCCACTGGGACCGCTTCACCGTCGCGTTCGAGGACGGCAGCCGGCTCGTGTTGCGCGACAAGCGCCGCCTCGGCCGGGCGACGCTCAACCCGGACTTCGGCCATGTCGGCCCCGACGCCGCCAATGTCCCCCGCGAGGACTTCCGCCGACTGATCGGCGCCGGACGCGCCCCGATCAAGGCCAAGCTCCTCGATCAACACGCGATCTCCGGCGTCGGCAACCTGCTCGCCGACGAGACCCTGTGGCAGGCGCGGATCGCCCCGATGCGGCGCGTCTCCGAGCTGACCACCGAGGATCTCGATCGCCTGCGACGGGAGCTCCGGGCCGCCGTGCGCTCCGCGCTGCGCTACGGCGGCGCGCACACCGGTGAGTTCGTCGAGGCCCGCAGCGTCGGCGGCGCGTGCCCGCGTGACGGCTCAGGACTCATGCGTGGCGTCGTCGGGGGGCGAACGACGTACTGGTGTCCGAGCTGCCAGGAGTGACGGCGTCGGCGCTCGGCGCAGCGCCAGCCGTCAGCCGAGCACCCAGGTGTCCTTGCCGCCGCCGTTCTGCGAGGAGTTGACGACGAGCGCGCCGGCCTCGAGCGCGACCCGGGTGAGGCCGCCGGGCATCAGCACCGTCTCGCCGGCGGAGGCGAACGCAAATGGCCGCAGATCGACGTGGCGCAGCTGCAACCGGCCGTCGATCACCGTCGGGTGGCAGGAGAGCGGAACGACCGGCTGACTGATGTAGCGCTCGGGCCACTCGTCGAGCTCCTCGGCGAGCTCGACAAGCTCGTCGTCGTCGGCCTGCGTCCCGATCACCACCCCCTTGCCACCGTGACCGTGGCGGGGCTTGACGACCCGGTCGCGGAGTTGCTCCACCGCGTCGGCGTCGGTGCCGGCCGCGGTGTCGCCGGCCTCGACGACATCGGTCGGCACCGAGCGGATGAGCGGCTCCTCGCCGAGATAGAAGCGCACGAAGTCCTCGACATGACGGTGGATGAGCTTGTCGTCTCCAAGGCCGTTGCCGAACGCGTTGACAAGTCCGATCCGCCCGTTCAGCCAGGGCGGGAGCAAAACCTCCGCGACCGGCGTCATCCACCCGTTGCCGTCGCGGACCCGGTCCTCGTCGGTGCGGCGATAGACGACGTCGACCTGGCGCTCGCCGCCGCCGGGGAGGTGCGCGCGGAGGACGTCGCCATCCGCTCGCAGGTCTCGCGGCGTGAGCAGCGGGACGTCGAGAGCGCGGGCGATCTCGGCGTGCTCGTAGTAGGCGACGTTGGCCGGGCCGTCGGTGAGGACGATGATGAACGGCTCGCCGGCCGCGGGCGGCCCGGCGGCGCGGAGCACGTCGCCGAGCAGCTCGTAGGCCTGCGGGTCGATCGGCCGCGGGCGCGGCAGGCCCGCGGGCAGCAGCTCGGCGACGGCGCGCCGTGCGGCGACCGCGTACGAGATGCCCGACGGCGTCCGCAGGTTGTCCTCGAGCACGAGGAACTCCCCGCTCGGGGCGCGGACGACATCGAAGCCGGCAAGGCCGACCGGGGGCACGTCCCCCGGCAGGCGCCCGTACAGCTCGGGCTCGTAGCCCTTGGCGAGATCGATCACGTCCGCGTCGATGATCCCGGCGGCGACGATCTCACGCCGGCCGTAGGCGTCGAGCAGGAAGTGGTTGAGCGCGCGCAGGCGCTGCCCGAGGCCGGCAGCGAGGCCGTCCCACTCGGCCCCGGTGAGGATCCGGGGCACCGGGTCGATCACGAACGGATCCTCGCCGAAGCCGACGCCGTCGCGTGCGAGCACCGCTGTCGCGGCGCGCTGGAGCTCGTCGAGCTCGAGCTCGGCGAGCGCGGCGAGCAGTGCGTCGTAGCCGGGCCGAGGGTGTCCGGCCTCGTCGTGGGCCTCGTTGAAGCCCTCGTCGGTGAGGTCAGACGTCATGCGCCTCGAGCCACAGTTCGAGCAGCGCGAGCTGCCACAGCTTCGATCCCTCGAGCGTCGTGAGATGGTCGTTCGGCGACGCGAGCAGCGTGCGGACGTGCTCGGGACGGAACACGCCTCGCGCGCGGACGCGCGCGTCACTGAGGGTGTCGCGCACGAGCTCGAGCGTCGCGCCCTCGAGGGTCGAGAGCGCCGGGACCGGGAAGTACCCCTTCGGCCGGTCGATGACCGCGTCGGGGACGACGCCCCGGGCCGCGGCCTTGAGCACGCCCTTGCCGTTCGCGGCGAGCTTGAGCTCGGGTGGGCAGGCGGCGGCGAGCTCGACGAGCTCGTGGTCGAGGAACGGCGTGCGCGCCTCGAGCCCCCAGGCCATCGTCATGTTGTCGACGCGCTTGACGGGGTCGTCCACGAGCATGATCTCGGTGTCGATCCGCAGCGCGCGGTCGACGGGCTCGTCGGCCCCCGTGGCGGCGAAGTGCCGCTCGACGAAGTCACGGCTCGGGTCGTCGACGAGCAGGTAGGGATCGGCGAGGGTCGCGGCCATCTCGGAGTTGGGCCGGTCGAAGAACGCGGCGCGGTAGGTGCCGGCGCCGTCGCCGTTGGCGTGGACGAGCGGCGGGTACCACGAGTAGCCGGCGAACACCTCGTCGGCGCCCTGGCCGCTCTGCACGACCTTGAGCGACTTCGACACCTCCTGGGAGAGGAGATAGAAGGCGACGGCGTCGTGGGAGACCATCGGCTCGCTCATCGCTCGCACCGCCCCGTGCACCGCGGGCAGCATCCGGTCGGTGGGGACGTGGATGCGGTGGTGCTCGGTGTCGAACTCGGTGGCGATGATGTCCGAGTAGCGGAACTCGTTGCCCTCGCGCTCGCCGACGTCGTCGAAGCCGACGCTGAACGTCTGCAGCCCCGTCTGCCCGGACTGCGCGAGCAGGGCGACGATCAGGCTCGAGTCAAGGCCGCCGGAGAGGAGCACCCCGACCGGCACGTCAGCGACCATCCGCCGATCGACCGCGGTGCGCAGCGCCGCGAGGACCGTCTCCGCCCACTCCTCGTCGGTGCGGTCGGCGTCCTGCGCCCGGCGGCTGAAGTCCGCCCGCCAGTACGTCTCGGTCCGCTCGGTGCCGTCCGCCTCGACGGTCATCACCGTGGCCGGGGCGAGCTTGCGCACCCCGCGGAGGATCGTCCGCGGGGCGGGGACGACCGCGTGCCAGCTGAGGTAGTGGTGCAGCGCGATCGGGTCAAGCGACGTGTCGACGCCGCCACCGGCGAGCAGCGCGGGGAGCGTCGAGGCGAAGCGCAGGCGGTCACGGCCGGGCGCGAGGTACAGCGGCTTGATCCCGAGCCGGTCGCGCACGAGCACGAGCCGCCGGGCGGCGTGCTCGTGGAGGGCGAAGGCGAACATGCCCTTGAAGTGCCGCACGCACTCGGCGCCCCAGCGCCCGTAGGCCTTGAGGATGACCTCGGTGTCGCTCGTCGAGTGAAAACGCACGCCGTCGCGCTCGAGCTCGGCCCGCAGCTCGCGGTGGTTGTAGATGCAGCCGTTGAACACGACCGTGAGCCCGAGCTCGCGATCGGTCATCGGCTGATCGCCCGCGGCGCTCAGGTCGATGATCTTCAGCCGCCGGTGGGCGAGCGCCACCGGGCCGTCGTGCCAGGAGCCGTCGCCGTCGGGCCCCCGGCTGGCCATCGTCGCCGCCATGCGCTCGACGGCCGCCCGGTCAGCGGTCGAGGTGAAGGAGAGCTCCCCGGCGAACCCGCACATCCCGTCGCCCTGCCCTTATGCGGCCACTGACAAACGTGGCGCGCCGTCCCGGGAGCGCCGCGCGGCGCCCACGAGCGCCTCGAACAGGACGTCGTGGGCAGCGAGACACTCGGCGTGCCACTGCACCGCGATGAGGAAATCGCGGTCGGCCGCCTCGAGCGCCTCGACCGTGCCGTCGCCGGCGAGACCGGTGATCGTCAGGCCCTCGCCGAGGACGTCGACGCCCTGATGGTGGAACGAGTTGACCTCGGCGCGACCGACACCGAGGATCTCCGCCACCCGGCTGCCCTGCTTGAGCGTGACGTCATGGGTCGGCTGGTGGCCGGCCTCGGGCTGGCGGTGGTTGATCCCCTCGCCGACGACGTCGGGCAGATGCTGGTGCAGCGTGCCGCCGCGGGCGACGTTGAGCACCTGAAGACCCCGGCACACCGCGAGCAGGGGCACGCCGCGTGCGTCGGCCTCCCGCGCGAACGCGAGCTCGAAGGTGTCGAGCTCCCGCCACATCGGGCCGGCCTGGGCATGCTTGCGCTGCCCGTAGGCCACGGGATCGAGGTCAGGCCCGCCGGACAGGCACACCCCGTCGGCGTGGTCGAGCAGCGCCGCGGCCGCCGCCGGCTGGAGCGGCGGCACGACCACCGGAATGCCACCCGCGCGCTCGATCGCGGTGAGGTACTTGAGCCCGAGCGCCATCTCGTGCTGGGGCGGCTCGCCCTGCGGCGTGAGCTGCACCCGCTCCTTGGCCCGCACCTCGGAGGTCGTGACGACGATCAGCGGCCTGCCGCCACGAGCGTGCGCGGGCCCGGCTTCTTCCCTATGCGGCTGCAACCCGCACCTCCTCTCATCGCAGTGGTCGGCCTGGATCGTATTTCTACCCGCGGCGGCCACGGGCCGGTTAGGCCGGATGGCCAGGATTCGCCTCGCGGCCTCGGCCGCCCGGCGGATCCACTGGCGGCCTCGGCCGCCCAGCGGATCCGCTGCGCGCTTCTGCCCTAGATAGATCGTTCTACTTGCGATAGGGTGTCCGACCGCGATGGCTTCCGCGCCCACCGGCACCGACTCCGACAGCGCCGCGCCCCCGGGAGCGCCGCCCACCACCCCCACCCGTGAGCGCATCCTCTACACCGCCGCCGAGCTCTTCCGCCGCCAGGGCTACGCCGGCACCGGGATCAAGCAGATCACCGGCGAAGCCGACGCGACGCTCGGTTCGCTCTACCACTTCTTCCCGCAGGGGAAGCTCCAGCTCGCCGACGAGGTGCTGCGGATGGGGGGCGCGTTCTTCCTCGCCCTCTACCAGGCGATCGCGGCCGAGGCACCCGACCTGCCGACGGCGGTCGAGAACTTCTTCGCCGGCGCCGGCGAGACGCTCGTCGCCACGGGCTACGCCGACGCGTGCCCGATCGCCACCGTCGCCGGCGAGATCGCGAGCACGCACGAGCAGCTCCGGCTCGCCGTCGCCGACGTCTTCGCGTCCTGGCTCGGGGCCGTGACCGACGATGCGATCGTCGCCGGCGTGCCCGCCGCCCAGGCACGGCCGCTCGCGGAGAGCGTGCTCGCGCTGCTCGAGGGGGCGTTCCTGCTCTGCCGCTCGCTCCGCAGCACCGAACCGATGGACAGCTGCGGCCGCTCGGCGGTCGCGCTCGTGCTCGCGGCGCTGCCCCCCACCACCTCGACCCATGGGAGGACCGCATGATCATCGACAAGCGAAGCGCTCTCGCCGGGGCGGGCGTGGCCGTCGCCGCGCGCGCCGCGCTCCCCCACCTCGTCCGTCTCAAGTTCCGGCGCGACGTGCAGCGACTCAATGCCGGCGACTACAGGCCGCTGCTCAAGGGCTACGCCGACGACGCCGTGCTGCGCTTCAACGACGGAGATCACCGATGGGCCGGCGACCACCGCGGCAAGCCGGCCATCGACCGGTTCCTGACCGACTTCACCCGGGCGGGGATCACCGGCGAGATCCGCGAGCTGTGGACCGGTGGCCCGCCATGGGCGATGACGCTCGTCGCGCGCTTCGACGACCGGGCGACCGGGCCGGACGGCGAGCTGCTCTACAGCAACCGCGTGGTGATGGTGGTGCGGACCCGATGGGGCCGGATCGTCGAGCAGGAGGACTTCTATCTCGATACCGCGCGCATGGCGACGTTCGAGCGGCGGCTCCGCGAGCTGGGGATCGAGCCCGTCGGCGCCGAAATGGCCTTGCACGCCACCGCGCACGCGAACTAGGCTGTCGGTCAAGTCGCGCACCGGCGGGGTCGCGGCGGATCAACGTGGGCAGGAGGCGGGGATGAGTGCAGCGGGTGAGCAGCCGGGAGCAGGCACGCTCCAGGCCGACCTCGTGTTCGAGGGCGGCGGGGTCAAGGGCATCGGGCTGGCCGGGGCCTACCGCGAGTTGAGCGACCGCGGCTACGCGCCGGCGTGCGTCGCCGGCACCTCGGCCGGGGCGATCACCGCGGCGCTCGTCGCGGCCGGCTACACCGGCGCGGAGCTTGAGGAGATCGTGCTCAAGGAGATGGACTTCGAGAAGTTCGCCGACGAGACGTTCCTCGACCGCCTCTCCGCTCCCGGGGAGCTCGCCCAGTTCCTCATCAGCCGCGGCATGCACAGCGGCAAGTACTTCCTCGGCTGGATGCGCGAGCGCCTGGCCGCCAAGCAGATCACCACCTTCGGCCAGCTCCGTGACGAGCACGCGACCGACCCCCGCCGCACCTACCGGCTCCAGGTCATCGCCTCGGACATCACGGCGCGGAGCATGCTCGTGCTGCCGCGCGACGCGACCGCGCTCGGGCTCGACCCGGACGAGCTCGAGATCGCCGAGGCGGTGCGGATGAGCATGTCGATCCCGGTCTTCTTCAAGCCCGTCGACGTCAAGAACCCGCGGAGCGGCGATCAGCACATGATCGTCGACGGCGGGATGCTTTCGAACTATCCGATCTGGCTGTTCGACACCGATCCGGGCGTGAAGCCCGCGTTCCCCACCTTTGGAATGCTGCTGGTGGCACCGGATCAGACCGCGCCGCTGGTGCCGACGCCGCCACAGGGCGAGCAACTGCCGCCGATCCACGACGACATCGACTTCGTGCGCGCGATCGCCGAGACGATGATGGAGGCCCGCGACCGCTTCTACGTCGACCAGGCCAACTACGCGCGGACGATCCCGATCCCCACGCTCGGGGTGGGGACGACCGAGTTCGACATCACCGCGCAGCGCGCGAGCGCCCTGTTCGAGTCCGGTCGCGCCGCGGCCAAGAAGTTCCTCGACAGCTGGGACTTCGCGGCCTACATCGAGCAGTTCCGGACCGGCGCGCCGCCGACCCGGCGGGAGTCGCTGCTCACGCGCACGTGAGGCCGGCGGGCAGACCGGCAACCGCCGTTGCCAGATCTTGTATCAAGCCTCGCCATACGTGCTCTTAGGTCGCAAATCCGCCGCTTGACGCGATCACGCGCGCGAGTTACGTTCACGCCTGTCCCAACCAGGGACAGGAACACGCTGGCACGGAGGGCTATCAGGGGTCCCGAGCCGGTCATAGGTGGCGCGAACCCGCACCGCGCGCCGTGAGGTGGCGAAACGGGTTCACGACGCAGGGGGTTTGGTGAGATGGGCAACGTGCCGGGCTTCACGCCGAGCAACAACAGGCTGCATGCGGGACTCGGTCCACGTCAAGCGACCCTGCGAGCCGGTGGCCGTCGACTCCAAGTAGTGAACGACACCAACAGACAACCTCGGTGAGGAGCACACCATGACGCGACAGGTCGGCATCCCGGACGCCTCGGCTTCCAGCCAGCTGCAGAAGTCGTTCCCCAGTGCCGCCATACAACCCCTGCCGCAGCCCTACGCACCCGGGCCGGTCAACCTCGCCGAGGTCGGGATCACCGACCCCGGAGCCTCACTGACCTTCCTCGTCTGCGGAGACGTCGGCGGAGTCAAGACGCCGTCGCCGCAGAACGCGGTCAGCTGCGCGATGCAGCAGAACCAGGACGGGGCTGCGTTCGTGCTCATCCTCGGTGACATCGTGTACTTCAACGGCCAGGAGGCGCTCCTGGCGGGCTCGGGCCAGACGGGGTACATGGATCAGTTCTACGAGGCCTACGCCAAGCTGCTGAAGCCGATCATCGCCTTCCCGGGCAACCACGACGGCGACCCGCTGCCGGGCGACACGTCGCTGAGCGGCTTCATGGCCAACTTCTGCGCGAGCACGGCGGGCAACCCGCCGGACGACCCCCAGCTCGAGTATGGACGCCACACCCAGACGCTGCCGTACTGCGAGTGGACGCTGGCGCTCGACGCGGTGACGATCATCGCCGTGTACTCGAACGTGCCGGACGGCGGCCACCTCGAGCCCGAGCAGGTCACGCGCCTGACCCAGGAGCTGAAGAACGCGCCCGCCGACAAGCCGATCATCCTCGGCCTGCACCACCCGCCGTACTCGGTCGACGCCCATCACGGCGGCAGCCAGCGGATGGGCGCTCTGATCGATCAGGCTGTCGCCGCCGCCGGGCGCGGGCCGGATCTGGTCCTCTCCGGCCACGTCCACGACTATCAGCGGTTCACGCGCACCGTCAACGGCAAGCCGGTTCCCTACATCGTCTCCGGCAACGGCGGCTACCACAACCTCCACCAGCTCGCGACCGGCGCGGCGCCGGGACAGCAGGTCGGGAGCGACGTCGTGTTCGAGTATGGCGACGCGAAGCACTACGGGTTCCTCAAGCTGACGGTGAGCGGCGGGAAGATCTCCGGCGAGTACATCGGCGCCAAGCCGGGGTCGATGCCGGACGGCTCCGACGCCCAGGTGACACCGGGGCTAGACACCTTCTGAGGTCGCGGCGGGGGCAGATGGCGTCGATAACGGAGTCGGGACCACGGCTCAGCCGGGAGGAGCAGCAGCTGCGCGGGTGGCTGATCGCCGGCGCGGTGCTGTTCGCGCTCGAGGCGGCCATCTACCTCCCGGAGGTGTTCCGCGGCCCTGCCGCCACGCGGCCGTATGCGATCAACTCGGTGACCAAGGACTGCCTGTTCGCGGCGCTGACCGCGCTCGCCGCGGCAGACCTCGCCCGCCGGGCGCGGCTGATCACGCTCGTCATCGCCGGGCACGTCGTGATCATCACGCTGCTCGTGCTGACGCTCCTCGCCGGGGACACCGGCTTTGCGTTCCCTCCACCACGTTGGCTGGCGAAGCTGATCCCCGCGCTCGACATCGCGCCGGGCTCGCGGGCGCTGATGTGGCTGATCGGCGCGGTGCTCGCCACCGGCCTGCTCGTGTGGCTGCTGCACCGGGCGCTGCGAGCGAGGTACGACCTGCGCTACCTGTGGCCGGCCGAGCACGCCGTGCTCGCGGCGGTCGCCGACGCGATCCTCACCCGCCCGCTCGTCGCGCCCGAGGAGATCGCGACGAAGACCGACCACTACTGGGCGTCGCTCGACATCGGCTACAAGCGGCGACTGCGGTTGTCGCTGTGGGTCGACGGGCTGCTGCCGCTGCTCTTCCTGCGGCTGCCGCTGCCGTTCATGGAGCGCTCGGCGCGGCGGCGGTTCATCGAGCGCCGGTTCCTCGCCGACGTCGCCACCCGTTCCGAGCTCGGGCCACTGCGCACGACCGTCCAGTCGGCGATCCGCTTCGCGATGCAGCTCACCTATATGGGCTACTACGGGGACCCGCGCAGCTACCCCGCGACCGGCTACACGCGGTTCAGCGAGCGCCCGGAGTACCCGGGGCCGCCGGAGCCCGAGCCGTACCTGCGCACGCAGCCGCGTCCGGAGCGCGGCCTCCAGATGTCGCACTTCCGCGATGGCGGCCCGTTCGACTACCGGATCGAGACATGGTTCAACCCGGTGATGTCGCAGGCGCTCGTCATGCCCGGGTGGCTCGGCGATCACGAGCGCAACATGCAGCGCTACGACCGGCTCGCCTGCCTCGGGGTGATCGCCGGGAGCTCGCCCGGCGGGAGCCATGTGCTGCGCCGTCGCGACCTGCTGAGCGGCGCCGAGATCGCCTTCACCCCATCGGTCGGCGACCTCGCGGTGCTGCTCGGCGGCCTGCGCGAGGCCGGGCCGCTGCTGCTCGAGGCGGGGGCGGAGTGCGTGATGCCGGCGACGTTCGCCTACCACGAGTTCACCACCGCCGAGGAGCTCGCCCGGCTCGCGGTCGGGGACCTCGTCACCGATGCGAGCGACATCTCGCTGAACACCGGCCATCCCCAGGGCGGCAACGCGATCAGCCGCGATCCCGCCCGCGGCGTCGTCGACGAGACACTGCGGGTTCACGGCTTCGAGAACCTCCACGTGTGCGACGCGAGCGTGTTCCCGACCGCGATCACCGTCAACCCGCAGCTGACCGTGATGGCGCTCGCACACGGCGCGGCGAGCCAATGGTGAGCGGGTCGCCCCGCGCTCCGGCCCACCCCGGCGGGGGGCGGGCGCTGCGGACCACACTTGAGGCGGTCGCGGCGACCGTCGGACTGTTCGTCGCGATCTACCTGCTCGGGGTGCTCGTGACCTGGATCAGCTTCACCGCCGCGCGGCTTCCCGGCGACGTAGGGGTGAGCGCGCTCAACACCGGACAGCTGTTCGGGGCGGGGCTGCGCTCGGCGATCGGGACGACGGCGGCGTTCGCGGTCCTGTGCGCACTCGCCTATCTCACCGCGACGTTCCGGTGGGACGTCAACGGCCAGGACTGGCACGACATCGTTCGCAGGGGCGGGGTACGCAACGCCCGGGACCACCGGCCGGTCACCGAGCGCGACCGCCGCCAGGCGGCCCGGACGCGCCACCACCACGAGGCGCTCGCGGCCGGCTTCGAGCGGGTCAGCGCGCGGGCGGGCGCCCGCGCCGCAGTTCGGCGCTTCGCCGACCGTCGTGTCCACCGCCACCACGACGATGCGCAGGCCGCCGCCGCGCCGCCACCGCAGCCGCCGAAGCTCGCCCCGCTCGGCGACGGTGCGGTGAGGATCATCGCCGGCTTCAACCTGCTGATCGTCGCCGGGCTGCTGTCGCTGTGGCTGGCCGACAAGCTCGTGGCGATCCTCCCCACGGCGTGGAACGCCGCGCTGGGAAGCAGCGTGCTGATCGTCGGCTGGCTCGTCTTCTTTATCGCCCTGCACCAGTTGCTCACGCGGCTCGACCCGCTCGCCCACCCGTGGGCCCACGTCCTCGTGTGGCTCGTCCTCGCGGTTGCAGCCCTGTTCTGCTCGGCGCCGTTCGGAGTGATCGTGCTCACCAGTGTCGCCATCGCCACCTTCGGCCGCGGACTCGCCCGGCTCTCGCCGCCGTCGGGTCCCGCCGAGCTCCTGCGCTCGCCGCTGCCGTGGATCCTGGTCGGGATCGTGGCCCTGCTCAGCCTCGCCTATCACGCGATCCCCCCGGTGTCGTTCCCGGGTGTGACGGTGACGACCGCGTCGACCACGCTCTCCGGCGGCTACCTGAGCCACAACGCGCAGGGCGTGTCTCTCGCCACCTGCACGCCGCTCGCCGACGCCACCTCGATCGACGAGCGGCTGCGCTTCGTGCCGGCCGCGGAGGTGCGCACGGTCGCGGTCGGCGGCCCGAACGCGAGCTTCGACTCCGGTGAGCGCCCGTCGCTCGTCACGCTCGGGCTGCGGGCGCTCGGCGTCGGCGGCGCGGTCACGCCGCTGTTCAACGTCGACCTGCACGCGCAGCGCGGGACGTGCCGGGGGGTCGCGCCGGGCCGGCTCACGGACGCGCGTGAGGACACCGCGCTCGGCGCCGGGGTGATGGTCGAGTCGTCGCCTGGACCGCCGGTGCGGGCGGCCGAGGACGAGGCGCCGATCGCGGCCGACCACACGACTCCGTCGGGGATCGCCGCGCTCGCGCTGCGCTACCAGCCGACGCTGCTCGTCTCCGCCGCGGACCGCTTCTGGCCGGTGTCGGTCAACGCGCTGCTCGAGGACCGCGGGCCGGGGAACGGGCCGACGTGCCTGATGCAGCACCGCAGCGCGCCGATCTGCGGCGCGGCCCTCAACGCGGGCGACCTCACTCGTGCCGGGGCGCTGGCCAGCGACTATCTCCAGTTCCCCGTCCGGCTCACCCACGACGCGCACGGCATCGGCCAGTTCAAGTCCTTCGAGTCCGGGCAGTACGTGAGCACCGGTCCGCTGCACCGCTGGCTCGCCGATCCGGGCGTGCTCGAGCCGTGGCGTACCGGGCAGATCTACTTCTACCTCGGTCCGACGGTCGGCCTGACCGCGTTCCCGACGCCGCGCGCGACCGAGCCCGAGGTGCCGGTGAGCGAGCGCTTCATCCCGCTCGAGTACTGGTTCTACTACCCGTACAACTATTTCCCGCTGCTCGCCACCGACGCCCTGATGAACGCGGCGCCGCTCGCCGGGGACAAGCTCAACGTCGACCTCCATCAAGGCGACTGGGAGCACATCGACGTGCTGCTCGACGCGACCACGCTCGCGCCGAAGTGGCTGTACATGGCCCGGCACTCGAACGAGGGGCAGTTCCTGCGGTGGGGCAGCCCGGTGGTGGCGCTGGCCGGCGGCCACGCCGTCGTGCAGGCCGCGTTCGGCGGCCACCCGACCTATGAGCCGGGCTGCGGGTCCCAGGTGCGCCATCAGCCCACCTCGGCGCTCGAGGACTGGCTCGTCTGCGGCGGCGGCCGCTTCGCCTTCCCGGCGGCGACGACACCGCTCGTCGACATCGCCGCGCAGCCGTGGGTGTGCTGGCCGGGCCATTTCGGCGCGGCGGGCACGCGGGACGAGATCAACAGCGTCGGCAAGAACGAGTCGGCGCTCGACTCGGTGCGCGGCCAGGTGTTCGTCGCCGGACCGCAGGCGCCGGCGCGCCAGGCGGAGAACACCGGCGCCTGCCCGGACGCGTCCGCGCCGGAGCTGCGCGCGGCGTCGCTCGTCGCCGCGCTGCGTCGACCGGCCGGGCGATTTCACTAAAAGACGGGTGACCGCGCCGGCCGCGGGGGCGCCGCTATCGTGGCCGCGACGGGAGAACGGCATCTCCCCGCGATGAGAAGAGGACCGATGACAGGACGGATGACCCCCCGGATCGTGTGGCCTGCGGCGCTGGCCGCGCTGATCGCCGTGCTCGCCGTGCTCAGCGTGCTCCCGACCGCGCACGCCGCGACGGGCCGGCGGGCGAGCGACCCGGCCCAGAGCGCCGCCTACCAGCGCGCGTACAGCCTCGGGATCCGGGCCTACGTCTACGGCTACCCGCTGCTCGATACCAACCGCGTGTTCCGGACGGCGACGAGCATCAACGTGCCCGACGGCAACGGCGGCGGACCGGTCAACCAGTTCAGCCACATCCGGCACCTCACCGGCCCGGCCGACAAGACGGTCGTCGCGCCCAATCACGACACGCTCTATTCGATTGCCTGGCTGAACCTCGCGCCGCAACCGGTCGTCGTCCACCTGCCCGTCGTCAAGCACCGCTTCATCGTCCTCGAGCTGCTCGATCCGTACACGACGAACTTCGCCAACATCGGCGCGGTCGGGCACCCGCCGGGCAACTACGCCGTCGTCCCGCCGGGCTGGCACGGGCACCTGCCCACCGGCGTTCACCTGCTGCGCTCCTCGTACACGCGCGTGTGGATCATCGGCCGCACCTACATCCGCAACGCCGCCGACACCCCGAACGTCGTCCGCATCCAGAACGAGCTGTCGATCACGCCGCTCAGCGACTGGGGCACGCACTGGTCGCCGTCGCGTCCGCGCCACCCGCACCGGGTCTCGATCACGTACACGGTTCCGGGGTCGCAGACTGGCGAGGACCCGATGGCGTTCTTCAACGCGCTCGGCGATCAGCTGAAGGCGTTCCGCCCGCCCGCCGCCGACCGACCGCTGCTCGCCCAGCTCGCCACGGTGGGGATCGGCCCGGGCCTGCATCCAGGCAGCAACCCGGCTCTCGCCGCGGCCACCCGCCAGGGTCTCCGCGACGCGGTCGGGGCCGGCGCGCTCGAGATCAAGCACGATATCCAGACGCACTTTCTCGCCACCGCCCCCAAGCACGATGGCTGGATGGTCGCGAGCACCGGCCGCTACGGCACCGACTATGAGACGCGGGCGATCGTCGACGCGATCGGGCTCGGCGCGCCGCTGCCGACCCTGGCGATCTACCCGTTCACGATCACCGACTTCAACCTCCACCCCCTCACCGGCTCCGCACGCTACGTCGCTCACATCCAGGCCCGCGACCTGCCGTTCCCGGTGCGGGCGTTCTGGTCGCTGACGATGTACGACTCGAGCGGCTACTTCGTCCCCAACCCGGCGAACGTCTACCTCATCAACAACCGCTCGAACGTCCACTACAACCCCGACGGGTCGCTCGACATCTACATCCAGCCGGCCGCCCCGGGTGCCGCGCTCCAGCGCCGCAACTGGCTGCCCTCGCCGGCCGGCCGGGCCTTCCGGCTGATCATGCGGCTCTACCTGCCGACGAGCGTCGCCGGGATCCTCGGTGCCACCAGCTGGCAGCCGCCGAAGATCCTGCCGTGTCTGGCCGGCGGCAAGACGACCGACGGAGTGAGCTGCGCCAGCTGAGCTACGGCGCGGTGAGCGCGCCGACGCGGGTTTTACGCCGGGCGTTCTAGGCTGATGGGCATGACTCTGCGGCGGATCGGACTTGTCACTCATCCCACGCGAGACATCGCGCAGCCCCTCCACGCGCTGATGGCGTGGGCCGAGCGGTCCGAGGCCCAGGTCGGGCAGCTTCCGTTCGCCCGGCGGCAGCGCACGCTCCTCGACGAGTGCCACGCCGCCGAATGCGACCTGATCGTGGCCATCGGCGGAGACGGCACCGCGCTGGCCGCGATCCGCAACGGCGCCGGCACCGAGCGGCCGGTGCTCGGGATCGCCTGCGGCAGCCTCGGCGCGCTCGCCACGGTGAGCGGCGACGAGGTCGGCCCTGCTCTCGACCGGTTCGATGCCGGCGATTGGGAGGCGCGGAGCCTGCCCGCACTCGAGATCCGGCTCGACGGGCGCACGCTCGAGGCGTTCAACGATATCGTCGTCGGCCGCCAGGGCGAGGGCCAGATCCGGATCAGTGCCTCACTCGGGGAGATCCTCTTCGCCCGCTTCGCCGGCGACGGCTGCATCGTCAGCACCTCGCTCGGTTCGAGCGCCTACGCGCTCGCTGCCGGAGGACCGCTGCTCGCCCCTGACCTCGCCGCCTTCGTGCTCACTCCGCTCCCTGCGCACGGCGGCGTCCGGCCCCCGCTCGTCATCGGCGAAGGCACCGAGCTGCGCCTCGAGGTCGCCGCCGGCTACGGCGGGGTTCGTTATGAGATCGACGGTCAGCTCGAGGAGCTCGACGCCGACGCGCTCCGGGTCGCGTTCCGCGCCAACGCCGCCAAGGTCGTCACGTTCCCAGACCAGGAGCCGTTCGTCAGCCGGCTGCGGCGGCGCGGGATCATCACCGACAGTCCGCGGATCCTCGCCGAGGACGAGCGCGGCTGACCGAAGCGCTCAGCCGAAGTGCTTGGCGAGGAACTTCGTCGCCGTCGTGAAGGCGTTGATGACGACGGTGCTGTGCGTCGTGCCGGGGAACTTCCGGTAGTCGACCTTGTCGCCCTTGGCCACGAGCTCGCCGTCCAGCAGGTCGGTGAGCGCCGGGTAGACGGTCTGGTCGTCGACACCCTGGAGGATCTGGACCGGGGAACGGATCACCAGCGCCGGGTTCATGCCATCGAGAACCTTGTAGAGGGCGGTCCGGTCGGCTCCGGTGAGGAGCTTGGCCGGCGCCAATCCACCCCACGAGTTCGGCTTCGACAGTGCCCCGAGGCATTCGGTCTTGACCTCGGGCAGCAGTTGCTGGGCCGCGGGCGTGAGCAGCGCGTTGAGGTGCACGGCCGGCGAGTCCGCCGCGGCGCTGGTCACGATCAGTGCCCCGATCCCGGACAGACCTCCGCCCGGCGACGTCAGGGAGCCGGCCGCCTTGAACTCGGTGGTGATGTGCGACGCCGGGGCGAAGGCGGCGACGCCGACGAGCGTCAATCCGGGGTCGTCGCGCCCGGCCTCGGCGGCGGCGAACAGTGCGGCCTGGCCACCCTGGGAGTGCCCGGCGATCGCGAACTTGCGGCCGACGGCGGGGTCGAGGTGACGCGCGGCGAGCACGATGTTGTCGACCGCGGCGCCCTCGGGATGGCCGATCAGGTAGAGGTGTGTGCCGGGCGTCCCGAGTCCCTGATAGTCCGTCTGGGCGACCACGTAACCGCTCTTCAGCCACTGGTTGAAGTCGGGATACATATACGCCGCGTAGGGGTTCGACACGTCGCGGGACGGAGCGCAGATGTCGGCGATTCCGGTCGTCCCGTGGGCCCAGCTGATGAGCTTCCAGCCGTGCTTGGGCGCCTTGCCGCGGGGCGTGAAGATCAGCCCGGAGACGGGCGTTGACTTGCCGTTGGGCAGTACCGAGCGGTAGAGCACCAAGGTGGTGCGCCCGGCGGCGGGCAGCCCCGAGGGCGTATGCACGGTCCGCGACCAGATGACGGTGCCCGGCTTGCCCGCGATCAGATGCGCGGGCGGGTTGTAAAAGGCAAGCCCGGAGGGCGCCCTCGTCGCCGCCGATGCGCCGCCAGAAATAAGGAGGCACAGACAGAGCGCCGCGACGAGCGCAACGCCCAACTTCCGTGTGCTGCCAGTGCCCCTGGCCTGATCCGTCGTAACCATGGCGAGCCATAGTACGGGTTCGCACAAGTTTGCCGCGGTCAGGCTTCGGATTGGACGAACGGGTGAGAACCGCGCGCAAGGACTCACCCGGTGCGGGCGCGGCGGCGAAGAGAGCGAATAGTTACGGCAGCTGGTCGGGCAGCGCGGGGCGATTGCGGTTGCCGTTCACTTCATCGAGCGGGAGTGTGTGATGCCAGGAAGGGCGACGACCGGGAGGGTGCTGATCCTCAAACGGGACGACGCATGCGCGTCGTGCGGGGTCGCCGTGCCACGCGGGACGAGCGCCTGGTGGGACTCAACCGAGCGGACGGTGACGTGCCTGACCTGCCGCGGATCGGTCCCGCCTCCGGGAGGTCAGCCGGCCGCCCCGTCGCTCGACCGCGGCCAGGCCGGAGCGAGCATCCGCCGCGAGCACGACCGGCGGCGCGATCGCCGTGAAGCGGCGGTCCGGGCGGCCCACCCTCGCCTCGGCGGACTGATGCTCGCGCTCGGAACCCCGCCGCAAGACGAGCAGGCCTTCGCGATCGGCGCCCGTGGCGAGGAGGCGCTCGAACGGTCGCTGAGCAGACGCACTGGCGACGGACCGGCGGTCACGCTGTTCAACCGCCGCATGCCGCGCGGCCACGGTGACATCGACTGCATCGCCATCGGCCCGTCGGGGGTGTACGTCGTCGACGCCAAGAACGTCAAGGGCGCGGTGAAGATCGAAACGGCGTGGTTTGGGCCGCCGAGGCTGCGTGTTGGTGGACACAACCGGACGCACTACCTCGACGGTCTCGATCGCCAGGTCGCCGCGGTGAGAACGGCGCTCGGACCGGAGCACGCCGCGATCGCTGTCCAGGGCGTGATCTGCTTCCTCGTCGCCGACCTGCCGTTGCTGCGCACGGCCACGATGCGCGGTCACCTGCTGCTCTACCGCAAGGCGCTCGCCAAGCGCATCAACGCCGACGGGCCACTGACGCCGGAGACGATCGAAGCGGTCGCCCGGCGCGTCGGAACGGCGCTGCCGGTGGCGTAACGGACGCGGCCCGGGCGGCGCCGGCTGCCGAACTCTGGCGTTTCGGTTCGACCCCTCAGAACCGAATCGCCATTGATCGCCGCGCGGATCGCGACGGGAGGTGAACCCTGGCGTTCTGCTTCGACCCCTCCGAAGTGAATCGAGTTTCATCGCCCCCGGGGCGACGCGACGAGTCAGGCCTGGGTGTGAATCTGGCTGAGGATCCTCGCCGTGGCCTGCGACGCGGCGATGTCGGAGGCGGAGACGTTGGTGACGCCGCCGGCCTGGAGGGCCTTGGTCACCGTCGCCGCGTCGGTGGTCGCGAGTTGGGCGACGGTGGTGATGCCGGCCTTGGTCAGCGCGGCCTGCTGGTCGGCGGGGATCGTCGAGACGGTCGTGATCGCGGCGCTGCCCGGCGCGGTGGCGGGCTGCGCGGCGGCGGCCGCCGCGGTCGCGGCCACGACGGACGGGGCGAACACCTCCGGCACGCCGGGCACGGCGGCGAGCACGCGTGACTGCTGCTCGCCGACCGCGGTCACGAGGTCGTTGACCGAGTTGAACTGGGCAGTGCTCGGGAGGCCGGCGACGACCGAGGCGACCGTCGCGCCGCTGGGCAGGGTCGTCTGGCCGAACTTGGCCACGAAGTCCGACGACGAGAACGGCTTGCTCGCGAACGCGCTCTGCACGTCCGCCGAGCTGGCGAAGCCGGCGAGAGCCGAGGCGTTCTTGACGCCGGGGTCGTTGCTCGGGTCGCCGACGGGCTGGCCGACGGTCGGCAGGACCATGACGCCGCGCTCGGTGTTCCACAACGACACGGTCTGGTTGGCGACCTGCGAGAGGCCGAGGAACTTCGTGTTGTCGACGACCTGGCCGAACACCCCGGACGGCGGCCCGGCCTCGATCGGCCGCGGTCGGATCTCGCCGTCGATGCGGTTGAGCTCGACGCTGATGTCCTGGAGCCGGGCGGCGAGGTTCGAGCGCATCGTGGCGATGCAGGTGTAGATCTTCGCCACCTCGGCGCCGAGCGCGGCGATGTCGGCCTGGATCTTCTGGAAGCGGCCGTTGAAGCCGTCGTCGGTGGCTGACGGTGCGGCCTGGACGACGTCCTCGCCGTCCGTCCAGTTGCGGTGCTGGAAGGTGGCGGCGAACGACGAGGTGCAATCGGGCGAGACGGCCGGGAAGTCCGCGCCGTAGGCGAACGTGCGCCCGAGCTGGGCGAGGTTCTGGTAGATCCACGCGCTGGCGATCAGCGCCGCGTCCTGGTTGCCGACGCCGGCCGAGGTGAGGCGGGTGATCACCGTGTCGGCCGATAGGTTGGTCAGGTCCTCCATCGCTGCTCCTCTCAGGCGGCCGGCGTGCCGGGGGGTCCCTCACCGCGATAGCGGCTCCGGCGATACCAGCGATAGGTCTCGGCCAGGCTCGGCGTGAGCGGGTCGGCCCGCCCGTCTCCGTCCAGGTCCACGTGTTGCTTGCGCAGGGTCCAGGTGTTGATCCGCGTGCCGATCGGGCACGCGCGGTCGAGCGTGTTCATCGTCAGCTCGTAGTCGTCGAGGCCGAGCAGCTGCGCGTCGGGCAGGACGACGGCCGCCTCGTAGGGATCGGAAGCGCCGACACGGGCACCGGAGACGGCGACGGCGAGCGCGAGGGACTCGCCGCCGGCGGTCACCGTGCAGTTCTGCCCGGCCGGGGCGAGGGTCGCGACAGCGCCGGCGAGCGGGACGAGCGCCCAGCGGATCGCGCCGGCCGCGCGATCGCCGAGGTTGACGCCGGCGACGGGCAGGCCGGTGGCCGCGAAGACGAGATCGACATCGGTCGCGCTCGTGAGCACGAGCATCGCGGGGACCCCGGCGGTCCGGGCCGCCGCCGTGAGCGTCCGCAGGGCGTCGACCGCGGCCGTGTCGTGCGCGAGGATCGCGGTCGCGTCGGCGGGCGCGAGCCGCACGGTGGCGATCAGCGCGGGCGGGATGAGCGCGAGCCGGGCCGCGGCGTCGGCCGGATCGGTGATCGCGGGCAGCCCGGCGGCGGCGAGCGCCTCACCGACCGGGTCCGACAGCGGCCGCGCGATCGCCGCCTTCCACGCCGTCGCGGCGTCGGCGGCGCTCAGCGGCGTCCACGCCGGATGCGACGCGGCGGTCCACGCCGCCAACGTCCCCGCGACCGAACGCGCGAGCAGAGCGTCGGCGTCCGGCGAGTCGCTCGCCCGCCGCACCGCCTGGAGCGTGATCGGCGTGCCGGCGGCGGCCTGGGCGGTGCCCTCGATCGTCAGCGGCCCGACCGCGGCCGTCGAGAGGTATGTCGTCGTCGCGTCGATCTGCTCGACGGTGCGCATCCCGCACGCCGTCCAGAACCAGGCTCCCGCGGAGTCGGCCGGGTGGGCGGCGAGGTTGGCCCGCATCGCGTCGAGCGCGCCGGCCACAGCGGCGTCGGCGGGCGCCGCGACGGTGCCGAGCGCGGTGCTCATCGCGGTCAGCTCGGCGGCGGCCGGGATCGTCACGTCGCAGCCGAGCCCGAGCTCGTAGCGGCTGCCGGCCGTGGTGTCGACGGTCCGGGTGATGGTGAGCTTGGCGGCGCCGGAGCCGAGCAGCGCGGACCGGCAGCTCGCGGCGAGATCGAGCGCGTCGGCGAGGAACGGGGCCGCGGCGGCGTTGGCCGGCACGGTGTAGGAGGCGAGCAGCCGCGCGCGCAGGGCGTCGACGGCGGCGAGCTGGTCGGGGCCGAGCAGGCGAGCGTGGTGGATCGTGTCGGCGGCCGCCGAGGAGTCGATCAGCACGAGGTACGTCTGGCGGATGTGCTCGAAGAGGTTGCCGGCCGCCGCGCTCGCGCCGACCCCGCACACCCGGATGGCCACCGGGAACGGAGCGTCGACCTCGGCGAAGGTGACGTTGGCGATGCCGGCCGCTGCGAGCAGCCCGGACACGCCGGGGCCATCGGGCATCACCGTCGGCCGGCGGGTGGCGAGGCGGCGCCGATAGCTGCTGTCCGGCTCGCCGCCGGGCACCGTCTGAGGGACGATCGTGCCCGACCCCGCATCGAAGGTGAGCTCGTCGGCGAAGCGAGGGACGGCGAGGTCGGCACCGATCCGGTCGAGCGCGTCGCCGCCCGCGGTCGCCACCCGGCGTGAGGCCATCAGCGTCCGCATCGTCCGCCGCATCCGCTGCTGCTCGGCGGTGAGCATGAACCCGAGGCGTCCGATCACCCCCTCGATCATCCGGACCTCGACCAGGCCGGCGATCGCGGCCGCGGCCACCGCTGTCGCCGCCCCGCCGGGCGGGGCTGTCGTCGCCGTCAGCTTCAGCGTGCACGACTGCGCGGTCCGGGCGACCGGATCGACGGCGGGGACGAACAGCGGCACGGTCGCGCCGCGTGGCGTCCAGGGAGCGAACACCGCCGGCGCCATCAGACGCCCGTCGCTGCCCACCGGGGTGGCGGTGATGGTGAGCGTCTGCTCGTCGAGGTCGGCGAGCGGCGCGACGAGCAGGAGCGGCTCGCGGGTGCTGAAGTCGACGGCGACGGTGCCGTCGGCGGCGACCGCGAGCGGCGTCTCGACCGCGCCGGCGCTGAGCGGGCCGACGAGGTGCGCGAGCGCATTGCGGTGAGCGGCGGCGGCGAGCGTGTCGGTGGCCATCAGCTGATCGTCAGGCTCGCGTCGGCGCGGACGGCGACGGCGATCTCGTCCTGGGCGAGGATCACGTTCTCATCGACGGCGACGAACTCCGGCGAGATCTCCGGCCCGATGAAGAAGTCGAGGATCGGGACCCGCGAGGGAAAGCGCAACAGCCGCAGGTTCTGGACGTCGACGATCCCGGGCTCGTTCATCAGCGTCCAGGTGATCTCCGCCGCGCGCACCGGCTCTCCGAAGCTGAGGCTGTCGATGTACGTGCGGATGCGGTCGAACAGCCGCGACTTGAGGTCGCCGGCGGCGCTCGAGGCGTTGACGTTCGCCTGCGTGCCGCCGGGGATGGGCAAGCCCCGCACGACGATCGAGGCCTCGACGGTGATGCTCACCTCGACCGCCTTGACGATGCGGGGGAAGATCCCGATCGGCCGCAGGTCGTCGATCGCCGAGGCGACCTGCGCGGCGACGCCGTCGGGGCCGTCCCAGATCGCCGCGTCGGTCGGGGCGACGAGCACAGAGAAGTAGTACGGGCTGCCGAGGTCGCGATCGTTGGAGAACAGCCGCTCGATGAAGTTGAAGTCGCCGAAGATCGACTGCTCGATGTCGAGCCCGCCGACCCCGTCGCGGACGATCACCTGGCGGACGCCGGGAACGAGCGAGGCGGCGACCTGGACGGCGTCGACGGTCCACAGCGAGCGCGGCGCCGACAGCAGCAGCGCCCGGTAGCGGGCGTCGTCCCATTGCAGCTCGCCCCCGGTGAGCGCCACGGTGTGCTTGATCGTCACCAGGCCCGGGCCGCCCGCGGCGACGAAGGCGGCGAGCTTGGCGTCGTTGCCGTTCCAGCGGTCAATCGTCTCCGGGTGCTCGCTGCCGACCGTCTTCGTCGGGTCGAGGTTGTTCTCCGGGCCGGGATAGAAGGCGACGACGCCCACGTCCCGTGAGGTGGTCGCCGCCGACAGGGTGACGTCGTCGGTGAGCGCGACGTGATGGCCGCCGGGGGTGGACAGGCGCGCGCCGGCCGGCATGCTGAGCTGGGTCACGCCGGACGGGAGGGTGCCGCTGAGCGTGAGCGTGATCGTGCCGGTGGCCTCGAGGAACGGGCGCGGCAGGCCGAGCTCCTCGCCCAGCGCGGTGAGCGCCGGACCGGTGGCGGTGGCCACGAACAGGTTGTCGTAGGCGGCGGCGAGTCCCGCCCAGCCGCGGGCGTCCTCGAGCGCGGCGATCTCGAGCAGCGAGCGCAGCGGCGAGCCCGGGGTGACGTCGACATCGGGGCCGATCAGCGCCTGGGCAAGGGCGAGCTTCTCGGCCAGCAGCCGGCCGAACGGCTTGGGCACGAAGCCGGTGGCGGTGACCCCGAACCCGGGCGTCCCGCTGGAGGTGGTGATGCTGGCATCGATGCTGAGTACGTCGGAGCTGTCAGTCACCGCTCGGTATCCCCTCAATCGTCATGGTCAGCCCGGCCGAGGCCGTCGTGTCGAACGTCACCGACACCCCGAGCGTGCGCGAGCCGGGGGCGGCCGTCGTGACCTCGACATCGGTGACGCGGCGCACGCGCGGGTCGCGCTGGACGGTCTGGGCGACGGCGATGCGGATCCGCTCCTGCTGCATCCGCGCGTCGGTCTCGGTGACGAGCGCGTTGATGCCGTCAAAGCCGTAGTCGCGGTCGAACGGGAGCACGCCGTAGGCGGTGGTGAGCGCCAGGCGCAGCGCCTGGGCGAGGTTGTCGACCCCGGCGTGCTCGGCGAGCCGCGTCCCGTCCGGCCCCGGCTCGAGCGTGAGGTCGCAGCCGATGTCGAGGCCGGGGAACAGCGGGTCGGCGGCGAGTCCCCGGCCAAACAGGAGCTGCAGCGTGGCGGGGGCGATCGGGTCGCTCATGCGCTCGTCAGCGGGGACGGAGATGACGGCACCAGGCTGACCGGGCCGATGTTGGTGGCGGCGACGACGCTCGATAGGGCGACCGCGGAGCCGTCGACGGTGAGCGCGGTCGAGAGCCCGCCGCCCACCGTCGCCACCGCCTTGCACGGCGTCTGCGGATCGGTGCAGCTCGGGACGGAGGCGAGCAGCTCGGTCTGGCCGAACACCGACACGCCGCCGATCGTCAGCGTGCGGCTGGCCGTGACCGGGATCGGGAACTGGTGCGGGCAATCGAGCGTTGCGCCGGTGGTAATGACGTCGGGCATCAGTGGCTCACATCCATCGTGCCGCTCACCTGGACCTTGACGTTCGCGGCATTCAGCTTGAGGTCGCCGTCGGTCTTGATCGAGATGCCGGCGCTCGCCTCGATCTCGATGCTGCCATCGGTCTTGAGCACGATCGACGCCGTGTTGCCACCCTGGCCGAGGCGCAGACGCAGGGCGACGCCGCTGTCGATCGGGTCAGGGCGGTGCCCGGCGGACTGGAGGTCGCCGGTGTCGATCGACAGCGTCTTGGCCTCGATCGCGCGGGCGCCGTCGCCGTCGATGAGGTCGTTCGTCGCGTCGCCGCCGAAGTCCGACGGCGTCCAGGAGTCATCGACGCTGTCACGCTGATCGACGCCGACGGGCAGGCTCAGCCACCAGTCTCCGGCCTGCGCGTTGGCCGGCGTGTGCCCGGTCTGCCACAGAGCCCCGAGCGCGACGGGATCGTCGGCGATGCCGTTGCGATCCTCGAGCAGCATCCGCGTGCCGGGGTAGCAGGGCAGCACGAGCCCGCACGGCCCCCAGGCGAACGGCGTCAGGTAGGGCACCGCCTCCTGCTTGGAACGTGAGGGGCGCTCGACGTCGAGCCGCCGAGCCTGGCCGGCGGCGCCGTCGTTCTCGGCCGCGGCGAGCCCGCGCCACACCGTGAGCGTCTGCGCGTCGTCGCCGCTCGCCGAGACCGCCCGCACCTCCCCCACCTCGGGCCCGGTCGACTCGCCGACGAGCCGGCGGACGAGCCCGGTGATCGAGTCGGCGACGCGGGCCTCGGGCGTGGCGGCAGTCACCGCGGCCGGCGGACGCCGCGCGCCGGGGGCGATCGTCGTGTGCTGGTCCCAGGGCTGGCTGGGATCGGCGATCTCGCTGCCGGTGATGATCGTGCCGAAGCCCTTGGCTCTCGAGAGCGTGTGCTGCACCGACTCGACGTAGGCGACGACCGGCGTGCCGCCCGCGGCGACCGGGGCGCCGAGTGACGCGGCGACGTCGATGACGGCACCGACGAGTCCGGCGCCCTGGGTGTTCGCGCTATCCTCGTCCTGCGGGGTGAACCGGACGAGGTCGCCGGGCTTGATGTCCGGACGTCCGCGGCAGGTGAGCTTGAACTGCCGCCGCGTCGGTGCGGCCGTCGTCGAGCTCGTCGCCGCGCCGCTGCAGGCCTGGAAGTTGGGGTCGATCGGGACGCGCGCGGTCTGCTCGATCTCGATCAGGCCGCCGGGCTCGTCGATCGTCACCGGATCGCCGCCTCCGACCGGGATCGGGCGCGGGCCGATGTGCACGACGCCGTTGCGCTGGAGGTACATGCCGCGCCCGTGCTTCTGGGTGCACGCGTCCTCGAGCCGCGGGCCCATCGCCTGGAGCAGCGAGAGGGCAGCGACGCCGGTCCGGACGGCGCTGCGATGGGTCGGCTCGTGATCGACCGCGTGGTAGACGTAGTCGGTGCCGGACACGAGGCCGACGCGCCCCGCGAGCCCGGCGATGAGGTCGGCGTACGCGCTTGCGGTGATCGTCTCACCGCAGACGACCGTCCGGGCGAGGACGTCGTAGGCGCGCTCGCGCGCGGTGACCTCGACGTCGTAGGTGACGTCGCCGGCGCTGCGCTTGACCCCGGTGACGGCGAGCACCGCGACCTTGGCCACGGCGGGGAGCTGGGCGCTCGGCTGCGATGCGCCGCCGATGCCGAGCAGGTTCTGGGCATAGCCGAGCAGCGGGTTGCTCGACCCGCCGTCGCCCCAGTAGAGGAACAGAGTCACCCGCTCGCGCTGCGCGGCGGCGAGGTTGATCTTCGCATAGTCGGCGTCGGTCAGCCCGCGGATCGTGAAGCGGTAGGTCCCGGCCTCGAGCCCGGTCGGGAGCGTGGCCTGTATCTCTCCCGTGTAATGGTCGCTCGAGACGTCGTAGGCGTCGCCGGTGAGGGCGCCCGTGGCGTCCTCGCGCTGGAACGAGAGCACCCAGCGGGCGTCGATGCCGGTGATCGGCGGCGACCCGCCGCCGGTGCCGGGGAGCCCGGCGGGCGCCGAGAGGCTCACCGCGCGTTCACCACCCGGCGGATTGGCGGGGCCTCGAGCGCGACGAGCTGACGGTCGCGAAGCACGGCGGGCTCGGACTCCATGAGCACGAGCGTGAAGGGCGGGTCGACGAGCCGCGGGAGGCGCTTGAGCACTGGGGGCGCCACCGGCGGGGTCGCGAAGATCTCGACCGCGGCGGCGCCGTCCCGCCAGGCGTACTGAAGCGAGGAGCCGAAGTCGCCCGGGCCGGTGACCGTGCCTGCGGTGATCGTCCAGCCGAGGAGGATCAGCTCGAGTGCGGCCGGCGGGGTGCCGCCGCCGACGATGAACGTCCGCAGGCCGGCGGTGAGCGGGATCGTCGCCTCGGTCGCCCGGTCGAGGGTGACGCTGAGCCGGACCGGGTCGCGGCCGGGGTCGGCGGGCTCAGGGGGCACCGGGGCCCGCTCGGGCAGGTCGCTGCTCACGACCTCGCGCGGGTCGGCGCCGAGCCAGAAGTTCGCGACCCCGGTCGGGTAGCGGAGCGTGAGGCTCCAGCGGGCGTCGATCGCGGTCGTGAACGGCAGCCCGCCGGCGAGCGGCAGCGACACGGTGGTGAAGGTGTCCGGCGGACCCGGCGCGGTGGCCGGCACGAGGTAGCGCGACACGGGGATCGGCGGCATCGTGGCCATCAGTTGCCACCCACGTCGGTGAGCGCCCCGACGGCGACCGACCCGGCGAGGTCGAGCAGCTTGGCCGCGAGCGAGCTGGCCGGGGGGATGTAGACGAGCTCGATCCCCACGTCGAGCGTCTGGCGCTTGGCGCTCGTCGCCCCAAAGGTGAGCTTGGTGATCTGCATGTCGGTGCGGATCGTCATCGCGGTGATGAGCACGAGCCCGGACATCGCCGGCCCGACGAGCGCGAGCTTCGTGCCGCGCTTGCTGGACTCGGCGAGCGTCTCGAGCAGCGCCTTCTGGGCGTACCGGGTGGGGCCGGCGAGCACGCCCGAGAGCGACACGGTGTCGTCATGGGTGGCGACGATCGCCTGCGCCCCGCGGCTACCGAGTGGCGGCAGGTGGTAGGTCTCGCTCAGCGAGATCTGGGTGACGGCGTAGATCGGCAGCGGCACGACGCCGTCGAACAGCACCGCCGAGGGGATGACGTCGAAGCTCTGGAAGCTGTTGCCGCTCACAGCGTCTTCACCTCGACGACGATCTTGGCGCTCGCGAGGTCGCGCGTTCCGGCGAGGTCCTGGAGCAGACCCGTCATGTACTCGGCGAGCGCCGGTGAGTTGGTGACGATCCGCAGCCCGGCGCACTGATCGCCGAACGTGGCCATCGCGGCGAGCTGACGGCTGAACTGGCCGCGCATGTGGTCGATCTGGTCCTGCGGGGGCGCCTGATCGGGTCCGAGTTCCTCGCCGGCGTACTTCGCCTCGAGCATCTCGAACCGGTCGGTCCCACCCATCCGCCGGATGCCGTCGAGGTCGAGCGGTCGCTGGGTGGGCTTCGCGCCGGGCTTGACCGCGGGGTCGGAGTCCCACCCGTTCAGTCGCACCTCGTAGCCGCGACCGGCGGCGATCGGGTCGTAATCGCGCAGGAGCATGAACTGCTCGTGCGCGTAGGGCCGGTTGCGCGTCCGTGTCGGCGAGAAGCGAAGGCGCCGATCGCGCGGCTGGATCGGCGCGAGCTCCTGCCGGACCTCGGCGGCGGCCTGGCGTGAGCCGAGCGGCAGGTTGGGGTCGTCGGGCTCGGTCCGGAGGTCGGCGCGGTCGGGCTCGTCGGGCGCCTCGGACGCGGGGCGGCCCTCGTTCTCGAGGTCGCGGACGACGTCGGTCGAGGCCGCCGTCGACTCGATCTCGTTGGGATCGGAGACGACCCGGGTGATCCGGTCGAGCAGCTCGGCGCGCTCGGTGAGACTTGGCCGCAGCTGCTCCGACAGCCCGGCCGGGGGGCGGCGGCCGCCGGCGACGGAGGCGTCGTAGGTCGACTGGATGCTCTCCTGGAGCTCGGTCAGCCGTTGCAGGGCCCGGGCGAAGTTGGTCGTGAGCCGCTCGCCGGTCCGCGCGAGCACGAAGTGCGTCAGGGTCTCGCAGATCGTCTGGGCCTCCTCGGGCGTCGTGTTCGCCTCGAGCGCGGAGCGGATGCGGCCGAGCGACTCGTTGTCGCGGACGAGCGCGGCGGCGTCGAGGTCGCGCAGCGCCTCGGCGAGCGTGGCGGCCATCAGCGCGCCGCTCCCT